>CAVVNZ010000010.1:0-282125 GCA_963749735.1 uncultured Chloroflexia bacterium
CACTGCTTGACGGATCAGTGGAGCAGGTGGCCGACGAAGGTGTTGATGTTGCCGTCAGCGGTTGGGACCGTGGTGCCCTGGCCGCTGCCGTGAAGGTTCGCGTAGGGGCCCGTTCCGCCGGTGATGACCCAGCTGAACGTCTCGGTGCCGTCGAAGTTGGCGTGGATCTGCATCTTCACGAAGAACGATCCATCCGGGCAGGAGTAGGCCTTGTCGACGGTGATCTGGACGGCCTTACCGCTCTGGAACCCGGCGAACTTGATGCCGGTATCGACGAAGGTGCCAGTGGAGCAGATCAGATTGGTGTCGACCGCGGACCCGCTGGCAACGAAGGTGCCGTCGTTCGGGACGTTCTGATGGAAGATCGTGGTGGAGACGAGGGTGACCTGCTGAGACGCGCCTGCTGCGACGGGCGAGATCATCGCCATGACGGCCAGACTGGCCGCGAGTACCGCGACGATCGCCCGACGAGTAGGGGTTCGCATGCTCGACTCCTTGAAGTGTCGCGCCACGCCCTGCGCGTGCCGTCGGCCGGAACTTACCGGGACGGCGTCTCGCGACCGTCTCGCGACTCGATCGCCTCGAGGACCCGGCTCCGCGCGCTCCCTCCGCCGAGGTCCCGTTGCTCGGTCCGACGCGGAGCGGGCGGTTGCGACGAACGTCCTATGACTTCGGGTCGAAGATCGTGGCGTCGATCGCGTTCTTCATGAGAGTGGCGCTCCAAGGGGCGGCGAGATCGATGTCCCAGAAGGCGCTCCACTCGGCCATGAGCTTGGTCGCTTCGCTCTTCGGGTCCTTCGCGTCCGCCGCCTGGGCGTCCATCGCGCCGTAGCTGTCGATCTCGTAGAGCGCCCGGTAGGAACCGGCGCCCTTCTCCGAGCTGAGCACCACGACGAACGTCCCGATGTAGCGGGTGCCCTTTGGCTGCGACCGGACAAGCGCATCGTGGTTCTTGGTCAGCCACTTCTGGTGAGCCACCTCCTGGCCGATCTTCACGTTGAAGCCGTACTCCTGGACGAACCGCATGACGAACCTCCTCGGTTGGTGGTGGTACCGGCAGTCTGAAGGACGGCCGTCGTTCGTCGTTGCCCGGCCTCGCCGGCGCTACTTCCGCCAGCCGTTCATCGAGATCGAGCCGAGCGAGGTCGGTGAGCCCAGACACGACGGGACCGTGCCGCCCGGACCGGGCCTGGCAACGAGGCGTCCGGCGCCGACCGGCAGGACGAATGCGATCGTCGTCGGCAGGGCGGGGGCCGACCCGCAGTAGTTCGCGGTCTGGACCAACGTCTTGATCGACCCGAGGTGGGCCAGATGGAACGTCGGCGCGCCCGAGGCGATGTGTGGCAGCCCGGAGGGGCCGCTCGTCTGCGAGTCGATCAGGATCGCGCCGTGAGCTCCGACGAGCTCGACTTCGGGCGTGCCCTGCACCGTGCAGGTGTGGCTCGAGGTGTTCGTCAGGGTGATCGAGGCGATCTGATGGCCCATCGCCCCGTCCCAGCCGGTGACCTTCGCACCCAGCTGGGAGGCCAGGCAGACTGGGAGCGGCGCGGCGGTCGGAGCCGGCGTAGGACTCGGCTTCGGCTTGGGGGTCGGTGATGCGCTCGGGAGAACCGCGACCGGCGAGCCCGACGCGACCGGCGAGCCCGACGCGACCGGTGGAGTCGTCGCGGTCCCCTGGGAGGGTCCGGTCGGGTTCTGGCCTCCGCACGCCGCGAGGCTCAGAGCGACGAAGAACGCGATGAGGATCAAGCGCACGATGGTGTCGGTGCCTCCGTGGTCTGCATGGGACCGTTCGACGCTCCGGGCATGAGCCCGCGTGACGCGGCTCGCCCGAGTCGGGGGACGGCGGCCCGTAGACTTGCCCCGTGGACCTCGTCTCCGGCGTCGCGGCGGTCATCGTCACGGCCCTGATCCTGTGGGTCGCGATCGTCGCCCTGCTGTGGCTGCATCGCCCATCGCGTGAGCTGGCCCTGCCCGCCGTTCGCATGTTGCCCGACGTCCTCCGCCTCATCAGGCGGCTCATCGTCGACCCGACGACGCCTCGGAGCGTCAAGCTCGCCCTCGGGTTCCTGGCCATCTGGATCGCCAGTCCGATCGACCTGATCCCCGAGTTCCTGCCAGGCATCGGTCCGCTCGATGACATCGTCGCGGCTGCGGTGATCCTCGGTTGGGCCGGCCGTCGCGTCGGTCGCGACCGCCTGGAGGCCGCCTGGTCGGGCGGCCCCGAGACCTTCGACGTCCTGACGCGGTTGCTTCGGCTCCCCGCCTCGTAGGTCGCACCGGGACGTCGGGGCGACGAACCGGCGCCGCGCTCATCGCAGCGGGCCGCTCGGACGACGTCCGGTGACGGCTCTCAGGGATATCCAATCCGAGAGCCGTACCGTGCGACCCAGACCCCGGCTCGTGGACCCCCATCCGGGCCGGGGTCCAACGCTGCCCGCACCCGTTGGCCGATCACGACCGGGAGGCGGCCCGGATCGGGAGCGAACCCGCGTCGAGACGGCGCCGATACGACGTGGGTCTACCCTGACGATCTGGACGGGCGGACGCAGGACTCCTCCAGGTCCCGTCCCAGCCGTCGCGGAGGAACTGACATGGAGACCGCCGTCAAGGGGACACCGACGACCGCGACGGGTCCCGACACCGCCACGTTCACGAAATGGATGGTCGGCGAGGGCCCGGAGATGGCCGGCGTCGTCGGCGGCGCGGCCGGCGAAGGCGCCTATGCCGGGAAGGTCCTCGACTTCAACCCAGGTCCGACGACGGTCATCGAAGCGAGGTACCGGTTCAACGGTTCGACCCGGCCGTTCACGGCGCTCGTCCATGTCGAGCAGACCGGCCTCGAAGCCGTCATCACGGGTGTCGTGACCGACGGGTGGCGGAAGGGCAGCCCGGTGAAGGGTCGCTATTCCGAGATCAAATGCGACCACGACGGCATGACGACGGACTGCTGGCAGGGCACCCTCGAGATCGAGGGGGACGCCTGACCCTCGGCCACGAACGCTCGGTCGCTGCCGGGCGTCGGCACCGCTCCGTGACGTAACGGGTGGGTGACCCGCCGCGTTCTGACCGGTGGAGCGGCCTCGACGTTCGGGAGATACGTCGGGGCCGCACCCTGACCGACACCTCGTCACACGAGGCGACTCAGCATCCCCGGTCATCGCCCTGATCGAGGGCCCGTCCAGAGGGCCGTAACAGACGCCGCGGGTCCTCGTTCTCCTTCGCGTACGGCCCCGATGTCCCCCCTGGTGTCGGGGCCGTCACCTCATCCATCGGGAGCGGCAGCGCCGTGCCGTCGGATCGGCCGTGGGTCGGTGGACTCGGGGGTCGGATCGCCCCCATCGGAGTCCTGTACGCTCTGGCGATGACCCCCTCGCCGTGGCGCAGGCCACTCGATCCCGGCCGGATCCGCGGCGAATCGCGAGCGTGACCCCGACCGGCGTCGGGTTCGGGGTCGGTGCCGCGCTCAGCTGGGGCGTCAGCGACTTCAGCGCGGGAGTCGCGAGCCGCCGAGCGACCCCGCTGGGAACGGTCGCGGTCTCGCAGACGGTCGGGGTGACCGTCGCGTTCGTCGCCCTCACCCTGCTCGGCGAGCGGTACCCCGGTGGCGAACCGATCGGCTGGTCGATCCTCGCCGGTGTCGCGGCCTTCGTCTCGCTCGTCAGCTTCTACCGCAGCCTGACCTATGGCGCGATGGGCCTCGCGGCAGCGCTCACCGGGGTGATCGGCGCGGGGTTCCCGGTCGTGATCGGCGCGATCACGGGCGACCGGCTCCGGCCGACCGATGCGTTGGGGATCGCAGTCGCCCTCGTCGCGGTGGTGCTCGTGGCCAGGCCGGCCCGGGACATCGGGATCGGCCGGGACAGCCTGCCGTTCGCCCTCCTGGCGGGACTCGGGGCCGGTGTGTTCTTCATCGCGATGGGTCGGAGCACGTCGGCCGGCGGAGAGACCTGGTGGCCCGTGGCGATCAGCCGGGCGATCGTCCTGGGACTCGCCGTGATCTCGACGGTCGGCCTGCGCCGGACCGAGACGACCGTCCGGAGCGCCGCCCCGCTGATGGTGCTCATCGGGATCGCGGACATCCTGGGGACCGCGTTCTTCGTGGCGTCGACCGGTTTGGGCGCCCTGGGCGTGAGTGCGGTCGTGGCGTCGCAGTACCCGGCGGTCACGGCGATCCTCGCCCGGGTGATCGGGAAGGAGCAGCTGGCCCCGACCCACATCGCGGGGATCGCCCTCGCCCTGGTCGCGATCGCCCTCATCGCGTGGCCCTGACGGTCAGCCCGGCGGTGTCCGTGCTGCGTACGCGGCTTCGACGGCTGCGACGAGCGAGCCGGGCGCCTGTGCACCCGAGATGATCGCATCGACGCCGCCCTGGACCCATTCGACGTCCATGCCGGGCGAGGTCAGGACGATCGCCTTACCGGGATACTGCTCGAGAAGATCCTTGGTCATCTCCTCGCCCGAGAAGCCGGCGGCCCACACGTCGTAAACGAGGACATCCGCCCACTCGACCTGCCAGCACGGCATCCCGTTGAGGACCGGGCAGGCTCCGCGCGCATGCGTCGGCCCGCCGCACTGATCGACCTCGAACCCTGCACGTCGGAGCGTATCGACCTTGAGATCGGCAAGGTCTACATCGTGATCGACGACGAGTACTCGGACCATGGCCATGCACTCCACCGTGGGCCGCGATCCGACCGGTGGCCCGTCGTGACCGCACCCCGATGTCGGCTAATGGTGGCCGCGACGGATCGCACGGCCAGTGCCGAACGGCCCGGAATCGTGTGACCCGAGCGGAGGACCGCGCCTAGGCTCGATAATGGCCCGACCCACGACGAAGCCCCCCAGACGAGGAGCTCGACACCCGTGCCGCCGATCACCGAGCTGACCCGCATCGAGCCCGTCTACCTGGGGCGCCTCGAGAAGCAGGGCATCTTCACGACCGGGATCCTGCTCGAGGTCTCCGAGACACCGACCCGGCGTCAATATCTCGCCGATCACGTCGGCGCCACGATCAACGAAGTCGGCACCTGGCGCGACGAAGGGTTGATGCTCAACCTCGCCAGCTTCGGATCGGACGAGCACCAGCTGATGATCCAGGCCGGCATCGAGGGTCTCCGCGACATCCTCGACCTCGACCTCGACGCGTTCCGCGCGCGGGTCGCGAAGGCGGCCGGCGAGCTCGGGACCGAACCGCCCGAGGACCTGCGGCTCGAGGGCTGGTGGGACCAAGCCCGGACGCTCGAGGACGAATAGGGTGGGCGACCCGGAGCCGGTGGCGCCGGGAGGCGGCCCCGACGAGGTGGCCCGGTCGTCGCCGGTCCGCGAGGCGATCGTGTCGGTCGTCGTCGCCGTCGCGACGATCGTCGTCATCGCCGGCGTGTCGGTCGCACTGTTCCTCACGCCGCAGTGGGTGGCACTCGAGCAGGGCCGGAGTGGGGCGGCCGAGCTCACGGGGTACCCCACGGCCGAGGTCGACCGGGTGACCGGTGAGGTCCTCCACGACCTCGTCGTCGGTCCGCCGGCCTTCGCCGAGACCGTTGCGGGACAGGCGGTCTTCAACGAGCGGGAGCGGTCGCATCTCGTCGATGTCCGGTCGGTCTTCGGTGCGTTCGGGTTGCTCGTCCTGATCGGCGCGATCGTCCTCATCGCGGTCGGGGTCGCGACCCGCGCCGGTCGGGCGTTCCGGCGTGGGATGGGGGTCGGGGCGCTCGTCCTCGCCGCGGGCGTCGTGATCGGCGGGCTGATCTCGGCGCTGGCCTTCGACCAGGCCTTCGAGACCTTCCACGAGCTGTTCTTCGCCGGCGGGACGTACACCTTCGACCCGCTCTCGGACCGGCTCGTCCAGCTGTTCCCGATCCAGTTCTGGGAGGAGACGTCGCTCGCCGTGGGTGCGGTGATCCTGCTGCTGTGCGCCATCGTCTCGCTCTGGGCGCTCCGCCCGAGGGCGACCAGATGAGCGCGACGGACCTTCTCACGGTCGAGGCGGCGCGCGAGCGGGTCCTCGCCGCGATCCGGGGCCCGCTGCCGGCCGAGACGCACGTCCCCGAGGCGGCGCTCGGCCTCGTCCTCGCCGAGCCCGTCGTGTCCGCGACGGACCTGCCGCCGTGGGACAACAGCGCGATGGACGGGTACGCGATCCGCTCGGCGGACGTCGCCGGCGCGACGCACGACGCGCCGGTCAGCCTGCGGGTCATCGGCGAGGTGCCCGCGGGTGGCGTGGCCGCGGTCGGCATCGCCCCGGGGACGGCCATCCGGATCGCCACGGGGGCCCCGGTGCCGGCGGGGGCGGATGCCGTGGTCGCCGTCGAGGACACCACGCCCCTGGACGCGGCGGGTGAGGCCGCGGGCCCACGCGGCCGGGACGCCGCCGGGCCGCTGCCCGCCGGCTGCGCCGTCCATGTGGCGATCAAGGCCGGGGATTCGATCCGCCGGCAGGGCGAGGACGTGCGAGCCGGAACCACCGTGCTCGAGGCCGGTTCGGTGATGACCCCGGCGGCGATCGCGCTGGCGGCCGGCTCCGGGGCGGCGACCGTGTCGGTCCACCGACGCCCGCGGATCGCCGTCCTGGCCACCGGTGACGAGATCCGCGCTCCCGGCGAGGCGCTCGGCGACGCGGGCATCCCCGACGCCAACGGTCCGGGTCTGCGGGCGATGGTCACCGCGGCGGGCGCCATGGTGGTCGACCTCGGGATCGCCCGCGATCGGCTGGAGGACGTCCTGGACCGCCTGCGCCGCGGCCTGGCGGAGGCCGATGGCGTGATCGTCGCCGGCGGTGTCTCCGTCGGCCCGTACGACGTCGTGAAGCGCGCCTTCGAGAGCGTCGGGCGGGTGGACCTGTGGCAGGTCGCCGTCCAGCCGGGCAAGCCATTCGCGTTCGGGACCACGCCCGACGGATCGGTCCTGTTCGGCCTGCCGGGCAACCCGGTGAGCGGGTTCGTGACGTTCGAGCTGTTCGTCCGACCCGCGATCCGCCGCCTCGGCGGGCACCGGCGCGTGCTCCGTCCGACCGACCGCGGCGTGCTGCTCGAACCCGTCGCGAAGGCGGCCGGGCGCCGCGCGTTCATCCGTGCGGTCGCCCGACGCGACGCGGCGGACGTTCCCGTCCGCGACGCCGACGGTCGCATCCCGGTGGTCCTCGCCGGACGGCAGGGCAGCCACGTGCTCAGCGCGCTGGCGGCAGCCGATGCCCTGGCCGTCATCCCCGAGGCCGTCGACGCCCTGCCCGCCGGTGCGCCGGTCGATCTCATCTGGATCGATCGCTGATGTCCGGGTCGAAACCGCCGGAAGACCAGCCCTGGAGGCCACCGATGGACCGCAAGCCTGCCCCGCGCTCCGAGCGCCGGCGTCTGACCCACGTCGACCGGACCGGCCGGCCGCGGATGGTCGATGTGAGCGCCAAGCCGCCGACGGCCCGTCGCGCGATCGCCGAGGCGTTCGTCGCCTGCTCGCCGGAGACGCTCAGCCTGGTCATCGACGGCGCGAACCCCAAGGGCGACGTGATGTCGGTGGCCGAGCTCGCCGGGGTCATGGGCGGCAAGCGCACGAGCGAGCTCATCCCGCTATGCCACCCGATCGCGCTGACCGACCTGCTCGTCCAGGTCGTGCCCGACCGGGCCGCCGGCGGATTGCGGATCCGGACCGAGGCCGCCACGGTGGGCGCCACGGGCGTGGAGATGGAGGCGCTGACGGCCGCCTCCGTCGCCGCCCTCACCGTCTACGATATGGTCAAGGGCGTGGAACGCGGCGTCGAGATCCGGTCGCTCCGGCTCGTGTCCAAGAGCGGTGGCAAGAGCGGCGACTGGACCCGGCCCAGCGACAAGCCGACGACCGCGCCCCCGACGGGACCGGGCGTGCGACCGGGCGACCGGACCGCCGGACGGATCGGGGGCGGACGCAAGAAGGGCGGCGGGTGAGCGGATCCGATCGAAGGCCAGGTGATGGTCGGCGGGCTCTCGTCGTCACGGTCAGCGACGGCGTGGCGGCGGGAGTCCGGGACGACGACTCGGGCGATCGGCTCGCCGAGCGGCTCACCGGACTCGGGTTCGAGGTGGCGCGTGCTGCGGTCCCCGACGAGGGCTGGCAGATCGAGGAGGCCCTCGTCGCCGGGACGCCCGGGCGGGCGCTGGTCGTGACGACGGGCGGGACCGGTCTGACGCCGCGGGATGTGACCCCCCAGGCGACCGCGGCCACGCTCGACTACGAGGTGCCGGGCCTGGCCGAGCTGATCCGCTCCGAGGGTCGGCGTTCGACGCCCATGGCCGCACTGTCGCGTGGCATCGTCGGCGTCCGCTCTGGGACGCTCGTCGTCAACGTCCCGGGCAGTCCGCGCGGGGCCCTGGAGTCGCTCGAGGCGATCGTCCCGGTCCTCGACCACGCGCTCGAGACGCTCGACGGCCCGTTCGACCACGGGCTGGCGACGACCGGCGCCGCGAGGCCGGACCTCCCATCACCCGACCTCCCGTCACCCGACCCGGACGCCCCGTAGATGTTCCCGGCCTTCGACGAGGTCCCGGCCTACCCGCTGGTCTTCCCGTTGTTCTGGGGTGCCGTCGTCGTCTTCGGGCTGGTGATGGCGCGGCACCTTCGGATCTTCGCCGCGGCCCGGGCCGAGGGTCCGAGCCTGTTCAGCGAGGTCCCGCGCCGGACGGCAGGCCTGGTCCGCTATGCCCTCGTCCAGACGAAGATGTTCAAGGACCGGCGTGCCGGGCTGATGCATTTCGGCATCTTCTGGGGGTTCGTCCTGCTGACGATCGGGACGGCCAACATCGTCACCGGCGGGCTCGTCGAGGCGATCATCTCGGTGCCGTTCGACGGCATGCTGTGGACGGCCGTCTCGGCGATGCAGAACGTCGTGGCGGTGATCGTCATGGTGGCGATCGCCTACGCCTTCTTCCGGCGGCTGGTCACGAAGCCCGCCCGGCTGACCCTGAGCGGTTCCGGGCTGCTCATCCTGGCGATGATCGGCGGGGTCGTCGGGACCGAGCTGCTCGCTCAGGCGTTCCAGGCCGCCAGCTACGGCGACATCCCGGGGGCGTTCATCGCCAACGCGCTGGCGGTCCCGCTCCGCTCGCTCGGCACGCAGGCCACCGAGACCGCCTTCGCCGTGCTGTGGTGGGCGCACATCGCGCTGGTCGCGGCGTTCCTGATCTACCTGCCCTACAGCAAGCACCTCCATCTCGCCACGGCCCCGTTCAACATCTACTTCAGGAAGCTCGCGCCGCGCGGTGAGCTGCCGGTCATGGACCTCGAGGACGAGACGGCCACGTTCGGCCTGCGGACCCTCCAGGACCTCGGCTGGAAGGACCTGCTCGATGGGTTCACCTGCACCGAGTGCGGCCGCTGCCAGGCCGCCTGCCCGGCCAACGCCACCGGGAAGCCGCTGAACCCCAAGGCGTTCATCATGGGCATCCGCGAGATGGCCGTGGACGCCGAGCACGGGATCGATCTCATCCCCAACTCGCCGATCGTCCGTGACGCCTACGGGTTGGACGACACCCAGCCAGCCGCGACCGCGCTGGCGGCGCCGCTGGTCGACGGAGCGATCCCGTATGACGCGGTGTGGGACTGCGTCACCTGTGGCGCGTGCGTCGAGGCGTGCCCGGTCCTCATCGAGCACGTCGACAAGATCGTGGGGGTCCGGCGCAACCTCGTCCTGGAGGATTCCCGGTTCCCCTCGGAGCTGACCGCGGCGTTCACCAACATGGAGCGGGCCGGGAACCCGTGGGGCCAGCCCAAGAGCGCCAGGACCGACTGGACGAAGGGTCTCCCGTTCGCCGTGCCGACGGTCGCCGAGCTCGCCGCCGAGGGACGCCTCGACGAGATCGAGGTCCTCTACTGGGTCGGCTGCGCGGCCGCCTTCGACGAGCGCAACCGGCGGGTGGCCAGGTCGTTCGCGACCTGCCTCGACGCAGCCGGGATCCGCTTCGCGATCCTCGGCCAGGAGGAATCGTGCACCGGCGATCCGGCGCGGCGGATGGGCAACGACTACGTCTGGCAGATGCTGGCGTCGGAGAACGTGGCGACACTCGACCGCTACAAGCTCACGAGCATCGTGACCGCCTGCCCGCACTGCTTCAACACGATCGGCAACGAGTACGGCCAGCTCGACGGGCACTA
The DNA here is from genome assembly GCA_963749735.1 of uncultured Chloroflexia bacterium. Taxonomy (GTDB): domain Bacteria; phylum Chloroflexota; class Limnocylindria; order Limnocylindrales; family CSP1-4; genus Chersky-267. The sequence goes on from CAVVNZ010000010.1 coordinate 10,120, forward strand.
CGAGGTCGTCCACCACTCGGTCTACCTCCAGCGGCTCCTGGCCGCTGGCCGGCTGCGGACGATCGACGCCGACGCCACCGCCGACACCGCCCAACGGACGGTGACGTTCCACGACTCCTGCTACATGGCCCGCTACAACGACGTCGTGGCTCAGCCCAGGGCGGTCCTCGCCTCGGTGCCCGGCCTCGAGCTCGTCGAGATGGAGCGGAGCGGCAAGAACTCGTTCTGCTGCGGCGCCGGCGGCGGACGGATGTGGATGGAGGAGACTCGCGGCACCCGGATCAACGCCGAGCGGACGCGCCAGGCCCTCGAGACCGGCGCCGGCACGGTCGCCACGAACTGCCCGTTCTGCATGACGATGATGCGCGACGGACTCGACTCCGCGATGGCCGATGGCGGGGGGACCGGCAACGCGGGGACCGTCAGCGCGGTCGATATCGCCGAGCTGCTGGCGGACAGCCTGGCGCCGGTCCCGACCGGTCGACAGCTGCCGGTCATCCAGTGACCTCGTTCCGGCTGACGGACGAACAGCGCGAGCTGCGCGACGCCGTCCGCGAGCTGGCCCGGGACCGGATCGCTCCGCGGGCGTCCGAGATCGACCGGACCGCCGAGTTCCCGTGGGACATCAAGGAGCTCCTGGCGACCCAGGACATCCTCGGCCTGCCCTACCCGGCAGAGTACGGCGGGCTCGGCGGCGACCTGCTGACCTGCTGCCTGGCCATCGAAGCGCTCAGCGCAGCGTGTGCCACGACGGGATTGATCCTGGCCGTCCACGAGCTGGCGTCGCTGCCGATCGTGATGGCCGGCACCGATGACCAGAAGGCCCGCTGGCTGCCCGACCTGGCGGCGGGTCGCAGCCTCATCGCGTTCGCCCTGACCGAGGCCGGCGCGGGCTCCGACGCCGGCTCGATCGCGACCCGCGCGGTCCGCGACGGCGACGGGTACGTCCTGAACGGGACCAAGCGGTTCATCAGCCACGGCAGCGTGGCCGACCTCGTGACCGTCTTCGCCGTGACCGATCCGGCCGGCAAGCGCAATCGGAACCTGTCGTGCTTCGTGGTCGAACGCGGGACCCCCGGCTTCAGCGTCGGCCGCCTCGAGCACAAGATGGGCATCCGCGGCTCTCCGACGGCGGAGCTCGTTTTCGATGATGTGCGGGTCCCCGCCACGAACCTCATCGGCGCGGAAGGGGAGGGGTTCACTCTCGCGATGCGGACCTTCGAGCGATCCCGGCCCGGGATCGCCGCGCAGGCCGTCGGGATCGCCCAGGGCGCACTCGACGTCGCGGCCAAGTACGCGACCGAGCGGGTCCAGTTCGGCCGGCCGATCGGCGAGTTCCAGATGGTCCAGGGGCTGCTCGCCGACATGGACGCCGCGACGGAGGCGGCCCGCAGCCTGCTCTATGCCGCGTGCGCCGCCATCGAGGCGGGCGACGGGGATGCCGGGCGCTGGGCCGCGGTCTGTAAACTGGTCGCCGGCGACGCCGCGATGCGGGTCACCACCGACGCGGTCCAGGTCCTCGGCGGGTACGGCTACCTCGACGAGTTCCCGGTCGAGCGGATGATGCGCGACGCGAAGATCACCCAGCTGTACGAAGGGACCCAGCAGATCCAGCGCCTGGTCGTCGCTCGATCGCTGCTCGCCGCCCAGCGTTGACCCGCCCGAACACGGAGGTTGCCCGCAGGTGCGGATCGTCGTCCTCGTGAAACCCGTGCCGGACACCACCGGCCAGGAGCGTCTGGGTCCGGACCTGCGCGTCGACCGCGCCGCGTCGCCGACGGTCGTCAACGCCAACGACGAGTACGCGCTCGAAGCCGCGCTCAAGCTCCGCGAGGCTGCCGGCGAGGGTTCCGTCACGCTCCTGGCGATGGCGCCGGAGACGGCACCCGAGACGCTCCGCAAGGCCCTGGCGATGGGCGCCGACGCCGGGTTCCTGGTGTCCGATCCCGTGCTGGCCGGCTCGGACACGCTGTCGACCGCGCGAGTCCTGGCCGCGGCGCTCGGCCGGATCGACCACGACCTGGTCCTGGCCGGGGCCGACACCTCCGACGGCGGAAGCGGGACGGTGGCCGCGGGCATCGCGGCGCTCACCGGCCTGCCGTACCTGTCCTATGCCGCGCGGATCGATCCGGACGGCGCCACGGTCCGCGTGCGCCGGATCAGCCCGACCGGGTACGACGTGGTCGAAGCAACCCTTCCGGCGCTCGTCGTCGCGACCCAGGCGCTCGGCGAACCCCGCTACCCATCGCTCAAGGGCATCATGGCCGCCCGCTCCAAGTCGATCGTGATCTGGTCGCTGGCGGATCTCGGGATCGACCCGTCGACGGTCGGTGGCGCCGTCGCGACCACCCGCGTCCTCCGGGCCGAGGCGCCGCCGCCACGAGCGGCGACACGGGTCATCCGCGAACCGGCCCCCGCGGCCGCGGCGCAGCTCGTCGACTTCCTGGCCGAGCGGAGGCTCATCTGATGGGCGTCCTGCTCGTCGTGGCGGAGGTCCTCGCCGACGGCAGCCTCGCCCGGATCAGCACGGAGGTCGCGACGCTCGCCCGGGGCCTGGCCGAGGCCGGCGGGCACGACGTGCGCGGTCTCGTGGTCGCGGCGGATCCAGCGGGTCCGGCCGCCGAGCTGGCCCGCTACCTTCCGGCGGTCGAGGCCGTGGCCGCGCCGGAGCTGAGCGATCACGTGGCGCCCCAGCGGGTGGTCGCGGAAGCCGTCCGCCTGGGCGACGGGGCCGACGTCGTCCTGCTCGGTGCCTCGCCCGATGGGCGGGACGTCGCCGGCTTCCTGTCGGCGTTGCTCGGTCGCGGGATCCTCGCCAACGCGACGGGTGTGACCTGGCAGGCGGGCCCCGTCGTCGAGATGAGCGTGTTCGGCGGGCGACTCGATACATGGTCCGGGTTCATCAGCGGCGGTGGCATCGTCACGGTCCGGCCGAACGTCGTGACCGCGGTCCCCGCCGAGACGGTCGGCACAGTGACCGTCGGCACGGCGGCCCCGGCGACCGACATCCCGCCGATCCGGGTCCTCGAGCGCGTCGCCGAGGCCGGCGGGGCGGCGCCGATCGAAGAGGCCCGGATCATCGTCGCCGGCGGGCGTGGGGTCGGCGGAGCCGATGGGTTCCGGATCGTGGAGGAGCTCGCCACGGTGCTCGGCGGCGCGATCGGCGCGTCTCGCGCCGCGGTCGATTCGGGCTGGATCCCGTACAGCCAGCAGATCGGGCAGACCGGCAAGATCGTCAAGCCGGCCCTGTACCTGGCGCTCGGGATCTCGGGTGCCATCCAGCACAAGGTCGGGATGCAGACCGCCGAGACGATCGTGGCGATCAACCGTGACCCGGATGCGCCGATCGCCGACTACGCCGATGTGATCGTCGTCGGCGACCTGTTCGAGGTCGTCCCGGCCCTCCTCGACGCCCTCCGCGCTCGCTCGGCCTGAGGCGACCGAACCGCCCGTGGGAACCATCCTGGCGCTGGTGATCCCGCTTGTCGCCTTCGTGGTCCTGGCCGCCGCGTTCATCGTCCTGTTCAGGCGCGCGTCCCGGGCGCTGACCCGGACGCGCGAGGAGGAGCGCTTCCGGGACGCGGTCGAGGACCTGGCCAAGCGGATCGACGAGTCGCTGGCCGGGGTCATCGAGCGGATCGACGCGGTCCGCCGGCACCAGCTCGACGCGGATGCGATCGCGCCCAACCTCGAGGCGGCCCACGACGCCGTGGGACGCTACGCCGAAGAGGCGAGCAGCCTGCGCGGTCCCGTCCCGGCCGACGACGTCCGGGCGAGCCTCCTCGAGGAGCTCGATCGGGCGGCCCGGGCGCTCGAGATGGTGGCCCACGGGTGCACGCTGATGGCCGCCTCGGGCGGTCGCAATCGCGAGCTCGAGGCCCAGACGGCGATCAAGCGCGGCTACCTCAACACCCTCCACGCCCGCGAGGCGATCGCCCGGCACGCCGACGACCTCGCGTCGAGCCGGCCGGCCGAGCAACGGGAGTGGCGGTCGCGCCGTCAGGGTTGACCCGAACGGCCCGGATCCGACCACGACCGAGGCTGGCAGACCCCGTATGTAGTGGTACCATCGGGTCACACCACTAGCGGTAGTGGTAGGCGACCCGCCGTCCGGGTCCCAGACCGGGAGACCGATGCGCTGTCCCCAGTGCGGTGAACGCGAGACCAGGGTCGTCGATTCGCGCGACCTCGACGACTCGGCCACGATCCGGCGCCGTCGCGAGTGCGCGGCGTGCGCGACCCGGTTCACGACGTACGAGCGGGTCGAGGCCGCCCGCCTGGTCGTCGTCAAGCGCGACGGCGTCCGCCAGGAGTTCGACCGCGACAAGCTCGCCAGCGGACTGCGCAAGGCGCTGACCCGACGACCGGTCCCCGACGGCTCGGCCGAAGCGGCCGCCGATGCCATCGAGGCGGAGCTCCGATCTGCCGGTGCGAGCGAGATCCCGTCCTCCCGGATCGGGGCGATGGCCATGGACAAGCTGCGCGGGATCGACCAGATCGCCTACATCCGCTTCGCCAGCGTGTACCAGAGCTTCGAGGACCTCGAGGATCTCAAGCGCGAGGTCGACACCCTCTTCGACAGCCGTGGGGACGACCGTTGAGCGTCCTCGCCGACCGCGACATCCGAACGGCGATCGAGGCGGGCGACGTGCGGATCGACCCGTACGACCCGAGCGATCTCCAGCCTTCGTCGGTGGACCTCCACCTCGACCGCAGCTTCCGGGTCTTCCGCAACAACCGCTATGCCTATATCGATGTGCGCGCTCCGCAGCCCGACCTGACCGAGCTGCTGCGGATCGATGACGACGAGCCGTTCATCCTCCATCCCGGCGAGTTCGTGCTGGGTCAGACCCTCGAATGGGTCGAGCTGCCCGACGACCTCGTCGCCCGCCTCGAGGGCAAGAGCTCGCTGGGCCGGCTCGGCCTGCTCATCCACTCGACCGCCGGCTATGTCGATCCGGGCTGGAAGGGCAACCTGACGCTCGAGCTGAGCAACGTCGCCAACCTGCCGATCGCGCTGTACTTCGGGATGCGGATCGGGCAGATCAGCTTCTTCCGGATGTCGAGCCCGGTCGAGCGTCCGTATGGCTCGCCGACGCTCGGTTCGAAGTACCAGGGCCAGTCGGAGCCGACCGCATCGGCCTTCCATCGGGACTTCACCGGCCGGTCCGAGGAGCGGTCCCGGTCCTGAGCGGACCGCGGCATCGGGTCATGGGCGGCCGACGATGGGCATGAACGACGCCGTCCACTGGTCCGCTTCGCTCGGCGCCGGGACGACCGTCGCGCTCATCCAGGCGGGGACCTTCCGGTCCGATGCGGGGACGCTCTTCGGTCCGGTCCCGCGGCTGCTCTGGGACCGCCTTGTCGTCGACGAGATCGACCCGGACAACCGGCTGCTCCAGGCGCTCAACTGCCTGCTGGTGGAGACGCCGGCCGGACGGGTGCTGGTCGAGACGGGGATCGGTGGGAGGATCGACGACAAGGGCCGGGCGATGCGCGGCTACGACGGCCCGTGGATCGTCCCCGCGCTCGAACGCGCCGGGTTCCAGCCGGGCTCGATCGACGTCGTCGCGATGAGCCACCTCCATTTCGACCACGCCGGCGGCCTGCTGGCCCCGGATGGGGAGCGGGCATTCCCCCGAGCGACGATCGTCGCCCAGCGAGCGGAGTGGGAGATCGCCCTCGGCGACAATCCGCGGCTCGTGGCGAGCTACGTCCAGCCCGAGCTCCGCCTCGTCCGCGACTGGGGCGCGGCTGGCTGGGCCGAGGGCGAGCGCGAGATCCTGCCCGGGGTGACGGTCGTCCCGACCGGCGGGCATTCCGCCGGGCACCAGGCCATCGTCGTCCACGGCGCCGGGCCGGGCGGGCGGACGCTCGCGTTCTTCGGCGACCTGTGCATGCGACCGTGGAGCGCGAATCCACGCTGGGTGACCGCCTTCGACGACTTCCCGCTCGATTCGGTCCTCGTCAAGGCGTCGCTCTTCGCCCGGGCCGCCGACGAGGACTGGATCGTCGTCCTGTCGCATGAGGCGATCCACCCTGTCGGCCGTCTCGTCCGCGACCGCGACCGATTCCGCTACGAGTCGGACTGAGCCCTACGGCGAGGCCGGCGGTGCCGGCGAGGTCGACGGCGGCGGCAGGATCGCTTCGACGTTCGCGGCGGCCTCGGCGGCGGACAGCGGCCCGGCGATGACCTTGCGGATGCGGCCGTCCGGCCCGATGAACACCTGGGTCGGCAAGCCGTACACCTGGTACAGGTGGAACGCGTCGGCGGACAGGTCGGCGGCGATCGTGTAGTCGAGCCCGTACTTCGTGGCGTACGCCCCGACATCGGCCGGGTCGGTCTCCTGGACGCTGATCCCGATCAGCTCGAGGCCGCGATCCTTGTACGCCGCGTACGTGTCGCGGAGGGTCGGTGTCTCCGACTGGCAGGGGGGACACCAGCTCGCCCAGAAGTTCAGCCAGACGCCCTTGCCGCGCAGGTCGGCGAGCCGGACCGGCTTGCCGTCCACGTCGGTCAGCTGCCAGGCGGTCCCGTCCGGCCGGGTGCCGGCAAGCTCCGGGGCCAGGCTGCCGACGGCGAGCCCCGTCGTCGGCGAACCGACGAGGTAGGCCGTCGGGTGGGGATCGCCGGGTCCCGCTGCGCCGGTCGCCCCGAGGGGACGGGTCGCGGCGACCAGGACGACAGCCACCACCACCACGACCGCCAGGACCACGCCGAGCTGACGCCCGCTGAACGGCCCGATCAGCCCGTGCCGTTCGGGACGGTGCTCGAACCCGGGCGAAGGATCGGTCATCAGATGCCGGTCAGGAACGTGAAGTAGCGGGGCATGAGCGAGAGGAGATCGAACAGCATCGCCACGCCGATCGCCGACACGAGCAGGCCCCCGATGACGGACACCGTATGGGCGTGACGCTGGAGCGGTCGGAGGACGGCCGGAGCCCGGTCGTACAGCGCGCCGATGGCCAGGAACGGGATCCCCAGCCCGAGGGTGTAGCCGACGAGCAGGATGGCGCCCTGGGCGGTCGAGCCCGAGGTCGCCGCGAGCGTGAGGATCCCGCCCAGGATGATCCCGATGCACGGCGTCCAGCCGATGGCGAAGATCGTCCCGAGGCCGAACGAGGCGACCAGGCCGCGCCCGTCTCCGACGAGCCGGCCACCGATCCGGTCGCCCAATCCGGGCGTCGATCGGGTCGGGTCCTGGAGGACCATCCCGCCGGTGGCACCCGCCACGGTGGTGCTGGCTCCGAGGTCGAGCGGGCGCCACGTCCGCTGGAGTCGCGCGATGTCGAGGAAGCCCGCCAGGCTCAGGCCCATCACGATCAGCGCGATCCCGCCGATCTGGCGCAGCAGCGGGAGCCACTGTCCGAGCGCGCCGCCCGCGTAGGTCGCGCTGATGCCGAGGATCGTGAACACCGTTCCGAAGCCGACCACATAGGCGACCGAGTGACGCATCGCGAGCCACCGCGACGGTTCGGTCCCTGCCGGAGAGCCCGCGACGGCGACCGCGGTCAGCTGGCCGAGATACGCCGGGACGAGCGGCAGGACGCACGGCGACAGGAAGCTGAGGAGACCGGCGGCGACCGCGACCAGGAACGTCAGATCCGCGCCGCCGGTCACGCGTCGAGAACCTCGCGCAGGAGGCGCTCGATACGCGCCGGGCTCGTGGCGAGCGGCAGCCGGCGATCGCCCACTTCGATCACCGGGATCTCGGCGAAATAGGCGCGTTCCCAGGCGGGGTCGGACCCGATGTCGCGTTCGATCAGGGCGACCCGCGGCCGACCATCGGCGACGCGCCGGTCGAGCGCGGCGGCCAGCAGATCGCGGGTCTCGGTGCACAGGGCACAGCCCGGCCGGGTGTAGAGGACGACCGAGGTCGGGGCGCCGCCGTCGGCCCCGATCGGGGTGGCGTCATCCATACGCCGGGATTGTAGTCGACCCTCCCGGCGGGGCCGATCGGACGTCGGCCCGCCGCCGGAGGGCCTGGCAGGCGGGTCGCGAGGCCCTGGCAGGCGGATGGCTAGGGTCGCAGCGCCGCCGACAGCCGGTAGACGTGACCGTCCTGGGCGGTGACGTAGACGGTCCCGCTCTCGCCTTCGCCGAACGAGGTGATCCCGAGTCCGGTCGACGCCATCACGGTCGGGGTCTGCGGCTTCGGTCCGGCCGCGACGATCGACCAGATCGTCCCAGAGCACACGTCGGAGAACAGATACGCGCCGGCCAGGATCGCCTGGGGTCCCCGGTAGACATAGCCGCCGATGATCGCGCAGCCCTGACCGTGGTCGTACACCGAGATCGGCGTGGTCAGCCCGGTCGTCACGCAGCCCGACGACGGCTGATAGCAGGCGTCGCCCTCCATGACGTGCCAGCCGAAGTTGAGACCGCGCCCGCCGCCGCTCGCCAGCGTCGCCCGATCGACTTCTTCCCAGGCGCCTTGACCGACGTCGCCGATCCACAGGTCGCCGTTGGCCCGGTCGAACGAGAACCGCCACGGGTTGCGCAGCCCGCGGGACCAGATCTCACGGCGCGCGACGGTGCTCTTGGCGTAGGGATTGTTCGAGGGGATCCGGTAGGCCTTGCCCGGCGCCCGCCCGTTGACGTCGATCCGGAGCAGCTTGCCGAGCAGGCTTCCGCGCGACTGGGCGTGGTTGTCGACGTCGCCGGCTCCGCCGCCGTCACCGACCGAGATGTACAGGTAGCCGTTGTACTTGCCGAACGCGAGCATCCCGCCGTTGTGGTTGGTGTTGGCGCGATGGCGGATCGACAGGAGCCGCCGGTACGTCGTCGCCGAGGCGTGGTTCTTGTTGGTCGAGCTCGAGCGGAACTCGGCGACCGTCACATCCCCGGTGCCTTTCGCGGTGTACAGGACGTAGAACTTGTGGTTGTGCTTGTAGTCGGGATGGAAGGCAAGAGCGAGGAGACCCTCCTCGCCGCCGAACTTGACCTTCGAGCGGATGTCCAGGAAGGCCGGGCCGAGGACCTTGCCGCTCCTCCAGATCTTGATCACGCCGCGCTGTTCGACGATGAACAGGCGATGCGAGCCGTCGTGGGCGTTGGTGACCAGGACCGGCCCGTTGAGCCCGCTGGCGACCGAGTTCAGGTTGATGCTGACGTTGCTGAAGTCCGGCGGCGGTGTGACCGCGGCGGCGGAACCAGCCGTCCCGATGACTGCGGCGACGGCGAGCAGTGCCGCCGTGATGCCGGCCACGTGGCGACGCGTTCGTCGGAGCGACGGTGCCATGGGATCTCCTCGTTCGGGCGGGCCTCATGAAACCATGCGGCCGGGCCCGCGGTCGATAGCCAGTTCGGGTCGCGGTACCATGCCCTTCGGCGCACCGCCCCTGTAGCTCAGCGGATAGAGCGAGGCCGTCCTAAGGCCTGCGTCGGGGGTTCGATTCCCTCCAGGGGCACCATAACGACGCGACGCCGGGCCCCGGGCCCGTCTAGGTTACCGAAGGGCGGCAAGGCCCGGTCGAGGTCGGACCGAGATGCACGCGAGACGCGACTTCGGTAGATTCCTGAGCGACATGCGGATCCTTGCCCTCCTCTCGGCGCTCGTCCTCGGCTCCATGGTGGTCGCCTGCGGTGGATCGACCGCCTCGTCATCTGCGGCTCCGACCGGGGTCGCTGCGAGCGCGGGATCGTCCGGCGGGCTCAGCTACACGACCGCGAAGTTCGGCATCCCGCTCAGCGTCGTGGTCGCCCCAGGTCTCGGGTCGGCCCCGACCGACGACACCCCGGGACTCCTGAGCTGGACCGCGACCGTCGTCGACAACAATCGGATCCGATTCCTGATCCCGGCCGAGGTGTATTCGCCCGACGCCACGACTCCGATGCCGCCGCCAGCCGACTTCCTGGGCTACGTCAAGGGTCTTGCCGGCAAGGGCGCGATCTACAGCGACATGACCACCACGACGGTGGACGGCGCTCCGGTGACGCTGCTCACGGCGAAGACCAGCCGCTCGCTCGACGGGTCGCTGGGCTGTCCCACGATCGGAGCCGAACAGGGCGAAGGGTGCTTCGGCCTCCAGCCCGAGTACGCGCTTCGGATGGCGGTCATGGAGGTCGGCGGGAAGCCGCTCCTTGCCTGGGCTCGCTCGGATGCGAACATCCCCGACACGGCGTTCCTCACGTCGTTCGAGGACATGCTCAAGACGGTCGACTTCAAATAGGGCCCCTATCCGGCCCGGCCGGCGTGTCGTCCGGCTGGTAGGCTGGCGTTCATGCGCTTCGTCCTGTTCGCTGCGATGATCTCGCTCCTCGCGGTCATCGTCGTCGGTTGCGGCTCGGGCGACGCGACCCCGACCGCCAGTCCGTCGGGACCGGGCCCGTCGTCAGGATCCAGCGCGCCGGGGGTCACCGGCGTCGACACCTTCACGATGTCGGGCACCGCCGGCAAGACGAGCCCCGACACGGAGCTGTCGGGTGACTACGTCCTCACGACGAAGGTCAAGGGCAAAAGCGGCTGTGCGTGGTCCGTCCGCCTGGAAGGCGAACCGCCCCTGGTCGAGTCGAATGCGAGCAGCGGGACGACCCAGACGACCGTCGCGGTGACGGGACTGTTCGCGGCGACCTACCGCCTCGTGGTCAAGTCCACGAAGTGCGGAGCGTGGAGCGTCGGACTCGGCCGGCCGTAGCGCTCGGGGATCGACCCGCGACACCTCCGTCGCCGCCGTGGTGGCTGCTACGATCGGCCGCACGTGCAGCGCCTGACGATCCCGACCTTCCTGACCGATCTCGCCGCTGAGCCGCGGGCGATCCGGGCGCTGGTCGCGGCGTCGGCGGCGATCGCGGCCGCCGGCCTGAACCCGACCGTCTTCTCACCGGGCTATCCGTCCGTCCAGGCGGCGCTCCGGTCGGAGCCGGACGTCGAGATCCTGCTCCTGCTGGCGACGCTGATCGGCGCCGGGCTGTTGTTCGTCGGGGGGATCCTCAGCGACGGCGATGGACGCCGGGGCATCCTCCTCGGTGCGCTGGCCGTGCTCGTCGCGACGGGTCTGCTCGGCATCGTCGCCACGGACGGACCGCTGTTCCTGACCGGACGGCTGGCCGGGACCGCGGCGGCCAACGCCGCAGTGCCGTTCGCGCTCGCCCTCGTCGCGACCATGTACCACGGGATCACCCGCGCGACGGCGATCGGCATCGTCTACGCGGTCTACGGCGGAGCCACGGCGCTGGCGCCGGTGCTGGTCACCCTGCTGGGGCCCGGATCGACCTGGCCTGCCTTCGCGGCAGGGGCCCTGGCGGCGGCGATCGCCCTGTGGATCGCCTGGGAGCGCACGCCGGACCTGCCGGCCGTCCTCCGGCACGAGCGCTCCTACGTCGTCGCGACGGCGGTCTGGGCGTTCGCGATCGTGATCGTGACGTCGGGCATCGTCGGCACCGGCAACGGGCTCGACGACCCGATCCGCGTCGCGCTCATCGGCCTGGGCGTGGCGATGGCGGCCGGGTACCTCGTCTGGGCCCGGAGGCGAGGTGGTGAGACCGACGCGGCTCATCTGCACGTCGAGCGGCGGGCCGTCACCATCGCCGTCGCAGTCGGGCTCGTGATCGGGTTCGCGCAGGCCGGTCCGTTGTTCCAGCTGACGCTGTTCTTCCAGATCGTGCTTCGTTATGGGACGCTTGGCGCGACCGTCGCGACGGCCCCGTTCATCGTGGCCTTGATCGTCGCCGGTCCCGTCGCCGGGATGCTCCTCGTCCGGTACAGCCCGCGGGCGCTGATCTCGGGCGGTCTGGCGACCGTCGGCATCGGCAACATCGTGGCGGCGTTGGTGCTCGGGCCGCAGACGCCGTATGTCGTGATGGCGTTGTCGTTCGCGCTCATCGGCGCCGGGTTCGTGGTCACCACCACCGTCCGAACGGCGATCATCTTCGCCAGCGTGCCACGCGGCCTGCCCGGGACCGCCGCCGCACTCAACCAGGCGTCGGTCCAGGTCGGCAGCCGGATCGGCCTGGTCGTGCTCACCGTGGTGACCACGCGACTCGCGCTCGATGCCTTCGGGTCGTCGCTCGGCGCGGTCGATCCGGGCCAGCGGGATGCGGCGGTCGCGGCCTTCGCCGGCGTCCTCAAGGCCATCGGGACGCCGGCCATGGGTCCGATCGCCCTCACGATCGCGCCGAGCGATCTGACGGCGTACAGCGGGGCGTTCACCGGTGCGCTCCGTGACGCGCTGCTGGGCACCGGCGTCCTGACCCTCGTCTGTGCGCCGATCGCCTGGGCGATGCTTGGTCGGAGGGACCCGCTGACCACGGTCTGGGACCACCGCGACGAACGGACCGGGTCGGAATCGATGTTCGCCGGGTGACCGGCGGACGACCCCACGGATGGCCGGCGAGGCGGACGACGAGCTTCGGTCCGGACTACGCTAGCCCCGACTCGAGCCAACCCATCGCGTCATCGGGCCCGGCGCACGACGTCGTCCGCCAGTCGCGCCGCCATCGTCCAGGAGAACCCCACCATGCCCGTCGCCCATAACCTCATCGCCGATGAGACGATCGTGTTCAGCTCCGAGAAGCACTGGATGGCGCCACTCCGCGACTCCCTCGGGGCGATCCTGATGCTGATCGGCGCGTATATCGTCGGCTGGCTCTCGCCGGACGGGGATGGGCTGATCGGCGCCATCGGGAACGTGCTCGACCTGGTCCGCCTCGGCCTCGTCGTCGGCGCCATCGGCTGGATCGTCTACAACGTCATCGTCTGGCGGACGGCCGAGTTCGCGGTCACCAACCTGCGCGTCGTCCGCGAGGAAGGGTTCATCTCCCGGCGGTCGTCGGCGACGCTGCTCGCGTCGATCAGCGACGTCCAGTCGAGGGTCGGGCTGCTCGGCAAGCCGCTCGGTTACGGCGACCTCGCGATCTTCACCCAGTCGGGCGCGGCCGGCTCCGACCACTTCAAGACGATCACCAAGCCCGAGGACTTCCGCAACGCGATCCTGACCCACAAGATGGAGGTGGCGAAGGCCGCCGATGCGCGTCCGGCATCGGCCGCCCCTGCCGGCGCCGCGCCCGTGGCCGCCGCCTCGACCGCGAGCGCCGTCCCGAGCGCGGCCGCGACGGACGCCGCCGAGGCACTCAGCCGGCTGGCCGACCTTCGGGACCGGGGCGCCATCACGGCCGAGGACTACGAGGCGAAGAAGGCCGAGCTGCTCGCCCGGATGTGACCTGGGAACGAAACGAGGGCCCTCGCTCGAGGACCCTCGTCACGACGCCGGGGCCGCCGATCAGCGGAAGCCGAGGTCGTCCTTCTTGGTGTAGGCGCTCGAGCCGTAGGTCCCGATGTCGATGAACAGGCCGATGATCACGACGACGATGCCGAACCCGGTGATGCCGGTCGGCGACGACACGAGGACGTAGGCGAGCGTCGTCCAGGGCAGCAAGAGGAAGCCCAGGATCGCGAACAGGCCGTTATTGAACGCTGTGCTCCAGCGGGCCGGATCGAGCAGCCACCAGATGATGGCCACGGCGCGTGGCCCCAGGATGGCCGCGCTCAGGATGACGCACACGACGGAACCCTCCCAACCTTGCCCGGCGGTCATCGGTTGGTCCCGAACCGCTCGCTGGCGCCAGGCGGCGACGAGCGGGCACAACGTCATCCGGTCCTGGTGGGGTGACGATAGCGCGCGTGTCGAGCCCGCGCGGGGCCGATCGTCCAAGAACCTGGTGCGTCGACGCTCCGCGCCGGCCGATCTCGACCGCCTCCTCCGACTGCTAGCCTTGGCCGGTGACTGACACCGTGCCGACCGAGGTCCGGGCGCTGGCCGAGGCGCGATCCGCTGCCCGAGCGGCGGCCGACTGGGCTGAGGCCGACCGGCTCCGGGCGGAGATCGAGGCTGCCGGGTGGAAGGTCGTCGACGCCGGGACGAGCTTCCGGCTGTCGGCTGCGATCCCGCCCGACGTGGTCGAATCCGGGCGGATCCGCTACGGGGCAAGTACTTCCGTGCCGTCGCGTCTTCAGGATCCGGCGACGGCCGGTGCGACCGTCATCGTCCGCGCGACCGATCAGGCCGACGACGTGGAACGGGCGCTGGCCGGGTTGCGAGCGCACGCCCCGGCAGGGACGGAGACGGTCGTGGTGGCGGACGCCCCGTCGCGAGCGCAAGCCGAGCGGCTGGACGACGGGCTGGGTGCGAGCGTCGCAGGCATCGCCGGGGTCGATCCTGAGGTCGTCTGGATGGCCACTCGGCAGGGAGCGGCGGGGGCCTTCAACGCGGCCATGCGCCGAGCGCGGACCGAGATCGTGATCCTGCTCGACTCGCGGATCGAGCCGATCGGGGACTTCGTGTCGCCGCTGATCGGCGCGCTCGGCGATCCCACGGTCGCGGCGGTCGGCGCCTGGGGCAGCCGGACGACCGATCTCCGACGCTTTGCTGCGGCGCCTCCGGGGGATGTCGCCGTGGTCGACGGAGGCGTGCTCGGCTTCCGACGGGACGACGTGCTGGCCCGAGGGCCGCTCGACGCGGCGTTCCGGACGGGACGACACCTCGAGACCTGGTGGAGCCTCGTCCTGCGTGATACGGGCGAGGGGACCACGCCGCGCCGCGCCGTCCGGCTCGCCGACCTGCCGTTGGTCCGTCACGACCGCCCGGACGACGACGGGTTCCGGCCGGCCGAGCGGAGCCGCCTCGACAAGCGCGCCTTCTACCGGCTGGTCGACCGGTTCGGGCGTCGGCACGACCTGGTCGTCGCCTCGGAAGGCTCTCCACGGCCCACCGGAGCCTGACGGGCTACACTCCGGCCATGCGCCGCCAGGGGGGCCGCCTCCTTCGCCGCTCCACGGTCAGGCGCCTCGGGCCACTGGCCGCTGCCGTGCTGCTCGGCCTCGTCGTCGGTGGCGGGTCGGGTCCTGTGGGTGGCCCGCCGGCGGTCGCCGCTGCCGCCAGGGATGACGTCAAGATCCTGGTGGGCACGCCGGTCGACCTGGATCCGGCGCTCCAGGGCGACATCGCCAGCGCGGTCGTCGGGTCGCAGCTCTACGAGAGCCTGACCGCGTTCGATCCGGGGCTCGTCCTGCGACCCGCGCTCGCCGAGTCGTGGGACGTCCTGGACGGGGGACGTCGGATCGTCTTCCACCTTCGCGACGGGCTGAGGTTCTCCGACGGCACGCCCCTGACGGGGGATGACGTGGTCAGGAGCTGGCTCCGGATCATCGATCCGAAGCGACCGTCACCGCTCGCGTCGCTGATGTCGGATGTGGCCGGCGCCGACGCCTACCTCCACGGCACGTCGACGGATCCGTCGACCGTCGGGCTCACGGCGACCGGGAACGACGTCGAGGTCCGGCTGAGCCGGCCGGCGACCGACTTCCCGGCGATCGCCTCGGGTCCGACGTTCGCGGTCGTCCCCCCGAGCCTGGGTTCGGGTGCCGACGCGATCCAGCCGGGCGACGGTTTCGTCGGGAGCGGAGCCTACCGGCTGACCGACCGGACGCCGACCGAGCTGACGCTGACGGCCAACGACCGGTACTGGGCCGGCAAGCCGGCGATCGGGACCGTCCACCTCATCACGAGTCTCGGCGGCCGAAGTCCCGTCCAGGTCTTCGAGGACGGCGATATCGACTACGCCCCGATCGGGAACTACGACGCGAACTGGATCCGCTACGACAAGACCCTCGGCCCGGCCCTGCGCACCGTCCCATCGGCCGGCCTGACGTACTACGGGTTCGACGCGAGCAAGCCTCCGTTCGACGACGTGCGCGTGCGCCAGGCGTTCGCCTGGGCCGTCGACTGGAAGCGGATCGTCGCCCTGGCTGACGGCGCAAGCTCGACCCCGGCCACGAGCATGGTCCCGCCGGGCATCCCGGGACGGAGCGACAAGGACTTCAGCCCGAAGCACGATCCGGAGGCGGCGCGTGCGGCTCTTGCGGCGGCCGGCTTTCCGGGTGGGGTCGGGTTCCCGGAGGTCACCCTGGTCAACGGCTCGGGCTATGACGAGGCGGTCATCGCCGACCTCGAGCGGGAGCTCGGGATCCACCTCAAGTCCGAGACCTGGGACGACTACTTCCAGCGGCTCGGGACCGACCCGCCGGCCTTCTGGTCCCTCGGCTGGGTCGCCGACTACCCGGGACCGAACGACTTCCTGGGTCTCCTCCTGAGCAAGGGCAGCACCAACGACTACGGGCGCTGGGATTCCCCCGAGTTCGACCAGGCCATCGCCGATGCGGGCGCGGCGACCGACCCGCTCGCGGTCCGGTCCGCCTACGACCGGGCGGAGTCGATCGTCCAGCGCGACGTGCCCGTCGTGCCGCTGGCTTACGGCGATGGCTACGCCCTGGCTCGCGACGGTCTGCTCGGGGCGACCGAGAGCGGGCTCGGGATCATGCGTCTGGCCGGTCTCGACTGGGCGAACAAGTGACCGGTGGGCGGCGCCTCGGTCGGGCGGCCTGGGTCGCCGCCGTCGCGGTGGCGTCCATGACGCTGTGGCTCGTGCCGGGCGCGGTCCGGGCGGCGGACGGCGCGTTCGGGACGCCGACCGCGTCGTCCGACTACGGCAAGGGGGTCACCTTCGAGCAGCCGTACACCCCGACCGGCGAGGTCAAGCGGGTCGAGGTGCTGGTCACGACGCCCGGGGCCGGCGGGCCGTTCGTCAGCTCGGTCAAGGCGCCGTCGTGCTGCCGGCCGACGACCCTCACGTTCGACCTCCTCGACGCCGACGGTCACCTCGTCCCGAACACCCGCTTCACCGCCCAGTGGCGGGTGACCGACGCCGATGGCACCGTCCACCTCGGCGAGCCGACGTCCGTGCTCTACAAGGACACCAAATTCGACTGGAAGACGGTGTCGGGTCCCGTCGTCCGGGTGCACTGGTACGACGGACCGACGGACTTCGGCAAGCGGGCCCTCGACATCGGGGAGAAGGGGATCGACGACGCCGCCAAGCTCCTCGGCGTGACCGAGACCGAGCCGGTCGACTTCTACATCTACGCCGACGAGAAGGCGTTCTACGATGCCCTCGGCCCGGGGACCCGCGAGAACGTCGGGGGCGAGGCGCATGCGGACATCCGGACGATGTTCGCCCTGATCCCGCCGGACGAGATCGACGCGACGTGGGTATCCACGGTCGTCCCGCACGAGCTGACCCACCTCGTCTTCGACACGGCGGTCAAGAACCCCTACCACTTCCCGCCGCGGTGGTTGAACGAGGGGCTGGCCGTCTACCTGTCCGAGGGGTACACGGACTCCTGGCGGTCCGCGGTCGAGGACGCGGTCCGCGGGGACGGGATCATCCCGCTCGACGGGCTGACCGCGCAGTTCCCGACGACACGTGACCAGTTCTTCCTGGCCTACGGCGAGAGCGTCGCGGCCGTCGACTACCTGGTGCGGACCTACGGCCGCGACGCCCTTGTCAAGCTCGTCCGGTCGTATGCCGACGGCGTGACCGACGACGAGGCGTTCATGGCCGGGATCGGTCGGGACGTGGCCACGTTCCAGAAGGCCTGGCTGGACGACCTCGGAACGACCGCGCCCGCGGCGGTCGGGCCCCATCCCGGGCCGGTCGGACCCTTGCCGTCGGGCTGGAGCGGCGCAGCGGACCAGCCGACCGCACCTGCTGCGGGCCCGACCGTTCCGGGCACGCCGCCGGCCGCCCCGACGCCTCCGTCGAGCGGGGACGACGTCGGCACGGCCCTGCTCGTGGTGCTGGCGGTCATCCTCATCGTCGTCGGCCTCGTGTTCGTCCGGCGCCGTCGCTCTGTCGCGGCACCCGGGAACGACGACCGGCCATGAGCATGGCGACCCGGTTCCGGTCGGTCGCGGGCTGGCAGATCACCCTCGGCGTCGCGCTGCTGGCACTCGGGTTCCTGATCGCGGCCCAGCTCCGGAGCGAGACGCCGCGGGTCAGCTACGCCACGAACGAACGGGTGCCGCTGGTCGAGACCGCCCAGGGCCTCCAGACGCAACAGGACGCGCTCAAGCAACACCTGCTCGACCTGCGCGCCTCGATCCAGGGCGCGGAGTCGCAGGGCCAGGGGAGTGCGGCGGCCCTGCAGCAGCTCGACGACCAGCTGCGCCAGGCCCGGATCGAGGCGGGCCTCACCGCGCTCCAGGGACCCGGCCTCATCCTGCAGCTCCGCGACTCGACCAACGTCGTGCCGCCGGGCGGCAACCCGACCGATTACCTCGTGTCGGCCCGGGACATCCGGACGGTCGTCGAGGAGCTGTGGCTTGCCGGCGCGGAGGCGGTCGCGGTCAACGGCGAACGGGTGACGACGGCGACCGCGATCATCGACATCGGCGGCTCGGTGCTCCTCAACGCCGCCTACCTCTCGCCGCCGTACCAGGTCTCGGCGATCGGGCCGTCGGACCTGTTCGACCAGGTCAACGGCTCGGCCAGCTTCCAGGACTTCATCCGGATGCGGACCGAGGCCTTCGGGCTCCAGGTCGGGTTCGCCGAACCGAAGGACGTGGTCATCCCGGCCTACGCCGGGACGATCAACCTGCGCTACTCCCGTCCGGTCACCCCGGCGCCGAGCGCGGGTCCCTGACGCCATGCGCAAGCGCAACAGCCAGCTCACGATCGCCGCGGTCACGATGCTCCTCGGGCTGCTGGTCGTGGTCCAGCTCCGCTCGCAGTCGATCGGCACCGGGCTCGAGGCGCTGTCGGCCCAGAACCTGACGGTCCTCGTCGCGAACCTGAACACCCGCAACGACCAGCTCCGCACCGAGATCGCGACGACCGAACGCGAGCTGGCGGACCTTCAGAGTGCCCGGTCCCGCGGCGAGTCGTCCGTCGACCAGCTGCGCCTGGATCTCGCTCGGGTCCGGGCCTGGACGGGTCTCGACGCGGTCACCGGGACGGGGATCCGAGTGACCGTCGACGGGCTCATCGCGGGAGCGGGTGTCCAGGACCTGCTCAACGAGCTGCACAACGCCGGCGCGGAGGCCCTGGCCGTCGCCGACGTACGGGTCGTGCCCGGGACGGTCGTCGCCGGGCCGCCGGGTGCCCTGTCCGTCGAGAACACCGCCCTGGCGGACGGGTTCGAGATCACCGCGCTCGGCAATCCGGCGACGCTGACGGGGTCGCTCACCCGGGCGGGCGGGATCGTCGCCCAGCTCGCGGCGACCTATCCGCAGGCCCAGATCACCGTGCTGCCGGTCGACGTCGTCGAGATCCCGGGGACGACCCGGGACCTCCTTCCGGCGCACGGCACGCCTCGGCTCTGATACCCTCCCGGCCGATGCGAACCGCACATGACTGAGCACCGGCCGATCCCGTTCCTGCTGGGCGACCTCGTCCGGCTGCGTCGGCCCCACCCGTGCGGCGGGTCGACCTGGCTGATCGACCGCCTCGGTGCGGACCTTGGCCTTCGCTGCACGACGTGTGGACGCCATGTCCTCATCGCCCGGTCCGGTGTCGAGCGTCGCCTCGTGGGATTCGAAGCCCGCGGCGACGCCGCGCGGAGCGAGGCCGTCACCCCCCGCCCACGGGACGCTGCGACATGACCGAGCGCGACGCCGAGCTCCTCCACCCGCCCGAGCGCACCACCATCCCGCCGCCGCCGCTGTCGACGATCGAGACACCACCGGCCGTGGATGGGCACGGACTGATGGCACCCGACGACGACGCGACCACCGGCCCGGTCGGTGCCCGCTACGACCCCGCCGAGGACGAGCCGGCGGACGGAGGCAGCTCGAATGCGCTGGCCGTCCTCCGGAACCGCAACTTCCTCCTCCTGTGGCTGTCGCAGGCGTCGACCCAGATCGGCGGCAACATGGTCGTCTACGGCCTGACCGTTCTGATCTACTCGGCCACGAAGTCGAACTCCGCGGTCAGCCTGCTGCTGCTCACCTTCCTGGCACCGGCGGTCTTCTTCTCGGCGATCGCGGGCGTCTACGTCGACCGGCTCGACCGCCGGATCATCCTCATCGTCACCAACCTGCTTCGGGCATTGTTCTTCGCGCTCGTTTACATCGCCTCGGGGAACGTCCTGGCGATCTTCATCCTGAACATCGCCATCTCGACGGTCACCACCTTCTTCGCCCCGGCGGAAGCCGCGATGATCCCGGTCCTCGTCGAGCGTCGGCAGCTGCTGGCTGCGAACGGGCTGTTCACGTTCACCCAGAACGCCGCGTTCGCGCTCGGGTTCGCGCTCCTCGGCCCGCTCGTCGTCAACCTGGCCGGACCCGAGGCGCTGATCCTGATCGTGGCGGGGTTCTACCTCGTGGCGTCGGTGTTCACGATGATCCTGCCGTCCGTGCCCGGGACGAAGTCGGGACTGGCCGCCAGGGACGGTCAGCAGGCGGTGGCCACCATCGTGAGCGAGCTGCGCGAGGGCTTCAGCTACATCCGAGCCCACCGCAACATCAGCTGGTCGCTCGTCTACCTTGGGGTCACGGCGTCGCTCATCGGCGTCCTCGGGGTCCTCGGCCCGGCCTTCGCGACGGACGCGCTCGGGCTGGCCCCGAAGGACTTCGTGGTCGTCGTGCTCCCGCTCGGGATGGGGATCGTGACCGGGATCCTGCTGCTCAACAGCTACGGCAAGTACTTCCCGCGGCGCCGCGTGATGGAGGGCGGGCTGGTCGGCCTCGGCGTCCTCCTGACCGCCCTGTCCGCCGCGGGCCCGATCACCCGCTTCCTCCAGCGTGCCGAGTCGATCAGCCCGGTCAACGTCTCCGGCATGGTGTCCCTGCTGGCCGTCGTCGTGGGCATCGGCTTCCTGGCCGGGATCGCCTACGCCCTCGTCGCCATCCCCGCCCAGGTCGGCCTGCAGGAGGAGCTCCCCGAGGAGGTCCGGGGCAGGGTGTTCGGCGTCCTCAACATGCTCGTGTCGGTCGCCAGCTTCGTGCCGATCATCATCGTCGGCCCGTTGTCGGACAACTTCGGGACGACGGTCGTGCTCGTCGTCGTCGGCCTGGCGGTGACCCTGACGGGCGTCGTGTCGGTCGTCGCCCACCGTCCGCACCCAGCGACGTCCGCCGACGCCAGTGCCTGATCGGACGCCGACCGCCTGGCGGTTGGTGTCCCTCGGGATCCTCGGGGGAGGGATCGCCTGCGGGACCGCGGCCGGGTCCGTCGGCGGGGCGCGTCGGCTGGTCGCGCTGGCGGCGGCGGTCGCGGGCGGCTACGTCCTGCCGCTGGCTCTCGCCGGCCGCCGGCCGCCGATCGCTCCCGGAGCCGCGCCGCTCGACGCGGATGCACCGACGGCGACGTTCACCGTCCTCGTCGCGGCGCGCGATGAGGCCGGCGTGATCGGGTCGCTCGTCCGCGATGTCGCCGCCCAGGACCATCGAGCCGCCGACGGATCGCCGCTGTTCGACCTCGTGGTGATCGACGACCGTTCCCGAGACGGGACCGGAGCGGCGGTCATCGCGTCGGCGCAGGCGGCGGGCAGCGGGTCGATCACGACGGTCGTGCGACGCGACGGGACGGACGTGCCGGACGGCAAGGGAGCCGCGTTGACAGCCGTCCAGCCCGATGCCTGCCGTGGTGACGTGATCGTCGTGCTCGACGCCGACGCACGGATCGGCCCGACCTTCCTTCGCCGGTTGGCGTCGTACATCGACGCCGGTGCCGGCGCCGTCACCGCCCGCAGGCGGGTCGTCGATTCGGACGCCGGCTGGTTGGCCGGCGCGCAGGCGGACGAGCAGACGCTCGACGGGGTCATCCAGCGCGGCCGCTGGGCCTTGGGCGGCTGTTCTGAGTTCCGCGGCAACGGCATCGTCGTACGACGCGATCTGCTCGCGGCGGTCGGAGGCTGGCGGGCCGAGGCGCTCACGGAGGACCTCGACCTGTCGAGCCGGCTCGCCGCCCGCGCCGGAGTGCGGGTGGCCTGGGCTGTCGACGCCGAGGTCTGGGAGGAGCCGGTCCGGACGGTCGAAGCGCTGTGGCAGCAGCGATTGCGCTGGGCCGAAGGCGGCCTGCGCCGGGTCCTCGAACACGGCCCCGCCGTCCTGCGGAGCGGGCGCCTGGGCTGGTACGCGCGAGCCGACTTCGCCACCTACACCGGTCAGCTCGCCATCGCGCCCGTCATCCTCGGCGCGATCGGCGGTGGGATGCTGCGCCGTCGACCGGCACCGGCCGTCATCCTCGTGGGCACCTACCTGGCCGTGGGCAGCATCCTCGCCTGGGACGGCCTGCGCTGGGAGATCGATGCCGGCGGCGAACCCGTCCCGCCGGGACCGCGCGCCAGGCGAGCACTCCGCGTCGGTCTGTTCGATGCGATCTGGCTCGGTGCGATCCCCGGCGCGATGTGGCGTCTGGCGACCCGGCGGGGGAGCGTGGGCTACGAGAAGATGCCGCATATCGGAGGTGGCCGGGGAGAGTGGACGCGTTGAGGCGGGTCGCCGTCGTGTTCACCGGTGGGACGATCAGCATGGTCGTCGATCCGGTGGCGGGCGGGGCCGTGCCCGCGCTCGACGGCGCGGCGATCCTGGCCCGGACGCCCGGTCTCGACGCCATCGCGGAGGTGGTGCCGGTCGACCGCGGCCTGAAGCCCGCCAGCCACTGGACGTTCGCGGACCTGTCCGCGATCGTCCGCGAGGTGACCGAGCTCCTCACCGACGACCGGACGCATGGACTGGTCGTCGTCCAGGGCACCGACACGATCGAGGAGACGTCGTTCGCCCTCGATCTGCTGATCGACTCGCCCAAGCCGATCGTCGTAACCGGCGCGATGCGGAACGCCACCGCCCCCGACTACGACGGCCCGGTCAACCTCCGCGACGCCGTCACGGCTGCGGCCTCGAGCGACCTCGCGGGGATGGGCGTCGTGGTCGTCCTCGCCGGCACGATCGAACCCGCCGACGACGTCACGAAGACGCATGCCACCGCGATCGACACGTTCCGCAGCCTCAATCTCGGCCGCCTCGGGCGGCTCGTCGACGGAGCGGTCGTCGTCGAGCGTGCCCGAGGTCCCCGTCGCGAACCCGTCGATGCACCGTCGCTCGCCCAGCCGATCCCGATCGTGACCGCGACGGTCGGAATGGACGCGGCGATCCTCGATGCGGCGATCGGCCTCCAGCCGGCCGGCATCGTGGTCGCCGCGACCGGTTCGGGGAACACGTCCCCGGACCTTCTGGCGGCCGGTGAGCGCGCGATCGCCGCCGGGATCCCGGTGGTCCTCGCGAGTCGGGCCGCGGCCGGTCCGGCGGGGACCGGGTATGCCTTCCCGGGCGGTGGCGCGACGTGGGTCCGGGCGGGCGCCATGCTGGCCGGAACGCTCAGCGCTCCCAAGGCGCGGATCGCCCTCGCGGTCGGCCTCGGGGCGGGGCTTCGGGGGGACGGACTCGCCCGGTTCGTCGCCGGGCCGCCCGCCGTACCCGATCCCGGATGAGGGTCCCGGCCGACCTCATCGTCGAGGGCCGGATCGCCACGCTGGCCGGCGACGTCGGGTTCGGCTGGGTCGAGGCGGTCGGGATCGCCGCCGGTCGGGTCGTGGCGGCCGGCTCGCGGGCTGCCGTCGATGCATCCGGCGGCCCGCGGACGCGACGGCTCGTCCTGGGTCCGGACGAGGTCGTGGTCCCGGGCCTGACGGACGCCCACCTGCACCTCGCCGATGCGTCGGTCTCGGCGTCCCGCATCGACCTCTCGGACGCCCCGACTCTGGAGGTCGGTCTGGCACGGATCCGGTCCGCGCACCTCGCGCTCGCCGACCCTGCGGCGTGGCTCCTGGGCCACGGCTGGGAGTCGGATCGATGGGGTGGCTGGCCGACCGCCGCTGACCTCGAGACGGTGGCGCCTGGTCGGGCGATCGCCCTGTGGGCGCACGACCATCATTCGTTGTGGGCCAGTCGGACCGCGCTGGAGCGGGCCGCGGTCGGAGATGGGACGGCGGACCCGGACGGCGGTCAGATCCGGCGCCGAGCCGATGGCACGCTCAGCGGCGTGCTCCACGAAGCGGCGGCGAGCCTGGTCGCCCACCAGATCCCACCACCCTCGGCGGATGACCTCGTCGCCGCGATCCCGGCGGTCGCGCGCGAGCTGGTGGCGCTCGGGGTGGTGGCGGTCCACGACCCGGGCGACCTCGCCGCCGATGCGACGCTGAGCGGCGCCTTCGTCGCCTACGCCCGGCTCGATGACGCCGGAACGCTCCCGATCCGGGTCCATGCGAGCCTGCGCCAGGACGCGCTCGGGGCGGCCGCGGATCGGGGGCTTCGGAGCGGGATGGCACTCGGTTCCGCCGTGGACGGACGGGTCCGCGTCGGCTGGCTGAAGCTGTTCGCGGACGGGTCGCTCGGCTCGCGGACCGCCGCGCTGCTCGAACCGTTCACCGTCGAGCCGGACCGACCGCTCGGGCCCGGTCGCGAGCGAGGCATCTTCATCACCCTCCCTTCGGTCCTGGCAGAGCTGACGGCGCGTGCGGCCGGCGCCGGGATCGCGACGCAGATCCATGCGATCGGGGACGCGGGCCTGAGGGCGGCGCTGGATGCTCTTGGACCGCACGCCGGTCGTCTCCCGCTCCTCCCGCGCGTCGAGCACGTCCAGCTCGTCGATCCGGCGGACCTGCCGCGGTTCGCGCGACTGGGGATCGCGGCATCGATCCAGCCGGTCCACCTCCGGAGCGACGCCGTGCAGGCTCGCCGGCTGTGGGGTCCGCGGGCGGAGCCGTCGAGCTACCGCTGGCGATCGCTGGCCGAGTCGGGTGCGCTGATCCCGTTCGGGACCGACGCACCCGTCGAGCCGCTCGATCCGTGGCCCGGGATCGCCATGGCCGTGACCCGCGCGGACCCCTCCTGGCCGCCGGATCGCCCGCCGTTCGGTCCCCATGAATCGCTGACCCTCGACCGGGCCGTCCGGGCGGCCTGTCTCGACGCCGCCCTGGTCGCCGGCGAACCCGATCGAGGCCGGCTCGTGGCCGGGCATCGGGCGGACCTGGTCGTCCTCCCGGCCGCCGCCCTCGAGGAGCCGGTGCTCATCAGCGGGCCGCTCGCGACGGCTCGTCCACGCCTGGTCCTCGTGGACGGTCGGACGATCTTCGAAGCCTGACCCGTGCTCAGCCCGTCGCCCGCGACCGCTGGCGTCGAGCCTCGTACAGGAGGACGGCCGCCGCCGTCGAGACGTTCAGGCTGTCCGCCGCCCCGTCCATCGGCAGCCTGATGGCTCGGACGTCCGGACCGGTCCAGGCGGCGGTCAGGCCGTCAGCCTCGCTGCCGAGGACGATCGCGATCGGCCCCGTGAGGTCGGTCTCCGTGTACAGCTCGGACCCGTCGACGCGGGCGACGACGACCCGGATCCGGCGCGACCGCAACCAGGCGAGCGTCGCGGCGGTCGTCGCCGCCGCGACCGGGACGCTGAAGATCGTGCCGAGGCTGGCGCGGATCGCGTTCGGGTTGAACAGATCCGTCCTGGGATCCGCCGCGATCAGACCGTCCGCGCCGGCACCGTCGGCGCTGCGCAGGATGGCCCCGAGGTTCCCGGGCTTCTCCACCGCCTCGACGACGACCAGAAGGGGAGCCTCGGGCGGATCGAACGCCGCCAGCTCGAGCGCGGGTCGGAGCGCGACCCCGACCACACCCTCCGCCCGATCACCGAAGGCGAGCTTCGCGAAGGCCGTCTCGGTCACCGGCACGTGACGCGGATCCGTCGGCGCGACCCGTTCGAGGAGCTCGTGGCAGGCGGCCGATCGGCACAGCGGGGCACAGACGAACAACGTCTCGAGCGCGACCCCGGCGTCGAGGGCACGGAGCAGCTCGCGCGCTCCGTCGATGAGGATCCGCCCGCTGCGATCCCGTTCCCGACGCTCGCGCAGGGCGGCCGCGGCCTTGACCCGTGGGTTGGCCGGGCTGGCGATCGGGCCGGGCGGTCCGGTCATCGGCTCCACCGGGCGACCGCCCCGAGCCCGAGGACGCGTCCGCTGTCGGCCGGGATGCTGAGCTCGTCGACCTCGATCGACCCTCCGCGGTCCGGGCCGAGCGCGTCGGCCAACGCCTGACCCAGGCGTTCGGCACCGAACCCCGGGGTATGCGCCGACAGGACGAGGAATGCCGGTCCGTCGGCGACCAGGCCGGCGCAGCCGGTCAGGAGGTCCGGCAGGTCGTCGGCCAGGCGCCAGGCGCTGCCGCCGGGGCCGTGTCCGAAGCTCGGTGGGTCCAGGACGATCCCGTCGTACCGCCGATCGCGGCGGACTTCCCGCCGGACGAAGGCCGCGGCATCGTCGGCGAGCCAGCGGATCGGCGCGGCGGCGATGCCGTTGAGCTCGGCATTGCGGCGCGCCCACGAGAGTGAGGGCCGTCCGGCATCGACGTGGACGACCCGCGCACCCGCCGTGGCCGCGGCGAGCGTCGATCCGCCGGTGTGGGCGAACAGGTTGAGGACCTCGATCGGGAGTCCGCCGGGTGAGCCTGCATCGCCCGTCGACGTGTCGGCGGGGTCCGCTGACCCATTCGGCTCGATGACGCCGTGGCGGACGTCGTGGACCCGGTCGGCCAGCCACGACCAGACCGGCGCCTGCTCGGGGAAGCAGCCGACCCCGCCGGACGGCGTCAGGCGGAGCTCGAAGCTCAGCCCGCCGACCGACGCGGTCCACGGCGCCTCCACCGCGGGGTCGACCGTGATCCATCGACCGGTGCCGGTGTCCCCGTCCCGCTCGAACCGCGCGTCGGCCGTGGTCCACGAGGCTGGATCGCGGATGGGGAACCCGCCCTCGGCCACGGCCGGCCGGTCGAGGATCCGCTCGCCGAACCGTTCCAACCGGCGCATCTCGCCGATATCGAGCAGGCGGTAGCCGGCCGGGTCGTCCATCCCGACATGGTGACGGAAGCCGGACCGCGACGCGCCGAGCGGGAACCGCCTGATCGCTCGTGACGTACCGCTGTCATCCGCCGGCGGGAAGACCCTCGTCGGCGAGGACGGCAAGACGCTGTACATCTTCAAGAAGGACACGACCCCGGGCAAGAGCGCCTGCAGTGGCAACTGCGCCACGAACTGGCCGCCGTTCGTCACGACCGCCGCTGACACGGTCAAGGCAGGGGCCGGTGTGACCGGGACGCTGGCCACGATCACCCGCGACGACGGGACGACGCAGGTCACCTACAACGGGGCTCCGCTGTACTACTTCGCCGCCGACGAGAAGGCCGGCGACAGCGCCGGCCAGGGGGTCGGAGGGATCTGGTTCATCGCGGCTCCGTAAGCGAGCCGTCCCGACGGGTCGGGAGCGTCGTCGACGGGGGGTCGGCGCTCCCGAACGCCGCTGACCTCCGTTTCGAGATCCGCGCCGCGGAAACGTGGTCGCGGGGGGACTCCGCGACACCGAGTTGGGGGGCGACGTCGGCCCGGGCGATGACGTCACCGGCCGACGGACCAGCGCGCAACGGGCGATAGACGCCTCACGGCTAGGCTCGTCGAGTCGCGGATCGCCCACGCCGAGGGGACCTCGCGATGCTGCCCGGTAGCGCGTCGTAACGGTCGCGCCTGCCAGGCGTCGTACGGTCGCGGCTGCCATGAGGTTGTCGGCGAGGGTCCCGACTGGCGGCGGCCGGCGCAACGCGGAGGGTGAGATGGATCGGACACGCGTTTGTTTGGCAATGGTGCTCGCGTTGCTCGGCAGCCTCGTGTTCAGCGGAGTCACCAGCGCCGCTGCGCCGGGGAACGACGGCTTCGCCTCCGCTGCGCAGGTCGGAAGCCTGCCATTCGGCGACGACCCTGCCCTGGCCGAGGCGACTCTCGAGGCAGGCGAGCCCGGAGACTGCCAGGGATCGCCGACGGCGAGCGTCTGGTACTCATATCACGCCGGATCGACTGGCCCCGTCCGCGTTGCCCTCAGCGGGGAGTTCGCCCCGCTCATCCAGATCGCCGTCTACCGAGCCGATGGCCCTGGATTCGCCGGGCTGACCGAGCTCTATTGCACGATCAGCGATCAGACCGACATGTTGTTCAGCGCCGCGAGCGGCTCGACCTATGACATCCAGCTCGCGACCACCCGGCCGGACCTCGCGGCGGCCCATCTCGTGGTCTCGGCGCCGGCTCCACCGCCGAACGACGACTTCGATCAGGCCGCCGGCATCGGGTCGCTGCCGTACAACGGAGCCGAGCTCGACCTCACCGCGGCCGGCACCCAACCGGGCGAACCCACCGACTGCCTCGCCGGCGATCGGACCGTCTGGTACGACTTCGTCGCGCCGGCGGACGCCACCCTCATCGAGACCTACGATGCATCGGCCGAGGCCCAGTTGGCGGTGTTCAGCGGGACGACGCTCGGCGGCCTGACGCTGCTGGACTGCGGCCCGCCGAGTAGCGAGCAACGGCTGATGCTCGCGGTCCATAAGGGCAACACGTACCACCTGCGACTGTCTCTGGCCGAGAACCCTCCCTGGTCGCCCGCGTACGTGGCGCAGTTGGACGTCGCCCTGCCCCCATCACCGACCGTCATGTTCTTCTGGTCGCCGTCGTCCCCGATCCCGGCCGAAGACGTCCAGTTCACCGACGCCTCGGACGACCTGATCGGCATCGACGAATGGCACTGGCGATTCGACGATGGATCCACCGCGGATGGCCCTCACGCGACCCACCGCTACCTTCGGGACGGGACCTATCCGGTCACCCTTGTCGTGGGAACGTCGGACGGCCGAACGGCCTCACTCACCAGGAACGTCCTCGTCAAGACGCACGACGTCCGGATCGTCCGCTTCAAGGTGCCAGGGTCCGTGAAGGTGGGTCGGACCTTCGAGATCACGCTCGATGTGGTCAGCCGTCGCTATCGCGAGCAGGTCGTTGTCCTGCTCTACCGCTCGGGACCGACGGGCGAGGTGGAGATCGCCGCGGTCGGTGGGACGATCCCACGGGCCGGCGACGGTCGGCGGGCGCAGTTCGTGTTCAACGACCGGCTGACCGTCTCGGATGCCGCCAACGGGACCGTGTCCTACCGCGTCGTCGTCGACCTGTCGGACGAGGGCCGGGACATCACGCCGGCGAACAACACAGCAACCTCGCCGCCGGTGCGGGTCAGGCACTGATCACGGGTCGAGCCACGGGGTCGAGTGCGGCGCTGGCGGCCGCCTCCGGTGCGGCTTCGGCGCGTGGTCGGGGGCGGCGACGGCGCCCTCGACGGCGGTCGGCGCTCCCGAACGACCCTGCGGTATCATTCCCGGGCGGCGCGACGGAACCGCGCCGCATGGGCGGCTAGCTCAGTTGGTTAGAGCACTTGCTTGACATGCAAGAGGTCACTGGTTCGAGCCCAGTGTCGCCCACCAGATCGAACGCTTCGAGCGGGATACGCACCCGGGACCGACGGGTCTCCAGAGAGCCGCGGCAGCGCTGAGAGCCGCGACGTCCGAGCCCGGGAGGCACCACCCGCGAGCGGCCGGAGAACCGGCCCGGGATCCGCCCGTTAGCGCGGCACGAGCGTGCGACCGCGCGGACCGTCCGGGTCTGGCGTCGCGAAGGCGGGTGGGACCGCGGGAGCTGAGCCTCTCGTCCTGTCGAAGGCGAGAGGCTTCATGATTCTCGGAGGGACGACGATGACGGACGAGGCACACGACGAGGAGGAGCTCCTCGAGGCGCCCGAACGCGGCTCAGCCGACGAGCTGCTCGACGCGGGTGCGATCGACGAGCTCGGCCCGATGCGCCACTCCGCGGCGCACGTGATGGCCGAAGCCGTGATGGCGCTCTTCCCGGGCACCAGGCTCGGCATCGGCCCGGCGATCGAGGACGGCTTCTACTACGACTTCGAGCTGCCGCGCCCGCTGACGCCCGACGACCTCGCCTCGATCGAGGAGCGGATGGCGTCGAGCATCGCCGCCGATCACCCGATCGTCCGACGCGAGTTCCGGCCAGCCGAGGGCCGGGCATTCTTCGCCGAGCGCGACCAGCCGTTCAAGGTCGAGATCCTCGACGACCTGGCGGCGAAGGCGGCCGCGACCGGTGAGCCGATGCCGGCGACGTCGACCTTCGGGCACGGCCCGTTCGTGGACCTGTGCAAGGGCCCGCATGTCGCCAGCACCGGCCGGATCGGACCGTACAAGCTGCTCAGCGTCGCCGGCGCCTATTGGCGAGGCGACGAGAAGCGGCCGATGCTCCAGCGCATCTACGGCACCGTCTGGTCGACCCAGGAGGACCTCGACCGCTACCTGTGGCGCCGGGCCGAGGCGAAGAAGCGCGACCATCGCCGGCTCGGCGTCCAGCTCGACCTGTACAGCTTCCACGACGTCTCGCCCGGCTCGGCCTTCTGGCACCCGAAGGGCCAGCGGATCTGGCGGACGCTCGAGAGCGCGATGCGCGAGCTGCAGGATCGTCACGGCTATCAGGAGGTCTCGACCCCGATCCTGGTCAACCACCGCCTGTGGGAGCAATCCGGCCACTGGGACCACTACCGCGACAACATGTTCATCCTCGACATCGAGGGCCAGCCCTACTCGCTCAAGCCGATGAACTGTCCGGAGAGCACGTTCATCTACCGTGCCCGGACCCGGTCCTACCGCGACCTGCCGCTGCGGCTGTCCGAATACGGCCGGCTCCATCGCAACGAGCGGAGCGGCGTCCTCCACGGCCTGACCCGCGTCAGGCAGTTCATCCAGGACGATGCCCACATCTACGTCCGGCCGGACCAGCTGGCCGACGAGATCGGCGCGCTCCTGTCGATGGTCAAGGAGTCGTACGGCTGGTTCGGGCTCGAACCGCGCTATGTGTTCGCCACGAAGCCGGACGGGGCCATCGGCGACGCCGCCCTGTGGGAGCGTGCCGAGACGCTCATCCGATCGGCGCTCGACGGTTCAGGCGTGAGCTACACGGTCAAGCCGAAGGACGGCACGTTCTACGCGCCGAAGATCGACATCTACATCGACGACGCGCTCGGTCGGGAGTGGCAGATGGCCACCATCCAGGCGGACCTGACGATGCTGCCCGAGCGGTTCGACCTGACCTACATCGATGAGCACGGCCAGCCCCAGCGACCGATCGCCATCCATCGAGCGATCTACGGTTCGCTCGAGCGGTTCATCGGGATCCTGATCGAGCACTTCGCGGGGGCCCTGCCCCTGTGGGTCGCCCCCGTCCAGGCTGTTGTGATCCCGATCGCCGATCGGCACATCCCGGCCGCCACCGAGCTGGCGGGGATCCTCGGGGGCCGCGGGCTCCGCGTCGAGGTCGACGAGTCCGACAACCGGATGCAGAACAAGATCCGCCTGGCACAGGAGCAGAAGGTCCCGTACATGCTCGTCCTCGGCGACCGCGAGGTCGAGGCGCGGACGGCCGCACCGCGGGCGCGCGGGGCGGCGCGAGGCGAACAGCAGGAGGCGATCGGCTGGGAGATCCTCGCCGACCGTCTCGCCGAAGAGGCCGCCAGCCGGCAGCTCTGACCGGCGGTTGGCCGCCGCAGAACCCCTGTGCTATCCTCGCCGCTTGCGACCTCGGCCCGGCCGAGCCGCGCCTGCGCGAGCATCCGCGCACCGACCGAGCACGCACGAAGGGGTTCGACCATCAGCCGAGACCTGCGAGTCAATCAGATGATCCGGATCCCACAGGTCCGGGTCGTGGATGAAGAGGGAGCCCAGCTGGGCGTCATGCCGACGCCACAGGCCCTTGAGATGGCGCAGGAACGGGGGTTGGACCTCGTCGAAGTCGCGCCGATGGCATCGCCGCCGGTGGTCAAGTTCCTCGACTTCGGTCAGTACAAGTACGAGCTCACGAAACGGGACAAGGAGGCCAAGCGGAAGCAACGCTCGGTGACCTTCAAGGAAGTCCGGCTCAAGCCGAAGATCGGCGTCGGCGACTTCGACACGAAGGTCCGGCGGGCGATCCAGTTCCTCGAGGAGGGGGACCGGATCAAGGTCGCCGTCCAGTTCCGCGGTCGTGAGCTGACCCACCCGGAGATCGGGCGCGCCCTCCTGGCGCGGTTCTCCGACCAGATCAAGGATCACGGCACCGTCGAGCGGGCGCCGCTCCTCGAGGGGAAGTCGATGCACATCACGGTGGCCTCGACCCACAAGCCGAAGGTCATCGAGCACGTCTCGAAGCATCCGGCCGAGATCGAGGCCGACGGCCCGGCTCCGACCGCTCCGGCGGCCGACGTCGTCGCGGCGGCACCGGCAGCGACCGCGGCGACACCTGCAGCGGCCGCGGCGGAACCTCCGGCCGACGCCGCATCGACCGCCCCGGCGGCGGCGGCACCGGCCGCCGAGCCGGAGGCTCCGCCCCAGGCGGCCCCGGTCGCGGCGGCCGAGCTCGAACCGCCGACCGCGGTCGACACGCCGGAGCCGAAGCCGGCGACGACGACGGCCCCGAAGGCCGCGGCGACGACGGCCGAACCGAAGGCACCGCGGACGAGGGCGGAACCGAAGACCAGGACCAAGGATCGCCCGGCCACGGTGGCCTCGGCGGAGGCCATCCCGGCCGCGAGGCCGGCTCGAACCAGGAAGACGACCGAACCCGGGGCAGCGACCCCGGCCACAGCGGGAGAGTAGCGACCGTGCCGAAGATGAAGACACACAAGGCGGCCGCCAAGCGGATCGGCGTGACCGGGAGCGGCAAGGCGATCCGGGTCAACAGCTGGCGCGGCCACCACCTCGAGATCAAGTCGTCGCGACGGACCCGGCGCTACGCGGGGAAGACCGTCATCGGGACCGAGCACGCGAAGCAGGTCCGGCGGCTGCTCCCGTATCTCGGCAAGTAGGAGCACACCAACGTCATGGCACGAGTCAAGCGGGGCGTCACGTCCCACAAGCGCCACAAGCGCCTCCTGAACGCCTCGGAAGGCCGCAAGGGCACCAAGTCGCGCCTGATCAAGCCGGCGCGCGAGGCGACCCTTCACGCGCTCGCCTACGCGACCCGCGACCGGAAGCAGCGCAAGCGCCAGATGCGTGAGCTGTGGATCGTCCGGATCAACGCGGCCGCTCGCCTCAACGGTCTGACCTACGGCGCGCTCATCTCCGGACTGAAGCGGGCGGACATCGAGATCGACCGCAAGATCCTCGCCGACCTTGCCGTCCGCGATGCCGCGACCTTCGGGAAGATCGCCGAGGCCGCGCGCACCGCCTAGATCCCGCGCGGTGGACCTGGCCGACCTCACCCGAGACCTCGAGGCGCTGCGCGACGACGCGCTCGAGGCGATCTCGACCGCCCCTGACCGAGCTTCGCTCCAGGCGCTCGAGGTCGACATCCTCGGCAAGAAGGGCCGCCTCACGCTCGTGTCGCGCGGCATCGGCGCCCTCCCGGCGGAGGATCGCCCGAAGGTCGGCGCAGTCGCCAACCCCGTTCGCCAGGCCATCGAGGCCGCCTTCGCGGCGCGTGACGCCGTGCTCCACGCCGGAGCGCTCGAGGACCGCCTGCGGGCCGAGGCCGTCGATGTCACGACGCCGGGCCGGCCGGTCGCCCGCGGGACGCTCCACCCCAGCCTCGAGGCGATGCGGGAGATCGCGGACATCTTCGCGACCTTCGGGTTCACGGTCTACGAGTCACCCGAGATCGAGGACGACGTCACCAACTTCCAGCTCCTGAACATCCCGCCCGACCACCCGGCCCGCGACCTGTGGGACACCCTCTACGTCGACCTCCCCGGCCACCTCCTGCGGACGCACACATCGCCCGGCCAGATCCGGGTGATGCTCTCGACGCGACCGCCGATCCGGGCGCTCCTCCCGGGTCGCTGCTTCCGGTACGAGGCCGTCGATGCGTCACACGGCTTCGAGTTCTTCCAGGTCGAGGGCCTGATGGTCGACGAGGGCACGACCATGGGCGATCTGCGCGGCCTGCTCGACGAGTTCGCCCGGGCGATGTTCGGAGCCGGTCGGAAGACGCGCTTCCGACCCGGCTACTACCCGTTCACCGAGCCGTCGGTCGCGTTCGACGTCGAGTGCCTCGTGTGCGGCGGGGGCGGCTGCCCGGCCTGCGGCCGAACCGGTTGGATGACGATCCTCGGCGCTGGGATGGTCCATCCGGTCGTCCTCCGGTCGGGCGGGCTGGACCCTGAGCGCTACCAGGGCTTCGCGTTCGGGATGGGTCCCGAGCGGATGAAGATGCTCAAGCACGCCATCACCGACCTGCGCCTGTTCATGGACGACGACCTGCGCTTCCTCGGCCAGTTCCGGTGAGGGTGCCCCTGTCCTGGTTGCGGGACTACATCGAGGTCGACCTCGAGCCCGAACGTCTCGCCGAGCGGCTGACGATGCTCGGGATGGAGGTCAAGGGGATCGAGCGACGTGGGACCGACTGGACGAACGTCGTGGTCGGCGAGCTGCTGGCGGTCGACAAGCACCCCCGCGCCGACCGCCTGTCGCTGACCCGGGTCACCGTCGGATCCGGCGAGCCGCTCGAGATCGTCTGCGGCGCTACGAACATCGCCCCCGGGCAGCGCGTCCCGGTCGCCCTCCCCGGCGCGGTCCTCCCGGGCGGTCGTCGGATCGAACGGACCGAGAAGATGGGCATCGTCAGCAACGGCATGCTCTGCTCGGGCGACGAGCTCGAGCTGACCGCCGACGCCGACGGGATCCTGATCCTCCCGGACGAGACCCCGCTCGGGACGCCGCTGGCGGACCTGTTCGGGGATGTCGTGCTCGACATCGACGTCAAGCCGAACCGCGGCGATGCGCTGTCGATCCTCGGCCTGGCGCGCGAGATCTCGATCGTCACCGGGGCGCCCGTCCGACCCCCGGTCATCGAGCTGCTCGAGGACACCGCCGATCCGACGACGGCTCGCCTCGCCGTGACGGTCCTCGAACCCGGGCTGTGCTCGAGGTTCGTCGGCCGGTGGCTGAGCGACGTCCGGATCGGACCGTCCCCGCGGACCGTCCAGTCCCGCCTGCTCGCCGCGGGGATGCGCCCGGTGAGCAACGTCGTCGACGCGAGCAACTACGTGATGCTCGAGCTGGGCAAGCCGATCCACACCTTCGATGCGTCGGCCGTGGCGCGCGACCATCAGGGCTCGGCCCGGATCGTCGTCCGGCGGGCGACAGCGGGGGAGCGCCTGGAGACGCTCGATCACGTGACCCGGACGCTCGATGCGGACACGCTGATCATCGCCGACGCGAACGGCCCGATCGGCATCGCCGGGGTCATGGGCAGCGTCTCGAGCGAGATCTCGGACGCGACCACCTCGGTGATCGTCGAGTCCGCGATCTTCGATCCGATCAGCATCCGGCGGACCGGCCAGCGCTATGGACTCCGGTCCGAGGCCAGCCTGCGCTTCGAGAAGGGCCAGGAGAACCGCCTCGCCCGGATCGGCGCGGATCGCTGCGCCCAGCTGATCCTCGAGTGGGCCGGCGGGACGCTCGCCGCCGGGCGGGTGGACAGCGCGCCGGCGGAACCGTCCGAGGAGACGGTCGCGTTCCGTCCGGGGCGGGTCTCGCGCCTGCTCGGCCTGGACCTCGTGCCCGACGCCCAGCGGCAGGTCCTCGCCCGGGCGGCGATCGAGACGGCCGCCGCGACGGTCCCGACCGCCGTCGCCGTGGCCGGCGGATCCGACCCGTTGACGGTCGACGTCGCCGCCGACGAGGTGATCCTTGCGCGCATCCCGACCTGGCGCCGAGACCTCGCGATCGAGGGCGACATCGCCGAGGAGATCGCTCGGGTCCACGGCTACGAATCCATCCCGCCGACCATCCCCGACACGGCTCCGCCACCGTGGAGCCCGAGCCCGCTCGAGCTTCGCGATGCGGTCCGCGAGACGCTCGTCGGAGCGGGTGTCACGGAGATCGTCACCCACGCCCTGGTCTCGCCGCGCCAGCTCGAGGCGTTCGCCTGGACGTCGCCGGCCGAACCCGCCGATGGCGAGGTCCCGGCCGGCGGGGCGCCGATCACGATCCTCAACCCGCTCGCACCGGACCATTCGGTCATGCGCCAGGGTCTCATCGGAAGCCTGGCCGAGGTCGTCGCCACGAACGCCCGGAACGGCCGCTCGGACCTGGCCGTGTTCGAGGTCGGCAAGGGATACGGCCGCGATCACGCGTCCGCGTCCGAGTGGTGGCGCCTCGCGATCGGGCTGGCCGGGGACCACGGGCCGGCCGCCTGGAACCGTCCGAGCCGCCGTTCCGACCTCGACGACGTCAAGGGCCTGGTCGAGCTGCTCGCGGCTCGAACCGGCCTCGGCCGCCCGACCTGGACACCGCTCGGCGACGAGCCCGTCCTCCATCCGGGACGGGCCGCGTCGGTCGAGGCGCGGACGACGGATGGGCGGCTCGGCCTGAGCGGTCGCGTCGGCGAGCTCCACCCGTCGCTGGTCGACGGCTGGGAGCTCCGGGTCGATCGGCTGATCGTGGCCGAGCTGTCGATCGCCGGGTTGACGAGCGGGCAGCTCCCGGTGATGAGGGTCGCCCCGATCGTCCGTCAGCCCGCGGTCGAGCGCGACCTTGCGGTCGTGGTCGCCGAAGGAGTCGCCGCAGGCGCCGTGGACGGCGCGATCCGGGCCGCCGCCGGCCCGCTCCTGGTCGACGTCCGGCTGTTCGACGTATACCGCGGAGCCCCGCTGGCGGCAGGCGAGAAGAGCCTGGCGGAGCGCCTGGTCTTCCAGGCCGCGGACCGGACGCTGACCGACGCCGAGATCGACGCGGAGCTCGCCGCGATCACCGCCGCACTCGCCGCGAAGGTGGGGTCGCGCCTGCGCACCTGACCATCGTCCTGCTTGTTGCGCCGATAGTCACGCGTTACCCTTGCGCCGCCTCGCAGCCGGCCCGGCCGGCAGCGAGTCTCGACCCGTTCTAGGGAGACTTCGTGGACATCGTCCAGACGATCACGAACACGGCGGCGTTCGACTGGCTGGTCATCGGCTTCTGCGTCGTGATGTTCGTCGTCGGCTTCGCCCAAGGGGTCATCCGACGGCTCCTCGGGATCGCCTCGATCGCGTTTTCGTTCCTGCTCGCGGCCAACCTGCGCGACACGCTCGGATCGTTCCTGGCCGACAGCTGGACCCAATTCCCACGCGAGTACTCG
The DNA here is from genome assembly GCA_963749735.1 of uncultured Chloroflexia bacterium. Classification (GTDB taxonomy): domain Bacteria; phylum Chloroflexota; class Limnocylindria; order Limnocylindrales; family CSP1-4; genus Chersky-267. The sequence continues at coordinate 46,907 of CAVVNZ010000010.1, forward strand.
TTCATGATCGCCTTCGGGGTCATGTTCGTCGTGTTCGCGGTGGTCTTCGCGATCGCCATCCAGGCGTTCTACAAGCGGACCCCGGTCCTCGCCAAGTGGCCCATCGTCGACGAGCTCCTGGGCGGCATCCTGGGTGTCGTCGAGGCGCTGCTGATCATCGGCTGCGGGATCGCCATCCTCGACTCGTTCTTCCGCCTTCCGATCGGCATCGGGGACCAGCAGGTCGCCCAGCTCAAGGACCTCTACGGGGCCGTCAACGCGTCGGGCACCGCATCGGTCTTCCGCGACACCCTCATCCCGCTCTTCGTGACCCTGACCGGACCGCTCGTCCCCTCGGACATCCAAGCGCTGTTCCCGCGATCCTGAGCCCGACCCCGACGATCGCCCGCGACCTGCTCGCCGGCTCGACGCTGGCCGCAGCGCGGGCCCTCGTCGGGTCGCGCCTCGTGGCGGACGATCCAGCGGTCGGTCGCGTCGCCGGACGGATCGTCGAGGTCGAGGCGTACATCGGCGAGGACGACCGCGCGTCACACGCCAGGTTCGGGCGAACGGACCGCAACGCCGTGATGTACGGCGACCCCGGGCACGCCTACCTGTACCTTGTCTACGGCATGCACACCTGTCTGAACGTCGTCACCGAACCGGCCGGACGGCCCGCCGCGGTCCTGATCCGCGCGGTCGAGCTCGACACGGGGATCGACGCCGCGCGGACCCTGCGCGGTCGTCGCGCCGAGACCCGCCGCCGGCTCGTCCCGGATACGACGGCAGCAGCCCGCGAGCGACGGCGGATCGAGACCCTCCCGGCGATCCTGCTCGCGGCCGGTCCGGGCCTGGTCGGCGCCGCCTTCGGCCTGGACCCCTCGTCGAGCGGGCTCGACCTGTGCGACCCGTCCTCTCGCCTGCGCATCGAGCCATCCGGCCCGAACGCCGCGCCCGTGGAGGTCGCGACCACTCCGCGGGTCGGGATCGGCTACGCGGGCGAGCCCTGGACGAGCCTTCCCTGGCGTTTCCTCGCCACCGGGAGTCGGGCCGTGTCCGGGCCCCGGACCCGAGCCTCGACGTCGTCCGATGGATGACAAGTCCGTCCAGCTCCTCGAGTTCCCGGCGATCCGGGAGCGCCTGGCCGGGCTGACGACCTTCCCGCCGGGCCGTCGTCTGGCCGAGACGATCGTGCCGTGGGACGACCCGGTCCTCGTCGCCCGGGGACTCGACGAGACCGATCAGACCCGGTCGCTCCTCGAGGAACGGTCGACGGTCGGCATCGGCGCGGCGCACGACATCGGACCGTGGATCGAGCGGGCGGCACGTGGTGGCCGACTCGATCCCGCGCAGTTCCTCGAGATCGCCGAGACGCTCGACGCGGTCGGCCGGCTCGCGACGGCCCTGGCCGACGAGCGTCGCCCGCTGCTCCGCGAGCTCGGGCACGAGCTCCACCCGCTGCCCGCGCTGCGCGGGACCCTCGCCCGGAGCTTCGATCCCGTCGGCGAGCTGCTCGACAGCGCCTCGCCACGCCTCGGTGGCCTGCGCGCCGCAGTCCGGGTCGCCTACGACCGGCTGCGCCGCCGGCTCGATGCGCTCGTCCAGTCGGAGACCGCGTCCGGGGCGCTCCAGGAGCCGATCATCACCCTTCGCAACGGGCGCTACGTCGTGCCCGTCCGGGCCGACGCGCGAAGCCGCGTCAAGGGCATCGTCCACGACGCGTCCGGCAGCGGTCAGACCCTCTTCGTCGAGCCGCTGGTGGCGGTCGAGCTCGGCAACACGTGGCGCGAGGCGCAGGCCGCCGAACGCGAGGAGATCGAGCGGATCCTCGACGAGCTGTCGGCGCTCGTCGCCGCGAACGCCGTGATGCTCCGCTCGTCGCTCGGGGCCCTGGCCCGCTTCGACCTGTGGGCGGCCAAGGCCCGGCTTGCGGGCGAGATGGACGGCATCCGCCCGCAGACCGCGGACCGACCGGAGGTCATCCTGCTCGGTGCCCGTCATCCCGGGTTGTCGGGTCGGGTGGTGCCGATCGACATCCGGCTCGGTGACGGCTACACGGCCCTCGTCGTCACCGGTCCGAACACCGGCGGCAAGACCGTGACGCTGCGCACGCTCGGGCTGCTCGCCCTGATGCACCAGGCCGGGCTCCACGTCCCAGCCGAGGCCGGTTCGAGGCTCCCGGTGTTCGGCGACGTGTTCGCCGACATCGGCGACGAGCAGTCGGTGGCACAGAGCCTGTCGACGTTCTCCGGTCACCTGCGCTCGATCATCCGGATCGTCGACGCCGCCGGGCCCGGCACGCTGGTCCTGCTCGATGAGCTCGGCGCGGGGACGGACCCGACCGAGGGATCGGCGCTCGCCCAGGCTCTCCTCGACCACTTCATCCGGGCGGGTGCGCTGGTCGCGGCGACGACCCACTATGCCGAGCTCAAGGCCTACGCCCACACGACGCCCGCCGCCCGGAACGCATCGGTGGAGTTCGACCTCGAGTCGCTGACGCCCACCTACCGCTTGACGATCGGCCTGCCCGGCGGGAGCCAGGCGTTCGCGATCGCGGAGCGCCTCGGGCTGCCCACGGCGATCGTCGACGATGCCCGATCGCGCCTGACCGAGAACCAGCGGACGTTCGAGGCGACGCTCGCCTCGCTGCGGGCGGCCGAGGACGAGACGAGCGATGCGCTGGAACGGGCCCGTGCCGCCGAGGTCCGCGCGCTCGATGCGCTGCGCCAGGCCCAGGACGAGCGGCGGTCCGCCCGCCATGAGCGTGACGAGGTCGTGGCCGCGGCCCGCGCCGAGGCGGAACGGAGCGTGGCGGACCTCCGCGAGGAGATCCGGTCGACGCGCCGGGCGCTGGAGCGCGAGACGGTCACGGCCAAGGCGCTCGATGCCGCGATCACGGACGCGGAGACGCTCCTCGCGGACGTTCCGGTGGTCGGCGCGGCGCCCGTGGAGCCGGTCGTGCCCGCCGTCCCGCGCGACTGGCAGCTCGGTGACCGCGCCCGGAGCCGGAGCCAGGGGTGGGAGGGCCGGATCGCCGCCCTAGAACGGGGCGGCAAGCGCGTGACACTCGAGGCGGGCGGTCTGCGCATCACGGTCGACGCGACCGACCTGGAGCCGTCGGTCGGGCCGGAACCGACGATCCCCGCCGAAGAGACGCTGGCCGCGATCTGGCCGAGCGAGCGGTCCGCGATGAGCGCGTCCCGGCGCCGGGAGCCGCGCGAGCGGGCGTCCTCGGGCTCGTCGGCCGGTCCGTCCGACAAGCGGGCTCGCTCAAGCACCGGGGTCGCCCGGCCGCCGAGCCGGTCGGTCGCCTCGTCGCTCGACCTGCGGGGAGCGCGCGTGGACGAGGCGCTCGAGGTCCTGGACCGCTACCTCGACGATGCGTCGCTGGCCGGGCTCGATCGCGTGACCGTGATCCATGGCCTGGGAACCGGCGCATTGCGCGACGCCGTTCGCGCCAGCGCGAGCGCGAACCCGCTCGTCCGCGAGCTCCGGCCCGGCGAGCGGGGCGAAGGCGGGGACGGGGCGACGATCGTCAGCCTGTAACGGTCGGCGGCGTCGTCACGGTTGGGCGGGCGGGAGGCTCTCGGTGGGGAACGGGCTGCCGCTCGGGAACGGGGGAGGCGTCGGCTGCGGTCCGCCGATCGGGCACATCTTGGTCGGCGCGAACGGCGCGCCCCAGGTGGCGCCGAACGGGAAGTAGCTCCCGAAGCCGAAGTACTCGGTGGGCGTGTGCTTCGGACCGCCGCGGACGCCGACGCCCTTGGCTGCCCGAGCCGCCCAGCCCCGGTCGAACTTCTGCCAGTTCGGCCAGCCGGCCTCGACGCCGGACAGATCCATAAAGCCCTTGGTGACCTTCGGCCCGAGGCATCCGTCCTGCCACAGCTTGCCCGTGGCCTTGTCGATGGCGACCCCGTTCTTCGTGTCGTCGGCCTGCTTCGGAGCCGTGCCCGCGATGAAGTACTCCTTGAACGTCTTGTGGGTGAACGGTCCGGGCAGCATCCCGCTGTTGGCGTCGACCGCGACCTGCGTCACACCCTTCGGCTTCGCTTCGAACTGGGCGACCGGTTCGCCCTTCAGGGCATCCTGGAAGAACGCCTGCCACAGGCTGGCGGCCGTCTCGAGGGCGACCGTGCCGCGCGGCGGCGCGCCGTTGTCCGAGTTGCCCATCCAGGCCCCGACGACGAGCGCCGGCGCCTTCGGATCCCGCGGGCCGGCGACGAAGCCCATCGCCGCCAGGTCGATCTCGTCGTTCGTCGTCCCGGTCTTGAGGGCCGCCGGACGTCGCCGACCGCCGCTGTACAGGGCGCGCCGCGACCAGAACGGGTTGCTTCGCGGGTCGGTGTTCGACTGGAGGATGTCCTGCATGATCCAGGCTCCGCCGGGGCTGATCGCCTGCGTCCCGGTGGGCTTCTTGGTCGTGGTCGGCCAGACCGTCGTCGGCGCACCCTTGTTGTCGGTCGCCTGGACCGACAGGATGGCCGTCCGCGGCATCAGGACCCCGGAGTCGGCGATCGCGCCGTAGGCGCTGATCAGGTCGATGTAGTGGAGCTCGACGGTCCCGATGCCGATCGACCCGCCGGCCGGGTTCTTGGCCGACTGCCACTGGATCCCCAGCTTCTTGGCGAACTCGTAGACGTGGTCCGGCCCGCTGATGAGGGCGGCCTTGATGGCCGGGATGTTGAGCGACAGCTGGATCGCCTGGCGGAGGCGGAGCGGGCCGCGTTCGGCCAGGTCGGCGTCACCCGGGGCGTAGCCGCCGCCGAAGTTCGTCACGACGTCCATGAACAGGGACGACGCCGTGAGGGTCTTGTCCTCGATCCCGGTCAGGTAGTTGATCGGCTTGAATGCCGACCCTGCCTGGCGCCAGCCGTCACCGAGGACGTCGAACTTCGGCTGGAACTTCTTGCCGTGGGGTTTTTCGTAGTACGACCCGCTGCCGACGTAGGCCAGGATCTGGCCCGTCCGGTAGTCGACGGCTCCGAGCGCGGCGTTGTAGATGCCGCGGCCCTTGAGGTCCCGGATCCACGGCGCGTAGGACACGCCGATGCTCCGGAGGTAGGCGGCGGTGTTCCCGCGGTTCGGGGCGATCGCGGCCGCCTTGACCCACTTCTCGGCCTTCTTCTGGAGCTTCCAGTCGAGCGAGGTGATGACCTTGAACCCACCGGTGTCGACGGCCTCGCAGGTGTCGGCCTGATCCGCGCCGCACAGGATCGTCCCCAGCTGATGGCGGACCTGCCAGACGAAGTGCGGCGCCAGCCAGTTCGCGCTCGGCGGCGGCGTCAGGATGACCGGTTCCTTCTTGGCCGCCTCGAAATCGGCGTCCGAGAACTGGCCGACCGTCAGCACGCTGCGCGTCTTCATCAGGTCGAGGATCTTGTTGCGGCGCTCGACGATCGGCGAGTCGTCAGGGACCTGGAGGACGGTCTTGCCGTCCGGACAGTCCTTGCCCGCGGCGACCTGGACCGAGCAGACCTCCTCGGCGTTCTTCATCAGGTCATAGGAGGTCGGGGACTGGGGGATGCCGGCGAGGATCGCTGCCTGGGCGAGGGTCAGCTTCGACAGGTCGTCGATCCCGAAGTAGCCCTTGGCGGCCGCCTTGACCCCATAGCTCCGGTTGCCGTAGAAGTTCTGGTTGAGGTAGGCCGCCATGATCTTCTTCTTGCCGTCGATCCCCTGGTACTCCTGGGTCAGCCGGATCGACTGGATGATCTCGCGGACCTTGCGCTCGTAGCGGCTGCCCGCGAACGCGCTCTGGGGGAGGAGCCTGGCTCGGACGAGCTGCTGGGTGATGGTCGAAGCACCGCGCTCGTTGCCCTGCGCGGTGTCGATCGCGGCCGAGACGATGCCCACGGGGTCGAACCCGGCGTTGTCCCAGAACGTCTTGTCCTCGGTCGAGGTCGTGGCGTCGATGAGCCAGGCCGGGATCGTTTCGTAGTCGACGACGTCGCGCTTGACCTGGCCGAACCGCGCGAGCTCGACGGTCCCGGTCCGGTCGTAGACGACCGTCTCCTCGGCGAAGTCGAGTGATTCGAGCAGCTTCTTGGGGTCCTCGAGACCCTGGCTGTAGTAGCCGTACGCACCGACCGCCGCGCTGGCCCCGACGAGGCCGAGGACGACGAAGGTCGCGAACAGGAACAAGGGGAGCGCGATGGCCACCTTCGAGGCGACGCCGCTACTCCGGGGTCGACCACCGTTCCGACGGTGCCGCCGACGCCGCGCGAGGCTGGTCTGCATGAGCTGGGTCACGATAGCATAGGGGAGGACATGGACAGATTCGGCCCCCCACCTCGCGTTCTGACGCCTCGCTCCAGCGCGCTGTGACGGGTCCCGTCTCGGGCGCCCCCGATCCGGAGGGCCTGCTCGCCGAGCTCGATTGGCGCGGCCTGGTCCAGGATCGGACCCCCGGACTCGATGCTCGACTGGCCGGCGGCCGGCCGATCAACGCCTACAACGGGTTCGATCCGACCGGTTCATCCCTCCACGCGGGACATCTCGTCCCGATCTTCGGATTGATGCACATCCAGCGCCACGGCGGGATGCCGGTGGTCGTCGTGGGCGGCGGGACCGGGATGATCGGCGACCCGTCGGGCCGATCCTCCGAGCGCAACCTCCTCGATCGCGCCCAGGTCATCGCCAACACGGCCGCCATCCAGTCGCAGCTGGAGCACTTCCTGGACTTCAGCCCGGGGCGCAGCCAGGCGAGGGTCGTCGACAACTTCGACTGGCTGGGCTCGATAGGGATGCTCGAGTTCCTGCGTGACGTGGGCAAGCACTTCACGATCCCGTACATGCTCGCCAAGGATTCCGTCCAGAACCGGATGGATGGCGGATTGTCGTACACCGAGTTCAGCTACATGCTCCTGCAGGCGGCTGACTTCCTGCACCTCTATCGCGAGCTGGACGTCGAGCTCCAGACCGGCGGGGCCGATCAATGGGGCAACATCACGGCCGGTCTCGAGCTCATCCGGCGCGTCGAGGGCTCGGCTGAGGGCACGGACCCGGCCCACGCCCTGTCCTTCCCGCTCCTCCTCGCCGGCGACGGGCAGAAGTTCGGCAAGACGGCCGAGGGGACATCGGTCTGGCTCGACCCGGCCCGGACGTCCCCCTACGCGTTCTACCAGTTCTGGCTCGATGCCGACGACGTCGAGGTCCGGCGGCTGATCCGGCTGTTCACCCTGTTCGACCGCCCCGCCATCGAGGCACTCGAGGCGGAGGCGGACGAGGCGCCTGAACGACGGGTCATCCAGCGCGCGCTCGCGAGCGATCTGACCGCCCGGGTCCATGGCGTCGAGGTCGCGAGCCGCGTCGAGGAGGTGAGCGAAGCGGTCTTCAGCCGCCGTCTTCCGGAGCTGGGGGAGGCGACCCTCGCCTTCGCCTTCGAGCAGCTGCCGAACGCCGTCGTGCGATCCGCCGATCTGGCCGGTGGGCCGGTCGGCCTGACGGTCGCCGCGGGGTTGTTCGCGTCGAACGGCGAGGCGCGACGGGCCTTGAGCCAGGGCGGCGTCTCGGTCAACGAGGAGCGCCTGTCGGGGGCGGACGCGACGATCCCGGCCCCGATCGCGGGCGGATACCTGATCCTGCGCAGCGGCAAGAAGACCTACCGGATCGTCCGCATCGACAGCTGAGCGGCGGCTCGCCGTCGAGCGGGCCGACCTCCTGCGGACCAGCCGCCTCCGGTGCCCCTGCGTTCAGGCCGTGTGGCGGGCGCGCAGCGCGTCGATCATCGAGCTCGGGGCCAGGCCCCGCTCCGCGAGCAGCACGAGGCTGTGGTACAGGAGATCGGCGGCCTCCCCGGCCAGCGCGGCCCGGGTCGGTTCCCGGTCGCCGCCGGACTCGGCCAGCGCGGCGTCGTCCTTGGCGGCGATGAGCACCTCGGTCGCCTCTTCGGTCACCTTCCGCCCGACCGCGTCGACCCCACCCTCGAGGAGCCGGGCGGTATAGGACTCGGCCGGCCGGCTGTCGACCCGCGCGACGATCGTGGTCCAGAGCGTCTCGAGCCAGGCGAATCCCTGATCGCCGGCGAGCGCGCCGACGCGGTCGTCGACGGGATCGTCGGCCCGGTCGGACTCGGCCGTCGCGGCGGACTGGTCGGCGTCGAAGCAGCTCCGCGTCCCGCGGTGACACGTCGGGCCGGTCGGGTCGACCATCAGGAGCACCGCGTCACCATCGCAGTCGAGCGCGATCGACCGCAGCTCGAGCACGTTCCCGCTCGTTTCGCCCTTCCGCCACAGGGCGCCGCGCGAGCGCGAGTGGAAGTGCACCTGTCCGGTCGCGAGGGTGGCCGCGAGCGCCTCGGCATCGAGGTAGGCGACCATCAGGACGCGACCGTCGGTGCGATCCTGGACCACCCCGGGGACCAGCCCGTCGGATGAGCCGTAGACCACGCGCCCGGGATCGAAGCCCGCGAAGGGTCCGGGCTTCGGGGCGCTCACGCGACGGCCTCACGCGCGATCCGGACGGGCAGGCCCGCGGCCGCCATCGCCGCCTTCACGTCACCGATCGCATGGATCCGGCGATGGAAGACGGACGCCGCGAGAACAGCGTCGGCGCCGCCGACGACGACGGCGTCCACGAAGTCCGACGGCGTGGCCGCGCCCCCGGAGGCGATGACCGGGACCCGGACGCGGTCGACGATGGCGCGGAGCAGGCGCGTGTCGAACCCGGTCTGGGTCCCGTCGCGATCGATCGACGTGACGAGCAGCTCCCCGGCCCCGAGTTCGGCCGCGCGCAGGGACCAGTCCACCGCGTCGACGCCGGTCGCGTCGCGGCCGCCCCGGACGACGACCTCCCAGCCCGATCCGTCGGCGCGGGTCCGGGCGTCGATCGCGACGACGACCGCCTGACGACCGAACCGGGCGGCGCAGCGGGCGATGAGGTCCGGGTCGGCGACCGCCGCCGTGTTGAGCCCGACCTTGTCGGCGCCGGCACGGAGGACGGCTCGCATATCGTCGACCGAGCGGACCCCACCCCCGACGGTCAGGGGGATGAACACCTCTCTGGCTGTGCGCTCGACCACGTCGAGGAGTGTCCCGCGTCGTTCCGGCGCGGCCGTGATGTCGAGGAAGACGAGCTCGTCGGCCCCTTCGGCGGCATAGCGCGAGGCGAGCTCGGCCGGATCGCCCTCGTCGACCAGGGCGACGAACCGGGTGCCCTTGACGACCCGCCCGTCGGCCACGTCGAGGCACGGGATCACCCTCCGTCGGAGCATCAGCGTGCCTCCAGCGCAGCCAGCGTGCCGCCGGGTCCGCGATCCGTCCCGCGATCCGTCGATCCGACGAAGTTGGCAAGGAGCCTCAGCCCGTCGCGGCCGCTCCGCTCCGGATGGAACTGGACCCCGAACAGCCGGTCGCGAACGACCACGCTGGCGAACCGGCCTCCGTGGGCGGTCTCGGCGACGACCACCGTCGGATCGATGGGCGCGACCGCGTACGAGTGGACGAAGTACAGGTCGGCTCCGTCCGGGATGCCCTCGAGAAGTGGGTGCGGGCGAAGTCGCTCGACCTGGTTCCAGCCGATGTGGGGGAGCGTCGGCGGGTCGACCAGGGGGACCGTCCGACCGCCGAGCACACCGAGCGTCTCGGCCCCGTCTTCGTCGCTCCCCTCGAACAGCAGCTGGAGCCCGAGGCAGATGCCGAGGAACGGGCGATCGTCGAGGATCCAGGCACGGATCGGGTCGACGAGCCCGCGCTGGGCGAGGCGGTCCATCGCCGGCGCCGCCGCTCCGACCCCTGGCACGACGAGCGCGTCGACTCGCCCGAACCCGGCGGGATCGCCGACGACGGTCACCTCGGCGCCGACCGACTCGAGCGCCCGCCCGATGCTGACGAGGTTGCCCGCCCCGTAGTCGACGACCGCGACGCGGAACGCGTGGGTCATCCGAGACTGCCCTTCGTCGAGGCGACGCCGGTCCGCCGCGGATCCGGAGCGCACGCCGCTCGCAGGGCACGCCCGAGCGCCTTGAAGGCGGCCTCGGCGAGGTGGTGATCGTTGCGGCCGGCCCCGCTGACATGGAGGGTCGCGCCGGCGGTCCGGGCGAACGCCTCGAGGGCATGCTCGACGAGCTGGAGCGGGAGCTGTCCGGCGCGCTCGCCCCGGAAGGGCAGATCGATGACGGCGTAGGGCCGCCCACCGACGTCGACGACGACGCCGGCCAGGGCCTCGTCCATCGGGACCCGGGCATCGCCGAAGCGGACGATCCCGGCGCGATCTCCGAGCGCCTCGGCGAACGCGGACCCGAGGACGAGCGCCACGTCCTCGACGGTGTGGTGCTCGTCCACCTCGAGGTCGCCGGTCGCCCGGATCTCGAGGTCGAACAGGCCGTGGTGGGCGAGCGAGCCCAGGAGATGGTCGTAGAACCCGATGCCGGTCACGATCTCGGATCGACCGGTGCCGTCGAGGTCGAGGGTCAGCGAGATCGTCGTCTCACGGGTCGTTCGGTCCAGGCTGACCCGCCGTCCGGAGCGGGCCCGGACGATCGTGCTGCCGGGACCCGTTGGCGTCGTCATCGACCGGTCTCCCTGCGCTCGGCTTCGATCTCGGTGGCCGCGGCGATCAGTCGGTCGTCCTCGTCGGTCGACCGGATCGTGAGCCGCAGGTGGTCGGCCAGGGGGTGGGTCGCCGGGAAGGTTCGTGGCACGAGGCCCCGCCGGAGGAGGCCCTCCGCGACCTCGGCCGCGCGCTCCGGGCTCGGGAAGGCGACGAGCAGGAAGTTCGTCCGGCTCGGACCGGGACGCCAGCCGATCCGTTCGAGCTCGGAGGTGAGGCGCTCGCGCTCGGCCGCCACCCGTTCGATCGCCTCACGGACGATGCCGTCGTCCTCGAGCGCGTGCGTCGCGACCGTGACCGACACCGTCGACACCGATCCGGGCGGGCGGTACGGCTCCATGGCACCGATGACCGGCCTCGTCGCGAGCGCGAAGCCGACGCGCAGGCCGGCGAGGGCGTACGCCTTGCTCAGCGTCCGCACGACGATCAGGCGTGGATAGCTGGCGCGGAGCGGGTGCAGGCTGGCGCCGGTGAACTCCGCATAGGCCTCGTCGAGGACGACGACCGGGGCGATCCGACCGTCGGCCTCGGCGTCCTCCCGGAGTGTCGCGAGGAGTGCGGCGATCGTCCCGTCGGGTTCGGGCAGCCCCGTGGGGTTGTTCGGGCTGCACAGCCAGACGAGGTCGGCGTCCGCAGCCGCCGTCCGGATGCGCGCCGCGTCGATGGCGTAGCCGGCATCGGGCCCGAGCCTGGGGATCGGGATGAGCCGGGCGCCGCGCTGCTCGGTCAGGACCCGGTACATCGCGTACGACGGGACCGGGAGGATCGCTGCCCCGCCGGCCGGCAGGAACGTCTTGGCGACGATGTCCAGGATCTCGTCTGCGCCGGCACCGACGAGGATCTCGTCGGCCGGCAGGCCATACCGCGCGGCGGCTGCCTGGGTCAGCCGGCGATAGTCCGACGGCGGGTACTCGGACAGGCTGGTCTCGAAGTCGCCGGCAGCGAGGATCCGGGACGCGAGATCGGGCGGCGTGGGGCTGGTGTTGAGGTCGAACCGGACCACGCGCTCGAGCGGGATGCCGTATCGAGCGGCGACCTGTTCGCTGGTCGCCTCCCAGCTGTACCCGGCCGGTGCGACGGGATCGCTCATCGTGAACGGCGTCGGGGTCATGCGACGATCTTCTCGATCGGCAGCACGAGGATGCCGGATGCTCCGGCGGCCTTGAGGCGGGGGAGGAGGCTCCACACGGCGTCCGCGTCGACCACGGCGTGGATCGCGATCATGCCCGGGTGCGTCAACGGGATGACCGACGGGGACTCGAGCCCGGGCAGCAGCCCGCTGAGCTCATCGAGCTTGACCGCCGGGGCGTTCATCATGAGGTACTTCCGACCACGCGCCGCGAGGACGGCCGACAGCATCGTGTCGATGGCACCGAGGTCCGTCGCCCGCTCGGCCTGTGCATCGGGGTTGGCGATGAGGATGGCCTGCGAGGCGAGGACGTCGCCGATCGGTCGGAGACCGTTCATCTGGAGGGTCGACCCGGTCGACACGAGATCCACGATCGCTTCGGCCAGACCGAGCCGCGGGGCGACTTCCACCGCGCCCGAGATCGGGATGACATCGACGGAGATGCCCCGCTCGGCGAAGAACCGGCGGGTGGTGTTCGGATGGGCCGTAGCCACGCGATGACCGCCGAGTGCGTCGACGGTCGAGATCGGGGAATCGGTCGGGACCGCCGCTGCGAGACGACAGCGTCCGTAGCGCAGCTCGCGGAGGATCGGGAGTCCCGACCCGGTCTCGGACAACAGGTCGATGCCGGTGACGCCCAGGTCCGCGACCCCGTCGCCGACGAACTCGATCACGTCGTTCGTTCGCACGAACAGGATGTCCAGGTCGAAGTTCTGGACTCGGGCGACGAGGCTCCGGTCGTGCTCCTCGAAGACCAGCCCTGCATCGTGGAGCAGGGCAAGCGTCGGCTCGACCAGGCGGCCCTTGTTCGGGACGGCGAGCCGCAGCCGTTCCCTCATCGTTCGGGGCCCGCCGGGTACGGCTTCGTTCCCGCGGCACGTCGCTGGGCCAGCCGGTCGAGCATCCGGCGGTAACCGCCCTCGCCGTGATACAGCCACGAGGCGATCCGGGTGATCGTCGCGGTGCTGGCCCCGGTCTCCCGGGAGATCTCACCGTAATGGAGGCCCGCATCGAGCAACCGGACGACCGCCCAGCGCTGGCTCATGTCGCGCAGCTCGCCGAGGGTGCACAGGTCTCGCAGGAAGTCGGCCGCTTCATCGACATCATCGAGGACGACGATCGCCTCGAGGAGGGCCTTCGTGTCGTCGTTCAACCAGTCGTCTTGGGTCGCCATCGTCGGTATCCGATCTCCCGTCCGGGGTTCCGATGTCCCCAACTAGCATGTTAGCGTGCTAAAACGCTACAATGCCAGCATGGCACTCGTCAAGCCGTTCGTTCTGCTTCCCGCGATCGATCTCCGCGAAGGCCGCGTGGTCCGCCTCAGGCAGGGCGACTTCGCTCGGGAGACCATCTACGGCGACGATCCTGTCGCCGTTGCGCTCGGGTTCGCGGAACTCGGGGCGACCTGGCTGCATGTCGTCGACCTGGACGGCGCACGCGGCGGCTCGCCGCGGCAGACCGCCGTCATCGCGACGATCGTCGCCGCGGTGGGGGACCGGATGCGACGTCCAGGTCGGTGGGGGACTGCGCGACGAGGCCAGCGTCGCCTCGGCCCTGGCGACCGGGGCGACTCGTGCGGTCGTCGGCACGGCGGCGATCGACGACCCGCGGTTCGCCGGCCGGCTGGTCGAGCGGCACGGCGTCGATCGGATCGCCGTCGCGCTCGACGTCCGCGACGGCCTCGCGATCGGATCGGGCTGGCGGACCGGCGCGCCTGGCGTCCCGGTCGTCGATGCAGCGACTCGCATCACGGATCAGGGAGTGATCACGCTCGTCGTCACGGCGATCGAGCGTGACGGCCTCCTCGGCGGGCCGGACCTCGAGCTTCTCGGTCGCCTGGTCGCCTTCGAGTCCGCGGACATCGTCGCCTCGGGCGGGATCGGCTCGACCGCGGATGTCCTCGCGGCGCAGACGAGCCGGCTGTGCCGGGGCGATCGTGGGACGCGCCCTCTACGAGGGCCGCCTCGACCTCGGGGCGACCCTCGCGACGCTGCGCTCGGTGTCGGCGAGCTAGGGGTCAGTGGCCCCCGGCCACGTGGACGCCCGCGGCCTCGAGCTCCTTGCGGTGCGCCGCGATGACCTTCTCGGCGACGTGCGACGGAACCTCGTCGTAGTGATCCACCTCGGCGTGGAATGTCCCCCGTCCGTGGGTCAGCGAGCGCAGCTCGATCGCGTAGGTGAAAAGCTCCGCCTGCGGGACGTGGGCCGAGACGATCTGCAGCCCGTCACCCGCCGTGTCCATCCCGAGGACCCGACCGCGGCGGGTGTTGAGGTCGCGGTTGACGTCGCCCATGTACCGCTCGGGGACGGTGACCAGGACGGTCATGATCGGTTCGAGCAGCGCCGGCTTGCAATCCATGACGCCCTTCTTGAGCGCCATCGAGGCGGCGATCTTGAACGACAGCTCGTTCGAGTCGACGGTGTGGAACGATCCGTCGTAGAGCGTCGCTCGGAAGTCGTTGAGCGGGTACCCCGCGAGCACGCCTTCGGCCGCGGCCTCGCGGATGCCCTTCTCGACGCCCGGGAAGAAGCCCTTGGGGACGGATCCGCCGACCACCCGCTCGGTGAAGATCAGCCCGCCCCCGGGGTTCGGCTCGAGCTCGATCCAGACATGGCCGAACATCCCGTGTCCGCCCGTCTGCTTCTTGTACTTGCCCTCGACCTGGGTCTTGCCGCGGATCGTCTCCCGGTACGGGACGTGGGGCGTGCGGGTCACGATCGCCGCGCCGAACTTGCGCTTCAGCCGCTCGGCGATCACCGCGATGTGGGCCTCGCCGAGGGCGACCAGCAGCTGCTCGCCGGTCGCCGATCGCTCGACCCGGGCGGACGGCTCCTCCTCGAGCATCCGCTGCAGCGCAGCACCCATCTTGTCGAGGTCCGCCTTGGTCTGCGGTTCGATGGCGACCGGCAGGGTCGGCTCCGGGAAGGCGATGGCCGGCAGGACCAGCGGTCGTTCCTTCGACGTCAGCGTGTCGCCCGTCTCGGTCACCGTCAGCTTGGCGACGGCACCGATCTGCCCCGCCTTCAGCTCACCCGTCGGCTCCTGGTCCTTGCCGTGGAGGAGGAGCAGCTGACCGATCCGCTCGTCCTCATCCCGGTTCGCGTTCCAGGCGTGGCCCTGCCCGTGGAGCGTCCCCGAGAAGACCCGCAGGTAGGTCAGGCGTCCGACGTACGGATCGGCCGCGGTCTTGAACACCCGCACGAGGAGGGGCCCGTCCGGATCGGGCTCGACCCGGACCTCGTCACTCGACTTGGGCTCGGAGGCGAGCGTCGGCGGCTCGTCGGCTGGAGACGGCAGGTAGCGGATGAACGCGTCGAGCAGTCCGCGCAGGCCGATCCCCTTGGTGGCGCTCCCGACGAGGACCGGGGCGAGGACGGACTCCTTGACGCCCTTCCGCAGGCACGCCTCGAGCTCCGGATCGCTGATCTCCTCGCCCTCGAGATACTTGGCCAGGACCTCGTCGTCGGCCTCGGCGGCCGCTTCGAGGAGCTCGTCGCGACGGCGGCTGACCTCGCCGTCCATCTCCGGCGGGATCGGGATCTCGACCTCCTGCCGGCCGTCCCACTGCCAGGCGCGTCGATGGACGAGGTCGACATAGCCGCTGAACGACTCGGCCGCTCCGATGGCCAGCTGGAGCGGTGCGACCTTCGGCCCGAAGGCGGAGCGCAACGCATCGAGCGCCGCGGTCGGGTCGGCGTTCTCGCGGTCGCACTTGTTGATGAAGAAGCAGGCTGCCCGACCCCACGATCGAGCCTGCGCGACGGCGGCCTCGAGGCCTGCCTCGACCCCGCCCGACGCGTCCACGACGAGGAGGGCCCCGTCGCAGGCCGCCATGGCCGACACGACCTCGGCGACGAAGTCCGGGTAGCCGGGCGTGTCCACCATCGTGACGATCGTCCCGTCGTCGTCGAACGTCGCCACGGCCGCGCTCAGCGACTCCTTGCGCCGATGCTCCTCCGGCTCGTAGTCGAGCGCCGCCGTCCCGTCGTCGACCTTCCCGAGACGGGCGATCGCGCCGGTCTTGAACAGCAGGTTCTCGGCCAGCGTCGTCTTCCCGGAGCCGGAATGACCGGCCAGGACGACGCTCCGGAGGTGGGCCAGATCAACGCTCTTCGTCGTCATGCAGCGGGTCCTCTCATGATGCGATCGACGGACGCTGGACCGAGGGCGGCGGGGCCGCGACGCGCCCGATCGAGAGGGGCCAGCGGCAGTCCGGCCATCATAGTCCGCTATACTCCGCCGCGATGTCAGGTCACTCCAAATGGTCCACGATCAAGCGCCAGAAGGGCGCCAATGACGCCAAGCGCGGCGCGCTCTTCACCAAGGTCGCACGCGAGATCTCGGTGGCCGCCCGGCAGGGCGGCGGCGACCCCGATGCGAACTACCGGCTGCGGCTGGCGATCGAGAAGGCCCGCGCCGTCAACATGCCGGCGGACAACATCAAGCGGACCATCGAGAAGGCCACCGGGGGCGGCGACGGCGAGCAGTTCGAGGAGATCGTCTACGAGGGCTACGGCCCCGGCGGGGTCGCCATCCTCGTCGAGGCGGCGACCGACAACCGCAACCGGACGGCCGCCGAGGTTCGCTCGATCTTCACCAAGGCGGGCGGCCAGCTGGCGGGATCCGGCGCGGTCGCCTGGCAGTTCGAGCCCAAGGGCCTGATCACGGCCATCGGCGACGACGCCGACTCGATCGCCCTGTCGGCGATCGACGCCGGGGCGAGTGACGTCGACACCACGGCGGATCCGATCGAGATCTACACCGAGCCCGCGGACCTCGAGGCCGTGCGCAAGGCTCTCGAGGCGGCGGGCGTCGAGGTCGACCAGGCCGAGTCGGCGATGATCGCCAAGCAGACCGTCGAGCTCGACGCCGCGAAGGCCCGCCAAGCGCTTCGGCTGGTCGAGCTGCTCGAGGACCTTGAGGACGTCCAGCGGGTCACGGCCAACTTCGACATCCCCGAGGAAGTCTTCGCCGAAGTCGCAGGATGATCGTCCTCGGGATCGATCCCGGGACCGCCGCGCTCGGGTACGGCGTCGTCGAGCGTGACGGCGCGACGCTCCGCTCCCTCGACGTCGGGTGCATCGTGACCTCGCCCGACCTCCCGCTCGGGCAACGGCTGCGGATCATCCACGACGCGGTCAGCGAGCTGATCGCGACCCACCAGCCGGACCTGGTCGGGGTCGAGCGGCTGTTCTTCAGCAAGAATGTCCAGACGGCGTTCGCCGTCGGGCAGGCCCGCGGCGTCGTCATCCTGGCCGCCGCGGAGCACGACATCGATGTCCGGGAGGCGACGCCCAACGAGGTGAAGAGCGCGGTCGCCGGCTATGGCGCCGCGGACAAGGCCCAGGTCGGTCGGATGGTCGCGACGATCCTGGGGCTGGCGGCCGTCCCGACGCCCGACGACGCGGCGGACGCGCTGGCGGTCGCGATCTGCATCGCGAACAGCGAACGGGTCGCGGGGCCGGAGGACTCCGCGCTCCTCGATCGGTCGGCGGTCGCGCCGATCAGCCGCGGCGAGAGCGCCTACGACCGGGCCGTCCGGGAAGCGATCGCCCGGGAGCGCGCCGAGCGGACCGGGGCGGGCGGGAAGACCGGCCGATGATCGCCTCGGTCGAGGGCACGGTCGGCGCGGTCGCCGCCGATTCCCTCGTCCTCGAGGTCGGCGGGATCGGCTACCGCGTGTTCGCCGCGCCGGCCGTGCTGTCGGTGGCCCGGCCGGGATCCACCCTCAAGCTCCACACCCACCACCTCGTCCGCGAGGATCTCCAGGCGCTGTACGGCTTCCGGACCGCGGATGAGCTCGGGTTCTTCGAGCTCCTCCTGACCGTGACGGGCGTCGGGCCGAAGGTCGCCCTCGCGATCGTCGGGAGCCGTCCGGTCGCCGACCTCCAGCTGGCCATCATCGAGCAGGATCAGGCGATGCTCGTCAGCATCCCCGGGATCGGCAAGAAGCTGGCCGAGCGGATCATCTTCGAGCTCAAGGAGAAGGTCGCGGCGGCCGGGGTCGCGGCGCGATCCGCCGGTGCTGCCGGCGGCGCGGGGGAGGGCGAGGTCGTCGCCGCGCTGCAGGCCCTCGGCTACTCGCTCGCCGAGGCGCGCGACGCCTCGCGGGCGGCCCTCGCCGAGCCGGGCGCCGCGGAGGCCAGCCTCGAGGAACGGGTGAAGGCCGCGCTCAGGACGCTCCTGCGGGACTGATCGGCGCGGCGCCCCGGACGAGGTCATGCGGGATCCGGGGCTCATTACGGCGCCGGGCCGTAGTCTTGCTGCTTGGCGATGACCCAGTCGCCTCGGCCATCGGCGGCGGACGGATCGACGCGGTAGAACGTCACGAACTGCTGGGACGAGTCCCCGTTGGCATCGAAGCCGAGCGTTCCCAGCGCCGTCTCGTAGCGATGCGCTGGGTCGACCGCATAGGCGCGGACCGCCTCGCGCAGGTCCCCGGCACTCGGCCCGGTGGCGGCCACCGATCGCAGTGAATCGATGATCACCTGGGCGCAGGCGAACGCGGCGGCCGCGTACTCGTCGGGTTCCGTGCCGTAGCGAGCTCGATACCGCTCCACGAAGTCCGCCTTCGATGGCGGGATCGACGCGTGCGACAGGTACGAACCCACGGCCGACGACCCGGCCGACTGGATGTAGGAGCCGTCGACCGCGCCGCTCCCGTCCTGGATCCCATCCCAGCTCACGAATGGGACGGACGCCTTTCCGGCCGCGACCATGGCGGTCCGTAGCTTCGGGGCCCCGGTCTGGGTGAAGCCACCGAAGAAGACGGCGGGTGCGTCGCTGTCGGTCAGCGGACCCAGCACGGTGGCCGGATCGGCGTCCGGATTAAGCGCGCGGCGGACGACCTGACCGCCGAGCTTCTGATAGGCGGCGCTGAACTGGTCGGCGATCCCGCGACCGATGTCGGCGTCATCGACGACCAACGTCCGGTTGGCCCCGAGGTCACGGAAGACGAACGAGGCCAGGGCCGGGCCCTGGATATCGTCTCCTGGGGCCGTCCGGATGTAGTTGATCCGGGCGGGATCGGCGGAGCGCAGGTCGAGGGCCCCGTTGCGGGGCTTGGTGAGGGCGGGGTCCGAGTTCGCGGGGCTGCATTCGAGCAAGCCGGCCGCATTCGTGAGTGGGATCACCTTCGCAGCGACCTTCGAGCTGGCCGGACCGATCATCGCCACCACCCGCGGATCGGCGATGAGGGCCTGCACATTCGCAGCCCCGCGGACTGGATCCTGCGCCCCGCCCGGGGTCGTCTGCGGCCCCGCGTCGTCGCGATTGTCGACGGCCAGCTGTGCGCCGCCGATGCCGCCGGCCGCGTTCGTCTCCGCGACGGCCATCTCGATCGCGTTGTCGATCGGGATCCCGCGACCCTTGGCGTCGCCGGTGATCGGGAAATCCGTGCCGATCGTCCAGGTCCCCGGAGGCAGCGCGTTGACGGGATGAAGCCGCACCCAGGCGGCCGACGCGATCACGACCAGGACGACGCCGACGACCCCACCGGCGACGATCCGGCGATGCCTCCGCAATCGCGACCGGCCGCCCCCATCCGACCATGCGCCGGTGGCGTCGGCGACCGCGAACACCGCGACCGGTTCGGTGACACCCTTGAGGGCGCGACGACCACGCGGGACGAAGGTGACCGGCAGGACCGTCTGGGTGAGTGCCCGCACCGTGTCACTGACCAGGACCTCACCGGGCTTGGCGAGCGCGCAGATCCGGGCAGCGATGTTGACGGCGGACCCGACGTATCCGTCCGGGGTCTCGATCGTCTCGCCGGCATGGATCCCGATGCCGACCGGGATCGGGCCCGGGGTGTCACCACCGTCGTCCGTCGGCCGCTCGGCCGCCTGGACGATCGCCAGACCGCATTGGACCGCACCGCTGACCGCCGGGAAGACGACGTAGAAGCTGTCGCCTTCGGTCTTGATCTCTGCTCCGTCGAACCTCCCGACCGCGGCGCGGACGATCGATCGGTAGCGGACGAGCAGGTCGGCGGCTTCAGCGGCGCCGTGCGACTCCAGGTAACGGGTGTAGTCCCGGAGGTCGGCGAACAGGAAGCCGCGGGTGGGCGAGCCAGTGGCCGAAGCCCGCGTCGACCCCACCATCGAAGGCGCGCCGGTGCGGTCTTCTGGGCCCGCCATATCCCGGCATTGTCATCCCTGCGTAGCGGCCCGGCAAGACCGGCTCGTCATGGCCGGACGTAGAACAGGCGTGCGAAATGATGGTCGTCCGTGGTAGCATCCGCCCGATGACCGACGACGCCGAACGCATCCTCGCGGCCGACCTGCTCGACGACGCCGACCGGGCGGTCGAGGGCACCCTCCGACCGCGCAGCCTGGACGAATACGTCGGCCAGCGCGAGGTCAAGGCCAACCTGTCGGTCCTGCTCGAGGCGGCCCGGGGCAGGGGAGAGGCGGCCGATCACGTCCTGCTGTACGGGCCACCCGGGCTCGGCAAGACGACGCTCGCCACGATCATCGCCCGCGAGCTCGGGGTCAACGTCCGCTACACAAGTGGACCGGCCATCGAGCGAGCCGGGGATCTGGCGGCGATCCTGACCGCGCTCGACGAGCACGACATCCTGTTCATCGACGAGATCCACCGGTTGAACCGGGCGGTCGAGGAGATCCTCTACCCGGCGATGGAGGACTACGCCCTCGACGTGATGATCGGCAAGGGTCCGTCGGCGCGCTCGCTCCGGCTGACCCTGAAGCCGTTCACGATCGTCGGCGCGACGACCCGGGCGGGTCGGATCTCGAGCCCGCTGCGCGACCGCTTCGGGGCCACCTATCGTCTCGATTTCTACGACGAGGCGGACCTGACCGCGATCGTCGAGCGGTCGGCGGGGATCCTCGGGGTCGA
Organism: uncultured Chloroflexia bacterium; assembly: GCA_963749735.1. Lineage (GTDB taxonomy): Bacteria > Chloroflexota > Limnocylindria > Limnocylindrales > CSP1-4 > Chersky-267. The sequence goes on from CAVVNZ010000010.1 coordinate 67,423, forward strand.
GATCACCCGGGGCGCGGCGCACGCCATCGCGCGGCGCGGCCGCGGGACGCCGCGCGTCGTCAATCGGCTGCTCAAACGGACCCGCGACCACGCCCAGGTCCACGGAGACGGGCGGGTGGACGAGGCGGCCGCGGATGTCGCCCTCCAGGCGATGGAGATCGACGACGCCGGACTCGACACGACGGACCGCAAGCTCATGGCGGCGATCGCCCAGAAGTTCGGCAGCGGCCCGGTCGGCGTGGCGGCCCTGGCCGCGGTCCTGTCCGAGGAGGTCGAGACGATCGAGGATGTCTACGAGCCGTACCTCCTGCGCCAGGGCTTCCTGGATCGGACGCCGCAGGGAAGGATCCTGACCGAGGGGGGCCGCGCCCACCTCAGGCGTCTCGGCTACGAGGTCCCGCCACGTCGTCGGCCCGAAGCGGACATGCCGCCGCTGTGGGACGACTCGGCGCTCGAAGAGTCCGAGACGGCCACGTGACGTCTGCTGCCGCCGGGTTCGAGGTCCTCGTCCGGCCGCCGGAGGACGGTGCGACCCGGGCGCGGCTCGGGCGGCTGACCGTCGGCCACGGGGTGGTCGACACGCCCCAGTTCATGCCCGTCGGGACGAACGCAACCGTCAAGGCACTCCACCCCGACGATCTCGACGAGGTCGGGGCGTCGATCATCCTGGCCAACACCTACCACCTCTACCTCAGGCCCGGCCACGAGCGGATCGAGCGGCTCGGCGGGCTGCACCGGTTCATGGGCTGGGACCGGCCGATCCTGACCGACAGCGGTGGCTTCCAGGTCGTGTCGCTCGGCGAGCTGCGGGTCGTCGACGACGACGGGGTGACCTTCCGGAGCCACATCGACGGGTCGCTCCATCGGTTCACGCCGGAGCACGCGATCGACGTCCAGCAGGCGCTCGGGTCGGATATCGCGCTCGCGTTCGACCAGCCGGTCCGGCCCGGTTCGTCCTCGCGCGCCGCGGTCGCCGAAGCCACCGAACGGACGCACCGCTGGGCGGAGCGGTCGATCGCCGCCCACACGCGCACCGACCAGGCGATCTTCGGGATCGTCCAGGGCGGGCTCGAGCCCGACCTCCGGGCGGACAGTACGCGGTTCATCGCCTCGCTGCCGTTCGACGGGATCTGCCTCGGCGGTCTGGCCGGCGACGAGACCGCCGACGAACGGAACGCCGCGCTCGACGTGTCGGTCCCGATCCTCCGCGACGATCCCCGCGTCCGCTACCTGATGGGTCTCGGCTCGCCGCTCGACATGCTCGAGGCGGTCCATCGAGGCGTCGACCTCTTCGACTCGGTCCTCCCGGCCCGGGTCGCGCGGACCGGGCAGGTGTGGGTCCCCGAGGGCCGCCTGAACCTCCGGAACCAGCGCTTCCTCGACGACGGCGAGCCGATCCAGGACGGCTGCCCGTGCCTTGCCTGCCGGCGGTTCTCGCGGGCGTACCTGGCTCATCTGTTCCGGGCCAAGGAGCTCCTCGCCTACCGTCTGGCGACTTGTCACAACCTGACCTTCACCCTAGACTTCATGGCCAGGATCCGCTCCGCGCTGCGCGCCGGAACGTTCCCCGGAATGCTCCCGGAGCTGCGGTCACGCGCGGGCCGGATAAGTGCCGGAGAAGCGGCCGTGCAGTCGGCGTGAAGGTGTCAGCCGTACCGTCCACCACATCGCGGAGGTTCGTCGATGGGTTCCCGGGACCGTCCCAGCCGCGAACACAAGAAGAAGCCCAAGGACAAGAGCGCGCCGAAGCTGCAGCCGATGATGGATCCGCCGCAGAACGTCGAGCTGATCCGAAAGCCGCGCAAGCCGAAGCCCGTGGCCGAGGAGTCCGAGGAGAGCTGATCGACCGGGCGGGCGCCATCGCTCCGTTCCGTCGAGCCATGACGACAGGAGCGACAGGACGATGACGATCACCGGCGACCGCGAGCTCGAGCGCAACGGCGAGAAGTCCCTCGGCGAGCGGACCAAGGCCGTCGACGCGGCGATCCTCTCGATCGAGAAGCAGTTCGGGCGCGGCTCGATCATGAAGCTCGGGTCGGCCGAGCGGCAGTCGGTCGACTCGATCCCGACCGGCTCGATCGCCCTCGACCTCGCGCTCGGCGTCGGTGGGATCCCGCGCGGCCGGATCACCGAGATCTTCGGTCCGGAGTCGTCGGGCAAGACCACGGTCTGTCAGCACGTCATCGCCGAGGCGCAGGCGCGCGGCGGTGTCGCCGCCTTCATCGACGTCGAGCACGCCCTCGACCCCGGCTATGCCCGCGCCTGCGGCGTCAACGTCGACGAGCTCCTCGTCAGCCAGCCGGACACCGGCGAGCAGGCGCTCGAGATCACCGAGACGCTGATCCGGTCGGGCGGCGTCGACTGCGTCGTCCTCGACTCGGTCGCCGCGCTCGTGCCGCGCGCCGAGATCGAAGGCGAGATGGGCGACTCGTTCGTCGGCATCCAGGCCCGGCTGATGAGCCAGGCCCTGCGCAAGCTGACGGGCGCGGTCAGCCGCTCGAACACGTCGCTCGTCTTCACCAACCAGCTCCGCGAGAAGATCGGCGTGATGTTCGGCAACCCGGAGACGACCCCCGGTGGCCGAGCGCTCAAGTTCTACGCCAGCGTCCGTCTCGACATCCGGCGGATCGAGACGATCAAGACAGGCACCGAGTCGGTCGGCAACCGGGTCCGGGTGAAGGTCGTCAAGAACAAGGTCGCGCCGCCGTTCCGGGTCGCCGAGTTCGACGTGATGTACGGCGAAGGCATCAGCAAGGAAGGCGGCCTCCTCGACGTCGGGGTCGCGATGGATGTCGTGACCAAGACCGGCGCCTGGTTCACCTTCGACGAGACGCGGCTCGGTCAGGGCCGCGAGGCGTCCAAGGAGTTCCTCAAGGTGAACCCGGAGATCGCCGCCGAGATCGACCGTCGCATCCGTGGCCGGATCGACGAGGTCAAGGTCCCGGTCGAGGGCATCGAAGAGGCGGAGTGACCGATCTCGACGGTCGATCGCGGGTGACCGCGCCGGGCCGCCGGCCGCCGCGCGAGTCCTACGCGGAGCGCCGTGCCCGTCGGGCGGAAGTGGACGACCCCGAGGTCGTCCTCGCCGCGGGGTTCCGGTTCCTCGAAGCGCGGGCTCGCTCCGTCGCCGAGGTGCGCCGCCGTCTGGGCGACGCCGGCTATCGGCCGGAGCTCGTCGAGGGCGCGATCACGCGCCTGCTCGAGATCGGCCTGCTCGACGACGAGGCGTTCGCCCGGCACTGGGTCGAATCACGGGACCGCGCCCGGCCCCGCGGCGAGATGGCGCTCAAGCGCGAGCTGCGCCTCCGCGGCGTCGACGCCCAGGTGGTGACGGCCATCCTCGAGGAGCGAGCGGCTGGAGTTTCGGACGATCGGTTCGACGCACCAGGATCCGGCTCGGACGAGGCCGACGAGGATCGCGTCGATCCCGACGAGACCGCCGCGCGCCGGCTGCTCGACCGCCGACGCCGGGATCTCGAGCGGGTCGCCGACCCACGCAAGCGACGCGCCCGGGCGTATGCGCTGCTCGCCCGGAACGGCTTCGGGCCGGAGATCGCCTCGCGGCTGTCGGCCGGGCTCATCGCCGCCGCCGAGGAGCCGACCGAGGAGTGACGCGCACGCGTCCCGACCGTTTCGTCGTGGTCGTTTGACCCGCCGTCCCACCCGGCCGTAGGCTACGCGCAGACGAACTCGCGCCGCGGGCCCTTGCGGCGCCTCGAACGGAACAGCCGGCACGGGGGAGCGAAGCCCACTCTCTTTCGCCCTTCACGGCCGCCACCGTAGATGCACACACCTTCGACCGATGCCGGTCGGATGGGAGGAAGAGACGATGGAACCGCTCGTCGTGGCGGCGGCCAGCCTGTTGGCCCTCGCCGGAGGAGTCGTCCTCGGATTCGCGGTACGCGGTCGGTTCGCGAGCCGCTCGATGAAGGAAGCCGAGGAGAAGGCCGCGCTGATCGTCGAGAAGGCGCGGACCCAGCAGAAGGACCTCATCCTCGAGGCGAAAGAGGAGAAGATCCGACTCCAGCGCGAGGCTGAGGATGAGGCCCGCGCCAAGCGCTCCGAGCTCGCCAACCTCGAGCGCCGCCTGCTCCAGCGGGACGAGCAGCTCGACCAGCGGGCCGACATGCTCGAGGGTCGTGACCGGAAGCTGATCGACCGCGAGCGCGAGATCGACAAGGCCCGCGAGGACGTCGCCCGTACCCACCAGGAGCAGGTCGAGGCGCTCGAACGCGTCAGCGGGCTGTCGGGTGAGGAGGCCAAGGGGATCCTGCTCGAGGCCGTCCGCGAGGAGGCCGAGCACGACGCTGTCAAGATCGCCCGGGCGATCGAGCGACGGGCCCGCGAGGACGCCAACGAGAAGGCCCGCGACGTCATCGTCACGGCCATCCAGCGGGTCGCCGCGGACCACACCGCCGAGCACACGGTCACGGTCATCCACCTGCCGTCGGACGAGATGAAGGGTCGGATCATCGGCCGCGAAGGCCGCAACATCCGTGCTCTCGAGCAGGCCACGGGGATCGACCTGATCATCGACGACACCCCGGAGACGGTCGTGCTGAGCGGCTTCGACCCGGTCCGCCGCGAGATCGCCCGACTGGCGATCGCCAAGCTGATCAGCGACGGCCGGATCCATCCCGGACGGATCGAGGAGGTCGTGGCCAAGGCGCGCGCCGAGGTCGACCTCGTCATGCGGCAGGCCGGCGAGCAGGCGGCCTACGACGCCGGCGTCCCCGGGCTACCGCCCGAGATCGTCAAGCTTCTCGGGCGCCTGAAGTACCGGACGAGCTACGGTCAGAACGTCCTCAATCACGTCGTCGAGACGAGCCGCCTGGCGGCCGTCATCGCCGCCGAGACCGGCGCCGACGTCCAGATCGCCAAGATGGGCGGTCTGCTCCACGACATCGGCAAGGCCGTCGATCACGAGGTCGAGGGTCCGCACGCCGCGATCGGCGCGGCCATCGCCCAGCGCCACAACCTGCCGATGAAGGTGGTCAACGCGATCGCCGCGCACCACCAGGAGGTCGAGTACGCCTGCGTCGAGGCGCCGATCGTCCAGATCGCGGACGCCATCAGCGCCTCGCGGCCGGGCGCCCGGGGCGAGTCGATGGACACCTACGTCAAGCGGCTCGAGGATCTCCAGGCGATCGCCGAGAGCTTCTCCGGGGTCGAGCGGTCGTTCGCCGTCCAGGCGGGCCGCGAGGTCCGGATCCTCGTCCGGCCGGAGGAGATCGACGACCTGACCGCGACGCGCCTCGCGCGCGACATCGTCAAGAAGATCGAGGAGCAGCTGACCTACCCGGGCCAGATCAAGGTCACGGTCATCCGCGAGACCCGCGCCGTCGAGTACGCCAAGTAGCGACGGCGTCGGCGCCCGGCGGGCCCCCGGGGCGACGCGGCTCGTCCATCGAGCGTAGCGCCCGGGCGTCATCGTTCCGTCGACCGCAGGCGCGCGAGCGGCGCGTTCGGAGCCGACCCTGGCTCACGAGGGCCGATTCGCGTCCTTCGGCCAGCGGCGGAGCAGGATCCAGAGGACGATCAGGTCGGGCACTGCCGTGGCGACGATGCTGACGATGACGTTGGCCAGCAGGTCCAGCGGATCGAGCACGGGGACTCGTGTCATCAACCGGAAGACGAGGAGCACCAGATCCACGGTGATGACGCCCAGGCCGATCGCCCGACCCCACGACCGGCCAAGGAGCACCCCACCGGCCGCGACCAGCTCGAGGATCCCGAACACCCACCAGAGCAGGGGGACCGGAGCGTCGCGGAACGGCGGGAAGGGCATGAAGCCGGCGTAGAGGATCGTCAGCCCGCCGCCCAACGCGAGGATGGCCGCCGCCAGCATCTGCGAGCGCGCTGGGCGGGTCGTTCTCATCGCATCCTCATCACGGCAGTCGTCCGATGGCGTCGCTGACCCAGTCGGGTCGGTCGCTGACGACGAACCCGATAACGACCGTAAGACGCGGTCGTCATCGGGACGTTGCACCGTTCGGTCGGGCCGTTAGTATCCCGACGTGACCGATGAACCATCGACGACCGCGGGTCGGACCCGTCTCGGCAACCCGCCCAACGGCGACGCACCGCGTCCCGACGGCGCGTGCCGGGTCCTGATGGTGGGCGACCTGATCGGCAAGCCCGGACGCCACGCCCTCGAGCGCGTCCTCCCTCAGCTTCGTGAAGAGCGCGGGATCGACTTCGTCACGGCCAACGGCGAGAACCTCGCCGGCGGGATGGGCCTGACCCCCTCGCTCGCCGAGGCGCTGTTCGCCGCCGGCGTGGACGTCATCACGTCGGGCAATCACATCTGGGACAAACGCGAGATCTACCCGTTCCTCGACACCTCCGATCGGGTCCTCCGTCCGCTCAACTACGGGACCCGCGACGTCCCCGGCCGGGGCATGGTGGTCCACGGGGCGCTCGATGGCACCGATGTCGCCGTCATCAACCTCCAGGGCAGGACGAACATGCAGCCGATCGACAACCCGTTCACCGAGGCGGACCGCTTGTTCGAGGAGGCCGCCGATCCGCTCCCGCCGGTCCGGCTGGTCGACTTCCACTGCGAGGTCACCAGCGAGATGAACGCGCTCGGCCTGTACCTCGACGGGCGGGTGAGCGCCGTGGTCGGGACCCACACCCACGTGGTCACCGCGGATGAGCGGATCCTGCCCGGGGGGACCGCCTACCAGACCGATCTCGGCATGACCGGCCCCGTCCACAGCGTCATCGGGTTCGACCCGAAGACGGTCCTGCCGCGGTTCCTGAACGCGCTGCCGACGCGGTTCGAGGTGGGGGAGGGGTCGGTCATCCTCAACGCCACCCAGATCGATATCGATCCGGCGACCGGGCGCGCCCTGGCGATCGAGCGCATCCAGCGTCTCGTCGAGGTCTGAGCCCGGTGCCGCGGCGGCGTCACGATCCGTCCGACGACCCGATCGTTCCGCCCGGCCCCTCGACGATCGATCTCCACACGCACACGATCCGGTCCGACGGCGTCCTCGAGCCGAGCGCCCTCGTGTCGGCCGCCGCCCGCGCCGGCGTCCGGCTCCTGGCGATCACCGATCACGACGATCTGTCCGCCTACCGCGAGCTGGTCGCGCCGGGCGCCTCCACGGTGCCCGCGGGGCTGACCCTTCTTCCCGGGGTGGAGATCAACTGCCTGACCGGCGCGCTGCCCGACCTGTGGGAGAGCGAGCTGCACATCCTCGGGCTCGGGGTCGATCCGGACGACGGATCGTTCGAGGCGACGCTCGCGGAGCAGCGCAGCCGGCGACGGGTGCGGTTCGACCGAACGCTTGCCAGGCTGCGCGAGCTCGACCTGTCCGTCGACGACGTCGCGGACCGGCTGGACCCCGACGAGACCGCGTCGCTCGGGCGCCCGACGATCGCCCGCCTGCTCCAGGCCAAGGGGTACGTCACGAGCGTCGAGGACGGCTTCGCCCGCTACCTCGGACGTGGCCGGCCGGCGTACGTGCCGCGCGAGGGGATCGGGCCGCTCGAGGCGATCGACGCGATCCGCGCCGCCGGCGGCCTGCCGGCCCTCGCCCATTTCTCCGAGGCCGCGCAACGGATCCAGATCGTCCGCGAGCTGCGCGACGCGGGCCTCGGCGGTCTCGAGGTGTACTACCGGTCGTTCGACCGCGAGACCGTGATGTCCGTCGGGGCGGTCGCCGCGGAGCTCGCCCTCGTCGCGACGGGCGGTTCCGACTACCATGGCGACACCGGCACGTACGCCGAGGCCCACGCAGAGTTGTGGGTTCCCCCCGACGTCGGCGACCGCCTGGCGACCGCGCTCAGGCCGCGCTCGACCTCGACCCATGATGGACCGAGTCCCGCCTGATGGCCCGCCAGCTGCCGATCCTCGACCTCGTCCCGCCGGCCGCGCCGGGTCCCGCTGCCCGGCACCCCGACCTGCCGGACGACGGGCGGCTGACCGAGTACCTGACGGACCCTCGGGCGCTCCCGACCTTCCACCTGTGGACCCTCGGCTGTCAGATGAACCGGAGCGACTCCGAGGAGATGGCCGGCCGGTTGCTGGCGGCCGGGTGCACCGAGGCAGCCAGCCTCGACGAGGCCGACCTCGTCGTCATCAACACCTGCGCGATCCGCGAGGGCGCCGAGCAGAAGGTCATCGGGCGCCAGGGTCACCTCAACCGGCTCAAGGCGGCTCGACCCGGCGTCCGGATCGTCCTGACCGGCTGCGCGGTCCGCGAACCCGACCGGGCCGGCCTCCGCCGACGCTACCCGGCCGTCGACCTGTTCCTCCGACCCGACGAGGAGCCCGAGCTGGTCGATCGACTCGGGCTCGCCTCCGCCCAGGCCGCGATCGGGGCCGGACCGCTCGCCGGAACGGTCGGGACGACGACACGGGTGGGCCGGACGGTCGTCGGCGCGGCCGACGGTCTCTCGGCGACCCGCGCCGCGGCGGTGGCCGGCGGTCACGTGGCGCGCGGGTCGGCGGTCAGCGCGTGGCTGCCGATCGTGTACGGCTGCGACAAGACGTGCACGTACTGCATCGTCCCGTTCAGCCGCGGTCCCGAGCGCAGCCGTCCGTTCGACGAGATCGTCGCCGAGGCCCGCTCGCTGGCGGCCGCCGGCTACCGCGAGGTGACGCTCCTCGGCCAGAACGTGAACTCGTACGGGCACGACCTGCCTGTCGAGGATCGGTTCGGCCACATCGCCACGGAGCGCTGGGCCGGCCGCCGGCTCGACCTCGGCGGCCGGCCGGATCTTGCCGAGCTCATCCGCGCCATCGACGCGATCCGGACCGCCGACGGGGTGCCGGCGATCCCACGGCTGCGGTTCGTCACCTCGCATCCGTGGGACCTGTCGGACCGGCTGATCTCCGCGATGGCCGATTGCCCGTCGGTCTGCGAGCACCTCCACCTGCCCGTCCAGTCCGGCGATGACGGGGTGCTGCGGACGATGGGCCGCCAGTACACGATCGAGCACTACCTCGAGCGGTTGACCGCCATCCGCGGCGCCGTCCCGGGGATCGCGATCTCGACCGACGTGATCGTCGGCTTCTGCGGCGAGACCGAGGCGCAGTTCGAGGCGACGCTCGATGTCCTCCGCGAGGTCCGCTACGACCAGGTCTTCGCGGCCGCCTATTCGGTCCGTCCCGGCACGCCCGCCGGTCGACTCGCCGACGACGTGGCACCGGCCGACAAGCGCCGCCGGCTCAATGAGCTGCTCGCCGTCCAGGAGGCGATCGGGTTCGAGCGGAACCGGACCTGGACGGGTCGGGCGGTCGAGGTCCTCGTCGAGGGCGTCGTCGCTCCCCGCACGCACGGGCACGAAGACGAGTCGACCGGCGATGGTGCCGCTGCCACGAGCCCGATGACCGGGCAGGCGCGCCCGGCGTCCGTCTCGGGTCGCTCGCGCGAGCACAAGGTCGTCCATCTGGCCGGGGGTCCGGAGCTCGTCGGGCGGCTGGTCACGGCGCGGATCGAGCATGCCGGACCGTATTCGCTGCGGGGAACGGTCGTCGACGCGTGACCGACGCCCCGCCGCTGGTCGTCATCGCCGGAGCGACCGCGACCGGGAAGACCGGACTGTCGATCCGCCTCGCCGAGTGGCTGATCGGGCAGGGCCGTCCAGCGGAGATCGTCTCGGCGGACTCGCGCCAGGTCTTCCGCGGGCTCGACATCGGGACGGCCAAGGTGAGCCGGGCGGACCGGGCCCGCGTCCCGCACCACGGCCTCGACCTGGTCGATCCGGATTCGCCATTCAGCGTCGCCGAGTACGCGACGAACGCCCGCGCCGCGCTCGCCGGGATCGCCGCGCGGGGCGGGGTCGCGCTGCTCGTCGGCGGGACGGGCCTGTACCTGCGCACGATCGGACGCGGGATCGCGACCGAGGCGCTCCCGAGCGACGCCGCGGTCCGCGCCCGGATCGAGGCCGAGTTGCTGTCCGACGGCCTGCCGGCGCTCGTCGCGAGGCTCCAGGCCCTCGCCCCGACCCTCGCCGCGCCGATCGACCTGCGCAACCCGCGACGGGTCGTGCGCACCCTCGAGATCGCCGAGCTTCGCGGCGATCGCCCGCTGCCCGTTCCCGAGGGCTACCCGGGGCCGATCGCCTGGATCGGGCTCCGTGCCGCGCCCGGGATCCACGCTCGGTGGGTCGCCGACCGGGCGCGCTCCCAGTTCGCCGACGGCCTCATCGACGAAGCCCGGGCGCTCCGCGAACGCTTCGACCCGTCGCTTCCGGCGTTCTCGGCGATCGGCTACCGGGAGGCCTGGGAGCTGATCGACGGGTCGCGGACCCTGGACGAGGCGATCGAGCTCGACGCCTCGCGCAACCTCGCCTTCGCCAAGCGCCAGCGGACGTGGTTCCGCGCCGAGCCCGAGATCGAATGGCTCGACGTCGGCGGGGCCGAGGAGCCCGACGAGCGCGCTCGCGCGGTCGTGACCCGGCTGCTCACCCGCAGCTGACGTCCATCCGCACCCGAGGGGCTATCCTTCCGGCGATGCCGAAGTCCATGATCGACCTGACCCAGCCCGTCGAGCGGGCGTTCCTGGTCGGCGTGGACACCGGTCAGGATGCCGGCTGGCCGGTCGAGGACTCCCTGGCCGAGCTCGCCAGCCTCGCGACGACCGCGGGCGCCGATGTCGTCGGGGCGGAGTGGCAGAACCGGCGGCACATCGACCCGAACTGGTATGTCGGCAAGGGCAAGGCCGAGGATCTGGTGGCCGCCAAGAGCGAGACCGGGTTCGACGTGCTCATCGCCGACGACGAGCTGTCGCCCAGCCAGCAGCGGGCGCTCGAGGAGCTGCTCAAGGTCAAGGTGATCGACCGGAGCCGGCTGATCCTCGACATCTTCGCCCAGCACGCCCAGACCCACGAGGGTCGGCTCCAGGTCGAGCTCGCCCAGCTCGAGTACCAGCTGCCGCGTTTGACCCGGATGTGGACGCACCTGTCGCGGACCGGAGGCGGGATCGGGACCCGCGGCCCGGGGGAGTCGCAGCTGGAGACGGACCGGCGGCTCATCCGCGAGCGGATCAAGAAGATGAAGGAACGGGTCGAGCAGGTCCGTCAGCAGCGGGAGACCGCCGCCCGGGTCCGCGACCGACGGCTGATGCCCACCGTCGGGATCGTCGGCTACACCAACTCGGGCAAGTCGACGCTGCTCAACACCCTGGTCGGGAGCGAGGTCGCCCTGGCGGAGGACAAGCTGTTCGCCACGCTCGACCCGACCAGCCGCCAGGTCCGCCTGGGCGAGGGGCAGACGGCGATCGTCACCGACACGGTCGGGTTCATCCACAAGCTGCCGCATCAGCTGGTCGACGCGTTCCGGGCCACGCTCGAGGAGGTCAACCGCTCCGACGTCCTGCTGGAGGTCGTCGACGCCTCGGACGCGCACGCCGCCGAGCACCGACAGACCGTCCAGGCGGTCCTCGACGAGCTCGGTGCCGGCGACAAGCCACGGCTCGTCGCGTTGAACAAGGTGGATCTGCTCCATGACCGGGCCCGGACGGATGCGGCCACGCCGTCGCCGATCGTCGGGGGCACGGTCCCGATCAGCGCGGTGACCGGGTTCGGGCTCGACGCGCTGCGGACCGAGCTGGCGGCGGTCCTCGCCTCGCTCTGGGTCGACATCGATCTGGACGTGCCGTACACGGCCGGCGACCTGCTCGCCCGGCTGCGCGAGCGAGGAGCGGTCGACATCGACTACCGGTCCGATGCCGTGCACGTTCGCGGGCGGGTCGCGCCCGCGCTCGCCGGCGAGCTGGAGCTGATCGCCGCCCAGGCCGCCGAGGCGGCCCGGGTCTGATCGTGGCCGGCTCGAGATCGACCCGGCTCGGCGGGCGAACGGACCTCCCGTCGGGCGATCTCGTCGTCTGGTCGGCGGCCGACGGTCGGCGCGGGCGCCGCTGGCGCGAGTCGACGTCCCGAGACGGTGTCGTCCTCCGCACCATCCTCGCCGAGACGGAGCCCGGCGGCGACCTCCGTCGCCTGGAGATGTCGACCGCGGCCGGGCTGCTGACGCTCCATCCCGACGCCGCCGGCACGACCCTGCATGGGAACGTCGTGACGCCCGACGGGATCCGACATCTGGCATTCGCCTGGGCCCGGGACCGGGCGGCGATCCTCGTCGAGGGCTCGCCGGCGGTCACGGCGATCGCCGTCGCCTGGATCGGACGCGGGATCGACGACGGCCGGTCCGCCGAGGCCGAAGTCCTGCGGATCGACGACCGGTTGATCCCTTTACCCGGATCGCTCCGGATCGAGCGCCTCGGACCGTCGACCTGGCGGCTGTCGGGCGGCGCCGGAGCCGATGGCGACCTCGTGGCGACGCTCGACGCGGACGGCCTGCCCTCGACCGAGCGGACCGTCTGGCCCCTCGAACGCTGACCGCCCCGCTCGGGCGCCGGGATGGGGCCGTGGACGGACCGTGGACAACGACCGAGGAATGGCCGACCCGCCAGCCAAGTTCGTGGATAACCCCATAGCCAGCGCGGGGAGCCCGCCCATACAGTAGGTCTTGCCCGAAGGGGCCATGACGGACCGGCAGCGGCGACGCAGGTGCTTGCATCGGCGGCGACGAGGTCGGACCGGGATACGATGGAACCGAGTCGTAGGTGCTTGCATCGGCGGCCACGGACCAGCGGATCGATTGGTTCCTTCGGGCGTTTCCGTGCGCCACGCCAGGGTCGGGATCGGCGCGGCCCGGGGGATGGCGGCACCGTCGGCCGGTGACCCGCGGCGCGGGATCCATGAGACTCGTCCAAGCTCCGGCGGGATCCTCCCGGGCCCGGCCCGACCCGGTGGACGAGCGGTGGACAACCGCCGCGATTCCGGCCTCGCGATGTCGAAGCTCGTGGATAAGCCGCTAGCCGGGTGGGGGAGCGGCGGGCCATAGTAGGTCTTGCCCGAAGGGGCCGATGGACCGAAGCCTTGAGACCGCTGGAGCTTGCTTCAGGGGACTCGGCAGAGGGCCGACGGTTCCTCCGGGCATTTCTTCGTCCCTCGTCAGGTCCACTCAGGCGGCCGAACGCGGCGACCGGAGATCCTTGCCGCGGTCTCCGCGACTTGGTCGGCCGGGCTCCGAGCCACGGTGGGGCTTCCGGCCTGGCCTGCGGTGTCTGCCCCCCGTCAGCCGCGCATTGCTGACCGCCCCGCTCGGGCGCCGGGATGGGGCCGTGGACGGACCGTGGACAACGACCGAGGAATGGCCGACCCGCCAGCCAAGTTCGTGGATAACCCCATAGCCAGCGCGGGGAGCCCGCCCATACAGTAGGTCTTGCCCGAAGGGGCCATGACGGACCGGCAGCGGCGACGCAGGTGCTTGCATCGGCGGCGACGAGGTCGGACCGGGATACGATGGAACCGAGTCGTAGGTGCTTGCATCGGCGGCCACGGACCAGCGGATCGATTGGTTCCTTCGGGCGTTTCCGTGCGCCACGCGGTTTGACGCTCCGTTCACCCCTCGATTACGATGCCGTTCGACCGCGCCCGTTCCGAGGGATCTGTGACGACGTCCAATTCGAACGCCCAGGTGCCCACGCGCTGGCACCGCCGACCGCGGGTTCGTCGTCTCTTCCGGTCCCTCCTCAGCCCCTCGAAGTTCGCTCTCGTCGGGATCTCGGGCATCGTCGTCAACGAGGTCGCGCTGCACTTCTTCGTCACGGCGATGGGCCAGCAGCAGCTCCTGTGGGCCGCGCTCCTCTCGTCACAGGTGTCGACCTTCACCAACTTCGTCCTGATCGAGCTGTGGGTCTTCCGCGGTCGTGAGGTCGGCGGCCACCTGCTGTGGCGCTACCTGACCTTCAACCTGCTGAACCTCGTGACCCAGATCATCCGTCTGCCGACGCTCCACATCCTCACCGAGATCGCCGGCATCCACTATCTGATCTCCAACCTCGTCGCCCTCGGCCTGACCTTCGGGGTCCGCTACCTCGTCGCCGACAACTGGATCTGGGCCGGTCGCGATCGGCGCGACCAGGTGCCGATCGACGGGTCGTACCAGTACGACGTCCACGGCATCGTCCGGATCACCTCGACGGTCCATCTCCCCGAGCTGGCCGCGTTCAACGTCACCCACCGGGTCGAGCCGGACATCGTCATCTCGCGACGGGCCATCGGTGGGGGACCGCACCTCCACGTCTCGACCATCAAGGGGTCCGACGGGGTGATCCGCTACCGCGAGCACTTCGGGCTGCTGTCGGCCGCCTTTGACGTGCGCATCGGCGACCGGATCGAGCTCGACGCGAACTGGCTGCTGACCTGGTCGCACCACGTGCTGTACACGAACATGGTCGAGCCGCTGCTCCGCTTCTGGCTGGTGTCCCGCGGCTTCGTGCTGCTCCACTGCGCGGCGATCGACGCGGAGCGCGGCGCGATCATCATGTCGGCCCAGACCGACACCGGCAAGACGAGCACGGTCCTGCGCCTGCTGATGCAGCGGAGCTGGGGCTTCATCTCCGACGACATGGCGATCCTGACCGCCGAGGGCGAGATCCTCAGCTACCCGAAGCCGATGACGCTGAGCTCGCACACGATGAGCGCCGTCAACGACCAGGCGCTGCCACGGGCCGATCGATTCATGCTGGCGATCCGCAGCCGCGTCCACTCGAAGGGCGGTCGGAGCGCCGGGCATGCCCTCGGTCGGCTCAACGTCCCGATCGTGACGATCAATTCGTGGGTCCAGCTCATCGTCCCGCCGCCCAAATACCACGTCCAGTCACTGATCGACTGCGACATGACCGACCGGGCGCCGATCGACTCGATCGTCCTGATGGAGCGCGGCAGCCCGCCACTGGCCGAGGAGCCCGCGTTCGACCTGACCATCGATCGCCTGATCGAGAACACCGACGACGCCTACACCTTCCCGCCGTTCGCGGCGCTCGCCCCGTTGATCGCGATCGGCGACCTGGACCACGATGCGCTCCGAAGGCGCGAGCGCCAGTTGCTCGAGACGGCCGTCGCCCGCGCCTGGCGGGTCCGCGTCCGGGTCGTCGGGCACAACTGGTCGGAGCTCATCCCGACGCTCGTCGAGCGCCACCGCGCACAGCTCCCACCGGCGGAGATGGCGGCCGCGGCCCGTGAGGCCGATGCGGCGATCGCGGCCGAGGTCGCTGCGGCCGACGCGCCGGTCGGCGCCGGCCGGGCGCCCTAGCCCAGCCCACCGTGCCGGCTCGAGCCAGCGACGTGCTCGAACCGAGCGCCATCCGGCTCGCGTCGGCCACGCTCCATCCCGCCTTCACCGGCTCCCCCCAGTTCGTCCACGACGGCCTCTCAGCGCGAGCCGGTCGAACGGTCGTGGTCAAGGTCGAGACGGTGAACCCGATCCGGTCCTTCAAGGGCCGCGGGACGTGGCACGCCGTGCGTGAGCTGGTGGGGGAGGGGTCGATCGGCCCGGACCGCCCGCTGGTCGTGGCGTCCGCCGGCAACTTCGGGCAGGGCGTCGCGTTCGCCGGCCGTGAGCTCGGCGTCCCGGTCACCGTCTTCGCCGCGACGACGGCGAATCCGCTCAAGGTCGCCCGGATGCGTGCGCTCGGCGCGACCGTGATCCAGGAGGGGAGCGACTTCGACGAGGCTCGGCTCGCTGCGGACGCACATGCTCGATCGTCCGGGGCACGCCTCCTCGTCGACGGGCAGGATCCGCGCATCTCGACCGGAGCTGCCACGCTCGCGGCCGAGCTGACGGACGCGATCGACGCCGGCGCGCTGCCCGAGCTCGGGACCGCCTACGTCCCGGTCGGCAACGGCGCTCTGATCGTCGGGGTCGGGTCGTGGCTGCGCTCGGCCGCTCCGTTCTGTCGCGTGATCGGCGTCCAGTCCGACCTCGCCCCGTCGATGACCCTGTCGTGGCGGCAGGGGAGCCCGGTCGAGACACCGACCGCCGCGACCTACGCCGACGGGATCGCGACCCGGGTGCCCGTCCCCGAGGCGCTCGACCTGATGGTCGGACGGGTCGATGACATGCGGCTGATCCCCGAAGCGCGGCTGCACGTCGCCGAGGCCGAGCTGACCGCGGAGCTCGGGGTCACGGTCGAAGGGTCAGCCGCAGCGTCGTGGGCGGCCGTCCTGGCCGACGACGATCCCGCTCCGGGTGCCGCGCTCGTGATCGTCACGGGGAGCAACGTCCCCGCCGCCACCACGACCGACCCGGCTTGACCGCTCGCGCCGCGCTGCCCCGGGATCCGGCCGGAGCCGCGCGCGCCCTCCTGCCGATCGCCCTCCTGATCCTGGCGTCCGCCGTTCGCGAGACGCGGCTGGCGGTCCTCGTCGCCCTGGTGGCAGGCACGATCGTCGCCATCCGCCGGGACGCTCCCGTCCGGTGGGCGTGGGCCGCGCCGGTGCCCGTGGCGCTCAGCCTGTGCTTCGGGCTGATCGCGCCGCCGGCGGCCGCGCTGAACGGCGCCGACTGCGCGAACGTCCTGTCGCCACCGGCGATCTGGCGCCTCATCGAAGCGGCGATCGTGCTCGCGTCCGTCGCGTTCCTGGCGGTCATCCTGCGCGCCCGCGCGGCGAGCCTCTGGCTCCTTCGTCCATCGGTCCGGGTCCTCGAGGTCGGCGTGCTCGGGTTCGCCCTGTTCGGCGTGCTCGGACTGACCCTCGGCCCGGCCCTGGCACGGCCGTTCTTCGGCTCGTTCGGTCTCGACACGTCGAACCCCGCGGCGCTCCTGCCCGCCCTCGTCTTCGCCCTGGCGAACGGGATCATGGAGGAGATCGCCTACCGTGGGGCGCTGATGGGCTGGTCCGCCCGCGTGATCGGGCTGGCGCCTGCCGTCGGCCTCCAGGCCGTCGTCTTCGGCCTGGCGCACGGCGGGCCGGATGTCATCGGCTCCGCGCCGATCCTGGTCCTGGCCCTCGCCGCAGGCGGTCTGATCGCCGGTCTGATCACCGTCCGGACGCGATCGCTGTTCCTGCCGATCGCGATCCACGTCGCCCTCGACCTGCCCTTGTACGTCTACCTGGCCTGCCGGGTCGCGTGATCGGGAGCTCGATCAGCCCGTCTTGGACGGCGGGTCGCCGGCACCCGGTGGCCGACCCCCACGAAGGTCGTACGAACAGGCCGGACACGAGCTGACCGCCGGGTCGACCCGCCTGCCACACCGGGGACAGGGGGTGGTCGTCGCCAACCACCACAACCCGTTGGCGACAACGGCGACGATGAGCCACACGGCGACGACGATCACCATCATCCCTCGGGCGACGTCCGCGTTGAGCGAGCAGTATTCGAAGCAGCCCGGTTCGGCTGGCGTGCGTGCGGTACTCACCAGCGAGGCGAAGATGGCCAGGCAGATGACGGTCCACAAGATCGTGAACCGCCAGCGGATGCGCAACCCCGACCTCCAGGATCCGTTCGGGTTTGGCCCTCGAGTGTCGGTGCGCTCGACCGGCGTGGCAAGGGGAACGCTCGAAGTCCGTTGCGTCAGCCGGTGCGTTCAGCCCGTCGTCGGCCGCGGGGCTTCGCGAACTCCTCTAACTCACTGCCGATAAGGTGAGTTATGTCTGGTCCGCTTCCACGAGAGAGGCGTTGCCATTGAAGTCTCCTCGAAGTGTCCTGGAAGTTGTCACAGCGCGGCCTGCACGGGATGATCAACACCCTTCCCGTGTCAGGTGTCCCGCCGCGCCAGAGGTCTCATGGCGGCCAATCAACGCGACTGATCGCGTGGGCCGGTAGCCTAGACGGCGTGACCAGGTACGTCGTCCTCCTGCGCGGCATCAACGTCGGCGGTAAGAACATTGTGCCGATGGCGCGCCTGCGCGACCTGCTCAGCGAGCTGGGCTATGCGGACGTCACCACGTACATCGCCAGCGGGAACGTGATCCTGACCTCCGACCGCGAACCGGAAGCCATCAAGCAGGAGATCGAAGCGGCATTGCCGAACGCCTTCCGCCTGCACAGCGAGCTCGTCAAGGTGCTCGTCCTCACCCGTGCCCAGCTCAAGGCCGTCGTCAACCGGAAACCGCCGGGCTTCGGCGAGCACCCCGATACCTACCACAGCGATGCGATCTTCCTGATGGGGGTCGACGCGGCGACCGCGATGCGGGCATTCGACCCGCGCCCCGGCGTCGACACGGTGTGGCCTGGCGACGGCGTGATCTACTCGCAGCGCCTGAGCACAGAGCGCACGAGGAGCCGCCTGAGCAAGGCCATGGGATCGCCGCTCTACGCGTCGATGACGATCCGCAACTGGGCGACGACGATGAAGCTGCTCGAGCTGGCGGGCTGACGGCCGGTTTGCCAGCGGTCGGTCCACCACGCTCATCACCCGCGCTCACCTGCCCTGGCCTCGACTCGGGGATTCGCGAGGACGGAATCCCAAGACTTCACACTCGAGAAGGCGGTCGGCTGGACCGCCGCCCAGCTCAGCACGTCGACAGCGATCAACACGCCGGCCTGTTCACTGGCAGGACGTGTCGAGCGGAGACCGCCGATCTGTGGGATGGTTGCTTACGCAACTGGAGGGTATCGCGACACCCGAGGATCTCCGATGACCGACTACGCCGACTGGACGAAGAACCTGATCGCCGACATCCGCGCCAACGGCCGCCCCACGAGTGGCTACTTCCAGGGGCGCCCCGTGCTGATCCTCACGACGACCGGGGCGAAGAGCGGCGAACCGAGAACGGTCGTCGTGAGCTTCTCGCGCGATGGGGACGACTACGTCGTGGTCGGGTCGAAGAGCGGCGAACCCGAGGATCCGGCGTGGTTCACCAACCTCGTCGCGAACCCCGTCGTGACGGTCGAAGCCGACGGCCAGACCTTCGAGGCCCGCGCCACGGTCGCGAAAGGTGCCGATCGCGACAGGCTGTGGGACCAACACGTCGTTGAACACCCACAGTTTGCCGACTACCCGTCAAAGACCGATCGGATCATCCCGATCGCCCGGCTCAAGCCGCTCGGCTGACCGGTGTTCCGGCCGAACCCACTCGCCTAGTCGTGTGGTTGGTAGGCCCCGAGGATGTTGCCCGATGGGTCGGCGAAGGTGAACCGCCGGCCACCCGGATACTCGTGCAGCTCCACCATGATGCGGCCTCCGGCCTCGATCACACCCGCCAGCGTTTCGTCGGCGTCATCGGTCCGCACCAGCGCCAGGACGCCTTCGCCGCGGGACGGAACCGGGTGTTCCGACAGTCCGCCGAACTCCTGGCCAGGGTTCCTGGGGTCCTGGATCCCCGCATAGTCGGGGCCGTAGTCCGTGAACGTCCACCCGAGCGCCTTCGCATAGAAGGCCTTCGCTTGGGCCAGGTCGTCGACGGCCAGTTCGATGTAGTCGATCACGAGATCCATGCCCCAAGCGTACGCGCATCCGGCGGAGCGATCGCACTCCGCCACGGATGTCGCCGCCGTCACCCGCTGCTCGCCTCGCCCGCGTGGACGATGAGATCGAAATGACGCCATAGGATCGCGACCAGCAGCGCCGATCCGAAGAAGCCGAACCAGAACGGGGCGGTGATCCCGAACGTACTGGCGAGCAGGCCTCCGATCGGGGCGCCGATGACCAGTCCTCCGACGATCGCGACGCGATAGACGCCGGTGACGCGACCCAGTAGCTCGTCGGGCACGGCCCGCTGTCGCACGACGGTCGAGGTCGTGCCCCAGATGAAGCCGTGGGCCCCGAAGACCACCAACGTGGCGAACGCGACCGCGGGTGAGGTCGTGACGGCGAGGGACAGATGGGTGGCGGTCTCGATCAGCAGGCCGACCCGCATGATGTCGCTGAGTGAGAACCGTCGTTCCAGCCGCCCGTACGACACGATCCCGATGACCCCGCCGACGGCGACCGCGGTCGTCAGCAGGCCGAACCCCACGTCTCCCATCCCGAGTCGCTGGCTGGCGTAGAGCACGAGGACCGACCAGGCGGCCCCGAACGTGACGTTGAAGGTGAAGATCGTCAGCGCCAGGGTCCGCATCGGCGGATGCGCCATGAGCCAGCGGATCCCCTCCCCCATCTCGGTCCGAAGGCTCGACCGCTCGCGGAGCTCATTCGTGGTGCTGGTCACGACCCGTGACACGAGCAGCGCCCCGAGCACGAAGCAGACCGCGTTCGTCGCGAATGGGATCGCCGTGCCGGCGGCGAACAGGAAGGCTCCGATCGGTGGGGCCACCAGCTGGTTGGTCAGCAGGAACGCGCCCTGCATCCGCGCGTTGGCGATGCCGAGGTCGTCGCGCGCGACCATGCCCGGCAGGAGCGTGCTGCTGGCGGAGTCGGCGAACGTCTCGGCCGTGCCGAGGACGAACAGGGTGACGAGCACGACGCCGATGCCCACGGACCCACTGACGATCGTCGCGACGAGGACGGTCAGCGCGAAAGCCCGCCCGACGTTGGCCACGACGACCATGCGTCGGCGATTGAACCGATCCGCCGCGGCGCCGCCGAGGACGCCGAACAGCAGGACCGGGAGGTACTCGCTCAGGACAGCCAACGACACCAGGAATGGATCGCTCGTCAGCGACGCGACGAGCAGCGGACCGGCCGCAAGGACGACGCCGTCGCCGACGTTGTTGATGATCGTGGCCGACAGAAGCCAGCGGAAGCTCCGACCGAGCCTCGTGGGCGCGAACGTCTCGAGCGGCCGGGCGAGGATGGTGCGCACCGGCGGCAGGATAGCAACCTGCATCGCGTCTAGGCTGGTGCCATGCCCATCCGACCGTTCTACGACCGCTGGCCGCAGTACGACCGGCGCCTGACCGAGATCGTCGGCCCGATGTCCGCCGAGCAGCTCGCGATCCGCCCAGCACCCGACCGGTGGCCGATCTGGGCGACGGTCGGGCACACGGCCGGCACCCGCGTCTACTGGCTGTGCACGGTGCTCGGCGAGCCGGGTGCCTCGACGACGCCGTTCGATCCCCTGAGCGACGAGGGCTGGGAGGATGACCTCGATCATCCGCGTCGCGCCGACGAGCTCGTGATGGCCCTCGACACCACCTGGGCGATCATCGATCGATGCCTCGATCGCTGGACGCCGGCGATGCTCGACGAGAGGGTCGAGCGGATGTACGGCGACGAGCGCCAGCTGCATACCCGGGCATCGATCGTCCAGCGCCTGCTGACCCACGAGGCCTACCACTGCGGCGAGCTGTCGCAGACGCTGGGCATCCACGGGTTGCCCCAGATCGATCTCTGGCGCCCGGACTAGACCCTTCGGACGGTCTCGCGCCTATCCGCGTTTGGCCAGGGACGCGAGCCACGCATCGCGCTCCAGCGGGCTCGGACCCGAGCGTGGGCGCTGCGGAGGGTCGCTCCCGATCGGCTGGTAGCCGCCGAAGCGGGTCTCGAGGACACCCTCCCCCATCGACAGGCCGGGCATCTGGTGTTGCAGGGATCGGACGCGCGCGAGCGGGATCACCGCCTCGACCGTCGACACGCCGTCCGCCGAGAACTGGCCGCGCACGCGGCCACCCAGCCGGGCGAGCGCCGCGACGACGCCCGGTCCCGTCGAGGTCGGGACCTCGAGCGTGAGGTCGGACATCGGCTCACAGACCCACGTCCCGGCGCGCTCGAGCGCCGTCATCAGGACGAGCTGGGTGAGCCGTCGGTAGTCGGCGGCGGTCGTGACCGGCGAGGCGTAGCCGCAGTCGAACATCGTGACCCGGCAGTCGCTCACCTGCCACCCGGCCAGCCCCTCCGTGAGCGCCTCGCGGACGTACAGCTCCATCTGCGTCTCGAACACGTCGACCGCCTTGAACAGGTAGAGCGGCACGTAGCGCGCCTCGACACCGCTGCGGAACTCGATCCCGGTGCCGACCGACGCCGGCTCGATGCGGAGGCCCAGCGTGGCCAGGAACGGGTTCGTGCTGAGCGGGGAGCTCCGACCGGTGATGTTCGTGTGCGTCTTCGCCCGGATGACCTCGTCGGCCTCGCCGATCCGAGCCGGTCGCTCGATGCAGACCGCCGTCGTCTCGCGGAAGTCGGCACGGATGCCGTAGTCGCGTTCGAGCGTCGCCTGGATGACCTCCTTCTGGACCTCCCCGTAGAGCGAGACGGCGATCTCGTGGCGGGCGTCGTCCTGGCGGACATCGATGAGCGGATCCTGCTCGGCGAGCTGGGCCAGGGCCGCCCGGAGCGAGCCTTGCTCGCCGGGCTTCCAGGCGAAGACCACAGCCTCGAGGGCCGGTCGCGGGAAGCGCGCCGTCGGCTCGTCGCCCGCCGGCGGCTGTCCGATGGCATCGCCGACACGGATCGCGCCGAGTCCCCGGATCGTCGCCATCTCCCCAGCAGCAACGACGCCGCGACGCGGCGCCCCGGCCGGGGCGAAGACGCGGATCGAGGTCGCCTTCGCATCCCCTCCCCCGCCGACGGCCACGCGTTCGCGCGGACGGAGCGTCCCGGCGAACAGGCGCGCATAGGCGACGCGCTCGCCGGTGCCGGTGCGCTCGATCTTGAAGACGCGGCCGGACACCGGTGCGTTCGGGTCGCCGCGTGAGCCGCCGAGGAGCTCGACGACACCTGCCAGCAGCTCGTCGACGCCGATCCCGTGGGCGGCCGAGCCGAAGAACACCGGATGGACGAGGCAGCGCCGAGTCTGGGCGCCGAGCTGCTCTCGCAGGCGTCGACCGGTCAGCGACGCCTCGTCGCCGACGTAGGCACGGAGGATCGTCTCGTCGTTTTCGGCGAGGACCTCCGTGAGCGCGGTCCGCATCGCCGCATCGTCCGGACCGAACGGCCTGACGGTGGCCACGCGACTACCAGGATCGTGGACGACCTCCAGCGGGATGACCGCCGCTGAGAGCCGGCGTTTCAGGGCATCGACGACGCGCCGGTCGTCGGCGCCGGCACGGTCGAGCTTGTTGACGAAGATCAGCGTCGGGACCCGGAGACGTCGGAGCGCTCGGAAGAGGAGCGGGGTCTGGGGCTGGACGCCCTCGACGGCCGAGACCACGAGGACCGCCCCGTCGAGCACGGCGAGGACGCGTTCGACCTCGGCGATGAAGTCGGGATGACCCGGCGTGTCGACGAGATTGACCGCGAGGTCGCCGACGAGGAACGAGGCGACCGCGGACCGGATCGTGATCCCACGCTCGCGCTCGAGCTCGAGGGAGTCGGTCTGGGTGGTGCCGGCGTCGACGCTGCCGACGTGATCGATCGCGCCGGTGGTGAAGAGGAGTCGCTCGGTGAGGGTGGTCTTACCGGCGTCGACGTGTGCCAGGATGCCGAGATTGAGCGTACGCATAGAGCCTCATGCCTTCCAAGGAGGTGATCACCTTCTGGCTGGACATGACTGCTCCCATGACGCTCCTTTCATCGGTCTCGGCGGTTGCGCTCCACCTAGGCTCGCATGCCCCGTCAAGTCGGGGACGCTTGCCTGTGCGACGGTGACCGACGGACCATAGGGGGCACGTCCGTCGGGGCCGATCAAGCTGCCCTTGTCGGCCAGAAGAGCGGGATGGGCTGACTGGTGATCCTCCCCAAGATCCGGGATCCGCGGTTCGTCACCGTGCGCCGCGGCGGGACCCTCCAGGACGACGACCACCGTCTTCTGGCGCTGTGGGCGGCCGACTGCGCGGAGCACGTCCTGCACCACTTCGAGCAGGCACGGCCGAAGGACGACCGTCCACGTCGGGCGATCGACCTCGGCCGTGCCTGGGCGCGGGGTGAGATCCGGTGGGCGGAGGCCCGCACCGCGGCCGGCCATGCCAACGCTGCGGCCCGAGACCTGCGTGGGGCGGCACGGCATGCCGCGTACGCTGCCGGCCAAGCCGCTGCGGTCGGCCATGTGGCGGCCCACGAACTCGGAGCCGCGGCCTACGCGATCAGGGCCGCGCGGGCCGCCGCGACCGAAGACGACAGCGTCGAGGCCGGCCGCCTGGAGTGCCAGTGGCAGCGCACCCGACTTCCCCACGAGATCCGGGAGCTCGTGCTCGACGACCAGCGGCTGCGCAACGAGCTGTGCTGGTTCGCGTTCGACTGCTGACACGCCTGGGTCGGGCGACCGCTACACCGTCAGGACGGCTTGACGACCGCCGGCTCGACGACCGTCCGCCGCATCGAGCCTACGCAGCGTGCTCGAAGGCCAGCGCGAAGTCCTCTGACGGTCCCGAGTGACCCGCTGACTCCTCGGCGGTGTGCGTGCGGGCGAACGCGAGGTGGGCCGCCTCGTGGCGGACCGTGTCCCTGAGCTCGGCCAGGGTGGTCCAGTTCGCGAAGATCCAGATGAGCGTCGGGTAGTCCGTCGTGAAGGCGCCCTTGAAGCCGTAGCGGAGCCCGGTGGCCGGGGGCGGAATGACGGTGTCGAGGAAGACGATCGAGGCCTCGGGCACGTCGAGCTGCCGGCACGCCTCGGCGAGTGCGGCCAGAGCCGTCTCGATATACGCCGGATCGGGATGGGCCAGTCGAACCTGGTCCGACTGGACATGGACGCCCAGGCGTTCGAAGTAGGCGAACTGCGGAAACGCGTCGCGGCCGATCTCGAAGGTTCCATCGGCGGATCCGAGGGGGATCTCCCCGACGGCAACGCGTGGGTCCACGGTACGTAGTGTCGCAGTCCGAGGTGGTCAGTCGTCGGCCGTGAGGGTCATCGTCCACGACGTGCCCGCCCGCTCGGGTGGACGGAGACGGACCGGCCATCGCTCCGCGAGGATCCGGCCGATCGCGCCGGGGTCGTCGGGCTCGTCGCCCGACTCCAGGAGGTCGTGGGCCGCCTGCCCACGGATGCGCTTGGCGACGACATCGCCGATGGGTCGCCCGCTGTCCGCCGACCGGGCGACGCGCAGCGAGATGGTCCGGTCGCCGAGACCGTTCGGCATGCCCATCGCCTGGTAGCTCGGCGACCGGAGGTCGAGCACGATCCCGTCGGAGCCGGCCGCCTCGGCGAGACGATCGCCGAGGACCGTCCGCCATTCCGGCTCGAGGCGGTCCATGCCGACGAGCCGCGAGCAGACGTGCAGCCGATACGGCGGGATGCGATCGGCGGGCCGAAGCAGACCCCACAGCGCGGACGTGACGACGAGACCGCGCTCGGCACGCTCGGCGGCGGCCGCGGAGAACGATGCGGCGTCCAGCCCGTCGTGGAGCGGCCCGGAATAGACGTCGAGCGCGGGCATGGCCGGCAGCTCGCGCAGCCACGTATTGCGGGCGACCTCGGCGGCCTTGGACGGGCGGACCCGCAACCGCTCGAACGCGTCCGGCCGGGCGCTGGTCGCGATGAGGGCGTCGAGGACCCGGGTCCTCATGGGGATGAGCTCCGGGAACGAAAGGTCGTCCAGCACGACCGGGCGGCCGCGCTCCGGCGGCGGTCGTTTCGACTCCGACGGCGGCACGATGATCAGCATGACGTCACTCTAAGCGGGCTCTGCAGCACGTGGCGCCCTGGGCGATCTCTTGACATGCAGGGTGTACGGTCGAGGCATGCGTCCATCGACACCGCCGACCGGGCCGACTCCGGAGGCGATCCGCACGGGGATCCTCGAGCGGTATCCCGAGACGTTCGTCGCGGAGGCACTCGGCGCGACGTTCTTCTCCCTCGACGAGACGAATTGGCCGAACTACGCGACGATCGTCACGACCGACGAGCACGACGAAGGCGCCCCGTCGGATCTCGCTCGGGCCGGGGCGTTCCGGCTGAACATCGGGGTCGGACGTGAGACGTTCGAGCGGCTCGTCGGCTCGATCGAGACGCCGGACTACGCCGCGTACGACCGGCTCCTCCCCCACCCCGTCTACGCGAAGCAGCTCTGGATCTCGATCCTCAACCCGAGCGATGCCACGTTCGACGACGTCGTCCTGCCGCTCATCGCCGAAGCGCACGATCGGCTCGCCGCGACGCAGGCCCGGCATCGGACGCCTGGCGACGGCCAGGAGGGCTCGTCGCCGGACGAAGGACCCGGTGCGATCCGACCGTGATGAAGGCCGTCGTCCAGGACCGCTACGGACCCCCGGAGGTCCTCCGGATCGAGGAGGTCGAGCAGCCGGCCCCGAAGGACGACGAGGTGCTCGTCCGGGTACGCGCCAGCACGGTCTCGCAGAGCGACGTGCACCTTCGCCGGGCCGACCCCTTCCTGTGGCGGCTGCTGGTCGGCTTCCGCCGGCCGAGATGGCGGACGCTCGGGGTCGAGCTCGCGGGCGACGTCGAAGGCGTCGGCGCGGACGTCTCGGGATTCAGGGTCGGCGACGCG
This sequence comes from uncultured Chloroflexia bacterium, assembly GCA_963749735.1. Classification (GTDB taxonomy): domain Bacteria; phylum Chloroflexota; class Limnocylindria; order Limnocylindrales; family CSP1-4; genus Chersky-267. Next base: position 93,494 of record CAVVNZ010000010.1, read on the forward strand.
GTGTTCGGCCACCCGTCGACCTGGGTCGGCGCCCATGCGGAGTACGTCTGCATCCGGGCCGGGGCGCCCCTGGCGCACAAGCCGGCGGGGATGAGCTACGAGGAGGCGGGGGCGGTCTGCGACGGAGCGGCGCAGGCGCTTTCGGCGCTGCGCCTCGCCGGGGCCGGAGCGGGCCGACGTCTGGTCATCTACGGCGCGTCCGGCTCGCTCGGCAGCGCGGCCGTCCAGCTCGCGAAGCACTTCGGGGCGCACGTGACGGCGGTCTGTGGCACAGCGCACGTCGAGCTGGTCCGGTCGCTCGGCGCGGACGACGTCGTCGACTACCGACAGGAGGACTTCACGAGGCGAGGTCCGACCTACGACGCGATCATCGACGCGGTCGGCAAGTACTCGTTCCGTCGCGGCCGCCGAGCGCTGAAGCCCGGCGGGGTCTACGTCGCCACGGATGGCGGACGGTTCCTTCTCGACACCTTCGCCTGGCTCGTCGTGACCCGGTTCCTCGGCTCGAGGCGGGTGCGGATCGCGGCGGCCCGGCGGAACAAGCCGGACATCCTCTTCCTGAAGCAGCTCATCGAGGCGGGTGAGTTCCGGGCCGTGATCGATCGGCGGTATCCGATGAGCGAGGTCGTCGAGGCCCACCGCTACGTGGAATCGTGGCGGAAGGCAGGCAACGTGGTGCTGACGATCCCGTAAGTCATTGCGCGCGCAACTAGATTGTGCGTATACTGTCGGCAGGTGCGACCACCGCTCGTGGCCGCGGCAGACGACGGGTAGGCCGTCGAGGGAATACGACACACCATGCAATTCGGCGTCTTCACAGTGGGCGACGTCACGCCCGACCCGACCACCGGTCACGCGGTCAGCGAGGAAGAGCGCCTCAGGATCATGGTCACGGTCGCGCTCAAGGCCGAGGAGATCAGCCTCGACGTCTTCGCGACCGGCGAGCACCACAACGTCCCCTTCGTGCCGTCATCCCCGACGACGCTGCTCGGCTACATCGCCGCCAAGACCGAGCGGCTGGAGCTGTCTACGGCGACCACGCTGATCACGACCAACGATCCGGTCAAGATCGCCGAGGACTACGCGATGCTCCAGCACCTGGCCGGCGGCCGGGTCGACCTGATGATGGGCCGCGGGAACATGGGCCCGGTCTACCCCTGGTTCGGCCAGGATCTGCGCAACGCCATCCCGTTGGCGATCGAGAACTACGACCTCCTCCGTCGCCTGTGGCGCGAGGACGTCGTTGACTGGGAGGGCCGGTTCCGCACGCCGCTGACGGGGTTCACCTCGACTCCGCGCCCGCTGGAAGGCGTGCCGCCGTTCGTCTGGCATGGCTCGATCCGCAGTCCCGAGATCGCGGAGATGGCCGCGTACTACGGCGACGGCTTCTTCCACAACAACATCTTCTGGCCGAAGGAGCACGTCCAGCGCATGGTCGAGCTGTATCGGCGTCGCTTCGAGCACTACGGGCACGGCCCGGCAAGCCATGCCATCGTCGGCCTCGGCGGGCACGTGTTCATGCGCCGGAACAGCCAGGATGCCATCCGGGAGTTCCGTCCGTACTTCGACCACGCCCCGGTGTACGGCGGCGCGATGTCGCTCGAGGACTACATGGCGCAGACCCCGATGACGATCGGCAGCCCGCAGCAGGTCATCGACCGGACGCTGGGCTTCCGCGAGTTCGTCGGTGATTACCAGCGCCAGCTGTTCCTCGCCGATCACGCCGGGCTCCCACTCACGACGGTCCTCGAGCAGCTGGACATCCTGGGCTCCGAGGTCGTGCCCGTGCTCCGCCGCGAGTTCGAGGCGTTGCGTCCGGCCGACGTGCCGGCCGGGCCGCCGCTCCACCCGCGGGTAGCCGCCGCGCAGGCGGACGCCTCCGCGTCTCCGGCGACGGTCCCGGCGACGCCGGCATGAGCGCTCTCGCGACCCGGTCGCTCGTCGTCGTCAGCGCCGGCCTGTCCGAGCCATCCTCGAGCCGGCTGCTGGCCGACCGGCTGGCGGCCGCCGCGGAGCGTCACCTCCGCGAGGCCGGTCTCGAGCCTCGCCTGGAGGTCATCGAGCTGCGCGGCCACGCCATCGATCTCGCGAACCAGATGCTGACCGGCTTCCCCACCCCCGCGCTCCAGGCGGCGCTCGATGCCGTCCTGGCGGCGGATGGCGTCATCGCGGTCACGCCGATCTTCAGTGGCTCGTACAACGGCCTGTTCAAGCTGTTCTTCGATGCCATCGATCGCGATGGGTTCCGGGCCAAGCCCGTGCTGATCGCCGCCACCGGCGGCACGCCGCGGCACTCGCTCGCGATCGAGCACGCCGTCCGCCCGCTGTTCGCCTACCTCCGGGCCGCGGTGGTCCCGACCGGCGTCTACGCCGCGACCGAGGACTGGGGCCAGGGCGAGGTCGCGACGGACGGCAGCCTCGTGGAACGGATCGAGCGCGCCGCCACGGAGCTCGCGATGGCGATGGCCTCACGGCCACCGGCGGCGCCCATCGATCCGTTCACCGATCCCGTGCCCTTCGAGGACCTGCTGCGCGGCTAGCCGTCGCGGCCGCCGGCGTCGGCCGGCGATGCGAGCACTTCCCCGCCCGTGAACCAGTCGAGGACCCGCATCGCCCGAAGGGTGTTCCAGCGGCTGGGCCGGCCCTCGCCGCCGTCCATCTGGATGTGGCTCACGCCCTCGTGGACGTTCTGGAGCGGCCACCGGCCGTCCGGATCCCGGTTGGCCTCGACGACGCCGATCGCCTCGGCGATGCGCTCGTCTCGCCCGACCCCGGCGTCACGCAGGTGGTCGAGCGCGCGCAGGACGTCGTAGTGGTACCAGGTCGGGTAGGAGAAGCGGAGCCAGTCCGGGTCGATCACCTCGCCGGTCGACTTCCGTCGGAACAACCGGCGCTCGAGCATGTAGGCCTCGCCGCGGCGGCGTGCCTCCCCGACCGCCGCCGAGCCGCCGGTCGCGCGTTCGTGCTCCAGCAGGCCCTCGACCACGTTGATCGTCGTGCCGAACGACGACACGGTCGCGCCGTTCTCCACCTCGCAGTTCCAGCCGCCGTCGGGCAGTTGCTCGCCGAGGAGCCGGTCGACGAGCGGCGTCGTGTCCACCCCGAAATACGAGCCGGTCGCGACGACGTTGCCGTTGATGCACGGCTCGACCTCGCCCTCGAAGAACCGGTTGTCGGCCCATGGCGTCTCGAAGTCGGGATCGCGCCAGGTGACGCGCTCCCGGACGAGGGCGACCGCCCGACGGGCCGGCTCGCTCTGAGGATCGAGCCCGAACCGTCGCAGCAGCTCCAGGACGTGGAACGTGTCGGTCCAGTCGTGCGACCACGGCCGGCCGCCCCACGTCCCGTCCACCGCCTGGAGCGCGAGGAGCCGGGCACCCCAGCCTTCCGTCGCGACCCTCGACCGTTCGGCCGCGATGGCGTCCTCCGGCTCGTCCGTCAGGTCGCGCATGACCTGCCAGCGGATCGAGGCGTCGGAGTCGAGCAACCAGTCGATGACGGTCATCGTCCGAGTATCGCGATGCGGACGGGTCCGTGTCCACGTCTCGCGCCGAAGCTGCGCGCGGTCTCCACCGAGGGCCGACGCGGCGCGGCGGCGAGCCTGTCTCAGCCGAAGGTGAAGCAGTAGGCCTCAGCCCCGGCGTCGGCGAACTCGATCTCGACGAGCCGCTCCGACACGCGGCCGGGCTCGCGGATCAGCTGATGGAGCCGTTGCTCGGCAAGCGTGCCGTAGCCCTGGGCGTCCACGTCGAACCCGTGGGCGTCGGCTGGCGCGGTTCCGTCGACCAGGACGCGGAACGCGATCGTCGCCCCCCGCGCCGACGGACCCATGACGAGGTTCACATCGCGGGCCTGGTACCGGAAGGCGATGCGCGCGCCCGGCGCGTTCGACACGGCGGCATGCGACCCGACGGTCCATGCGCCCGACGGTGCCCACTCGTTGAGCGACAGCGCCGGGGGCCGTGGATAGTCGTGCGGCTCGTCGAACCGGGCGCGCTCGGGCGACGCGAAGCCGGCACTCCGACCGTAGGCCAGGTAGGTCTCGGGCGTCCTGAGGCTGTGCCGATCCGCAGGGACCTCGAACCCCTGCGGTTCGACCGCCACGAGGTCGGGATCGACGCGCTCGCCCGCCTCCTGCAGCAGCTGCTGCACGACCATCTCGGTCATCGCGTACTCGCCTTCGCCGAAATGGTGGTAGCGGAGGCGACCCTCGGCGTCGGAGATGTAGACCGCCGGCCAGAAGTGATTGGCGAACGCTTGCCAGACCCGGTAGTCGTTGTCGAGCGCGATCGGATACTCGATGCGGAAGTCGCGCGACCGGGCGACGACGTTGTCGCGGTCATGCTCGAATCCGAACTCCGGCGTGTGGACGCCGAGGACGCTGAGACCGGCGTCGGCGTATTTCGCGGCCCACGCACGGCGATACGGGGCGGTCCGCAACCAGTTGATGCAGGTGTAGGTCCAGAAGTCGACCAGCACGACACGTCCCCGGAGTCCTTCGGGGGTCAGCGGCTCGGAGTTGAGCCATCCGGTCGCGCCGTCGAACGGGGGGAGGTGACCCTCGATCGGCAACTCGGCCGGGTCACCCGCCAGGCGATGGGCGATCGACTGGAGGACGCCACCATCGGCGGACATCGGCGCCCTCCCCTCAATCGGCGGTGCGGAGCGATCTGAATGCCGCCCGGAGCTCCCTGGCGAACAGCTCCGGCTCCTGCCAGGCCGCGAAGTGGTTGCCGCGGTCGAGCTCGTTGAAGTAGATCAGGTTCGGATAGGCCTTCTCGGTCCAGCTCCGCGGCGCCTGATACAGCTCTCGGGGGAACACGCTCACGGCGGCCGGGACCGTGACGCCCTTGACGTCGAAGAAGCCCAGCGTGTTCTCCCAGTAGAGACGACCGGAGGACATGCCGGTGTTCGTGATCCACGTCATCGTGATGTTGTCGAGGACCTCGTCGCGCGTGAGGTGATCCACCGGATCGCCCGCGAATGCCCGCGCGATGTCCTCGAGGCTGTAGGCGTCGTGGTCGAGCATCCAGGCGGCGAGGGCGACGGGTAAATCGGCGAGCCCATACAACGTCTGCGGGCAATTCCCCATCTCGAGCGCGTAGCCGACGCCCTTGGTGAACAGGAAGCTCAGCCGATCGTAGGCGCGTTGTTCATCGGCGGACAGACCGGACGGCGCCGGGTGACCGGTCCCGAAGACGTTCGAGGTGAGTGCCCTGGAGACGTCAGGTGGAACGGTGCCGGGCATGTTGGAGTGGATGCCCAGCAGCTCGGGCGGGGCCTTCGACCCGATCACGTCGGTGATCTGGGCGCCCCAGTCACCGCCCTGTGCCACGTAGCGGGTGTATCCGAGACGCCGCATCAGCTCGATCCAGGCGTCCGCGATGTGGACGGGGTCCCAGCCGGTCGACGTCGGCTTGCCCGAGAATCCGTAGCCGGGCAGCGACGGAACCACCACGTCGAATGCGTCCTGGGCGTCTCCGCCGTGCGCGGGCGGGTCGGTGAGCGGCCCGACGACGTTGAGCATCTCGATGATCGAGCCGGGCCAGCCGTGCGTGATGATGACCGGCAGTGCGTTCGGATGCGGCGACCTGGCGTGGATGAGATGGATGTCGAGCGCGTCGATGTCCGTGATGAACTGCGGCAGGGCGTTCAGCCTCGTCTCGAACCGCCGGAAGTCGTAGTCATCGGCCCAATATCGGGCGAGCTCCTGGATCGTCGCCAACCGCACGCCCTGCGACCCATCCGCGACGGTCTCCTTCTCGGGCCAGCGCGTCGCCTGGATCCGCCGGCGGAGGTCGTCGATGTCCGCCTGGGCGACCTCGACCCGGAAGGGCCGGATGGCTCCCGAGTCGACGGATACCTGATCTTGAAGGCCTGCGCCGTGCCCCATCTCCGTCCTCCTGTCGCCTCCGCCCGGGATCATCCGCCCGACCACAGCGCGGTTCCCGGACTGGAGGGTAGCCCAGAGCCTCGGACGGGGACAAGCGCCACCATCTCGACCCTCGATGATGGCTCGGCACGGGACCGGCGCGGGGACGTAGAGTGGGCCCACATGGAATTCGGGGTGCATCTCCCGCAGATCAGCTGGGAGGAGGAGCCGCCGTCGCTGGCTCGCCTGACCGCGCTGGCGACCGCCGCGGAGCGCCTTGGCTACGGGACCATCTCGGCCAACGATCACCTCACCTACGGCCGACCCTGGCTCGACGGCCCGGTGGCCCTGGCCTCCATCCTCAGCGCCGCACCGACGGTCCGGCTGATGACGAGCGTCTCACTGCCGGTCGTGCGCGGACCCTTCGCCCTTGCCAAGGCGCTAGGTGCGCTCGACCTCCTGTCCAGCGGGCGCCTGGATGCCGGTGTCGGACCCGGCTCCTCGCAGGCCGACTACGGCCTGGTCGGGTTGTCGTTCGAGGAGCGGTGGGCCCGCTTCGACGAAGCCGTCGCGGTCATGCGTGCCCTCTGGGACAGCGACCGAGCACCGTTCGTCGGGCGCTACTACGACACGACCGGCGTCCGACTCGCCCCTCCCCCGGCCCAGCCCAAGGGCCCGCCGATCTGGATCGGCAGCTGGGGGTCCATGGCAGGCATGCGGCGCGTGGCGAGACTGGCCGATGGCTGGCTGGCCTCGGGCTACAACACCACCCCGGAGTCGTTCGCGACGACCTGGACCATGCTCGCCGAGATGCTCGAGGCGGAAGGTCGGGACCCGGCGACATTCCCGTCCACGATGGCGACCACCTGGCTCTGTGTCACGGACGATCCGGCCGAGGCCCGAGCGGCCATCGAGCGGCTCAGCCGGATGCTCCGTCGCCCGGTGGATGAGATCGAAGGCCAGCTTCCGATCGGCTCCCCTGCCGCCTGCGTCGACCTCCTCGGGAGGTACCAGGCCGCGGGTCTGCAGCGGATCCTGCTCTGGCCGATGCAGGATGAGGTCGATCAGCTCGAACGCATCGCGCGGGACGTCCGCCCCCAGCTCCGACCTGCGTCCTGATCCGGTCGGCTCCCCGAGTCCACGTCCTCCGCCGCACGCGAGCGCCCAACGCTTGACAGCCCGGAGATACAACCGTATGGTTGTATCAATGAGCGAAGCCTTCAACGCCGATCACGTCTTCGCCGCCCTGGCGGATGCCACCAGGCGCGACATCGTCCTGCGTGCGCTCGGCGGAAGCGAGGGCGTCGCCGAACTGGCCGGGCACTATCCGATGAGCTTCGCGGCGGTGCAGAAGCACGTCGCGGTGCTCGAGCGGGCCGGCCTGGTCACCAAGCAGCGCGACGGCCGACGCAAGGTCGTGCGCACGGACATCGAGGGGCTCCGCCTGGCGCGCGGCCTGCTCGACCAGTACGAGGCGTTGTGGCGCGGCCGCGTCGAGCGCATGACGGAGCTCATCACCACCACGGAGGACTTCATCGCATGACCGTCACCACCGTCCGCAAGGACCCCGAAGCCCTGACCATGACCCTCACCGCCGAATTCGACGCGTCGCCGGAGCGCGTCTGGGACCTCTGGGCCGATCCGCGCAAGCTCGAGCGCTGGTGGGGTCCCCCGACGTACCCGGCCACGTTCACGGCCCACGCCCTGGCGCCCGGCAGCCACGTCGAGTACCACATGACCGGACCGACCGGCGACCAGCCGCACGGCTTCTGGGACATCATCGAGGCCGATCCACCGCGCCGGCTCGTCTTCCTCGACGGGTTCGCCAACGAGGACGGCACGCCGAACGACGCGTTTCCGCGCAACGAGGGACACGTCACGATCGAGCCGATCGGGACGGGCCGCACGCGGATGTCGATCGAGAGCCGCTTCCCGAGCACCGCGGCGATGGAACAGGTCCTGGCCCTGGGCATGGAGGAAGGGCTCACCCAGGCTGTGGGCCAGATCGACGCGATCCTGGCCGAGGATACCGTCCGCTCGGCGTAAGCCATCACCTGCTCGACAAGGAGACGAACCATGGCCACGATGACCCAGCCCGCGACGCGCACGATCGACGCGCCGGGCGCCGTCCTGACCTACGACGTCCGGACCGGCGGCTCCCCCTCCGATCCCGTCCTGCTCCTCATCGGATCGCCGATGGGCGCCGGTGGGTTCCGGACGCTCGCCGCGCACTTCCCCGATCGCACCGTGGTGACCTATGACCCGCGAGGCGTCGACCGGAGCACGAAGGCCGATCCGGCCAGCCCGTCGACACCGCAGCAGCACGCCGACGACCTGCATCGGATCATCGGCGCACTGGGCGCGGGGCCGGTCGATCTGTTCGCCAGCAGCGGGGGCGCGGTGAACGCGCTCGCGCTCGTGGCCGCGCACCCGGAGCAGGTCCGGACGCTCGTCGCCCACGAGCCGCCGCTCGCCTCGGTCCTGCCCGATCGTGAGGGCGCGATGGCGACCACGGAGGCGATCCACGACACGTACCTGCGAGACGGGTTCGGCGCCGGCATGGCGCACTTCATCGCGGCCGTGAGCCACACGGGCCCGATGACCCTGGACTATGCCGCTCAGCCCGGTCCCGACCCGGCGATGTTCGGCCTGCCGACGCAGGACGACGGCAGCCGGACGGATCCACTCCTGGGTCAGAACATGATCAGCTGCACGCACTACGAGCCCGACTTCGATGCGTTGCGCGCGGCCTCGACCCGGATCGTGCTGGCGTCCGGCATCGAGTCGGAGGGGACGATGGCGTCGCGCGGCGCGTTCGCCGTCGCCGAGCGGCTCGGCACCGAGCCGGTGATCTTCCCGAGCAATCACGGCGGCTTTCTCGGCGGCGAGTACGGTCAGGCCGGCGATCCGGATGGCTTCGCCGCGAAGCTGCGGGAGGTCCTCGCGACCGGCTGAAGAGCGGAACGCGGGTCCGACACGGCGAGGTAGCCTGTCGGACATGACCGACCCGCTGCGCGTGATCCTCGAGATCGGCAAGAAACGCCGCGTCGTCGGCGGAGCCATGGACTGGCCCGGGCTCGATCGGTGGGGGACGTCCGAGGACGACGCCCTCGCCAAGCTCTCGTCGTACCTCCCGCGGTACGCCGGCGTCGCCGAGCGGGCCGGCTTGGCCACCGCGTTCGCTGCAGAGGGCGAGGCGGAGGTGGTCGAGCGGGTCCCCGGTTCGAGCTCGACCGACTTCTGGGGCATCGCCCACGTGCCGTCACGGATCGAGGCGGAGATCCTCCCGCCGGCCGACCTGGAGCGGCGGCTCGACCTCCTGCAGGCCTGCTGGGCCTACTTCGACGACGTCGCGGCACGTGTCCCGGCCGAGCTGCGGCCCGGACCGCGCAGCGCCGGCCGCAGTCGCGATCAGATCATCCGGCATGTCTACGCGAACGAGCCCGAGCAGATGTCGCGCAAGGTCGAGGTCCGGACGCCACGCGACGTCGTCCTCACCCCGGGCGGCCTCGCGGCGCATCGGCAGGACTACCTCGATGCCATCCGTGCCTATAACGCTGAGGGCAGGCCGGCGCGCTCATGGCCGATCCAGTTCCTCATCCGGCGCACCGCCCACCACGCCATGGACCACGCCTGGGAGATGGAGGACCGGGGCTTCGAACACCCGTGAACGTGCCCGCCGGCCGACGCGCCTCCGGCCATGAGGAGAGTGACCCGAACGGTCACCAGTTCGCGCTTCGGACCCGCAGGACGTACAGGATGGGGAAGACGAGGAAGATCAGCAGTGCGAGCGCCGGGCTCACGAACCAGCCGATCAGGGCGGAGATCCCGTAGCCGATGACCGTGACCAGCGGCTCGGTGAGTCGGAAGAAGTGGAGATCGGTCTCGGCGTCCAGGAGCTTCCGGTGGTCGCGCAGGTAACTGAACAGCAGCAGCCAGGCGACCCCCGACGCCATGCCGACGACGGCGTACGACACGACGGCCACCGCCTGATCGTGTTCGTTCCCGACGCGGAACGCGCTGGCGATCACCGCCGTCGGGAACGGCACGACCGAGACCGTCAGGAGGAGCACCAGGTTCCGCCACAGCAGGCCGGCGTCGATCGCGCGAATGCGCCCGAAGACGGTGTGATGGCCCATCCACAGCACGCCGATCGAGCCGAATGCGGCGAGATACGCGACATAGCTCACCCATTCGTCGAGGAGCTGGGCCTGGAACCCGCCGCGGATCGCCGGGATGGCGAGTTCGAGCACCAGCAGGGTGATCGCGATCGAGAAGACGCCGTCACTGAAGGCCTCGACCCGGCTGCTCTCCGACGGTCGCCGCGAACGCTCATCGCTCATGTCGGGTCATGGTGACGCAATGGAGGTCGATCGGCATCGCCACGGGCGATGCGCGGCGGCTGTCGGTCCGCTCGGACGGGTCGCGGATCGGCGATCAGGCGCACAATGCCTCCCCAGCCCATCGAGGGCGCGACGTCAGCACGTGGAGGTACATGTCGATGACGAACGCGGCGACCGCGATCGTGAACAAGCCTGCCTGGGTCGACCTCGGGACGACCGATGCCGCCGGCGCACGCGAGTTCTACTCGACCCTCTTCGGCTGGGACATCCAGGTCAGCCCGGACCCCCAGTACGGAGGCTACGGGCGGGCCCTGCTCAACGGCAAGGACGTCGCCGGGATCGGCCCGACGATGTCGCCCGAGCAGCCGACGGCCTGGGCCGTCTACATCGGCACCCACGACGCCGACGCCCTCGCGAAGAAGGTGCAGGCGGCCGGTGGCCAGGTGGTCATGCCGGCCTTCGACGTCGGCGACCAGGGCCGGATGGCCGTCTTCGCCGACCCGGGCGGTGCGATCATCTCGGCCTGGCAGCCGACGGCGATGAGCGGGTTCCAGACCGAGGGTGCGAACGCCTACTCGTGGGCCGAGCTCAATTCGCGCGCCGTCCAACAGGCACTGCCGTTCTACCGCGACGTGTTCGGATGGGAGATCAAGCCGAGCGCCAGCCCCGAGTCCGCCTACACCGAGTTCCTGGTCGACGGCGAGAGCATCGCCGGCGCGACGGCGATGAGCGAGCTGGCGCCGGCCGCGATGCCGAACTACTGGCTCGTCTACTTCGGCGTCGACGACGTCGACGCGTCGACCCGCAGGGCGGTCGAAGCGGGTGGCAAGGCGATGCTCGAGCCGCTGGACTTCCCCGGCGGTCGGATGTCGATGGTCGTCGATCCCCAGGGGGCGATCTTCGGACTGCTCCACCTGACCGAGGCGTAGTCCGACTCGCCAAGGCGGCGCCGGGAGCCCGCGGTACCGCGGAACCTGACGCCGCCGACGCCCTCGATCAGGGCGTGATGATCACCTTGCCACGCGGCCGGCCGTCGGCGACGTAGCGCAGCGCCTCGACGACGTCGTCGAGCGGAAACCGCCGGTCGATCACCGGCGCGAGCTTGCCGGCCGAGATGAGCGAGGTGATCGTCGCGAGGTCACCCGCGTCGAACGGCTTCCACCACAGCAGCAGGCCGGACCACCGGTCGCTGAAGGCCGACAGCAGCGGTCCGAGGGTGATCGCGATCAGGATCGGCAGCGACGTCCCGCCGAGCGTGATGTAGGTCCCGCCGGGTCGCAACGCCCGCCGACATCGGACGATCGAGTGGTGCGAATCCGTATCGACGATCCAGTCGTACCGCTCGCCGGTCGACGTGTAGTCGACCTTCGTGTAGTCGATGACGTGATCGGCGCCGAGCGACCGCACGAAGTCGACCTTGGCGCTGCTGCAGACGCCCGTCACCTCGGCCCCGAGCGACTTCGCGATCTGGACGGCGAACGGGCCGACGTTGCCCGACGCACCGTCGATCAGGACCCGGTCGCCGGGGCGTGGCGCTCGTCCGTCGCGCCGGCGGAGCCCCTGGACGGCCAGGATCGCCGAGTGCGGCAACGTGGCCGCCACCTCGAAGGTCATCCCGGCGGGGATCGCCCGGAATGCTCGCTCGGGAGCGCAGACGGACTCGGCGAACGCGCCCTGCCCGAACGCGAAGAGGTCGGCGTACACCTCGTCCCCGGCCTTGATGCGCGTCACGCTCGGTCCGACGGCGTCCACGACGCCGGCGACATCGATCCCGATGCGATTGTTCCTCGGGGCCCGCATCCCCAGGAAGGCGCGAGCGAACTGCGGACGCGGCGTCAGGCCGTCCAGGTCGGCGCGGTTGACCGACGCCGCCCGGACGCTGACCAGCACCTGGTCGCCCGAGGGCACGGGGCGGTCGAGGTCGACGAGCCGCACCACATCGGGCGGTCCGTAGCGGTCCCGGATCGCCGCCTTCATGCCCCTCCCGCCGCCAGGCCCGCTCCGGGCTTCGTTGCCTTTAGCGAGAAGAACAGTGGGAGGCTCCCCTTGGACCCCGGCGGGAGGTGCCAACGTCGGTCTTCGCCCTCCACGAGGAAGTCCACCGGCCACCGGACGAAGTCGAATTCGTGGAGGAACTCGAGCCGAAGGCCCGCGTCGGCGAGCGACGTCACGATCTCGCCGAGCGAATGGTCCCAGCCGTACTCGACGAGCCCGTCCGTCGGGGCGTCGCGGTCGGCGTAGGAGCCGTGCACGTCGAACCGGAGTGGCTCGTCGTGCGACCAGTAGGGGTAGGTGAGCCGAAGCTCACCGGGCTCGACGCCCTCAGTCTCGAACGCCTGGGCGACTGGGTGGATCTCGGTGACATAGAGGAAGCCTCCCGGGCGTACGAACCGCGCAGCGACCCGCCCCCAGCTCGCGATGTCCGGGAGCCAGCCGAGGACGCCATTCGACGTGTAGACGATGTCGAAGCGCTCGTCGAGCACGTCCGGCAGCCCGTCGATGTCGGACACGAGGAACCGCGCCGGAAGGCCGACCTCCGAGGCGAGATCCCGCGCGGCCGCGATCGCGGCCTCGCTGAAGTCGATCCCCGTGACGGTCGCGCCGAGACGCGCCCAGGACAGGGTGTCCAACCCGAAGTGGCACTGAAGGTGGAGGAGGGTCCGGCCCTCGACGCTCCCCACTTCCTCGCGTTCGTAGTCGGCGATGCGGATCGGTCGCTCGCCGTTGCGGAACGAGGCGACGTCGTAGAAGTCGGACGCGACGTGGATGTTCGTCCAGGCGTCCCAAAGCCGGCGGTTGCTGCGTAGCGCCTCGTCCACGGTCGGGGGAGTCTACGACGCGACCGGACGCGCGTCGATGTCGCCGCGCCCCGGTCGACGGGTGGGCGACCCGCTATCGTCGCGCAGATGAGCAGTCCCGCCCCGTCGCCTCGTCCCGGGATGGGCGCGCTCCCCCACCGGGACGGCACGACCTTCCGCGTCTGGGCACCTCACGCGACCGCCGTCTTCGTCACCGGGACGTTCGACGACTGGGCCGGCGACAGGACGTCACTCGAACCGGACGGCGATGGGACGGGCGGCACGTGGTCCGCCGACGTCCCGGGCGTCGTCCCGGGCGTCGAATACCGCTTCACGATCCGTACCAGGGATGGCGACCGGTCGCGGATGGACCCCTATGCCCGGCACGTCACGAGCTCCATCGGCAACTGCATCGTCTACGACCCGGCCGGCTTCGACTGGGGCGACGACGAGTTCCGGATGCCGAGCTGGGACGACCTGGTGATCTACGAGATGCACGTCGGTACGTTCACCGGGTCTGCCGACCGTCGCGGCACGTTCGACGCCGCCCGGCGCCGGCTCGACTACCTCGAGCGGCTCGGCGTCTCGGCGGTCCAGATCATGCCGCCCTTCGAGTTCGCCGGCGACATCTCGTGGGGCTACAATCCGGCCCACCTGTTCGCGATCGAGTCGGGCTACGGCGGCCCGGACGCGTTGAAGCGGTTCGTCCGTGACGCCCACGAGCACGGAATCGCGGTCCTCCTCGATGTCGTCTACAACCACCTCGGTCCGTCCGACCTGGACCTGTGGCGGTTCGACGGGTGGTCCGAGGGCGAGGGCGGCGGGATCTACTTCTACAACGACGAGCGGGCGGTCACGCCGTGGGGGGCGACCCGGCCGGACTACGGACGCGGCGAGGTCCGGACCTTCCTGCGCGACAGTGCGATGACCTGGCTCGAGGAGTTCCGATGCGACGGGCTCCGCTTCGACGCGACCGTGTACATCCGGACGGTGGACGGCGACGTGAGCGACACCGAGGCGGTCCTGCCCGACGGCGAGTCCTTCCTGGCCTGGCTCAATGACGAGATCCGAGCTGCGCAGCCCTGGAAGATCACGATCGCCGAGGACATGCGGGACGACACCGCGCTCGTCAGCCCGACCGATGAGGGTGGGACCGGGTTCGCGGCGCAATGGGATGCCGGGTTCATCTACCGCATCCGACCCGCCCTCGTGGCCCATGACGACCAGGCTCGGGACATCGACGAGGTGGTGACCGCCATCGTCGGCGAGGGCCGCGGGCCCGCCCTGAGTCGGGTCATCTACATCGAGTCCCACGACGATGTCGCCAACGGGCAGACGCGGATCCCGGAGGCCATCTCGCCGGGCGAGGCCGACAACTGGTGGGCGAAGAAGCGCACCGTGCTCGGCTCGGCCCTGGTCCTGACCTCACCCGGGATCCCCATGCTGTTCCAGGGCCAGGAGCTGCTCGAGGACCGCTGGTTCGACGACACCGTCGCCCTGGACTGGGAGAAGGCGAGCACCAACCGGGGCATCCTCCGCCTCCACCGGGACCTCATCGCGCTGAGGCGCGCCCGGGACGACACCACGCGCGGGCTTCGAGGCTCCAACGTCGCGGTCCTCCGGGCCGACCCGGACGAACGACTGCTGGCCATGCACCGCTGGATGGACGGCGGGCCCCACGACGACACCGTCGTGATCGCCAACTTCGCCGATCGGACGGTCGACGACCTCGCGCTGGGGTTTCCAGCTCCGGGTCGCTGGAACGTCCGGTTCAACTCCGACGCCAGCACGTATGCCCACGAGTTCGGGAGCCACGACGCCTTCGACCTGGACGCCGACGGGCCGCCGCTGGACGGCTGCGACCAGAGCGGCCTCGTCTCGCTGGCGCCGTACAGCGTGGTGATCTTCTCGCGCGAGAGCTGAGTGGCCCGACGCGCGCCGGCGAAGGCGCAGGTGTCGCCCAGACCCCGTTCCGCCGTCTTACGCCTTGGCGGCCTGCATCTGCTCGACGAAGTCCGCTCGCCAAGCCGGCGGGGTGAACGGATTCGCGAAGTACTCCGTCATCCGTGACACCTTGCCGTCCCTGATCTCGCCGATCCCGACGTAGCTGACGGGGATGCCGTCGCCATAGTCGATGGTTCCCTCGACGACGAACAGATCGCCGCCGCCGAGCATCCGCTTGTACGTGAACGAGGGACTCGTCCCGGACTTCTCGCCGTAGCTCTCGGCCATCCGAATGGAGGCCGCCTTCGTCAGGCGCTCCCCGGATTGCGGCCACTCCTGGACGAAGTCATCCGTGCCGTATTCCTGGATCAGCGTCGTCATCCGACCGAAGTCGCCGGCCCGAAGGACTTCCTCGAACTTCGCTGCCATCTCCCGCGTGTCGCCCATCGGTTCACCCTCCTGTGGTGCTGGACGTCTACAGTGGACCCCTCGACGAGCGACGACAAGGGGTCTGCAGGGACCTGCGCACGACGACTGGTTCGTGCCTTCTTGGCGAGTCCGGCCTCAGCGAGTAGCCTTCGACGATCGCCGCGCGGACGCGCCCCGGTCCGCCATCGCAGGAGCTTGACGATCGCCCGTGACCTACTCGATCGTCGCCCGCGATCCAGCCACCGGTGAGCTCGGTGTCGCCGTCCAGACACGCTGGTTCAACGTCGGCGATGGCGTTCCGTGGGCGGAGCCGGGGGTCGGCGCCGTCGCGACCCAATCGTTCTCGGAGCCGAGCTACGGCCCGCTCGGCCTTGCCCGGATGCGCGCGGGCGGGGCCCCATCGGACGTCCTGGACGCGCTGCTCGCGGACGATCCCGGGCGCGAGGTGCGCCAGGTGGGGATGGTCGACGCGGCCGGCCGCTCGGCGGCGTTCACCGGCGCGCAGTGCGTGGCCGAGGCAGGACACCTCACCGCCCCCGGCCTGTCCGTCCAGGCCAACATGATGGAGCGATCCACCGTCTGGGCCGCCATGGCCCACGCCTTCGGGTCGGCCGAGGGTCACCTGGCGGACCGCCTCCTGGCCGCGCTCCGCGCCGCCGAGGCGGAAGGCGGAGATGTCCGAGGACGCCAATCGGCGGCGCTCCTGGTCGTTCCGGCGTCCGGACCTTCGTGGACGCGCCGCTACGACCTGCGCGTCGACGACGACCGGGCGCCCCTCGATGAGCTGGCCCGCCTACTCCGGATCGCACGGGCCTACGAGGCGTTCGACCGAACCCAGGAACCGGTCATGCGTGGCGACCTGGCGACCGCATCGGTGGCCATGGAGGAGGCTCACGGGCTGGCCCCGGACGACGACCAGATCACCCTGTGGACGGCGATGCTCTTCGCCGGTGCCGGCCGGATCGAGGAAGCCCGCGGACTCTTTGCCGAAGCTCGCCGGGCCGAACCGCGGTCCGGCGAGCACATCCGACAATTCCTCGCCGCCGGCCACCTTCCTCCGGCGGCGGCGGCCGGGCTCGAGGCACTCGAGGCCGAGCCGGACGGCGACGACTGAGGTCCGGTCGCTCGACCCCGTCCGGCGAGAACGGTGGGGCGGCGTCGCCCGAGTCCGTCTCGGATCAGGCGGAGGGCATCGGCTCGTCCGCGAGCCAGCGGCCGCCGTCCCCGGGTCGGAGGAGGCGGTGCCGACCGGTCGCCAGGTCCCACTCGTTCCGGGTGAAGCGTCGCTGGTCGTCACCGGTCATGATCAGGACGTAGGCCGGGTCGCCGTGACCGGTCAGATGTCCGTGGTCGTGGAGATCGTCCGGTGGCAGCAGGGTCGCCACGGCCGACGGCTCGAGGGCGAGCGTCTCGGCGACGACCGGCAGCGCCGCCGGCCCCTCCCCCACGACCCGATAGCGACGATGCGTCTCGAGCCCGACGATCGGACTGATCGCGACCCACGTCCCGTGGTCGTGGACCGCTCCCATCTGACCGGACCTGCGATGGGCCAGCATCAGGCGAGGACCGCGTGTGGGAGCGTGGATCGGCAGGGCTCCGCTGGTGGCTCCGAGCCGCGCCACCCAGGGCGCCAGGTAGTCCAGGTCCGCGGCCAGGTCGACGAGGGCCGAGCCGATCGCCGCGAGATCCGGCTCGACCGACGACGCCGGGCCGGCGATCCGCTCGAATAGCGTCCGGACCGGCCCATCGAGGGCGGTCGAGGGTGGAGCGTCGGCCTGCAGCGCTTCGTCGGGCGTCATCGTCGGCCCTCCGCAGCTCCGCCATGGGAGGCCTCGGCTGCGCTCGCGGCCCAGCGATCCAGTGCGTCGAGGTCGAGGGGGATCGGCCGCCCGCGATCGTCGACGAGGCGCCATCGAACGCCGAGCTCGTCGTCACGGCCGTCGGCCAGCAGGCGGGCGACGACCGCCGGCGACGCCCCGCGATCGAGGCCTTCGATGGCCGCCCGGACCGCGTAGGCGGCCGTGCTCGCGACGTTCCCGGCGATGTCCCGACGGACGATCCCCTGCGGGTCGCGCGCACCGTCGGCGACGAGCCGCTGGATCAGCCGGCGGGCGCGACGCCGGTCCGCAGGGTCGAGGTCGGTCAGCCAGCGCGGCTCCGCCGGTTCCGGGGCGACCTTCGCTTCCGGGGGTTCGGCATTCGCCGGGGGCCTGCCCACCGGTGGTTCGGCCCTGGCCACCGGTGGCTCGGTCTTGGCCACCCGTCGTTCGGCCTCGGCCACCGGTGATGTCGTGGGCTTCCCGACGGGTTCGGTCGTGGGGTCGGCGACCGGTCGGGCCGCGGACCGGGCGCGCGACCCGAGGGGCGACACGACCGCCGGCGTCTCGCGCGCCGTCTCGATCGCCGCCTTGGCCGCGTTCAGGCTGCCGAACGGACCCCGCACGAGCGGCAGGCCCAGGTCGTCGGTCTGCTCGGCGTCGACCACGACCCAGGTCCCCGACTGGGGCTCGATCGTGAACCGGTCGTCCCGCGTCTGCCAGCGTCCGCCACCGAGTCGCTTGAGCGGTGTCGGCCCGGAAGGTGTGGGGCTCACCGCAGCGTCGCGAGGAAGCGGAAGACCGGGATCGCGGTCGCGTAGCCCTCGGCCAGGAGGTCGGGCAGGTCCGGTGAGCACACGTCCGCATCGGACAATCGGCGGCCGAACACGAGGTCCTTCCAGCGGAACATGTCCGCCAGCGGATGATCCGCCGGCTAGCCGGGTGGGATGCGCTTCAGCGACTCGTGGGTCGTGACGCCGCCGAACCAGGCGATGAAGGCGGGATCCTCGATCGCCGTCGAGACTCGGTCCGGGGTCTCGACGATCGCGGCCCGGAGCGCGTCGAGCCGTGGCTTCTCGGCCATCCACATCCCGCCGCCGGCGTACATCTCGCCCGGCTGGAAGTTGAAGTAGCCGCCGTTCCCGTGGGCGCCGGCGTCGGCCTGCTCGCCGATCCGCTCCCGTCCGGCTCGATCCACGGGAAGCTCGCGCCGAGGTGGGTCTTGTATGGCGACTTGTCCTTGCTGAACCGGATATCCCGGTAGATCCGGAACGGCGAGCGCTTCGGGTCGGCCAGGAGCGGGATCCCGCGCGCCGCGAACCGGTCGGCGAGCGCGAGGCAGAGCGCCTCGAGCGGATCCTTGAGCAGGCGTTCGTAGTCCCCCTTTCGCGGCTGGAACCACGCTCGATCGTTGTTCTGGGCCAGATCAGCCAGGAACTGGATCGCCTCGGTCGTGAAGCCGCTGAACGGCGGGGCACTGACGGCCATCGGATCCCTCCGGACTAGACCCAGGTGACCGACGCGAGGCTGACCGGTTCGGTCACACCCTTGACCGGCGTCAGTCGCGGAGCCGAGCTGCGGACGTCGCCGGCCTCGGCCAGCGTCGCCGCGGTGGCCAGGATCTCGCCACCGTGCGCCAGCGACGCCACCCGGGCGGCCACGTGGACCCCCTTGCCGCTGTAGTCGGACCCGCGGCGGTTCGCCTCGGCGGTATGGAGGCCGATCCGCACGGACAGCGCGAACCCGCTGGTCTCTCGCTGGTCCAGGAGCGCGCGCTCGATCGAGACGGCGCAGTCGATCCCGGCGCGCGCCGACTCGAATGCCGCGAAGAACCCGTCCCCGGTCGAGTTGACGATCTCCCCTCCCCCGCTCGCGACGAGGCCGCGAAGCACGTCGTCGTGCCACCGGAGCAGGCGTTCCCAGGCCTGATCGCCGAGAGCCTCCGCCAGGCTCGTGGACCCGACGATATCGGTGAACATGAAGGTCTTCCGGGTCGACACCGGACCGCTCCGGCGGTCTTCGACGTCGCGGAGCTCCCGCTCGGCCCGTTCGACGTCGATCCGGGCTCCGAGTCGCCGGAAGTCGTCCAGCGCGGCCTGGAGCTCGAGGTCGGCGTCATCGTCGTGGTGGACGGTCCGCAGCGCCTGCGCGAGGAGCGACCTGGCGCGCGACACCTCGTACGGTGCCCCGACCTCACGCCAACCCCTGATCGCGGCACGCAGCTCGCGGATCGCTCCGGGGGCGTCGCCCTCGGCGATCAGCACACGGCCGAGTGCGACGAGGCGCCCCGCCTCGTGCGCCGGCGACGGGTACCCCGAGACGATCCCGTCGAGCTCGTCGACGGCGGCCCGAGCCCGGCCGATCTCGCCGGCCGCCACCAGGATCTCAACCTGGGCGGGGAGGAGTCGAGCCCGGGCCCACCGATCCCACGTCTCGTCGGCCAGGGCCGCATCGATCGCGGCGAGGGCCGCGCTGACCTTGCCCTCCGCCAGGCGGACCAGTGCGAGGGCGGGCTGGGGCGTCCGGCCACGAGCGTGCGCCTCGCGGAGTGCAGCCTCCGCCCCGGCGAAGTCGCCTCGCAGCCGACGGATGTCGCCGATCGCGTAGAAGCCGTCCGCCTGCGGCGGCGTCGCGTCGAAGGCGCCGAGCTCGACCGTGGCCCGCTCGAGCTCATGCTCGGCGCGCTCCCATGCACCGCCGATGGCCGCGACCTCGGCTCGGTGGACCCGGCAGACGCCGGGGAAGCCGGACAGGGACTGCCGGTCGCAGTACTTCTCGGTCGCTTCGATCCACTCGCTGGCCCGGCGGTAGTCCGTCAGGTCCCGGCAGGCGCCGATCATCCGGCAGGCGGTGACCCCGGTCGTGAACGGCGACAGCTCACCGTTGACCGCAGCGATGGAGGCCTCCTCCATCAGCTCGAACCCGTCCGCCGTCGCACCGGACGCGATCTTGAGCGCGCCGAGATTGGACAGTGCGTAGGCATGCAGGTCCACGTCCGCCGCGCTGTCACCGATCTCGACGGCACGTTCGGCCTGGCGAAGCGCGACGTCGAGGTCGCCGGTGGCCCCGGCGGCCTCGCTCCGGACGAGGGCCAGGTACCCGTGGGCGTAGGTCTCACCGTCGCCAGGACCGATGATCTTCTCCGCTCGACGGGTCCACGCCGAGGCGATCGAGTGCTTGCCGGCATACCCATAGTTCCGGGCGATGTCGAGCGCCAGGTAGGCGGCCCGGATCTGGTCGCCCTCGGCCTCGTGGGCCTTGAACGCCCGCTCCTTGACGCTCACGACGAGATCGGGCTGCGCGGTGAAGAACGCCGCCAGCGCCAGGGACTCGAGATCGGCGGCGGCCAGGCGCCCGTCTCCGTCCGCCTGCGACAGCTGCTCGAAGGCCTGGGCCCAATCGTGACGGGCGAGGGCGTCCCGACCGGCCTGGATCGGATCGGGTGTCGCCTCGAGGACCGGCGGCTGCGTCTCGCTCATCCCGGCATTGTGCACCAGCACCTCGTTCGGGTCGCCGACGGTCGGCGGGGCGATCGGATCCCGGCGACCCGGTCGGCGGTCCGGTCAGCCGGTCTTCGCGGCGTGGCCGTCGATCTCGGCCAGCCGCTCGCGGATCAGGCCCGTCACCAGGTCGCCCGGCAACGGCCGGCCGACCGTGAACCGGATGGTGCCCTTCGACGTGTCGAATCCCGCGAGATCGTCGCGATGCGCGACGATGAGGGCCGGGCTCATCACGAACAGCGAGCAATGGTCCCGGCGTGCGTGGTAGGCGACCAGTGGACGACCCCGGTAGCGGAACGCCGGCGCTCCGTAGCTGAAGCCGTCGACCGCCTCCGGCGCAGCGGCCTGGATGGTGCGACGCAGCGTCTCGATCGCGCCGCGGACCGGCGGCTCCAGCGCGGCCACGTACGCGTCGACCTCCGCGCTGGATCGGGGGTCGCGGGCTCGCTGCGCGCTCATCCGGCGAAGACGACCCGGTCGAGGTACGCGTTGCGGAACGTCCCGTCGGGGTCGACGCTCTGGATGAGATCGACGAATCGGGCCAGGTCCGGGTAGGAACCCCGGACGGCATCGGATGGCATCGTGAACAATTTGCCCCAGTGCGGCCGAGGATCGTAGGGCAAGAGCGCGTTCTCGATCGCCGGCAGGACCGAGCGGACCGCTTCCCAGTCGGGCTGCCAGGTGAAATGGAGCGCGACCGAGTCGCGGCCGCAGGCCGTGCTCATCCACAACCGGTCCGAGGCGACCGTGCGGACCTCGCTCACCTGGACCAGCGACGCGAAGCGCGGGCGATCGCGTCGAGGGCCAGGAGCGCCTCGACCCCGTGCCGGCGCGGGACGAGGTACTCGCTCTGCAGCTCCGCGCCGGCACTCGGCGTGTGGTCCATCCGGAAGTGCGGCATCCGCTCGTACCACGGTCCGGGCACGCCCAGCTGCTGCGTGCAGGCATCCGCCGGCAGCCGCCGGATCGGGTGGATCGGCACGGTCGCCCGGGTCGCCCCGAAGACCTCCGGTCCGGGATCGTCGTCACGGTCGTCCGTCACCCGGCGCTTGACCCAGACCTGCTCGAACGTCGGGCCACGCCACTCGGTGAACAGGCTGACGCTGTCCCCGAGGGCGGTGATGTCGTCGAAATGACGGACGACCTGGGGCAGGGTCAGGTCCTCGTACACGTCCTGGCGCATCCGGAACGACGGCTGAAGGCGCAGCGTGACCGCGGTCACGACGCCCAGGGCCCCGAGCGACACGACCGCGCCGTCGAACGTCTCGGGGTCCCCGACGCGGGGCAGCAGCGTCGCCTCACCGTCCGCGGTCACGACCTGCAGGGCGGACACGGCCGTCGCGAGGTTGCCGCTCCGGTCACCGGATCCGTGGGTCGCGGTCGCGCAGGCTCCGGCCACCGAGATGTGCGGCAGTGATGCGAGGTCGTGCAGCGCGAAGCCGGCGGCATCGAGTCGGGTGCACAGCTCGCCGTAGCGGACGCCTCCGTCGACCGTCACCGTGCCGGCGGCTCGATCCAGGTCGAAGACGCGAGGCATCGCCCGGAGCGACACGAGATCGCCCGTGGTATCGGCGATGTCGTTGAACGAGTGTCTCGAGCCGAGCACCTTGACACGATCCGACCGCCGGACGATCTCCTGGAGCCGTTCGAGCGACGCGGGCTCGTGAAGGCGTGCGGCGTGATACGCCTGGTTCCCGGCCCAGTTCGTCCGGCTCGCGGTGGGGTCGGTGGTCCGGTCGGTCACCCTGGAGTCGCGGCGCGGGCAATCCGGTCGAGGATCCGGGCGAGCTCGGCCGGACGGGTCAGGAACGGCGAGTGGCCGCCATCGATCTCGATCGCGTCGGTGCCCAGCCGGAGGCGCGCAGCCGTCCGGACCCACGTGGGATCGATCGCGCGGTCGTCGCGACAGAGGATCGAGCTGCTCTCCACGGCGGGCCATGCGCCGAGCGGCGTCGTCTCGCTCATGACGCGATAGCACTGCGGGCGGAGCCGGGCCGTCGCCCATCGAGCGTCGACGGGCGACGCGTCACCGAAGAAGATCTCGGTCGCCGTGTTCGGGCCGACCATCCAGACGTCGTCGCCGAGATCCGTCCACTCCGCGGTCTCGGGCGGGATCCTGCCGTCGATCGGCTCGGCCTGCCGCTGGTCGTTGACGCTCTTCCCCGGCGATGGGAGGAAGGCCGCCAGGAAGACGAGGCGGCGGACCGGACGTCGGGCGGCGACGAGCGGGATCACCAGGCCGCCCATCGAGTGCCCGACGAGGAGGGGTTCGCTGCCGGGCTCGAGCGCCGCCTCGACCGCGTCGGCGTAGTCGGCCGCCCCGAGGGTCGGGTCGGAGATCGGCAGGTCCATCGTCGTGACGTGATGCCCGAGTCGTTCGAGGTCCGGCCGCAACCGCTCCCAGCACCAGGCGCCGTGATACGAGCCGTGGACGAGCGCGATATCCATCGACGCGACTCCCCTGTTCCGCTGTCGACCGCGGATGCGAGCGCGATGCGCGCTCCGGCGGCCAGGGCACATCGTGCACCGCCGTTCGTCCGCCGGCAACCGCGCCGACAAACGACCCTAAGATGGCCGGCGATGGACACGACCGCCCTGACGACCTGGTTCGACGAGCAGGTGGCCGATCACCGCTTCAGCGGGGTCGCGCTCGCCTGGCGGTACGGCGGACCGATCTACGAATACGCCGGAGGACTCGCCCATCGCGGCCTCGGGGTCCCGATCACCCACCGCACCAGGTTCGCCGTCGCCTCGGTCACCAAGATGGTCACCGCGATCGCGGTCCTGCGGTTCGCCGAACGAGGTCTGATCCGCCTCGATCAGTCCGTGATCGAGCTCCTGCCGCCCGACCGGCGGCCGGTCGCGATGACCGCCGACCACCTGGTCCACCACCTCCTGGCCCATACCTCCGGCCTGGCGAACTACCACGATGACGACGATCCGACGTGGACCTCGTTCACCTCGATCTTCGATCGGATCCCGAGCTACCGGATGCGACGACCGGTCGACATGCTTCCGCTCTTCGTCGATCTTCCCGCGATCTTCCCGCCCGGGACCGCCTTCCAGTACAACGACGCGGCGTACATCCTGCTCGGCCTCGTCCTGGAACGGGTGACGGGTCGGCCGTTCGTCGACGTCGTGACCGACGAGGTCGTCCGACCGGCGGGGATGGTCAATTCCTCGTTCGAACCGCTGGATGCCGATCCGGCTCGACTGGCCGTCGGGTACCTGACCTCCGCGGACACCCCACCCGACTCGTGGATCTCGAACATCTTCAGCGTGACCGCTCGCGGCATGCCCGACGGAGGGATGATCTCCACCCCCCGGGACCTGGTGCGCCTGGTCGAGGCGCTGATGGGCGGTCGCCTCGTGACGGCTCCGACCCTCGCGGCGATGCGCGTCCCACAGGGACCACCGAGCTCGAGCGTGGAGCAGTTCGGCTATGGGCTGGCGTTGACCCTCGCGAACGGGGAGGTCGTCATCCTCGGGCACGGCGGGTCGGACCCCGGCGTGTCGGCGCTCGTCTCCCATCACGTCGCGACCGCGACGACGGTCGTGGTCCTCTGCAATCAGGACCGCGGGGCGCTCGCCGCGACGCTGCGACTCGAAGCGGCACTCGGGATCGCCGATCCCCGGGCGTGATCGGTCGCGGATGCGACCTCAGGCCGGCGGGATGTTCAGGTTGAACCGGAAGACGTTGTCCGGGTCGTAGCGGCGCTTGATCGCGACCAGCCGCTCGAAGCGCTCGGGTCCATAGGCGGCGCGGACCCGATCGGCCGACTCGTCGACGGGCGCGTAGTTGGCGTACCCCGCACCCGTCAGCGAGGCCGAGCTCCAGGCATCGTTGGACTCGCGAGCCCAGCCGATCTGCCGGGCGTCGTCGGCCGGGTCCTCCCAGATCGCGATCGCGCTGACGTTCCAGCGAGCCTCGCGCTGGCCGAAGGCCGCTCCGCCGTCGGGCTCGCGCCGTGCCGCGCCGATGATCGCCTCGATCAGGACGAACGAGCTCGTCTCCGGCGCGGCCGCCATCGACTGCACGATCGCGTCGATCGCCGGACCATCCATGTCGCGCAGGAAGTGGCCCTTCCAGTAGTGCCGCAGGCCGAACGGGAGCTGGCCGTTCATCGCCTGGACCTCGGGGTACGACATGACGGTGAACGTGTCGGCCAGGATCGGGAGGGATCGCAGCGGCTCGATCGCGGCCCGGGCGTCCTCGGGGCTGCCCTGGAAGACGATGGCGATGCTGAAGACGGGCGGCTTGGCCGCTCCGGTGTCCACCTCGGCCCCAGGCTCGACCTCCGTACCGGCCTCCGCACCCTCCTCCTCCGACTCGAGGGCCGCCGGCCCCGTCGCGAAGATGACCAGCTCCGGCGGGGCCTCCCGGGCGAGCGCCGCGATCGCCTCCAGCGCGAGGCCTGCCGCCTCCAGCGGGACCGACAGCTCGCCGGCGTACAGCGGTCCGACGGGCCTGAGCGCGAACTCGAACTCGGTGACCACGCCGAAGTTGCCGCCGCCGCCGCGAAGCGCCCACAGCAGGTCCGGATCCCCACCCTCGCCCGCGGTGACCACGGAGCCGTCGGCGGTCACCACCTCGGCCCGAACCAGGGTGTCGCAGGTCAACCCGCCGGTGCCCATCAGGTAGCCCAGTCCCCCGCCGAGCGCCAAGCCTCCGACGCCGGTGTCGACGAAGGTCCCGCCGGGCATGGCCAGGCCGTGGGCGGTCGTGGCGCCGTCGACGTCCTCCCACAGGGCGCCGCCGCCGACCTTCGCCCGGCGAGCCGCCGGATCGACCACGACGCGTCGTAGCCGTCGGAGGTCGATGACCAGGGCGTCGTCCGCGGTGGCGTGCCCGGCCACGTTGTGCCCGCCTCCTCGGACCGCGATCGGCAGGCCGGCGTCCCGCGCCCACCGGACGGCGGCCACCACGTCCTGGGTGCTGTCTGGGCGGACCACGACGGAAGGACGACGATCGATCGTCGCGTTGAACGTGGAGCGGGCATCGTCGAAGCCGGCATGCGATGGATCGATGACCTCCCCGCCGACGGCCAGGCGCAGCGCATCAAGCCGTGTCTCGATCACCATGGAGCACCCTCCCCGGAACCGCCCCGGCGCCCTCTATCTGACGGGCAGGACGAGCACGTAGCGGCCGTACCACCCATCATCGGCCGCCAGGAACCCCGGTGTATAGGGGTCGTCGCGCGGGCTGTCGGTCTGGCGGTACTTGCGAAGCCGGTACTTGAGCGGGCCGTGGATCAGGTTCGTGTAGGAGATCTTCTTGTTGCGGAGCAGGTCGCGCTTGAGGGGGTCGGTGAGATACACGTACTGGACGGTGAAGTCGTTCGACACGGCCGGATCCTGGCCGTACACGACGTAGCCGTTGAGGACCTGGGCGTGGCCGCCCGCCCAGGCGAGGATGCCGACGGGACGGTGGTAGCGCGCCATCGCCACGATCGCCGCCTTGACCGTGGCCCCGTACGAGGTCGACGCGTAGACCTGGTACGTCATCGTCGCGGGGTCCGAGTAGTCACCCCAGCCGTACTGGTTGAGCGCGTTGCGCCAGCCGTTCGGATCCGTTCCGCCGGGCCCGACCTCGAGCGTGTCGTGCGCCCGCGCCCAGCGCATGATCGTGCGCTGGCGGCCGAGAGCGACCGAGGTGGTCCAGGCGAAGCCGTCGCCCTGGCGGCCCGTCGTCGCCACCTCGTTGAGCATGATCAGCGTCGACGCGGCGACACACGACGTCATGTCGGGGTTCTGGTAGCGGACCAGACCGCTGTACAGGTTGCGGCTGTACGTCCGGTCGGGCGGCGGTTCCTTGATCGTCACCCCATGGGAGGTGTGGTCGGATCCGGCGTCGTTGGTCACGGTCAGCGTGACGGTGTACTTCCCCGGGGCGTACGTGTGGGTCGGGTTCTGGTCCGTCGACGTCGCGCCGTCACCGAAGTCCCAGGCCCACGTCGCCGGCTCGCCGGTCGAGGTATCGGTGAACGTCGCGACGGTCCCGGCGACCGCCACGTCGAAGCGCGCGTTCGGAGCGGACGCAGCCGCAGCGACGGGAGCGGACATCGCGGCCGCAAGAAGCGCGGCGAGCACACCGAGCGGAATGAGCGACGCTCGTGGGGAGATGCGCATGGTCGGGCTCCATGTGGGGCGGCACTCCGACCGCTGGCCGCCTCGTTCCGGTCCACCTTACCGCAGCCGGGCATTCCGACGAACCCTGACCATCGTCGCGCCCTCGTAACCGGTAGCATCGGCCGGGCACGGCGATCCGCTTCGGGACGGCCGTGGATGGAGACGACGGCCCGATGGACGACGACCTGGACCCCAAGGAAGCTGCTCGGGCCCGGCGCCGCGATCGCGACGCGGCGGCTCAGGCGCGCGCCCTCCTCCGCCCGGGGATGGGCAAGGTCTTCAAGCAGATCCAGGACGCTCAGGCGCGCGCGGCGGCCGAGGCCAGACCGCGCGGGCCCAGGTCTCGTGGCCCGTCGGCGGCGGCGCCACAAGGCTCGCCCGGGTCGGGACCGTCCACCGCGTCGCCGGCGACGCCCCCGACCGACGATCCGACCGATCCGGCCTGAGCGGCTACCGCCCGACGACCTCGAGCGCGTGCCGCGCCGCGTCGGGCGCGAGGAACGTCAGGAGCGCTCGACCTTCCTCCTCGAGGGCCGCCAGGTCATCCTGCGGGACGGATCGTGACGGCCGGAGCTCGAGTCTCGCGGACCCGTCGTCCCGGACCACCTTCCACGCCCCGCTGACCACGCCGTCGACGAGATAGGTGCTCACGGGCTCGTTGTCGCGCGCCCACGACCAGGCGTCCGTCCCGGGTGGGATCACTCGTGTCCGGTCGGCGTAGGACAGGAGCAGGTTCTCGTAGTCGTACAGGAACCGAGGCGGCGCGGGCGTGTCCGGGTCCGGCCGTGGTGATTCGGGCAGGTCGAACAGCTCTCGGCCGCCCTCGTCGCGGAAGACCACCAGACCGGGGCGGAGCCGCTCGAAGACCTCGCGCAGGCGGGTCAGACCGCACCACGCCTGGGCGTCCATGACGCCTGCCGGGCCGAACGCGGCCAGATACCGGCGAACCATCGCCTCGACCGTCATCGTCGCCTGCGGGCGATCGGCACCCAGCCAGGCCTCGACCGACGTATGGGCGACCGGGCCGCTCCGACCCCACAGCCCGCGCGGCGGGACCTGCACCAGGGGCACGCCGGCCCGGACGCCCTGCTCGAGCGCCATCCGGTCCCGGCCGGGCCACCGCTCGAGGAGACGATCCCCAAGCGCCTTGAAGGTCCTCGGCTCCGCCTCCACGTAGGCTCGGCCCAGGTCGACCAGCTCGGCCGGGTCGACGCCCTCGAGCCGCCGTCCGAACTGGCTGCGCTGGACCCGGTCGAACACCGGCTGGACGAGCGGCCGAAGATCGACCGCATCGGACGCCGTGACCAGATGGATCGTCCCCCGCATCAGCGCGATCCGCACCACCGCACGCCGGACGAGCAGGTCCGACAGGTCCTCCGGGTCGAACCGTTCGATCCGCGTCCAGAGGCCGACATACGCCGTGTGCGGCGTCTGGGCCTGGAGCCCGACGAGCCGCGCGACCATCTCGGTCGTCGAACCGGTCGACCGCCGCAAGAGGCCCTGTCGATCGAGCGCAGCGCGGTTCAGGGCACGACGGGTGAGCACCAGCGGCGACGACATCGGGGCATGATGCCGCATCCCGGCCGCGTCGAGGCGTGCCCGAGCGGCTTCGGCCGATCGCGGTTGGTGGTGCCGAGACGCACCGGATTCTCGGAATCGGGCCCGAAAGTGTGGTAGTACGTTCGTCTGGGCCGGGCACCGGACCATGGGGAGGGTACGGACATGCGATCCATCCTGGCGTGGACTCATCTCACACTCAGCGAGGAGCGCGGCCAGGGTCTGGCGGAGTACGCGCTGCTCCTGGCACTCATCGCGATCGTCGCGATCGCCGCACTGCTGTTCCTCGGCGGCCAGATCAGCCAGATCCTGAGCGACGTCGGGAACTCGGTCTAGCTAGCGCACCAGTCCGAAGGCCACGTTGCTCCACGCGCCGAGCGCTCCGAGGGCGACGGCGAGCGCCGCCGACCGCCCGGCATAGCCCGGGAACCGGACGGCGATCCGCCACAGGACCAGGACGATCAGGCCGATGGCGACGACCTTGTAGCCCGCCGGGCCGGCACTGCCGAGCGAGCCGAACAGGCCGCGCGCGACCGGGTTCTGTTCGGCGTGGATCCCGACGTTGGCGATCGCCGCCAGGAAGGTGACGAGGTCCGTCAGCTGGGCGACGACGACGAGCGCGAACAAGCGACGGTGCTCGAGCAGCGTTGACACGTCGCCATCGTTCCGGACCGCCACGGTCACGTCCCTAGGACGGCGGTTCCTCGCCGCGCCGCCGCAGGTACCGGGGCCGGCCGAGCGCCGCGTCTGGTAAGAATGGACTGGTGCTCCGGGTCGACACGTGAGACCATGCCCCCGACACTCGGGCGGACGATCATTCTCGTCCTCCGTCCGACCTGCGTCCCTGGGGAGCTCGTCGATGAACCGTCGTGGTCTGGTCACGGCGTTCGCCGTGTGCGCGCTGTGCGTCGCGTCCCTGTCCGGGATCGCCGTCCGCCCGGCGCTCGCCGCGTGCGGCTCCGGACTGCCCTCGCTCCAGGACGGCGGCTTCGAGTCGCCGCCGGTCGCGGCGAACACCTTCACGCTCTTTCCCGCCGCGTCCGTCCCGCCGTGGCAGACGACCGATAGCCTCAACCAGATCGAGATCTGGGGAACGGGCTTCCTCGGGGTCCCGGCCGCCCAGGGCAACGCCTTCGCCGAGATCAACGCGAACTCGGCCGGAACGCTCTACCAGGACGTCGTGTCCAATCCAGGGGACACGATGACGTGGACGCTCCAGCACCGCGGACGGAGCGGCAACGACACGATGGAGGTCCTCATCGGGGACGCCACGGTCGCCGATGTCACCGGGAACACCGGCTGGGACTACACGTCGCCCGGACTGACCGACGGCACGGCCGCGTGGGGAACCCATACGGACACCTACGTCGTCCCGGTCGGGCATACCTGCACCCGGTTCGCATTCCGGGCGGTCAGCACGGCCTCCGGCAACGACTCGATCGGGAACTTCCTGGACGACGTCAGCTTCGCCATCGCACCGGCACCGACGCCCACGCCGACACCCACACCCACGCCGACCGCGACACCCGGTCCGACGCCGACGCCGACGGGTACGCCCGGCCCGACCGCGACACCCGGTCCGACGCCGACGCCGACGGGTACGCCCGATCCCGGTTCGAGCACGACCATCACCCCGCCGCCGACGGATACGAGTGGGTCGATCGTCCGGCAGCCGACGGTGCCGCTGATCCCGATCGGTGCGGTGCTTTTCGTGGGGCTCGTCCTCGGGCTCGGACTGGTCGGCCGACGGGTGCGCCCGCGGCGCTAGGCGAAACGGGCCCGGCGATCGCGAGATCGCAGAGCGGGCTGGACACTCGCGCTACGATCGAACGATGATCGACGACGACGTCGGGGCGCGGCCTCAGCGGCGGCGCCGGATGTCCCTCGCTCCGCGTCCGGCCGCGATCTGCAGCGGACCGGGTCACGTGGTCGTCTACGGCAACCCGGCGTTCGTCGACGTGTTCGGAGCGCAAGCCGTCGGGCTCCCTGCGCGCGAGGGTGTCCTCGGGCTCGATCGCTCGGCCTTCGCCCTGCTCGACGCGGTCTACCGCACCGGACGCCCGCTCGGACGCTGGATCGAGCGGGATGGGGCGACGTGGCGGATGACCGGGGTCCCGCGGCGAGACTCGGCGACGCTCGCGATCGAGGGCGTCGCGTTCAATCTCCGCGAGCTCAGCGACACGCCCCTCCCGACCGGCTGACCATCCGCTCACTCGCGGCGCGGGCTCGGCGCTCGACATCGACGAACGTCGGGTTCCGAGTCCGGACGTCTGTCGGTTCCGCCCGCTCATGGCCTCGGCGACGATCGGTCCATCGACCACTCGTCCGACCTGGAGGTCAACAAGATGCAGGTATTCGCCGCCTGGGCCATCGCCGAGTCGATGGCCTCCAAGCCTCCGCGAGCGCCCTCGCGGCCCGGACTCGGGCTCGTCGCCCGGATCCGTCGACTCGTCGGCCGACCGACCGAGCCGGCGACCGGACAGGATCAGCCCTGGTACGACGCCTCGGCGCTCAACGGCCACCCGACGAGCCGCTAGGGCCGCTCCTCGGGGACGACACGCCCGAAGGGTCGCGCGCGGAGGGCGGTCCAGACGCCCGCCAGCATGTAGATGTCGTCGCGGAACAGGTCCAGGGCCCCGGCCTCGGAGTCCGCCCGGACGAGCAGCAGCGCCGTGCTGAAGTCCAGGTAGCCGCCCGCCTCGATCAGGACACCCTCCCGCATCAGGCGAGCGACCCGGGTCAGATGCTCCGGCCGCACGGCCGGGCGCAGATGCTCGGCATCGGGGCCGTAGTCTGCCTCGACGACATAGATCCGCTCGACGCGCAGCCCGTCCGGGACACCGCTCGCGCCGAACCCGATGAACGTCCCATCCCCGGCGCGGGCGATGGGAGCCACGCCGAGGACCGCCGCCGGGGCGATCGGCCCGTACACGTGCGGATACCGCTCGGCCGGGTCGTCGAACCGCCAGGGCGAGCCGGTCGCCTCCAGATCGATCGTCAGGACGACGAAGTCGCGCGGGTCGTCCCGGTAGTGCCGGTTGGCCGTCGCCACCAGCGCCTCCGAGCCGTCGGTGCAGTGGACGAAGCCCTCGGCAGCCAGACTCGGCGGTGCGATCGGCGCGGTCGGATCGCGTCCGGCCCAGGCCTCGGCGGGCGCCAGATGGAATGTCGGGCGCATCGCCGTCCGCGTCTCAGCCCGGGTCGAGCCGTCCGACTGCCTTCCAGCGGCGATCGACGGCGACCTGGATGACGGTCGGGACCTCGGCGGCCAGTGCCTCGGCCAGGGCCGGGCCGAACGCCGCGTCCTCGGCGACGCGGATGCCGTTCGCCCCGCAGCCACGAGCGATGGCGGCGAGATCGAGCGGGCCGAGGTCCGTCCCCTGACCGACAGCCGTCCCGCGCACCTCCTGGTGGACCCGGATCGTCCCGTAGCTCGCGTTGTCGAAGACGATCGCGACGAGCCGCGTCCCCTCGCGCACGGCGGTCTCGAGCTCGTTCATCGTCATGGCGAACCCGCCGTCCCCCGTCAGGGCGACGACCGGCCGGCCGGGGTGCTCGAGCGAGGCCGCGATGGCCGCGGGCAGCCCGTAGCCCATCGCTCCGGAGGTCGGGCCGAGATAGGTGCCGGGGCGACGGAAGCGGTAGCCGCGGGCCGCCCAGCCCGCGAAGTTGCCGGCGTCGGTGGTGATGATCGCCTGCGGCGGCAGGATCTCGTTGAGCGTCGCGACGATCCGGCCGGGATGGACGCCCGGGCCGCTCCACGGGATGTCGTCGACGATGCTGGCCGCCTCGAATGCCGCCCGATCCGTCTCGTTCGCCGTGCGCCGGGCATCGTACGGCTCGGCGAGCAGGACGCCCGAGGTGACGCGGCGTCGGGCCACTCGGAGGAACGTCCGGGCGTCGGCGACCACCGCGAGATCCGGAGCGGACAGTCCGGCGTGCGAGGCACGCGGCTCCAGGTCCACGTGGGCCCACGGCGTGCCGGAGCGTGGCTGGCGGTACTCGAACGAGGCGATCTCGTTCAATCGACAACCCAGGACGACCACGGCGTCGGCCGTCTGCAGACGCTCCTGCACGGTCGAGGGTGCGCCGAGGCCGGTCATCCCGAGGTACAGCCGGTGGTCGTTCGGGAAAACGTCACCGCGGCGCCACGACGACATCACGGGGACCTCGAGGATCTCGGCCAGCCGGACAAGATCGGCGGTCCCCCGCGAGCGCAGTACGCCCGCTCCGGCCAGGATGACCGGTCGGTGCGCCGCGGCCAGCATCTGGAGCACGGCCCGAGTGTCGTCCGGTTCGGGCTCGATACGCGTCGG
Organism: uncultured Chloroflexia bacterium; assembly: GCA_963749735.1. Taxonomy (GTDB): domain Bacteria; phylum Chloroflexota; class Limnocylindria; order Limnocylindrales; family CSP1-4; genus Chersky-267. The sequence continues at coordinate 126,199 of CAVVNZ010000010.1, forward strand.
CCGGAAGGGCTGCGGCTCGTCGGCCGCCCCCGGGACCAGCTCGTCGAGGACGTCCTCCGGGACGGTGATCACGACCGGACCCGGGCGCCCGGCGACCGCGTGACGAACGGCCTCGGCCAGGAGCGCCTCGGCGCGACCCGGCGTGTCGAGATCGACCGACCACTTCGCCAGGCGGCCGATCGATCCGACGAGATCCGCCTCCTGGAACGCCTCACGGCCGCGATGCTCCCGGCGGACACCGCCGACGATGGCGAACATCGGCGTCGAATCGGCACGAGCCGTGTGGATGCCGATGGCCAGGTTCGCCGCGCCCACCGCGCGCGTCGCGAGGCACACGGCCGGACGACCGGTCAGCTGCCCGTGCGCCTCCGCCATGAAGGCGGCACCGCCCTCGTGGCGCGTCGAGACGACACGGATCCCGACCTCCGGCAAGGTCTCGAGGAGCCCGAGGAAGCTCTCGCCGGGGACCGTGAACGCGATCGTGACGCCGGCGGACCTGAGCGCGTCGGCGATGAGTCGACCGACGGTCCTCGGTTCGACCTGACGGACCGGCGGTACGGGCATGACCGGCGCAGCCGGCTCGGCGGCCGGCGCAGCGGACTCCGGGGGCTCGGCGGCGGCTGCGGCGGGCTCGGCGGCGGCTGCGGCGGGCTCGGCCGCGGCTGCGGCGGGCTCGGCCGCGGCTGCGGCGGGCTCGGCGGCAGTCGCCTCGACATCGGCCGGCTCCGACGCGGCGATCGGAGGCTCGGCCTCGGCGGTGGGCTCGGCCTCGGCGGGATCGGTCGGAAGCTCCCCGGGGACGTCGTCCCCGATGGTGAGCCCGGGCTCGCTAACGGTAGTTCTCGAACTGCAGCGGCACGGTCTCGTCGAGCTCCCGCAGGCGGACGATCACGCGCTGGAGGTCGTCCTTGCTCTTGCCCGAGACGCGGACCGCGTCGCCCTGGATCTGCGACTTGACCTTCGGGAAGTCGTCGCGGATGAGCTTGGTGATCCGCTTGGCGACGTCCTCGGGCAGGCCGCGTCGAAGGTTGACCTGCTGGCGGACCTTGTTGCCGCCGGCCGGCTCGACCTTGCCCCAGTCGAAGATCTTCAGCGACAGGCTCCGGCGGATCGCCTTGGACTCGATCAGATCCTTGACGACACCCGCGTGGTACTCGTCGTCGGTCGTGATCACGAGCTCGCCTTTGCCGTGCTCGATATCGATGTGGGCGTTCTTCAGGTCGTACCGCTGGATGGCTTCGCGGCGCACCTGGTCGAGTGCGTTGCGAAGCTCCTGCTCGTCGAAGTCGCTCACCACGTCGAATGAGACGTCGCCGGCCATCGACCCTCCTCCGCCCTGCGATCCTGTGGGTGGCCCATGGTACCGCGCGCGGGTCGGACACGGCCCGCGGGCGCCGGGTCGGTCCGAAGCGGCGGGCTCCGATACCATCGGCCCATGAAGGTGACGTTCCTCGGCCAGGCGGGCCTCTACATCGAGACGCGGGCGGGCAGCATCCTGTGCGACCCGTGGTTCAACCCGGCGTACTTCGGGTCATGGTTCCCGTTCCCGGCCAACGACGGGATCGATCCCCGCTCGATCGGCTCGCCGACGTACCTCTACGTCAGCCATCTCCATCACGACCACTACGACCCGGCCTGGCTGACCGAGCACTGCTCGAAGGACGCCACGGTCATCCTGCCCGACTACCCGGTCAACGACCTCCGGCACGAGCTCCACGGCCTGGGCTTCCGGCGCTTCGTCGAGACGGCCGACTGCGAGCCGTTCGAGCTCGACGGCGGCCTGCGGATCATGGTCATGGCCCTCGACGCCCCGACCGACGGACCCCTCGGCGACTCGGCCCTGCTCGTCGACGACGGGCAGACCCGCCTGCTGAACATGAACGACTCCCGACCGACCGACCCCGACAAGCTCCTGGCGTTCGGCCCGCTCGACCTGCTCTTCCTCCAGTTCTCGGGCGCGATCTGGTATCCGATGGTCTACGAGTTCCCGGTCAAGGCCAAAGAGACGCTGGCGCACAAGAAGCGGGTCGTCCAGCTCGCCCGGACCCAGCGCTACATCGAGATCCTCGATCCGACGTTCATCGTCCCGAGCGCCGGCCCACCATGCTTCCTCGACGATCCCCTGTTCGCCCAGAACGACCTCGATCGGTCACCGACGAACATCTTCCCGGACCAGACGGTCTTCCTCGAGCACCTCGTCGAGGTGGGGATCGACGGCGGTCGGCTGATGCTACCGGGCTCGTGGGGCGAGCTGAGCCCGGCCGCCTTCGACGTGCACCACCCGGTGCCCGATGCAGAGGTCCACCGGATCTTCGAGCAGCGCGAGTCGTACCTGCGCGAGTACCAGGCGCGCAAGCGGCCGCTGCTCGACGCCGAGCACGCCCGCTGGGAGCCCGAGCCGGACGCCGAGCCGCTCGACCTGCTCGCCGAGCTCAAGGCCTGGTTCGAGCCGCTGATGGGCTTCGGCGAACAGATCTGCTCCGGCATCGCGGCCGCCGTCCTGCTCGATCTCGGGAGCGAGGGGATCGTCCTGGACTTCGTCGACCAGAAGGTCCGGCGCTGGGACGGCTTGGAGGCCTGTCGCTACATCTTCCGGATCGATCGTCGGCTGGTCGAGCTGCTCGTTCGCGAGCACGAGGTCGACTGGGTGAACTCATTGTTCCTGTCGCTGCGCTTCAGCGCCGCGCGGAAGGGACCGTACAACGACTACCTGTACACCTGGTTCAAGTGCCTCGACCTCGAGCGTCTCCAGTACGCCGAGGGCTTCTACGCCGAGAAGGCCAAGACCGAGGGCTCGTTCGTCATCGACGGCTGGGAGGTCCAGCGGCGGTGCCCGCACATGAAGGCGGATCTGACCCGGTTCGCGTCCGTCGACTCGACCGGCGTCCTGACCTGCTCGCTCCACGGTTGGCAGTACGAGCTCGAGACGGGGCTGTGCCTCACGTCCGAGGGGCACGAGATCACCGCGCGGCGCCTGTCCGAGGACGAACTGGCGGCCCTGGCCGCGGCCGCCGAGGCCGGCGGTGCCGTGGTCGCGGTGGCCGCGGCGGACTGACGGGCGGGGGCCTAGCGCTGCGCCCGGAGCGTCGCCACGAGGCGCTCCGCGATGACCGACGACCGGCCGCCGCCCATCACCAGGACGACGTCGCCGGGCTCGATGAGCGGTGCGACGGCGTCGGCGGTGGCCTCGACCGAGCCGGGGGCGATCGCCGGGGTCCCGCGCGCCTCGACGGCGGCGGCGAGATCCGCGGCCGAGACGATCGTCGTGTCGGGGTCGCGGACCGCGAAGATGTCGGCGATCGCGACCCGGTCCGCCCGGGCCAGCACGTCCGCGAACCGGTCGAGCATCGCGGCCGTCCGGTGGAACGTCAGCGGCTCGTACACGGCCCACAGGCGGCGACCCGGGTAGCGCAGGGCGACGGCTTCGAGGGTGGCCTGGATCGCGGTCGGATGGTGGCCGTAGTCGTCGAGGACGACCACCCCGCCGAGGTCCCCCTTCAGCTCGAACCGGCGGTCCACCCCGCCGAACGACCGGAGACCGGCGAGCACCGCGTCGGGGTCGATGCCGTAGGCCAGCGCGCCCCCGGCCGCACCGAGCGCGTCGTCGGCGTTGTGCCGGCCGACCAGGCGGAGATGGGCGACGTCCGACGCCCCGTCCCGACCGCCGATCCCGTGGACGACGATCCGGGCCGATCCGTCATCATCGGCCTGATATCGGCCGACCAGCGCCGTGGCCGGACCGAGCGACGTCCGGTACGAGCTGGCCAGCTCGTCCCGGCGTCGCTCGGCGTCGCGGGCCTCGCCGACGATCACTTCGAACGCCACCAGCCGGCCCGGCCAGTCGGCCAGTCGTGGGAGCAGCTCCCGGACACCGAGGTCCCCGGCATTCGCGACGAGCGTGGGCGACCCCTCGCTCCGTCACCCGCGACCGACCCGCGGAACCGCCGGATCCAATCCTCGAAGGTGGCGACGACCGCCGCCCGGTCGGCGAAGACGTCGGGATGATCCCAGTCGGCGTTGAGCAGCACGCCGACGACCGGCCGGTAGGGATCGAAGTTCCCGGCGTATTCGTCCGCCTCGACGACCGTCGCCGGCCCCTGCCCGATCCGGACGACCGAGGGCTCGGCACCGGTCAGCTCCGCGGGCAGGATCGCCCCGACGAACGCCGACGGATCGAGCCCGGCACGGACCAGGAGATGGACGAGCCACCCGGTCGTGGTCGACTTGCCGTGCGTCCCGGCGACCGCCAGGAGGTCGCCGCCACGGGTGGCGATGGCGTCGGCGATGAGCTGCTGGCAGCTGGTCGCGGGGATCGCCGCCGCGTGCGCCGCGTGAAGCTCGGGTTGGTCCGGATCGACCGAGGTGAGCGCCTTCGAGACGGCGATCCGATCGACCACCGGCCGCCCGTCGGCGCCGACCACGTGCCGCGCATCGTGTCGCCAGGCCAGCGCGATGCCGTGCGACTCGACCGCGTCGCTGTACCGGCTCGGCTCACCCGAGTCGCAGCCGCTGACGTCGGCGCCCGCGGCGTCCGCCAGGAGCAGCGCGGCGGACGCGGCCGAGCCCGCCGCGCCGACGACGTGGATCCGCTCCCCCACCGGGATCGGCAGCGGTGCCCGGGCCGGCTCGAGGCCGCGGGTGATGTCCTCGACGCTACGCGTCACCGGCCGGTGACCGATGACGATGCCGGGCCCGGAGTCGCGGCCACGCCGGCACCAGCCTCCGCGGGATCCGGGGCGTCGGCCCCAGCGGCGATCCGCTCGGCCTGCGCCTCGGCGATCCCGAGGAGCAGGGTCAGCACGGCCCGGGCGCTGTCCTCCTTGTTCTGGATCCGGTCGCCGGACCAGACGTGGCGCCGGATATCGACCCGAGCCGGAGTCGCCACGGCGATGAACGTCAACCCGACCGGTTTCGTCGCCGAGCCCCCACCGGGTCCCGCGATCCCGGTCACGGCCAGCGCGACGGTCGTGCCGAACCGGGATCGGGCGCCGAGCGCCATCGCCTTCGCGACGTGGGCGCTGACCGCGCCCCGGGTCGCGAGGAGGTCCGGATCGACGCCGAGCAAGCCGGCCTTGATCCGATCCGCATAGGCCACGATCCCGCCGAGGAAGTACGCGCTCGACCCGGGGATGTCGGTGAGCGTGTCGGCGACGAGCCCGCCGGTGCACGACTCGGCTGTCGCCACGGTCCAGCCATTGGCCAGGCAGACCTCCTGGATCCGCACGGCGAGATCGTGGAGATCGCCCGGGACGGGCGAGCGATCCGGACCGGACCGGGCGTCCCGGGCGGTGGCGTCGACGGCGTCCATCGGCTCGCGACCCGGGGTCAGCGGTGGTTCGTCTGCTGCGGATCGGCCGGCGGCGGCGCGAACAGCCAGGTCTCGGGCATGCCGGACTTGCCGAGCTTGCCGATCGCCGTCCCATTGAGCGTGAAGTAGGTCACGCCGGAGGATCCGGTGAAGACCTCGACCGAGTCCGTGCCGCGGAACGCCATCGTCTTGCCGTCCTTGAACAGCTTGCCGGCCCCCACCCGCGGGTCGAGCTGGCCGTCGACCCAGACCTTCATCCAGGCCGGGCCGCCCTTCACGCTGACGATCAGGTTCACGCCCTTGTAGCTGACGGTCACGTTCCGGGTGAGGGACGTGGTCTTCCCCTCGGAGCTCGCCGCGGTGATCGTCAGCGTCCAGTGACCGGCGGTCAGCTCGACGGGGATGTTGAAGGTGCCGTCGGTGGCGATGCTGGCCGTCTGCGGGCTCGGGGGCGCCGGGGTCTTGGTCGGCTTCGTGCCGGTCGAGGTCTCGCCGGTGAACGCCGCGCTGACGGTGACGGTCTTCGCGTTCGAGGTCGACCCCTGGACGGGGATCGCGCCGTTCTGGACGGTGACCCCGTCGGTCGGCTGGTCCACGGTGAGGGTCGGCACGAGGACGTCCGGGAACGGGACCGTGATGACGATGTCGACGGCCTTCTCGGCCGTCTTGGTGGTCTGCGGGTCGGTGGCGCTGACGCTGAAGGTGTTCTTGCCGCGCCGCAGCTCGACGTCGGACGACCAGGTCCCCGCGGCCGAGGCTGTCGTCAGGATCGGCTGCCCGCCGGCGACCGTGATCGAGACCGTGGCACCGGGGTCGGAGGTGCCGCGGAGCGTGTAGGCGGTGGCCGTGTCGTCGACCGTGATGACCGCCGCCGACGGATCCGTCACCGCGACATCGGGCGGTCTCGAGAAGCGCATGACCTGGAAGCCGAGGTAACCGATGAACAGCAGCACGCCGACGGTCAGGGCGGCCGCGACCAGGAGACCGATCGAGAACGTGAAGCCCTTGCGCGGCGCGCTGAGGGGCTTCGGGACGTTGATCGTCGGCTCGCCCTGGGCGCCACCGTCACCGCGCTCGCGACGCCACTGGATGAGCACCTCGTCCGGGTCGAGGCCAAGGTACAGCGCGTAGTTGCGGAGGAACCCCTTCGTGTAGACCGCGCCCGGAAGCTCGCGGTAGTCGCCGCGCTCCAGCGCCCCGAGATAGCGGGCACGGATCTTGGTGTCCCGCTCGGCGCGGTAGAGGTCCACGCCCTTGGCCTCGCGGGCAGCCAGCAGCCGCTCCGGCAGGCTCGCCTGCGGTTCAGGAGGCGCCGATGGGCGGCCGTTGCCGCCCCGCCCGCCACCGGTCCGGCGGCGGACATCATCTCGGGTCGTCATGTCGGTGAAGGTGGATCCCGTTGGTCATGGCGAGGGGCGGTGGGCCCGGATCGTCGGGCCAAGGATACCCTCTCGTGTCGAACCGCCCGGACGGCGGTCCCGGTCAGTCGCCCGGATCGTCGATGTCGTCGTGACTCCGGAGCCAATTGTCCGGACCGTAGACGATCCGTGGCGCCGCCGGGTTACGCAAGTCCTGGGGGCCGATGATGCCGTAGCGCTCGAGCTCGTCCATCAGCCGGCTCGCCCGCGAGAACCCGACCTTGAGCTTGGTCTGGAGCATCGAGGTGCTCGCCTTCTGGCTGGCAGTGACGAGCTCGGCGGCGCGAACGACCATGTCGTCCTCGGCCATCTTGGCCAGCCACGTGAACTGGGTGCCGCCGGACCCCTCGTCGCCGTCGAAGTAGGCGAACAGCGCGTCGTCGTAGAAGGGCTCCGGCGCCTGGGCCTTCCAGTGGTCGACGACGGCGCTGACCTCCTTGTCCGAGACGAAGACGCCCTGCATCCGGACCGGTCGCGGCAGGTCGACGGGCTGGTAGAGCATGTCGCCGCGACCGATGAGGTCCTCGGCCCCGGGGGCGTCGAGGACCGTCCGGCTATCGACCATGGAGGCCATCGCGAACGCGATCCGGCTCGGGACGTTGGCCTTGATCAGGCCGGTGACGACATTGACGCTCGGCCGCTGCGTCGCCAGGACGAGATGGATCCCGACCGCGCGGGCCTTCTGGGCGATCTTGACGATCGGGTCCTCGACCTTGCGCCCCTCGCGCATGATCAGGTCGGCCAGCTCGTCGATGATCACGACGACGTAGGGCAGGTGCTCGTCGGGACCCACCTTCTCGTTGTACGCGGCGATGTTGCGCACGGTGTTCGAGGCCAGCAGCTTGTAGCGCTCCTCCATCTCGTGGACGGCCCAGCCGAGCGCGGCCTTGGCCTCGTGAGGCTCGACGATGACGTGCTGGAGAAGGTGCGGCAGGGCGTCGTACGGCGCCAGCTCCACCCGTTTCAGGTCGATCAGGATGAATCGGACCTCGTCCGGGCGGGCGTGCATCAGGATGCTCGTGATGAGCGCGTTGACGCAGACGCTCTTGCCCGACCCGGTCGCACCGGCGACGAGCAGGTGCGGCATCTTCGCGAGGTCGACCGCGTAGGGCTTGCCCGAGACGTCCCGCCCGAGCGCGAAGGTCAGACGACTGGTCGAGGCCAGCATCTGGGTCTCGTCGACGAGGTTCCGGAAGGCGACCGTCTCGCTCTTGACGTTGGGGATCTCGATCCCGACCGTGTCCTTCCCGGGGATCGGCGCCTCGATCCGGATCGACCGCGCCATCAGCGCCATCGCCAGGTCGTCCGCCAGGCCCTCGATGCGCGAGATCTTCACCCGGGCGTCGGGCCGGATCTCGTACTGGGTCACGACCGGGCCGCTGTTGACCGCGACGACCTTGGCCTCGATCCCGAAGCTGCGCAGCTTCTTCTCGATGTCCGCCGTGTTCTCCTCATGGTCCATCTCGCCGCCACCCGACGTCGCCATGCGCACCTCGAGGAGCGATGCCGGGGGCAGCTCCCAGGTCAGGTCCCGGACGTCGACCAGGGGCTCGCTGGCCGCGACCGCGCTGGCGGGGCTCGACCTGGCGGTCCCGAGGGCTCCCACCCCGACCGCGGTCCCGGCACCGATGCCGATCGTGACCCCGACCGGGTCGAGGACGGCCGGTCCTCCGCCCCGAACCCCCGAGGCAGGCCCGCCCGGCCCGTCGTTGGCCGACCAGATCGTCTGGCTCATCGGGACCGGGCTTGGTGCGCGGGTGCTGGAACGCGCGTCGTCGAGAGCATCCTCGGGGGCGATCCGTGATGGCGTCGACGCCGTGGCGACCGGGACCGGGCGACCCGGTCCGCGCTGGGCCGCTGCCGCCTTCGCCGCCGCGGCCGCCGCGACAACCTCGGGATCAGCGGGCGGGGCCAGGGTGTCCGCCGCGGCGCGGGCGCCGCGTCCGAGCTGGGCCAGGACGGTCGGCAGCGAGCGGTCGATGGCGAGAAGGATCCCGCCGACCATCCCGGCGGCGAGCAGGACGAAGGCCGCCGGTCGTGGGATGAGTCCGGGCTTGGTCCCGCTCCCGACGAGGAACGCTTCGATGCCGTTGCCGATGTAGCCGCCGTGGACCCGTGGCAGGTTGAGCAGCGAGATGAGGCCGAGGAAGCAGATGTACGCGCCGAGAGCGCCCAGGAGCGCCACACCCCACCGGCCGCCGACGCCCTTCGCCTGCTGGACGTAGATCCCGGCCACGATCAGCAGCGGCGGCAGGAACCAGCGGCCCGCACCCATCCACGGCGCGACCGCGTTCCGCCACAGGTCGGTCAGCCGCCCCTGGCCGGGCAGGATGAGCGCCACGAGCGTGATCACGCCGACGACGAGGATGGCGATGCCGACGAGCGACCGGGCGACGTCCGGGCTCATCCACGGGCCACGCGACGCGCTAGAGGCGGGCGTACGCCGGCGGCTCGTGCCGGTCGTCCGGCCGGTCGCCTTGCGCGGGCTCGCGGTCCGTCGTCGGGTGGCCATCGATCAGACCTCGACCACGACCGGGAAGACCATCGGTCGGCGCTTCGTCTGCTCGTACAGGTAGCGCGACACGCCATCCTTGATCTGGACCTTGAGCAGGCCGATCTCGCTGATGTGCTCGCCGGGGTTCTCGACCGACTTGACGATCCGCTCGATCGCCCCGCCCATGATCGGGTCCTGCTCGTTGCCGTGGACGAACCCGCGGGTGATGATCTCGGGTCGCCCGATGATCGAGCCGGTCTGCTTGTCGACCGTGACGACGATCATGAACATGCCGTCGTTGGCGAGCGCCTTCCGGTCGCGCAGGACGATGTCGCCGACCTCGCCGACCGACAGGCCGTCGACGTAGACGTAGCCGGCTGGGACGGGCATGCCCCGCCGCGCCGAGCCGTCCTCCGAGATCTCGATCGGGATCCCGTTCTCGATGATGAACACGTTCTCGGGAGCGACGCCGGTCTCGATCGCGAGCCGGCCGTGCTGGACCTGCATCCGGAACTCGCCGTGCATCGGGATGAAGTACTTGGGCTTGGTCAGCCCGAGCATGAGCTTGAGCTCCTCCTGGCTGGCATGACCGGAGACGTGCGCGCGCTTGATCGTGTGATAGAAGACGTTGGCGCCGGCCTTGAACAGGTTGTCGATCGTCCGGCTGACGTACTCCTCGTTGCCGGGGATCGGGCTGGCGCTGACGATCACCGTGTCACCCGGCTGGATCTCGACGAAGCGGTGGTCGCGGTTGGCCATCCGGGCCAGGCCCGCCATGGGCTCGCCCTGGGCTCCGGTCGTGCAGATGACCAGCTTGTCGGCCGGGGTGTCGTTGATGCGATCCTTCGACACGATCTGCGACGGCGGGTACTTGAGGTAGCCGAGATCGCTGGCGATCCGGAAGTTCTGCTCCATCGAACGTCCGATGACCGCGACCTTCCGATCGAACGACGCGGCCGCGTCGAGGACCTGCTGGACCCGGGCGATGTTGCTGGCGAACGTCGCGACGATGACCCGCCCCTCGAGCGGCTCCATGATCTCGCGGAACGCTTCGCCGACCGTCCGCTCGGATGGCGTATAGCCGGGGTTCTCGGCGCGGGTCGAATCGGACAGGAGGCAGATCACGCCCTCCTCGCCCAGGCGGGCGAGGATGTGGAAGTCGGACAGGCGTCCGTCGACCGGGGTGTGGTCGAACTTGAAGTCGCCGGTGTGGACGACGGTCCCGACGGGCGTCCGAAGCGCGATCCCCATCGCATCCGGGATCGAGTGCCCGATCCGGAACGGGACGACGCCGAACGGCCCGATCTGGACCTCGTCGCCGGGCTCGAGCGCGAGCAGCGGGTTGTTGTGGAGCTTGTGCTCCTTGACCTTGTTGCCGAGCAGGCCGCGGGCCAGCGTCGAGGCGTACACCGGGACGCCCGGGAACTCCGGCAGGACGTACGGCAGACCGCCGACGTGGTCCTCGTGGGCGTGGGTGATCAGGAAGGCGCGGACGTTCTTGCGGCGTTCCACGAGATAGCTGATGTCGGGGATGACGAGGTCGATGCCGAACATCTCCTCGTCGGGGAACATCAGGCCGCAGTCGATCACGACGATGTCGTCGCCGTATTCGAACACGTACATGTTCTTGCCGATCTCGCCCACCCCGCCGAGCGGGATGATCCGGAGCGGATGGTTGGATGGGGTCATGTGATCCTTTTCGTCGGGTTCTAGAACAGGGTGAGCTGGTCGGCGTCCGGTTCGGACGGGAGACCGAGCGATGAGGGTACGGCCGGTGGCGGCTCGGCGATCGGTGGCGCGGAGGCCGGGCTGTCCTGCCGACCTGGAGCGGGTGCGGCCTCGGTCTCGGGAGCCGCCCCGGGTCGTGGGGACGTCGCCTGCGCGCCGACCGCCGCGGGCTCGGGGACCGCCGCGGGCTCGGGGACCGCCGCGGGCTCGGGGACCGCCGCGGGCTCGGGGACCGCCGCGGGCTCGGCGAGGTCGTCGGTCGCGATGAACGCCGCGGGCTCGCCGAGGTCGTCGGGTGGGGCCGTGGGCTCGCTCGATCGTCCCGGGTCGCCGGCCGACGACCGCTCGTCGCGCTGCCGACGGGACGCCTCGAGCGCCGCCGGGAGGGCCTTGATGTCGGTCTGGAGGGTCGCTCGGTTCGACCCGTCGTAGAGCGCGAAGGCCGGGTGGTACATGGCGAACACGACCGCGTCGCGCGCGCCGGTCGACGGATCGGCGGGCCGCGACGTGCCGTGGACCCGGCCGATCCGCTCCCCCGGCATGAACACGTTGAGCGAGTGCTTGCCGGCGGTCACCACCACCGCCGGGTCGAGGACCTCGAGCTGACGGCGCAGGTAGGGCGCACAGGCGGCGATCTCGTCGGGCTGCGGATCGCGGTTTCCGGGCGGCCAGCACTTGACCACGTTGGTGATGAAGACGTCGTCGCGTTGCCAGCCGAGCGACTCGATGAGCTCGGTCAGCAGCCGGCCCGAGGCGCCCACGAACGGTCGTCCCGCCTGGTTCTCGTCGCGGCCGGGGCCCTCGCCCACGATCACGACCTCGGTGTCCGGGTTGCCCTCCCCGGGGACCGTCTTGTCGCGTCCCTCGTGGAGGCGGCAGCGGGTGCAGGTGCGGATCTCGGCCGCGATGGCCCCGAGCGCGGCGCCGCGCTCTTCGTCCGTCACACCGCACTCCCGACGGCCGCACTCGACGCCTGACGGGACGACGCACGTCGGACCCAGCCGCGGTCCACGAGGATCTCGGCGATCTCGACGGCATTCGTGGCCGCGCCCTTGCGCAGGTTGTCGCTCACCACCCACAGCGCCAGACCGCGCCCGTCGGGGATCGACGGGTCCCGACGCACCCGACCCACGAAGATCTCGTCGCGTCCGGCGGCCTCGATGGCCTGCGGGTAGACATGCCGGCCCGGATCATCCTGGACGACGACCCCGGGCACCGCGGCGAAGAGCTCGCGCGCCCGCTCCGGCGAGATCGGATCGCGGGTCTCGACGTGGACGGCTTCCGAGTGACTGGTGACGACCGGGATGCGAACGGCGGTGCAGGAGATCCGGAGGTCGGGCAGATGCAGGATCTTGCGACTCTCGGTGACGACCTTCCACTCCTCCCGGGTGTAGCCGTTGTCGAGGAAGACGTCGATCTCGGGGATTGCGTTGAACGCGATCTGATGCGGGTAGACGGACGTCGTCAACGGCTCGCCCGCGGCGTAGGCCTGGACCTGGCCCTCGAGCTCGGCGATCGCCTCGGCACCGCTGCCCGACACGCTCTGATAGGTGTCGACGACCACCCGTTCGAGCCCGACGCTGTCGCGCAGCGCCAGGAGCACCGGCACCAGCTGCATCGTCGAGCAGTTCGGGTTGGCCACGATCCCGTCGTGCAGGGCGGCATCATCCGGATTCACCTGGCTGACGACGAGCGGCACACCCGCCGTCATCCGCCACGCGTTGGAGTTGTCGATGACCGTGGCCCCGTGGGCGACCGCCTGCGGTGCGAGGTCCTCGGAGACGGTCCCGCCGGCCGAGAACAGGGCGATGTCCACCCCGTCGAACGCCTCGGGGCTCGCCTCGCGGATCGGATGATCGACCCCGTCGATCGAGATCGAGCCGCCCGCCGAGCGGCCGGAGGCCATCAGGCGCAGCTCGCCGACCGGGAACCGTCGCTCACGAAGCACCTGGATCATCGTCCGGCCGACGACGCCGGTGGCGCCGACGACCGCGACGGTCAGCGGTTTCGAGGTCATCCCGGGCACGGCTCCACTACGATCCACATCGATTCCGGGCACGGCGCGAGTATAGCAGCGCGCCGGCGGTCTCCCGCCGGCGCGTCGAGCTTGCGGATGCGGGCCGGCCGCTGGGGCCGGTCGGTCGGTCAGACCGGCTCCTTGGCCAGGTGGCGCTGCATGGCCGCCTTGCGGGACAGGTTGATCCGACCCTGACGGTCGACCTCGGTCACGACGACCATCACCTCGTCGCCGACGGACACGACGTCCTCGACGGTCGGCACGTGGTAGTCGGCGAGCTCGCCGATGCGAACGAGACCTTCCTTGCCCGGCAGGATCTCGACGAACGCGCCGAAGCCCATGATCCGGGTGACCTTGCCGAGGTAGAGCGAGCCGATCTCGACGTCGCGGGTGAGCGACTCGATCCAGGCGATCGCCTTGCGGCTGTTCTCGCCCGACACCGCCGCGATCTCGACGCTGCCGTCGTCCTCGACGTTGATCTCGGTGCTCGTCTCTTCCTGGATCTTGCGGATCATCGATCCACCCTTGCCGATGATCTCGCGGATCTTCTCGGGGTTGATCTTGATCGTGACGATGCGCGGCGCGAAGTCGCTCATCCCCTGGCGGGCCTCGGGCATGACCTCGGCCATCTTGTCGAGGATCTCGAGACGGGCCGCCAGGGCCTGCTTGAGACCGCCCCGGATGATCGCCTCGTTGATGCCCTGGACCTTGATGTCCATCTGCAGGGCGGTGATCCCGTCACGGGTCCCGGTGACCTTGAAGTCCATGTCGCCGACCGAGTCCTCCTTGCCGAGGATGTCGGTCAGGACGACGAACCGGCCGTCCGGCTCGCTGATCAGGCCCATCGCCGCCCCGGCGACCGGTGCGGAGATCGGGACGCCGGCGTCCATCAGGGCGAGGGTCGACCCGCAGGTCGACGCCATCGAGGTCGACCCGTTGGAGGACATGCACTCGGACACGAGCCGGATGACGTACGGGAAGTCCTCCTGCTTCGGGAGGACGGGGATCAGCGCGCGCTCGGCGAGGTTGCCGTGCCCGATGTCACGGCGGCTCGGTCCGCGCATCGGCTTGTTCTCGCCGGTCGAATAGGGCGGGAAGTTGTAGTGGTGGAGATAGCGCTTCTCGGTCTTCGGGCTGATCGTGTCGATCCGCTGGACGTCCGACGAGGAGCCGAGCGTGGCGATCGTCATGACCTGCGTCTCACCGCGGGTGAACAGGCCGGAGCCGTGGGCGCGCGGCAGGAGTCCGACCTCGACCGAGATCTGGCGCAGCTCGGTCAGGCCGCGGCCGTCCATCCGGATGCCTTCGTCGAGCGCGAGCTCGCGGCAGGTCTTCTTGTAGACGAGGTTGAACAGCGCCTTGCTGACGCGTGCCTCGCGCTTGGCCGCCTCGAGGGTAGCCTTCGCGTCGCCGCCGGTCCGGGTGGATCGGACGGAGCTGGCGATGCCTTCGCGGAGCGCGGCGATCCGGCCGGGGAGGTCGTTGGCGAACCAGATCAGCAGGTTCGCGGTCGCCTCGGCGTCGGGCGCGGCCCGGTGCGCCTGGGCGAGCTCGATGCCGAAGAAGTTCGAGAGGGTCGGGAGCTTGTAGTTCTCGAGGTCCGGATAGCCTTCACGTGCGATCACCAGCGTGTCGAGGTAGCGGCCCTGGTCGATCGTCGTGCCGTCGCCGAGGGCGGCGGTCAGGAAGCCGAGGTCGAAGCCGACCGAGTGGCCGACGATCGTCGAGTCGCCGACGAAGGCGAGGGCCTTCTTGGCGGCCTCGGCCGGGCTCGGCGCCTTCTTGACGTCGGCGTCGGTGATCCCGTGCATCTGGTGGCCGAGGATCGGCCGGCCCGGGTTGACCAGGGTCGACCAGCGATCGACGATCTTGCCGTTCTTGACCTTGACGGCGGCGACCTCGACGAGGTCGGCCATCTTGGGGTCCGTGCCGGTCGTCTCGACGTCCACGACGACGAACTCGCCGCCGGCGGCGGCCGCCTTGGTGAAGTCGATGACCGAACCGGTCCCGGCCTCGAGGAACGGGGTCGACTTGGGCTTCCCCGCTGCCTCGCGGAGCTGCTCCTGGATGTCGATGAGCGGCTGGAGCGCGCGATGTCCGAACAGGATGGCCTCGGCCATCACGTCCTCGGGCAGGAGCTTGGCGCCGGCCTCGACCATCATGATCGCGTCACGGGTGCCGGACACGATGAGGTCGAGCTCGGAATCGGCGAGCTCGGTGAAGGTCGGGTTGACTACGAACTCGCCGTCGATCCGACCGACGCGGACCGCGCCGACGGGGCCGGCGAACGGGATCTCGCTGATCGTCAGGGCGGCCGAGGCGGCCACGGTGCCGAGGACGTCCGGCTCGTTCTCCTGGTCGGTCGAGAGGACCGTCACGACGAGCTGGATGTCGTCCTTGTAGCCCTCGGGGAAGAGCGGGCGGATCGGGCGGTCGGTCAGCCGGGCGGCCAGCGTCGCAGCTTCGGACGCGCGCGCCTCGCGCTTGATGAAGCCGCCGGGGATCTTGCCCGCCGCGTACATCCGCTCCTCGAACTCGACCGTCAGCGGGAAGAAGTCGAGGCCGGGTCGGGGATCGGACCGGTTGGCCGTCCCGAGGACGAGGGTATCGCCGTAGCGAACGGTCACGGCGCCGCCGGCAAGACGAGCGAGCTTGCCGGTCTCGATGATCAGCGGACGACCGCCGAACTCGATCTCGAAGGTGTGTGGCACGGGGTTCTGTTCCTCCTTATCGTGCAGGAGGAGCGACCTTGCGGGCGCGTGGCCCGCCGGTGCGGTGTCGGACGCGAGAGGACCCCGGGCGGAACCCAGGGTCCGGAGCGGCGAACGCCTAGCGGCGGAGTCCCAACCGTCCGATGACGGTGCGGTAGCGTGCGTTGTCCTTCTTGATCAGATAGGCAAGAAGGCGGCGACGCTGACCGACGAGCTTGAGGAGGCCGCGGCGGGAATGATTGTCCTTGGGAAAGCTTCTCAGGTGTGCCGTCAGCTCCTTGATCCGCTCGGTCAGGAGCGCGATCTGGACTTCCGGGGATCCGGTGTCGCCGTCCTTGACGGCGAACGCACCGATGACCTGTTGCTTCTGTTCCCGCGCTAGCGGCACTCGGTCCTCCGAACACGAACTTCCATGGATCTTCTGTTCTATGACCGGCGGAGGATAGCAGGGTTCGCCCTCGGCGGCAAACGTCGGCCGAACGTGACCCGTGCTCGGCCGCCCGTCCGGGCCGCGGCCGCCGGGCTCATCCGAACGGTCTCGCCCTCCACGGTGACCCGAGCTCGCCGGGGCCGGTCGACCCGTCCGAGGGCCGTCCAGGCGGGCTCGATCGAGGCGTCGTAGCGTCCATCCGGGGGGAGCGCGACGGGGATCGGAAAGACGAGCGCATCGTCGGTTCGGCGCCCGGTGACCGCCACGCCCCTGCCCAGCGACCGGCGCGCGGCGTCCAGGCGCCCGGCCGCGATGTCGTCGCGGATCGCGGCGCTCCGGACCGGTCGGTCGTCGAGCCGGAACGGGGGCACCACCTCGACGTCGAAGCCGAGGCGTGCGCCGAGCTCGGCGAGGGCGATCGGGGTCCCCCGCCGCTCGTGGCCGAACGCCGCGTCCGGCGTCATCAGGAACCCGGCGAGGTCGACCCGCTCGCGGAGCGCGTCCACGAACGCGTCGAACTCGGTCATCCGCAGCGCCGCGTCGAAATGCTGGACGACCGTCAGGGCGACCCCGGCCGACGCGAGCCGCGCCAGGCGCTCGTCCGGGTCGCACAGCAGCGGTGGCGCCGCCCCGACGACGATCTCATCCGGGTGCGCATCGAAGGTGATGACCGCCGGGCGGGCGCCGTGACGTGCTGCCGCCCGCCCGAGCCGCTCGAGGAGGTAGCGATGCCCCCGGTGGAGCCCGTCGAACACCCCGACCACGACGAACAGGCGGTCGCTCGCAGCGCTGAGCCGATCGATCCCGTGGACGACATCCATCTCGACGTTCGGACGGCTCAGGCCGGGCTCGACATCGCGCCGGCAGCGGCGGTCGCGGCAGCGCGATCGGGTGGGTCGATGAGCACCTTGTCGGGCGCCAGCCGACCGTCCCGCACGGTCGCGACCGCGACGATCCGGCCGGCCTCATCGACCAGGATGATCCGATCCTCGGGATCGACGACCGTCGGGATGCCCGCCGCCGGGCGGACGAACTGGCCGCGCCCGACCGCGACGATCTCGGACGCGT
Organism: uncultured Chloroflexia bacterium; assembly: GCA_963749735.1. GTDB lineage: Bacteria > Chloroflexota > Limnocylindria > Limnocylindrales > CSP1-4 > Chersky-267. The sequence goes on from CAVVNZ010000010.1 coordinate 143,373, forward strand.
TCAGGACGACGCGCGGGAAGCGGTCGAGTCCGCGGTCGATCGGGAGGAGCAGCGGCCGAAGGCCGGCGGGACCGTCCGCGACGGCCGCGCGGATCTCCTCGAGCGGGTACGCCTCGTCGAGGCCGAACCCGCCCGATGCCGAGCGGCGGAGCGAACCGAGGTAGGCGGCGCTGCCGACGGCTCGCCCGAGATCCCGGGCGATCGACCGGATGTAGGTCCCGGCCGAGCAATCGACCTCGACGACCGCCAGCGGCCGATCCGGGTCCGAGCCGTCCCACTCCTCGAGGTCGAGGCGATCGATCGTGACCTCCCGCGGTGCGAGCTCGGGTGTCTGACCCGCCCGGGCCATGGCGTAGGCGCGCCGCCCCGCGAGCTTGACCGCGGAGTACGCCGGTGGGACCTGGACGATCGGCCCGCGGAAGGCGGCCAGCGCGGCCTCGACCGCCGACCGATCGGGCGCGGGTCCGTCCGACGGGGTCAGCTCGCCGTCCAGGTCGTCGGTCGTCGAGCTGGCCCCGAAGCAGACCGTCGCTCGGTAGGACTTGCGATCGCCGAGGTGGTACTCCACGAGGCGCGTGGCCCGACCGAGGAAGACCGGCAGGACGCCCGTGGCGAACGGGTCGAGGGTCCCGCCGTGGCCCACCCGGCGGGTCTCCGCGAGGCGGCGGATGAGGGCGACGACATCATGCGACGTGGGTCCGGCGGGCTTGGCCACGACGAGGATGCCGTCGAGACCCGGCCCGGCGGCTCTGCTTGACCGGTTCACCGCACGACCGACGCGGCCAGCCGCCGCGCGACGACGATGACCGCGTCCTGCGCCTCGGTCATCGGGAGCGGGATCGTCGCTCCGGCGGCCCGCGCATGACCGCCGCCGCCGAACGCGCCGGTCAGGACGGTCGCGTCGACCCCGCCGGGCTTCGTCCGGACGCTGATCCGCGTGGCCGAGCCCTGCTCCTTGAAGACGATCGTGACCTCCGCCTGGTCGGCCTGCGAGAGGAGGTCGATGATCCCCTCCGAGTGGGCGGCGGCCGCCCCGGTCGCGACGAGGTCGGCGTCGGTCAGGGTCGACCAGACGACGAGGCCATGATCGGCCGCCTCGAGCCGGTGGAGCACCCGGCCGAACAGGCGGAGCTGCGAATCGGGCTTGGAGCGGTACAGCCGACGGGAGATCTCGCTCAGCGGCGCTCCGGCCTCGACGAGCGCCGCGGCGACCGACAGCGTCCGGGGCGTGGCGTTCGGGTGGGCGAACGTCGCCGTGTCCATCACGATGCCGGCCATCAGGGCACTCGCCAGGCTCCCCTCCCCCGCGGTCAGCGGGACGGCCAGACGGGCAGCCAGCAGGGTCACCATCTCGCACGTCGCCGCCGCGGCGGGATCGATCCAGTCGGTCGGACCACTACCTTCGTTCGAGACGTGGTGGTCGATCACGACCGTCGGCACGGTGGCGAACAGGGCCCGGTGCCGGTGGCGGACCGCGCCGACGCGATCGAGCGAGCCGCAGTCCACGATCACCAGCAGGTCGTAGCGCCGATCCGGCTCCGGGTCGGTCCGCACGCGGTCGATCCCCGGCATGAACGCGTAGAGGGCCGGCGGCGGGTCCGTGCAGACAGAGCTCGCCCGGCCGCCGCGGGACTCGACCATCAGGGCGATCGCCAGCGAGGCGCCGAGCGTGTCGGCATCGGGGTTCTCGTGGCTGACGATCAGGACATCGCGCGCGCCCGAGAGCGCGGTGACGACGGCGTCGGGCACGGCCGAAGCCCAGGGCGACAGGTCGACCGTCATCGCTTCGGTTTCCGGGTCCCGCCACGCGCGTCGGACCGCGGCTTCGACGACGGGGCCGACCTCGTCGCGCCGCTCGCGCCCTTGCTTCCGCTTTCGGCGGGTCGCCGCCTCGAGCGGCTCCGGCACGTCGACGGCGGATCCGCGGCAGGCGGCGGCTCGTCGGTCAGGTCGCCCTCGTGGCGCATCCGCACGATCGGGGTCGGCAACGTCTCGCCGTCGGGCGGTTCGTCGTCCGGCGTCCGGCCCGCCTCGAGCTCGTCCAGCAGGTGGAGGATCCGCGTCCCGCGCTCGAGCGTGTCATCCAGATGGACATGGAGATTCGGGATCCGTCGCAGACGGAGCCGGGCGCCGAGCTCGTGACGGACGAACGGCATGGCCCGTTCGAGCGCGACGATCGTCTGCTTGCGCTCGCCCTGCTGGCCGATGACGCTGATCCAGATCCGGGCATGCGCCAGATCCGGCGTCGTCTCGACCCGGGTGACCGTGGCGAAGCCCACCCGCGGATCCTTCACCTCGCGGGTCAGGATCGAGCCGATCTCCTGGCGGAGGAGCTCGTCGATCCGGTCGGTGCGCTGGGTCATCGGGTCAGTTGGAGACCGCCCGGCTGACGCTCTTCTGGGTGAAGCACTCGATGACGTCACCCTCGGCCAGGTCGTGGTAGTTCGCCAGGCCGATGCCGCACTCGAAGTTGCGCTCGACCTCGCGGACATCGTCCCGGAACCGGCGGAGCGACTCGATCCGGTCGGTCGCCACGACCTTGCCACCGCGCCACACGCGAGCGCCGCCGCGGACGATCCGGCCGTCGGTCACGAAGCAGCCGGCGATGACCGTGCTCTTGCCGACCTTGAAGATCTGGCGGACCTCCGCCCGACCCTCGATGACCTCGACGATCTCCGGCTCGAGCAGGCCCTTGAGCGCGGCGTCGATGTCGTCGGTCAGCTTGTAGATGATGTCGTAGATGCGCACGTCGACGCCCTCGGCGTCGGCGGACCGGCGGGCCGTCTCGGTGATCTTGGTGTTGAACCCGACGACGATGGCATCCGAGGCCGTGGCCAGCATGATGTCGTTGTCGGTGATGTCGCCTGCACCCTCGTGGAGGACGTTGAGCCGGACATCCTCGGTCGACAGCTGGTCGAGGGCGTGGGTGATCGCTCCAAGCGACCCGGCCACGTCCGACTTGAGGATGATCCTGAGCTCCTTGGCCTGTCCCGCCTGGATCTGCCGGTAGAGGTCCTCGAGCGTCGCGCGACCGCTGCCGTCGCCGCTCTTGGCTGCCGTCGCCAGCTTGCGCGACTCGACGGTGGCCCGGGCCTCCTTCTCGTCCGCGACGGCGCGCAGGATGTCCCCGGCCTCCGGGACCTCCGACAGGCCGAGGACGACCGCCGCGGTCGACGGGCCCGCCTGCTTGATCCGCTTGCCGGTCGAGCTCTCGAGCGCCCGGACCTTGCCGTACGTCTCGCCGACGACGATCACGTCGCCGACCCGCAGCGTGCCGGTCTGGACGATCGCCGTGGCCACCGGGACCGCGGCCCTTGTCGAGCTCGGCCTCGACGATCGTGCCGATCGCCGGGCGCTTCGGATTGGCCTTGAGCTCCTGCAGATCCGCCACGAGGAGGACCATGTCGAGCAGCTCGTCCAGCCCGAGGCGGGCCTTGGCCGAGACGGGCACGAGCGGCGTGTCGCCGCCGTACTCCTCGACGATCACGTTGGCCTCGGACAGCTCGGTCTTGACCCGATCCGGGTTGGCGTCGGGCTTGTCGATCTTGTTGAGGGCGATGATGATCGGCACCTTCGCCGCCCGCGCATGGTGGATCGCCTCGAGGGTCTGGGGCATGACCCCGTCGTCGGCGGCGACGACGACGACCGCGATGTCGGTCACCCTCGCGCCACGTGCCCGCATCGCGGTGAACGCCTCGTGGCCGGGGGTGTCCAGGAAGACGATCCGGCGCCCGTCGCGGGTGACCTCGCTGGCACCGATGTGCTGGGTGATCCCGCCGCGCTCGGCGGCGGCGACCTCGGTCGTCCGGATGGCGTCGAGCAGGCTCGTCTTGCCGTGGTCGACGTGACCCATCACGGTCACGATCGGGGCCCGGGTCTCGAGGAGCGACGGATCGTCCTCCTCGTAGAGGACCTCCTTGGTCGCCTCGTCCGGGGCTTCCTCGCCGTCGGCATCGGCCACGCCGGCGCTGACCGCCACGGTGTCGTCGACCTCGTACCCGAGCTCACCCGCCACGAGCGCCGCCGTGTCCCGGTCGATGAGCTGGTTGATCGTGGCGAAGATCCCGCTCTTGATCAGCTCACGGATGACATCCGCCGGGTTGACCGCCAGGAGCTCGGCGAGCTCCTTGACCGTGATCGTCGCCGGCAGCTCGAGCGCGCCACGCTCCCTCGGATCCGCGACCTGGACCTGCGACTGCCCCTGCCCGTCGCGACGCGGCGGCTTGCGCGGGCCGCGTCGGCCACGAGTGCCGCTCCTACTCCTCGCCACGCTGGGTCCCTCCTTCGTTCGTCGTCATCGTAGCGACCCGCCCGGCCAGCTCCTCGCGGAGCGCCGCCGGCAGCGGGACGCCGAGGGCTCGGCTGAGAGCCCCCTTGTCGAGCGCCCGGCCCCAGCAGGAGCCATCGGCGCAGAGATAGGCACCACGACCGGCCATCCGGCCGCTCGGATCGAAGAGCACCTGGCCGTCCGGCGTCCGGACGATCCGGACGAGCTCGCGCTTCGCGCTCGTCGTCCGGCAGGCGACGCACATCCTGGTCGGCGTGGACCGGCGTCCCCCGCCGACCTCACCCCGGGCTACGACGACACCTCGCCGGCCGCCGCCGCCTTGGTCTTGCGGACGGCCTTCGGCTTGGCGGCCGCGGGGGTCTCGGCCGAAGCGGCTGCCGCCTTGGCGGCCGCGGGGGTCTCGGCCGGAGCGGCTGCCGCCTTTGCGGTCGTCGGCGTCTTCTTCGCCCGCGTGGCCTTCGGTTTCGGCGTCGCCTCGGGGCTCACCTCGGTGGCGCCCGCGGTCGGCTGGGCGACCTCCGCCGTCGGCACGGCGTCGACCGCGCTCTTCTTCGCCCGGGTCGCCTTCGGCTTGGCCGGGACGGCCGTGGCACCGCTCTCGGTGACCGGCGCGGTGGACTCGGTCGTGGGGGTCGCCTCCGCCTCCGGAGCCGGGGCGGCGGCCTCGGCGGCGGCCGCGGCCTTCGCCTCCGCGACGGAGACGTCGCTCCGGATATCGATCCGCCAGCCGGTCAGCTTGGCCGCCAGGCGGGCGTTCTGCCCTTCGCGCCCGATCGCCAGCGAGAGCATCCGCTCGGGGACGGTGACACTGGCGATCCGGTGATCCTCGTCGATCGACACGTCGAGGACCTGGGCCGGGCTGAGCGCGTTGGCGACGAAGACGGCCGGGTCGTCGTTCCACGGGATCACATCGATCTTCTCACCGGCCAGCTCGGCCACCACCGCCTGGACGCGGGCGCCACGCTGACCGACCGTCGCCCCGACCGGGTCGAGACCGTCCTGGCGGCTCGACACCGCGACCTTCGACCGCGAGCCGGCCTCCCGGGCGATCGCCTTGATCTCGACGGTGCCGCTGTGGATCTCGGGGACCTCGAGCTCGAACAAGCGGCGCAGGAAGTTCTTGTGGGCTCGGCTGACGAAGAGCTGGGGTCCGCGCAGGCCGCGGCGGACCTCGAGCACGAGGGCCTTGACCGGCTGGCCGATCCGGTAGTGCTCGAGGGTGGACTGCTCGGTCGTGGCCAGGACGGCCTCGGCCCGCGCCTGTCCACCCTGGCCGACGAGGTCGAGGATGATCGCCCGCGGTTCGACCCGGTTCACGGTGCCTGTGACGAGCTCGCCCTCGCGGCTGGCGAACTGGTCGTAGGCCACGTCGCGCTCGGCCTCGCGGAGCCGCTGGAGGACGACCTGCTTGGCAGTCTGGGCGTGGATCCGGCCGAACGCCTCCGGGTCGAGCTCTTCGGTCTCGACCAGATCGCCCAGGCCGACGGCGGGATCGATCGCATGAGCGTCGTCCACGCTGATCTCGGTCAGCGGGTCCTCGATCTCGGAGACCACCTGGCGGGCCCGGAATGTCCGGATCCGGCCGGTGTCGCCGTCGATCCGGACCTGGACGTCCTCGTTGCCCTCGGTCCGCCGGTAGGCCGACTGGATGGCGTCCTCGACGGTGCGGATGAGCTGGTCCCGCGGGACCTGCTTCTCGGCATTGAGCTGGAGGAGCGCAGTCACGAAGTCACGGTTCATGGTTCGCCTCCCGTCCTGACTGCTGCCGACGCGTCCCGCCGAATCCGGATCACGGTCCGCCCAAAAAGAAACGTGGGGGTCACCCACGTCACGGAGCGGCCGTTCAGTTACTCGGACTATACACCCGGACGGGTGGACCTCTCAAACGGAGGGAGCCGCGACGCTCCCGAACCGTCGCTCGACATAGCCCTCGAGGAGCGCCAGGAACTCCGGCACGATGGCATCCCCGCGGAGCGTGCGATCGAGCTTGCCGTCGACGAAGACGGGTGCCACCGGCTCCTCGAACGTCCCCGGCAGGCTGATCCCGATGTCGGCGTGCTTGCTCTCGCCCGGCCCGTTCACGACACAGCCCATGACCGCGACCCGCAGGTCCTCGACGCCGGGGTACGACTCGCGCCAGACCGGCATCTGGTCCTTCAGGTAGGCCTGGATGTCGCGCGCCATCTCCTGGAAGAAGGTGGACGTCGTGCGACCGCAGCCCGGACAGGCGCTGACCTGGGGCAGGAACGACCGCAGGCCGAGTGACTGGAGGATCTGCTGGGCGACCTCGACCTCGAGCTCGCGACCGGCGCCGGGCTCCGGCGTCAGCGAGACCCGGATCGTGTCGCCGATCCCTTCGGTCAGCAGGAGCGCCAGGCCGGCGGTCGAGCCGACGATCCCCCTCATCCCCATCCCCGCCTCCGTCAGGCCGAGATGGAGCGGCAGGTCGGTCCGTGGCGCGAGGCTGCGATAGACGTCGACGAGGTCGCGGACGCCGGACACCTTGGCCGACAGGATGATCCGGTCGTGGCGAAGGCCGGTGGCCTCGGCCAGCTCGGCCGAACGGACCGCCGACTCGACCATCGCCTCGATCATCACGTCGCGGGCGTCACGCGGCTCCGCCGTGCGGGCGTTGGCGTCCATCAGCTCGGTCAGCAGGGCCTGGTCGAGCGAACCCCAGTTGACGCCGATGCGGACCGGCTTGTCCTGGTCGATCGCCACCCGGACGATCGTCTGGAAGTTCTCGTCGTGCCGCTTTGCACCGACGTTGCCGGGATTGATCCGGTACTTGGCGAGCAGGGCGGCCGTCTCCGGATAGCGGATCAGCAGCTGGTGCCCGTTGTAGTGGAAGTCGCCGATGATCGGCACGTCGACCCCCAACCCGCGGACCTTGCGGACCATCTCGGGGACCGCGGCCGCGGCTTCGTCCGTGTTCACGGTGACCCGCACGAGCTGACTGCCGGCGTGGGCCAGGCGGGCGACCTGGATGGCGGTCGCGTCGGGGTCAGCGGTGTCCGTGTTCGTCATCGACTGGACGACGATCGGGTGCGCGCTCCCGACCAGCACCCCGCCCACATCGACGCTGACCGTCGCCCGGCGCCGTGGGCGACCGGCAGACGGATCCGTCATTGCGCCCGGCCGGGGGCCGTGATGTCGTAGAACGAGATCCAGGCCAGGAACGTCATCAGGAACACGAAGCCGACGAGATAGGTGAGGCGCTCGGCACGCAGGCTGACCCGCTCGCCGGCGACCGACTTGAGCAGGAGGACCGCGACCCGTCCCCCGTCGAGCGGCGGGAACGGCAGGATGTTGACCAGGGCCAGGTTCGCCGACAGGATGCCCGCCAGGTACAGCGTGAAGACCGGCCCGAGCTGCCAGAACACGTCGCCGACCTGGCTGGCGATCCCGATCGGGCCCTGGACGGGCGGCGCCTCGGTCGGATGATTGACGATCGAGTCGACCAGCTGGCCGAGGCCGTTCCAGATCAGGGTCAGCGCCTGGCCGGTCCGGACGACCGCGATCTGGGCGGCCTCGAGCGGCGTGCGCTGGAAGTAGCCGCCGGTCGGCGCTCCCTTCAGCTGCTCGATGCCGAGCGCACCGTGTCCCACGTCGATCTGATCCGACGATCGCAGCGCGACCGGCACGGCCGCCGTCCCGCCCCCGGCGTGGGTGATCCCGAGCGTCACCGTCCGACCGGCCTGCTCCTTGAGCGCATCGGCGATCGCCGAGTGGCCCGGCACCGCCTCGAAGGCGTCGAAGATCCGACCGTCGATCGAGTCGATCCGATCGCCCGCGACCAGACCGGCCGCCATGGCCGGGCTGTCGGCCTGGACCTTGGCGAAGGTCAGCCCGACGGTCGGATTGGCCAGCCACGCGATCAGGAAGAAGATCGCGAACGCGAGCGCGATGTTCATCGCGACCCCGGCGATGAGGATGACCAGCTTGGTCGGCAGCGGCGCGCGGACGAACGAGCGCGGGTCGTCCGACTCGCCGTCCTCGCCCTCGAGCCGGACGAAGCCGCCGATCGGCAGCCAGTTCAGGGTGTACAGCGTCTCACCATGCGATCGCAGGACCCTGGCCCGCGGCGGGAAGCCGATGCCGAACTCGTGGACCCGGACACCGGCCAGCCGGGCGGTGACGAAGTGGCCGAGCTCGTGGATCACGACCAGCGCACCGAGCATCACCACGAAGATGACGATCGTGATGACGCTCTGGACGACGGGCGTCATCCGACGGGGCTCCCGGTCGCGAACGCCCCGCGGACGTCCCCGTCGAGCGCGATCAGCTCGTCCACGCCCGGCGCCTGGTCGCCGCCGCCGCCGAACCGATCCACCGCGGCCTCGAGCGTGCGGGCGATGCCCGGGAAGTCGAGCGATCCATCGAGGAACCGCCCGACGGCGACCTCATCGGCGGCGATCAGCGCCGTCGTCGCCCGGGACCCCATCCGGCCGGCGTCGCGGGCGATCCGCAGGGCCGGGAAGCGGACCGGGTCGGGAGCGCGGAAGTCGAGCCGAGCCGTCGCCAGGAGGTCGGGGGGTGCCGCCGGCGACGGGTGCCGGGTGGGGTAGGTCACGGCGTACTGGATGGGGAGACGCATGTCCGGGGTACCGAGCTGTGCCTTCAGCGAGCCGTCCACGAAGAGGACCGCCGAATGGACGACGCTCTGGGGATGGATGACGACGTCGATCGCGTCGTAGCCGACATCGTACAGCCAGTGCGCCTCGACGACCTCCAGGCCCTTGTTGGCGAGCGTCGCCGAGTCGATCGTGATCTTGGCGCCCATCGACCAGGTCGGGTGGCGGAGCGCCTGCTCGGGGGTCACCGCGGCCAGCTCGGCCACCGTCGCGTCGAGGAATGGACCGCCCGATGCCGTCAGGATCAGCCGGGCGACCCCGGTCGGCGACTCGCCGGCCAGGCTCTGCCAGATCGCGGAATGCTCCGAGTCGATCGGACGCAGCCAGGCGAGCGGGCTGGCGAGCGGACCGGTCGGCGTCCGAGCCGCCGCGGCAGCGGCCAGCCGGCGCGCCAGCGGCATCACGAGGTGCCCGCCGGCGACGAGCGTCTCCTTGTTGGCCGTCGCCACCACCTTGCCGGAGCCCAGCGCCGCCAGGATCGGCAGCAGGCTGACGATCCCGCCGGTCGCGACGATGACCAGGTCCACGTCGTCGCGGGTCGCCAGCGCCACCAGCGCATCCGGACCGTGTTCGAGGCTCGTGCCCGGCGGAAGGTCCAGCCGCGCGGCCGCCTCCGGATCCCCGGGCAGCGCGACGGCCTCCGGTCGCAGGCGGCGGGCCTGCGCCTCGAGCAGGTCGCCCTGGCGACCGGTCGCGAGGGCGACCACCCGGACGGCGCCGCCGAGCCCGACCAGGACGTCGACCGCCTGGCGGCCGATCGATCCGCCCGACCCGAGCAGCGCGACCCTGATCGGCGCGCTGTCCCGCTCCGCCGACCTCATCGCAGGACGGTCAGCACGTAGAGCGTCAGGACCGGCGCGGCGAACAGGAACGAGTCGACCCGGTCGAGGATCCCGCCGTGACCGGGGATCAGCTGGCTCGAGTCCTTCATCCCGGCGGCCCGTTTGAGCATCGACTCGGCCAGGTCCCCGGCCTGCGCGGCGAGCCCGAGGATCGGTCCGATGAACAGGGCGTGCCACGGCGGCGCCCCGACCAGCCACATCCCGAGGCCGAGGACGATCGTCGTCGCGGCCAGGCCGCCGAACAGGCCCGCGTACGTCTTCGACGGCGACAGGTGGGTCAGGAACCTGGTCAGGCCGGTCGCCACGCCGAACCGCTCGCCGAAGGTCTTGCCGATGAGATACGCACCGGTGTCGTACGCCCAGACGGCCAGGACGAGGACGATCACCCAGGCCCGGGCCCCGTCCAGGACGGATCCGAGCGGAGCACCCGCCGCGACGTCCGGTGCGCCGTGGCCGAGCCGAAGGATGAACCCCAGCATCCCGACGTAGACGCCGCCGAAGACCGTCGCGACCCAGGTCGCCAGACCCTCCTTCGGGTCCAGCCGGGCGAACGCCCCGACCGCCGCCAGGATGACCGCGACGGCGATGAGGATCGCCGACGAACCGGCCAGGTCGACCGGGACCGCGGCATCCGCCACGATCGCCAGCGTCAGGACGACTCCGAGCCCGACGAGGACCGGGTAGCCCGCCGCCAGGAGCAGGCGCATCGCTTCGAGCGAGGCGACCCCGGCGGCGATGAGGATGAGCGCCGCGAGCCAGGGGCCCCCGAGGAGCAGGGCGACGATCAGGACCGGGACGAAGATGGCCGCGCTGATCGCGCGCTCGCGCATCCGCCGGTCCCTAGCGGCCGAAGCGCCGGGTGCGGCTGGCGAACTCGAGGAGCGCGGCATCGAGGGCCGCGTCGTCGAAGTCCGGCCAGAGCAGCGGGCTGACGTAGAACTCGGCATACGCCGATTGCCAGATCAGGAAGTTGCTCAGGCGCTCGTCGCCGCCGGTCCGGATGACGAGGTCCGGATCCGGCAGGCCGGCCGTGTACAGCGCCCCGGATACGGCCGCCTCGTCGATGTCGACGGGATCGATGCCGCTGGCGGCCAGGCGCCGGATCGCATCCACGAGCTCGGTCCGGCCGGCATAGTTGAAGGCGATGTTGAGCAGCAGGCGGTCCCCGCCGCTGGTCGCCTCGAGGGCGGTCCCGAGCGAGCGCCGGGTCTCGTCGGGGAGCTCCTCGATCCGCCCGAGCAGCCGGATCCGGACCCCCTGCCGACGGAGCTCGTCGGTCTCGCTCCGGACGGCGGACTCGAGGAGGCCGAAGAGGCCCGTGACCTCATCGTCCGGGCGGGCCCAGTTCTCGCGGCTGAACGCGTACAGGGTCAGGACCGGCACACCCCGCCGGACCGCGTGGCGGAGCAGCCCACGGATCGCCTCGACCCCGGCGGCGTGTCCCTCCAGCTCCGAGACGCCGTGCGCCCGCGCCCAGCGCCGGTTGCCGTCCATGATGATCGCGACGTGACGGGGCGCCTCGTCGAGAGGGACGAGCCGCTCGGGATCGGCCGGCGCGACCGCGATCGACGGGTCGACCACGGCATCCGCCGGGGCGTGCGCGACCGGCGGTGCGTCGGTCGGGCGGGCCAGCGGCGAACGCGGCACTAGACCTCCATCACCTCGTGCTCCTTGTGCGCCCCCGCCGCGTCGACCTCGGCCACGAACCGATCCGTGACCTTCTGGAGGGTCTCGACCTCCTTGTGGGCCGCGTCGGTCCCGAGGTCGCCGTCGCGCTCCTCCTTGCGGATGGCGTCGTTCGCCTCGCGTCGGAGGTTGCGGATCTCGACCCGCGCTTCTTCCATCCGCTTGTGGACCGACTTGACGATGTCGCGCCGGCGCTCCTCGGTCAGGGGCGGGATGTTGAGGCGGACGACGGCCCCGTCGACGTTCGGCATCAGGCCGATGTCGCTCTTCAGGATGGCCTTCTCGATCGCGCCGAGGACCCCGCGGTCCCAGGGCTGGATGACGATCTGGTGCGCCTCCGGGACGCTGATGCCGGCGAGCTGATTGAGCGGCGTCGGCGTGCCGTAGTACTCAACGACGATGCGGTCGACGAGCGACGTGGACGCACGGCCCGTGCGAAGGCCCTGGAAGTCACGCTCCATCGCCTCGACGGCGCGAGCCATCTTCCGCTCGGTCGAGCTGAGGATGTCGCTGCTCATGAGCGTCTACCTCCGGAGATGAGGGTCCCGACGGGCTCGCCCAGGGCGACCCGCACGATATTGGCGGGGTCGGTCAGATCGAACACGACGATCGGCAGGTCGTTCTCCATGCACAGCGAGACCGCGGCCGCGTCCATGACCTTGAGCTGGTCGCGGAGGAGGTCCGCGTACTCGAGTTCAGCGTAGCGTTGGGCGTCCGGGTTCGTCAGCGGGTCGCTGTCGTAGACGCCGTCGACCTTGGTGGCCTTGAGCAGCACCTCCGCGTCGATCTCGACCGCCCGCAGGGCGGCTGCGGAGTCGGTCGTGAAGTACGGGTTGCCGGTCCCGGCCACGAAGATGATCACTCGGCCCTTCTCGAGGTGCCGGACCGCGCGGCGCCGGATGTACGGCTCGGCGACCTCGTGCATGGCGATGGCGGTCATCACCCGGGTCGGGACGCCCACCTTCTCGAGTGCGTCCTGGAGGGCCAGCCCGTTCATCACCGTGGCCAGCATCCCGATGTAGTCGCCGGTCGCCCGGTCCATCCCCCGGGCCGACGCGGCGAGGCCCCGGAAGATGTTGCCGCCGCCGACGACGATACCGATCTCCACGCCCAGCGCGCGGACCCGACCGACCTGTTCGGCGATGATCCGGCAGAACTCCGGGTCGACGCCGTACTGACGCGAGCCGAGGAGAGCCTCACCGGACAGCTTGAGCAGGATGCGCCCGTAGCGCACGCCGGCGGGGACGTCGGTCGTCGCGGCCCGGCCGGGCTCGCTCACAGCTCCTCACCCAGCTCGTAGCGCTCGAACCGTCGAACGCGGATGTTCTCGCCGATCGTGGCGATCGCGTCGGTGATCAGGCTGGCGATCGTCTGGTCGGTATCGCGGAACGGCTGCTCGAGGAGGCAGATCTCCTTGAACCACTTCTTGAGCTGCCCATCGACGATCTGGGGCCGGATCGATTCCGGCTTCTTCTGGGTCGCCTCATCGGCCAGCAGCTCGGCCTTCTTCGCGTCGAGGACGTCGGTCGGGATGTGGTCGACGCTGACGTACAGCGGGCGCATCCCCGCCACCTGCATCGCCAGGTCGCGGACCAGCTTCTGGAACTGCTCGTTGCGCGCGACGAAATCCGTCTCGCAGTTGACCTCGATGAGGACCCCGATCCGGCCACCGGTGTGGATGTAGCTCCCGACGAGGCCCTCGCGGGCGTCGCGGCCGGCCTTCTTCGCGGCGGCCGCCTGGCCACGCTCGCGCAGGAGGACGACCGCCGCGTCGACGTCGCCGCCCGTCTCCTCGAGGGCTCGCTTGCAATCCATGAACCCGGCGCCGGTCCGCTCGCGCAGCTCCTTGACCGCCTGGGCCGAGATGTCCGCCATGCCTGTCCTGTGCTCCTGTTCCGTGTCCGTCCTGTGATGATCCGGGCGAGGCTCGGTCCGTCCGCCTCGTTCGGGGTCCGTCGACCCGGTCGGGCGCCCGCCGCGCCGAGGCGTCAGCCGGCGATCCCGCTTTCGCTCGACTCGGCCTTCTCGATCGCCTCGCGAGCCAGCTCGGCCGCGATCTCGTCGGCCGACGCCTCGGCCGGGGCCGGCTCGAGCGCGGCAGCGGCCGCAGCGCCACGGGCGCCGGGCAGCAGGTCGTCCTCGTCGGCATCCGGCTCGAAGGTCAGCGCGGCTCCCCCGGCGAGCGCCGCGACGAGTGCGTCGGACGGCTCGCCCTCCTCGATCTCCGGTTCGACGGTCGTCGAGACTTCGGGCTCGGGCTCGACGGCTGCGCGCGCAGCTCGATCCCTGGCGCCCTCGATGGCCGCCTCGGCGACCAGCGAGCAGAGCAGCCGGATGGCCCGGATGGCGTCGTCGTTGCCGGGGATGACGTAGGTGAGCTCGTCCGGGTCGACGTTGGTGTCGCCGGTCCCGACCAGGGGGATCTCGAGCTTGTTCGCCTCCGTCACGGCGATGCGCTCGCGATGCGGGTCGACGATGAAGATGAGGCCGGGCAGCCGCTTCATCTTGCGGATCCCGCCGAGCGTCCCGGAAAGCTTGGTCAGCTCCTCGGTCAGCTTGGCCGCTTCCTTCTTCGACATCCGGTCGAAGTCGCCGTTGGCCTGGCGCGCCTCGAGCTGCTCCATCAGGGCGATCCGCTTCTTGATCGTCACGAAGTTGGTGAGCATCCCGCCGAGCCAGCGCTTGTTGATCCACGGCTGCCCGGCACGCGCCGCCTCCTGGGCGACCGGCTCCTGGGCCTGTTTCTTGGTCCCGACGAACAGGACCTGCTCGCCGCGGGCGACCGTGTCGGAGACGGCCGCCAGCGCGACCTCCAGGCCCTTGACGGTCTGGGCAAGGTCGATGATGTGGATCCCGTTGCGCTCCGCGAAGATGTACGGCTTCATCTTCGGGTTCCAGCGGCGGGTCTGGTGGCCGAAGTGGACACCGGCCTCGAGCAGCTGGCGCATGGAAACGGTCGGCACGGGGATGGACCTCCAGGTTCGGTTTCGTTGCCTCCGCACGGCCTCGTCGCCGGGGACCGGGCCCGAGGGCCCGGCACCGCCCCGGTCGGAACGGTCGCGCGTGTGTGCTCCACCCCGAACGGGGCGGGCGTGATCGGCTCACCCAGGGCGAGCCGGGCGGGAGTGTAGCACAGGGGTCGCCCGACCCGGTCCGGCCGTCATCCGCCGAGGGCATCCCGATGGTGGCGGATCCTGGCCCGGTCGTCAGGTCCTCGGCGTCCGCCCGGTCCGGCGAGCTCGCGGATACGGCCCCGACCGGCCGATCCCCGGGGAGGCTCGACCACGACCAGGTCGACCCGGAGCGGTCCCGCCGGCAACGGACGGCCGTCGGGCATCCGACGGGCCCCGGCCAGCCCGAGGAGGGCGGCCCGGAGATGACCCTGCTTGCGCCGATCGAACGTCTCCTCGCCCAGCCCGAAGTCGCGCCGGGTGCGCCAGCGGACCTCGACCAGGACGATGCAGCGTGGCGGTCCCGGGTCGATCGCGACCAGGTCGATCTCCTTCCGGCCGATCCGGACGTTCCGACCGAGGATGGTCCAGCCGAGCTCGACGAGTCGCCCGGCGACCAGCCGCTCGGCGGCATCGCCGGCCCGCTGGGCGACCGTCCGACCGACCCCGGGCGGTGGATCCATCCGCCAAGGCTGACCCGCCCCGCTCACCGGGCGGTTACCTCACGCGTCGGCCGAGCAGGCGCCAGGCGACCGGGGGTGCGCCGGTGCGCCGGGCCCATCGTTCGGTGCGGGGGGTACCGTCGGCGGTGGCGCTGCGGGCCCTAGCGGTGGCATACTCGGGCCCTGGCGCTTCTGCGCCGACGCGGACAACCGAACACAGACCGCCCGATGGCAGGCCCGGATCGCGCTCACCGCTTCCGGTTCGCGTCTGTCCCCGCTTCCCATCCTGCGTCGCCCCGGGCGGACCAGTCCCACCGTCGTCGTGCGCCCGCACGACGTTCCGGCAGTGAGGAGGCAAGACATTGCGAGTGGTGGAAAACGGCGCCCAGAGGGCGTCTCGACGAAACCGGTCGGGCCGTCTGCTCGCACTCATCGCGGCCATCCTCGCCGCAACGGCCATCATCCTCGCCCCGACCGCTGCCAGTGCTGCGAGCCCCACCAGGGTCGTGATCATCGTCGGCCCGGTCGAGGGCACGACGCCGAGCTACATCCGCGACGCGAAGCTGCTTGCGGCGCAGGCCCGGTCCTACGGCGCAGCCGTCACCACGATCTACAGCCCCAATGCCACCTGGATCAAGGTCAAGGCCGCGACCCGCGGCGCGAACGTCCTGATCTACCTGGGCCATGGCAACGGCTCGCCGAGCCCGTACCCCTACAGCACGATGACCAAGAACGGTCTCGGCCTGAACGCGTCCGCCGGGCACGGGAACTCGAACGTCAAGTACTACGGCTCGGCGTACATGAAGCTGATCCACCTGGCGCCGAACGCCGTGGTCATCCTCAACCACCTGTGCTATTCGGCGGGCAATTCCGAGCCCGGCCGGAAGGCGCCGACGACGCTGGTCGCGAAGCAGCGAATCGACAACTACGCGGCCAGCTTCCTCAAGACGGGCGCCCGTGCCGTCTTCGCCGAGCCGAAGGGCAGTGCCGGGTACATCCTGACCGGCCTGTTCACGACCTCGAAGTCGTTCCGCGACGTCTTCAAGTCGGGCGGCGGCGGGACGATCTCGTACATCTCGAAGAAGACGCCCGGCGCGACGACGATCGCCAAGCTCACGGTCCGCGCCGTGACCGGCTTCCTCGACGTCACGGCCGCCGCCTTCCGGTCGGCCGGGTCGACGCCCTAGGCCGAAACCGCGGTCGGAATCGCCGGCCCACCGTTCGGAGCCTCCTCCAAGGCCCGCCTCCGCCCAGAGGCGGGCCTTCGACCGTCCCGTTCAGACGAGCTCGAGCTCGACCTGCTCGCCGCCGAAGAGGACCCGCTGGGCCGTGATGAAGCTTCGGCGGTGGAACGGGGTCAGACCCAGCTCTTCCATCGCCGCGCGGTGCTCGGCGGTGGCGTACCCCGCGTTGCGTTCCCAGCCGTAGCCCGGATGCCGCACCGCCAGACGGGTCATCAGCCGATCGCGCACGACCTTGGCCACGACCGAGGCGCAGGCGATCGAATAGCACAGCGCGTCACCGTCGACGATCGCCGTGTACGGGCCGACCTCGTCCTCGAACCCGCGGATCCGCAGCCCGTCGACCAGGACGTGGTCCCGCTCTCCGACCCGGTCGATCGCCCGGCGCATCGCCAGGTGGGTGGCGTGGTAGATGTTGAGTCGGTCGATCTCGACGACCGAGGCCGCGCCGACGCCGACCGCGAGCGCGCGTCGACGGATGATCGTGGCCAGCCGCTCGCGCTGCGCGACCGACAGCGTCTTCGAGTCGCGAACGCCGGGGATCCGTTTGCAGTCCGGCCGCATGATCACGGCCGCCGCGACGACGGGACCGCTTGCGGGCGCCACACCGACCTCGTCGACGCCGACGATCCGGGCTCGACCGTCGCGCCAGTGCGAACGCTCGAAGCGAAGGGTCGGGACGATCGGAGCCATCGGAGGCAAGGGTAGACCAGCCGGGCGCCGGGTGCCGGTCCCCATCAATCCAGCGACCCCGCCGGACGACGGGGTCGGTCCTCGCTCGGCAGGCCCGTGGGCCTCCGGACTCAGCTCTGGCGGCGTTCTCGGAGGGTCGCGGCCTTGCCGACGCGCTTGCGCAGGAAGTACAGCTGGGCGCGCCGGGCGACGCCGTGCCGGACGACCTCGATCTTCTCGATCCGTGGACTGTTGACCTTGAAGGTCCGCTCGACGCCGACGCCGCTGGCGATCCGCCGGACGGTGATGGTCCGGGTGATGCCGCCGCCGCGGAGTCGCATGACCGTGCCCTCGAACACCTGGATGCGCTCGCGGGTGCCTTCCACGACCTTGGCCGACACCTTGACCGTGTCACCCGAGGCGAGCTCGGGCAGGTCGGTGCGGATCTGGTCCTTGACGATCTCGTCGAGTACGTTCACGGATGGTTCCTGCTTCTCGTCGGGCAGCGCGGGCTGCGGGATGGGCGTTCGGGAACGGGGCCGTCATGGACGGCCGACGGCGGAGTATAGCATGAGGCTTCGCCGAGGCCGCCGAGCGAGCGGGCGTCAGCCGTCGCCGGGGTCCTCGGACTCGGACCGGATCTCGTCGAGCAATATGCGTTCGAGCGGCGTCAGCGGACGGTCGACGAGGAGGTCCGGCCGGCGCTCGAGCGTCCGTCGGAGCGCCTCCCGACGCCGCCAGCGATGGACCGCCGCATGGTCGCCGCTGGTCAGCACCGCCGGGATCCCGACCCCGTCGTACTCGGCGGGCCGGGTGTACTGCGGGTACTCGAGGAGCCCGTCGGCGAACGACTCCTCGATCGTCGACTCGGCGTCGATCGCTCCGGGCAGCAGGCGAAGGACGGCGTCGATGACCACCAGCGCCGGCAGCTCGCCACCGGTCAGCACGTAGTCGCCGATCGACAGCTCGAGGTCGACCATCGCCCGGATCCGGTCGTCGAACCCTTCGTAGCGCGGACAGATGAAGATGAGATGGGGCAGCTCGGCGAGGGCCAGCGCCCGAGCCTGACGGAACGGTTCGCCGCCGGGGTCGAGCAGGACGACGGTCGAGTCCGGGCGTCGCAGCGCTGCGAGCGCGTCCGCGACGGGCTCCGGCCGGATGACCATCCCGGCTCCCCCGCCATACGGCTGGTCGTCGACCGATCGATGCCGGCCGATCCCCCAGGCACGCAGGTCGTGGACCCGGATCGACGCGAGGCCGCGCTCCTGGATCCGGCCCGGGATGCTGTCCCCCAGCGGGCCCTGGAGCATCGCCGGGAACAGGCTGAGGACGTCGATCTCGAGCGCCATCGGCCGAACCTCAGCCCTCGACGCCGGCCGGCTCGACGGCGACCGACCCGGCGGCGGGCTCCGCGGTCGCGCCGGTGCCGGGTTCGACCGTGCCCGGTTCGACGTCGGTCGGCTCGACGACCGGCTCCGCGACGACCTCCACCGTCGGCTCGCTCGCGGCTGACGCATCGGCCGCCACCGCAGCCTTGTCGGGTCGGGCCCCATGCTTGTCGCCCTTCCGCGCCCGGGGCGGCCGCGGCGGCTTCGGCGGACGCGGCGGTCCGAGGTCGAGCGCGACCGCGTCCACGACGATCTCACCCCGGCGCGGGGCGAAGATCCGGACGAAGTCGCGGACCGCCGGGACGTCGAACTCGCCGCGCGGTCCGCCGCGCACGACGTAGACGTCGTTGTCCGCCACGCGGTAGATGTCGGCCACCGCACCGAGGACCTCGCCGTCGAGACCGACGACGGGGGTGCCGATCACCTCGTGCCAGTAGGCGGCCCCGCGAGCCGGCGCCTCCGCCGGCGGCACCTGGCTCTCCAGGTAGATGCCGCGCAGCGTGTCCGCCGCGGTCCGATCGCGGATCTCGCGGAACCGGACGCGCCAGCCGGGCCCGTCCTCGATCGGGACGGCGTCGTGGATGGTCAGCGGGGCGTCGGTCGCCTCGCGATAGAGCACGGCGCCGCGGGCGAACCGAGCCTCGGGCCGGTCGGTCAGGATCTCGACCCGGAGGGCGCCGTTGAGTCCGTGGACGCCCCGAACGAGGCCGACCACGAGGCGGTCGGCGATGGTCAGACGATCTCCAGCGAGACGGGCTCGCCCTCGCGGGCGGAGGTCACCTTGAGCAGCGTCCGGAGCGCCTTGGCGACGCTGCCGTTCCGCCCGATCACCTTGCCCATGTCGTCCTCGGCGACGTGGAGCTCGAGGACGATCCCATCTCGGTCCCGCGTCTCCTCGACGTGGACCGACTCGGGGTCGTCGACCAGCGACTTGGCGACGTACTCGACCAGTTCCTTGGCAGGCATCGGGGGACCCCTACTTCGCGGCGGGCAGGATGCCCGCGTTCCGGAAGAGACGCGCGACCGTATCCGACGGCTGGGCGCCCTGGGCGAGCCACTTCTTCGCCTTGTCGGCGTCGATGACGACTTCGACCGGCTCGGTCCGCGGGTTGTAATGGCCGATCGTCTCGATCGACCGCCCATCGCGGGCATTGCGGGCGTCCGCGACGACGACCCGATAGGTCGGCTGCTTCGTCGCGCCCACCCGTGTCAGACGGATGCGTACTGCCATGTGCCGGATCTCCTCCTCGATGCTGGCCCGATGCTCGGGCTACTGGGGCTTGATGACGGTGAGCACGTACGTGAACGTCACGTTGTCGCCCTTGGTCGAGGTCGCCCCGGCCAGGACGTCGAACGGCGCGACGTACGGCTTGATGTCCGTGGTGTAGTTCGAGCCGGGCTCCTTCGCGAGGAGCGGCTCGACCAGCGCTCGGGTGGCCGCGATGTCGAAGAACAGGCTCGACGCATTGCTCGCGCCGACCCGGTTCATCGCATCCTTGTAGCGCGCCTGGTCGGCGAGCGACGAACCCGGCTTGACGTCGACGATCGACTTCACCCAGGCCGGCCCGACGCCGACGATCACCACGCCGCCCTGGCTGGTGAACGACAGCTCGGCGTCCCCCTTGAACGGCGAGCCCGCCACGGTCATGGAGCCGCCCGTCAGCTTGTTGAGGTCGCCGAAGTCGACCGTGGTGATCGTCCCGGCGCCGTAGGGCTCCTCCTTGACGGTCACCCCGGAGGATCCACCGGACAGGGCGAGCAGGTTCTTGATCTGGGTGATGAACTGGTCGGCCTTCGCCGGGTCGGTCGGCACGATGACCAGGCCGCCGCCCGGGGTCTTCCCGTCGGACGTCACGACCGCGCCGGCATCGCCGATCCAGCCGATGGCATTGTCGAGGCCGCCGAGGAGCGCCGCCGCCTGCTCGATCTTGGCGATCGAGTCGGCGTAGGCCGTCTGCTTCTTGGCTTCGGCGAGGGCCGTCTGGAGGGTCGTCCCGAGGTGATGCGTCTCGAGCAGCGCCAGCGTCGAGGCCGGGACGTGCTTGGCGATCTCACTCGGGCTGTCGGCGACCTTGGGTGCCCCGCTCGGGGTCGGCGCGACGAGCTGGCCCGAGATCGCGTCGCTCTCGACCCGGGTCCCGGACGCGAACCAGTCGGGCAGCTTGGCCAGCATGGCTGCGTCGACGGATGCCCCGCCGCCCAGCGTCCCGGCCATGTCCTTGAGCGCCGCGAAATAGGCGTGCATGTCGACGTAGGTCCGGCTGAGCTGGTCCCCGCTCAGCGATGACATCGCCGTCTTGTAGTTCGGGACCGTCGTCAGGCCGTCCTTGCCGCCACGATCGACGGCGGACTTGACCGACGCCTCGTCGCCGACGAGCAGCACGCCGTCCGTCGCGGTCGCGGCCAGCGCGACACCGCCGGCCGTGTCGGAGACCGTCAGGGTGACGCCGTCGTACGACTCATCCTTCGTGGTCGCGGAGGTCACCGACTTGAGCCACGCGATCGCCGCGGCCGGATCCTTCTGGCTGACGATCATCAGGCCGTGGGCGTTCTTGGTGTCGGCGGCCTTCGTCGAATCGGCGCCGGCCGTCGGCAGACCCGACGCGGACAGTCCGACCTGGCCGCCGAACCAGGGCTTGATCTCCTTGGTCCAGTCGTGCTTGTCGTTGGTCGCCTTGCCGACGATCCGGTCGAAGGCCTCGTCCAGCTTCGCGTCGAGACTCGACTGGTCGGCGAACCCCGGGAAGTGGGCCAGGAACGCGCCGAGGTTCTGGCGCTGATCCCCGGGCAGGTCCCCGCGGACTTCGGAGTAGAAGATGGAATCGGTAGGCGCCCAGGCCGCGACCTGGGAGCTTCCGGATGCACCGGCGAGCGCGAACAGGCCGGCCGCCGACAGGGCGACGATCACCAGCGCGATGACGCCGGCCACCGCCCAGCGGGCCCGGGACGGCCGCGGGCCCTGACGGACCTCGACCGGCGATGTCGCCGCGACGGTCGCGACCACCGGCTCGACGGTCGGCGAAGCGACCGGTTCGACGACCGGCGTCACGACGGCCGCCTCCGCCGGTGTCGGCTCGGGTGGCGTCGCGTCGGGCGTCGGTGGCTGGATGGATCCGGGCCTCCACTCGGGCGTCGTCCCGCCGGTCTGGCCCACGTCGTCACTCATCGGATACCCCCTATTCGCCTATCGGCGCCCGAGCATGCTCGCGGCGGCCCGGCGTCCGCCGGTCCCCGAGAACTGCTTCATCAGCTTCTGCATCTCACCGAACTGCTTGACCAGTCGGTTCACGTCGGTCAGCTCCGTCCCGGCCCCGGCCGCGATGCGGCGACGGCGGGACGCATTGAGGATGTTCGGATCCCGTCGCTCACGCGGGGTCATCGAGCGGATGATCGCCTCGACGCGGCTCAGATCCCCGCGGTCCACCGCGTCCTGGGCCTCCTTGGCCATCCCACCCATCCCCGGCAGCATCCCCATGATCTGGCCGAGCGGACCCATCTTCTGGAGCTGCTGGAGCTGGTCGAGGAAGTCGTCGAGGGTGAAGCTGCCCTTTCGGAGCTTCTCCTCCATCTTCGCCGACTGCTGCTGATCGAACGTCTCCTGCGCCCGCTCGACGAGGGTCAGCACGTCGCCCATGCCGAGGATCCGACCTGCCAGCCGGTCCGGATGGAAGACTTCGAGCGCGTCGGTCTTCTCGCCGGTCCCGAGGAACTTCACCGGCAGCCCGGTGACGGCGCTGATCGACAGGGCCGCGCCTCCGCGGGCGTCGCCATCGATCTTGGTCAGGATCAGGCCACTGAGCGGGATCGTCCGGTGGAACGCCTCGGCGACCGCGACGGCCTCCTGGCCGGTCATCGCGTCGACGACGAGGAGCGTCTCGACGGGCTTGACGGCGTTCGCGACCTCGGCGATCTCGGCCATCAACGCGTCGTCGATGGTCAGCCGACCGGCCGTGTCGACGATGACGACGTCCCGGACCTGGCGTCGCGCCGCGTCGACCCCGCCGCGGGCGATGTCCACGACCGATGTCCCGGTCGGGGCCCGGAAGACCGGGATGTCGAGGCTCTGCCCGAGGGTCTCGAGCTGGTCCGCCGCGTTGGGTCGGTACGGGTCGGCGGCGACGAGCAGCGGTCGCCGACCGAGCTTGACGACGTGACGAGCGAGCTTGGCGGTGCTGGTCGTCTTGCCCGAGCCCTGCAGGCCGGCGACGAGGATGACCGCGGGATTGCCCTGGAGATGGAACGTCCGATCGCCGCCAGACAGCAGGGCGATGAGCTCCTCGTGGACGATCCCGACCACCTGCTGGCCGGCGGTGAGGCTGCCCAGGATCTCCGCCCCGATCGCGCGCTCGCGGACCCGGGCGATGAACTCCTTGACGACCTTGAAGTTGACGTCGGCCTCGAGCAGGCTGAGCCGGATCTCGCGCATCGCGGCGTCGACGTCGGCTTCGCTGATCCGGCCACGGCCGGTGAGGTTGCCGAGGGTCTTGCGCAATCGCTCGCTGAGCGTGTCGAACATCCGGGTGAGTGACTCCGTTCGGTCGGGCGGGGCGGCGAGTGGGGCCGCTCCGGTGGCACGCGGGTTCTGGCGGGCCGAGGCAGGCGAAGTGTAGCGCATCGTGCTCACGACCCCCAGCGGTCGGGGCCCGAAGTGGTGTCGACGAGCACCGAGGCGTTCGACCGGGCAGGATGGCGCGATGACCGCCGCACCGCCACCGGCCGACTCGATCTGGCGCCACCGCGACTTCGTCCGCCTGTGGTGGGCCAGCAGCGTCTCGCTGTTCGGGTCGTTCGTGACCCGGACCGCCCTGCCGTTCGCCGCGATCCTCGTCCTCGGGGCCGGGCCGCTCGAGATCGCCATCCTGCGCGCACTCCAGCTCATCGCCGGGCTGATCGTCGGCTTGTTCGCCGGCGCCTGGGTCGACCGCCTGCGCCGGCGACCGATCATGATCGCGGCGGACCTGGGACGGGCGATCCTGCTCGGATCGATCCCGGTAGCCGGCGTGATCGGCGTCCTGTCGATCGGGCAGGTCTACGTCGTCGCGTTCCTGGCGGCCCTCCTGACCACGTTCTTCGATGTTGCGGACCGGTCCTACCTGCCGACGCTGGTCGAGTCGGACCAGCTCGTCCCGGCCAATGCCGCCCTCACCGCGAGTGCCTCGATCGCGGAGTTCTCGGCATTCGGGATCAGCGGCTTCCTCATCCAGATCTTCTCCGCGCCGGTCGCGATCGCGGTCGACGCGGTCTCGTTCCTCGCCTCGGCCGTCCTGATCGGCACCATCCGTCGCCCGGAACCGCCGCGCCCGGCGGTGGCCGATCGGGAACCCGTCCTCGACGAGATCCGCGACGGGCTGCGGGTGGTGGCGGGCTCGCCGATCCTCCGGGCGATCACCGGGGCGACGGCATCGGCGCACGTCCTGTGGGGTGTCTTCGGGACCTCCTACCTGTTGTTCGCGACCGAGATCGTCGGGCTCGGCCCGGCCGCCATCGGGATCATCGCCGGGCTGGGCGGGATCGGTGCGCTGGTCGGGGCGCTGATCGCGGGGCGGACGGGCCGCCGGCTCGGGCTCGGTCGGGCGATGCTGGTCACGATGATCGCCTTCACCCTCGGCAACGCCCTCATCCCGATGGCGCCGTCGGGCGCGATCTTCGTCGGCGCGGCGTTCCTCATCGGCCAGCAGCTGCTCGGCGACAGCGGTGGCAGCGCCTACGAGATCCTCGAGGTCTCGCTCCGCCAGTCGATCGTCGAGGACCGGATGCTCGGCCGTGTCAACGGGACGATCCGGTTCTCCGAGGACCTCTGCCAGCTGGGCGGGACGATCATCGGCGGGATCGTGGCGGAGATGTTCGGCCTCCGCGCGGCGATGGCCGTCGGGGTCCTCGGCGGGGTGGTCGCCGTCGCGTTCCTCTGGTTCTCGCCGATCCGCGAGCTGACCGAGATCCCGCCGGAACCGACCGGAGCGTTCGTACCCGGTGAGGAGCTGCCGCTGACCGAGTAGGTCAGGCGAACAGCGCCGCGACGAAGGCGTCCGGGTCGAACGGCAGCAGGTCCCCGACCTTCTCCCCCACCCCGACGAACCGGACCGGGACCTTGAGCGCGTCCTCGATGGCGAAGACGATCCCGCCTTTCGACGTCGAGTCGAGCTTGGTCAGGACCACGCCGGTCAGGCCGACCGCCTGGTGGAAGGCCAGCGCCTGGGCCAGGCCGTTCTGGCCCGTCGTCGCGTCGAGCACGAACAGCGTCTCCGGTCGGGCGCCGGGCAGCCGCTTGTCGACGATCCGACGGATCTTGGACAGCTCATCCATCAGGTTGACCTTCGTGTGGAGCCGGCCGGCCGTGTCGGCGATGACGATGTCGATGTGCCGAGCGACCGCGGCGTCGAGGGCATCGAACACGACCGCGCCGGGATCGGCGCCGGGAGCGTGCGAGACGATCTGCGACCCGGAACGCGACGCCCACGTCCCGAGCTGCTCGATGGCCGCCGCGCGGAACGTGTCGGCCGCCGCGAGGAGGACCGATCGCCCCTCGTGGTGGTAGCGGCTGGCGAGCTTGCCGATCGTCGTCGTCTTGCCGGTGCCGTTGACGCCGACGACGAGGATGACCGCGGGCGATCCCGGTCCGGCGGGCGCGGGTCGCCACTCGCCCGGCTCGCGCGGGACGAGCAGGGCGGCCAGCTCGGCTCGGACGGCGGCCTCGGCGGTCGTCGCGTCGCGCCGGGCACGGGCTCGCTCGACGATGTCCATCGCGAGGCCGGCTCCGACGTCGCCGGCGATGAGCGTCTCCTCGACGTCGTCCCACGACGGTCCCGCCGGACCCCCCGCGAGGAACCCGCGCAGCCGCCCGATGAACCCCGTGCGGCTCTTCTCGAGGCCGGCGGTCAGGTCGCCGGGCGTGTCGTCCGGCTCGGCGGTCTCGGCGACCGCTGGGGCGACGGAGCTGACCTCGGGTCCCCAGAGCGGCGGATCGGTCACCCTGGCCGGCAGCGCGGGCACATGCTCGCCCGATTCGGTCGGACGCGGCTCGGTCGCGGGCGGTCCAGGATCTCGCGACGGCGGTCCAGGATCTCGCGACGGCTCCGCCGGTGACGCCGCCGCGGGCGCCGGCTGGACGGAGGGTTCGTCGTCGAAGTCGGCGGGATCCGGCTCCCAGCCCGCCGGGACGGCGTCCGGATCGATCCACGACTCGTCGGCGGTGGCCGTTCCGTCGGTCGGCTGTGGGTCCTCGGGGCCCGGTCGCTCGCCGTCCGCAGCCTCGTCCTGCGGCTTCCTGCGCCAGAACATCGCGGTCCTCAGCTCGCGACCGGGTCGAGCGCGCCCGCGCCGTCCCCGGAGGCCCCTGCCGCGATCGCGGTCGCCTCGTCGAGCCGTAGGCTGATCACCCGGCTGACCGAGTCGTCACCGACGGTCACCCCGTACAGCGCGTCGGCCGCCTCGATCGTCCCCCGGTTGTGCGTGATCACGATGAACTGGGTCGTGTCCGCCAGGCTTCGGAGCGCGTCGGAGAACCGCCCGACGTTCGCTTCGTCGAGCGCGGCGTCGACCTCGTCGAGGACGCAGAACGGCACGGGCCGGACCTCGAGCATCGCGAAGAGCAGGGCGACCGCCGTCAGCGCCCGTTCGCCACCCGACAGCATCGCCAGCGCCTGCGCCTTCTTGCCCGGCGGACGAGCCACGATGTCGACGCCGGTCGACGCCAGGTCGGACGGGTCGGTCAGGTCGAGTCGGGCGTAGCCGCCCCCGAAGAGCTGCTTGAAGCGCGCGTCGAACGCCGCCTCGAGCGCACGGAAGGTCGTCCGGAACTGGTCGCCGATCATCGTGGTGAGCTCGTCGATGAGCGTCCGGGTCCGGACGATCGCACTCCGGAGATCGGCGCCCTGCGTCTCGAGCGCCTCGAGACGCGCCTTGAGGTCGGCGTATTCCTCGACCGCCAGCGGGTTGACCGCACCCAGCTCGTGGAACCGCCGACGCAGGGTCGCCAGTCGCCCGGGCAGGGGTGGATCGACCGCCGGCGGGGCGGCCTCCCAGGCGGGCAGCACGAACGGCAGGATCGCCTCGAGATCCTGGCCGTCCGCCATGTCGTCCTCGGCGGCGAGCCCGTCCGTGCGATCGACGTCGTTCGCCAGGTCCTCGGGCAGATCGTTCGCCGCGGCCCGCAGGGCGCGGGTGCCGACCGCCCCGATGCCGGCGAGCTCGACCAGGACCTGCTCGCGGATCGCGTCGAGACCGAGACGCATCTCGAGATCGGCGACCTCCGCGGCGCGGACCCGCTCGTCGGCGGCACGGAGCCGGTCTCGGGCCGTCGATGCCGCGGCCTCGGCGGCCGCCGAGCGTTCCCGGTCCACCGCATCCGCCGCACGGAGCTCGTCGAGCGCGGCGCGGGCGGCGTTCTCTCGCGCGTTCGCCGCGGCCGCGTCGACGGCGAGGCGCTCGCGCTCCGTCGCCAGCTCGGCCTCGCGAAGAGCCGAGGCGCGTTCGTCTGCCTCGCTCCGAGCGATCCGCTCCTGATCGTAGGCCGCGGCAGCGACCGCCCGGGCGACGATCGCCTCGGCCTCCCGCCGCGCCCCGTCGCTCGTCAGCTGGGCCCCGGACAGACGATCCCGGCGAGCTCGCAGATCGGCCGCCCGTGCCTCCCACGACGCCAGGGCCGACGGGTCGTCGGAGCCGGTCCGGGCCGCGTCATCGGCCGCCCGCGATCGCTCGGCGGCGGCCGCCTCCAGCCGGTCCAGCCCATCACGGAGCCGGGCCGCTTCGCCCTCCGCGCGCTCGACGAGGGCCGCCTGCCAGGCGGCTTCGCGGGCGAGGCGCTCGAGCGCGCGGCCGCTCGCTCGCTCGGCATCCTCGGCCGACCGCCGGCCGGCGACGGCCGTGGCCTCCGCCCGGCGAGCCGTCTCGAGCGCTTCTCGGGCCTCGGCCGCGCTCGTCGCGGCGACATCGGCGGCGCGCTCAAGCTCCGCCGCCCCCGCGGAGGCTTCGGCGAGCTGTGCCTCGAGGCGCTCGAGCTGCGCTCGCCGTTCGAGCGGACCCTCGGCGCGGCCGAGGCTGATGGCGATGGGTCCCGCGGCGGCGCCGCCATCGCGACTGACGAGGATCCAGCCGTCCGGCAGGTCGGGCTGGAGCTCGACGACCGCCGCGAGGTCGGGCACCCAGGCCGCTCGGCTGAGGATCCTGCGGGCGGCGCCGCCGGGATCGTGCCGGATCGCGTCGACCAGGACGCCTCCACCGATGGCCGCGAGCCGCTCGCGGAAGGCCGGCTCGGGGTGCTCGGGTCGCATGTCCGACCCGTCCACGACGAGCGTCCCCCGCTCCGTCCCCAGATCGGCGACCGCATCGCGGCGCACGAGGTACGCCCGGGCCGACTCCCCGAGCGCCGTCTCCACGGCGGCCCGGAAGGCGGGCTCGACCTGGAGCTCCTCGTCGAGGCGTCGACCGCCCATCCGGCGCGCAGCTCGCGCGATCCCGCGCGCCTCCTCTTCGGCGAGGCGGGCACGCAGCCCCTCGAGGCTGCCGCGCAGACCGGCGGCCTGCGTTCCGGCTGCCGTCGCGCGCTCGGTGGCCGCCCGGCTCGCACCTTCGGCTCGATCGGCGGCCGCCCGTCCCGCTTCACGATCCTCCGCGGCCGGTCCGTTCCCCGGTCCGCGCGGTCGTGGCGACGACGACCGCCTTCGCATGCGCCGCCTCAGCATCCGTGCGCTCCTGAGCGGAACCGACGGCCCGTTCCCGCTCCTCATCGGAGCGTCGTTCGGCCTCGGCCAGCCGGCGGCGCGCCAGCTCGAGCTCGCCTACCCGCGCCGCCTCCGCCCGACGAAGGGTCGCCAGCTCGTCGCCGTGGGCCTGTCGGGCGGCTCGAAGGGCGCCGATCTCCTCGAGTGCCTCGGCGAGCGCCCGCTCCGCCTCCGCGACGGCGGCCTGCAGCTCGGGGTCGACCTCCCGTACCGGCGTGGCCGCCTCGCGACGGCGGACGGCGAGATCCGCCTCGGCCGATTCGCGCTCCGCCAGGAGTCGCTCCCGGTCGCGGACGAGCGCGGCGAGATCCGAGGCCATCCGGGCTTGGCGGAGCTGGAGCTCGGTGTGCGCGGCCTGGGCGACCTCGTGCGCTTCCCGGCGGATCCGCTCGGCCTCGATCCGGGCTCCGCGAGCGGCCGAGATCGCGGTCGCCTCGCGTTCGGCGTCGGCCAGCTCGGACGACGCCCGTTCGACCTCGGCCCGAGCGCGTCCGAGGTTGTCGACCGTCGCGGCTCGCCGGAGGACCGCCTCGTGCCAGCGGGCGTGCGCCGCGACGACGAGGGCCGCGGCGAGCTCGTCGCCGGCCGACGCCCGGCTGACCTGCTGCTCGGCCTGGGCCGCGAGCCGGCGGGCCTGCGGGCGCAGCTCGGCGAGGATGTCCTCCACTCGGGCGAGATTGACCTCAGCCTCGGCGAGCTGCTCCTCGGCCTTGCGCCGGCGGCGTTCGTGGCGGCGGACGCCGGCGACCTCCTCGAACAGCGGCCGACGTTCCTCCGGCCGCAGCGCGAGCGCCTGGTCGACCATGCCCTGGCCGATGAACAGGAAGGCGTTGTCGGCGAGGTGGGCCGAGTCGAGCAGGTCGACCAGGTCGCGCAGGCGGACCCGCTGCTTGTTCATCAGGTAGTCGTTCTCGCCCGAGCGGTACAGCCGGCGTCCCAGCTCCAGCACCGCGTACTCGACGGGCAGCAGGCCGTCGGCGTTGTCGAGCACCAGCGTCACGTCCGCCATCCCCAGGGCGGCCCGTCGATCGGAGCCGGCGAAGATGACGTCCTCGCTCTTGCGGCTGCGCAGCGCACGACCCTGCTCGCCGAGGGTCCAGCGCAGCGCGTCGGCGAGATTGCTCTTGCCCGAACCGTTGGGACCCACCACGGCGCTGATCCCGGGCCCGAACTCGACCACGGTCCGCTCGGCGAACGACTTGAAGCCCTGGAGACGGAGCGCGAGGAGGCGGGCGGGAGCGCTCATCGGGCGGCCGGGCCGTCGGGGGCGCCGTCGCGCAGCCCGGGCAGGGCGGCCTCGGCCGCGGCGATCTCGGCGGACTTCTGCGAGTGGCCGACGCCGGTCCCGAGGACGCGTCCCCCGACCGACACCTCCACCCGGAACAGCTTCTCGTGGTCGGGGCCGGTCGCCTCGACGAGCCGGTAGGACGGCCGCTCGCCGTTGACCCGCTGGGTGTGCTCCTGCAGGCGGCTCTTGGCGCTCTTCAGGCTCGACAGCGGGGCATCGCTCGTCAGCTCCGGGGCCGCCTGCTCGAGGAGCCAGTCGCGGGCGGCGTCGTAGCCGAGGTCGACGTAGATCGCCCCCACGACGGCTTCGAGCCCGGAGGCCAGGAGCGAGACGCGCGTCCGCCCGTCACGCCGCGATTCGCCCTCACCCAGCCGGAGTGCCTCACCGAGATCGATCCGGCGCGCGATCCGAGCGAGGCCCTGGGCACTGACGATCGCCGCTCGACGCGCCGACAGCACGCCCTCGTCGTCATCGGGGCGGAGACGGAAGAGCGCCTCGCCGATCACCAGGGTGACGACCGCGTCCCCCAGGAACTCGAGACGCTCGTTGTGACCACTGACCGTGTCGCGGTGCTCGTGGAGATAGCTGCTGTGGGTGAGCGCCTGTTCGAACAGCGCCGGGTCACGGATCGGGAGCCCGAGTCGCGCCGCGAACGTGTCGGCCGGACGCATCGGGCGCGAGCGGGACTCCCCGCTAGGAGGAGCGCTCGTCGATGTACTCGACCGCGTCGCCGACGGTGCGGATCTTCTCCGCGTCCTCGTCGCTGATCTCGGTCCCGAACTCCTCCTCGAGGCTCATGATCAGCTCGACCAGGTCGAGCGAGTCGGCATTGAGGTCGTCGACGAACGACGCCTCCGGCTTGACGTCTTCCTCCTCGACGCCGAGCTGCTCGACGACGATCTTCTTGAGGCGCTCGTAGGTGGTGGCCACTGGCTGTCTCCTCGGAGCTGGTTGCCCGGTCAGGCGCCGGGTCGATCTCTGGCGATCTTGCCCAGCACGCCATTCATCAGGCGTCGCGCCGGGTCACCACTGTAGGTGCGTGCGAGGTCGACCCACTCGGCGATCGCCACTCGGGCCGGCGTCGACGCGGAGTGTAGCACCTCGCCGATGGCGCAACGCAGCAACGACCGGTCCATCCGGGCGAGCTGGACGACCGGGTACTGGGGTGCCGTCCGCTCGATCAGCGCGTCGATCTCCTCGCGCCGGGCGACCACGATCGCGACCAGCGCCCGGGCGAAGTCGGCGGTCGCTGGGTCGCCCTCGGTCTCGGCCAGGTGTCGTTCGAGGATCGCCGTCGGGGTCCGTTGACCGAACTCCGCCTCGAACACCGCGGCGAGCGCCAGGCGTCGTCCCGCGTGGGCGGTCCGGGCGACGTCGGATCGCCCGTGGGTCCGGGAGCCGGCCACCCTCAGGCGCCGACGCCGTCGACGACGATCACGATCCGTCCGGCCTCGAGGCCGACGAGGCGTTCGATCGCCGACCCGACCGCGGCCCGGACCTGGCGGGTCAGCGGCACGAGCTGATGGCCGGGACGCGCGACGATCGTCAGCCGGACATCGACCCGCCGACCGTCGATCCGGCAGACCGGACGGCGCCCGAGGAGGGCGATCGCCCAGTGGCGGCCGGCCCCGTCCACCCGGACCACGCCCGGGACCTCCATCGCCGCGAGCCGGATGAGCTCGTCGACGACGCTCCGGGCGACGCTCAGGTCGCGCGGTCGCGCTCATCGCCGGACGCCGCCGTCGATCGGCTCGCCGGCCGCCGCCGACGCCGCCGCCTCGTCGCCGCGCTCCGTCGGCTCGCGCTGGAACGTCTCGGCGATGAGGTCGGGGATCCGGGCACGCGCCGAGGCGGCACCGACCCCGAGGGCGAAGCCAACCATCCGTCGTCGCGCTCGGCCGTGGGTGATGATCACCGTCCCCTTGACGCCGAGGAGGGGCGACCCCCCGAACCGCTCGTAGTCGAAGACCTTCCGGATCCGGGCGACCCCGGGCTTCATCAGCGCGTATGCCAGCGGCCCCCGCGGCGGTCGACGGAACTCGGTCTCGATGAGATCGAAGATGAAGGTCGACAGCCCTTCGAAGAACTTGATGACGACGTTGCCCACGACGGCATCGCAGACGACGACGTCGGCCATGTGCTTGACGAGGTCCTTGCCCTCGACGTTGCCGATGAACCGGAGGTCGGACCGGTCGAGCAGCTCGGTCGCCTCGACGATCCGGGCATCGCCCTTGCCCTTCTCCTCGCCGATCGACAGGAGCGCGACCCGGGGGCGGTCGACGCCGAGCACCTTCTCCGCGAAGAGCGCGCCCATCTCGGCGTACTGATACAGGTTCACGCCGGTCGAGTCGGGGTTGGCGCCGATGTCGAGGAATACGAATGGCCCGGATTCGGTGATCATCTGGACCGCCAGCGCGGGGCGGTCGACACCCGGCAGGCGGCCGAGCCGCAGGACGGCCGCGGCCATGGCGGCGCCGGTATGACCGGCCGTGACCACGGCGTCCGCCTCGCCGCGCCGGACCAGGTCGGTGGCGACGAGGATCGACGCGTCCTTCTTCTCGCGCAGGGCCATCGCCGGATGCTCGTGCATCTCGACGACCTGCGATGCGTGGACGATCGACACGTTGGCCGCGGGCAGGGCGGACCCGGCGATCGCGCCGATCCGGGCGGTGTCGCCGACGAGGATGAGGTCGTCCTCCGGGTGCTCCGCGGCGTACGCCAGAGCCCCGTGGATCACTTCCTCGGGCGCGTGATCGCCGCCCATGGCGTCGATCGCGACGCGCACGCGACGAGCCTCCGAGGTGGCCCGGACGGCGCTCAGGTCCACCGGGTCAGGAGGCCGAGTCGCCCGACTTCGTCTTGGGCTCGAGGACCTGACGGCCGCCGTAGTAGCCGCAGTTCGGGCAGGCGTGGTGCGGACGCTTCGGCTCGTGGCAGTGCGGACACTCCTCGAGCTTCGGCAGCTCGATCGCGAGGTGGCTGCGGCGCTCGCCCTGGCGCGCGTGAGACACCCGTCGCTTCGGGACTCCCATGGTTCGTGTTGGCTCCTTTCGGACCCGGCGCCGGCGCGGTCTGCGCGGGCACGGGCGTCGTCGTCATTCGTGGGCCGTCGCCGGCCGCGGACGCGCCGCGTTCGGAAGAGGGGCCGACGCGAGAGTTTACGCCGTCTCGCCGTCGTCGTCGACTCGGAAGCCCCGCAGGGCCTCCAGGCGCGGGTCGATCGACGCCTCGCCGTGATCGTGCGGGCCGCTGCCGAGCTCCTCACCGCACTCCGGGCAGAGTCCCGGACAGTCGGGCCGGCACAGCGGCGCGATCGGGGCGGCCAGCTGGATCGCCTCGCGGACGAACGGCTCCAGCTCGATCTCGTGATGGCCGGTCAGGCGGGCGATCTCGGGTTCGACATCGGGATCGAGCGGCTTCCCGGTCGCCAGGTCGACGCTCGGCAGCGCCTCCTCGTCGATCTCCTCGACCACCTCGACCTCGGTCGGACGAAGGCACCGGCTGCATGTCTCGGCCAGCACGGCCCGGACGTCCCCGTCGACCAGCAATCCGCGGTTCGTCCGGGTCAGGCGGAAGCGCGCGTCGGCCGGCGAGGCGAGCGCCAGCTCGTCACCGAGCTCGAGGTCGAGATCGTCGAACACCAGGTCGCGGACCGAACCGCGTGGCTCGGCGAGCAGGGCCGCGACGTTGACAGTCAGGGCGTCGGGATCGTCCCGGGTCACGACCGGACGGGCCGGGACGCTCGCTCCTCTGCCTGTTCGGTCTCGTCGCCCCAGCCGTCGTCCTCGACGTCGTCGCCGACCTCGTCATCGAGGGCCTCGAGGGGAGCCCCGGCGACATGGCGCCGCTCGTCGAGGAGGGCGATCCCCTTCTTGATGCTCTGGAGGGTCCGGACCACCTCGCCCTCGAGGCCGATGAGCACGGACGCGGCGTATTCGTCGGCGCCGCGGCGGACCTCCGCCGACTCGCTCTGGGCGAGCCCGATGATCCGCCCGCTCTCCTGCTCCGCCGCGGCCGTCAAGCCGCGTTCCTCGATCAGGAACGCCGCTTGCTCCTGGGCACTGGCGACGATCCGCTCGGCCTCTTCCTGGGCCTTCTCGATGATCCGCTCGCCCTCGCTGTTGATCCGCTTCGCCGCCCGGATCTCCTCCGGGATCGCCGCCCGCAGCTCGTCGATGAGGTCGAACGCGGCGTCCTTGTCGATGACGACGTTGTTCGTCATCGGCAGCTTCTTGCCGTTGGCGATGAGCGTCTGCATGCGAGTGACGAGGAAGATGATGTCGATCGGACCGGCCCTCCTCGGTAGTCGACCGGCGCCGATGGCGCGCGGTGGTCGGATTATCGCACCCGTTCGGCGCCGACGGTGCGCTCAGCCGCCCGGCACCCTCCGGCCGAGGGCCGCGGCGGCCGACGGCGGGACCATCCCCGACACGTCCCCGCCGAACCGGGCGATCTCCTTGACCAGGCTCGAGCTCACGTAGCCGTGCTCCAGCGAGGTCATGAAGAAGACCGTGTCGACGTCGGGCGCCAGGACCCGGTTGTTGTGCGCGAGCTGCATCTCGGTCTCGAAATCGGACACCGCCCGAAGGCCGCGGACCATGAACCCGGCGTCGACCGCACGACAGAACGTCACCGTCAGGCCATCGAACGTCCGGACGTCGACCCGTTCGGACAGCTCCGGGCCGGCCGCCACGAGCGCGGCGCGGATGACCTCGACGCGCTCGGTCGTGCCGAGCAGCGGATCCTTGCGCGGGTTCTCGAGGACGGCGACGACCACCCGGTCGAACACGGCGACCGCGCGACGGAGGACATCGAGGTGCCCGTTGGTGATCGGATCGAACGAGCCGGGGTAGACCGCGCGCCTCATCCGCCCTCCCGCCGATAGAACGTCAGACCGGTCTCGCCGAACCGCCGGTCGCGTTCGGATGCTAACAGGCCGACCACGGCCGGCGGACGGTCGCGCCAGAAGTGCTTGGCGACGACCCGCCCGCCGGGCCGGACCAGCCGTCCCTCGGCGTCGGCGCCGAGGATCCCGAGGAGCCGGGCGAGCAGGGCGGGATCCGCATACGGCGGGTCGATCACGACCAGGTCGAACGGGCCGTCGGCCGGGCCGTCGGCCGCCAGCCACGTCGCGGCGTCCGAACGGACGATCCGGGCACCCGGTCCACCGAGGCCGGTCAGCGTGAGGTTCTCGGCGATCGTCGTGGTCGCCCGGCGATCGCGCTCGACGAACGTCGCCCGGGCCACCCCTCGCGACAGTGCCTCGATCCCCGCCGCCCCGCTACCCGCGCACAGATCGAGGAAGCTCGCCCCGGCGAGGTCCGGCTCGAGGATGGCGAACAGCGTCTGCTTGACGCGGTCGGCCAGCGGACGCGTCCCCTCCCCCGGTGCGGTCAGCCTGCGTCCGCGGGCGGTCCCCGCGATGACCCGACCGGCGTCAGGCATGCAGCCGCCCCCTCACGTCCCGCTCGCCGGCTCGCCCGACGCGATCCCCTCGAGCCAGCCGGCGGCGAGCTCGTGACGGAGCGCATCGAGACCGGGGCCGCTCAGCTCGCCGGCGTCGTCGAGGGTCGACTCGGCGTGGCGACGCGCCGACGCCGCCAGGGTCCGGTGGTCGAGCCGCTGGAGCGAGGCGATGCGCAGGCGGGGCAGGCCGCTCTGCGCCAGGCCGAGCACGTCGCCCTCCCGACGAAGCTCGAAGTCCGCCTCGGCGAGCTCGAACCCGTCGAGCGTCCGGGCGACGGCGACGAGGCGCGCCTGCTCGGTCGTCTCGGTCGCGGTCCGGCCCGCCACGAGATCGTCCCAGGCGGCCGTGCTCGCCGCCGCATCTGACACCAGGGCGCAGTACGACGCCGCTGTCCCACGGCCGACGCGACCCCGCAGCTGGTGCAGCT
Organism: uncultured Chloroflexia bacterium; assembly: GCA_963749735.1. Lineage (GTDB taxonomy): Bacteria > Chloroflexota > Limnocylindria > Limnocylindrales > CSP1-4 > Chersky-267. The sequence continues at coordinate 178,638 of CAVVNZ010000010.1, forward strand.
GGGCGAGGCCGAACCGGTCGGCTCCCTCGACGACCATCACCGTGGCCTCGGCCACATCGACCCCGACCTCGATCACCGTCGTCCCGACGAGGACGTCGAGCTCGCCGTCCCGGAACCGGCTCATCTCGCGGTCCCGTTCGGCCGCCTTCATCCGGCCGTGGACGAGGCCGACCCGCAGCGGGTCGAGGAGCGCCCGCAACCGTTCCGCCTCGGACTTCGCGGCCACGGCTCCCTCGTCGTCCGAGTCCTCGATCGCGGGGACCACCACGAACGTCCGATGGCCGTCGCCGGCCTGGGCGCGGACGAACGCCCACAGCCGGTCGATCTCGGCCGGGTGCCGGACCAAGGTCTGGATGGGGAGCCGACCGGCAGGGGGCGTGCGCAGGTCGGTCACATCGAGATCGGCGTACAGGACCTGTCCCAGCGTCCGGGGGATCGGGGTGGCGGTCATCAGCAGGACGTGCGGAGCGGTCCCGCCGGCCTTCGCCTCGAGCTGACCGCGCTGCTCGACCCCGAAGCGGTGCTGCTCGTCGATCACGACCAGGCCGAGGTCCCCGAACCGGACGCGGTCCTGGAACAGCGCATGGGTGCCGACGACCACGCCGGCCTGCCCGAGCTCGATCGCCTCGAGCGCGCTGCGCGTGCCCGCCGCGCTGAGCGATCCGGTCAGCAGCGTGACCGGGAGCCCCAGGTCGTCGAGGAGGTCGGCCAGGGTCACCGCATGCTGCCGGGCGAGGAGGTCCGTCGGCGCGAGCAGGGCGCCCTGTCGTCCGGCCCCGGCGACGAGCGCCAGGGCGTAGGCCGCGACCGCGGTCTTGCCCGAGCCGACATCGCCCTGGAGCAGACGGAGCATCGGCTCGGGCAGGCCGAGGTCGGTCCGCACGGCCGCCATGGCCGCTCGCTGATCGCCCGTGAGCTCGACCTCCTGGCCGAGCTTGCGGGACAGCGACCCGCGGAGCGCCGCGGTGACCTCGGCGTCGCGCGCATCGTCGACCACGAGCGGTCGAGCCGTCGAGCGGACGCGCTGCCGGCGCCGCTGGACCATCCCGAGCTGGAGGGCGAACAGCTCGTCGAACGCCAACCGGTGCAGCGCAGCGTCGAGCGCCTCCGGATCGGCCGGGTAGTGGGCGTTCTCGATTGCCCGACCGATGCCGACCAGCGCCTCGGCCCGGACGAGATCCGCCGGCAGGTACTCGGGATAGGCCAGTCCGGCCCGGTCGATCGCCTCACGCATCGCGACCCGCAGGCGGGCCGCCGCGATGCCCGCGGTGAGCCGGTAGATGGGGACGATCCGCCCGGCGTGGAGGAGATCGCCCTCGGCGTCCTCGTGCTGGAACTCCGGATCGTCGAACGTCACCGCGAACCCGCGCTTCTTGAGGCGGCCGCTCAGGACGAGATGGTCACCCGCGGCGATCCGCCGTTCGATGTAGCGTCGCCCGAACCAGACCGCCTCGGCCTCGCCGGTCTCGTCGCCGACGAGCGCGACGGTCCGCTGGATACGTCGTCGGAACCCCTGCTCGACCCGGATGGAGCGGACGACGACCTTGGCGCTGACCTGCTCGCCCCCCTCCCGCCCCATCAGCTGGGCGATGGTCTCCATGACGCGCCGGTCGTCGTATCGCCGCGGAAGGTGGAAGAGCAGGTCACGGACGTAGGCGATCCCCAGCCGGGGACCCACCCTCCGCAGCGTCGCGGCGGCGGTCAGCCCGCTGTCCCCGATCGGCGTCGACAGGAGCGCGACCGGGTCGGTCGGAGCCGGCGGTGGCCGGCGGGTCGCAGCGCGTGGCCTGCCCGGGCCCGCGGTCCGTCGGGGCGTCGCTGGGGACACGGTCACTCGGCCGAGATGAGATACCGGTAATGGGGCTGGCCGCCGTGGCGCACCTCGACCTCGGCGCCCGGCCGGGCCTCGCCGATCCGATCGGCGATGGCCTCGGCGTCGGCCAGCTCGGCGTCCTCGCCGTAGAACAGGGTCACCAGCTCGGTCTCCGGCGGGAACGTCAGGACGGCAGCGAGGATCGCCTTGTCGGCGTCGGCATCCGCGCTGACCAACCCGTCGTCCGGATCGAGCACGATCGTCTGGCCCTTGCGCACCTTGCGCCCGCTCACCCTGGCGTCGCGCACGGCGGTCGTCACCTGGAGGGTCGCCAGACCCCGCCCGCGGTCGGTCATGTCCGGGACGTTCGCGGCGGCGGATCCGCCGGGGTCGAGCGCCAGCAGCGCCGCGAAACCCTCGGCCGCATTGCGTGTCGGCACGACATGGACGGGACGCCTGGCCAGGTCGGCGACCTGGCGGGCCGCGAGGACGACGTTCGGATTGTTGGGCAGGAGCAGGACCTCGTCCGCGTTCAGCGCGTCGACGGCGGCCAGGAGCTCGCCGGTGCTCGGGTTGGCCGCCTGGCCACCGCGGACCACCGCCGCGACGCCGAAGTCGGTGAAGATCGACGCGAGACCCTCGCCGGCCGTGACCGCGACCACCGCCAGGGGGACGCGCACGCCGTCGATGGCACCGGGCGCGAACGTCGTCTGGGCGGGCGCGACGGATGTCCCCGCCGCCGCGGCGTCGATGGCCGGCGCCGTCGCACGACGCCCGGTGCCGGTCGCCTCTGGGTCGGGTCGGCTCGGCGCGGCGGCCGGCCCGCCGGGTCCCGTGAGGGCGAGGCCGCCGGTGAAGGCGGACGCCCGGCCCTCGCGGACGTCCCGCGCCTGGTGATCGAGGTTCTCCACGCTGATCCGGCTCAGCGCACCGAGTCCCAGGCCGTAGGCGAGCACGCCGTCCGGTCGGTCGCTGTGGACATGGACCTTGACCGCCCGCGGGTCGCCGGCGACCACGACCGACTCGCCGATCGTCTCGAGGTGGGTCCGGATCGCGTCGATGTCGAGGTCCTGGCCCGGTCGCGGCTGGAGCAGGTACATCGTCTCATAGCCGAACCCGTCGTCCGCGTGGGCCACCAGGACGGACGGTCGGGCGGCGTCATGGGTCCGGGCCGACACGGAACCCGCCACGGCCTCCCCGACGACGAACTTCAGGGCCCCCTGGAAGAGCCGATAGAGGCCCTGCCCGCCCGAGTCCACGACCCCGGCCTCGCGCAGGATCGGGAGCAGGCTCGGCGTCTTGGCCACCGCCTTCTCGGCTGCATCGACCGTCGCCGCGAGGACCGTCTCGATGGAGTCGTCGAGCTCGGCCGCGACCTTCGCCGCGACGCTCGCCTCCCGGATCACCGTGAGGATCGTCCCCTCGACGGGCTTCTTCACCGCCGCATAGGCCGTCTCCGTCCCGAGGGCGAGACAGTGCGCGAGGTCGAGGCCGTTGAAGCGCCGCTTGCGGACCAGGCCGCGGGCCATCCCGTTGAGGATCTGGCTGGTGATCACCCCGGAATTGCCGCGTGCGCCCATCAGGGCGCCGAAGCTGATCGCCGCCGCGATCCGGTCCGCCGGCTGTCCGGCGGCACCCTCGGCCTCCTCGAGCGCGACGCGGACCGTCGCGGCCATGTTCGAGCCGGTGTCGCCGTCCGGCACGGGGAACACGTTCAACCCGTTGATCTCGTCGACGTGCGCTTCCAGGTTCGCGACCGCGGCACTGAACGCCGCCAGCAGCCCCGACCCGTCACAGCTGCGACGGGTCATCGGCCGTCCGTCTCGGGTCCGACCGGCGGGACGGCGGCGGACGGTTCGTAGCGCATCGCGCCGATATGGATGGTCAGGCGATCGGGCTCGCGATCGAGCGCTCGCCGGAGGGCGTAGCGGACCGCCGAGTCGACCTGGCGCGCGACCTCGGCGACCGGCAGACCGAACCCGACGGTCAAACGGAGATCCACGGTGAACGCGTCACCGGTCCGCACCCGGATGCCCCGGCCGCGGAGGCCGAACAGCCGGCGGACCGAACCGAGCGGTCCGTCGTCGACGAAGCCCGAGACGCCGTAGCTGCCGAGCACGGCGGTGCGGACGATCTCGTCGATCGCGCGTCGGCTGACGAGGGACCGACCCGTCACGGCGGGCTCGGGCATGCGCGGCTTGCCTCCGCTGCGGGCCGCCCAGGTCCAGGCTGGGGCGAGCGGCCGTTCGGGAACCCGTGGTCGATGTGCTATCGTACCGCCTGCCCGAGCCCGTCGCGGCCCGTGGCCAAACCCGAACCACCGTCTGAGGACCGACATGGCCCGCGCTTGCGCCGTCTGCGGCAAGGTCTCGATGGGCGGCTTCAACCCGCAGTCGTCGGGGATGAACCGCGTGCGAGCCCACCGTCGCTACCAGCCGAACCTCCAGCCGCTCATCGTCGCGACCCCGAAGGGCGAGGCGAAGAAGCAGCTCGTCTGCACCCGCTGCCGACGTACCCTCGCGAAGGCCAGCCGCTAGTCCACCTGGCGCGCCGCCGCGGTGGCGCTCAACCGGCGGTATCCAGCCAGATCGTGAACGGTCCGTCGTTGACCAGCTCGACCGCCATCTCGGCGCCGAAGCGGCCGCGCTCGACGGTCACCCCCAGGCCCTCGAGGGCCACGGCGAAGCGCTCGTAGAGATGCTCGGCCAGCTCGGGAGGAGCCGCTCCGGTGAACCCGGGCCGCCGCCCCCTCGCCGTGTCGGCGAACAGCGTGAACTGGCTGACGACCAGGATCGCCCCGCCCGCATCGATCAGCGAGCGGTTCGTCCGTCCGTCGTCGTCGCGGAAGATCCGCAGCTCGGTGACCCGCCGGGCCAACGCGTCGGCCACACCCTCGTCGTCGTCGGGCCCGACCCCGAGCAGGACCAGCAGACCGAGACCGATCGCGCCGACCGACTCGTCGTCGACCCGGACCTCCGCTCGAGCCACCCGCTGGAGCAAGGCGCGCACTTCGGCTGACTCCTTCGTCTACCGGCTGAGCAGGCCGGCGGCGCTCCGCCACAGCCCGCCCAGGATCGCCAGCCACGGCAGGAGGTACAGCGCGGTCGACCCGCCTCCGAGCCCGCCGGTCGTGTTCATCCAGTACGCCAGCGCGCCGCCGAGCGCCGCCACGATGAGTCCCTGTGCGACGATCGTCCAGCGGATCCGCCGGCCCAGCCGCCCGAGCGCCGCACGGTCCCCCGCCTCGGCGGCTTCCACACCCGCCTCGAGCTCGTCGTCGGCCGCGTCGTCGACCGCCTCGCGGAACCAGGCCGGGGCGTGGATCACCGCCCAGTACGCCGCGGAGGCGTAGAGCAGCCCGCCGATGATGTCGACGACGTAGTGGTCGGCCAGGTAGACGATCGAGAACCAGACGCAGACCGAGTACGCCAGGAGCACCCAGCCGACGCGCCCGAACGCCCGCCGGGCGAACAGGAACCCGAGGAACGGGAACCCGGCATGGAGCGACGGGAACGCCGCGACCTGGTTCGGGTTGATGTCGTAGACCGTGTAGCTGTAGATGTAGTTGCCCTGGAACCCGAACAGCCCGGCGAGCTGGTCGAAGCCCTGCGCCTTGAGATACGCGATCGCGGGCAGGCCGTCGGGCCCCGGCAGATAGCCGTGCTCCGCGGCCCACCACGGCGGTGCGACCGGCAGCAGGACGTAGGTGACGAAGCCGGCCATCGCCAGCAGGATCAGCGCGGCCACGAAGTCGTAGTAGACCCGGCGGCGACGGAGCCACAGGAAGAACCCGACCGCGATCGGCAGCGGGAAGTGGAGGAAGTAGAACACGGTCGCCACCGAGGCGAGGACGTCGGGACCGGTGGCCGGGTGGAGGGCGTCCTGCAGGACCTGGGTCGGCAGGTTGCCGAAGAACAGGGTGCGCTCGAGGGCGAGGATGTCGGTGACGTGGACCGCCAGCCCGATGTTGTCCGCGTAACCGCGCATCAGCTCGTACGCGAAGAACAGGCCGATGAACGGGATCCAGTCCCGCAGGAACAGCCGTCCCCGTCCCAGGAGCACCGCCGCGAGCCCGAACGCGACGAGGAGGACATCCGGCGTGATCGACACGCCGCGGACCAGCATCAGGGCGGACAGGATCACGATATAGGCGCCGACCGCCCACATCAGGATGCGTTCGTTGCGCCGGCCGAGTCGCGCCGTCTCGGGCGCTTCGGGCGCCTCCGCCGCCTCCGGTGCGTCGGTCACGAGGCGGGAGCCTGGTACGACGTCCGCCAGGCGTCGGCTTCCTCGTAGGCCGCGGCCCGCTCCGCCGCGTATCGCTCGAGGGTGACCGACTCGACCTGGCGAGGCACCATCAGCTCATAGTCGCGGACCCCGTCGGGGTTCATCCGGCCATCGGCCCGAAGCATGATCACCGGGATCCCGCCGGCCTCGATGACCGTCCGCAACTTCGTCCCGATGTCGAGCGGCAGGCTGGCGACGCTCCGCCATTCGTCGCGCGGGATCGGTGGCTTGCCGTGGTTGATCTCGAACGCGTAGCCCTCGTCGGCAAGCGCACGCACGAGGCGGATCTCGCGACCCATGTCGTGACCCTTGTGGAACAGGGCCGAGCCGACGACGAGGATGTCGACACCGAGACCGCCGACGTATTCGGCGGTCTCGCGGTTGATCCCGCCGTCGACGTGGACCTCGCCGCCGAGCGGGAGATAGCTTAGGAGGTCGTGGGCACCGACGATCTTGCGGGCTGCGTCGCGCATGAACGACTGGCCGCCGAACCCCGGCTCGACGGTCATCACCAGGACGATATCGATCAGCTCCCGATATCTCGCCAGCGCGCGGACCGGGGTCTTGGGCTTGATCGCCAGCCCGGCGGCCCGGCCGGCCTCGCGGATCTTGCGGAGGGTCGGCTCGATCGGCTCATCGATCTCGACGTGCAACGTGATCGAGTCGCTGCCCGCCGCGATGAACTGGTCGACGTAGCGACTCGGCTCGCCGATCATCAGGTGGACGTCGAACGGGCAGCTCGGTCCGCGGTCGGAGGGCCTTGACCGTCTTCGGGCCGAACGTCAGGTTCGGGACGAAGTGCCCGTCCATGATGTCGAGATGGACGCGGTCGGCCCCGGCCTTCTCCACCCGCCGGATGGCGTGCCCGAGGTTCGACAGGTCGGCGTCGAGGATGCTCGCCGCCACCCGCGCCCGACCAGCCGCCATCCCGGTCAGCCCCCGACGGCCCGCAGCGCCGCCGCGCTGTCGCGCACGAGGAGCTCGCGCCGGCGCGCCACGACCGGGCCGGCCGGCTCGCCCGCCCGTTCGGCTGCGAGCTGGCCGCAGGCCGCGCCGATCTCCTGGCCGCGGTTCCGCCGGATCGTGACCGCGATCCGGTCCTGCCGCAGCCGCGCCGCGAACCCCTCGATCCGGTCCATCGGGCTGGCCCGCCAGGGCGTGTGGGCGACCGGGTTCATCGGGATGAGGTTCACGTGGCACAGGTCACCGCGCAGGAGGTCGGCCATCGCGGCGGCATCGGCCGGCGTGTCGTTGACGCCGTCGATCAGGGTGACCTCGTAGGAGATCCGGCGACCGGTCACCTCGGCGTGGTCACGCGCCGCGGCCACCACCTCGGCGACCGGCCAGCGCCGGTTGAGCGGCACCAAGACATCGCGGAGCGGGTCGCGCGCGGCATGAAGGCTGACGGCCAGGGTGAACTGCGGTCCGAGCGCGGTCAGGCGGCGCATCCCCGGGACGACCCCGCTCGTGCTGACCGTGATGTGTCGGGCGCCGAGGCCGAACCGACGCGGGTCCGACAGCGCGGTCACCGCCTCCAGGACGCGGTCGAGGTTGAGCAGCGGCTCGCCCATCCCCATGAACACGACGTTGGTCAGACGCCGACCCGCTGCGGTCAGCCGGCGGGCCGCCGCCCGGACCTGGTCGACGATCTCCGCCGTCTCGAGGTCGCGCGTGAAGCCGAGCTCCCCGGTCGCGCAGAACGGACAGCCGACCGCGCAGCCGGCCTGGCTCGAGATGCACACGGTGTCGCGCTGGCGGTTGGCGCCCCTGGCCGGGTAATGCATCAGCACGGACTCGACCAGCGCGTCGTCGGACAGCCGGTGGAGCGCCTTCTCGGTCTGGCCGCCGTCCCCCGGTCGGACCTCGGTCGCGGTCAGCGTGTCGAATCGGAAGGACGCGTCGACCTCGTCACGGAGCGCGGCCGGCAGCGTCCGGACCTCGGCGCCGGCCTGCGCGCCGCCGCTTCCACCGGCCCAGATCGCATCGGCGAGCTGGCGGCCGCGGTACGCCGGCTGCGACCGAGCGGCGAACCAGGCCGACAGGACACTCGGCTCGAGACCCGACAATCCCGGCCGTGGATCGCGCGCCGGACCGGCGATCGGCAGTGGCGAGCCCGACGGGACATCGGGCGTCGGGGCATCGGTCACGCCGCGCATTGTCGCACGCGGTTCCTCCGCGCTCGGCGGGCGCGGTCGAACGCGGTCATCCGTCTGGCAGCACGATCGGATCGAGCGCCCGACCGCGCAGGAACGCGTCGCCGGTCATCCGCCGGCCGCCAGACGGCTGGACCTCTTCGAGCAGGAGCCGGCCCGCGACCGTGGTCAGCGCCGGACGGATGCCATGCCGGACGAGCCGTCCCGGGACATCCTCGCCTTCCGATGGGACCGCCAGCGCACGCCAGACGGTCAATCGACCGCCCGCGGTCGCAAGGTAGCTTCCGGGCCATGGCTGGAACGCCCGGACCTGCCGGGCGAGTCCGGCCGCCGGCTGCCCCGGGTCGAGGCGACCGTCCTCGCGGCGGAGCGGGCGGGTCAGGGTCGCAGCCTCCTCGGCCTGTGGCCGCGGCACGATCGAGCCCTCCAGCCAGGGCAACAGGATCCGCGCCAGCAGCTCGGCTCCCGCGGCCGATGCCCGGGCCTCGAGCTCGGGCGCGGTCTCGGTCCCGTCGAGCGGCCATGCCTCGCTCGCGACGATCGCTCCGGTATCCAGACCGGCGTCCATCCGGATGATCGTCACGCCAGTGGACTCGTCAGCGGCGAGGATCGCTGCCGGGATCGGCGTCGCCCCGCGATGACGCGGCAGGAGCGACGGGTGGACGTTGAGGATGCCGTGCCGCGGCAGGTCGAGCACGGCCGGCGGCACGATCCGCCCGTAGTCGGCGAGGATGCCCAGGGACGGACGAACGGCGGCCACCTCGGCGATCGCCGTCTCGTCGCGGATCCTTGACGGACGGAGCAGCGCAAGGCCGAGCGCCGCGGCGCGGGCGGCGAGCGGGGTCGGGGTCGGCTCGCGACGCCGCCCGACCGGTCGATCCGGAGCCGAGACGACCGCGACGACGTCGACCTCCGGCATCGCCAGGAGCGCCTCGAGGATCGGGACCCCGAAGGAGCCGCTGCCGAGGAAGACGGTGCGGACGCGGCCGCTGCTCACCGGTGGGATCCGTCGGTCAGCAGCCAGGGGACCTCGTCCATGTCCGGCCGGCGACGACGACCGGCCTCAGGCCAGTGCGCCCTGGGCCTCACGGATCGCAGCGGCGTCGGCCCCGCCATCGCCGTCCTCGTCGTCCTCGTCCGGGCCGCCGACCGAGATCAGCTCGTCCATCGACTCGAGGTAGTCGATGTACAGCTTCCCGTCGAGATGGTCGAGCTCGTGCTGGAGGGCCCGGCCGAGGAGACCCGAACCGGCCACCTTGTACTTCTTGCCGTGGCGATCCTGCGCCACGACCCAGACCTTCTCGTGCCGCGTCACGTACGCGACGTAGCCGGGGATCGACAGGCAGCCCTCGAGGTCGCGATCATCGCCGGAGGCCCGGACGATCCTCGGGTTCACGAGCTCGTACAGCCGGCTCTCGACCTCGATCACGCAGGCCTGCTTCGGCTCGCCGAGCTGTGGCGCCGCGAGGCCGACGCCGGGGGCGTGGCGCATCGAGTCGGTCAGGTCGTCGAGCAGCTCGTGGAGGTACTTCCCGAAGCTGTCGACGGGTTCGCCCTTGAGGCGCAATCGGGGGTCGCCCAGGAGGACGATCGGTCTCACACTCATGCCCCGAGTATACCGAGACCGATCGTTCGATCGAGCGGGCCCTGGGCCCGCGGCAGCGGCCGGGTCCGCCCGGCGGACGATCAGCGACCGGACAGGCCGAACCGCCGCGGACCGCGGCCGGACGTCCGCGTCGGCTCGGTGTCCATCCGGAGGCCCCGGGCGCGGAGCGTCCGGTCGATCTCCTCGTGGAGCCGGCCGCCCTGCGGCTGCTTGTCGAGCCACTCGAGGTACCCGGGATCGACCCGCGAGATCTCGCCGATCGACCAGCCGATGTGCCGGCCGAAGTCGAGCACCGTCCCCGATGGGTTGCCGGGCGGCGGGCCAGCGCCCCCTTCGCCGTTCGGGCCGCGCCGCCAGGTGGGTCGCGACGGATCGACCGGTCGGTCGGACGTCGGGGATCCCGGCCGACCCGGCGATGCCGGCGGCGTGGTGCTCGGACGGGTCGCAGCGGCGGTCCGTGCCGTCGAGTCGAGGATGACCCCGGCCAGGTGGGTCCGGTCGTAGACGGCGCGCCGCTCGGGGTCGCCGAGCGTCTCCCATGCGGCGTTCAGGAGGGCCATCTTCGAGCTGGCGGAAGGATCGCTCGAGTGGTCGGGATGGAGCCGTCGAGCCAGCGCGCGGTAAGCGGCCTGCAGGTCGTCCTGGGACGCGTCCTGAGCGACCTGCATGATCGCGTACGGGTCGAACTGGTCTGGCATCCCCCGCTCGTCTCCGATGTGCTCGCCACGTTCCGGCGAGCCACGCGCGCCGGCGACCCGAACGTACGTGGTCGATTCGGGCATGTCAACGGACCACACGACCCCGGACCGCACCACCCTCGATAGCTCAGAGCAGCGACTCGGGGTCGACATCGACCGACCACGGCGCCTCCAGCCCCCCGTCAAGCAGCTCGGCCGGTGCTCGACCGCGAAGGACGACGTTCCATCGCCATCGCCCGGCGCGGCGTCGGATGAAGGCCGGCGCCGGGCCGATGACCGCCACGGCGGCGTCCCGCTCGATCGCGCGCGCCCGCAGTCGCTCGGCCATCGCCACGGCCTCCCGCTCCGCCCCGTCGGCGTCGGGAAGGCCGACCGTCAGCTTGACCAGGCGACCGAACGGCGGGGACCCGAAGCGTCGACGTGCCTCGAGCTCCGCGTCGTAGAACGCGGCGGGATCCCGACCGACCACCGCCTGGATCGCCGGATGATCCGGCTGGTAGCTCTGGATGATCGCGCGGCCCGGACGGTCGCCGCGACCGGCGCGACCGACCGCCTGGGCCAGCAGCTGGTAGGTCCGCTCCGCCGCACGCTCGTCCGGGAGGTTGAGTGCGACATCTGCGCTGACCACGCCGACCAGGGTGACCTCCGGGATGTCGAGGCCCTTCGTGACCAGGCTCGTTCCCACCAGCACGTCCAGCCGACCGTCGGTGAACGCATCGACCACCCGCTCGGCGGCCCCTTTGCGCTCCACGACGTCACGGTCGAGGCGCCCGACCCTGAGCTCCGGGAACCGGTCACGGACCTCGCGCTCGACCCGCTCGGTGCCGCCGCCGAGATAGCGGATGCGCGGTGAGGCGCAGGCCGGGCAGCGGCTCGCCATCGGAGCCGTCGACCCGCAATGGTGGCAGCGCAGGGACCCGCCGCTGGCGTGGTAGACGAGCGGTCGCTCGCACTCGGAGCAGGCCTGGACGTGGCCGCAATCGCGGCACATCACGACCGAGGCGGTCCCACGCCGATTGATGACGAGGATCGCCCGCTCTCCGAGCGACGGATCCAGCCGGTCCAGGGCTCGCCCGAGCTCCGCCGAGAGCAGACCGCGGTTACCGGCCGCCAGCTCGGCCCGGAGGTCGACGACCTCGACGACGGGCGGGAGCCCGATCGGGCGATCGGGCAGCACGACCCGGCGATACGTCCCGTCCCGGGCCCGGCCCATCGTGTCGACGGCAGGCGTCGCGCTGCCGAGGACGACCGCGGCGCCGGCCAGCCGACCCAGCTCGAGCGCGACGTCGCGGGCCTGGATCCGCGGGGTCCGATCGCTCTTGTAGGTCGCCTCGTGCTCCTCGTCCACGACGACGAGCCCGACGTCGGCCAGCGGCGCGACGACGGCGAGCCGCGTCCCGACGACGATGTCGACCTCGCCGGACCGGATGCGCCGCCACTCGTCCGTCCGTTCCCCTGCCCCGACGGCCGAATGGACGAGCGCCACCCGTGCATCCAGGTCCGCCCGGAGCCGATCGACCAGCGGCATCGCCAGGGCGATCTCCGGGACGAGCACGAGCGCAGGGCGACCGGCGGCGAGACACACCCGGATCGCCTCGGCGTAGACCGCCGTCTTGCCGCCCCCCGTGACCCCGTCGAGGAGCAACGGCGTCGGATCGCCCGCCGCGATCGCCGTCTCGATCAGGGCGACGGCATCGGCCTGCGGATCCGTCAGGGTCACCCCGGCGGGACGCCCGCCTCGGACGCCGGCGGGCCGCGATCCGAGCGGACGCCGCGGTCGCTCGCGGACTTCCGTCGTCAGCAGCCCGCGACGGACCAGGCCGGCGAGCGCGGACGTGCCGTGCCGGCCGGTGAGGACGGTCGCCGGGAGTCCGTCGGTCGTTCCGGGTCCGGCCGCCACCGGATCCAGCTCGGCGAGCAGGGCCACCTGGCGCGGGCCGAGCGGGCGCCCGGGCAGCCGGCCGCCGGCTCGGAGGATCGCCGCGGCGGACCGTCCCTCGTCCGTGAGCGCCGCCCATCGTTCGTAGCGCGGCCCACCGGTCGCAGCGACCAGGGTCCAATCGAGGTCGATCCGGTCCGCAGCCGCCAGTGTCCGCAGCCGCCGGAGCAGACCGGCCCGGCCCTCGGGCGCCGAGAGGTCGCGGACCGCGCGCGGACCGTCGGCCAGCTGGTCGAGCAGGGCTCGATCCGGCGCCTCGATGTCATCGTGCGGGGCGTGCCCGCCCGGGCGGGGCTCCACGACAAGCTCGAGCCGCTCGAGGAGGCCAGGTGGGAGCATCGACCGGATGACGGTCCCCGGCGGCACCAGGTACGTCGCCGCGATCCGCTCGGCGAGGGCCAGCGTGAGCGGCGGCAGGAGCGGGCCGTCCGCCCTGACCCGGTCGACGATCGGGCGGATCGTCCCGGCCGCGGGTCCGGTCGCCGGCCGCCCGTCCGACCCGCTCGGCGGTCCGAGGACGATCCCGAGCGCCTGGCGCTTGCCGAAGTCGACCAGCACGGCCTCGCCCGGTTCGAGATCGGCGAGACGCGGCGGCACGGCATAGGTGTAGCGGCGGGAACCGGCCCCCGGGGCGTCGACGGCGACCTCGACCCGCCGTGCTGCCTCGTCGCCGCCGGCCGGACCGGCCTCGAGCTCCAGTCCGAGTCCGAGCTCGACGTCGCGGTCGAGCGCGTCCGGGTCGCCGGTCATCGTCATCGCCGGATCATTGTGGCAGGCGCCGCTGCCAGCTCCGGCGGCATCGTCGACGCCCCGGGTCGCGGGCATCGTCCGCCGTCAGACGCGGACGCGACGCCCGGGCTCCAGGTCTCGCTCGGCGGCGAGGATCGCGTCGATCCGTTCGGCGGTCGCCTCGACCTCGCCGTCGCGGTTCTCGACGATGTAGTCGTAGTCGTCCTGGCGGGCGAGCTCGATCGCGGCATTCCGCTGGCGGATCTCGAGCTCGTCGGCCGTCTCGGTCGCCCGCGACTTGAGCCGCTGGAACAGGCTCTCGAGTGACGGCGGCACGATGAAGATGAGGATCGCGTCGGGGACGTTCTCCTTGACCACCTGGGCGCCCTGGACATCGATCTTGAGGATGACGTCGTGACCCTCCAGCAGGGCTTCCCGGACCTGCGCACGCGGCGTCCCGTACCAGTTGCCGTGGACCTCGTTGGCCTCGAGCAGCTCGCCGGAGTCACGGAGCGCGATGAACCGATCACGATCCAGGAAGTGATAGCTGACGCCGTCGACCTCGCCCGGCCGGCGGGCCCGGGTGGTACAGGTCACGACGTAGTGATAGTCGTGCTCGCTCCCGCGTCGCCGGAGTTCAGCGATGACCGCGTCCTTGCCCACGCCCGAGGGCCCGGAGATGATGACGAGCATCGCACCCGGGGCGCCGGGTACGACGACGCCGGCCATCGGATCGGTCATCGGCCCGCCGCCGTGGCGACCGGCACGCCCCGCGGCCGATCGCCGTCCCGGAGCCGCTCGAGGACGGTCTCGAGCTCGGCGGGCAGCGGCGCGGTCGCCCGGATCAGATGGCCGTCCGCCGGTGAAGCGAGCTCGAGCCGCCAGGCGTGCAGGAACAGCCGGTCGAGGCCGTCCGGCCCGCGCCTGGACGTCCCCGTGCCGTAGACCGGGTCGCCGGCGACCGGGTGGCCGATCGCTTCGAGATGGACCCGGATCTGGTGCGTCCGGCCGGTGACGAGGTCGAGCTCGAGCAGGGTCCAGGCGCCGAGCCGTTCGCGGACCCGGTAGCCCGTGACCGACGGCCGTCCATCGGGCACGACGGCCATCCTCGTCCGGTGCTTCGGGTCGCGCCCGATCGGCGCCTCGATCCGGCCGACGTTCGCCGCGACGCTGCCCTGGACGAGGGCGAGGTAGGTCTTCTTGACCCGGCGCGCCTTGAGCTGGGCCATGAGGCTCGCCTGGGCCGTGTCGTCCTTGGCCACCATCAACAGACCACTGGTGTCGCGGTCGAGCCGGTGGACGATCCCCGGCCTGGAGACACCGGCGATCCCGCCGTACTCGGCTCCCCCCGCCCGTCCGAGCAGGGCGTTGACGAGCGTCCCGCTCGCGTGTCCGGGCGACGGGTGGACGACCAGACCGGCCGGCTTGTCGACGATGAGCAGGTCCTCGTCCTCGTAGACCACGACGAGCGGGATGGCCTCGCCGGCGACGTCGAGCGGCACGACCGCCGGGACGACGAGCTCCAGCCGATCGCCGGGTCCGACGATGGCATTCGCCTTGATCGGCTCACCGGCCAGCGTCAGTCGCCCGTCCGAGATCAGCTTCTGGACGAAGCTTCGCGAGAGTCCCGAGCCGTCGGCCACGAACCGGTCGACCCGGCGCCGCTCGCCGTCATCGGGGACGACGAAGGTGCGGGTCGTCGACGCCGGCTCGTCAGCCATCCGACGCCTTGTGCCCGAGCCCTGGCGCGCTCCCGGCGAGGCCTGGCACCACCGCCAGCAGGAGGAGCAGGACGATCGCCACGCTGATGGCGGCGTCGCCGATGTTGAACGTCCAGAAGCGGACTCCGCCGAGGCCCGCATCGACCCAGTCGACGACGTAGCCGTAGCGGATCCGGTCGATGAGGTTGCCGGTCGCCCCGCCCAGCAGCAGGCCGAGCGCGACCGACAGGATCGGGCTGCGGCCCGACCGAGCGTGGTAGCCGACGATGAGCGCGAGGACGCCGATGCTGGCGATCGCCAGGACCGGGGCCGCGGTGCCGAACAGGCCGAACAGCGCCCCGTCGTTCCGCGAGTGGATCAGCCGGACGAGGTCGCCGACGACGAGGACGGCGGTCCCGGGGACGATGTTCGCCACCACCCAGGCCTTGGACAGCTGGTCGACGATGAGGACCGTCGCAGCGACCCCGAAGAACAGGACCCAGGCCGGACGCCCGGATGCGCTGCTCGCCGCCGGGGCGGGGGGCGGCGCGTGGCTGTCGTCCAGGTCGCTGCCTCCGTCGGGTGGGTTCGGTCCGGTCACTAGCCTAGCCCGCGAGCCGCTGAAGAGCGAGCCGGACGGTCCCCGAGTCGAGCTCCACCGAGGTCGCCGCCGTCCCGTCCGGACCCGCGCCCGGCGCGATCGCCTCGGCCAGGGTGTCGGCGGCGACGGCCGCGAGGTACGGCACCAACCGGTCGGCGAGCGGCTCGACCCACACCTCGATCCGATCGTCGAGCGCCAGCTCGGCTTCGCGTCGCAGGTCCTGGATCGCCCGCTGGAGCTCACGGGCGTCGCCCTCGGCCCGCAGCTCCGCGGTGAGCGTGGTATCGATGACCACCACCAGACCCTCGTCGTGGGCGACCGCGGTGCCCGGACGCGGCGAGACCAGCAGCTCGACCTCGTCGGCCGCCAGGGTCACCCCGCCGAGCGTGACCGAGCCGTCGGGATGGATCTCGAACTCGCCGGCGCGGGCCGCCGCCATCACGGCCGGGATCGACCCGCCGAGCTTCTTGCCGATCTTCGGGAGCAGCGGCTTGACCCGGCGCTCCACGAGCTCCGACTCGTCACCGATGAGCTCGACCGTCTTGACGTTCACCTCGTCGGCGATGAGCGCCAGCAGCGCCTCCCGCTCCGGGAGCTCGCCGCCCGGCAGGGCCAGCCAGAGGCGGGCCAGCGGCTGTCGCACCTTGAGCCCCGCCTGGCCGCGGAGCGTGCGGACGAGCTCGACGGCACGTCGCGTGGTGGCCATCGCGGCCTCCAGCCCGACGTCGCGCTGGGCGGCGGTCTCGGCCGACGGCCAGGCCGTCAGGTGGACGCTGTCGGGAGCCGTCGGGTCGCCCCTCACCACCAGGTTGTCGTAGATGCCCTCGGTCATGAACGGCAGGATGGGCGCCAGGACCCGGGCGAGGGTCACCAGCGCGGCGTGGAGCGTCGCGAACGCCGCATCCCGGTCGGCGGCGTCGTCGGAACGGGAGAACCGCCGCCGGGAGCGGCGCAGGTACCACGTCGACAGGTCGTCGACGGCCTCGTCGATGGCCCGCGTGGCGGCCTCCGCGTCGTAGTCGCGCAGCCGTTCCTCGGCCCTGGCCACGACTCCGGCCATGCGCGACAGGATCCAGCGGTCGAGGACCGGTCGATCGGCGATCGGGCCGGCCGCCGAGGTCCCTGGTTCCCAGCCGGCAAGCCGGGCGTAGGTCACGAAGAACGCGTAGACGTTCCACAGGACGAGCAGTCCGCGGCGCGCCTCGTCCGCCGCGTGCCAGCCGAACAGGATGTTGTCGTCCGGGCGGGCGCTCGCGTACATCCAGCGCATGACGTCGACGCCCATCCGGTCGGCCGCCTCGTCGAACTCGATCGCGTTCCCCGCGCTCTTGTGCATCGGCCGCCCGTCCTCGCCGAACAGCGTGGCGAAGCCGAAGATCGTCTTGAACGGCGGCTCGTGGCGGAGGACCGTGCTCATCGCCAGCATCGCGTAGAACCAGTTCCGGAACTGGCCGGGGAAGCTCTCGGTGATGAAGTCCGCCGGGAACCAGCGGGCCCAGTAGTCGGGATCCTCGCGGTAGTGGATCGTGCTGAAGGGAACGATCCCCGCGTCGAGCCATGGATTGCCCACATCGCGGATCCGATCGACGGGGGCGCCGCAGCCGGAGCAGGCGATCCGGACGGCGTCGACGTACGGTCGGTGCGGGGTGTGTCCCTCGAACGCGTCCCAGCCCTCGACGGCGCGTCCGTGCAGCTCCTCGCGCCCGCCGACGACCGTGACCGCGCCACATCCGGCGCAGTCGTAGATCGGCAGGGCCAGGCCCCAGTACCGCTTCTTGCTGATCATCCAGTCGTGCATGTTCAGGAGCCAGTCGAGCTCCCGCTCGTAGCCGAACCCGGGGATCCAGCGGATGCCATCGACCACATCCATGATCTGGTAACGCAGGCTCCGCTCGACCTGATCGGGCGTCAGCGCGTCGCGCGGCTGGTCGTAGACCTCGCCCATGCTGATGTACCACTCGTCGACGAGCCGGAAGACGAGCGGCGTGCCGCACCGCCAGCAGTGTGGATAGCGGTGGGTGATCGTCTCGAGCCGATAGAACCGATGGTGGTGATGGAGGCGCTCGACGATCGGGTCGGTGACGTCGCGGACGTCCCGACCGCTCAGCGAGCCGAAGCCCTCCAGGAAGATGCCGGACTCGTCGAGCGGGGCGACGACGGGCAGGCCCAGCCGTTTGCCGAGCTGGAAGTCCTCGGCACCGCAGCCGGGCGCGATATGGACGATGCCCGTTCCCTCGTCCTCGCCGACCTCGTCCCAGGCCACGACCCGATGCTCATACGGAGTGCCCGGCGCATCGGAGGTGCCCTTCGCGAACGCGTCACGGACGGCCGGCAGGTCGTCGAACGGGCCTTCGTAACGCCACCCGACCAGGTCGGCGCCGGGTCGCTCGTCGAGCACCTCGAACGGACCGGCCAGGGCCGACTTGAGCGTTCCCTTGGCCAGCCAGAAGCGATCGTCGCCCTGGCGGACCAGGACGTAGCGGAGATGGTCGCCGACGGCGGCGGCGACGTTCGACGTCAAGGTCCACGGCGTCGTCGTCCAGACGAGGAGGGACTCACCGGGCCGGTCTACGAGTGGGAGGCGGACGGTCAGACCCGGATCCTCCCGGTCCTGATAGCCCTCGGTCATCTCGTGCTGGCTGATCCCGGTCCCGCAGCGGGCGCACCAGGGCATCGTGTCGTGGCCCTTGTACAGCCAGCCGCGCCGGTGACACTCGGCGAGGAAGCCCCAGATGAGGTCGTTGTTCTCGTTGCTGAACGTGAAGTAGCTCCCGCCGAGATCGGGCATCCCGAGC
This sequence comes from uncultured Chloroflexia bacterium, assembly GCA_963749735.1. GTDB lineage: Bacteria > Chloroflexota > Limnocylindria > Limnocylindrales > CSP1-4 > Chersky-267. The sequence continues at coordinate 196,959 of CAVVNZ010000010.1, forward strand.
CTGCCGACGAGCATCTCGACCGAGTCGCTCACGGGTCCGGCCGGCCCCTCGATCGTGGCGACCTTGGCCGGGTCGTCCGCCAGCAGGTCGCGCAGGCGGCGAAGCTCCTGTGGATCGTTCCAGTCCATCCACATCCCGAGCCGGATGGACTGCTCCGTCTGGCGTGCGGCGAAGGTCAGGACCCGCTGCTTGCATAGGCTCACGAACTCGGCGATGCCGTACGCTTCGATATCGCGTTTGCTGGTGAAGCCGAGATCGCGCTCCACGTTGACCTCGACCCACAGGCCCTGGCAGTCGAACCCGTTCTGGTAGCGCTGGTCATGGCCGAGCATCGCCCGGAAGCGCTGGTAGATGTCCTTGTAGGTCCGACCCCAGGCGTGGTGGACGCCCATCGGGTTGTTCGCCGTGATCGGTCCGTCGAGAAAGCTCCACCGTTCATTGCCGGCGTTCTGCGCGCGGAGGCGGGCGAATGTCCGGCGCTCGGCCCAGCGGGCCAGGACCTCGTGCTCGTTCGCCACGAGGTCGGGCTTGGGGCTGACGGGTCGGAACATCGGACCTCGACTGGGCGGATGGGGGCGGGCTGGGACGGGGCGGTCCGTCGGCGTCACATGTCGACGGGGCGAGGCGTCGGAACCCCTCGGCACGCCACTACGAGGTTCAAAGTATCCTACCCGCGATGCAGCAGCCGCCGCAGGAAGCCAGACCCCGACATCGCTCGGCGTTCGCTGCCGCCTTCCTGTCCCTGATCTTCCCTGGTCTCGGGCACGCCTATGCCGGCGCCTGGACCCGGGCCCTCGGGTTCGCCGCGCTGCCGATCCTGATGATCGCCCTGACGGGTGGGGTCGCCCTCAGCTCCGGGATCCAGGTGTTCGGCGGCGAGCTGATCGCCAATCTCCCGCTGATCCTGATCGGCAACGTGCTGTTCCTGGTCTATCGGATCGTCGCCGCGGTCGACGCCTATCGGGTGGCCGCCTTCCTCAACGCCGTCGACGCGTCCGGCGGTGGCCGCTTCGGCCGGCCGTCCCTCCGGCTCAACCCGCTGTCCGTCGCCGGGCTGCTCGCGGTCTGCCTCGTGATCGCCGGCGGACACGGGGTGGTCGCCTACTACGGCGTGACCGCCCAGGACGCACTGGCCTGCGTCTTCGACCCGAACTACTCGTGCGACGACAACACCCCGGACGCCAGCCCGGATGGGAGCGCGAACGCCGCGGCCAGCGATGCGCCCGGCAGCGACATCCCCGGCGACACCCCGACCCCCGGCACGACCACCGCACCGCCGCTGGGGACGGCAGTCCCCACGGCCGCCCTGCCCGACTGGAACGGCACCGACAAGCTCAACATCCTGCTCATCGGCGCGGACCAGCGACCCAAGGAAGGGACGTTCAACACCGACACCCTGATCGTCGTGTCGATCGATCCGAAGACGAAGCAGGTCGCGATGTACAGCCTCCCGCGGGACACGGTCGACGTGCCGATCCCGTCCGGACCGGCACGATCGGTCTTCGGGTCTGCCTACCAGGGCAAGATCAACAGCCTCTGGCTCAACTCGCGCTACCGCTCCGACGCCTTCCCCGGGAACGACAAGTCGCGCGGGTTCAACGCGCTCAAGGCGACCCTCGGCGAGCTGTACGGCCTCGACATCCAGTACTACGTGATGGTCAACTTCGACGGGTTCCAGAACATCGTCGACACCCTCGGCGGGGTCACCATCAACGTTCAGAATCCGGTCCTCGACGATCACTACCCCGGAGGCCCGAACGGGGCCAGCATCCGCGTCTACATCCCGGCCGGGGTCCAGCACATGACCGGCGCCCAGGCCCTGGTCTACGCCCGCTCGCGTCACACGTCGAGCGACTTCGACCGGGCGCAGCGCCAGCAGCGGGTCATCCTGTCGATCCGTCAGCAGGCCAACCCGCAGACGATCCTGAGCAACCTGACGCAGCTGCTCAAGGACCTCAAGACGTCGTTCAAGACGGACATCCCGCAGAGCAAGCTGCCCCAGCTGATCGGCCTGTCGAGCCAGATCGACTCGACCAAGATCCGCTCGTTCGTGTTCTCCCCGCCGCGCTACGCGACCAATGCGGTCGACTCCCGCGGCGACATCGTGGAGCCGAACGTCAGCCGGATCCGCCAGGCGGTCGCAACGGCGTTCAAGCTCGACCCGACGATCGAGCGGCAGCGCGAGGCGGTCGCCGCCGAGGACGGGGTCATCTGGGTCGTCAACGGGACCGGTCAGGTGGGCCAGGCGACCTCGGTCGCGGGTTACCTCGAATACCTCGGCCTGACCGCGAGCGCGCCCACCAAGCGACCCGACGGCACGACGACGCAGACCAAGATCCGCGTCTACAACGGCCGCGAGTCGGACCTGCCGGCGACGATCGCCCTGCTCGAGAACGTGTTCAACGTCCAGGCGACCTTCGTCGACGACCCGTCGGTGACGGTCGACATCATCGTGACGACCGGGACCAAGACCCCACCACTGGCGGCACCCGCCGGACCCTGACCCGGCCGGATCGACGGCGTCAGGCCTTCTCGGTCACCCGGTATTCGAGGTACTTCCCCGCCATCATCCGCGTCTGCGCGTCGAGCGCCGGCAGCGTGCTGAACACGAGCCCGACGGCCGGCAGCGCCAGCCATTGCAGATACGACGTCGCACGCTGGATCCAGCCCCAGGCGGCGGGGCGGCGCGGGGCGATCTGCTCCTCGACGAAGACGAGGATGAGCAGGCAGCAGAACGCTCCCGTCAGCAGCCAGGCGGCGTACAGCGGCAGGTTCTGGCCGAGCGTCGTCTGGGCGAACGCCGGGTTGAGCAGGAGCGGCAGGTTCGAGCCGAAGATGATGATGAATGGGGCGATCGCCCAGTTGATGTGGTCCATCCACAGGTCCATCAGCCGCCGGACCCGCAGCCGGCGCGGGATCTCGGAGTGGGCGAACGCGTTCCGGATGTAGTACGGGATATCGGTGATGCCCCACGCCCAACGCCGGATCTGGGTGTACTGCTCGACCAGCGAGCGAGGGTACGAGCGGGCGCGGACGGCGTCCCCGTACATCGGGATGAACAGCGGGACCGCCCGGAACTCGCCGCTGAAGCGGAAGAAGCTCTTCCAGTAGAAGCGACTGTCCTCCGGGATGGCATCGGTCGCCCAGTAGTCGACCTCCTGGACCGTCCGGAGGCTGACCGCGTAGGACGAGAACGAGACGAGCTTGCGCGGCGTGAGCGACCGCCACATCTGGACGTGGGTCGCGCCGACCGCGACGAGGCGGACCGCCAGCGGCGTGTCCCACAGGTTGTTGTGGAACATCGGGATCGGCTGGTACAGCCGCCGGAACCGATCCGGATCGGTCAGGAACGTGTAGGTCAGGTAGCCGAAGTACTGCGGATGGACGCGGTAGTCCGAGTCCAGGTCGGTGACCACGACCGTCGCCGGGTCGAACCCGCGATCGACCAGCTCGCGGTACAGCCAGCGCCCGCCGTAGGCCATCGCCGAGCTCTTGCCGACGACGATGCCGGGCTCGAGCGGATCGAGGATGTGGAAGAAGTGGAGGAACCGGTCGCCGAACATCTCCCGCAGCCGGGCGACGTTCTGGCGGCCGCCGAGGTCCGTCTCGCGAGTGATGATCGCGACCATCAGCTGCTCTCGCGGATAGTCCGCCTCGGCGAGCGCCCGGACCGTCTCGTACAGCTTCTCGAACGGCTCGGTGTAGGTCGGCACGAGCGCCACGTGAAACAGCCGACGCGGGTCGGCCGACAGGTCCGGCCGGGTCGCCAGGAGCCGGGCGAGGTCACGCCGCTCCGCTTCGAGGCGGACGAGCTCCCGTCGGCCGCCGATCGCCGCGAGCGACCAGCCGTCCCGCTCGAGCTGGTCGATCCTCGCGCGGACGAGCGGGACGATGCGGTCGATGTCTGCCAGCCGGCCGGCCGGATCGGCGAGCGCCATGGCACGGGCGCGCCAGTCGGCCGCCATCGTCCCTCGCATCCGGCCGAACGTCACGCAGACGCTGCCGGTCAGCACGATCGCCTTGTACAGCCAGTAGAAGTCGAACGTCAGGACGAACACGGCGACGATCGCCGGGAACCGGAACGACAGGATCAGCGGGCTCAGGATGAGCAGCCAGCTGATCAGGCCCGGGGCGATCTCGAGCGCACGCTGGATCAGCCGCGCTCGCGTCGGGTCCCCGGCGTCGTCGATCGGACCGACCGCGGCCGAGGCGGACGAGTCCGGTCGCTCGGTGCCGGGTGCGGGCGCCTCGTCGACGAGGTCCGGACGGGATGGCGTCGCGAGCGCCGGCGGACCCGCAGTCAGGGTCGACGCCCGATCCTCAGCCACCCTCGCCGATCGGGGTCAGCCAATGTCGATACTCGGGAAGTCGCCCGCGGACCGCAGCGAAGTAGCGCTCCCGGATGACCCGCGAGATCGGGCCGACCTCGCCCGACCCGACCCGACGATGATCGATCTCGATCACCGGGGAGACCTGCACGCCGGTCCCGACGAGGAACATCTCGTCCGCGATGTACAGCTCCGACCGGTCGATCGAGCGGACCTCGACCGGGAATCCTTCGTTGGCCGCGATCTCGAGGATCGCCTTGCGGGTGACCCCCTCGAGGATGTCGTCGGTCACCGGCGGCGTCAGGAGGACCCCGTCGCGGACGACGAACAGGTTGGCCGCGGAGCCCTCGGACGCGTGCCCGTCGGCGGTCATGACGAGGGCCTCGTCGAACCCGTTGAGCTCGGCCTCGGACTTCTGGAACGCCATGTTGACGTAGCCGCCGACGATCTTGCCGCGAGCCGGGATCGTCTCGTCCATGTTCCGACGCCACGACGATGACATCACCCGGACGCCGGCCTCGGTATCGATGTAGTTCCCGAACGGCAGGGCGATGATGTACAGCTCGTGCTCGAGGTGATGGAGCCGGACGCCGATCTGCCGCGACGACTTGTAGAACGACGGGCGGATGTAGACGTCTTCGGCGAAGCCGTTCTTCCGCACCGTCTCGAGGATCAGCTCGACGAGCGCGTCGACCGACGGGAGCCCGTCCATCAGGAGCATCCCGGCGTTCTGCCGGATCCGCTCGACGTGCTCCCGGATCTTGAGACCGTAGAGGGTCTGCTGGTCGGGGTTCCAGTACGCGCGGATCCCCTCGAACACCGCCGTTCCGTACATGAACGCGTGGGTCATGATGCTGACCCTGGCGTCCCGCATCGGGACGTAGGCACCCTCGAAGTAGCAGATCAGGTCGTCCACCTGGACGGCCGGCTTGACCGTCGCGGGCGTGGATTCGAGTCGGTCCGGCGTGGTCTTCTCGGTCAGCATGATCGGCGGCTCCGGTTCCGGCTGGTCCCGCGAGCGGGCGCGGGTCGGCTGCGAGGCGTCGACGGAGTATACCAGCGGGCAGCTTCGACTCCGATCGGGCCGGCCGAGCGGAGGGTCAGAGCGTGACGCCGAGCAGCTTGAGCACGACCAGACCGACGTACAGCAGATAGAGCGGTCCGCCCACGAGCAGCGTCCGGGCGCCGAGGGGCCGCCCCCGGACCAGCGGCAGGAAGATGATCCCGGTCGACAGGAAGGCGATCCCCGCGGACGCGAAGGCCAGGACCGAGTCGGTGGTGATGGCCCAGCTCGACGACGCGAAGATCAGCGCGACCGACGTCGGGATGACGCTCTGAAAGACCATCGCGCCGGTGATGTTGCCCATCGCCAGGGTGTCCTTGCCCTGGCGGACCCAGATGACGCTGTTGAACTTCTCGGGCAGCTCGGTCGCGATCGGCGCGATGATCAGGGCCAGGAGGACCTCGTCGATCCCGAGCGACTTGGACAGGTCCGTGACCGCGCCGACGAACAGGTAGGCGCCGCCGACGATGCAAGCGAGCGCGACCACCACCTGCACCGTCACGATCCGCAGGCGGGGCGGCTCGGGGTGACCGGGGGCTCGGACATCGAGCCGATGCAGCCGGAGCGGTGCGAGGTCCGGGTCGCCGCCCCCGGCCTCCGCCTGGAAGTGTTCGCGGACGTAGTAGGCGTAGATCGACAGGAGCACGATCGCGACGCCCACCCGTGGCCAGGTCAGGTCCGCCGGCAGGAAGGCGACCGCGATCGCCAGGGCGTAGGCGACGGCGAAGAACTTCATGTCGTGGACCAGGACGATGCCGTTGACGTCGAGCGTGGCGCCCGTCTTCCGTCGTCGGGCGGTCAGGAGGATGGCGGTCCCGGTCACGAACATCGCCAGGGTCGCCAGCATGAACGGCGCGCCCAGGATCGCGCCGATGCCCACCTCGTCGGAGGCCGTGCCGGTCCCGGCCAGGATCGCGATGAGCGGGATCATCGTCTCGGGCAGCGCGGTCCCCACCGCCGCCAGGACCGACCCGACGGCCCCCTCCGCCAGGCCGAGCTTGTGGCCGAACCATTCGATCCCGTTGGTGAACAGCTCCGCCCCGAGGAGGATGATCAGGAAGGCGATGACGAGCAGGCCGACCTCCATGTCAGTGCTCGACCGCCAGGCCCAGGAACACCCCGATCGCGATCACCGTGAGGATCGCCACCGCGACGATCGCCATCCGCCGCTCCCCGGCCGCGGCGAAGCCGATCCCCGATGCCCCCACCCGGACCAGCGGCGTCGCCAGGATGACCAGGAGCCCGAGCCACAGGAACCCCACGGGCCGGAGGGCGACGATGTCGGCGAGGATCATGGATGGATCGAACGGCGGCGCGACGGCCAGCGGCGAGATCCCGTCGACCAGCATCAGGACGACCCCGATCGCCATCAGGCCGATGCTCAGGTACGTCCCACCGGTCAGGAGACGTGCGATCGTCCGCTCCAGGTCCCGTCCCGACCGGTCGCGCCGTCCGGTCGCGGAGCTCGACGGCGCCGGGGTCATCGCAGCGCCCGCCCGGCCATCTGCCAGGCCGTGACCAGGAGGACGACCACGAACATGAGGCGGAGCCAGCGGACGTCGATCCGGTGCGCGGTTCGCGAGCCGAGCGACGCCCCGAGGAACACCCCGACGGCGGTCGGACCGGCAACGTACGGGTCGATGCCGCCGCGCATCAGGTAGATGATCGCGCTCGCCGCGGCCGTGATCCCGATCATCAGGTTGCTCGTGGCGGTCGCGACCCGCAGCGGCACGCCCATGGCCAGGTTCATCAGCGGGACCTTGATCAGGCCACCGCCGATGCCGAGCAAGGCGGACACGACGCCGGCGAACAGGCTCCCGACGATCCCCCATCCCAGGCGATGGATGGCGTACGGGGGGATATCCGGGTGATCCGGGGCGTTGGTGAACGCGGACGGAGGCGGTGGTGGCAGCTCGTCCGTGGTCGGCTCGGTGCTGGGAGCCGGGTCCGGGCGGCGCGCCATCGTGAACGCCGTGTACACGAGGAGGACCGTGAAGAGTCCGGCGAGGACCTGCTCCGACAACAGGAACGCCACGGTCCCGCCGATCAGGGCACCCGTGGCGGTGAACAGTTCGAGGCTCATCCCGAGACGAAGGTTGGCCACGTGGCGCTCGAGGTAGACGCTGGCGGCCGCCGAGCTGGTCACGATCACCGCGACCAGGCTGACCCCGACGGCCTCGCGCAGCGGCAGACCGAACCCGAGGGTCAGGATCGGTACGATCAGGACCCCGCCGCCGAGGCCCAGGAGCGACCCGAACAACCCGGCGGCGGCGCCGCCGGCGACCATCAGGAGGGCGATCCCCGCATCCGGCATCGGCGAGCCGCGCTGACCGGCCGCGCGACCGCTACGGCCGCAGGTGCTGCGGGGCGTACGGCAGGAGAGCGACGTGTCGGGCGCGCTTCAGCGCGACCGACAGCTCGCGCTGGTGACCGGCGCAGGTGCCGGTCTTGCGGCGCGGCTCGATCTTGGCGCGCTCGGACAGGTAGCGACGGAGGCGGTTGACCTCCTTGTAGTCGATCTGGACGGTCTTGTCCGCGCAGAAGGCGCAGACCTTCCGCCGGCGTCGGTCGCGGTAGTAGTCGTCGCGCTTCTTGGCTCGGGTGACGGGTGGCATCGTCGTTCAGGTCTCCGTGCTGTCGTCGGGTGAGTGTTCGTTCAGAAGGGCAGGTCGTCGAAGTTGCCGTCGTCGAACTTCTCGCCGGTCGAACCGCCACCATCGCCGTCACCGGCCGGGGCGGGCGCCGGGCGCGTCGGTCGTGCGGCGCCCGCGGGGGCTCCCTCGTCGGACTCGTCGCGGGTGCGGCGCTCGAGGTTGGTGACCTGGTTGGCCACGAGCTCGGTGGTGTACCGCTTGGCGCCGGTCTGGTCCTCCCATTGGCGGGTCTGGAGGCGCCCTTCGATGTAGACCTTGTTGCCCTTGCGCAGGTACTCGGCCGCGCGCTCGGCCTGCTGGCCCCAGACGACGACCCGGAACCACTCGGTCTCTTCCTGCCATTCCCCGTTCTGGCCCTTGTAGTTCCGGTTCACGGCGACCGTGAACTGGGTGACCGCCTGGCCGCTCGGGGTGTAGCGCATCTCGGGATCGCGCCCGAGATTGCCGATGATCATCGCCTTGTTCAGCGACATGGCACTCGCCTCCGGATCGTGTGGCTGGCCGTCAGTCGATCGCGGCCGGAGCGGCTTCGCTCTCGGACTCGTCGATCTGCTCGCCGGACTCCTCGTCTTCCTCGTCGACCACCGACGGAAGGTCGCCCTCGTCGAGCTGGAGATCCACGTCGTCCTCGCCGTCGCGATGCGCCGACTTGGCCGGTCGCTCGACCCGGGTGACCAGGTGACGCAAGAGCTCCTCGGTGATGAGCAGGCTGCGCTCGAGCTCGATGATGGCCTCGGCCGGAGCCTCGAAGATGATGATGTGGTACGAGCCCTCGCGATGCCGATCGATCGGGTAGGCCAGCCGCCGGCGGCCCCACGGGGCGACCTTGACGATCTGACCGCCGGACGTGGCGATCTGGCGGGTGGTCCGGTCGATGATCGCCTGGCTGCGATCGTCCGGGATGTCCGGCCGGAGGACGAGCATGAGTTCGTAGCGGCGCATCCGCGCTCACTCCTTCCTGTGGGGACGCCCCGCTGAACGGTCGGTCGAGGCGCGACGCGCCCGCCGGGTCCGAGTGCGGAGCCGAAAGGAACCGGCCCGAAGTCTACCACGAGGGGTCCGACGGCCCCGACGACCGCCTCGGCTCGGGCGCGGACGCTCCTCGCGAGCGGCCGGGCCCGACGGCCCTCAGGCCCGATGTATCCTGACGACCATTCGTAATCCGCCGCCCACTCGGAGACGACGTGCCCGCCAGCTCGATCCTCCTGCTCGAGACCGACGCCGTCGCCGGCGAAGCCATCCGGACCGTGCTGTCCGGGGTCGGCTACGCCGTCGACACGGTGACCGACGTCGCGGAGGCGCTGCGCGTCGCCGCCGACCACACGATGGTCATCATCGACGTCACCGGCCCGACCACCACCGCCGCCGACGTCTGCCGCGAGATCCGCGGCACGCCGAGCCTTGCGGCCGTCCCGGTCCTGTGCATGTCCGAGGCGGACGATGTCGAGGAGCGGATCCGCTTCCTCGAGGCCGGAGCGGACGACGTCGTGGCCAAGCCGTTCGACCGTCGCGAGCTCGAGGCCCGGGTCGAGGCGCTGCTCGTCCGGTTCCAGCGGTCGCGCGGTGCGGTGTCCGCGATCGGCGGAGGGTTGTTCGAGCAGCCGCGCCGGATGGTCGCGGTCTACAGCCCGAAGGGCGGGGTCGGGACGACGACGATCGCCGTCAACGTCGCGGTCGCCCATGCGGCGTCGCGACCCGGGCGCGTCCTCATCGTCGACCTCGATCTGCAGTTCGGCCAGGTCGCCACCCACCTCAACGTGATCCCCCGCCAGACGGTCGCCGACCTCGCTCGCGACGAGCAGTCGCAGCGCGAGCCGGAGCTGCTCCGGACCTACGCGACGCGCCACGAGGCATCCGGCCTCGACGTGCTGGCCGCGCCGGGCTCACCCGAGCTCGCCGACCTCGTGACGGCGACCCACGTCGAGCGGATCCTCGAGACGGCGCTGCTGGCGTACGAGGCGGTCGTCGTCGACGCCGGCTCGACCCTCGACGAACGGTCGCTCGCAGCGCTCGAGGGAGCCGAGGTGGTCCTGCTGCCGGTCTATCCCGGAGATCTCGGCGCTCAAGGCCGTCCATTCGTTCCTGGACTTCGTGAACGAGGCCGGATCGATCGCCTCCAAGACCACCTTCGTGCTCAACAGCGTCTTCGCCAAGGAGCTGCTCAAGATGCGCGACGTCGAGAGCGGGCTCGGCGCGAAGGTCTCCCTGACGCTCCCCTATGACCCGTTCCTCTACCTCAAGGCCGTCAACGAGGGCAACCCGGTGGTCATCGGGGCGGCTCGGACGCCGGTGGCCGCGGCCATGCTCAAGCTATCGAGCGCGGCCTTCGGCAGCACCCCCGCCCAGCCCGGTGCACCGGCCGACGAGAAGAAGTCCCGCGGACTCGGCAGCCTGCTCAAGCGCACCTGACCGACGCTCGAACGTGAACCAGCGCGGCCCGATGCGGTGCGCTGGGAGCGGATCCATGGCGCCGAAGGTGGGGTTCGGTCTCGAGTCAGATCGGGCGCGAGGCTGACGTCACTTGTGGTGGCTGAGCATCCACGCGTAGATATCGTATGGCGGGGGGTCGTAGGTCTCGTCCCAAACGTCGTGCTGCTCGCCGAGGTAGACCTTGAGTCGGGTGTCGACGGGAGCCGGATCCGTACATGCCTGGAGCGTCGTCACGGGGTAGACGTCGCCATCGGATCGGGACGTTCTCGTCAGCGCTGCCGTGGAACGCCCAGATCGGTACACGCGCCAACTTGCAGCCGGCCAGGTCCACCGCGCCGAGGCCGTAGCCAGCGATCGGCACGGCGGCCGCCACGAGCTCATCACCGTGCGCCGCGAGGTAGTTCCACAGCCCGATCGCGCCACAGCTGAGGCCGGTCACGTAGATGCGCTTGGGATCGACGTCGTAGTGCGCGAGCGCGAAGCGCAGGAAGGCGTCGATCTCCTCGGCCTCCATGCAGAACGACGGCGGATCTTCCTTGTGCTGCGGCGCAAGGACAACGAACGGACGCGCATCGGGCCACCTGTCGGTGGCGATGAACGAGGGGATGCCGGTCGAGGTCAGTTTGGCCAGGTCGTACACGTCTCCCGCGCCGCTCTCGCCGGACCCGTGCAGGAACAGGAGCAGCGGGCTCGGCTGTTTGCCGTATCCCGGTGGGAGGTACTCGAAGTAGCCGAGCGGCGCGCCCTTGACCGAACCGATCGCTCGAAGCTGCTGGCGCGTGCTGGAGCTCGAGGCCTCGGTCGTCGGCGGTGCAGCGCCGGGCGACGCGGACGGCTGCGGTGCCGGCGGAGGCGGGGTCCAGTCGGCGGCCTGGACGAGATGGAAGGGCGACGACTCGTAGATCATGGTCTGGATCGGCAGATCAGTCGGGTCGGAGCAGGCGTCGTGGGCGATGCGGACAGACAGGGAGTCGCCGTTGCGGCTCAGGTCGTAGGTGACGGCGCAACCCGACGTCTCCTCCCGGGCCACGATGGTATGGGCGTCGGTCAGCGCGACATCTCCGGCCCACCCTGTTCCGAAGGGCACTCCCTCGCCGTACTCGTCCTCCAGCCAGCGGCCGCTGCCGATCTCGATCTCGAAGATGCGGTAGTCGATCTTGTCCCAGTCTCCGAACCACTCGTCAAGGTGCGCCACACTGAGGCCGCGACGTGTGAGGGCGGCCGCCAGGTCCGCTCGCGTCAGGGACTTCGAGGCCCAGATACCGTCGTAAGGAGTCTGAGCGGCCGGCGTCGCGCTCGCGACCGCGCTCGGCGCCACCTGCGACCCGCTGCCGGCCGGAGCAGCACTGCCGGCCGGAGCAGCACTGCCGGCCGGAGCGGCGCTGCCGGCCGGAGCGGTCGAAACGGCGGCTCCGCAGCCAACGATCATCACCGTCGCCAGGACCAGCCCGATCGCGCGCATCCATCACCCTCCACGTCGTCGCCGTTGACTCTACGTGCCGCTCGTCACGGCCCTGTCGCTCGAGGGCCGGTGGCATGCCTCATCGGGCCGACGGCACCCTGGTCGCGTTCATTAGGCATGGGCGCCAGGGAGCGCGGAAGGTTCCAGAAGAGCGAAACGAGTCGACACCGCCTCGGCCGTGGGTTCAGAGCGCAACGGTTGTGCCACCATGGCGGCATGGACCCACTGGCGTTCATCGCCTCGCTCGTTGGAAGCTTGGCCTGGCCAGTCGTCGTCGTGGTTCTGGCCCTCGTCTTCCGGCCGGAGGTCTCCGCCCTCCTCAAACGGCCGGTCCATCGTGTGAAGGCCGGCCCGGTCGAAGTCGAGTGGGATCCGATCATGCAAGCAGCTCAGGCGCAGGTGGCCACGAGTCCAGAAGCCCGGGACCTGGCACCCGCGGTGACCGCTGAACGCGATCTCGACGATCGGCTGCACGCACTCGCCGAGCTCTCGCCCGGTGCGGCCGTGATGGCTTCGTTCATCGAAGTCGAGTCGAGCCTGAACCGCGCACTCGATGAGGCTGGTGCGCCTCCCGAGCGACGCGGGTCGGCGCGACAGCTCGTTCAACAGGCCTACCGACTCGGCCTCGTGAGTGAACAGACCTCCAAGGCGATCGATGGCCTCTCGGTGCTCCGGAACCTGGTGGCGCATGGCCACGAACCGGACCTGGACGAGGCCCGCGCGCACGAGTTCGTTGCGCTCTGCAGCTCGGTCATCTACGCCATCGAGTCAGGGAGCGAACGGCACCGGGCTGCAGACACTGCCTAGCGTTCCTCCATGGCTCGGATCGCAGAGTCCAAACAACGAGAGACCCCGGCCCATGTATCGGGCGACACGGTGCCCTCCGCCGCCACCGCCGTTCGCGGGCCGGATCGTCAAGCTCGGCCGAGGGCTTACCCGGGACGCTGAGGCGACTCGATAAGAGGCCCCGAGTCGGCGGAGCATCCGCTTCCTAACCCTCCGGGGGCTCGCCCGGAGGCACCGACCGGGCTGCCGCGGCCACCTGGGCGGCCGCCACGGTTGCCTGAGCCTGCGTATCGGCCGCCGCTTGGATCGCCCTCGCCTCCGATTCGGCGGCCTCCTTCGTCGCCATGATCATCCGTCTCGTCCGGACATCGGCGTAGTGGTTGTGGGCCACGAAGATCGCCCAGATCGCCGCCGGGAACCAGCCGATCAGCGTGATCTGGAGTACGAGGGCAAGGATGGCCTGAAACGGCTTCCCACTCATCAGGATCGCCAGGGGCGGCAGGATGATCGCGATCAGGTAGAGCACGCCGGTCCCTTCTCGCTCGTCGCAGGCAAGGCTGCGGCGCCATCCTACGTGACTGCTCAATGGGTCGCCGTGACGAACGGGCAGGAGTCCCGAACGTTGTACAGGCGCAACCGACTGTCTTCCGCCGGGAGCAGTCCGCCGGGGCGCAAGAGCCTCAGGCGCCCGATTTCGTGCTCAGAACGTGGTGCCGAAGGTGGGGTTCGAACCCACACGACCCTTTCGAGTCAGCGGAGTTTAAGTCCGCCGCGTCTGCCGGTTCCGCCACTTCGGCCGCCGCAAGGGTAGCGCCTGCCTCGGACGGACTTGCCGACCTGCTGACCGCCCTGCACCCGGCAAAGCGACTGCTAGTTCAAACGCATTAGTACGGACGACTCCCGGCCGCGGCCGGATGGGTTCCGACGCCTCGAGGGCGGGTCGACCTCAGACGGACTTGCCGACCGTGCTGAGGATCTTGCTGACCTGTCCGCCGAGGAAGAGCAGGGCGATGATCGCGACGATCGCGATGAGCGCGAGGATGAGCGCGTACTCGGCGAGACCCTGCCCTCGGGAGAGGGTGGTCTCGAGGCGAAGCACCCTGAAGTGCACCGCCAGGCTCGTGATGAAGGTATGAACTCGGAACAGCATCGGACCAACCCTTCGTGGAGATGGGGACATCGTCCAGTGTCGCGGAGCGGGCGCCCGAGCGCCATGGTTCGATGGTCCGGATGGAGGAGATGCGTCGGAGCCGAGGAGGCGCCGGTCGCGGCGCGTACGTTCCCGGTCAGGTGGTGGAGGCGACGAGCGGATTCGAACCGCTGAATAGAGGTTTTGCAGACCTCCCCCTTAACCACTTGGGTACGTCGCCCCGGGACGGTCCGCCGCAAGGGGTACGGCGGGTCGTGCGGCCAGTCTACGTGGTCGTTGCCCCTCGAGGATTCGAACCTCGGTTCGCGGATTCAAAGTCCGCTGTCCTACCACTGGACGAAGGGGCAGCGGGCGAGTCGTCGGCGAACGCCGGCCGGCCCGACCGTGCATCGGACGGGATCTTGGAGCGGGAGACGGGGTTCGAACCCGCGACCTCAACCTTGGCAAGGTTGCGCTCTGCCAACTGAGCTACTCCCGCCCGTTGCACCACCGATGTGGTGCCGAGAGCCAGATTCGAACTGGCGACACCGCGATTTTCAGTCGCGTGCTCTACCAACTGAGCTATCTCGGCCCGAAGGCCTGACCAGGCTGGCCGCCCGTCGGCGTGCCGGAGGATACCACGGGCTCCGAACGGCCTTCAACCGACGGCATCCCCCCGCGGGGCGGCGAGCTCCTCGGCGGTCGAGCCGACGGGCGGCTGCCCGCGCAGCTCGCGGAGCCGGTTGATCCGGTCGAGCAACGGCGGGTGGGTCGAGAACCATGCGCTCGGTTCTCCGCCGCCGTCGGAGGCCTTCATGATCGGGTTGGTGAAGTACAGGTGCTGCGTCGCCCGGTTGGCGACCTCGAGCACCTCGGTGTCGCCGGCGATCGTCGCCAGCGCCCGCTCCAGGCCGATCGGGTTCCGGGTGAGCTCGACCGCCGAGGCGTCGGCGAGGTACTCGCGCTGCCGGCTGACCGCGAGCTGGACGAGCTTGGCGAAGAACGGCGCCAGGACCGCCAGGACGAGCGCGACGGCGAAGATGATGGCCTGCAGGCCTCCCCCGCCGCGGTCGCTGCTGCTCGATCGGCCGCGCCCGCCCCAGAAGGTGAATCGCAGGAAGAAGTCGGCCAGCAGCGCGATGCTCCCGACCATCACCCCGACCAGCAGCGAGAACCGGATGTCGAAGTTGCGGACGTGCGACAGCTCGTGGCCGATGACCCCCTGGACCTCCTCGCGGTCCATCCGGGTCAGCAGTCCGGTCGTGACTGCGATCGACGAGTGCTGCGGGTCCCGTCCGGTCGCGAAGGCGTTCATCGACGTGTCGTCGATGACGTAGACCTTCGGCGGCGGGATGTCCGCGGCGATCGTCAGCTCGCGGATGACGTTGAACAGCTGGGGCGCCTCGGCCTCGGTGATCTCCCGGGCGCCCGATGCCGCGAGGACGATCGCATCGCCCTTGTAGTACGAGACCATCGACGCGGCCAGGCCGATGACGATCGCGAAGACGGTGGCACCGATCGCCCCCGACACCGACCCCGTCAGGGCGTAGCCGATGCTCAGGCCGAGGACGCCCAGGATCGCCACCAGCCCGAGCCCGAGCAGGAACGAATCCCGCTTGTTCGCGGAGATCTGGCTGTAGAAGGTCGAAGCCACTGGCCCTCCGGTCTACCTCGACCGGATGCGCGCCCTAACGGAGCTGGACGCTCGGAACCTGGTCGGCTTCAGGCTCCGCATCGAAGAAGTCGCGCTTGAGGAAGCCCATCATCCCGGCGATCAGGACGGCCGGGAACGTCTGGATCGCGGTGTTGAAGTCGAGGACCGACGCGTTGTAGTGCTGGCGCGAGAACGAGATCTGGTTCTCGGTCGTGGTCAGCTGCTCCTGCAGCGCGAGGACGTTCTCGTTCGCCTTGAGCTGCGGATAGTTCTCCACCACGGCGAACAGGGAGCGCAGGGCGCCCGTCAGGACGTTCTCCGCCTGGGCCTGCTCGGCGGTCCCTTTGGCACCGGCGGCGATCGCTCCCGCCCGGGCCTCGGTGACCTTGGTCAGGACATCCTGCTCGAAGTCCATGTAGCCCTTGACCGCGTTCACCAGGTTCGGGATCAGGTCGTGGCGACGCTTGAGCTGGACCTCGATCTGGGCCAGCGCCTCGTCGACCCGATTGCGCTTTCCGACGAGCCCGTTGTACAGGACGATCAGGAAGCCGACGATCGCGACGACGATGATGATGATGACGATCAGGAGCGGTGTCATGGTCCTCCTCCGGGTGCGCGACAGAGCACGCCGCCCCACGAGTCTAGCAGGGGGCGCGCCCGGCGCAGGGACGTCGGGCCGACGAACTCCGCCGGTGCTTCGCGCCGACGCCGCACCACTCGTGGCCCTGCGGGGACCGTAGTGGGCAGTGAGGGAGGCCGGGGACCACGAGGCAAAGGCTGCGATCCGCTCGCCTGGTACGCATCGGCGTAGGGGACGTCTCTTGCTCGACCCGGTGCCACACTGGTCCGACACCAGCAGAGGGCAGCGCCGTTGAGCCAGACGCCATCGCATCCGTACTGGCCGCTTCTGGATCTTCGCCTGAGGAGCGGCGATCTCGTGCTTGCGCCGCTCGTAGAAGCGGATCTCGAGGAGCTCGTCGCCCGGCTGCCCGACGATGTCGAGCTCGACCCGTCCGCGACGGCATACGAGGGCGCCGACACTGGAACGCGCCGCGGGACGATGGTCCACCAGGGCTACTGGCAGGGTTACGGAACGTGGTCTCCGGCGGCGTGGCGGCTGGACTTCGTCGTCCGACGGGGCGGCGAGCTCCTTGGACGGCAGGAACTCGAGGGCCACCATTTCACGACGCTGCGGACGGTCGACAGCTCCTCCTGGCTGATCGAGGCCGTGCGCGGCCAGGGCATCGGCAAGCGGATGCGACGGGCCGTCCTGACGCTCGCCTTCGGCCCGCTCGGTGCACGCGAGGCGATAACCTCCGCCTGGCACGATAACGTCGCGTCCCTCGGTGTCTCGAGAGCGATCGGCTACACGGACAACGGCGTCTCGACCGCTGTGCGAGGCGACCGGCTCGACACCATGGTCCACCTCCGCATGACAGCGGCGGACTGGGAAGCCACACGGGCCGGCGACGATGTCGTGATCGAGGGCTTCGAGCCATGCAGGCCGTACTTCGGCCTGGGCTTGCACGGGGAGGTGACTCCGTGAGGGTCGACACCGATCGCGGAGTGACGGCGTGCTCGGGATGTGGTGGGCGGTGAGGGACTCGAACCCCCGCATCCTCGGTGTAAGCGAGGCCCGGTCCATGTCGGGCCATGCCGTTGACTGCCGGTCTGGCCCGTTTCGTGCTCGGGATGGGCCGGACGAACGATCTACGGTCCGGCCCAATCCCCTCCTCTACCTGTCAGTCCGTTAGCAAGGCGTTAGCAAGCCACCCCCCGGTCGCCGTCCGTCTCGCTGTCACGACGGAGCGAACGCGCGGAGCCGGGTCCAGCCGGGACGGGCGTGCCCGCCTCGCTCCCCGACCTCACGTCGATGAGGTAAAGCGGTAGTCGATGCCGCCTACCGCTTCGCGGCCGCCGCTCGACATACGCGGATGGTGTCGGGGTCCCCGCGATTGCCCATGTGGGTGAAGTACCAGGTGCTCCCGTTCGGCTCAGCCGCCTGCGTCGGGTCGAGGCCGGCGAGCCAGTGCATTTGGCAATAGTCCCACTCGTCGGTCGTGAGGGGGGCCGGTGGCGAACATGCGGCGACGCCGCCGAAAAGGGCGAGTCCGGCCAGGACCGCAGCCAGCCGGCTCACCAGACTGGTCCGGGCACGGCGTCGGACGTACGTCGTCGGGACCCGACGCCAGCGCCACGAGGCCTGGGTTCGACCCGCTTCGACCGCGACGGCCGACGTGCGCGTTTGAGCTTGGATGGGGGCCTGCGCCATGCCCGGATCGTTGCTCGAGGCACAGGCCCGCGCCATGGCTCGATGGTCCGGACCGCCCGATGCAGCCTCGCGGGGACGGGACTGGACTCATAGCCCCGGTCGCTCCGGCTCGTCTGGCCTCTGGCGAGGGATCGCACGTCCGGACGCGGAGCCGGGTGCGACTTATGCCGATCGGAGCGCGAACCATTGGCAGGCGGCGCAGCGGTTGCCGATCACGTCGTCGTCGCGCCGCTCCAGGTCCTCGGGCAGCGACATGCCGCAGGCGGCGAGCACGGGCGCGTTGCTCTGAAGGGGCTCGATGAGCAGGTGCCAATCACACAGCGCGTCATCACGCCGACGCGCCCAGTGCGCCATTGCGGCGGCCAATCCTGGGCTGACATCAGACAGATGGACCGGGGTCATCGGCGTATCCCTGTTGGCCCTGACCGAACCTGGGTACCAGAACCGCAAGGCATCGGCGGGGCTACCCTTTCGGCGCCACCACCCGGTCAGCGCGGCCAACGGGCGTCGAGCTATCCCCATCGCAGGACTCGCATGTCGTCAGCGTAGACGCACTGGTCGCTCCGGGTCCGCTGGCCGCGCATGGCGGGATCGCAGGACCCGGACGCGGAGCCGGCGGTCCCGGGGTTACACCACCCGGGCTCGAAGCGGCCCGTCGCTGAGAAGGTTGAGGCGATGTGACGGGCGCCGGTTTTGGGTCTCGGCGCTACCGACGTCGGGAACCGTCCATGGCTGTCTCAGGGCGTGACGGGCTGCTCACGGACCGATGATCAGATCCGGCGGCCCGACGAGGCGGAGTGCATGTGCCCTGTCGGTCACGCGAAGGTTCCACTTGCCGCTCTCCACCCACCAGGGACGGGAGGTACCGGCCGGACAAGCGCGCATCGATTCGGGCATGACAAAGCGAAGCGTGGCTGCGGCCGTCCCGTCGGATCCTGCGGTGGCCTGTACCGCCGTCCTTGCCACTCCCTTGGCAGCCTGAGCGTACTCGGGCCGGCAAAGGGCCACCGTCGGATCCGTCGTATCCGAGCCCCACTGGCACGGACTCGGCTGGACCCCGCAACCGAGGGTCGCAAAGTCATAGGTTCCGGTCCCGTCCAGAGAGACGGTCTCGCCCGGTTCGAGCCCGGTGGTCCTGATCGCCAGGGTGACGGCGGGCACGGGTCCCGGACAGCCCTCGAACGGCGGGGCCTCATCGACCAGGCTGGCGGTGATGGTGATCCCCGATCGACTAACCGTCGGCCAGCCCGTGACGAACGGCAGGACGGCGGTGGGCGTCGGGGTGGAGTGGGAAGGCGTCGGAGTCGGCCTGTGGGTCGGCCCGACGGTGGGCACGGCCGACGCTGTGACCGATGCCGCCTGACTCTGGGGAGCGGTGGCGATCGGTGGCGAGGGCGAAGGACCCGAGCCCGCCGAGGTACATGCGGCAACCAGGAGTGTCGCGCCGATGATCGAGCCGAACCGCGACAACATCGGCACAGTCGGCGGCGTACGACCCGACTCTCTTCCGTCACGGATGGGTCGGGACGTTGCCGTGAAGTCACGTCCGATTGCAGGCGCCGAGATGCGTCGCCTCGGCCGATGCCGCGATCGCGGTCGCCCTCGCGGCGGCACTCGGGGAGGCGCGATTGACCCCACCACGAGGACGACGATCGCAACGGGTCGCTTCATGATCATGGGCCACAACCCGCCCATGCCCATGACGAAGCAAGTTGGGCAACGATCGCGGGGGAATCGCTCGGGGAACGTGAACCGGACGGGAGGGATGGCCTCAGAGGTGCCTTCAGCCTGACCTTCTTCAACGCCAGGTTCTGGCCGATCCCAACGATCGAGCCTTCGTCGACGACCACGGCGTACACCCCGGTGCCCTTGATCGGGGCCCACTTGTGCCAGACCAGACCATCAGAGGAGGTCCAGGTGGCTGTCGTGTAGGGGGAGTCTGTTCCACAAGCCCCGCCCGGGCCCCCGGTCCAGCCGACGGCGACGAACCCACCCGCATGTCCGATCAAGCTCATGCCGTCGAGACCGTCGTCGCTCGCCGGCACGGGGTATCTGGCGCGATCCCAGCGAACGCCATCCTCCGACGTCCACGCCATCTGGATCGAGTCCGTCGCCGTATCGCGAGAGCCGAGGAGAAGCCAGTGACCCGCGCCGTAGGCGGCGGACGTCACCCGCACGTCCTTCGAGTTCGGGAGTCGTGCCACCTTCGTCCATGTCGTGCCGTCGGTCTGCCACACGTCGGTTCCCAGCGGTCGGTCGTCCTTCCAGAGGGGCATGAAGGCAGTGAGCCGACCGTCGGAAGCGACGAGGGCGTCCTTGAATCCGTCGAGTTGGGGTCCGGGGCCGGCCTGGCGTTCCCATCGGAGGCCATCAGACGAAGTCCAGCTCCCTTCGCCGACGGCCACGATCGTGTGGTTCACGATCCCGACCCTGCTGATCGAGTTGTGCTCGAAGCTCGGATCGAGGATGCGCTGCCAATGCCGGCCATCGTTGGAGAAGACGACGACAGCGCGGGTATCGGACAGGCTGCCATCCGCGCCGCCCCAGATGTCTTCATACCCGACGGCGACGAACCCCATGTCCCCGGCGGCGACATCGGTGATGGTGAGGTCCTCGCTGCCATGGGCCGGGGCGGCGACGACCCTCCACCGGCGGGCGTCGGTCGAGAACCAGATCCGGATGCCAGCTCCGCTACCGTCGACGAGCACGTACCCATCGCCGCCATGCACCAGGAGCGGCTGCTCGAACGAGTAGAGCCCGGCGAGACCGCTCATCTTCGCCGGCTTTGACCAGGAGCGAGCCACCGGCGGGGGGGTTCCCGGTGAGAGGGCGAGCCAGGGTTCGCCGTCCCTGCCGGCCCTCGCGACCCAGCCGTAACCCGGGCCGCCGAGTCCGTCGAAGGACGTCGGTTTCACCTTGTACCAGGTGTAGCCGGAGGCCTCGACCGGACCGTCCAACACGGTCAGTTCGGTTCCGAGCGGGAGAACGGGCTGATACATCGTGGAGTCGTCGCTGACCCGCGGTTGGGAGCGGACGACGAGCCGGTCGGAGACGGTGACCACCACCGCGTTCAGGAATGCGTCGGTCGGAGGCTCCGACTGGAGCGCGCCTGCGGTCGCCGACGGTGCGGATGGTATCGCCACGCTCGGCGACAGGCTTGGATGCGCATCGCTCGACGGCACAGCTGGCGACGGGGTTGGCGACGACGAGCCGCAAGCGGTGACGAGGATGATAGAGACCACGCACATGACGACGCCACGTCCCGCTCCTGGGTTGGGCATCGCTCGATCCCCTCTTCGGTTAGGTCATGAACCGAAGGCGGTCACGTTTCCGATCGAAGCCGTGATCCGCCTTCGTTCTCGGCGCACGTGTGACGCGACGGTCGCGCCGATGTTACGGCCGGGCCGTTTGCCGCCGCGGATGCCTCTGCTGGCCGCTCACGGCAAGATTGCCAGGACCCGGACCCGGAGCCGACGCGCAACAGCGCGCTCCCGACTGCGTCAGCAGGTTGTGCCGACCTTCGGCCGGCCAGCCCGGGATGAGGTGATCTGATGCGTCATACGTCGAGGCGCTGGCGTTAGGCCTCGCCAGCCTGGCCGTTCTCGCGGTCGAGTACGTGGCGTTGTTCGTCGCGAGTGACTCCGGAAGGTTCCAGTCGTATGTCGGCTACCTCCTGACGTTGATCGGAGTCGCGGGCTTGGCGACTGTCGGCTACATCGCAGGGCGTCGCGAGTCTCTACTGGGCCTGTTGCTGATCATCGGCTTCCTGCTCGTCGCGAGCGTGACCCCCTCGGTGGTGAGGCACATCTGGGGCCTCGACTCGTCGTGACTCGACGACCCGTACGCCGCCAGGTACCTCGATGGTCTTGCGCGCTAACAACGACGCGAGGGAGCGGCATGGAAGACTCGACTGTCGGGCCGGCTCCGGCCAGCACCGCTACCTTCGCGCGGTATCGGCAGCAGCCGGATTGCGTCGACTTCTATGGAAACATCGTGCACAGTTTCATGAACGGTCGCGAGCACGCTGTAGGCTGCATCGGTCGCGTGATAGGAGCGTCGTAGAGTCGGCCCCAGGCGAAGGGCTCAGTCCGTCTGGAGACCACATGAAGGTCCTCATCGCGAGCGTGGTGCTGATCCTGTTAGTCGGTTGTCGGGGCGTCGCGCCAACCGCGCCTATCACCGGGTCCGTGACGCCGACAGCGACTGCCGCCCGGACCGCAGCCCTGCGACCGATCAATCCCACGGCGAACGTCGCTGTCCCGTCTGCTGCCGGTGCAACCGACAAGCCGGCCCTGGTGCCCTCGATGCCCACGAGGGTGAAGTTCGACGAACATGTAAAGGTCAGCAAGGACGAATTGACCGCTGAGATCACGCAGACAGTCGCTTGGCTGACGCCGCGGAGCAAGAGCGTCGAGATCAGGGTTTATGGGGTGACCGAGTGCATCGCCGAACCGGCACACCCCCGCCCGGATACTCATGGGCCATGCCTTGTCGCGCACACCCCTCTACCAGAGTCGGTCCGTACGCTCCTCGCGACCGCACCCGCGTCCAACGGGACCGTCAAGTGGACGTGGACGGAGGACACCGGCTGCGACATTGGCATGAGGTACGACCCCAACGGGCCTGCGTACTACGCAATCGTGCTGGCGGCCTACAGTGCGTCGGGTCACTCGATCTTCGCCATCGCCGAGCCCGGCGGCTGGTGGGAGCCCGGTCCCAACGACGTCGTCTGCTGACGCCCGACCGCCATAAGGCTCACCCAAGGACTCGACGAACGAGGAGTTCAGCTCTCGGAAGAAAGACGATGACGGGTCGATACCTCGACTCGTCCCTTGGCGTCGCCAGCCGGATGCTCCACCAGGGCGATCAGTCGGGAGGTCATGAACCGACCCGTCCTGACCGGCACCCCGGTCCGCGTGACCTCGCGAACCTCGACCACGCCGCGGCTGGTGATGACCTCGATCCGGCGACCCGCTCGGGTCGCGACGATGTCGAATGTCTGAACGCCCTGACCTGTGTCGACCACGGCTTCGACGCGATCGCCCTTCATGACCGTAGGTTAGCCAACTCCTTGGGCTTGTCGACCCGACTGGGCCGCATGACAGACACAGGCGGCGCTCGAGGGCCTCGATCGCGACGGCCGCCAACCTGTCGTCGATGTCGGCGACATGGCCGGTCGGGTACTTGACGAGGTTGGCGGCTCGGCTACGCGAAGGTGTCAGCGAAGTCCAGCGACTTGAGCTTGCAAGATGTCGACCGCCTGTTCCCAGTACGCGGTCGCAGAGACACCCGCCGCGATGGCTTCATCCACGTCCCCTGCCAGCCAACAGGCACCTGCTTCTCGGACTGGCTGACGCCCGTTAGCAAACTGTTAGCAAGGCCCCTCCCCCGCTCTCCTCGAGGCGGTTGGAGGGGCCATTTCGTGCTCAGATTGTGGTGGGCGGTGAGGGACTCGAACCCCCGACATCCTCGGTGTAAGCGAGGCGCTCTGACCGACTGAGCTAACCGCCCGCGCAGGGGCAGGATACCGCCGCGATCGCGACGGCCGAACCGCCTGCCATCCCACGTCCCTGCCCCGAATCGGAACGGCGGTCCGGGTCGGACCGCCGTCGGGATCAGTGCGGAGGTGGTGCCCAGGCCGGGACTTGAACCCGGATGAGTTGCCTCATACGCCCCTCAAACGTACGCGTATACCAATTCCGCCACCTGGGCATCGCACGCTGTCTGAGGCTCGGTCGAGGGGTGGTACCGAGGAAGGGATTTGAACCCATACGCCCTTGCGGACACTAGCTCCTGAAGCTAGCGCGTCTACCGATTCCGCCACCTCGGCGAGAGTCCCAGGCGACGGGTGAACCCGTTCAACCGCCGTCAGCGAGGCGCCATGATAGCACGTCCCAGAACCGGTCACTGGCGTCCCCGAGCTCGCGGATCGCCTGTCCCTTGACCCGGTCCGAGACCACCACGAGCTCGTCCCGGAAGGCCAGCGGGAGGATGTAGTCCTTGGCGGCCAGGCGGGCCTGGAGCTTGGTGTACGCCGTCTTTCGGGCTGCCTCGGACCCCGGAGCACGGGCGTGGATGAGATCGCGATCGAGAGCCACATCCTGGATCCCGCTGAAGTTCGAGCCACCCTTCGTGACCTGGGTGGAGGCGAGGAGCGCATAGAGGTCCGGATCGAGTCCGATGGTCACGTCGATCGCCGCCGACTGGAACTTGCCGGCCCGCAACCGGTCCTGGACGAAGGCCGTCGGGGGCAGACCCGTGACCGTCGTCTGGAGCCCGAAGGTCTGCCAGTCCTTGGCCACCGCCTCGGCTGCAGCCATCGCCGTCGGATTCGTCGCTCGATCGGGCGAGATGAGCTCCATCTGATACGGCTTCTTCGACCCCGGGGCAGCCCAGCCACCGGCCAGCCGCTTCCAGCCGGCGGCCTTGAGGTCGGCCGCCGCCCGCTTGGGATCGAACCGGACCGGGTGACTGGTCTTGGCGTCGAACGCCCACGACGACGGTGGGATGAGCGAGTCCGCCCGGGATGCCGCGCCGCCGAAGACATCGTCGATGAGCTTCGCCCGGTCGATGGCAGCGAGCAGCCCGTGCCGCACGAGCGGGGAACGGAGCTCGCCGTTGCCGGGTCGGAGGTTGAGGGCGATGGCGGTCAGGGTCGTCCGCGGGTACCTGAGCAGGCGGTTGCCCGGAAGCGCCGCGAGCTGGGTGGCCACGTCGGGCGGGAGCCCGGATGCGGCATCGAGGAGTCCGGCCCGGTACGCGTCGGCGAGGGCCGCGGCATCCGGGAAGAACGACATCTCGATGCCCGGGAGCTGGGCCTCCGGACGCGTGGTCAAGGTCGGGATCGGCGTCGGGGTCGGTTCGGACGAGGCCCCGGGAGAGCCCGCCGGCTTCGGGGAGCCCTTCGCCGTGGCCGTCAGCTCGGGCGTCGGGGTCGCCGTCTCGGTCGGCTCGGGTGTCGGCGGTTCCGGCGTCGGGCTCGCATCGCCGGTCGGCGTGTCGGGTCCGGCACTCGGGTCCACCGCGGGCACGTTCGCCGCGCTGGCCGGCACGAGGCTGGCCGACTGCGCGTTCCACGACGTCAGGACGAACGGGCCCGACCCGACGGGCTGCAGGCTGAACGGATCGTCGGCGAGCGTCTCGATCGGGGCCTGGTCGAGCAGGTGGACCGGGAGCAGGCCGACGGTCGCGGCCTGGAGGAACCCACCGATCGGCGTCGTCAGGTCGAACCGGACGGTCTTGTCGTCGATCGCGGTCGCGGTCACCTCGCGCCAGGATGCCCCGAGCGGGCCCGTATAGCTCGGGTCCTTGAGGACGTTGACGGTGTAGACGACGTCGGCCGAGGTGACCGGCACCCCGTCCTGCCAGGATGCGTCGTCGCGGATCGTGAACGTCCATGTCTTGCCCTTGTCGTCGACGGTCCAGCCGGAGGCCAGGTCCGGCCGGTAACCACCGTCCGGGCCGAGCCCGACGAGGCCGCTGAAGACGAGCGCGGCGAGGTCGCGGTCCGCCTGGGTCCTGGCGGTCAGTGGATTGATCGAGCTCGGGCGCCCGATCGTGCCCTCGCGATAGACGACGTCCGCGGCCGGGACGGGAGCTCCGGACGGCGGAGGGGCGGACTCACCGGGGAGCGGCGCCGTCTGGGCCGTGCCGCTCGACGACCCGGGCAACGCGACGACGACGGCCAGGGCGATGAGCAGGACACCGAGGACAGCGACGATCCCGCGGTCGCGATTGGTCAATGTGTTGGCCTCCGACGAGCGCTCACGCCGCGGCGTCCGACGGGTCGCCCATCAGCCGGGCGAGCCTGATCGTCAGGTGGACGGTGTCGTGTAGAGCGCGAACGAGGCCAGCGAGAACGTGACGAACAGGATCATCAGGACGATCGTGAACTGCCACAATCGCCGTTCGACGCCGCGTCGGCTCCGGTAGACCGCGTTGTCGCCGCCGAAGGCGCCGGACAGGCCGGTGCCCCGAGCCTGGAGCAGGATCGAGATCATCAAGGCGATGCCGATGACGATCTGGCCGACGGCGAAGAGCGGATTCACGGACGCGCAGACCTCAGTCTTGAAGGGCCGTCGGATGGTAGCACAGGCTCGAGCAGCGAGCGACCGACGACGCCCGGCCAGGTCGGCAGCCCGGCGAGGTCGAGGATGGTCGGGGTCACGTCGGCCAGGACCCCGTCGTGGAGGCGCCGGCCGACCACGGCCCGGCCGACCGCGACGATCGGGACCGGATTGAGCGAGTGGGCGGTGACCGGGGCGCCGGTCGCGTCGCGCATGGCATCGGCGTTGCCGTGATCGGCGGTGACCAGCAGGACGCACCCGATCGCGTCCGCATCGTCGCGGCCGACAGCGTCGACGGCCTCCGTGATCCGGGCCAGGCAGGCGTCGATGGTCGCCAGGGCCTGCAGCGTGGCGTCCCAGTCGCCCGTGTGCCCGACCATGTCCGGGTTGGCGTAGTTGGCCACGATGAGATCGTAGGCTCCCGAACCGATCGCGCTGACCAGGGCGTCGGTCACGCCGGGTGCGCTCATCTCGGGCTGCAGGTCGTAGGTCGCGACCTTGGCGCTCGGGACCAGGATCCGGTCCTCGCCCGGCCAGGCCGCCTCGCGGCCCCCGTTGAAGAAGTAGGTCACGTGGGCGTACTTCTCGGTCTCGGCGACGTGGAGCTGGCGCCAGCCCGCAGCGGAGACGGCGCCGGCCAGCGAGGGGACCTCCTCGGGTGGGAAGGCGACCTCGACCCGCAGGTCTCCCTCGTACTCGGTCATCGTCACGACCAGCAGGTCGCGCGGCGCCGGAGTGCCGTCCGGGCTGGTTCGATCGAACGCGTCGAAGTCGGGATCCGCCAGGGCGTGGGTCAGTTCGCGAGCGCGATCCGCCCGGAAGTTGGCGTGGACGATGGGATCCCCGTCGCGGACTCGTCCGTCCAGCGCGTCGATGACCGTCGGCCGGACGAACTCATCCGTCTCCCCCCGGGTCAGCGCCGACGCGATCGCCCCGGTCGCCGAGGTAGCCCGCTCCCCCACCCCATGGACGATGGCGGCGTAGCCGAGCGCGACCCGCTCCCAGCGCTTGTCGCGATCCATCGCGTAGTAGCGCCCGCCGACGGTCGCGATCCTGGCATCGGGATGAGCGTCCCCGAGGCGCCGTTCCAGGTCGGCGACGAACCCGGCGGCCGAGCTCGGCGGCGTGTCACGACCGTCGAGCAGCGCGTGGATCCGGACTTCGGGAACGCCGCGCCGGGCGGCCAGCTCGGCCAGGGCGACCAGGTGCCGATCGTTGGCGTGCACCCCGCCGGGGCCGATCAGGCTCATCAGATGGAGTCGCCCGCCCGCCCGGGCCGCGCGATCGCACGCGGCGATGAGCGCCGGACGGTCGAAGAACGACCCATCGGCGAGCGCGGCGTCGATCCGCGGCAGGTCCTGGAGCACGGGCTGGCCGGTCCCGAGGTTCAGGTGGCCGACCTCCGAGTTGCCCATCTGGCCGGGCGGCAGCCCGACGGCGTCCTCGGACGCGCGCAGGACGGCGTGCGGCCACCGATCGAGCAGACCGCGCCAGGTCGGCATCGGTGCCGCCGCGATCGCATCCGCCGCCGGATCGCGACCGAGCCCGAACCCGTCGAGCACGACCAGGACGATCGGTCGGGGTCGGTCGCGTCGCCGGGCGGTCACCCGTGCCCGCCGACGCGAGCCTCGGCCGTCACGCCGGCCCGGGCGACGATTCCGGCCATCTCGTCCGGCTTGAGCGACGCGCCACCGACCAGCGCGCCGTCGATCGCCGGTTCGGCGAGGAACTCGCCGATGTTCGCCGCGGTGACGCTTCCGCCGTACAGGACGGGGATCGTCTCGGCGACGGACCCGAGTCCGGCGTCGGCCAACGCTCGTCGGATGGTGTCGGCCATCGCGGACGCATCGGCCCCCGTCGCGTTGCGCCCCGTCCCGATGGCCCAGACCGGTTCGTAGGCGATGACCGCCCCGGCCGACACGAGGTCGACCGCCGGGTCGGTGCTGGCGCCCTCGCCGAACGCCTCGAGGATCCCCCGGATCTGCCCGTCGACCACGGCGTCGGCGCGCCCGGCCTCGCGCTCGGCGAGCTGCTCGCCGACGCAGACGATCGGCCGGAGCCCTCCCTCGACCGCGCGGCGCAGCTTGCGTCCGATGAGCGCATCGGTCTCGCCCGCATCGCGTCGACGCTCGGAGTGCCCGACGATGACCCACGTCGCCAGCCCGAGGAGCATCGGCACGCTCGTCTCGCCGGTGAACGCGCCGGTCAGCTCGTGATGGACGGTCTGCGCGCCGACCGCGACGCCCGTGCCGGCCAGCGCATCCCGCACGGCCGCGAGGCACACGAACGGTGGACAGATGACCCGTTCGACGGGACCCTCGACGCGCGTCCGGCCGGCGATCGTCGTCGCCAGGTCGGCGGCGTCGCCCGGGGTGGTGTGCATCTTCCAGTTGGCGGCGATGATGACGGGTCTCATCGGCGAATCATGCCAGAGCCCCGGCGGCCTCCGGGCGCTCCGCCAGCCGTTCCACCCGCTCGAGTGCCCGCTGGACCGTTGACCGATGGAGCTCGAGCCTTGCGGCGAGCTCGGCGAAGGTCGCCTCGGGCGTGTCGCGACGCGCTGCCGCGACGATCCGGACCACGTACGGCTGGTCGGCCAGGCGGCCATCGGCCTCGAGCAGGTCGATCGCCCGAAGCTGCCTCGACGAGGCCACCACGGCCCGCTGGAGATTGGCCGACTCCGCGTTGATGACCCGGTTGATGTCGCCGCGGAGGGCGCGCGCCACCTGCCGGCTCTCGAGCTCCAGGATCGCCGAGCCGGCACCGATGCGCCGAAGGAACGTCCCGATGGTGTCGGCGCTCTTCCAGGTCACCACGCCGCGCCCGCGTCGCAGGCGCCACGAAGCCGGCATCCCAAGGGCGTCCAGGCGCTGGGCGAGGGCGGGTGCCTCGTCCGGCGCCAGGACGAACTCGAGATGAGCGCGGCCCGAGGCGAGGCTGAGCGATCCGCGGGCGAGGAACCGGCCGCGCAGCCAGGCGAGGCGGCAGTGGTCGGCGGCGCGGTCCCAGTCGAACGGCCTGGCGTCGACGTCGCCTTCCTCGACCCTGACGTGCTTCGTCCGGCGCGGGGTCGTGAGCAGCCGGCCGGCCTCGGTCGGTTCCCGCCCGAGGCGGACGGCGAGTCGCGCGACGGCGGCCTCGCGGGTGGCCAGCGCCGTTCCGAGGCCGGCGGACTCCGCCTCTCGATCGCACGTCCGCTGCGGGACGATCGAGGCCAGCTCGGCGCGGATGGCACTGACGAGATCGCGGTCCGTGCCGGTCATCGGCGGAGCCGGCGACGCGGCGCCGACCGATCCCGGCCGGGTGCGGGGGCGCCGGTCACGCGGTCCTGGCGACGCTCCCGCCACGCCGGCGGGCGGCGCCGTCCCGCTCGGCGATCCGGATGATCGCGGCGGCGAGGCGGACGGGGTCGTGATGGCGCGGGTCGGCGGGATCCACGAGGTCGTCGAGGACGAGGCGCGGCGGGCGCTCGACGTTCGGTGGCCAGCGCAGCCGGATCGTTTCCCCGTCATGGAGCTCGGCGGCGACGTCGTCCTCGGGCCGTCGCGGCTCCGTCCGGTTGTTGGCCAGGACGATGTCCACGATCCCGCTCGAGACGTGCCGCTCGAGCGCCTCGACGTGATCGGACAGGTCGAAGTCGCTCGTCTCCCCCTCCTGGGTGGCGACGTTGCAGACGTAGATCCGAGGAGCCGACGAGGCGAGCACCGCCGCCCGGATCTCCGGCAGCAGGAGCGCCGGGAGGACGCTCGTGAACAGGCTGCCTGGCCCGATGACCACCAGATCCGCCTCGGCGATCGCCGCGATCGCGTCGGACGATGCATCGACCCGCTCCGGCATCAGCCAGACCCGCTCGATCCCGCTCGTCGCCGCGATCCGCGACTGGCCGACGACCTCGGTCCCGTCGCTCAGCTCGGCGTGCAGGATGAGCGGCGTCGCCGAGGCCGGCACGACCTGCCCTCGGACGGCCAGGACCCGGTTCATCTGTCGGACGCCTTCCTCGAAGTCGCCGTCCTGGACGGCGGTCATCGCGGCGATCAGGAGGTTGCCGATGGCGTGGCCGCCGAGGCTCTCGGGGACCTCGTCGCCCGGGAAGCGGTATTGGAGCAGGCGGCCCATCAGCGGCTCGGCGTCAGCCAGCGCGACGATGCAGTTGCGGATGTCGCCGACCGGCGGGACCCCGAGCTGCTCGCGGAGCTTGCCCGACGAACCGCCGTCGTCGGCGACGGTCACCACCGCGGTCAGGTTGCTGGTGTGCTCCTTGAGCCCGCGGAGGAGCGTCGACAGGCCGGTCCCGCCGCCGAGCGCGACGATCCGCGGCCCTCGGGCGAGGAAGCGCTTCTGGTAGATGACCTCGACCAGCGGCCGGTCCTCGTCGTCGGAGCGGTACGGGCCGGTCAGGACGCGGACGACCTTCCACGCGGCGAAGGCGAAGATCGCGACGCCGACGGAGGCGAGGATCACCGCGCGCAGCCAGTACGGCAGGAACTGGAGGGTGACCGTCGACACGATCGTCTGGGCAGGCTCGCCCAGCTCGATGTCGCGGTAGACCTGGCGCAGGACGAATGCCAGGCCGAATGCCAGGCCGAGCTCGCCGAGGAAGACGACGACCAGCCAGCGCTTGATCCCGATCCCTGGCGTCAGCCAGCGACGGAGGCCAATGGCAGCGGTCCAGCGGCGGCGCGGCTCGCTCATCGCCTCACCCGCGCTCGAGCTCACGATGGAACACGGCGACCGTCCCGAGGTCCTGCGTGCGGAGCCACGTGGCGAGCTCTTCGGCGATCGCGATCGAACGGTGGAACCCACCCGTGCAGCCGATGCCGATCGTCAGCCGGGTCTTCCCTTCCCCGACGTAGGCCGGGACGATGAACGTCAGGAAGTCCTCGAGATAGGCCATGAACCGGACCGTCGTCGGCTGTTCGAGGACGAACGTCCGGACCGCCTCGGTCAGCCCCGACGAGGTCCGCAGCTCCTCGATGTAGTAGGGGTTCTGCATGAACCGGACGTCGAACACGAGGTCGGACTCGAGCGGCAGCCCGTACTTGAAGCCGAAGCTGATGAGCTGGATCGCCAGGCGGTCCGGATCGGGCGAGTCGGCCAGGTGGGTGAAGACCCGCTCCCGCAGCTCGCGAAGCGCAAGGTCGCTGGTATCGAGGACGACATCGGCCTCGTCCCGGATCGGCTCGAGGCGACGGCGCTCCTCCGCGATCGAGGCGGCGATCCCGCGTTGGTCGGCCAGCGGATGGCGATGACGGGTCTCGGAGAACCGCCGGATGAGGACCTCGTCGCGCGCCTCCAGGAAGAAGACCTGCGGCTTGATCCCGCGGCCCTCGAGCGCGCCGCGCATGCGCCGCCAGGGCGAGGACCGCGTCGCCGGCCCGGACATCGAGCACGATGGCCGTCTTGTCGAAGCGCTCCCGGTCGTCCGACACCAGCTCGGCGAGTTCGGGCAGCAGCTCGCCGGGGAGGTTGTCGACGCAGGTGTAGCCGAGATCCTCGAAGAGCTTGGTCGCCGCCGTCTTGCCCGCACCCGACAGCCCGCTGAGGATGACGACGTGGGGGTTCGCGGGCGGCCGGGCGGCCGCCGCCGGATCGGACGGGTCGAGGGGACCGCTCATCGGGTCCAGTCTACGCTGCGACGGCTCAGCGGCCGCCCCGGGCGATGAACCAGGTGGTGGTCTCGTACAGGATGTACATCGTGATGCCCAGCACGAACGGGCTGACCAGGTCCCCGCCCGGCGTGACGACCGTCGCGAAGATCGTGATCCCGAGGATCACGTAGCGGCGCGACGCTCGGAGGCGCTGGGAGCTCAGGATGTTCACCCGCGACAGGGCATACAGGACGATCGGGAACTCCATGACCAGTCCGAACGCCAGGAACAGGGTCGTCACGAAGTCGAAGTAGGGTCCCGCCGCGAGCGACGCGATGAGCGTCGTCCCATTGGTGAACCCCAGGAGGAAGCCGACGGCGTACGGCAGGATCACATAGGCGATGACCACGCCGAGGGCGAAGAACAGGAGCGCCATCGGCAGCCACGGCCGGATCGTCCGTCGCTCCTGCGCGGTCAGGCCGGGCCCGACGAACGCCCATAGCTGGTACAGGATCACCGGCATCGCCAGGATGATCCCGATGACGATCGAGATCTTCATCACGATGAAGAACGCGTCGCCCGGGCCGAGCACGATCAGCCCTTTCTGGAGACCCCCGAGGGGTGCCTCGAGCAGGACGATCACGCGGTCGCTCAGCAGGTAGCCGACGACCGAACCGATCGCCACCGCGGCGATGATCTTGAACAGCCGGTCGCGCAGCTCGCCGAGGTGGTCGACGAGGGTCATCGTCGACGGATCGGCCGGTTTCCCCGGGTCGGCAGCGGGCGCGGAGGCCGGCGGCGTCCCCGGTGCCGGCTCGGCGGGAACCGGGATCGGCGTCGCGACGACCGCGGCGCTCGGACCGACCGGAGCGGCCTCAGCCGCGGTCTGGTTCTCGGTCATGGCGTTCGCGCGATCCGGCCCCGCGGGCGCGGGTCAGGACGCGTCGTCGGAGCCGGGCTGCTCGGCCGACGCCGGGTTCGGGACAGGGGCGACCTCGGGGGCCGGCGCGACCTCCGGAGGTGGTCCGGGCGCGGCGGCGGCCATCAGCGGCGCCGTCGGTTCCGGAGGGAGCGCGAACGACTCCGGCGCAGGCGCCGGCGCCGGCGCGGCCGCGATCGGCGCAGCGGACGGAGCGGCGGCGGCGATCGGCGCCGCAACGGCAGCCACGGCAGCCGGCTCCACGACCGGTTGCGCGACCGGCGAGGTCGGTGCCGCCGCGACCTGCTGCACGGGCGCGGCCGGGGCCGGTTGTGCGTTCGGATCGGCCGGCAGCGGCGTCGTGTCGACGGCGACGGAATCCTGGATGTCCGACGAGGCCTTGCGGAACTCGCGGATGCCCTTCCCGAGGGCTGCGCCAACGTCCGGGAGCCGGCCGGGGCCGAGGATGAGCAGCGCGATCACGAGGATGACGACGAGCTCGAGCGGTCCGGGCATGGGCATCGGTGTGCGCTGCTCCTTGCGGTCAAGTTGTGCCCAGCGGCGGGGCCTACCTTAGCATAGGGAGGCGTTCGGCCCATCCGCGGGCGGCCGTCCCGAGAGCCTCCTCGAGGTCGATCGGCGTGCCGTCCCGGGGCGCATCGACCGCGGCGCGAGCGATCCCCCGCGACACGTTGACGAGGAGCCCGCCGCCGCCGCGGCCGCCGGCCGGGGGCGCGCTGGCGGGACCGTGCAGGAGCACCGGCTCGACCTCCCCGCCCTGGGCCCCGATCCCCGGGACCAGGAACGCGGACCCCGGCGCCGTCGCCCGGATCCGGGCCATCTCGTCCGGCGCGGTCGCCCCGACCACCAGGCCGACGGTCCCACCTGGACCCCAGCCGGCGACCCGCCGCGCGACGCGCTCGTAGAGGCGCTCGGCCGGGCCGCCGTCCCGGTCCGCGTCGACGATCAGGTCCTGCAGCTCGCCGGCGCCGGGGTTCGACGTCCGGCACAGGACGTAGGCGAACCGATCGGACCGCTCGAGCAGGGGTTCGATCGCCTCGCCACCGAGGTACGGGTTCACCGTGACGGCGTCGGCGCCGAGTCGATCGAACAGCGCAGCGGCCTGGCGCGCGGCCGTCGACCCGATGTCCCCGCGCTTGGCGTCGGCGATGAACGGGACATCGGCGGGGACGAGGGCTCGGAGCCGTTCGAGGGCCGCCAACCCCTCCGGCCCGAAGGCCTCGAAGAACGCCAGGTTCGGCTTGATCGCGGCCGCCGATGGGAGACACGCTTCGATCAGCAGCCGCGAGAACGCCTCGATGCCGGCGACGTCGCGGGTGAACCCATCGGGCAACGCCTGCGGGTCCGGATCGAGTCCGAGACACAGGACGGTACCCGTCCGGGCGGTCCGGGCCGCGAGCCGTTCGAGGTAGCCGAGGGTCACGGCGCGGTCGAGCCTGCCGGGCTCCCTCCCGGGGCGGTCGGTGTCGCCGCGGGCGGCGGAAGCTGATCCGACGGGATGTACCAGCTCGCACCGGATCCCCCGTCGAGGCCGCTGTATTGGGTCACGTCCGGCATCTGGGTCGTCTTCCAGGTGGGGCCGTCCCCGGTCAGTCCGATCATCTTGAGGTCGACGATGAGGCCGTCGATGTTCATGTACACGATGGAGTCGCCCTTCGGCGACCAGACCGGTGCCCACGATCGGCCGTCGTTCGTGAGCCGCAGGACCTCGGTCCCGTTCCTGGCGTCAAGGATGGCGATGTCGGTCCCCAGCGAGCTCGTCTTGGTGACCACGATCCAGCGACCGTCGGGGGACCACGATGGCTGCATGTAGCCCGGAGCGCTCAACGGGCTGGACTTCTTCGTCACTGGATCGTACCGATAGATGGTCGGTGCGCCCGCCGTGCCGTTGCGGCCGTTCTTGACGTACAGCAGCGACTTCCCGTCGGGACGCCACGCCGGATCCTGGTGACCGAGTGGTGGGTTCTCCCCGACCGGCAGCTTCTTCATCGCGTCGGTCTTGACGTTGTACGTCTGGAGGACGACGTCGCTGTTCGTCGGATCCGGTCCATCGGATACGACCGCGACCGTGTTTCCGTCCGGCGAGACCCGCGGCTGTCGGATCCAGTAGAACCAGGTGTACTGGCCCTTCCGGAATCGTCCGCTCTGGAGCTTCTGGGCCCCGCTGCCGTCGGGGTGGATCCTGGTCAGCACCGGGTAGTCCATCGAGTAGCGGTTGGGGGCGTCGCCGCCGCCCGGGAAGTAGCCCGTGTCGTGGACGCTCTCGATGTAGTAGATCCACTGGCCGTCGGGCGACCAGCTCGGCATCGACCCGGAACCGCTTGTCGTGATCTGGACCGCCTTGTTGCCGGTCTGCGTCCACAGGTTGCCCTGCTTGACGAAGACGAGGGTTCCGGGGATGTTCGTCCGCGGGTCGACGACGACGACGTTCGATGGCGCGGGGGTCCGGACGGGACCCAGCGCGGTGCCGCCTCCGCCACCACCGCCTCCGCCACCTCCTCCCCCGCCGCCGTTCGACCCCGACCCCGGCAGAGGGATCGAGCCGGTGAACAGGGCGAGGGTGAGCAGGGCGATGACGATCAGACCGACGGTCGCGATCGCCGGAGCGACGAGCGATCCCGCCGGACCGATCCCATACGGGTCCGAGGCGGGACGGGCCGCACCGCCGCGGGTCCGACCGGGTCGACGTGTCATCGGGCGGCGCCCGTGACGAGCGGCTCGCGGTCGTCGCCGTCGGGGACGAGCTCGGCGACGTGGCCGGCCGGTGCGACGTCCCGGATCTCGAGCTGGATCGACTCGAAGCCGCCGAACGACCGGGTGACGATCCGGGCGACGACGTCGAGTCGATCGCCCTCGCGCACGATCGTCGCGAGATCCGAGCGTCCGAAGGCGATCCCGTCGACGACGTCGAGTCGCTTCCGCAGGGTCAGCTGGGAGTGGCCGCCCGTGGCGGCGCGGACACGGGTCACGGTCAGGCCCTCGACGGCGACGAGCGGATCGGGGTTGCCCGGCCCGGTCGGATCGAGCCGATGCAGCTCGCGGATGAACGGATAGTCCACCTCCGAGCCGGGCACGACGAGATCCACCTTCAACTCGGGGCGTGGATCGGACGACGGGGGCGCCTCGTTCGTGACGATGGCCAGGAATCGTTCGCGGAATTCGTCCCATCGCTCGACGGGAAGCTCGAACCCGGCAGCACCCGGGTGACCGCCGTGGCGGATGAACAGGTCCGCGCACTGGGCGAGGGCGGCCCCCAGGTCCACGCCCCCGGCGCTCCGGCACGATGCCCGGATCAGGCCATCGATCTCCGTCCCCACGACCGCAGGACGGCCACGCTCCTCGGCGAGCCGACCGGCGACGAGCCCGATCACGCCGACCGGCCATGCTCCGCGGACGACGGTCGCCGCGGGATCGCCCGGATCGGCGGCGAGGACCGCCTGGGCCTCGGCCATGGCGGTCTTGGTCACGTCCCGCCGGGCGACGTTGGCCGCCTGCAGGCGAGCCGCGAGGTCGGTCGCCTCCGCCGGATCATCGGTGAGCAGCAGCCGGGCAGCATCCAGGGCATCGCCCATCCGGCCGGCGGCGTTGATCCGCGGTGCGATGACGAACGCGACGGTCTCGAGGTCGAGACCGCCTGATCCGCTGCCCGCGCCGGCGAGCAGCGCGGCGATCCCCGCGGGCGGCGCGCTGCGAAGGCGGTCGAGCCCGATCTTCGCGATCGCCCGGTTCTCCCCGACGATCGGCGCCACGTCGGCCACGGTGCCGATCGTCGCGAGCGCAGCCAGGTCCTCGAGCATCGTCGAGCCCGCCGGCAGGTCCGTGAGGATCAGCTGCGCCACCTTGAAGGCGACACCGCTCCCCGCCAGGCGCGGGTCGGGATAGATCGAGTCGTCCCGATGCGGGTTGACCAGGGCGACCGTGGCCGGGAGGACCGGCGGCAGGCGGTGATGGTCGGTGACGATGACGTCGATCCCGCGTCGAACCGCCTCGGCGATCTCGTCGACGCTCGTCGACCCCGTGTCGACGGTGACGATCAGCGACCGCCCGGTCGACGCGGCGGTCTCCACGGCCTGCAGGCTGAGCCCGTGGCCCTCGTCGAGCCGGCTCGGCACATACGGTTCGACGTCGAGGCCGTAGGCCCGCAGCGCCCGGACCATGATCGCCAGGCCCGTCAGGCCGTCGGCGTCGAAGTCGCCGAACACCATCACCCGGTCGCCCACCGAACGAGCCCGCTCGAGGCGCGCGACGAGCCGTCCGGCGTCGGGCAGGAGGGTCGGGTCGTGGAGCCCTTCGCCGCTCGGTGCGAGGAAGGCCAGGAGGTCCGTCGTCCCGATCACGCCACGCGTCTCGAGGAGGATGGCGATGCGTTCGGATAGCCCGGCCGCATGGGCGGCCGCGATCAGCTCGTCGGTCGGTCGGGCACGCTTCGGGAGGTTCCAGCGAAAGCGGGGCTCGATCACGTCGTCAGGATGCCACGACCCGCTGCACCGAGCCTTACCCGCACGCCGGGATCAGGACGCGGAGCGGCGGGCTGGTCGTCCGGTGGTCGCCACGCGCCCGTGCCGGCGGTCATCCCAGTTGTGCCAGACGACCAGCAGCGGCGAGGCGTTGAAGATCGACGAGTACGTCCCGGAGATGATCCCGATGAGCAGGGCCAGGACGAAGTAGCTCGTCGCGGCGCCGCCGAACAGTAGCAGCGCGGTCAGGGTGATGATGACCGTCAGGCTGGTGTTGATCGATCGCCCGAACGTCTGCAGGATCGAGTGGTTGACGATCCGGTCGAACGGCTCGCCGATGTGGCGGGCCCGGTTCTCCCGGACGCGGTCGAACACGACGATCGTGTCATGGACGCTGAAGCCGATCACGGTGAGGACGGCGGTCACGAACAGGGCGTCGATCTGGACACGGAAGAAGGTTCCCAGGATGGCGAACGTGCCGATGAGCACGAGGACGTCGTGGACGAGCGCCACCAGGGCGGTCGCGCCGAACCGCACGTCGTGGAATCGGATGGTCATCCAGATCAGGATCCCGATCGAGCCGAGGACGATCAGCAGCGCGGCCTGCTGCGTCAGCTCCTGGCTGATGACGGGCCCGACCGTCGACAGGGCCCGCTGAGCGGCGATCGGCCCGAGCTCCTTCTGCAGCCCCGTCGCGATCTTCCCGAATGCCCCGGTCGTGGGCAGCTGCGGCTCGGTCGACCCGACGCCGATCGCCGGGGACGCGGACGGCGCGACGGACGCGGACGGGCGCGGGACTGCTCGGCGCCGACGGGCTCGGGGGGACGACGGATGCGCCCGGCGAGGCGGATGCGCCGGCCGACGCGCCCGCTCCCGGGGATGCGGACGCTCCGACGGAGGCCGACGCCCCGGGCGATGCGCCGGCGCTGGGTGCGACCGACGGCGATGGGGTCGCGGCGGGCGGCGGCAGGGCGACCTGTCGCGAGCGGATCTCATAGAAGCCGCCGCTGGTGGCGATGACCGAGGCGTCGGTCACCCCCTGGTCGGCGAGCGCGCTCTTGATCTGGTTGCCGGTCACGGTCGGATCCGCGAACCGGATCTCCCAGTTCGTCCCGCCGGTGAAATCGATCGAGAACTGCAGCCCGGCCGCGCCGTTGGTGATCGGTCCGAGAAGGATGAAGATGAACCCCGGGATGGTCGCGATCGCCGAGATCAGGAAGAACCAGCGCCGTTTGCCGATGACGTCAAACACGGGCGCGCACCGGACGCGGACCGCGGCCCGGGGTCCGCGCCAGGAAGTCGTCGTCGCTGACGCCCCACAACCGTGCCTTGCGGGCGAAGTCCTGGCGGACGACGACCCGCAGGATGGTCCGCGTCACGGTGACCGCCGTGAACATCGAGGTGAGCACGCCGATGATCAGGACGAGCGCGAACCCCCGGATCGTCGGTGAGCCGAACGCGTACAGGATGCCGGCGGTGATGAGGCTCGAGACGTTCGAGTCCAGGATCGAATTCCAGGCCCGGGCGAAGCCGGCCTCGACGGCCGAGTTCAGGGTCTTGCCCAACCGGAGCTCTTCCTTGGTCCGCTCGAAGATGAGGATGTTGGCGTCGACCGCCATGCCCACCGACAGGACGAAGCCGGCGATGCCGGCCAGGGTCAGCGTCACCGGGATGAGCCGGAAGATCGCCAGGACCACGATCGCGTAGTACAGCAAGGCCAGGTCCGCCACGACACCCGGCAGCCGGTAGTAGATGAGCATGAACAGGAACACCAGCCCGATCCCGATGGCCCCGGCGACCAGGCTCGAATGGAGGAACTCCGCGCCGAGCGTGGCGCTGATCTGCGAGTCCTGGACCGCGTGGATCGGGAACGGCAGCGAGCCGTAGCGGAGGACCGCGACCAGCTCGTTCATCGATGCGACGGCGTCCTTGCCCGAACCCATCGTGATCTGCCCGGAGCCGTTGGGGATCTGCTCGCGGATGCTCGGCGCCGAGATGACCTTGTCGTCGAGGACGATCGCGAAGAACTCGCCGACGTGGGCCTTGGTGTACGCGGCGAAGAGCTTGGACGCGGTGTCGTCGAGGGTGAACGCCACGACCGGTTCACCCGTGGTCTGGTCGGTCCCGGGGTTCGCGGCGGTCAGGTGCTCGCCGGTGAACAACGGCGTCAGGTTGGGGTCGGCCGGCAGCGGCTGACCGTCGAGGACGCCGTTCGGTCCGCCGCCCGTCGGCGTCGCGGTCCCGTATCGATCGGCCGGCAGCGGGACGAACGTCAGCTGGCCGGTCTGGCCCACGAGGCGTTCGATGGCCTCTCGATCCGTGGCGCCGGGCAGCTCCACGACGACCCGATCCGTGCCCTGCACGACGACGATCGGCTCCGACACGCCGGTGGAGTTCACCCGGCGCTCGATGATGTCGCGGATCGTCGCCATCGCTCCGGCGTCGGGCGACTTGTCCCCGACGGGGAGGGCCTGGTACTCCACGCGGAGGCCGCCCTGGAGGTCGAGCCCGAGCTTGGTCTCGACGACGCGCGAGCCGGCGGAGGGGTCGCCGAGGGCCGGCAGCTTGAGGCCGGGCCAGAAGTCGATGGCGAGCGCGAGCAGGCCGATGACGATGATGAGGAGGGGGACGAAGCGACGCATCGCGGCGGACTATACCAGCCGGGCGCCGAGGGGGCCGGAAGCGGGTCCGTCAGGCCTCCATGGTCGCCTTGATGCGGGCGGCCAGGGCCGGTCCGATCCCGGGGACCGCGGCGATCTGCTCGACCGGAGCCTCGCGGACGCGCTTGGCCGAGCCGAACACGCGAAGCAGGGCCCGGCGCCGCTTCGGACCGACACCGGGGAGATCGTCGAAGGCCGACCGGACGGACGCCTTGGCGCGCAGGTCGCGGTGGTAGGTGATCGCGAAGCGATGGGCTTCGTCGCGCAGCCGCTGGACCAGGTACAACGCCTGCGATGTGGCCGGCAGCAGGATCGGATCGGGCCGGCCTGGCAGGAACAGCTCCTCCCGCTCCTTGGCGAGCCCGGCGAGCGGCAGATCGTCGAGCCCCATCTCGGACAGGACCTCGGCAGCCGCGCTGACCTGGCCCTTGCCGCCGTCGACGATGACCAGGTCGGGCAGCCGCCAGCGGAGCTCCTCCTCGCTGCCCTCGTCGCCGGCCTTGGCACGTCGGAACCGGCGGCGGAGCACCTCCTGGTGGCTCGCGAAGTCGTTCGGGCCCTGGACGTCCTTGATCCGGAACCGCCGGTACTCGCCGGTGCGCGGCTTGCCGTCCTCGAACACGACCATGCTCGCCACCGACTGGTCACCCTGGAAGTTGCTGATGTCGTAGCACTCGATCCGGAGCGGCGGGTCGGTCAATCCCAGGGCGTCCGCCAGCTCGCGGAGAGCCCCGAGCGTCTTGCCCTGGTCGGCCAGCCAGCGAGCCTGCTCGCGCGCGAGCGCCTCGGTCGCGTTGCGGACGGCCAGGGCCATGAGGGCGCGCTTCTCGCCCCGCTGCGGGACCCGCAGGTGGACCGGGCCCGCCCGGCGATCGGTCAGGAAGGCCGTGAGGACGTCGGCATCCTCGGGACCGGGCAGGCTGGGCACGAGGACCTGGACCGGGATCGACGTGGCCCGGCTGTAGTACTGCTCGAGGAAGCCGCCGAGGACCTCGTCGTCGGTCGCGTCGCGGGCGGCGTCGAGCAGGAACACGTCGCGGCCGATCATCTTCCCGTCCCGGATGACGAACAGCTGGACCGCCGCCTGGTTGTCCTGGCGGGCGATGCCGATGAGGTCGAGCTCGGTCCGGGCGAAGGCGGCCATCTTCTGGCTTTCCATCGTCCGCTCGATCGCCCGGATCTTGTCGCGCAGGATCGCCGCACGCTCGTACTCGGTCCGCTCGGCGGCGAGCCCCATCTCGCCCTCGAGAGCCTTGACCAGCGTCTCCTGTCGCCCGTCGAGGAACAGCTCGACCTGCTCGATGTCGGCGCGGTACGCGTCCTTCGAGATCGCCTCGATGCATGGCCCCTGACAGCGCTTGATGTGGTACAGCAGACAGGGTCGCTGGAGCGCCCGCTTGCCGTCCTGGATGTCGATCGTGCAGGTGCGGAACGGGAAGAGTCGCCGGATCAGGTTCATCGACTCGTCGACGCTCGTCGCGGACGCGTATGGGCCGAAGTAGCGGCTGCCGTCGTTGGGCAGCTTGCGGGTCCGTTCGATCCTCGGGAAGTCGTCGGCCAGGGTGATCTTGATGTAGGGGTAGCTCTTGTCGTCCTTGAGCCGGACGTTGAAGCGGGGCGCGTAGCGCTTGATCAGGTTCGCCTCGAGGAGCAGCGCCTCGGACACCGAGTCCGTCATCGTGTAGTCGAGGTCGACGACCCGGTCGATGACGCTCCGGATCCGGTGGATCTCGCCACCGACCGCCTGCTTCTGCCAGTAGCTCCGGACGCGGCTGCGCAGGCTCTGCGCCTTGCCGACGTAGACGACGACGCCCCGGGCATCCTTCATCAGGTAGACGCCGGGTCGGTCGGGCAGCTTCTTGAGGGTCGCCTGGAGCTCTGGGGTCACCCCCCGATCGTAGGCCAAGCGCGGCTTGTCGGCGCGGATGCGTCCGGTGGCGCCGGTGATCGGGTGGCGAGAGGGATCGGCCAGGATCGGCCGAGATGGAGCTCCACCCCGACGTCCTCGCCCGCCTCGATCGGCTGACCCCCGACCAGCGTGCGGCCGCGACCGCCGACCCCGGACCCGT
The DNA here is from genome assembly GCA_963749735.1 of uncultured Chloroflexia bacterium. Classification (GTDB taxonomy): domain Bacteria; phylum Chloroflexota; class Limnocylindria; order Limnocylindrales; family CSP1-4; genus Chersky-267. The sequence goes on from CAVVNZ010000010.1 coordinate 238,517, forward strand.
CCTCTGCCTGGCCCCGGCCGGGAGCGGGAAGACGACGACCCTCGTCGCCCGGATCGCCTGGCTCGTCGCGACCGGGACGCCCGCGGACCGGATCGCGGCGATCGCCTTCAACAAGCGCGCGGCCGACGAGCTCGTCGAGCGGGTCGGCGCGGCGTTGGTCCCGCTCGGCGTCCCGCCCGGCACCGTCCGGGTCCGGACCTTCCATGCCTTCGGGCGAGAGATCCTCCAGGAGGCGGGCCGCTCCGTCGAGCCGCTGGTCGATCGGGACGCGATGGTCCGAGCCGTCCTGCCCGACGCCGACCTCACGGAACGGCGCCGGCTCGACACGGTCTTCTCGACCCTCAAGCTCGAACACCGGGCCGACCCGGAGCTCATCGCGGCCGATCCGCTGGCCGGGCCGCGTGCTCGCGCGTTCGTCGCGTACGAGGCTGCCGTCCGAGCGACCGGCGGACTCGATTTCGACGATCTCGTGGCACGGTCGCTGTCGTTGTTGGAGGCAGAGCCGGCCGTCCTCGCCCGCTGGCGCTTCGAGTGTCGCGAGCTGCTGGTGGACGAGGTCCAGGACGTGGACCGGTCGCAGCTCGAGCTCGCCCTCCGGATCGCAGCGCCGGCGAACCGGATCTTCCTCGTCGGCGACGACGATCAGTCGATCTACGGTTGGAGGCTCGCCGATGTCCGGCGCGTCCTGGCGTTGTCCGATCGGCTGCCCGGGCTGCGGCGCCACGACCTCGTCACGAACTTCCGCTGTCCGGCGCCGGTGGTCGAGCGGGCCGTCCGCCTGGTCGAGCACAACGTCGAACGGTTCGACAAGCGGGTCGCGGCCCGTCCGAAGGCTCCCGGTCGGCTCATCCTCGCGCCCGACGCCGCGGACGACGACGACCGAGCGCGACACGTCCTGGCGAGCTGGCCAGACGGACCTGAGGGTGACGCGGGAACGACTCGGGCGATCCTCGCCCGGACGAATCGAGAGCTCCTGCCGGCGGCCGCGGTCGCGCTCGACCTCGGGCGTCCGTTCCGGGCCGATCGACTCATCCTTCCGCTCGAAGATCCTCGACTCGAGTCCGTCCTGGCCCGCCTGGCCGACGACGACCGGCGCAGCCCCCTGCTCGTCCGGCTCGCCCGCATCCGCGCGGCCGGCCGGCGGGATGACGAACCGGGCCCCGAGGAGGGACCGAGCTCCTTCGACGACCTGCTCGGGGCCGTCCTCGGCTGGGCGGCGGCGTACCCGGATGGCGACGCGTTCATCGCCGCCATTCACGAGCGGCAGGCCGACCTGGCGCGTCTCCGGCGGGACGACGCCCGGCTCGTCCTCGCGACCGTCCACTCGACCAAGGGATTGGAGTTCGACGACGTCGCGGTCGTGGACATGGACGACGGCCGGTTTCCGAGCCAGCGGACGCTCGACGACGCGGACGACCCGCGGCGCGCGCTCGAGGAGGAGCGACGGCTGGCCTACGTCGCGTGGACGCGCGCCCGTCGCTCACTGACCCTCGTCTTCGACCCGGCCGCCCCATCGAGGTTCCTGCTCGAGGCGTTCGAAGACGGCGAGCTCGAAGTCAAGCCGAACGGCCCCCTTCAACGATCCGAACGGACCTCACCGAACCTAACAAAACCCTAGCAATCTGCACAATGCCGCACTAGACTCCGCCGGCGACTGTCACATAACCAGAGGAGGGGGGCTGGCTACCGACCACCTGAGCGCTTGCCGCGCACCCGTGTCGCCGGGCAGACGCCGGCGCATCCCGGGATCCCAGCGTCCCTCGATCGACGCGATCGCATCTGGTCGAGCGTCTGCCCAAACCGCCGTCGTGGCGCGTTCGCGCCGCCCGCGGTGACATCGAGGTTCAACCATGCGTAGGATCCTGGCGTCCGTGTTCGTGATCGCCGCCGTCCTGGGGATCGGCGTGTTCGCGACCGGCGCCTACTTCAGCGATACCGTGACCCAGAGCAACCTCACGTTCAACACCGGCACGGCCGCACTCCGCTTCGGCTTCTGTCCGGGACTCTCGGCCGATTGCTCGACAACCTCGGCGGGGCTCCACGACCTCTCGAGCTTCCCGCCCGCGACGATCGGACCCGGCATCACCAACGCCGACTGCCTGGTCTTCGAGAACACGGGCGCCTATGCGCTCAACCTGACGGGTGGCATCGTGTCGTACTCGCAGACCGCGACGCTCCACGATGCCTTCCTGGTCAAGGCCGAGACGACCGACTCGTCGTGCAACCAGGGCTCCGGGACCGTGATCTTCGGTCAACAGAGCCTGCTCAGCGCGTACAACGCCGGGCCGCAGGCCTTCGGATCGCTGGCGCCCGGTGGGCGCATGTACGTGATCTGGTCGAACGCCTGGGACAGCACCGGGAACCAGAACGGTCTCCAGGGCAAGACCCTCGTGGTCAACACCTCGATGACCGGCACGACCCCGTAACCGAACGTCGATCCGGGCGCGACACGATGCGCCGGCGCATGTCCGGTCACATCGTGTCGCGCCCGGCGACCAGGTGAGACCACCGTGGTAAGGCTCGCGACGTTGACCCGACGAGGGTTGCAGACGGTCCTGTGGATCGTCCTGCTGGCGTTCCTCGTCCTGGTCGGCCTGTCGCGGTTCACACCGTACGAGGTTCTCATCGTTCGGAGCGGCAGCATGGAGCCGGTCATCGCGACCGGCGGGATCGTCGTCGTCGACCGGAGCGCCACTACGCCCCCGGTCGGCGCGATCGCCTCGTTCCGCGACCCGGACGGCAGCCTGGTGACCCATCGGGTCGTGGGGACCGACGGATCCCGGCTGATCACGAAGGGAGACGCCAACGCCGCCGACGACCCGCTCGACCGATCGGCCGCCTCGGTCTACGGCACCGTCGACCTGACCGTTCCACTCATCGGCTATCTCATCCACCTGCTGCGGCAGCCCGCCGCCTTCCTCATCCTCCTCCTGGGAACCGGAGGCTTCCTGATTCTTGACGCGCTGCGGACCATCCGCGACGAGGTCTCGCGGATGCGCAGAGACCGAGGCCGTGCCGATGCGACCTGACCGGCTTTTCAGCGGTGCCGTCGTGGTCACCGTCTTCTGCCTGTTGCTCGCCGGATTGGGGTCGACGGCTGCGGGCTTCGGGGATTCGATCCAGGTCCGCCACAGTTACGTCGTGCAGCTGGCGGGTCCACCGGTGACGCCGCCCGAGTGCGCGAGGTCCACGTTCGCCCACGTCATCGTCGGGACGCCGGGCAACGACCGGCTCGTAGCGGGCAACGACGGGGATCTTGTCTTCGGGCTCGGCGGGAACGACATCATCGTCGGAGGCAAGGGCCGGGACTGCCTGGTCGGCGGCGATGGCAACGACCTGATCTACGGCGACCTCGGGGCGGATGTCGTGCTCGGCGGCCTCGGGAACGACCTGCTTTTCGGCGGGGACGGGCGGCACGGCGATGACGACGACGGCGGTTGGTCGCGGGTCATCTCGAACGACGGGCGGCACGGGGGTGGGGTCAGGAACCTGCTCGACGGGGGCGACGGGATCGACGTCTGCACCGGCACCCGCAGTGACACGTACATCTCCTGCGAGCGGATCTTCCGTCTCCTGGGCGGGCGCGACGCCCCGGGCTTCTGGGTGATCCCGCGTCCGTTCGCGGACGCCACGCCGGCGGCGGCCGACGCGCCCGGCGGGATCCCGGGCGGGGAGCCGACGACCGGGCCGGCCACGGGACCGGACCCGACCGTTACACCGGGCACGGCCGGACCCACGCCGACGCCGACGCCGATGGACAATCCGACGCCGACGCCCAAGCCGGACCCGACCGTCACGCCGACGCCCGACCCGACGGCGGAGCCCACCCCGGATCCGACCGCGGCACCAACGGCGGAACCGACGCCTGAACCGACCGCTGAGCCGACTCCGGACCCGACCGCCGAGCCGACTCCGGAGCCCACGCCGGATCCGACACCCGACCCCACGCCCGATCCCACCGCGGCGCCCACGCCGGACCCGACGGCGGATCCGACCCCCTGATCCGGGCCGGTCAGTCGAGCCGGTTGCGCTCGTAGCGAGCCAGCTCGCGGAGCAGGCGGTCGACCGCGTCGAGGAACGGCTCGGTGACATCGGCCGGGAGGGCGTCGCGGATCGAATCCTTCGGGCCGTACGCGGAGCGAGCCCGGACCGCGGCTCGGCGGACGTCGGCGAGGTCGCCGTCGCGGAGCGCATCCGGGACACCCTCGAGCTCCTTCGCCCAGCGGGTCGCCCCGCGATCCTGGGCACGTTCCGCGGCCGCAGCCAGGAGTCGATCGCCGGCACGGGCGGCGATCAGTGCCCGCTCGTCGATCAGCGGGATCTCGTGTCTCGCGGGGCGAGAGGCGCCCGCCGCATCGGCCACCGTCAGCCGCGGGCCGCGGCGCGCTTCGGGCCGGCCACGATCGGCAGCGGGATCGCCTCGCGGTTCCCGTTCCCGCCGTTCCGGTTCCCCCGTCCGGCCTCGTCGGCGAACGTCACGTCGCTCAGCGGGACGAGCGGCTCGCCGCGGAGGACCCTCGACAGGTACTCGCCGGTCGCCGAGTCCGGGGTGGCGGCCACCTGCTCCGGCGTCCCCTGGGCGACGATCCGCCCGCCGCGGAAGCCACCGGCGGGACCGAGGTCGACGATCCAGTCGGCCGTCTTGATGACGTCCAGGTTGTGCTCGATGACGAGGACGGTGTTGCCCTGGTCGACGAGCTGGTGCAGGACCTGGAGGAGCTTCTCGACGTCCGCGAAGTGGAGGCCGGTCGTCGGCTCGTCGAGCAGGTAGAGGGTCCGGCCCGTCGCCCGTCGGCTGAGCTCGCTGGCGAGCTTGACCCGCTGCGCCTCGCCGCCGGACAGGGTCGTCGCCGGCTGACCGAGATGGACGTAGCCCAGACCGACCTCCGACAGCACGCGCAGCTTCGACGCCACGTTGGGGACCGCGGCGAAGACGTCGAGAGCCTCCTCGATGGTCATCTCGAGCACGTCGGCGATCGACTTGCCCTTGAAATGGATCTCGAGGGCCTCGCGGTTGTAGCGCTTGCCCTTGCACACCTCGCACGGGACGTAGACGTCGGCGAGGAACTGCATCTCGATCTTGAGGATCCCGTCGCCCTTGCAGTTCTCGCACCGACCGCCCTTGACGTTGAAGCTGAACCGGCCGGCCTTGTAGCCGCGGACCCGCGCTTCGGGCACGCCGGCGAACAGCTCGCGGATCGGCCCGAAGAGCCCCGTGTACGTCGCCGGGTTCGACCTCGGCGTCCGGCCGATCGGGCTCTGGTCGATCTCGATGATCTTGTCGATCGCGTCGACGCCGAGCAGCCGGTCGTGCGCCCCCGGCTCATCGCGCGCGCCGTTCAGCTGGCGGGCGAGCTCCCGATAGAGGATCTCGGTGACGAGGGTGCTCTTGCCCGACCCCGACACACCGGTGACGGCGATGAACCGGCCGAGCGGGAACTTGACGTCGATGTCCTTGAGGTTGTGTGCGCGGGCTCCCTTGACCACGAGCGACTTGCCGTTGCCCTTCCGCCGCCTTGTCGGGATCGGGACGACGCGCTCCATGCGGAGGTAGGCGCCGGTGATCGAGCGGGGCTCGCCCAGGAGGGCCTCGAGCGAGCCGTTCGAGATGACCTCGCCGCCGTGCTCCCCCGCTCCGGGGCCGATGTCGATCACCCAGTCGGCGGTCCGGATCGTCTCCTCGTCGTGCTCCACGACGAGGACCGTGTTGCCGAGGTCGCGCAGACGGGTGAGCGTCGCGATGAGCTTGGCGTTGTCCTTCTGGTGGAGGCCGATCGACGGCTCGTCGAGGATGTACAGCACGCCCATCAGGCCGGCGCCGATCTGGGTGGCCAGCCGGATCCGCTGCGCCTCGCCGCCAGACAGGGTCTGGCTCGTCCGGTCGATCGTCAGGTAGTCCAGCCCGACGTCGACGAGGAACCCGAGGCGCGCGGCGATCTCCTTGACGACCTGCCGGGCGATCGCGATCTCGCGCTCGCTCAATCGGGCCGACACCCCCTCGATCCAGGCCAGGGCGTCGGTGATCGACATCGTCGAGACGTCCCAGATGCTCAGATCGTCGACCGTGACGGCCAGGATCTCGGGTCGCAGCCGCTTCCCGTGGCAGGTCGGGCACGGCCGGGTGACCATGAACCGCTCGAGCTCGGTCTTGACGTACTCGGAATCGGTCTCCCGGTAGCGTCGGGCGAGGTTCGGGATGATCCCCTCGAAGCTCGCGGTGTAGGTGTTCTCGCCCCGGGCGTGGCGGTAGCCGATCACGACCTGCTCGCCCTTGGGCGCGTTGAGCAGGTAGTCGAGCGCCTCGGGCGGCAGCTTGCCGATGGGGATCTCCGGGTCCCAGCCGTGCGATCGGCAGACAGCCTCGGCCACCTTGCCGAACCATGAGTCGGCCATCGGCATCCGGGCCCACGGTCGGAGCAGGGCACCGCCGGACACCGACATCGTCTTGTCGGGGATGACCAGGTCCGGGTCGATCTCCAGCCGGGTCCCGAGCCCCGTGCAGTCGGGGCAGGCGCCGTGCGGCGAGTTGAACGAGAAGTTGCGCGGTTCGAGCTCGTCGAGGGTGAAGCCGTCGTACGGACACGAGTATCGCTCCGAGTAGCGCTGCTCCTCGAACGCCGGAGCCTCGCCGTCGCGCGGGACCGGGGCGATGACCACGACGCCCTCGCCCAGCCGGAGCGCGGTCTCGACCGAGTCGGCGAGCCGCGCCGCGTCCGGGTCGCGCAGCGGCTGCCCGGTGTCGGGGTCGAGCGGTCGCCCGTCGGCGTCCCGGGCGGCATCGTCCGGCGCCTCGGCGCGGTGGACCACGAAGCGGTCGACCACGACCTCGATCGTGTGGCGCTTGTACTTGTCGAGGGTCGGCGCCTCGGTCAGCTCGTATTGCTCGCCGTCCACCCGGACCCGGACGAACCCCTGCTTCCGCGCCGCATCGAAGACCCGGTCGCCCTCCGTCTTGCGATCCTTGATGAGGGGGCCGAGGACCAGGAGGCGCGTCCCGTCCGGCAGGCCGAGCACCTGGTCGACGATCTGCTGGACGGTCTGGCGCTGGATCTCGTGGCCGTTCGGGCAGTGCGGATGGCCGGTCCGCGCGAACAGCAACCGCAGGTGGTCGTAGATCTCGGTGACGGTCCCGACGGTCGAGCGCGGGTTGCGGCTGGCGCCCTTCTGGTCGATCGAGATCGCCGGGCTCAGGCCGTCGATCTGGTCGACGTCCGGCTTCTCCATCTGTCCCAGGAACTGGCGCGCATACGCGCTCAGGCTCTCGACGTAGCGGCGCTGCCCCTCGGCGTAGATCGTGTCGAACGCCAGGCTGCTCTTCCCGCTCCCGGACAGGCCGGTGATGACGACCAGCCGGTCGCGCGGGAAGGCCACGTTGATGTTCTTGAGGTTGTGCTCGCGCGCGCCGCGAACGACGATCTGGTCCTGGGGCATCTCACGCGCAGTGTAACGGAACCGCCACAAACAGAACAGGCGTTCAGCCGCCGCTCGCCGACGACTGCGGTCTATGCTCTGCGCACCGGTCGTGGATGGCCAGCGGGAAGGTGCCGTGGATCGAGCACGCGCGGCGTGGGGGGTGGTCACCGTCGCCATCCTCGGCCTGTCGCTCGGCGTCCTCTTCGTCTTCCTCGCGGTCCGCGCGACCACCCCGGCCGAGCAGGCGTATGTCTCGATCGACCAGTGGGACTGGTCGGTGGACGGGACCGTCGTCCGCTCGGTGGCGACGGAGACCGTGCCGCGCGACCGACACCTCCGCGACGGGGACGCCGTGCTGGCCATCGACGACCTCCCGCTCGAACGGTGGGCGGCGGCCGCCATCGACCCGACGGTCCCGGCGCCATTCGCCCCGGATCCCACGGCCGCGCTGCGCTTCGGCGTCCTCCGCGACCAGGTCCCGACCGCCCTCGAGATCGTCCCTGCCCCGTTCCCGATCCTGCCGGTCCTGGCTGCGGGCTGGCCGGTGGGGCTGTTCGCCGGCCTGCTCGTGCTCGTGTCGGCGTTCATCGTCCTGCGCCGGCCGGACCTGACCATCGCGCGGGTCCTCCTGGTCGGATCCGTCGGCAACCTCGCCAGCGCCATCCCGTGGCAGCTCGGCCTCGAGCCGACCGACCTCGTCCGCGGTGGACCGGGTCTCGCCTCCTTCGCCCTGACCGGACCGATCGATCTGCTGTTCTGGTCCGCGGCGCTGCACATCGTCCTCGTCTTCCAGGTCGAACCGGAGGATCGGCGCCGGCGGTGGGCGGTCCGGGCGGCCTGGCTCGTCCCTCCCGCCGCCCTCGGGCTCGGTGTCCTCGCGACCCGGGCGACGACGTCGTCGGCGCTGGCCTGGATCGACAGCTGGGCGGCGGTGCAGTCGGCCGTCGTCGGTGTCGTGCTCGGCCTGGCGCTGGTCGGGACCGTCCTGGCCTACCGTCGGGCGCACCCGGCCCTCCGGCACGACGTCCGCTGGATCGCGCTCGCCTTCGGGGTGGCCGGGGTCGCGACGCTCGGGCTGGTGATCGTCCCCGTCGTGCTCACCGGCGAGCCGCTTGCCACGCGTGCGGCGCTGGCCCTGCTCGCGGTCCCGATCCCGATCGCGCTCGCGCTGGCGGTCGTGCGCGACCGGCTGTTCGAGATCGATGTCCTGCGGCAGTCGCGCGAAGCGCTGGTGGTCGCTCGCGAGGACGAGCGGCGACGCCTGCGCCGCGATCTGCACGACGGCCTCGGCCCGTCGCTCGCGGCGATGACCGTCAAGCTCGGCGTCGCCCGCCTCCAGGTCCGGTCGGATCCGGCGGCGACCGAGTCGCTCCTCGACGAGGTCACGGTCGAGACCCAGGCCGCGATCGCCGAGGTGCGCCGCCTGGCGAGCGGCCTCCGGCCGCCCGCCCTCGACGAGGTCGGCCTGGTCGAGGCGATCCGGCGTCGGGCGGATGGCTTCGCCGTGGAGCCGGGCGTGAGCGGCGCGCTGCCGCGGATCGACGTGATCGGTCCGGACCAGCTGCCGTCGCTCGGCGCCGCAGCCGAGGTGGCGGCCTACCGGATCGCCACCGAGGCGATGACCAACGCCGTCCGTCACGCCGGTGCCACGACGTGTCTCGTGACCATCCGGATCGGCGAGGGCCTCGATCTCGAGATCGTCGACGACGGCAGCGGACTGCCGCCCGGCTGGCGGATGGGGGTCGGCACCGCGTCGATGCGCGAGCGAGCCGCCGAGCTGGGTGGCTCGTGCACGATCGGGCCCCGTTCCGGCGGCGGGACCCGGGTCGACGCTCACCTTCCGTTGGGCGCAGGATGACCCGATGACGGCCATCCGGGTGCTGATCGTCGACGACCATCCATTGTTCCGCGATGGGATCCGATCGCTGCTCGACGCGCTGCCGGACGCGGAGCCGGTGGGAGAAGCCGCGGACGGTCGGATCGCGGTCGAGCTCGCGGCGACGCTCGAGCCGGACGTCGTGCTGATGGATGTCCATCTCCCCGTCATGAACGGGATCGAGGCGACCCGGCGGATCGTGGCGGCGCGACCGGCCGTCGCGGTCCTCGTCCTGTCGATGTCCGACGACGACGAGTCTGTCTTCGCGGCGATGCGGGCCGGTGCGCGAGGCTACGTCCTCAAGGGAGCCGACCACGAGGAGATCCACCGGGCGATCGTCGCGGCGGCCGCCGGCGAGGCGATCTTCGGTCCGGAGGTCGCGCGGCGGCTGATGGCCCTGTTCACCGCACCGCGGACGCGCGGTCCGGGTGCGGACGCCTTCCCCGAGCTGACCGAACGCGAGCTCGAGATCCTCGAGCTGATCGCCCGCGGGACGTCGAACCCCGTCATCGCCGAGCGTCTCGGACTGAGCCTGAAGACCGTCCGCAACCACGTCTCGTCGATCCTCAACAAGCTCCAGGTCGTGGATCGGGCAAGCGCCATCGTCCGCGCCCGCGAGGCCGGGCTGGGCGTCGACCAGGCCGAGCCCGGCTGAAGACGGTTCCCGGCCGGGTTCCCGGCCGCGCGGGACCGCTGCCTCATGACTCGGGATATCGAGCGCCCGCATACCTGCCCTATCGGCCGCATGGCCGGGACGGGAGGTCTCGATGGACCGAGCAACATCCGACGGCGACGCGGTCGTCGTGGCGTATCTCGAGGAACACGGCGCCGCCCTCGAACGGGCGCTGACGGCCTTCACCCGCGACCCCGACGAGGCCGCCGACCTCGTCCAGGAGGTCGCCCTCCGACTCCTCGTCGAGGCTCGCAACGGACGCGTACCCGATCGGCCGGCCGCCTGGGCGATGACGGTCGGTCGGAACCTGGCGATCAGCCGGGCACGACGACGTCAGACCGCCCAGCGGTCGCTCGATCGACTCGCGCAGCCGACGGCGATGCCTTCACCCGAGCAGACCGCCCTCGACCGGGAACGGGACGCGGCCATCGCCGGGGCGCTCGACGAGGCATCGCCGGCCGACCGCCAGGCGGTGGTGCTGGCCGCCAATGGCTATCACGGACGCGAGATCGCCACCCAGCTCGGCCGCACCGAGCTCGCGACCAGGGCCCTCCTGTGCCGCGCCCGCGGTCGGCTTCGTGCCCGGCTCGAGCCCGTCCTCGCGTGACCCGGCTGGACGTCGGCGCGCCGAGTCGAGGCCCGGCCGGGGCTCAGCGCCGGCGGCGCGGTGGACGACCCCCCGTCCGCCTGACGACGTTCGGGGTGACCGTCCGGTCCCAGGTCGGGCGATCGAGCCAGCGCGCCTGCCAGCCACCGTCGTCGTCGTGCTCGTCCCGGATCCCCGGCAACCAGTCGGAGGCGGTCGCGGCGGCCGTCTCCTCGAGCGTCTCGGACGGCTCCTCCGCGCGCGCGGGCAGGACCGTGACCGTCGTGACCTCGAGGGCCGGGGCGACCGGCTCCTTCGCCCGCTGACCGGGCCGCCGGGTGGAGGTGGCCCGCGAGCCGCTCGATCCGGCCGGCTGGGGCTCGGTACGGCCGGCGAGCTCGGCCGCCCGGGCGACATCCGCCGACGCGTCCTGCTCCAGGACGCGCAATCGGATCTGCTGGATCTCATCGCGGAGCGCCGCCGCGCGCTCGAACTCGAGGTTCTTCGCGGCATTGCGCATGTCGGCTTCCATCCGCACGATCAGGGTCTCGATCTGGGCGACGCTCTGAGCCCCCAGGTCGCGCGGCCCGTAGCGGCCGGCGGCGGCGCCCGCGACGTAGACCTCGCTGGTCTCGGCGACCGCCCGAAGCCGCTCGTTGATGTCGTGGATCTCCTTGACGATCGTCGTCGGCTCGATCCCGTGCTCGGTGTTGTAGCGCGTCTGGATCGCGCGGCGACGGTTCGTCTCGTCGATGGCCGCCTGCATCGACTCGGTCACCCGATCGGCGTACATCACCACTTCCCCGCCGATGTTGCGGGCGGCCCGCCCGATCATCTGGATGAGCGACCAGGCGCTCCGCAGGAACCCTTCCTTGTCGGCGTCGATGATCGCGACGAGGGTGACCTCGGGCAGGTCGATGCCCTCGCGCAGCAGGTTGATCCCGACGAGGACGTCGAAGACGCCGAGACGAAGGTCGCGCAGGATCGACACCCGCTCGAGCGTGTCGACCTCGCTGTGGAGGTACTGGACCTTGACGCCGAGCTCGTGAAGGTAGTCGGCCAGGTCCTCGGCCATCTTCTTGGTCAGGGTCGTGACGATCGATCGCTCGCCGCGCTCGACCCGTCCCCGGATCTCCTCGAGGAGGTCGTCGATCTGACCCTCGGTCGGGCGGACGGAGATCTGCGGGTCGACGACCCCGGTCGGCCGGATGAGCTGCTCGACGACCCGTTCGCTCCGTTCGAGCTCGTACGGACCGGGCGTGGCGCTCAGGTAGACCGCCTGGCGGACCGTCGCCTCGAACTCCTCGAAGGTCAGCGGCCGGTTGTCGAGCGCCGACGGGAGGCGGAAGCCGAAGTCGACCAGGATCTCCTTGCGGGTCCGGTCGTTCTTGTACATGCCGACCACCTGCGGGATCGACATGTGGCTCTCGTCGACGACCAGCAGCCAATCCGGCGGGAAGTAGTCGAGGAGGGTCCACGGGCGCGATCCCGGTTCGCGCCGGGCGAGGTGCCGGCTGTAGTTCTCGACCCCCGAGCAGTAGCCGAGCTCGCGCATCATCTCGAGGTCGAAGGTCGTCCGCTGGCGGAGCCGGGCGGCCTCGAGGATCCGGCCCTGGGCCTCCATCTCGCCGACCCGCAGCTCCATCTCCGCCTCGATGTCGACGAGCGCTTCGCCGAGCTTGTCGGCCGGGGTGACGAAGTGGGTCGCCGGATAGACGTTGAGGTCGTTCCGCTCGGCCAGGAGCTCGCCCGTCAGCGGGTCGACCTCGGTGATCCGCTCGACCTCGTCACCGAAGAACTCGACCCGGACGATCCGGTCGTCCGAGGCGGGTCCGATCTCGAGGGTGTCGCCACGGACGCGGAACCGCGCTCGCTGGAGGGCCTGGTCGTTGCGCTGGTACTGCAGATCGACCAGATGGCGGAGGACCGCGTCGCGCCGGTACTGACCTCCCTTGCGCAGGCGGAGGACCGTCGCGCCGTAATCGACCGGCGCACCGAGGCCGTAGATGCAGCTGACGCTGGCCACGATGATCACGTCCCTGCGCTCGAACAGCGCGTGCGTCGCGGCGTGGCGGAGCTTGTCGATCTCGTCGTTCCGGCTCGAGTCCTTCTCGATGTACGTATCCGAACGCGGCAGGTAGGCCTCGGGCTGGTAGTAGTCGAAGTAGCTGACGAAGTACTCGACGGCGTTGTCCGGGAAGAACTCCCGGAACTCGGCATAGAGCTGTGCCGCGAGGGTCTTGTTGTGCGCGAGCACGAGGGTCGGCCGCTGGTGCTGGGCGATCGTCCAGGCGATGGTGGCGGTCTTGCCCGTGCCGGTCGCCCCGAGCAGCGTCTGGTGGCGAAGACCCTTGGCCAGGCCGTCGACCAGGCGCTCGATGGCCGCGGGCTGGTCCCCGGTCGGCTGGAAGTCGGCGACCATCTTGAACTCGGGCATCCCCGAAGGATACACGGGCCGGGGCAAACAGAACGGGCGTTCACCAGTTGGGCGACGCATGCTCGCGAGGCCGGGCGGTGCGTCCGCGCCACTCCCGTACGAACGCGCGACAGGCTCGGGACGAATCGCCCTCTCGGGGTCGGGATGACCCCCTGTCATCCTCGGATCACGGCCCGGTCGGAGTGCGCGCGGACTTCAGACTCCCCGTCGGTCGAGGTGGAGAGGAACAGGTCAGGGATGGTGCGCGACGTTCGCCGCCGCCGGTTCAGGACACGTCCGGCCGAGGCCGGACAGGGCCTGGTCGAGTTCGCCCTGACGTTGCCGATCTTCGTCCTGCTGATGATGGGCGTGCTGGAGTTCGGGTTCCTGTACAACAACATCCTGACCGTCCAGTACGCGTCCCGGCAGGGCGTCAGTGCGGCCGCCCAGGCCGGCGGCGTCGACGGCGCCGACTGCTCCATCCTCAAGGCGGTCGAGCGATCCCTGACTGCCCCGATCGACAAGTCGCGGGTCACCTCGGTCCAGATCTACAAGTCCGACGCGAACGGCGATCCGGTCCCTGGGATCGTCAACCTGTACGTTCGTACCGGGATCCTCGACTGCCCGGGTTCCGAAGACGAGCCATACACGCTCGTCGGTGCCGAGGGGTATCCGCAGGCCGAACGACACGACTCGCTGGCCGAGGGTCTCGACGTCGTGGGCGTCCGGATCGCCTATCTGTACGCCGGCATCACGCCGCTCGGATCCGGTCGAACGTGGGGGGTCTCCGACGGGGCGAGCCTGCGGATGGAGCCCAAGCAATGAGGGGTCCCCTGCTCCGTCCGAGCGTCCGCCGGCGCGGGGGACGGTCGCGCTCGCGCGGTCAGGCGCTCGTCGAGTTCACGCTCATCCTGCCCGTCTTCCTGATGATCCTGATGGGCATGCTCGAGTTCGGCTCGGCGTACGACCACCGGACCGCGATGGCCTACGCGGTCCGGGAGGGCGCTCGCGTCGGGGCGACGCTCGGCAACGGCGGATCGTACCCGGACACGGTCGACCCGATCATCCTGGCGGCGGTCCAGCGCGGGCTGACCGATCCGATCCTCGTCGAGAACATCAACTACATCGAGATCTTCAAGGCGGGCGCCGACGGCAAGCCGGTCGGCGGAGCGATCGACCGGTACGACCGGTTCGGCAACTTGATCGGGACGGCCGGCTGGCCTGCGACGAGCCGCGTCGTCGGCCTCAACGGCGACTCGATCGGCGTTCGCGTCCGCTATGACTTCCACCCGACGACGCCGCTCGGCAACCTGCTCGGCCTGTTCTTCGGCGGGATGCCGCCGTACACCACGATCCCGATGACCGACACGACGGTCATGCACCTCGAACCGACGCCGTGACCGGCCCCGGTCCGTCGAGCGGCAAACGATCGGCCGAGCCCCCGACCGAGAACGACCGACGGACCCGATCCGCCGTGCGGGGCGGTCAGATCCTCGTGATGTTCGCCCTGTCGACGGGGCTGCTGTTCGGGGTGCTGGCCATCGTGGTCGATGTCGGCAACCTGTGGAACTCGTCGCTCCACGCGCAGCACGCCGCCGAAGCCGCCGCGCTGGCCGGCGTGCCCTACATGCCCGGCGACTTCCCGACGGCGTCGAGCAAGGCCCAGGCCGAGGCCGCCAAGAACGGCTACTCGTTGGCGACCGGAGCGACCGTCACTCCCGCGATCAACCTCGAATCCAACCGCCGGCTGGACGTGACCGTGTCGATCAACGCCCAGACGTACTTCCTGCGGATCATCGGCGTCTCGACGGTCCGGGTGACCCGGGTCGCCACCGCCGAGTACACCCTCCCGGTCCCGATGGGCAGTCCGCTGTCGACCTACGGCGATAACTCCGGCTTCTTCTGGGCGGCCGGCGAGGCGCAGGGCACGAACCGCTCTGCGGGCGACGCCTACGGCACCTACTACAACCCGAGCCCGACCCAGAACAACCAGTACGACCCGAACGGGTACCAGTACGCCATCGACGTCCCGGCCGGCGCCGGCTCCACGAACATCGACCTGTACGACCCGACGTTCTGCGCCGTCGACGACAAGAAGGGCACCGGCGACCACTGGATCCCCTGGAACCTCGGCGGCTGGCCGGCCGTGTCGACCTACTACACGCTCTGGTCGGACCCAGCTTCGACGCCGCTCGACTACTCGGACGATGTGGTGGTCGCCTCGAGCGGGACCCTCTTCGAGGGTGACCGCCAGGTGGACAAGAGCGCGGCGCTCCGGGACACGAACGCCAGCTGGCCCGGGGCGAGCTTCTTCGCCCTGCCGGATTGCACCAGCGATCCGTACCACAACCAGTGGTGGACGCTGACGACCGTCACGACGCCCGGGACCTACCGCCTCCAGGTCACCACGACGAACCCGGTCAACGTCAACGACCAGAAGGGCACCAGCGCCGAGAACATGTGGGCGCTCCGCGCGGTCAGCTCGGACCCCGTCTACAAGGCCTACGTGTACGGCCTCGGCAAGATGGTCATCTACGCCAACGTGACCAACGGGACGACACTCTTCTACCTCGGTCGGATCGAGGCGGTCCATGCCGGCAAGACGATGGTCGTCCAGCTGTTCGATCCGGGCGACGCATCGGGGAACTCGAGCATCGAGGTGCTCAAGCCGACCGCGACGGGGTACACCCCGGCGACGTTCAGCTACACGGCGGATTCGACGGCGACGGGCTCCAAGAGCGGGTCGAACGTCACGTCGCTCCGTACGACGATCAGCGGTGTCGGCCAGTACAACAATTCGTGGGTCACCCTGACGATCCCACTGCCCAAGACCTACACGGCGCCGCTGCCGCCCGGCGAACCCGCCGGGACGCTCGGCGGCTGGTGGAAGATCCGCTACTCGTTCGACAACACGACGACCGACACGACCACCTGGCAGGTGTCGATCCGGGGAAACCCGGTCCACCTCGTCCTGCCGTGACCGTAGGCCCGACCCCGACCCAACGGTTGGCTCGACCCGTACTTCCGAGGCGTGGGACCCATCCACGTCGTTGGCGATGATCGAGCGGCCCACCCGACCCCAGCGCTGACGACCGCGGAGGATCCCGGATCGAATGGAGATGGAGTACAACGACGGCCGTGGGCGGGGCAAGTTCGTCATCGTCGTCGGCCTGATCCTGGCGGTCATCGCGGGTGGCGCGGCGTTCTACCTCATCAGCCAGGCCCAGCAGCAGGCCGCCAGCTCGGGGGCGACCGCGGCGATCGTGGTGGCGACCAAGCAGATCCCCGCCCGCAAGCCGATCGAGGCGAGCGACGTGACGGTCCGTGACGTCCCGATCGACCCCACCAACGCGGAGGGCGTGTTCACCGACCCGACCAAGGTCATCGGGCTCATCCCTGGGGTCACCATCCTCGAGGGCCAGCCGGTCTACGCCAACTTCCTCGCCTCGCAATCGCAGGGCGGGCAGTTCTCGATCCTCCAGCCCGGGGAGACGATCGGTCCCGACAGCGAGGCCTGGCGAGCCGTGTCGTTAACCGTGCCCGACGACCGCTCCGTCGGCGGCCTCGTCCGAGCGGGTGACACCGTCGACGTGTTCGTGACCACGACGATCACGATCCCGGACGACGTTGCCGCGGCGGGCAAGTACTACACGGACAAGTCGACGAAGCTCACCTACCAGGACCTCGTCGTGCTGGCCAAGGCCGGGACGTTCTACGTCATGAAGGTCCCGGCGGCGGTCGCGGAGGAGATCAGCCACCTCCAGGCCAGCGGCGCGGCGGCGTTCAGCTTCGCCCTCCGGCCCCCCGACGACACCCGTCCGGTCGACGCCTCACGACTCGGCGAGACGACCAACCTCCTGATCCAGCGC
Organism: uncultured Chloroflexia bacterium; assembly: GCA_963749735.1. Classification (GTDB taxonomy): domain Bacteria; phylum Chloroflexota; class Limnocylindria; order Limnocylindrales; family CSP1-4; genus Chersky-267. Next base: position 255,350 of record CAVVNZ010000010.1, read on the forward strand.
TACGGCCTGCCGATCCCCCAGACCCTGCCGACCGGCGGCCGGGTCACGGCACCGAGTCCGTCCCCTCCCCCACTCCGACACCGAGCCCGTCCAAGTCGGCCACACCCTGAGCTTCGGCCAGACCGAGGGACGGCCCGGACCGGCTCGAGGTCCCGACCGCCGCGCGCCTGACCGGCCTCAACCCGCTGGCGGCCCCGTATGACGGGCGATCGCCGCGTCGAACGCACGGTCGACCGCGGCGAGCGTGACCTCCAACGGCCCGCTCGTGTCGAGCGTTCGATCGGTGATCGCCTGGACGCGTTCGACGAGCCCGGCCTGGGCGGCGATCCGGCGATCCGCCTCGACGACATCGAGGCCCCGGCCGGCGAGCCGCTCGCGCTGCACGTCCGGCGGACAGGCGACGAGCCAGACCTCGTCGAGCAGGTCGACATAGCCGCCCTCGACCAGGCGGATCGCCTCGAGGACCACCGCGGGCGCCGGCGACGAGTCGGCCGCGTCGAGCGCCGCGACGACCCGCGGCCGGATGAGCGGGTGGGTGATCGCCTCGAGCGCGCGGAGCTCGGCGGGATCGGCGAAGACGCGCTGCCCGAGTGCGGCCCGGTCGAGCGATCCGTCCGGACGCAGGACGCCGGACCCGAACCGGTCGACGATCGCGCCGAGCGCCGGTCCGCCGGGCTCGGTCACCTCGCGGGCGAGCCGGTCGCCGTCGATCAGCCGCGCCCCACGAGCCGCGAGCCGCCCAGCGACCGTCGACTTGCCGCAGCCGATCGGCCCGGTGAGGCCGATCCGGACCGGACCGACGTGCGGGTCGCGGGTCACGGCGCACGCTCCTCGAGCTCGAGCCAGGCTTCCTCGGCCGCCTCGAGGGCCGTCGAGATGTCGGCCAGCTCGCTCGAGATCCGGCGGAGCTCGACGAAGTTCGCGGCGACGGCCGGATCGCCCATCGCGAGCTCGAGGTGGTTCTTGCGCAGCCCGAGCCTGGTGAGCTCGCCATCGACCGCCGCCTTCTGGCGGCGATAGGCCTCCTTCGACAGCTTGGCGGGGCGAGCGCTCCGGCGGACCGGCCTGGCGACGGTCACCGTGGTCCGGCCCGGAGCCGCCGTCGGGCCGCCGGCCGCCGTTGGGACGCCGGTTGCCGTCGACCCGCTGCGCGCGGCCGTCACGACCGTCCCCGCGACCGGGCGGCCGCCGGTCCGCAACCGACGGGCCTCCGCCTCGTTCGCCGCCGCCACCGTCCAGCCGGCGGAGACCGCGGTCCGCCAGGCACGATAGCCGCCGTCGAACGGTGCCGCCGATCCCGCGTCGACCACCCATAGCTTGTCGCACACGGTCTCGAGCAGGCGTCGGTCGTGACTCACCACGATCAACGTCGCCGGGGTCTCGCGCATGAACGTCTCGATCGCCTCGCGAGCGGGGATGTCGAGGTGGTTGGTCGGCTCATCGAGCAGGAGCAGGTTCGCCGGCATGATCCCGAGCACGGCGAGCTCGAGACGCGACCGTTCCCCGCCGGACAGCGTGCGGACCTCCTTGAAGGCATCGTCACCGCGGAACAGGAACCGGGCGAGGTAGCCGCGCGCCTCGCCCTGGGTGATCGGCATCGCCTCGAGGACGGCGTCGAGCACGGTCGTGCCGGGGATCGCCGCCCCCCGGAGCTGGGCGAGGTACCCGATCGATACGCCGCCGCCGATGACCAGCTGCCCGTCAAGCGGCGGCAGCTCGCCGGCCACGGTCCGGAGGAGGGTCGTCTTGCCGGCACCGTTCGGCCCGACGATCCCGATCCGTTCACCGCGCTGGGCGGCAAGGAACGGGATGGTGGCGACCAGCAGCGGTTCATCCGTCGCGACGGCTCCCCGGCGAAGCCGCGGGAGGTAGCCGATCGCCAGGTCCTCGATCCTGACGACGATCTCGCCGGAGCGCGACGGCGCCGCGCCGCCGAGGGCGGTCGTGGCCAGCTTCAGCCGTTTGGCGGCTTTCGGAGCCTCGACCCGATCGGCCAGCAGCCGCTCGAGCCGCGCCTCGTGCTCGTGCATCTTGGCGAACTTGCGGTGGCTCCGGTAGCGCTGGACCAGCTCGCGTTCGCGTGCGATCGACTCCCCCTGCGTGTCGACGTCCTTGTCCAGCCGCGCGTCGCGCTCCTCGCGCTGACGGTGGTACTGGCTGTAGTCGCCGCGGAACACGGTCAGCCGGCGTTCGTGGAGCTCCCAGACGCGAGTCACCGTGGCATCGAGGAACGCCCGGTCGTGGCTCGCGACGAGAAGCGCTCCGGATCGGCGTCGAAGGTGGTCTTCGAGCCACTCCAGGGCGTCGAGGTCGAGGTGGTTGGTCGGTTCGTCGAGCATGAGCAGATCCGGGTCGGCGATCACGAGGCGAGCGAGTGCCGCCCGGGTCTGCTCGCCGCCGGACAGCGCCGACGGCGCCTTGGTCCACTCGTCGCGCACGAAGCCGAGCCCGGACAGCGTCGAGTCGACACGCTGATCGAGGGTGTACCCGCCCAGCACCTCGAAGCGATGTTGCAGGTTCGCGTATGCCGGGTCGGTGACCCGATGGAGACGCTCGAGCTCGGCCAGCTCGGCCGCCATCACGTCCAGGTGCGCGGCGCCCGTGCGGACGGCGGTCCGCAGGTCCGGCGAGGCCATGAACGCCGCATCGAAATGCGCCTCCTGCGACAGGAGGCCGAGGCTCAGGCCGCGTTTCCGGCTGACCGTCCCGCGATCCGGCTCGTCGAGGCCGGCGCCGATCCGGAGGAGGGTCGTCTTGCCGGCTCCGTTCGGGCCGACCAGGCCGATCCGATCCCCGGCGGCGACCGCCGCGGTGACCTCGTCGAGGATGACGAACGTGCCGATCTCGCGAACGACCCGCTCGAACCGAAGGAGGCTCATCGCCGTCCCGCGTCGGGGTTCTCGTGGCCCGCGTCGGGGTCGTGGCCCGCGTCCGTCGGCGCCGACGACATGGCTGCGCGAGCCGCCGCCCGGCGCCCAGCGGCCGCACGCTTCGTCCGCTCTGTGCGTGCCCGCTGGTCGGCGCGCACCGCCTCGGCGGGCGTCCGCCCGATGATGGCGTCGCCCGACAGCTCGGTCCAGCGCCCGCCGGCCCGGACACCCGGCCCGTCGCCCCGGCCGGTCATCGTCCGGAGGACCGCCCGGGCGCTCCGGCGATCCGCCGCCGACAGCCGCTGACACCACGAGCAGAAGTGGGTCGCTCGCCCACCGATGACGATCCGCCGGATCGGTCGCCCACAGCGCGGGCAGGGCTCGCCCGTCCGCTGGTAGACCTCGAGGCGCTCCTGCATCTCACCGTCACCGTCGGGGGCGGTGTAGTCGTCGATCGATGAGCCGCGCCGCTCGACGGCCTCCGCCAGGATCGACCGGATGGCGTCGTACAGCCGCCGTTCGTCGGCGGGATGGAGGGTCGGGGCCGACCGCAGCGGGTGGAGCCGGGCCGCCCACAGCGCCTCGTCGGCATAGATGTTGCCGATGCCGGCGACGAAGGCCTGGTCGAGCAGGAGCGGCTTCAGGCGGCCCTTCCGACGTCGGATCCGGGCGCGGAAGGCGCGCAAGGTGAATGCGTCGTCGAGCGGTTCCGGCCCGTGCCCGGCGAAGACCAGGGCACCGCCCGGCTCCGTGACGAGCTCGCCGGTCGCGGGATCGCGGGGGTAGAGCCCGACCTTGCCGAACTTCCGGATGTCGCGGAACCGCAGCTCGCGCCCGTCATCGAGCTCGAGGACGAGGCGGACGTACGGATCCACCGGGACGTCGCCGGGAACGATGAACAGCTGACCGGTCATCTTGAGATGGATCGTCAGGGCGGCGTCACCGGACAGGTCGACGACGAGCAGCTTCGCTCGGCGGCCGACCGCTTCGACGCGCCGGCCGGCCACGGCGGAGGCGAACGCCTGGGGGGTGTGGGTCCGCAGCGTGCGCGACCAGGACGTGCGGGCACCGACGATCGTCGCCCCGACGAGACGAGGGCGGAGGTCCCGCGCGACGGTCTCGACCTCCGGGAGCTCAGGCACCGGCGATCGGCGCCTCGACGGGCTCGTCGGCCTCGGCCGCGACGGCGTCGGCCCGGCTCAGCGGCAGCATCGATTCCCAGTCGTCGCCGACCTTGACGTCGACCGTCAGGGGCACGTCGAGCGCGAGCGCCGACTCCATCGTCGAGCGGAGGACAGGGACAAGCTGGTCGACCTCGTCGCGGGGCACCTCGAGGAGGAGCTCGTCGTGGACCTGGAGCAGCGGCCGCGCCCGGAAGCCGCCCTCCTCCAGCCGCTCGGCCAGGCGGATCATCGCGATCTTGATGATGTCGGCGGCGGTGCCCTGGATCGGCATGTTGATCGCCATCCGCTCGCCGGCCGCCCGCAGGCTCGGGTTGCGGGCCTCGAGCTCCGGGATCCTCCGCTTCCGACCCAGGAGCGTCGTCACGAAGCCCTGCTGACGGGCCTGCTCCTTGATGTGGAGCATGTAGTAGCTGATCCCGGAGTAGGTGGCGAAGTAGGTGTTGATGAACTCCTGCGCCTCCTTGCGCGGGATGCCGGCTCGGGTGGACAGGCCGAAGTCGCTCATCCCATAGGCGATCCCGAAGTTGACCATCTTGGCCATCGAGCGCTCGTCCGCGGTGACGACCTCGGGCGCCTTGTGGAGCACCCGGGCGGCGGTCTCCCGATGGATGTCGGCACCCCGGGCGAAGGCGTCGCGGAGGTGCTCGTCGCCCGAGACGTGAGCGAGGATCCGCAGCTCGATCTGCGAGTAGTCGGCGGCGACCAGCGTCACGTCAGGTGCCCCAGCCACGAACGCCCTCCGGATGCGCCGGCCGAGCGGCGTCCGGATGGGGATGTTCTGGAGGTTCGGATCGGATGACGACAGCCGCCCGGTGGCCGCGACGGCCTGGTGGAACGTCGTGTGCAGTCGCCCGTCCGATGCGATCAGCATCGGCAGCGCCTCGACGTAGGTCGAGCGGAGCTTGGTGTAGGTCCGCCATTCGAGAAGGCCCTCGACCATCGGGTGGGCCGCGCGCAGCTCCTCGAGGACCGAGGCATCCGTCGAGTAGCCGGTCTTCGTCCGCTTGCCCTTCGGCAGGTCGAGCTCGGTGAACAGGACCTGCTCGAGCTGCTTCGGGCTGCCGAGGTTGAACTCGTGGCCGACGCTGGCGTAGATCTCGGCTTCCAGGCGCTCGATCTCGGCGCGGAACTCGATGTCGAGCACGCCCAGCGCGTCGCGATCGAGGGCGACCCCGACGGCCTCCATCCTGGCCAGCACGCGGATGAGCGGCAGCTCGATCTCGTTGAACAGGCGGTCCAGCTTCTCGCGATCCAGGGCGGCCGCCAGTGGGCTCGCGCGTGGCGATCGCGGACAGCGCCTCGAGGCCTGCCCGCGCGAACGGCGGCAGCTCGACCGCCGGTGGCAGGATCAGGTCGAGCTGCTCGGCCACGACGTCGGCGATCGTCTGGCTGCGCAGGCTGGCGTTGAGGATGTACGCCGCGATCTGGGTGTCGAACGCCACCTTGAGCCCCGGGCCCGCCGACCCCGGCGGCGAACTGTTCGACCAGCAGCGGCTTGGCCTCGTGCGCGACGAGCCCGACGCCGACCCGGGCGAGGAGGTCGCGCAGGATCGCCGAATCCCCGGGTCCCTCGACCGCCACGGTCCGGCCGTCTGGTCCGGCGACGGCCATCGAGATCGCCGTGCCCGCCAGCGGCCGCGGATCGTCGCTGACCAGCGCGGCGCCGACGGCGGGATGGGTCGCCAGCCACGGTTCGATGGCGCCGATGGCGTCGCCGGTGAGGAGCTCGATCCGGCTGCCCGGGTCGACGATCGCAGCCGCCAGCGCACTCGGCAGGTCCGCCGCGGGTTCGACCGGACCGCTGGCGCCGCGCGACACCGGCGCCCAGCCGGGACCACCGGCACCGACCGCTGCCGGGTCCATCGCCGCGAAGTCCAGCGACAGCTGGAGGCCGCTCCCCTCACCGACCAGCGATCCGGTCGCGGATGCCCCCACGCCCCGCGACCCGCCGGCGGGCGCCGGACCCCAGCCGGTCGGCCGACCGGCGACCTGGGCGGCCCGGATGGGCTCGCCCGCGTCAGCGGTCCGGAGCGCCTCCACGGTCTCGTCGGCACGTTCGCCGGTCAGCGCGGGCAGCCGCTCGATGAGCGTGCGGAACTCGTACTCGCGGAACAGGCGGATCACGCCCTCCCGGTCGTAGTCGCCCAGCCGAGCGGCTTCGCGGTCGAGCTCGACCGGGACGTCGCGGACGATCGTCATCAGCTCGCGGGATTCGAGGACGCGGTCCTTGGCCTCGATGAGGGCCGCCCGGAGCTTCTCGCGCGGGACCTCGTCGACCCGCTCGAACAGCCCCTCGAGGCTGCCGAACGTCTGGATCAGCTGGGCGGCGGTCTTGTCGCCGACCCCGGGAACGCCCGGGATGTTGTCGGTCGAATCGCCCTTCAGGGCCTTGAAGTCGATCATCTGGGACGGGATCAGGCCGTACCGTTCGAGGATGCGGGGCGGGTCGTAGATGATCGTGTTCTGGACACCCGAACGGGTCGTCATCAGCCGGGTCCGGTCGGTCACCAGCTGGAGCATGTCCAGGTCCCCGGTCACGATCGTCGTGTCGAGCCCGTCGCGCTCGGCCTGGACGGTGAGCGTCCCGATGACGTCGTCCGCCTCGTAGCCCGCGAGCTCGTAGACGGGGATCCGCAGAGCCTTGACGACCTCGCGGACCTTGGGGAACTGGTCGCGCAGGTCGTCGGGCATCCGCTGGCGGGTCGCCTTGTAGTCCGCGAACCGCTCGTGACGGAAGGTCGGGCCGGACAGGTCGAACGCCACCGCGACGTAGGTCGGATCGATGTCCTGGAACCCGCGGAGGACGATGCTGCAGAACCCGAAGACCGCGTTGACGAGCTCGCCCTTCGACGTCGTCAGGGGTGGGAGCGCGAAGTATCCGCGGTAGATGAGCCCGTTGCCGTCGAGCAGCATCAGGCGTTCCATCGGCAGGCCTCAGGACGCGGTCGTGTGGACACCGTGAGTGTACCCGCGCCCGCCCGTCCGTCAGGGCGGGGTGTTGCCTGCCACCGCCGGTCGCCGCCCCGTCGGCGGGGGCGACGTCGGCTCAGACGATGCGTGCCGCGAGCAGTCGGAGACCGAACAGGGCGAGCCCGGCGAGCAGGAGCGTGACCGACAGTGCCGCGAGCGGGCTGGGCGCCGGCGTCGGGCTCGATCCGGACGACCCGTTCGTGATCGCCGCTCGATCGACGCCCGTCGACGCAGCCGGGTTCGTCGGTGCGGCCGCCGCGGCGGCCGGGCTCGCAGACCCATCGCGCGACCCGTTCCCCTGGTCGGTGGCGGCCGCTCCGCCGTAGGCAGCGCCCGGGCTCGGGGCGGCCTTCGCGCTCGACGCGACCTCGGGGCCGGCCATCGGGGGCGCCACCCCGACCGCGGGGAGCGGCCCGGCATCCTGGGCTTGGACCGGTCCGGCGGTGGTACCGAGCCCAGCCTCGGGCGCCGACGCGGCCGATCCACCGATGCTCCCCGGGAGGGAGGCGAGGATCAGCCCGGCGATGCCGAGCGTCGCCAGCCCGGTCGCCAGCGGTTTGGTGAAGGCGAACCCGGGACTGCCGAAGCGGGCGACGAGACCGCGCCAGCCTCCGGGACGCAGCCGGGCCGCATCGGCCTCGGTGAGGCGGAAGTCGCGGGTCCGGCTCGGGGCCGGCAGCGCGGCCGTCGCCGAAGCGATCAGCCGGAGGTCGGTCAGGAGCTCCGCGCAGGCCGGACACTCGGCCACGAGCCGACGAGCGTCGGACGCCTCACGCGGGTCAAGGTCGTCCACCGCGAGCCTGGCGATGAGCGATTCGTCGTGATCGGGGCGGGTGTGGGGCAGGTACGGCACGGCCTTCAGACGACCTCAACCACGGAAGAGTTCCATCCGGTCCTCGAGCAGGCCCCGCAGCGCGAGTCGCCCACGGTGGATCCGGGACTTGACCGTCCCCAGGGACACCCCCGTCATCTCGGCGATCTCCGCATAGTCGTAGCCCTGGACGTCGAACAGGACGATGGCATCGCGCTGATCGTCAGTGATCCGGGCGAGCGCCGCGCTGAGCACGTGCGACCGCTCGGCGGTCAGGACGAGACGCTCGGGATCCGCCTCCTCCCCCGTCGGAGGCTGCCAGCTGTCGTCCTCGAACTCGGGGTATGGCTGGACCGGGCGTCGTTTGCGCGCGCGCTGGGCGTCCATCGCGGCGTTGACGCAGATCCGGTTGAGCCACGACTTGACGCTGCCACCGCGGAACCCGGCGAGGTTCCGATAGGCCGAGAAGAAGGCTTCCTGGACCGCGTCGGATGCCTGGTCGCGGTCCGGGACCATCCGGGCGACGAGCGCGAAGAGCTGATCCTGGTACAGCTCGACAAGGTCGTTGAAGGCGCCGAGATCGCCGTCGCGGGCACGCTCGATCAGGATGAGATCGCGCCGCTGGACGGGATCGTCGACGGCCGCGGTCGGGCGACGGTCCTCCACGATCGGGGGCCACCTCCGGACGGGCTGGGTGAGGCGCGGCGAGTCTAGCATCGTCGTCGGCGGAGACGTCCGGGTCCACCGGGCGGTTCCCGGCCTCGGGCGTCGACGCCCTCGACCGGATCGGGGGCCCGACCCGCTACCATCACGGTCCCACGGGCCGAAGTGGCGGAACTGGCAGACGCGAGGGTCTCAAACACCCTTGCCCGCAAGGGCGTCCGGGTTCAAATCCCGGCTTCGGCACCATCAGACCGATGAGCTCGGACAACCTGCGAACCCGGAGCGGACGCCATGCTTGGAGACCATCTCGTCTTCCCGATCCTGTTGTCGAAGGACCTCGCGGTGAGCCGCGCGTTCTACCACGACACGCTCGGGCTCGACATCCTCCGCGAGGACGGGGAACGGATCATCTTCCGATCCGGTCTGGGATCGCAGCTATCCGTCACGCTGAGCACGACGGGCACCTCGGACATGCAGACCCAGCTTGCCTGGCGCGTGCCCGACCTCCGGGCGGAGCTCGCCGATCTCCGGGCACGCGGGGTCCGCATCGAGTCGTACGATGCGCCCGATCCGAAGACCGACGATGAAGGGATCGCCGACATGGGCTTCGCCTGGGCGGCCTGGATCATCGATCCGAGCGGGAACGCGCTCGCCATCATCGAACCCAAGAGACCGGCTCCGGCAGCGACCTGATGAACGCCCTGACGGGCCTGCTCCATCGCATCGCGACGAGCATCGGCGATCTGCTCCCGAGTCCACCCCCGGCCGATCCGCCCCAACCGGACATCGACGGACGCCACGATGCCGGCGAGGCCGAGGACCTGGCCGCGCTCGAGGTCAAGGTGCAGGCCAAGGACGGCCACGGCGGGACCCGCTAGCCGCCGTGGACCGACGCCTCCCCCTGGCCGCGGCCCGAGCGGCGTTCGGCCTCTTGACGTTCTTCGCGATCGGCGTCCAGGCGCGGGCGCTCGCCGACGCCGGCGCGTTCGAGCCGGCGAACTTCTTCAGCTACTTCACCATCCTGAGCAACATCCTCGGCGCGACCCTGCTGCTTGTCGGCGCGATCCGCTGGCAGGCCGGCCACTCGATGCGGATCGACCTGCTCCGCGGCGCGGCGGTCGTCTACCTGATCGTCACGTTCCTGGTCGTCATCCTCCTGTTGTCCGGGGCCGAGCTGTCGCTCGCGATCGGCTGGGTGGACGACGTCCTCCACAAGGTGATCCCGATCGTCGTCACGATCGACTGGATCGTCGACCCGCCGGCGACCCGCCTGACCTTCCGCCAGTCTCTCCTGTGGCTTGCGTTCCCGGTGGTCTGGCTCGTCTACACGCTCGTGCGCGGACCGATCGCGCAGTGGTACCCGTACCCGTTCCTCGACCCCGCGCATGGCGGCTACGGATCGGTCGCCCTCTACTGCGTCGCGATCCTGGCGGGGTTCGTCGTGCTGTCCGCGATCGTGCGATTCGTCGGCAACGCCATGGCCGAGCGACGTCAGGGCGTCCCGAACGACCCGAACAGGTCGCTGTAGCGGTCGGTCCAGGTCCGGGCGATCGGCGCGACCAGTGGACGCCATCCGGGCTTCGACGCGAGGGCCTCGAGATCGGCCGATGACCGAGCGAGGACGACGACGTCGGAGGCGTCGGCGTCGCCGATGAGGCTCGGGGCCGGGTCGTCGAGGCGGGCGAGCCCGACCAGGCCGAGGTCGCGGGCAGCCGCGGCGAGCACCGGCTCGAGCGAGACGAACCGGTTCGAGACGTTGAACGCCACGACTCCGTCGGGCCCGAGCCGCTCGAGGTATCCCTCGATCGCCTCGCGCGTCAGAAGGTGGACCGGGATCGAGTCCGAGTCGAACGCATCGACGACGATGAGATCGAATGCGCCGGGCGGCGCGCCATCGAGGCCGAGGCGACCGTCTCCGACCACCACCTCGACCTGCGCCCGGGTGTCGGCGAGGTAGGTGAACAGGTGCGGATCACGGGCGATGGCGACGACCGCCGGGTCGATCTCGTAGAACGTCATCGTGTCGCCCGGCCGGCCGAAGGCGGCCAGACCGCCGACCCCGAGACCGATGAGGCCCGTCCGCGACGCCGGGTGACGCGCGTCGACCATCCCGATGACGTCGGCGAGCGGGCTCGCCGGGTGGTAGTAGCCGACCGGGTCACGACGGCGATCGATCGGGAGGTAGCGCTGGATCCCCTGGATCGTCGTGCCCGCCAGCAGCGCGTGACGGCCGGAGGCGTCCTCGACGACGCGCCGCTCACCGTAGAACGTACGGGTCGACTCGATGGCCGGCTGGATCGCCAGCAGGGACAGGCCGAAGACGGCGCCCATCGACGCAGCGAAGACGATCGGCCAGCGGGCAAGACCAAGGAGCAGCCCCAGAACGAGGGCGCCGACCACGACGCCGGGGTCGGCCTCGATCCCGGCCCAGGCCAGTCCCAGCACGATCGCCAGCGCCGCGACGCTGTAGCGCGCGAGGAACGGCGTCCGCCACGCGGCATCGGCGAGCCGTCGGATCCCGTCCGCGGTCCCTCCGACGTGCCGGCCGGCAGGGGCTCCCGGCGCGCCTGGACCATCCGCCTCCTGGTCCCCGGGCGCCTCATCGTCCCAGCTCGCGCCCCAGCGGACCGCGAGGGCGATCACCAGGGCGATCTGTCCCTCGAGCGGGATCACCAGGACGAGCGGCGCAACGATCCCGGCGAGGACTCCGCCGAGCGCGCCACCGGCGGCGATCGCGAGATCGTATTCGGTCAGCCGCTCCGGGACGGGCCGAGCGAGCGACAGCCGGCCATGGCAGACCAGGGCCGCGCACCCCAGCGCACCGAGCTCGATCGCGAAGATCGACCACAGGGGCAGCGCCGCGCCGCCGATGAGGCTGACGACGACGCCGATCGTCAGCGGCGGAAGCGCGACGTCCGCGAGGCGGAGACCGATCGGGCGGCGACCGGCGAAGGCCAGGATGAACGTCGCGAGATAGACGGCCAGCGGGAGGACCCACAGCATCGGGACGGCGGCGACGTCGGTCGACAGGTGGGCGGTGGTCCCGATGACGAGCGCGGCCGGGACGGCGGCGAGACCGATCCATGCGAGCCGGGTCCTGGCTGACGGCGCTGGAACGAGGTTGGCGGCGAGAGCCGGCTGGCCCGCGGGTCCGTCGTCGCTGGCGGGTTCGTCGCCGCTCGTGGGCTCGGCGCGGCCGGCGGGGTCGGCCGGGCCAGAGAGCCGATCGGCCGGTGGCGTCCGCCGGAGGACGGTGACGACCCCGATCGCGACGAGCGTCGCGAACGCGACGTAGCCGATCGCCCAGAGGCGCGCCTGGGCGTCGAGATCGAGGTTCGGCTCGACCACGGTGGGGTAGATGAGCAGCGCGACCAGGCTGCCGGCGTTGCTGCCGGCGAACAGCCGGACGGCGCCCTGGCCCGCGGCGGGACCGCCCGTGGCGGCGAGCCAGCGCTGGAGGGTCGGCGTCGCGGTCGCCAGGGCGACGAACGGAGCACCGACCGCGAGGGCCAAGAGCCCGGCCAGGCCGACCGCGGGCGTCGCGCCGTGCGCGGAGGACGCGCCTGCCGGGAGCCCGACCGGCAGCGCGAGGAGCGGCACGAACACGATGATCAGCTCGACGAGCGCCGCCCGGCGGACGCCGAGCCAGCGGATGGCGACGTGGGCCAGTGCATACCCCAGCAGGAGCGCCGCCTGGAAGAACACGAGCGCGGTGGTCCAGACCGCCGCCGCCCCGCCGTAGGACGGCAGCAGCAGCTTGCCGACGAGCGGTTCGACCAGGAACGCGAGCAGCGCGGCGAGGGTCGCCGTCGCTGCCGTCAGGAAGACCATCGCGGGCAGTCAACCACACTCGGCGAACGCGTCGTCGGACCCGTCGGGCCGACCCCGGGTAGACTCGCGCCGACGCACGACATCGAGGAGATGCAACCGATGACCCTTCGACGCTTCTTCGGCGGGACGCCCAAGCCCGATCCCGAGCCCGAGCTCGTTCCCCGCCCGGTCGCCCCGTCGGAGGACACTGCCACGGTCCGCCGGATCGTGAGCGAGCTGGAGGCGCTCCCGCCCGACCGGGCGAGGCACCTGGCCGGGTTCGCCTACATCCTCGGGCGAGCGGCCAACTCCGACGGCGTCACGACCGACGAGGAGACGGCGCTGATGGAGAAGATCGTCATCGAGCACGGCAAGATCCCCGAGGCGCAGGCGGTCCTCGTCGTGGAGATCGCCAAGCAGCAGGAGCGGCTGATCGGCGGGACCGAGGATTACCTCGTCACGCGCGAGTGGGTCGAAGGCACGAGCCTCGAGGAGCGGATGGATCTGTTCCGCTGCTGCTTCCTGATCGATGCGGTCGACGGCTCGATCTCCGCCGAGGAGAGCGCGGTCATCAACGAGATCGCCAATGAGCTGCTGCTGGATTCGGCCACCATCGCTTCGGTCCGCGGCGAGTTCACGGACCGCTACGCCGTCGTCCAGGCGATGCGAGCGCAGAACGCGAAGGGCTGATCCCGCGGTCCGCTCAGTCCAGGCTGAGCGCCGCGGCGCCGGGGCCGAGGCGTCGATGGACCTCGGCGAGCAGCTCGGCGTCGTAGGCGACGCCGGAACGGAGCTCCATCGGGAGCTCGCCGCCGCTGCGCCCGGACGGCACGTGGATCACGACGCGGGTCGAGCCGGGATGGGCCCGGAGCAGCTGACGGAACGTCTCCATCGCGTCCTCGGTCCCGCTGCCACCCGTGAACCTGACGTGGAGGACCTGATCCGCCCCGGCCTCGACCGGGAGCGTCGGGGCGCTCGCCGCACGGGCGACCTGCGCGTTGACCTCGTCGGGGAACGCCGGCTCGTCGTCGTCCTCCTCGCGCAGCTCGGGGGCCGGGGCGAGGTCGGGCATCCGGGCCGGTGAGGCGTCGGCGCCGCGAGCCCCCGCCCGGAGCGGGCTGACCGCGGCCATCGCCACCGGAGCCGCGACGACCGGGATGCCGACCGACGAGCCCGGATCGGGGCCCGGACCGACCGGGACGGGCGCTCGCTCGCCCTCCGCGGACCGTCCCCCGCCGGTCCGCGCGTAGCCGTTCCCCTGACCGTTCGCACTGCCGTTCCCGTTGCCGCCGTAGCCCGGTCGACCACCGCGCCCCCGTGACCGATCGGCGGCCGCGACGTCGCGGGCGAACGAGTCCGGACCCCGGCCGACCGCCTCGTCCCAGTCGACGGCGAGATCGGCCAGCAACGACACCTCTTCGCCCTTGTGGTCCAGCCGGCCGGCGACCAGCAGGATCCGACCATCGGTCCACGTCGGGCGGGTCTCCTCGTACATCCGCGGGAAGACGACGACCTCGACCGAACCCTGGAGATCCTCGAGGCTGACGATCGCCATCGTCGCCTTGGCCTTGGTGATGACGATCCGCACGCCGGTCACGATCCCGCCGACGACGACCCGTTGCTGGTCGAGCGACTCGTCGCGCAGGTCGCCCGAATACGCCGTCACGAACGGACCGATGGCCTCGGCGATCTCGCCCAGCGGGTGATCCGAGAGGTACAGCCCGAGCAGCTCCTTCTCCCAGCCGAGGCGGATCCGGGTCGGCGTCTCCGGCAGGGCCCGGAGCGGCACGTCGAGCGCCGAGGGCTCCGCCGCCAGCTCGAACAGCGACGTCTGCCCGGTCAGCCGATCGCGTTGGGCGGCGCCGCCGGTCGCGAGCGCGTCGTCGAGTCCATCGACGATCTGCGCGGGGTGGCCGAAGGCGTTGAGCGCCCCGACCCTGGCCAGGGCCTCGAGCACCTTCCGATTGGCCAGTCGCAGGTCGATCCGCGAGCACATGTCGCTCAACGACCGGAACTCGCCGTCCTCGTCCCTGGCGGCGATGATCGACTCGATGGCACCCTGGCCGACGTTCTTGACGGCCAGCAGGCCGAACCGGATCGCGTCGCCCTCGACCGTGAACTCGACGTCGGATCGGTGGACGTCGGGCGGGAGCACCGCGATGCCCAGCCGCCGACATTCGGCCACGGCCGCGGCGACCTTCTCCGACGTGTCCCGTACGGCGGTCAACACGGCCGTCATGTACTCGACCGTGTAGTTCGCCTTGAGATAGGCGGTCTGGTAGGCGACCAGGCCGTAGCAGGTCGCGTGGGCCTTGTTGAAGCCGTAGCGCTCGAACGGCTCGAACGCCTTGAAGACCGCGTCGATCGTCTGTGCGGGCACGCCGCGCTCGGCGGCCTGGGTGACGAACTTCTCCTTCTGGGCGCGCAGGACCGAGGACTTCTTCTTCCGGATCGCGTAGCCGAGCGTGTCGGCTTCCGGTCCGGTGAACCCGCCGAGACCCATCGCCGCAGCCATGATGTCTTCCTGGTAGACGAAGATCCCGTAGGTCTTCTCGAGGTACGGCTCGAGCAGCGGATGGAGGTAGGTCACCGGCTCCAGGCCGTGCTTCCGCCGGATGTAGGCCGGGATGTTGTCCATCGGGCCGGGGCGGTAGAGCGCCACCATGGCGGCGAGGTCGTAGACCGACGTCGGCCGCAGCTCCCGGATGTAGCGCCGCATCCCGGCCGACTCGAGCTGGAAGATGCCGGTCGTCTCGCCGCTCGCCAGCAGCTCGAACGTCGTGGCGTCGTCCAGCGGGATCGCATCGAGATCGATGTCGACGTCTCGCTCCGCCTTCACCAGCTCGACCGCCTGGCGCAGGATCGTCAGGTTCGACAGCCCGAGGAAGTCGAACTTCAGCAGCCCGAGCGCCTCCACGGCGTGCATCTCGAACTGGGTCATCAGGCCGTCGGAGTTGGTGGCCCGCTGGAGCGGCATCAGCTCGGTCAACGGCTCGCGGCTGATGACCACGCCGGCGGCATGGGTGCTCGCGTTGCGGGTCACGCCTTCCAGCTGTCGTGCCAGGTCGACCAGCTTGCCGACCTGTGGATCCACGTCGACCATCTCGCGGAACTGGGGCGCGATCACGAGCGCCTCGTCCAGCTTGATCCCGAGCTGGTTCGGCACGGCCTTGGCGATCCGGTCGACCTCGCCGTAGCTCATCCCGAGGACCCGCCCGACGTCCCGGATGGCCGCCCGGGCGAGCATCGTCCCGAAGGTGATGATCTGGGCGACGTGATCCTGGCCGTACTTCCGGCCGACGTAGGCGATGACCTCCTCGCGACGCCCGTCCTCGAAGTCGACGTCGATGTCGGGCATCGTCACCCGGTCCGGGTTGAGGAAGCGTTCGAACGGGAGCTGGTAGAGGATCGGATCGACCGGCGTGATGCCGAGGGTGTAGGTCACGATCGAGCCCGGGGCGCTCCCCCGGCACGTCGTCTGGATCTTCTGGTCCCGGGCGAACCGGACGAAGTCCGCGACGATCAGGAAGTAGCCCGCGTAGCCCATCGTCGTGATGACCCGGAGCTCGTAGTCGAGCCGCTCCTGGAGCTCGGGGGTCACCGTGCCGTAGCGAGCCTGGAGGCCGCGCTGGCACTCCGCCGCCAGCCAGCTCTCGACCGTGTGGCCGTCGGGGACCGGGAAGTGTGGGATGCGCAGCTGCCCCAGCGGGAGCTGGAGACCGCCGGTCATCTCGGCGATCTTGCGGGTGTTGAGCAGCGCTTCGCGCTGGTCCGGGAAGAGGGCGGCCATCTGGGCCGCGGACTTCAGGTAGAAGTCGTGGGTCTCGAACTTCATCCGGCCCGGGGTGTCGAGGTTGTTGCCGGTCCCGACGCAAAGCAGGACGTCGTGGGCCTCGGACTGGGCCTCGTGGACATAGTGGAGGTCGTTGGTCACGACCAGCGGGAGGCCGGCCTCCGGCGCCAGCCGAAGGAGTTGCTCGTTGAGCCGACGCTGCTCGGCGAGGCCGTGGTCCTGGAGCTCGAGGTAGAAGCCGTCCTTCCCGAAGATGTCGCCGTATTCGCCGGCGAGCTTGCGCGCCAGCTCCCAGTCGTCGGTCTCGAGCGCGCGCGGGATCTCGCCGCCGAGGCAGGCCGACAGCCCGATCAGACCCTCGCTGTGCTTCGCCAGGTGGTCCCGGTCGATCCGCGGCTTGTAGTAGTAGCCGTCGAGATGGGCGTCGGTGACCAGGCGGCACAGGTTCCGGTAGCCGACGTCGTCCTTGGCCAGGAGGATGAGGTGGAACGGCTGGGCGTCGGCCTTGCCCTCCTTGTCGGCCATCGATCGCCGGGCGACGTAGGTCTCGACGCCGATGATCGGCTTGATGCCCTTGGAGGTCGCTGCCTGGAAGAACGCCACGGCGCCGTAGAGCGCACCGTGGTCGGTCAACGCGAGGCTATCGAAGCCCTGCTGGGCGGCCCCGTCGACGAGGTCGTTGATCCTCCCCAGACCGTCCAGCAGGCTGAACTCGGAGTGGACGTGGAGGTGCGTGAAGTCGTTCGGGGCGATGGTCGTCACGGAAGGTCAATGGTAGCCCGGTGGCCGAGACCCCGGCGGCGAGGTCAGACCGCGAGCGCGAAGACGCGCCAGGTCTCGGGGACCCCCTTTAGCTGGTGTTCGCCACGATCCTCGAAGCGGAGTCCGGATCCGGCCACGAGATCCTTGACGGTGCTCGACACGAGGATCTCGCCCGGGCCGGCGAGCGACGAGATGCGGGCGCCGATCGAGACCGCGATCCCAACGATCTTGCCGTCGCTCACCTCACATTCGCCGGTATGGACACCGGCGCGCACGTCGATACCGATGGCCCGCAGCGGCTCGCGCAGGGCCGCCGCGGCGAGGACCGCCCTGGCCGGGCCGTCGAAGGTCGCGAAGAACCCGTCGCCGGCGGTATCGAGCTCCCGGCCCTGGAACCGGGCAAGCTCGCGCCGGACGATCGCGTGGTGCCGCGCCAGGAGCTCACGCCAGGCGGCGTCGCCAAGCCGGGCGGCCAGCTCGGTCGAGCCGACGATGTCCGTGAACAGGATCGTCGCGAGCACCCGCTCCGGCCTGGCTGGTGACGTCAGGCGCGAGACGAAGCCTGCGGTCGCCTCCATCGTCGCGAGGTGCGCCTCGTCATCCACCCACGTGTAGACGCCCCGGAATGCCGGCAGCTCGACCACCTCGGATCCGTGGATCCGGGCCGCCGTGTAGTGCCCGGGTCCGGGCAACGCCGGCCGCGGCATCACAAGGGCCGGCACTCGGACGGCCGCTAGGACGTCGCGCACATCGAGCTCCATCGCAGTTCGGAACGACGTCAGGGCGGCACCTGGACTCAGGCTGCGGCGCATATGCCACACGAACCAGTCGACGAAGGCCGCCTGGTCCGACACCTCGGGAGCCCACTCCCGGGCGAGGTCCTCGAGATAGTCACGCGCTCCCCACCGTGCCCGCACCTCGGTGAGCTGTCGGCGCCACTCATCCTCGGTCTGGGTCCACGGGTAATCCGGCGAACGGACGCCCTTCACTCGCGGGTCGAAGAGGACGAGGCCCGCACAACGCTCCGGATACGTTGTGCGAACAGGCCGAGCCGTGACTGACCTCACATGTCTTTCTCTAAACTCGCTCCCACGCGTCGAGGAACTGGGCGAAGCGATCGATATCCTGCGAGCGATGTGGACCCAGGCCCCCGCGACGTTCGAGGGCCGCCACTACCGGATCCGCGAGGCTTACTGCGAACCACGACCGGATCCGCCGATCCCGATCCTGGTCGGTGGTCGCCGGCCGAAACTCATGCGGGTCGCCGCGGCGAAGGCCGATTACTGGTCGTGGGACGGGCCGATCGAGCGCTATGGGCCGCTCGTCGACGAGCTGCGGACGGCCTGCTTGGAGGTCGGCCGCGACTGGGCGACGATGGGGCTGCACGCCAGCGGGGAGGCGTACTTCCCCGCGGATCTCGCCGACTTTCCGGCTCTCGACCATCCTGCGGGCACGATGGCCTCGGTCACGTCGGCGCAGGACCCGACCGGGCTCTATGCGGGCGAGATCGACTGGGTCATGGGGCCGACGCCCGACGACGCGATCCGTCAGCTCCGTCCGCTCATCGATCTCGGCGTGACGATGGTGAGCGTGTACTTCCACGATCGTCGATCGGCCGAGGTCTTCGCCCGCGAGGTGATCCCGGCCTTCCGCTGATCGACGGTCATGACCGTCGCCTCAGTCGGGGAGGTCCTGCGCCATCGCCATCAGGCGATCGGCGGCGGTCTGCAATCGGTCGGCGACGTCCCCCTCGATGGCTCGCCGGTCAACGAGGTCGCGGACCTGTCGACCGAGCCGATCGGCCGCATCGCGCGCGGCCCCGGCATCGAGCGTCTCGAGCGCCCGGTCGAACCGGTCGAGCTGATCCTCGAGGTCCTTCGCCTCACGACCCTTCAGGCCGTCCTTGCCTCGAGACGCTGCGATCGCAGCCCGCATCTCGTCGCTGCCAGCGCGGGCCAGCCCAAACGGGTCCAAGGTCGGCGTGGGGGTCGGCTTCGGGGTCGGCGTGGGGCTCGGTGTCGGCGTCAGTGTCGGGCTCGGGCTCGGGCTCGGCACGAGGCTGGTCACCGCCGACGGACTGACGTCCAGGACCCCGACCGGGATCGACGGCAGCTGGGCCTCGGCCGACCCGCCGGGTCGAAGGAGGGCGAGACCCGCGGCACCGATGAGGACAGCACCGATGAGCACGACCGCGACGGCGAGCATGCGACCGCCGTCCGGGTCCCGGGTGTCGACGCCGGCGGTCGCGTCGTCGCGATCGAGATCGAGGTCCAGCCCGGTGAGGGTGGTGGCGTCGGACGTCGTGGACGACGCTGCGACGGGTGGCGCCCACCGGCCACGACCAAGCGAGGCACTGAGCATGGCTCCGAGCTCGGCCGCGGCCGGCCGTCGCGACGGGTCGGCGGCGAGCGCCCCGGCGACCGCGGCATCGAACGCCGTGCCCAGTGCCGGATCGCGGACCGAGACGCGGTCGACCGGCCGACGGCTTGCCGTCACGAGCCCGGAGACGCTGTCCGCGGGACGGGGCAGTCCACCGGTCAGGCCCAGGAACGCGACGATCCCGAGAGCGTGGACGTCGCTCGCGGGGCTTGCCGGATCGCCTGTCAGCTGCTCCGGTGCGAGGTAGGCGAGTGTCCCGATGGCCGTCCCCGGTGCGGTCAGCTCGCTCGGGCCGGCCGCGGCGATCCCGAGGTCGGCGATGCGTGCCCGGCCCTCTCCGAGCAGGATGTTCGAGGGCTTGAGATCGCGGTGGACGATCCCACGAGCGTGCAACGCCGCGAGACCGGACGCGACGTCGACGAGGATCGGAACGAGAGCGTCCGGGGGGAGCGCCCGCGACGGTGACGCGGCCAGGCGATCCGCCAGCGAGCCGCCGGTGCACAGATCCATCACGAGGAACGGCTCCGCGCCGCTCGCCGGGTCACCGGACGCGACATCGTGGATGGCGACGATGTTCGGGTGGCTCACGGCGGCCAGGACCCGCGCCTCTCGGTCGAAGCGCGCGGCCAGCACCGGGTCGCTCGCGTGGTTGGCGAGCAGGACTTTGACCGCGACGTCCCGTTCGAGACGGAGGTCCCGGGCGCGGTAGACGGTCGCGAACCCGCCCGAACCGATCCGGGCCTCGAGCCGGTACCGCCCCGCCAGGTGATCCCCGATGAAGGGCATGGCCCGAGGGTACCCGATGCTGCGCGCCGCGAGCCGCAGCCGCCGACCGATCCCGTGGCCGCCGACGGCGTATGCTCGGACCCCGCTGGCGATCCACGCCCCAGGACCGCATCTGGAGGACCGTCATGGCCCGGTGGTTTCGGCTGGTCCTGGTCGCGTGCGCGTGCGCGGCGCCCGTCGGGTGCGGCGCGAGTGCGGCGACGGCGCTCCCCACTGGATCGACGGCCCCCGCGGTCTCGACAGCACCTTCGACGCCTGGCGCGTCGACTGCCCCGGCCGCCTCGTCGACGAGCGGGATCAGCGTCACGCCCATGACCGATGTCAGCGCCTTCGCTTCGGCACAGATCGGCGACGCCATCGACGACGGCCACGGGTTCCTGGTCGTGGGCTACACCGCACGACCCGACAACGGCGTCGATGGATCGGCCTGGACCTCCGCCGACGGACTCACCTGGACGAAGGGTGCGACCCAGGAGAGTTTCGCAAATAGGCTCCTGACCGATGTGACGGCAGACGCGAGTGGGTTCGTCGCAGGTGGCCAGGAATGCCCACCGACAGGTGGCGGAGAGTGCCTTGGCCTCGACCTCTGGACGTCGCCGGATGGAGCCGCCTGGACGCCGTCGACGTTCGCCGTCGCCCGGGACTCGGAGTGCTGCGTCCTCGAGGGCCTCGGCGCCGGTGGTCCCGGCGTTGTGGGGGTCGGCTCCGACGTGTCGGACGTCTCGTCGGGCCCGAAGGACGCGATGAGCCTCACCTCGTCCGATGGCCAGAGCTGGACCGTGCACCGGCGAGATCCGGCCTTCATCGACGCGAGCGCCAGCTCGGTCGTGGCGGGTGGTCCCGGCCTTGTCGCGGTCGGCGGCCGCGCCGACGGCACCTTCGCCGCGTGGACCTCCCCCGATGGGAAGACCTGGACGAGCGCCGCCCCGCCAGCCGGTGGTGCGCCGACCGGCGTCGCCCGGGACGTGGTCCACGCTGGATCCGGCTTGGTTGCCGTGGGCAAGGACGGAGCGGATGCCGCCGTGTGGACATCGGTCGACGGCGTGGCATGGGTCCGGGTCACGTCGAGCGATGCGCTCAAGGGCGGCGCGATGAACCGCGTGATCGTGGCCGGGGACACGCTCGTCGCCGTCGGTAAGGCCGGGCTCGGCGCCGCGGTCTGGTCCTCCCCGGATGGCGTCGCCTGGACGCGACTGGCGGACCAGGACTCGTTCGACGGCGCCGAGATGACGAGCGTCGCGGCATCCGGGAAGACCCTCGTGATCTTCGGCAAGCGGCCGACCGGCGCGATGCCGGCCTGGTCAGGGACGTTGCCGTAGTCCTGGAGGCAGCCGCGTCGTCGGGCCCGGCGGCCGACGACCCACGGCGGTGATACCGTCGTCCGGTCGGCGCACGAACCATCTCGGACGTTTCGCGTACCCTGCTGGACCGGGACGAGATAGGAGTCATGGCGTTGATCGAGGCATCCCCCGAAGCCGGCCTTCCGGCGGGGACGGTCACCCTGGTGTTCACGGACATCGAGGGTTCGACGAACCTGCTGCAGACGCTCGGTGACCGGTATCCCCAGGCGCTGGCGGATCACCACCGGTTGCTCCGCGAGGCGTTCGCGAGGCACGACGCGTTCGAACGCGGCTCGGCCGGTGACGGCCTCTACTTCGTCTTCGCGAGTGCACGCGAGGCGGTCGAGGCCGCCATCGATGGACAGCACGCGATCGACGGCCACACCTGGCCTGAAGGCGCCGTCGTCCGGGACCGGATGGGGATCCACACTGGGGAGCCGCGCAACGAGACGGAGGGCTATGTCGGGCTCGATGTCCACCGGGCAGCGCGCATCTGCGCCGCGGGCCACGGTGGCCAGATCCTGATCTCACAGACCACGCGCGGCCTGATCGGCGAGGCGTGGCCGGCCGGCTTCGGGGTCGCGGACCTCGGGACGCATCGGCTCCGATCCCTAGACACTTCGATGCGGCTGTTCCAGGTCACCGGCCCCGGCCTGGCTCGTGACTTCCCCCCGCCGCGCACGACCGATGCGCCGAGGAACAACCTCGAGCTGGAGGTGACCAGCTTCGTCGGTCGCGACCGCGAGCTCGAACAGGCCACCCGGATGCTCGACCAGTCCGCGCTGCTGACCCTGACCGGCCCGGGCGGGGTGGGCAAGACCCGCGTCGGGCTCCGCCTTGCCCGGACGCTCCTCGATCAGTTCGACGACGGTGTCTGGGTCGTCGAGTGCGGTGCGCTGACCGACCCGGTCTTCGTGCTCCCGTCGGTCGCCAGCGCGATCGGCCTGACGGAGTCCGCCGGACGGTCGCTCCTCTCGGCGATCGTCGATCAGCTCAAGGGCAAGCGGCTGATGCTCCTCCTCGATGACTGCGACCCGGTCCTGGGCGAGTGCGCCGAGCTGGCCGAGGCGCTCGTCCGGTCGTGCTCGGCGGTCCGGGTCGTGGTGACGAGCCGCGAGGCGCTCGGCGTCCCCGGCGAGGCGATCCTGCCGATCGCCTCGCTGACCACCCCTGAGCTCGGCCCGAACGTCAGCCTGAGCGAGCTCGGCGCCGTCGCCGCGTGTCAGCTCTTCGTCGAGCGGGCGCGGGCGGTCCAGCCGACGTTCGCCCTCACCGAGCAGAACGCACGGTCGGTCGCCCAGCTGTGCCGCCGCCTGGACGGCATCCCGCTCGCGATCGAGCTCGCCGCGGCCCGCGTCCGGGCGCTCCCCGTCGAGCAGATCGCGGCTCGTCTCGACGACCGGTTCCGGCTCCTGACCGGCGGCAGCCGCGCCGCCGTCGCGCGGCACCAGACGCTGCGGGCGACCATCGACTGGAGCTACGACCTGCTGACCGAGCCCGAGCGCGCGACACTCCGTCGGCTTTCGGTGTTCGCCGGCGGCGCGACCCTCGAAGCGGCGGAGTCGGTCTGCGCCGGCGACCCGGTGGATGCGTACGAGATCCTCGATCTCCTGGGTCGCCTCGTCGAGAAGTCCCTGGTGACCACCGACCCGGGGTCCAGCGAGGCCCGGTTCCGGCTGCTCGAGACCGTCCGCGAATATGCCCGTGGCCGGCTCGTCGAGGCCGACGAGGCGGACGACACCCTGCGGCGGCACCGCGACTGGTATCTCGCCCTGGCGGACGAGGCGTCACCGGCCTTCTTCCAGGGACCCGAACCGGCCGACTGGATGCCCCGCCTCGACCGCGAGCACGACGACATCCGAGCCGCGCTGGAGTGGTGCCTCGATCAGCCCGGCGAGGGTCGCGCCGGTCTGCGGATCGCCGCCGGCCTGTGGCGCTACTGGGAGATCCGCGGTCACCTCACCGAGGGCCGCGGCTGGCTCCAGCGGATGGTCGAAGCGGTCGCCGACGAGATCTCGCCGCTCCGGGCGAACGCCCTCACCGGGGCCGGCAACCTGGCGTTCATGCAGGGCGACTTCCGCGCCGCCTCGACGTTCCACGAGGCGAGCCTCACGCTCCACCGCGAGATCGGCGATCGGCAGAGCATCGCCTACGCAGCGAACAACCTCGCCAATACCGCGGTCCAGCTCGGCGACCATGTCCGGGCACGGGCCCTGTACGAGGAAGCCATCGCCCTGACCGGTGAGCTCGGCGACGTGCGCGGGGCGGCGTTCGGGACGATCAACCTCGTCGACGTGACGGCCCGACAGGGCGACCTGGAGGCCGCCCGCGCCCTCTACGCCGAGACCCTGGCGACCATCCGGGGCCTGGGCGATCGCTGGATGGAGGCGTTCGCGATCGACACCTTCGCCCGGGCGACGAGCCGGGCCGGCGACCGCGAGGGGGCGCGCTCGCTCCACGTCGAGGCCTTGGCCATCCTCGAGGAGCTCGGCGACCGGCGCGGCGTGGCGCGGATCCTCACCAGCCTGGCGGACCTGGCGCTGGCCGACGGCGACACCGCGCGGGCACGCGGCCTGTTCCGCCAGAGCATGGCGATCCGGCAGGACCTCGGCGACATGCCGGGGCTTGCCGGCGCGATGGAGAACCTCGCTCGCGCCGTGGGAGCGGACGACGCCGAGGCGGCGGCTCGCCTGCACGGCACGGCCGAGGCGCTGCGCGAGGCGATCCGCGCGATGGTCCCGCCGCAGGCCTCCGCACTCCACGACCAGAACCTGGCCGAGCTCGAGGCGCGACTCGGCGCCGAGCGGTTCGAGGCGGCCCGACGCGACGGGCGGCTGATGACCCCGAACGAGGCGCTCGCTACGCTCCCTCTGTGACCTGGACGATCGAGTCGGCGAGCAGGCCGTGGGCCTCACGATGGACGGCGATGGCCGCCTCCGGGTTCGGCGCCTCGACCAGGCAGAAGACCTTCCCGGTCGCCTCGTCGTACCAGTAGCGGACGTAGCTGACGCCGTGCTTGCCCTGGTGAGCGAGGTCGGCGGCGTGGGCCTGGGTCACCGCCTCCGCCGTGAGACCTGGGACCTTGTTGTGCGTGTCGAGGTAGAGGGGCATGGCCTCCGTCTCCTGTCGATCGAGTGGGGTATCGGCAAAAGCATGGACATGACGTGGCGATTGTCAATCGCATCGGCGACAGGTGACCGGTCGCGCCTGCGCCATCATCGGGGCCATCGGCCTGCAGGCCGTGCCGCCCGGGGTCGGACGTCGCGGCTACCCTGTGGGGACCAGGTCGAGCCGTCGGGTCGGGAGGATTCGGATGACGCTGCGGGAGATCCAGGAGCCGATCAAGGCCCGCTATCGGGACGAGCCCGAAGCAGCGAGGATCACCCTTCGGGCGAGCGGGGCGATGGCCGGGGACGCGATGAGCTGCTCGGTCGACCTCGGGCGCGCCATCTACGCCGCCGGAGCCCATCGCGGGGTGGGCGGCAGCGGGAGTGCGGCGTGCTCGGGCGACCTTCTCCTCGCGGCATTGGCGGCCTGCGCACAGCTCACCTGCCAGATGGTCGCGACGAACATGGGCCTCGAAGGCGTCGGCGTGACCGTCGAGGTCGAGGGCGACCTGGACCTTCGCGGCACTCTGGGGACGGCCGACGTCCCCGTCGGGTTCGAGGCGATCCGTGTCCGGTTCGACCTGACCGGCGACGTCCCGCCTGAACGGCTGGACAAGCTCAAGGAACGGACCGAACGTTACTGCGTCGTGCTCCAGACCCTGCTCGACCCGCCGCGGGTCGAGGCGGACTGGCGCTTCGCCTGACTCAGCCGATCCGCTCGACCCATTCGGCCCGCCGGGCGGGGATCCGAACGCCATCACACGGCGATCGATCGAGACGGCCGGGCGTCAGTCGCGAACGGCCTCGATCCGCTGAGCGAACGTCAACGGCCCGGGCCAGTGCCAATCCTCGACGCTCACGTGTCGCAGCGGGAGATCCGCGATCGCCTCCGCCGGACGGTGGACGTGGGCATGCAGCGGCATCCTCCCCTGCTTCAGGTCCCAGATGAGCACGCGACCGCCGGGCCGGACCACCCGGGCGATCTCGGTCAATCCCGCGGTCCGATCGGCCCAGTGATGCATGGAGAACGTGCTGATCGCCACGTCGAACGACGCGTCCGCGAACGGCAGGGCCGCGACGTCGCCGACGACGAAGGTCGGCTGAGGGCCACTGCCGTCAGCGGAGGACCCAGGCGCGTGGGCGCGGGCACGCTCGATCATCGCCGGATCGAGATCGAGCCCGGTGACGGTGAAGCCGTGCGACCGCGCCAGACGGATGGACAGCTGACCCGGCCCACAGCCCACCTCGAGGATCGTCGCCGGCGGCGGCACCGCCTTCGCGACGTCCGCGGCGATGCCGCGGAAGAGCGGATCGAAGAGCAGGCGGCTGAGCCGGTCGTAGCCGGCCGGATCGCCCATGAGCACCCCGCCGTCGACGGCGTGGCCGGTCGCGACGCTCGAACCACGACGGGTGAGCGCGATCGCCCCGGCGGCGCCCAGCCCGAGGAGCGCGGCCAGTCGGACCGAGGGCCGCTTCATCCGGGCCTCGGACCTTCGAGGGATCCATCGTGCGATGCATCGGCCGAGCATAGCCCGCCGTCGGGCGCGGGCGCCCGTCCATCGGGCGTCCGCGGTACGCTGCCGCCGATGTCACGACGCTGATCGATCCCCTCGACTCCCCGTCGATCGCCCGACGGCCTGGGCCGGGCGTCGATCTCGTGCCACCGCCCGCCGAGTCGCGATCGGGGCCGAGCCCGTTCGACCAGGCCGGCTTCCGGGCACATTCGAGTGGGGCGAGGCCGGCGGACGGGCCCTGTCTCCACTGGTCGGGCTCGTGGTCGTCGTCGACGTCCTGTCGTTCTCGACCTCGACGTGCGTGGCGGTGGAGCAGGGGGCTCGCGTGGTGCCCGCCCGATCCGCCGAACGAGCGACGGCCCTGGCACGATTGCTCGGGGCGATCCTCGCCGCTCCGGAACGAGCCTCGACCATCCGACCCTATCGCCGGCGAGCCTCCTCGCGCTGCGGGCCAAGGAGACCGTGGTCCTCGCCTCCCCCAACGGTGCGGCGTGCGCGGTCGATGCCGGCGACGCCGGGGCGATGGTCGTGGCCGGCTGCCTTCGGAACGCATCGGCGGTCGGCCGCCTGGTCGCGGCGCACGGCGGCGTCAGCCTGGTCCTCGCCGCCGGCGAGCGCTGGCCGGACGGGGCGCTTCGCCCGGCTCTCGAGGACCTGCACGCGGCCGGGGTCGATCCTGGCCATGGTCGCTGCAGCGGACCGATCGCCGGAGGCCCAGGCGGCCGCAGCGGCCTTCGGTGCGACCCGGATGACGATCGAGGACGCGATCCGGGGCTGCGGATCCGGC
>CAVVNZ010000011.1:0-247846 GCA_963749735.1 uncultured Chloroflexia bacterium
CCACTCGGGGCGCTGCCGATGACGCGCTGCCGATCAGGGCGAGTTCGAGCTGGAAGCGCAACCCACCCGTACCAGGCCGGCTCGCGTCGATCGCGACGATCCTGGTGGCCGCGTCGGTCAACGCTGCCACCGTGAAGCGAGGATCGACGGTCGGTGCACCCGACAACGCGACGGACAGGGCGGTCCGAAGCGCGACGACGACCTGGTCGAGGAACGCGCCGAGATCCCGGCCCGCCGCCTCGAGGTCATCGAGGATGTCGATCCCGGCGAGGGCATCCCCACCGACGAGCGCGGCCAGGAAGGCGTCGATGACCTCGGCATCGACGAGTCCCAGGAGGTCACGGACACCATCGACGGTGAGGGGGGCCGACCCCGCGGACAGCAGCTGATCGAGCATCGACTCGGCGTCGCGCATCCCACCGGCCGCCTGCCGGGCGACGAGCGAGATGGCGGCCGGATCCGCGGCGCGCCCGTCCGCCTCGAGGATCATCGCCAGCTTGCCCTCGATCTCCGGCACGGTCAGGCGGCGGAACTCGAACCGCTGGACGCGTGACAGGACGGCCGGGCGGATCTTCGTGGGGTCGGTGGTGCAGAAGATGAAGACGACGTGCGGGGGCGGCTCCTCGAGCGTCTTGAGAAGGACATCCCAGCCCTGGTCGATGCGCTGGACCTCGTCGATGATGAAGACCTTCCGCCGCATATCCGATGGCGCGGTCCAGGTCCGCTCGACCAGCTCACGGATCTGGTCGACCTTGTTGTTGGTGGCGGCATCGAGCTCGACGACATCGAGCGTCCGACCCTCACGGATCGCGACGCACGACGGGCAGATGTCGCACGGTTCGCCGTCCTGCAGGTTCGTGCAGTTGAGCGCCTTGGCGACGATCCGGGCCATCGACGTCTTGCCGGTCCCGCGCGGCCCGACGAACAGCAGCGCATGCGCGACCTGGCCTGTCCGGACTGCGTTCCGGAGGGTCGTGACCACGGCATCCTGGCCCACGATCCGGCCGAACGTCTGGGCGCGCCAGCGACGGTAGAGGGCGAGGTGCGACCCCCCTTGGGTCGCGCCGTCCGACGTCAGTTCAGGTTCCACACCACGCTCCGGCCGGAGAGGTTGAACGCCGTGCACCCTCCGTCGATCGGACGTTCCCGCGCCCACGCGTCTCGAGCGGCTCGGACCAGGCCGTTCCGCGGCACCCGGCGAAGATCGCTTAGTGCTGCTTCCTTCCGGACCTGACACGGTTCACGAGTCGCCGCTGCGCGGGACCCGGCCCTCAACGTCGCTCGTGACGGCGGCTTTCGAGAACGAAGACCTCGGGAGGGGATTCAGCCCTGCTGGAGCGGATTGCAGGTACAGGGCACCGCTAGTTCCCCGCCTAGCACGGCCGTTCGATGATAGCAGGGCGGCCGTCGCCGGCCCCTTCCACGCTGGGCTGGTGGCGGAGAGGGCGGGATTTGAACCCGCGACAGGTTGCCCTGTACCGCATTTCCAGTGCGGCGCCCTAGGCCACTAGGCGACCTCTCCGCGAACGGTCGACGGACCGGATCGAACGGCTCGGCACCCGGAACGCTCGATCGGCGCGTCCCGTGCCGGGGACGCGAGCCCGAGCCTGGCGAGGCCGTCGGCCGAGATCTGGCGGAGAGGGCGGGATTCGAACCCGCGGTGCTTTCGCACACCGCTTTTCGAGAGCGGCACCATCAACCACTCGGACACCTCTCCGCGGCCGAGGATACCAGAGCAGCCCGGGAGGAGGCCCCTGGGCCGAAGGTCCCGGTCAGCGCTGCGCGCGTGCCGCGACGGCTTCGGGAGCGGCCGCGACCAGCTCCTCAGCCTCGTCGCGACGGATGCCGCTGACGACCTGGAGCCGGCGAGCCAGGGCGCTGTGCTGGGCGAGCTGGAGGACCGACCCCGCCGCCCCGTCGCGCAGGTTCGGTGTGGCGTAGACGAGCTCCGTGACGTCGCTCACCAGCAGCGCGCCCACGCACATCGAGCAGGGCTCGATGGTCGAGAAGACCGTGACGTCGCCGAGCTGCGATGTCCCGAGCCGGCGGGCGGCCTCGCGCAGGGCGACGATGACCGCGTGGGCCGTCGGGTCGTTCGTCCCGCGGACGCGGTCGTGCGCCCGAGCGACCATCGCGTCGTTGACGACGGCCACGGCGGCGCTCGGACGCTCCCCCCGCTCAACCGCCAGCCGCGCCTCCGCGAGGGCCTCGCCCATGAACAGCTCGTAGTTCATGGCGGGATGATACAGGTCGGTCCACGCGGCTCGACGGCTCGGTCTAGGATTCGGACGGCAAGACGAGCAGCGCGACAGGAGATTCGGCCATGGCCCGGAACCGGAGGATCGGGGTCCTCACCGGAGGCGGCGACGTGCCCGGCCTCAATTCGGTCATCAAGAGCGTCGTCTACCGATCCACCGAGCTGGGCTACGAGGTGATCGGGATCCGTCGCGGCTGGGAGGGCCTGACCCACATGCAGCCCGGGCCGGAGCTCGACCGCGAGTACCTGCGGCGACTCGACCGGATCAACACCCGGACGATCGATCGGACCGGCGGGACCTGGCTCCATACGTCGCGGACGAACCCGCGGAAGATGCGGGCGAAGAACCTCCCGCCGTGGTTGCCCGACGCCCAGGCCGCCAGCTACGCCTCCGGTGAGGACCTGTACGACCTCACGCCGCTCGTCCTCGACCACATCGCGTCGCTCGGGCTCGACTACCTCGTGGCGATCGGCGGCGATGACACGCTGAGCTTCGCCGAGGTCCTGTCGAGCAACGGCATCCCGATCGTGGCCATCCCCAAGACCATGGACAACGACGTCCAGGGGACCGAGTACTGCATCGGCTTCTCGTCCGCCATCACCCGCGCCAAGGAGCTCATCAATCGGCAGCGGACGACGCTCGGATCGCACGAGCGGATCGGCGTCTTCCGCATCTTCGGACGCGACGCCGGCTTCTCAGCGTTGTTCACGGCCTACGTCACCTCGGGTCGCTGCCTCATCCCGGAGTCCCCGTTCGATCTCGACCGTCTCGTCTCGGTCCTGGCCGACGACCATCGCCTCAACCCGAGCCACTACGCCTTCGTGATCGCCGCCGAGGGAGCGATGTGGCAGGGCGGCTCGCTGGCCGAGTACGGCGAGGCCGATTCGTACGGGCATCGCCACAAGGTCAACGTCGGCGAGGCGCTCGCCGGCGAGATCCGCGCCAGGACGGGGATCGAGTCGGTCTCGAGCGAGCTGACCTACGACCTGCGCAGCGGGGAGGCGGATTCGCTCGACCAGATGGTCGCGATGACGTTCGCCAACGTCGCGATGGACCTCATCGCCGACGGCCAGCACGGCCGGATGGTGGCGATCCGCGGCGGTCACTACGCGCACACCACGATGCCGGATCCGGCCCTCGGTCCGCGGACCGTCGACGTCGACCGGCTCTACGACCTCGACCGGTTCCGCCCCAACTACTCGGGCAAGCTCGGCGAGCCCCTGCTGCTCCTCGGGACGCCGTCGCTCACGCCGGCCTGACGCGTCCGGCGTCGGACGCCACGTCCGTCACTTCGGATCGTCCGGGTCGGGGACCACGACCTGGCCGTCATCGGGCCCGGCCGCCAGATCGGCGGCGGCGCCCCGGGCGGGTCGCACGACCTGGGCGGCCTGCCCCGGTCGACCGTGACAGCTCCCCGAGCCACTGTCGGTGAACGATTGACCGGCGATCGGGATGAACTGCCAGTCGTAGCTCGAGGCGTGCAGCGTCAGCTTGAGGACGCCGTAGGTCGACCGGTCCTTGACCTGGCTGTTGGCCATCGTCGTGCTCTTGAAGCCGCCCAACGACGCTCCGCCGGTCCCGACGACGAACTCGCGGATCCCGGTCGTCGGATCGGCCAGTCCCGCCGGGGTCTGCGGCGCGAACCGCTCGTAGTTGTGGTAGTGGCCGCCGATGACCAGGTCGGCCCCGTTGTTGTACAGGTCCTGCCATAGCGCGAGGGTCGCGCCATCGGGCGACGAGCGGGTCGAGCTGAACCGGACCTGATGCCAGAACGCGACGGTGCACTGGGCGGAGCTCGCCTGGAGGTCGGCGGACAGCCAGCGCTCCTGGGCCGACCCCGCGCCGCACCCACCGACCTTCGAGCAGTTGGCGTTGAGGACGATCGCGTGCCAGCCGCCGATGTCGTAGCTGTAGTAGCCCTTGCTCGGGTCGCCGGCCGCGGCACCCCAGTAGGCGTAGTACGGAGCCGCGCCGCTGGTGTTGTACTCGTGGTTGCCGACGATCGGCCGGGTCCGGGCCTTCTCGAGGCCCCACGTCGGGGCGTAGCAGTTGCTGAACTCGGAGGCAGTCCCGTTGGGGTAGGTCAGGTCCCCAGCCGCGAACACCGTCCCGGGGATGGCCGCCAGCAGGGCCTCGGTCTTGGAGTCCTGCGTCCGCCCACAGTCGGCGACGTCGCCGGCGCCGACCAGGACCGCGTCCCCGGATGACGCCGGGGAGACGGTGATGTAGCCCGTCTTGGTCAGCGGAGCTCCCGGGCCGGCGACGTTCGCGGCGGTCAGGGTCACGTCGTACGTCCCCGGGTTCGCGTAGGAATGGCTGGGGTTCTGCGCCGTCGAGGTGTTCGCCGCACCCGAGCCGGGGTCGCCGAAGTCCCACGCCCAGCTCGTCGGACCATTGGAGGACGCGTCGGTGAAGTCGACGTTCCGCGGCGCGGTCCCGGTCCGAGGCGAGCCGCTGAACGCCGCGACGGGCGGGACCGGCGGGGGTGGCGTGGTCACCGTCACGAAGCCGGTCCGGGTCAGGGGATCGCTCGTGCCGAGGGTGTTGGCGACGGTCAGCGTGACGTCGTAGGTCCCGGGATCGACATAGAGGTGGGTCGGGTTCTGGGCCGTCGAGGTGTTCGCCGCGCCCGAGCCCGGGTCGCCGAAGTCCCACGACCAGCTCGTGGGACCGTTGGTCGAGGCGTCGCTGAACGCGACGGTGAGCGGCGCCGGTCCGCCGGTCGGCGACCCGCCGAACGCCGCCACGGGTGGCCCGCTGACGGTCCCGACGGTCACCAGGAGCTGGGGCGCCGCGGTCCCTTCCCGACTCGAGAAGATCGCACTGTCGGTCGCCGAGCTGCGCATCCCGAGCCAGACGGTGCCGTTCCCGGGCACGGTCGACGGCGCGAGGACCACGGTGTTCGAGCCGACGGTCTTGAGGACGGCCGTCCCGAGCGCGGTCCCGCCGATCGCCGGAGCGTTGCCGTAGGTCAGCCCGGTCTCGGTCCATCCGCCGGCCACGGCGTAGACCCCCTGGGTGTTCGCGCTCGCGTCACTGACCGACAGCAGCAGCGAGACGCCCGTGACCGGTCCCGACAACCCCGACACATCGAACCGCAGGTACGTCCGGTAGATCGGGTCGCTGCTCGTGCCGCTTCCCTCGCGCGTACGTAGGGACGCGAGGGTCCCGTAGTTGGTCGACGTGTTCGAGGAGTAGACCTGGGCGTCGGCGGAGGCCTGGAAGGTAAGCGTGGTGTCAGCCTGGACGGCGGCGGGCGCGCCAAGGCCGGACGCCCCGAGCAGCATCGCTGCGGCGAGTGCGACGATCCTCGGTCGTCTGACCCTGGTCATGGCGGACCCCCGTGCCGACCGTCATCCCGTACCGGGCTGCCAGCGCGGCAACCATGCCCGCCCGTGCGCCCCGCGTCAAGACGGCTCGGTAGAACGCGTTGCGGGATCCGAGGGCGACGTCGGCTTCGCGGCGGCCCCGGGTCAGCTCGGCAGGCTCGATCGTCGACGGATGTCGCGCGCGACCGCGGACACGTCATCGTCGGCGTGACCGGCCGCCACGACCGCGTCCTCGATGTCGGCGCACATCCGGGTGACCGGCAGGTCCGCCCCGAGCTCGCCCGCCATCCCGAGGGCGATCCGCAGGTCCTTCAAGTGGAGCGCGATCTTGAACCCGAGCGGGTAGTCGTTCGCCTGCATCCGGGCGCTGCGGTTGGCCAGCACCCAGCTCTGGGCCGCGCCACCGCCGAGCGCCCCGACGACCTGCTCGACGTCGAGTCCGGCCTTCATCGCGAGGACGATCCCTTCGGCGACGCCAAGATACGTCCCGGCCAGGATGACCTGGTTGACCGCCTTGACCGCCTGTCCGGCACCGAGCGGACCGACATGCGTGACCGTCGTGCCGAGCCGCGAGAGGATGGGTCGGGCGCGTTCGACATCGGCCGGAGCGCCTCCGACGAAGATCGTCAGGGTCGCCTTCTGGGCGCCTTCGGAGCCGCCGGAGACCGGAGCGTCGACGAGCGCGACGCCGCCCTGAGCGAGGCGGACGCCGAAGTCCCGGGTCGGGCCGGGCGCGATCGTCGAGCAGTCGATGACGAGCGTGCCGGGACGGGCACCCGCGGCGACGCCATCCGGTGCGAACAGGACGCTCTCGACGTCGGGCGTATCGGAGACGCAGAGGACGATGACATCGCTGGCCGCAGCCAGCTCGGCCGGGGTGGCCGCGACCGTCGCCCCTTGTCCGGCGAGCGCGGACGCTCGCCCCGGGCTCCGGTTCCAGACGACGAGCGGATGACCGGCGCGGGCCAGATGCCCGGCCATGGCCTCCCCCATCGTGCCGAGCCCCACGAACCCGATCTGCTCCATGGCGATCTCCTCGCTCCGGTCCCCGTCGACCCGATGATGACGCCGCGGGCGCGACCGCGGTCGATCCGGCATCCATGTTGACCTGACGATGACCCGACGGAGACGCGTCGTTCATCCGTATGCCCGAGTCTCGTCACATGGTCGCATCGACGCCGACCGGCGAGCGCGGGCGACGGGTGGTCCTTCGTGGATCGCCCGACCGTCTCGCTCTCCGTCGCGGACGGGTCGTGAACGCCGCCCGAACCGGACTGGGGGCCGGGCCGGCGTCCCGATCCGCTGCCACGCTGGCGGACGGTGCGGCCATCTTCTGGATCGTGCGCGCCGCGAGACCGGCGGCCTGGCGGAGGAAGGCGTTCCACCGATGGGTCGAGGCCATCCGGGCGCACCTCGAGCCGGTGGTCAGCCACCACGTGCTCGCCGAGTCGTTCGCGCGCGAGGCGCTGTCACCGATGGGGACCGGTGGCGATCCCGTCGTGACGCTGGACGACCGCCTGCTCACGTCGCCGCTTCTCGCGGCCTATGTCGTGCGCTGGCTCGAGCTCGAGACTGACGAGCTGCTCGATCCGTGGCGCCGGCTCGTCGGGTAGGTCCGCGGTCGGGACTGGGAGGCCGACGCGACGATCGCCGGGCGGCTCGCGTCGACGATCGCCGGCTCAGCTCACGAACGGGGTGAAGGGCGTGTTCGTGAACGCGCCGACCAGCCCGGCGACCGCGCCGAAGGCGAGAAGGAGGCGGGCCAGGACCGGTCGCTGTCGATCGGCGACGCGCGCGACCGCGATGACGAAGACGATCAGGGCGACCTTGACGACCTGACCCGCCCCCGGCATCGCCGCGAGCGCGGAGACGATCGGGTTGAGCTCCCGGGTGACGTTCAACGCGGTCACCAGGTCGGCCAGCTGGGCGACGGCGAACACCGCGGCTGCCTTCGCCAGCGGAACCCTCGAGATGCGGGCGGCGACAGCGGTCATCGCGGAACGATACGCGATGATCCCGAGGAGGGAGTGGCGCGCCCGGCGGGACTCGAACCCACGACCTTCAGGTCCGCAACCTGACGCTCTATCCGCTGAGCTACGGGCGCACGCGATGTCCGGCAGGAGTTGGCGGAGAGGGAGGGGATTCGAACCCTCGAAGCAGGTTACCCCACTTGGCGGTTTAGCAAACCGCTGCACTAGACCTCTATGCGACCTCTCCCCGGAACGGGCGGCATTCTAGCACGGGGTCCCCGCCGGCCGACCCTGCGGCCGGACCCTGCTCGGGGCGCGCAGGTGTCCCATGCGTGCGGCGGCCCTCATGCTGCGTCGTTGACACGGGCGGGCCCGCTCGCGTAGCCTCCACCCACGCATGAAGCACACCTTCTACTTTCGCACCCCGGCATGATCGTTCCCGGAGCCTAGGCCCGGGAGCACGGGTCGTGCCGGGGAAAGCAGAGGTCACGACCTCTGCTTTTTTCTTGTCCCGGCCGGACCCGCTACCTTCAGGAAGGACGCGCACGGATGTTCGTGGTGATGGCGGTCGGCGCCAGCGAGGCCGAGATCATCGGCGTCAAGAACCTCATCCTGACCGAGGGCCTGACCCCGTACGACCACGAGGGCACCGAGCGGGTGGTCATCGCCGTCGTCGGCGAGATCGGGCCCCGCAAGCCGGTCCTGATGAGCCGGCTGGAGGCGCTGCCGGGGG
Organism: uncultured Chloroflexia bacterium; assembly: GCA_963749735.1. GTDB lineage: Bacteria > Chloroflexota > Limnocylindria > Limnocylindrales > CSP1-4 > Chersky-267. The sequence continues at coordinate 8,291 of CAVVNZ010000011.1, forward strand.
TCGAGACGGTCACCCCGATCAGCCGGCCGTTCAAGCTGACCTCGCGCGAGTTCCACCCCGAGGACACGGTCATCCGGGTCCTCGACGCGACGATCGGCGACGGCTCGCTGACGATGATGGCCGGACCGTGCTCGATCGAGAACCGCGACCAGCTGATGGAGACGGTCGATGGGGTCGTCGCCGGCGGGGCGACGATCATCCGCGGCGGCGCGTTCAAGCCGCGCACCAGCCCGTACTCGTTCCAGGGCCTGGGCGTGGAAGCCCTGCGCTACCTCGCGGAGGCGCGCGACCGGACCGGCCTGCCGGTGATCACCGAGGTCATGGAGCCGAACCAGGTCGACATCGTGGCCGAGTACGCCGACATCCTCCAGGTCGGCACCCGGAACATGCAGAACTACTCGCTCCTCACCGCGGTCGGCCGGGTGACCCGGCCGGTCATGCTCAAGCGCGGATACGGCGCCACGATCGAGGAGTGGCTGATGAGCGCCGAATACATCGTCAGCTCGGGCAACCCGAACGTCATCCTGTGCGAACGCGGGATCCGGACGTTCGAGACGTACACCCGGAACACGCTCGACCTGGCGGCCATCCCGCTGCTCCATCACCTGACCCACCTGCCCGTCATCGTCGACCCGAGCCACGCCACGGGCAAGCGCTGGCTGATCAAGCCGATGTCCCTGGCCGCCGTCGCGGCCGGCGCCGACGGGGTCATGGTCGAGGTCCACCCGCGTCCGGACGAGGCCCTGTCCGACGGCGAGCAGTCGATCACGATCGAGCAGTTCACGGCGCTGATGAACGCCGTCCGGCCGATCCACGAGCTCGTCCGCGACCTGCACGGCGATCCGGTCCTGTCCGGGGCCGCGCTCAAGATCGGTGGCGGGAGCAAGCATTGAGCGGCTCGCCCGCGGTCGCCCAGGAGTCCGACCCAGGGACGGAGGGACCGGCCACCGTCCGCCCGGCGGCCCGGCTTCGGGGCGCGCCCGGATTGCCCGGCGACAAGTCGATCAGCCATCGCGCCCTGCTGCTGGCGGCCCTTGCCGACGGGGAGAGCCTGATCGAGGGCGCCGGCGACGGCGAGGACGTCCGGACGACCGCGACCATCGTCGGCCGCCTCGGCGTCTCGGTCGAGCGGACGGCCGCCGACGGACGCCGGGTGACGTACCGGATCATCTCGCCCGGTGTCGATCGGCTGACCGAGGCGGACGGCATCCTCGACTGCCGCAACTCGGGCACGACCCTCCGGTTGACCGCGGGGATCCTGGCCGGGTTGCCCGCGACGCACGTCCTCGATGGCGATGTCTCGTTGCGGCGCCGTCCGGTGGCCCGTATCATCGAACCGCTGCGCTCGATGGGCGCCGTGCTCCATGCCCGCCGGAACGATTCCCTCCCGCCGCTGACCGTAGTCGGCCGCACCCCGCTTCGGGCGATCGACGTGACGACCGTCGTCCCCAGCGCCCAGGTGAAGTCGGCGATCCTCCTGGCGGGGTTGCGAGCCGATGGCCGGACGACCGTCCGCGAAGCGATCGCGACCCGCGATCACACCGAGCGGATGCTTCGAGCCCGGGGCGTCCCGGTGGCGCGCGAGGCGGCGGCGGGTGGTGGCGTGAGCTGGAGTCTCGACGGAGGAGGACGCGTGCAGGCGGTGGTCGAGCGAGTCCCGGCGGATCTGTCCGCGGCCGCGTTCTGGCTCGTCGCCGGGGCGATCCACCCGGATGCCGAGCTGACGCTCCGCGGGGTCGGCACCAACCCGACCCGCCGGGCGATCGTCGACCTGCTCCGCCGGATGGGCGCGACCATCGACGAGCGACCGATGCCGGACGACGCTGGCGTTGCCGGCGACGCCGCGGAGGCGGAGACCGGCGTCGGCGAGCCCGTCGCGGACCTGATCGTCCGCTCGAGCGCGCTGACGGCGATCGATGTCGACCCGGACGAGGTCGCGGCGGCGATCGACGAGATCCCGGTCCTCTGCCTGGCGGCCACCCAGGCGCGAGGCCGGACCACGATCCGCGGTGCGGGCGAGCTGCGCCACAAGGAATTGGACCGGATCGCCGGCATCGTCGCGGGCCTGACCGCGCTCGGCGGACGGGTGGCCGTCGACGGCGACGACCTGACGATCGACGGACCGACGGACCTGTCCGGCGCCCGCACCGCGAGCCTCGACGATCACCGGCTGGCGATGACCTTCGCGGTCGCCGGTCTCATCGCGTCCGGGTCGACCACGATCGACCCACCGGGCTGCGCCTCGATCTCCTACCCCGGTTTCTTCAGCGAACTCGAAAGGGTGCGGGCATGACCAAGCGCGTCGTCCTGATCGGCCATCCGGTGGCCCACTCGCTGTCGGGGGCGATGCAGCAGGCGGCCTTCGACGACCGGTCGATCGACGCCAGCTACGAGCTGTGGGATCGCGCGCCGATGGAGCTGGCGGAGGCGATCGCCGAGCTTCGCGGCGACGACTTCCTGGGCGCGAACGTGACGATCCCGCACAAGGAGAAGGTCGTCCCGCTGGTCGACCGGCTGACCGACGAGGCGCATGCGACCGGTGCGGTCAACACGATCACCCGGGAGGGCAAGCGGCTGATCGGTCACAACACCGACGTGCCCGGGTTCAAGGTCGCGCTCGACAAGCTCGTCGGCAAGCAGAAGATGCCCCGCCAGGCGGTCGTGCTCGGAGCCGGCGGTGGGTCCCGGGCGGTCGTCTACGGCCTGATCACCGAAGGCTTCACCCGAGTCGTCGTGTTCAACCGTCACCTCCACCGAGCCGAGGCGCTGGTCAAGCATTTCGGCCGGAGCGCGGCGCACATGGAGCTCCGGGCGATGCCCTGGCACGAATCCATCATCGAGGCGGAGCTGGCCAAGACGCGGGTCCTCGTCAACGCGACGTCGATCGGGCTGCACGGCGACGAGACCCCGATCCCGGGTGAGATCCTGCCGCCGGAGCTGCTCGTCCTCGACCTCGTCTACCGCCGGACGCGGCTGCTCCGCGACGCGGCGGCCGCCGGTGACGAGACCGCCGACGGTGAGCTGATGCTCCTCCACCAGGGAGCTGCTGCGTTCACCCTGTGGACCGGTCAGCCGGCGCCGCTCGAGCTGATGCAGGCCAAGCTCGCCGAGGCCCGCGCCGGCGGCATCGAATCGGCCGAGGGCGAGCCGACCGGCGCCGCCACGACCGGCTAGCGCGTGGGCCGACTGCGCTTCCTGACGGCCGGGGAGTCCCACGGGCAAGCGCTCGGGGTCATCGTCGAGGGCGTGCCCGCAGGGCTGGCCCTGACCGCCGACACGCTCGCGATCGACCTCCGACGACGCCAGCGCGGCTACGGTCGGGGCGCCCGCCAGGCGATCGAGCAGGACCGCGCCGAGATCGTGTCGGGGGTCCGCCACGGCACCACCCTGGGCTCGCCGATCCTGCTCTCGGTCGCCAATCGGGATTGGGAGAACTGGACCGGGGTGATGCAGGTCGAGCCGCTGACGGACACGGCCGCCGCCGAGCTGTTGGCCGCTGCCGAGGAGGGCAACAAGCGAGCCACGCCGGTCACCCGGGTCCGCCCGGGGCACGCCGACCTGGCCGGGGCACTGAAGTACGGGTTCAACGACGTCCGCAACGTCCTCGAGCGGGCGTCCGCCCGCGAGACCGCCGCACGAGTGGCGGCCGGCGGGGTCGCCAGGGCGCTGCTCGCTGAGTTCGGGATCGAGGTCTGGTCGTTCACCGCGGAGGTCGGCGGCGAGGCCGTCGATCCGAGCCACGCCACGCGGTCCCGCGATGAGGCCGACACCTCGCCGCTGCGCTGCCCCGACCCGGATGCCGAGACGCGGATGATCGCCCGGATCGACGAGGCGCGATCGAACGGCGACACGGTCGGTGGCGTCTTCGAGGTCGTGGCCCACGGGCTGCCGATCGGGCTCGGCTCGTACGTCCACTGGGACCGACGGCTCGACGCCGCGCTCGCCGCGGCGGTCATGAGCATCAACATCGTCAAGGGCGTCGAGTTCGGGCTCGGGTTCGAGCAGACCCGGCGGTTCGGGTCGGCGGTTCACGACGTGATCGAGGGTCGCGGTGAGGGCGGCCGCTGGATCCATCGGTCGAACAACGCCGGCGGGCTGACCGGCGGGATCACCAACGGCGAGCCGCTCGTCGTGCGCGGCGCGGTCAAGCCGATCTCGACCCTCGCCCGGCCGCTCCCATCGGCCGACCTGATCACCGGCGAGACCGTCGACAAGGCGCACTACGAGCGGAGCGACATCAGCGTCGTCCCGGCGGCCGGGGTCGTCGGCGAGGCCATGGTCATGCTGACGCTGGCCGACTTCGTCCTCGACAAGTTCGGGGGTGACAGCGTGGCCGAGACGAACGACAACCTCGAGCGCTATCGGGAGCGGATCTCACAGGCGCCGGACGCCCCCGTCGCCGGCGGGCGCCGCTCCGGATCGACGACGGCAGGTCCCGGGTCCGCCGGGGCCGATGAGCCGACCGGAGACGGCGAGGCCGGGTCCGGCGGGGACGACTGAGACGACCGTGGACGTCCTCCTGGTCGGGTTGCCCGGCAGCGGCAAGAGCGCGATCGGCCGACGGCTGGCGGCGCGCCACGACGCGCGGTTCATCGACCTCGACGAGGTCATCGAGGCCGCGGCGGGCCGACGGATCGGCGAGATCTTCGCGGACGAGGGCGAGGTCGGCTTCCGCAGGCGCGAGCGGGCGGCCGTCACGGGACTCGGCGCGGCGACCGAAGGGTCGACGATCGAGCGGGTCATCGCGACGGGTGGCGGCGCGGTGGTGGATCCACGCAACCGCTGGCTCCTGTACCGCGGACGCACGGTGATCTGGCTGGATGGCGCGCCCGAGGCTCTCGCCCAACGGCTCCGCCACAGCCCGAACCCGCGCCCGCTCGTGGCCGGACCCGACCCGATCGGCGCGATCCGCAGCCTGGCGTCGGCGCGCGAGCGGTTCTATGCCGCCGGCTACCGGGTCAACGGCCTGGCGCCCGTCGCCGGCGTCGTCGAGGCCATCGAGACGATCGTGTCGGTGCCGCCGGCGAACGGCACCCGGCTGCTCGACGCGCACACCGCGATCGGACGGATCGTGTTCGGCGAGGGGATCGCGCCCGAGATCCTCGTCGAGCAGCTCGGCCGGATGGGCGCCCGGCGCGCTCTCGTGGTGTCCGAGCCGGGCGCCTGGGGGTTCGTCGGCCCGGCGATCACGGCGGCCCTCGAGGCGGCCGGGCTCCCGCTCGAGCTCGGCGTGTTCCCCGAGGGCGAGGCCGCGAAGCGCCTGAGCCTGATCGAACACGCCGGCAGCGCGCTCGCCGAGCTTCGCGTCGAGCGCGGGGAACCGCTGGTGGCGATCGGCGGCGGGGCCCTGGGTGACAGCGCCGGCTTCCTGGCCGCGACCTATCTGCGGGGGATCCCGATCATCCACGTCCCGACGACGCTCGTCGCCCAGCTCGACAGCTCGATCGGCGGGAAGACCGCCGTGGACCTGCCGGAAGGCAAGAACCTGATCGGCGCATTCCACCAGCCGGCCGCCGTCATCGCCGACGTGGCGTACCTCCGGACGCTGCCCGAGCGGCAGCGGCGCGCCGCCATGGGCGAGGCCGTCAAGATGGCCGCGCTCGGCGACGAGCGGCTGTTCTCGGTGCTCGAGGAGTCGGGCCGGGGGATCGCGGCCGGTGACGATGCGGGGTTCGCCGACGGGTCGGCGGCCGAGGTGGTCGAGCGGGCGGCCTGGGCCAAGATCGAGACCGTCCTGGCCGACGAGCGCGAGCTCGGCGGCGGCGCCGCTGCGACGGGGACCGCGGCCGCCGGTCGGCTGGCGCTCAACCTGGGCCATTCGATCGGTCACGCGATCGAGGCCGCCGACGGGTACCGGACGCTGCTCCACGGCGAGGCGGTCGCCTACGGGCTCCGGGCGGCCTGCCGGATCGGCCTGGAGGTCGGCGTCACGCCAGCGGCGCGTGCCGGCCGGATCGAGGAGCTGCTCGACGATCTCGGGCTCGGGATCGGCCGCCTCGCGCTCTCGGACGACCTCGTCCGTCGGCACCTCGGCACCGACAAGAAGCACGCCGAGGGTCGGTTGCGTTGGGTGCTGCCGACGGTCGACGGCGTGGTCGTCCGGTCGGACGTCCCGGAGTCGGTCGTCGACGCGGTCGTCGCCGGCCTGCTCGAGCCCGCGGCGGAAGGGGCGCCGCTCCGATGACCCGGGTGCTCGTGCTCGAAGGCCCGAACCTGAACCTGCTCGGGACCCGCCAGCCGGACATTTACGGCCGGATGACCCTCGACGAGATCCACGCGGGCCTCGCCCGGCAGGCGCGCGAGCTCGGGCACGCGATCGACTTCTTCCAGTCGAACCACGAAGGGGCACTGATCGACCGCCTCCACCAGCGCGACTTCGACGTGGCGATCGTCAACGCCGGCGGCCTGACCCACACGTCCGTGTCACTGCGCGATGCGCTGCTGGCGGTCGCCCGGCCGTTCATCGAGGTCCACCTGTCGGACCCGTCGACGCGGGAGCCGTTCCGCCAGGTCAACTTCCTCCACGACATCGCCTTCGAGTCGATCGTCGGGCAGGGCCCGGGCGGCTACACCCGAGCGCTCGAGTCGATCGACCGGCGGGTGGCCGCCGGCGAGCTCCCGCGATGACCGCGCCGGACGAGGACCTCGACGCGCTCCGAGAGCGGATCGACGAGCTCGACCGGGCGATCGTCGCGCTGCTCAACGAACGGGCGACGCTGGCGGTCGAGGCGGGCCGGGCGAAGGCCGCGGCCGGCCGGGACGCCGTGCGCGACCCCGAGCGGGAGCGCGAAGTCCTGCTGCGGGTGGCGATGGCCAACGACGGTCCCCTCCCCCAGGCCGACCTGCTCGAGATCTATCGAGCCGTCATCGAGGCGCTGGTCGCGCTGGAGGAGCGCGACCATGCGGGCTCCCGGGTGGACGACCCGACCTGAGTCAGCCCTCGGGCGTCGACCGATCCTCGATCTCCCAGGCGTGGTCGAGCGCGTGCCAGGCGACCCGCCGGGCGGCGTACCGGCTGGTCCACTTCCGCCCGGCGAGGATCGAACCGTCGGTCGGGGCGGCGAGGACGTCGAGCATCGCCCGGCGCATCGCCGCCACGGCGGCACGATCGTCGGCGCTGGGCGCGTCCAGCTTGAGGCCCATCTCGCGCGCATAGGCGTGCTCGGCCCCGACGACGTGCTCGACGATCCGATCGCGGTCCCGACCACCGCCCCGGGGACCCTTGCGCAGCTCCGGCGGGGCGGTGCCGACGACCCGGTCGAAGACCGTCCAGGCGGCCTCGACCAGGCCTGCCTGGCGCGCCGCGGCGGCCGCATCGAGCGGCCGTCGGTCGAGCGACCCGATCGCATACGGCACGCCGAAGTCGGTGGCCGCGCCGCCCTCGAGCGATTCGAGGGTCAGCAGATCGTGGGCGGTGACGGCGCCGGCTTCCGCCGGGTAGTCGAGCCCCGCCTCCGCCGCGACGAGCGCGTAGCGCGGGGCGGCCGCGACGAACGCCTCGAGCGCCCGGTCGCTGTCGCGCCCGGCGCGGCACCAGCCGGGCCAGTCGACGGCCCAGCGGAAGGCCTTCTTCGCGCCGATCTCCTCGGCGGTCTCGATCCGATCCAGGTGCATCGACGAGGACCCCCTGGTCAGATCCGCGCCGTGGCCTGGCGAAGGCCGGCGACCGCCCGACCGAGCGCCGCGACGTCGCGGCCGTCCGGTCCGAGCGCGTCGACCAGGGCCGAGGCGACGATGACGCCGTCGGCGCCGGCACGGACGAGCGCTCGGACCTGGGCCGGCCGGCTGACCCCGAAGCCGACGGCGACCGGGACCGGGCTGGCGGCCCGGGCATCGCGGACGAGTCGTCCGACCGTGCGCGGGAGGCTCGAGCGGGCGCCGGTCACCCCGACCAGCGAGACGCAGTAGAGGAACCCACCCGACCGGGCGGCGATCCGGGCGCGGCGATCCGGGGCCGTGGTCGGGGCGATCAGGTAGACGACGGCCAGCCCCGCGGCCCGGGCGACCGCCTCGAACGGACCGCCTTCGTCCGGCGTCAGGTCGGCCACGATCACCCCGCTGGCGCCGGCCGCGACGAATTGCACGGCGCTGCTCGCCCCGTCGCCGCCCCCGATCACCTGGTTGGCATAGGCCATCGGCACGAGCGGGAGATCCGGGCGGGCCGATGCGATCCGCTCGATGAGCGCGATCGAGCCGTCGAACGTCGCCCCGGCCGCGAGGGCGACCTGCGATGCCCGCTGGAGGGTGGCGCCGTCGGCCAGCGGGTCCGAGTACGGCAGGCCGATCTCGACGAGGTCCGCGCCGGCGTCGGCCGCCGCAAGGGCGATCCGGAACGACGTCTCGGCGTCCGGGTAGCCCGCGACCACGTACGGGATCAGCGCCGCCCGGCCGTCGGCCCGGGCCCGATCGAAGGCCGCCCGGATCCGGCGCGCCCCGGCCGTGCCGTCCGTCCCCGGGTGCGGGCGGGCGCTCCCGGCCGGTCCTGCGCCGGCCGGCGCGCGATCTCGATCGGAGACGGTCTGCGCGGTCACGTCTCGACCTGGCGCTCGAGCGCCGCGAGGTCCTTGTCGCCACGGCCGGACAGCCCGAGCAGCACGATCGTCTCGTCGGGGTACGGTCGCCCCGACCCCTCGATCCCGGCGATGAGGCGGGGCAGCGCCGCGAACGCGTGGGCCGTCTCGAGCGCGGGCAGGATCCCCTCGAGCCGGCCCACCTCGCGCAGCGCGTCGAGCGCCTCGGCGTCGGTCGCGGCGGCGAGCTCGAGGCGGCCGGCGCTCGCGAGCGCCGCGATCTGCGGCCCGACGCCCGGGTAGTCGAGCCCGGCCGAGATCGAGTGCGCTTCGACGACCTGGCCGTCACGGTCCTGGAGCATCAGCGAGCGACTGCCGTGGAGGATCCCGGGGTCCCTCCCGCCAGGGCGGCCGCATGTCGACCGGTCGCGATCCCCTCGCCCGCAGCCTCGGCCACTGCCAGGCGGACCGTCGGCTCGCCGATGAACCGGTCGAGGAGGCCGATCGCGTTCGACCCGCCGCCGACGCAGGCGAGCACGAGATCGGGCAGTCGCCCTTCGACCCGATCGAGCTGCGCCGCGGCCTCGTCGCCGAGGACGCGCTGGAGGTCGCGGACGATCGTCGGGTAGGGATGCGGTCCCATCGCCGAGCCGAGGACGTAGTGGGTCGTCTCGACGTTGGTGACCCAGTCGCGCATCGCCTCGTTGACCGCGTCCTTGAGCGTCGCCGTCCCGCTGGTGACCGGTCGGACCTCGGTCCCGAGCGCGCGCATCCGCAGGACGTTCGGCTGCTGCCGGCGGATGTCCTCGGCGCCCATGAACACGATGCACGGCAGGTCGAGCAACGCGCAGGCGGTGGCGGTCGCGACCCCGTGCTGACCGGCGCCCGTCTCGGCGATGACCCGGTCCTTGCCGAGCCGGCGGGTGAGGAGGGCCTGGCCCAGCGCGTTGTTGATCTTGTGCGCGCCCGTATGGGCGAGGTCCTCACGCTTGAGATAGAGCCGCAGCGCCGCCGGCAGGCGGCCCGGGAGGTCGGCTCTCGATCCCACCAGGGCGCGAGCCGTTGCCAGCGTGTCGGCCGCGAGGCGGTCCGCCCGGTAGATCGGCGTCGGGCGCCCGGAGTACGTCGCGAGCCGCTCGCGGAAGTCGGCCCAGAAGCGGGGATCCTGGCGGATCTCCGCATACGCCCGTTCCAGACCCTCGAGCGCGGTCATCAGGGTCTCGGGGACGTAGCGTCCGCCGAACTCGCGATCGATCCCCCACCGACCCGCGGCGTCGGCCTCGAGCAGCCCGGGGTGGACCGGCGTGGGCCGCGCGGCGACGTGCGGCCGGTCCATCCGGGCTGCACGCGCTCGCTTGGCGAACAGGGCGACGCGGAGCGGGTCCTTGCGCGGCCGTTCGCCGGGGATCCGCTCGGCCTCGACGCCCGAGGCGACGTCGACGCCCAGGGCCGGGACATCGAGCACCGCCTGGCGCACGTTGCCCGGTGCCAGCCCGCCGGCGAGGACGACCGGCAGCTCGCGGGCGACGGCGGCGGCCAGCGCGACCGACGATCGCGTCCCGGTCCCACCGGGGTGCGGGCCGCCGGCCGTGTCGAGAAGGATCAGCTCGATGCCCGCCTCGACGAACACGCGGCCGCGGGTCACCACGTCGGCGGCGGCCGTGGCGAGGTCGTCGGGCTCCGCAGCCGGCAGGTGGAGGACCTTCCAGGCGGGACGACCGAGCGTCCGGACGATGGACGGGGGAACGTCGGCATTGAGCTGGACGACGTCCGGATCGACCGCGGCGATCGATGCCCTCAGGCGGGCGACATCCGTCTCGGTCGTGACGATCACGACCCGCGGACGGCGGTCTGCCGGAGCCATGGCACGCAGGGTCGTCGCGAGCTCCGCGGCCTCGGCGAGCGTGAGCTCCCGTGGCGTGCCGGGCACGATGTTGAGTCCGACGGCGTCCGCCTCGGCGCGGATGGCCGCCTGGATCCCGCCGACGTCGACCACCCCGCAGATCTTGACCGCCGGCAGGCGAGCGGCGACCGCGGGATCCACCGGGACGGCGCCCGCCGACACGAACGAGCGTGCCGCGGCCGCCGGGTCGGCGGACCGCATGAGCGCCTCACCGACGAGGGCGGCGTCGAACCCGACGGCCCGCCAGCCGGACACGATCGCCGGGGTCCGGACGCCGGACTCGGCGACGGCGATCCGGTCGTCGGGGATATGCGAGCGCAACCGGACCGATCGTTCCGGATCCACCTCGAGTGTCCGCAGATCGCGGTTGTTGATCCCGATGAGGCGCGCCCGCGTCGCGAGCGCGCGGTCGAGCTCGCGCTCGTCGTGCGCCTCGACGAACGGCTCGAGACCGAGATCGAGGGCCGCCTCGACCAAAGCGGTCAGGCGACGCGCCGGATGAAGGACTGCGAGGAGGAGGACGGCGTCGGCGCCGGCGGCGCGCAGGAGCGGGAGCTGGCGCGGATCGACCACGAACTCCTTGGCCAGCACGGGCAGGCCGACCGCCGCCCGGACCGCGACCAGATCGTCGATCGAGCCACCGAACCAGTGCGGCTCGCAGAGGACCGAGATCGCGCTCGCGCCGCCGCGCTCGTAGGCCTGCGCCCGGGCGACCGGATCCTCGTCGGGACCGGCGATCGCACCGGCCGACGGCGAGCTCCGCTTGACCTCGGCGATGAGGTGCAGTCCGGGCCGGGCGAATCGCTCGGCGAGATCGCGCGGCGGCGGGCCGGTGGCCGCGGCCCTCGCGAGACCGGCCCGTCCCAGCGCATCGAGCTCGGGCGAGAGATCGGCGATCCGACGCGCCGCGATCTCGACGACGACGCCACCGGCGGGTCGGCGCGTCGAGCGAGCCGTGGTCGGGCGGGCGGTGGTCGGGCGGGCGACGACGGTCATGCGCGGGCTCCTTCCGGGGCGGGCGCCGCGGCCGCTGTCGCCGCATCCGCTGCCGCGCGCTCGGCGCGGAGCCGGGTGAGCAGGGCGGTCGCGCGCCCGTCGTCGATCGCCGCCGCGGCGGCCGCCAACCCGGAGGACAGACCGGCCACGAACCCGTGGGCGTCATCGGCCGTGCCCGCGGCGACCAGGGCGGCGGCGGCATTGAGCAGGACGATGTCGCGATGCGCACCGCGCCGGCCACGGAGGACCGCCTCGACGAGGGCCGCGTTCTCATCGGGCATCCCGCCGGCCAGATCGGCGTTCGTCGCCGGCAGCAGCCCCAGCGCGTCGAGCTCGGCCCGGCCGATCGTGCGTCGCTCGATCGCGCCGGGGGTCACGTCGATGACGACCCCGGTCCCGTCGAGGGCCAGCTCGTCGACCCCGTCGCCGTGGACCACCAGTGTGCGCTCCGTGCCGAGCCGCTGGGCGACCTCGGCCAGCCGGGGCGCCAGGGCGGCGTCGCCCACGCCGAGGACCTGCCGGGCGGCCCCGGCCGGGTTGGTCAGGGGGCCGACCAGGTTGAACGAGGTCCGGACGCCGATCTCGCGCCGGGTGGGGCCGGCGTGACGCATCGCCGGATGGAAGCTCGGGGCGAACAGGAACGCGAAGCCATCGCGCCGAAGGGCGGCGCCGGCGCTGGCCGCGTCGTGGTCGATCCGCACGCCGAGGGCGTCGAGCACGTCGGCCGACCCCGACCGCGAGGTGATCGCCCGGTTGCCGTGCTTGGCGACCGGGACACCCGAGGCGGCGACGACGAGCGAGGCCGCCGTCGAGATGTTGAACGTCCCGCTCCCGTCACCGCCGGTCCCGACCAGGTCGATCGTGCCGGGTGGCGCCTCGACCCGGATGACCCGGTCGCGCATCGCGCCGGCGAAGCCCGCCAGCTCATCGGTCGTTTCGCCGCGCATCCGCAGCGCGACGAGCAGGGCCGCCAGCTGCGCTGGGGTCGCCTCGCCGTCCATCACGGCGCCCATCGCGGCCCGCGCCTCGTCGAGGGTCAGCGTCCTGCCGTCGACGACGGCCGCCAGGGCGGCTCGGACGACATCGCTCACGGGACCGTGGCCTCGGCGTCCGCCATGCCGGCGGTCGCGAACGAGCCGGCGACGTCGTCGAGACGTCCCGCCTCCCCTTCCCCGGCGAGGCGCAGGAAGTTGGCCAGCAGGTGGGGACCCTGCGGCGTGAGCACGGATTCAGGGTGGAACTGGACGCCCTCGAGGGGGAGGCGGACGTGGCGCAGACCCATGATCACGCCATCCTCCTCGGTCATCGCGGTCACCCGCAGCTCGTCCGGCAGGGTGTCCCGATCGACGCACAAGGAGTGATAGCGGGCGGCCATGAACGCCGGCGGAAGGCCGGTCAGCAGACCCTCACCGTCGTGGGTCACCTCGGAGGCCTCGCCGTGGACCAGCGTCGGCGCACGGACGATCGACCCCCCGAAGGCGACCGCCATCGACTGCATCCCGAGGCAGACCCCGAGGAGCGGGATCGACCGGTCAGCGGCCACCTCGATCGCCGCGACCGAGACCCCGGCGGTGCTCGGGTCCCCCGGGCCCGGCGAGACGACGATCCCGCGAAGCGTGCCGTCCGGGTCGTCAGCGAGCGACTCGACGCCCGCCCGGTCGATGGCGTCGTTGCGGACCACGAGGACGTCGGCGCCGGCCGCCTCGAGGGCCTGGACGAGGTTGAAGGTGAACGAGTCGTAGTTGTCGATCACGAGGATCATCGCTCGACGGCCCCGCCGCGAGCGGCATCGGCGAGCGCGCCCGGCGCGTCGTCGGCCTTGGCCGCGTCGTCCATCGACCTGGCGGCGCCGCCGTCCTCGGCCGCGCCGGGGGTCGTCCGTCCTGCGGCCTCGCCGAGGCCCGCCGCCAGTTCGATCGCCCGACGCAGCGCGGCCGCCTTGTGCTCGGTCTCCTCGAACTCCCGTTCCGGGACGGAGCCGGCCACGATCCCCGCGCCGGTATGGACATGCGCCTGGCCGGCACGCAGGACGGCGCTCCGGATCGTGATGGCCGTGTCGAGGTTGCCGTCGTAGCCGAGATAGCCCACCGCGCCGCCGTACAGTCCCCGGCGCTCGCGCTCGGCGGCCGCGATGAGCTGCATCGCACGCACCTTCGGCGCCCCGGACAGGGTCCCCGCCGGGAAGACCGCGCGGAGCGCGTCGAGCGCGTCGAGGTCGGGTCGGAGCCGGCCCTCGACGTGGCTCACCAGGTGGAGGACGTGGCTGTAGCGCTCGACCTCCATGTACTTCGTGACCCGGACGGTCCCGGGCCGACTGACCCGGCCGATGTCGTTCCGGCCGAGGTCGACGAGCATCACGTGCTCGGCCTTCTCCTTCGGGTCGTTCTGGAGCTGCTCGGCGAGGAGCTGGTCCTCGGCCGGGCTCGCGCCGCGCGGTCGCGTCCCGGCGATCGGATGGGTCGTCAGGCGATCGCCCTCGACCTGGAGGAGCAGCTCGGGGCTCGCACCGACGACCTCGAACTGGGGCGTCCGGACGAAGAACAGGTACGGGCTCGGGTTGACCCGTCGAAGGGCGCGGTAGAGCCCGATCCCGTCGATCGTCCGGCCGTCCGGCCCGAGCGGCAGCCCAAAGGACTGGCGGCGCGCGAGGACGACCTGGATGGCCTCGCCGGCCGCGATCGCCTCCTTGGCGACCTCGACCGCGCGGATGTAGCCGTCACGGCCGAGGCTCGTCTCGATCCCGGCGTCTGACAGGGACGGCGCGGCCGTCGACGCTGCGGCTCCGGGCGCGCCGCGGGGACCGGCGGTCGCCCCGGCCATCTCGGCGACGCTCGGCCGGGCGGTCCGATCGAGCGCTTCGAAGATCGCCCGCTCGGCGATCGCGTAGCGACCCTCGAAGTCCGGGGCGTCGGCGTGGAGGCTGGCGATCGCGCTGATCGTGTGGGTCAGGTGATCGAAGACGAGGACGAGGTCCGTCTCGATGAACGCGGCCGTCGGGGCGCCGACCGGATCGGCGTCCGGGAGCGGCACCGTCGGCTCGAAGGTCGATACGGCGTCATACGCGAGCGCTCCGACGGCGCCGCCAGTGAAGCGCGGCATCCCGTCGATCGGCCGGACGCGACGCCGTGGGACGAACGACCGGAGCGCGGCCAGCGGGTCCGGGACGACCGACGCCTCGGTCGGCAGGTCCGGGCTGTAGCGGTCGACGCTCAGCGGCCGCGTCTGGACGAGCGCCCGCCCGTCTCGCACCTCGAGCAGACGCCGCGGACCGATGCCGAGGAAGCTGTACCGGCCGAGGCGCTCCCCGCCCTCGACAGACTCGAGAAGGTACGCCGGACCGCCGTCGTCGAGGCGCAGGAATGCGCCGATCGGCGTCTCGAGGTCCGCGTCGCGGGTCGCCCGCAGGAGGATCGTGTCTGCCTCGCCGAGCAGTCGCTTGGCTTCCGTCAGGCTGAGCGGATCGGTGGTGCTCATCGGTTCGTCGGTTCGCCTCCGAGGCGGTTGGCGGTCCGGGCACGGGCCCGGAGAATCAAGAACGACCAGTCGTCCCGGGGACGAAAGGTCGTGCCTTCCGCGGTGCCACCCTCATTCGGCGTGTGCCGCACTCTCCTGACCGACAGGTCGGCCGGTGGTCGGATGACCCCGTCGACGATCGGCGCTGCCCGTTATCGCTGGCGCTCTGCGCCGGAGCCTACTGGGGATCGCGCCCGTTCGGTCCGGAGGCTCCCGGGTCCATTCCCCGCCGTCGCCGCCCCGGTTTCCACCAGCCACCGGGTCTCTGTGCCGACGTGCGACGGGTACTCGTCCCGTTCATCGCCCGTTCTTCGTGATGTGGGCGGGAGTCTAGGCGGGGTCCCGCGTCGGCGTCAAGGGCGCGTCGGCGTCAAGCGCGCGGCCGCGGCGATCGAGCGGGACCGAACGCTCCGATCTTCCGGCGGAC
Organism: uncultured Chloroflexia bacterium; assembly: GCA_963749735.1. Taxonomy (GTDB): domain Bacteria; phylum Chloroflexota; class Limnocylindria; order Limnocylindrales; family CSP1-4; genus Chersky-267. Next base: position 23,640 of record CAVVNZ010000011.1, read on the forward strand.
GACCGGCAACCAGGCCAGACCGCCCAGCGCCTGCGCCGCGATGAGCGCGAGCAGGAGCAACCCCGGCCCGGTCAGGATCGCCCCGGGGACGGTCCACTCGAACAGCCCGAGGCCCGCCCCGCCGACGTCCAGCCCATCGAACGAGACCGGGTCACGGACCCCGACGTCGAGGGCGGGCTTGGGCCGGGTGCCGGACCCGTCGCCGGCGCCGCCGGAGCCGCCCGCACCTCCAGAGCCGACCGCACCGACACCCACGGCTCCGGATCCGCCCGAACCGGGGGACGCGGCCGGAGCGTCCGCGGTCGGCGCCGGCGTCGATGTCGACGCCGCGGTCGGTGTCGGTGTGGGAGTGTCCGGTGTCGGTCCGGCCGACGTTGGCGTGGGCGTGGCCCCGGGCGTGCGGTCCGGGGTCGGCGTGGGGGTCGGGGGGCGCGTCGGAGTCGCCGTCGGGGCCGGGGTCGCCGTCGGGGCTGGCGTGGGCGACGGCGTCGGTTTAGGTGTCGGCTTGGGGGTCGGTGTGGGTGTTGGCTTCGGGGTCGGCGTCGGGATCGGGATGCCGAGGATCGTCATCAGGATCGAAACCGGACGATGGTAGCTATCCTTGCAGTTCGGGTCCTTGAACTCGTTGGCGGTCCAGTTCGCGACGCCGAGGGCCGTGCCGGTCACCCTGACTTTGAGAACGAGCGTATCGTCCTTCGGGTCGCCTTCGAGACGATCACGGCTCGAGTCGGCCGTCGCCTTGATGCCGCGCGGAGAGTTGCTCGTCGAGGCCGTCCACGACCCGCCATTGGACACGGAGGCGGCGCTCACGGAATCGATCTGGTAGACCGACGGGATCGCCACGGTCACGCAGGCGATGGCGGACCCGCCCCCGCTGTCACCGGACGTGTTGGAGATCGTCAGCGTGACCGTCGCCGATGAGCCCAGCGGGACGGTCAGGCGATCGCTGACGACCGACCACGATTGGGCCGCCGCAGCCGGCGTCACGGCTCCGGCGACCATGAGCATCGCGGCCGCCGCGGCCAGGAAGGACCGCGCGGCACGGCCCCGGGGCATCCTCCCGATCGTCGACATCGGCTCAGGCGACCCGGGTGTAGGGAGCCCACTGACGGCCGGCGGCGGGATCGATCCCCGGGACCGGCGCGCCGGCGTCGGAGCGCAGCCCGGCCACGAAGACCCCGACGAGGTGCGCGTCGAGCTGGCTCCCCGCTGCATCCTCCAGCCGCCGGAGCGCCTCCTCAGGGTCGAGGGCCTTGCGGTACGGCCGGGTCGTCGTCATCGCCGAGAAGGCGTCGGCGACGGCGACGATGCGAGCGACTCGCGGGATGTCCTCGCCCTGGAGCGCATCCGGGTAGCCCTCACCGTCCCAGCGCTCATGGTGGTGACGGATCCCGGCCCGGATGAGATCGCAGTTCGGCAGATCGCGGACGATCAGGTCGCCCAGCGTGACGTGCTGCTTCATCACCGTGAACTCATCCTCGGACAGCCGCGCCGGCTTGCGCAGCAGGGCATCCGGGACGCCGATCTTGCCGACGTCGTGGAGGAGCCCGGCGACCCGGATCGTGGAGACGACGTCGGGCTCGAGGTGGAGCCGCTCGGCGAGATAGACCGCATAGCGCGCGACGTCCTCGGAGTGGCGCTTGGTGTACCGATCCCGGCCGTCCACTGCCTGGATGAGACCCTGGTAGACGTCGAACGTCCGCGTTTCCGCCGGGATCTCCAGGTCGGGTCCGGCGACCCGGACGGCGTCGCCACCGCTCGTCTTGGCCTCCTGGAGCGTGATGGTGGCGGCAGACAGGAGGTCGGTCACCGACCCGCCGTGCTCCGGGTAGGCGCAGATCCCGGCGCTGATCGTCACCGGCAGGGACTCCGAGTCCCCGAACTGGACCGCACGTTCGGCGAGGCCCGCCCGGATCCGGATCAGGACCTGTTCGATGACCTCGGGATCGGCTCCCGGCTCGATCACCAGGAACTCGTCGGGGCCGTACCGGCCGAAGGTCGTGACCGTGGGCGAGCCGACGCGGAGGAGCTCGGCGACGGTGAGGATGGCCTGGTCGCCGGCCTGATGGCCGTGGGTGTCGTTGAGCAGCCGGAAGTTGTCGATGTCGAGGAGCGCGATCGTGATCGGCTCGCCGGTCGCCCGGGCGTTCTCGATCGCCCCGGCGAGGATCTGGACGAGCGTGCCGTGGTTGGGCGTGTCGGTGAGCGGGTCACGGCGGGTCGCCTCGACCAGCTGCTCGGTCTGGCGATTGATCCGCGCCTGCGCCGCCCGGAACACCAGGAACAGGACGAACGCCGCGAGGAGGCCGGCCGTCAGGGTCACGATGATGACGTCCTGGCGGACCGATCCGAGGCGGTCGGCGATGGGCTGGCCGTCGCGCCACAGGCCGACGATCGCCATCACCTGGCCACCCGACTTGATCGGGAAGTACTCGCGCAGGAGCTGGCTCGACGGCAATGCCGGCCCCAGCACCTCGGCCGCGGATGCCTCGACGAGGCGCGCGCTCGGCGTGCCGGATCGGGCGCGTTCGAAGTCGGGCGTGGCTGCGCCGGTCGTCCCGACGACGGACCGGTCGTCCGACGCCAGGACCGTGCCGTCCGGCAGCCTGATCTCGATCCGGGCGATCCCCTTCGGCTCGAGCAGCGCGTGGAGCGGGTCCGCGAGTCGCGCCGACACGCCTGGGCTGCCGGCTCCGGAGGCGAGGTCGACCGGCGTGAGGTTGTCGTTGACGATCGACCGGATCGTGGCCGCGTCGCTGCCGACGACCGACTCGACGATCAATTCCGAGTACGTCGTGGAGACCAGGATCGCCTGGGCGAGAGCGGTGATCCCGACGATCATCAGGAACACGCCGAACACGAGCAGGAGCAGGATCGGCTTGCGCGGATGGGCGAGGGTCCCGAACAAGTTCGGACGCCTCCGATTTGGTGCGGACGGTCCCGGTCAGCCTAGGGTGGAGGGCCCAGTACGGCCCACCTGACCGAGGTACTGGGTGATCCCAGACCCGAAAGGCCTATCCCTGCGGCGTTCGGCGGCTGGATCGGGCCAGGCTGGTGAGCGGTGCGTGCCCGGATCAGGAACTGGCGGAGAGGGTGGGATTCGAACCCACGGATCTTTCGATCAACGGTTTTCAAGACCGCCGCATTCGACCGCTCTGCCACCTCTCCGACGGGCATTCTACGGGCGGGCGGAGCGCTACCATGCCGGATGTCCGTTCGGATGGCCTCGACGACGGGGTCGACGACCGGGTGGACGGAGCGGTCGGCGAGACGATGACGATCCCCGAGCTCGTGGCGGCGGTCCTGACGTTCGCCCTGGTGGCCGGGTACGCCGGTATCGGCTGGTTGCGTCGTGGACGCGACCCGGTGTACGGCGACGACCCGTCGATCCTGCTGGCCGCGCCGCCACCGGGGATGACGGCCGCGACGGCGACGATCGTCGACGGCGGGCCGACCCGCCAGGCCTTCACGGCGGCCCTGCTCGACCTGGCGAGCCGGGACCTGATCGCCTTCCGGCCCGACGATCCGCACGACGGCCATCCGGCGGTCGGGATCGCCATCTCCGACGGCGCGTCGACCGACCCGCGCGTGCTCGCGAACCGGCGCCTGCCGACCGGCGAGGGTGAGACCTGGCTTCTCGCCCAGCTCAAGATGGCCGCCCTGATGGGCGGTCGGCCGATCGGATCCGGACCGGACGACCTGCCCTCGCCGGCCGCACTGGAGGTGGGAGCCGAGATGATGAGCGCCATGGCGGCGCTGGCTGGTGGCGCGACCGGGGGCGCCCCGGTCGGTGCGCAGGCAGGTGCCCGGGCGGATGAGATCCGGCGGATGACGAGCGCCCTCGATGTGCTTGGCGACCCCGCGGCGGTCGCCCGCGATCCCGAAGGCGCCGCCCGGATGATCGAGGCGAAGACCGGCCGCGCTCTGACGCCGGAGCAGGTCGACGGGTTGAAGGCCTGGGCCGAGCACCATCGGGCCGATCCCTCCGGCCCGGCCGCGCCGGGCTACATCCCGGCCGATGCCGCGCGCGAACTCCAGGCCCCATTCCTGTTCGGGACGCTCCTCCAGAGCTATGCCGCTCGTCACGGCTGGATCGCCGGCCTCCCGGTGATGCGGCGGATCAAGTGGCGAGCGCTCGGGCTCGCCGAGGTCGGGGTCGCCCTGCTGGCGCTGCTCGCCGTGGGACCGTTCGACCGAGACCTGGCGACCGGGCTGGCCATCGGCATCGGTGCGGGCGGGATCGCGACGTACCTGGCCGCCCCGGCGATGGCGACGAAGACACCCGAGGGCGCCCGGATGAAGGCGCAGCTCGCAGCGTATCGGCGGACCCTCAAGATGAGCTTCGACGGGGCGTCCTCGATGGACGATGTGGCGTCCCCAGCCGGACTGAGCTGGGTGACGACGCCGGACCAGGCGGTCGTCTGGGGGTTCGCCCTGGGTCTGCGGACCGAGATCGAGGCGCTGCTCGGGCGGACGACGAACGACCGCGCGGGGGTCGACGGCGGTTCGTCCGGATCGAGGCCCGCCTGGTACCCGGTCGCGGTCGTGGATACGGGCGCGACCGGGGCATCGACCTCGCCGTCAGCCGCCCCACCGCGGGTCGACCCGTCGGCGATGTTCACGGCCATCGAGGCGATCGGCAGCGAGCGTCGTCCGTCGACCTGATTCAGGTCGTCAGGTCGTGGACGATCCAGACGTTGGGGTCGTGGTAGGTGCCCGAGTCCGCGGCGACGTCGATCTCGACCGTCGATGCGCCGCCCTCGACGACGTACGCACCGCTGACGGGGAAGTCGAGCCCGGTCCACGATCGCCACTCGTCGAGCGACCCGGTGATCGTCATCGATCTCGGTGACGATCGCACGATCCGGCCGCCGGCCCGGACGTGGATCCGGATCCAGGGGTCCGCGGGCAGCCCGTCGGATCGTCGCCAGGCCGCGTAGTCCTCGATCGGCATCAGCGGGTAGCGAGCCTTGTCGGTCGGCCGGACGCAGGCGATGAGGGCGGTCAGGCCGTGGCGGCGCCCCGTCGCGCGCATCTCGTCGAGGGTCGCGCCGGCCAGGCCGCGCCCCTGGTGGCCGGGCGCCACGACGATCTGGATGGCACCGAGCGTGGTCGGGTCGCGACGCGCCGTCAGGTCCGCGACGGCACGCTCGAACTGGTCGTCCCATCCGGCCGGGAGCCCGGCCTCCGTCCCGTCCCAGACGAGTGGGGTCGCGTTGAAGGCGGCCACGATGGCGTCGTCCGGGCCGAGCAGGCAGGCCTGGAACGCGGGCCAAGCCTCGAACAGGCGGTCCCAGTTCCGATCGGCGACCGGGTCCTCGAGCATGAACGCCGGCCAGACGGCCACGTTGTGGTCGCCCATCGGCCCGCGCAGCTCCGGTCGATCCGCCAGCGACACGAAGCGATGACCCGCCGGCATTCGTCCCCGGTCCGCACCGGCGACGACGGTCCCGGCCGACCTCACGGTGTCGTCCGCGGTCACGCGCGCCTGATGACGACGGTCCCCGCGATCAGGTCGTGCCAGCAGCGCTTGCGCTTGTCGATGAAGATCCAGATGAACCCGAGATAGAGCACGAGTCCATCGAGGACGTACAGACCGAACAGCCGCAGCAGGGCCGAGCCGAGCCCGACCGGACCGCCGTCATCGTCCCGGACGACACGCATCTGGAACATCCGTAGGCCGGGTGTCTGTCCGCTCTTCACCCAGAAGTAGGGGAAGTACCCGAAACCCACCGCGAGCCCACCGACGAACCAGAAGAGGAGCGCCAGGACCGGAAGGACGAACACGAGCAGGAGGCCGGCCAGGCCGACGAGGATCAGCAAGCCCGTGATGATGAGGGCGTCGACGATGTAGGCGACGAGGCGCTCACCGGCGCCGCCGAAGGCGTAGCCGGGGGCCGGGCCCGCGACCTGCTCGGGCGCTTCCCAGACCGAGGCCGCCGCGGCCGCCGCGGGCGGGGGCGCGACCGGCGGCGGGCGGCGCCATGGGTGGGGTCGGATCGGCGGGCGATGACGCGACCACCGGCGGCAGAGCCGATGCGGGCTCCGAGCCGTCCGGCGGCGCAAGGTCCGGGACCGCCGGACGATCGTCGGGAGACCCGCCGGGACCGTCCGTTCCGCCGGCCTGCGCATCCGGTGGTGGTGTTTCCATCAGCGACCTCCCTCGGGCGCCGGCGACCTCGTCAGCCGGGCACCGGGATGGTATCGCGCCCGAGGTACGGCCGAAGCACCTCGGGGACCTCGACCGACCCGTCCGGCCGCTGGTAGGTCTCGAGGATCGCCGCCACGATCCGGGCGAGGGCCAGACCGCTGCCGTTGAGGGTGTGGACGAGCTCGGGCTTGGCGCCCGGCTCCGGTCGGAAACGGACCGCCATGCGGCGCGCCTGGTAGTCCCGGAAGTTCGAGCACGAGCTGACCTCGAGCCAGCGTTCGACACCGGGCGCCCAGACCTCGAGGTCGTACTTCTTGGCCTGGACGAAGCCCATCTCGCGGGTGCTCATCAGGAGCACCCGATAGGCCAGGCCGAGGCGCCGGAGCAGGTCCTCGGCGCGTCCGGTCATCCACTCGAGCGCCTCCGGCGACGCCTCCGGTCGCTCGAACAGGACCATCTCCACCTTGTCGAACTGGTGGACCCGGAGGATCCCCCGGGTGTCCTTGCCGGCGGCGCCCGCCTCGCGCCGGAAGCACGGCGTGTAGGCGACGTACCGGATCGGCAGATCGCTCGACTCGAGGATCTCGTCCCGGTGCAGGTTGGTCACCGGGACCTCGGCCGTGGGGACCAGGTACAGGTCGTCGCGCGTGACGACGTACATCTGGTCCTCCTTGTCCGGGATCTGGCCGGTGCCTCGCGCCGAGGCGGCGTTGACCACGGCCGGGGGCCAGATCTCGGTGAAGCCGTTCTCGCGCGAGTGGACGTCGAGGAACCAGCTGATCAGGGACCGCTGCAGGGTGGACCCGAGACCGCGGTAGACCGGGAACCCGGAACCGGCGATCTTGGCGCCGCGCTCGAGGTCGAAGATCCCGAGACGGTCGCCGACGTCCCAGTGGGGCAGCCGCTCCCACGATACCCCGGCGGCGGGAGCGTCGGCTCCGACCGACCCGCTCAGCGGCTGGACCCGCGGGAGCTGCTCGCCCCACTCGCGGATGGTCACGTTGGCGTCCTCGCCGCCGACCGGCACGTCCGGGTCGGCGGGGTTCGGGATGCGGAGGAGCAGATCCTCGACCTGTGCCTCGACCGTCGCCAGCTCGGCGTCGACGGCGGCGATCCGCTCGCCCGCGGCCGTCGATGTGGCCTTCAGGGCGACGATGTCCGGCCCGGCCGCGTCGGCGCCCGCCCGGATCGACTCCCCGATCGACTTCGACGCCTGGTTCCGCTCGGCCTTGAGCCGGTCGCCCTCGGCCAGCAGCGCCCGACGACGCCCGTCGGCGGCCAGCGCTTCGTCGACAAGCGTCGGGTTCTCGCCCTTGTCGATCGCCCCCTGCCGGACGATCGCGGCATCCTCGCGCAGGCGTTGCAGTCCGACGCTCATCGTGCGACCTCCTTGACGTCGGCGGCCTCGCGCAGGCGCCCGAGCACGAACGCAGCGTCGAGGCTGGCCAGCAGCCAGCCCGCGCGCGGGCCGTTCGCCCGTCCGAGGAACGCGAGGTAGATGGCCGCGAACGCCCGGCCGTTGGCCAGGCCCTGTGCGGCGGCGACCGAGAAGATCAGCGCCTGCCAGCCGTCCCCGGCGGCGGGCGGCGCGAGCTCGGCGGCGGCGGCGAGGGCGGCCAGGTAGGCCCGCTGGTCGGGCTCCAGCGCGTCGGCCTCGGCCGGGAATCGCCTGGCGCACCGTCATCCGGGCGCGCTCAGGGGCGTAGGTCGCGATCCACGCCCGGGCCGCCCGGACCCGCTCGCCGAGGACGTCGCGCTCGCGATCGGTCAGGGGGCTGCCCTTCTCGGCCTCGACCCGTCCTTCGACGTCGACGCCCGGGACCTGGACGAGCAGGGCGAGATGACCGAAGTCCGCCCGGAACGCGGCGGCCTCGGCCAGGACGTCCGCGGCCGGATCGAGCAGCGAGTAGCGGAAGATCGACTCGTAGCCGGCGGGGAGCTCGCCCTTGACCTCGCGCCCCGCGGTGGCCGCGGCGAGCTTGTCGAACTCGTCGAACAGGCGCGGGACCGCGTCCGTGCCCTCCGGGTCGAACTCGATGGCGGTGTTCGGTCGCGGCCGAAGGAACAGCAGGCGGGTCTGCTCCGGGGGCACGACCTCGGTGAAGGCGTGCGCGGAGGCACCGCGGCCCTTGGACGTGGACATCTTCTTGCCGCCGATGTTGAGGAACTCGTAGGGCACGTTGAGTGGCGGATCGATCTCGAAGACCTCCCGGGCGATGGCGGCGGAACGATCGCGCGAGCCGCCGGCGGTCGAGAGGTCCTTGCCGCCCGGCTCGATGGTGACCCCGAACAGCCCCCACTGGGCGGCCCATTCGAGGTTCCACGGCAGCTTGGCGTTGCCGCCGAACGGTGAGATCCAGCCCGACGCACCGCAGCCTCGGGCCCACGTGACATGGTCCGCCCGGCACTCGTAGAACACCCGCTCCCCGTCCCACCGGGTGACGATCGTCGTCCCGACCTTGCCGCAGGTGGGGCAGATGACGCCGATCGGGTGCCACTCGGCCGGGTGCTGGACGTTGGCGACCCGCCGGTAGATCTCGCGGACGAGCTCGGCCCGGTCGAGCGCGAGGCGGATGTACGGATCGATCGCCCCGGTCGGGTAGATGTCGCTCATCCAGTAATACCGGTCGGGCAGGATCCCGAGCCCGGCGAACGTGTCGATGAAGATCTGGGCGTGATGTCGGGCATAGGACGCATGGCAGTCGCCGGCCTGGTCCGGCACGTGGGCCAGCGGCCGGCCCATCTCGTGCTCCACGGCATCCGGGGTGAGGAGCGCCTGGGCGTCCATCGGATCGAGGTCGTCGACGCCGTACAGGAGGGTCGTCGCGATGCCCCGGGCCCGCAGCGCCCGGGTGATCGTGTCGAGGATGACCGGTCCGCGGAGACTGCCGACGTGGACCGTCCCGGACGGCGTCTTGCTGTCGTTGACGACCTGCGGGCCGCTGACCGAAGCGGCGAGCTCGTCGGCCCAGTCCATGACGTCCTCGCTCCAGGCTGGGATGCCGGATCCCGACCGGCGGGTAGCGGTCCTAGCGGATCGTGACGATGGTGTAGCTGAAGTCCCCGGCCGGGACCCGGACGACGACCTTGTCGCCCTTCTTGCGCCCGAGCAGCGCCCGGCCCACCGGCGACTCGTTGGAGATCCGGCCTTCTCGCGGGCTGGCCTCGGTCGATCCGACGATCGTGAAGGTCTCCTTGCCGTCGTCGCTCTCGACCGACACGGTCGAGCCGATCTGGACGTGCTCGGTGGAGTGCTTCTCGTCGATGATCGTCGCGTTCTTGATCAGCGCCTCGAGGGTCTGGATCCGGCCCTCGACGAACGCCTGCTCGTTCTTGGCGTCCTCGTACTCGGCGTTCTCGGACAGGTCGCCGTGCTCCTTGGCGTCGTGGATGCGCGTCGCGACCTCGGCCCGCCGGACGTTGGTCATCTCATCCAGCTCGGCGCGCAGCTTCTCGAGGCCGTCGCGGCTGAGATAGGTCGGCTTGTTGTTCACGCGGGTGGACCCCCGTTCGGAGCGTCGCGAGGCGTCGGCTCTGGGCTGAGTAAAGGAAAGAACTCCAGGGTCCGCGGCACGCCCGCGCTCCTGAAGTTCGACCGGTGGCGAATCCTAGTCCCGCCGGTCCCGGAGTGTCAAAGACCCGCGATCACGCCTCCGTCAAGCGGAGCAGGCGACGCTTGATCCGGCCGAGCGAGGTCCGGTCGGTGAACGCGACGAAGAGCGTGTCGTCGCCCGCCACCGAGCCGGCGACCTCCGGCCAGCGAGCCCGATCGAGGGCGGCGGCGATCGCGTGCGCGGAACCGGGCAGTGTGCGGACGACGAGCAGCAGACCGGCCTCCCGGATCTCGACCGGCAGGTCACGGAACAGCTTGCGCAGGCGGTCCTCGCCGCTCGACTCGGCCTCGATGAGGCGGGGCGGCAGCGCGTAGGCCACGATCCCGTCGCGACTGACCTTGATCAGGCCGAGCTCGGCCACGTCCCGGCTGATCGTCGCCTGGGTCGTCTTGAAGCCACGTTCGCCGAGGGCGTCCTTGACCTCGCGCTGGGTTCGGATCGCGCGCTGCTCCACGAGGTCCCGGATCGATCGCTGGCGGGCCTGCTTCATGACCTCCATGACCGGGGCTCAGCGCCCCAGGATGACCACGACGACGATCGCCGCCAGGACGAGCCGGTAGATCACGAAGATCAACAGCGAGCGCGTCCGCAGGTAGCGCAGCAGGAAGTGGATGGCCGCCAGGCCGGAGACCAGGGCGGCGACCATCCCGACGACGATCGGCAGCACATCGACCGTGGCTCCAGCCTCACCCCGGATCAGCTTGACGAACTCGTAGGCACCGGCCGCGGCCGTGATCGGGGTGGCCATCAGGAAGCTGAACCGTGCCGCAGACTCGCGGGTCAGGCCGAGGAACAGTCCGGTCGAGATGCTGATCCCCGAGCGGCTGATCCCCGGGATGAGGGCCAGCGACTGGGCGACCCCGAGGATCAGCGCCCGGGTCGGGGTCAGCTGCTCCATCCCCTCATCCTTCCGCCCAGTCCGGTCGGCCAGCCACATGATCCCGGCGCCGATGACCAGGGTGGCGGCGACGATCCCGGCCGCCCGGATCGCGTTCTCGAAGAGATCGTTGAGCAGGAGGCCGGCGATGATGGCCGGGATCGTCGTGATCGCGATGAGGACCGCCAGGCGGCGATCCGGATCGTCGCGGAACGAGCGGGCACGGGCCGCCGAGAAGAAGGCCGGGACGAGGACGACCCAGTCCTTCCGGAAGTAGATGAGCAGCGCGACCAGCGTCCCCATGTGGAGCATCACGCTGAAGGCGAGCGAGTCGATGAACGGGTCGTCCCATTGGAACAGGTACGGGACGAGAAGGAGGTGCCCGGAGCTCGAGATCGGCAGGAACTCGGTCAGGCCCTGGACGACCCCCATGACGAGAGCCTGGAGGACGATCGGCATGAGTGACTCCTAACGGAGCGCTGTGCGGGCGCGACCGCCCGGTCTCGGGCTCGCTAGCGAACGAATAGCGGGGCGAGGACGAGCGCGATCGTCGCGATCAGCTTGACCAGGACGTGGAGCGACGGGCCGGCGGTGTCCTTGAACGGGTCACCGACCGTGTCGCCGACGACCGCGGCGGCATGGGCCTCGGTCTTCTTGCCGAGGATGTTACCCGCGGCATCCTTGAGCTGGCCGGATTCGATGTACTTCTTAGCGTTGTCCCAGGCACCGCCGCTGTTGTTGAGGACGGTGGCGAGCATGACCCCCGAGATCGTCCCGACCATCAGGAAGCCGGCCATCGCTTCGTACCCCAGGATGAGGCCGACGAGGACCGGCGTGGCGACCGCGAGGGCGCCCGGCGCGATCATCTCCTTGAGGGCGGCGCTCGTCGTGATGTCGACGACGCGGGCGTAGTCCGGGCGCTGGGTGTAGTCCATGATCCCGGGCATCTCGCGGAACTGGCGGCGGACCTCGACGATGATCGCCTGGGCGGTGGTGCCGACGGCCCGGATGGCGAGCGAGCTGAACAGGTAGACGAGCATCGCCGCGACGAACGCCGCGATGAACACGTTGACGCTGGCCAGGTTGACCGAGTCCATCAGCGGACGGCCCTGGACCCTGAGGATCAGGTTGACCTTGTCGATGTAGGCGGAGAAGAGCAGGAAGGCGGCGAGGGAGGCCGACGCGATGGCGTAGCCCTTGGTCAGCGCCTTGGTCGTGTTGCCGACGGCGTCGAGGCGGTCGGTGATCGTCCGCGCGCCGGCCTCGGCGCGGCTGAACTCGGCGATCCCGCCGGCGTTGTCGGTGATCGGTCCGAACGTGTCCATGGCCAGGATGTAGGCCGTCGTCATGAGCATGCCCATCGTCGCGACCGCTGTCCCGAAGATGCCGCCGACGTTGACCCCGTTCTCGTTGATGATGCCCGCCCGATCGCCGAGCCAATGGCTCACGAACAGGGCGATGACGATCGAGATGGCCGTGACCGCCGTCGTCTCGAAGCCGACCGCGACCCCGGCGATGATGTTGGTGGCGGGTCCGGTCTTGGACGCCTCGGCGATCTCGCGGACCGGCCGGTACGAGCCGGCGGTGTAGTACTGGGTGATGTAGACGAACACGACGCTGGTTGCCAGACCGACCAGGCCCGCTCCGAAGAAGTAGACCCAGGTCGGCAGGCCGTCCGGGCCCGTCTGCGTGCCGGTCGACATCATCACGTTGGTCGTGATGGCGAGGCCGACCACCGACAGCAGCGTGGTCGCCCAGTAGCCGCGGTTGAGGATGTTCATCGGGTCCTCGTCCTCGCGGCCGCGGATGAAGAACGCCACGGAGATGATCGTGGCGAACAGCCCGAATGCCCGGACGACGAGCGGGAAGAAGATCCACGCGGCCGGGTTCGGCCAGCCGGCCTTCAGGGCGATGGCGTAGACGCTGACGCCGAGGATCATCGCGCCGATGTTCTCGGCCGCGGTCGACTCGAACAGGTCGGCACCACGGCCGGCGCAGTCGCCGACGTTGTCGCCGACGAGGTCCGCCACCACCCCGGCGTTGCGCGGGTCGTCCTCGGGGATCCCGGCCTCGACCTTGCCCACGAGGTCCGAGCCCACGTCGGCGGCCTTGGTGTAGATCCCGCCGCCGAGCTGGGCGAACAGGGCGACGAAGCTGGCGCCGAAGCCGAACCCGACGATGAGGAACGGCGCGACCGCCGGGTGGTCGAGACCCCCGTACAGGACGAAGATCCCGTAGACCCCGAGCAGCGACAGGGCGACGACGAGGAAGCCGCTGACGGCTCCACCCCGCATCGCGACCTGAACGGCCTCGACCAGGCCGCGCTGGGCGGCCGAGGCGGTTCGCACGTTCGCCTTGACGCTGATGTACATGCCGATGATCCCGCAGGCCATCGAGCAGGTCGCCCCGACGAGGAATGCGAACCCGGTGCGGATCCCGAGGTCCAGCCCGAAGAACTCGGTCTCGGCGAAGTCCTTGGTCTCGACGGCCGCGATGATCGCGCCGAGGATCACGCTGGCGAAGAGGGCCATGATCGCGATGGTCCGGTATTGCCGCCGGATGAACGCCACGGCGCCCTCGAGGATCGTCCCGGCGACGTCCTGCATCGCCTGGGGACCCTGGTCCCTGGCGAGCACGTCGCGGGCGAGGTAGAGGGCGAAGAGGACCGCCGCGATGCCGGCGATGGGGATGATCAGCTGGAGCGCCTGGGCGTCCATGTGGGTGTGCGTCTCCTCCTGGGGGCCGGCTGGTGGCGCGCGCGGCGCGTGCTGCCCTGACGCTCGGTCAGGGGATGTCGGGGGGCTGGGCGCTCGTCCCGGCGTTCCTCCGGGACTGGAACCTTTCAGGTCGGGCGCGAGTGTAGCAAGCGGCTTGGAGGCGGGTCAAACTCGCTCGCGGTGGGGATATGCAGCCGCCAGCGGTTCGGTCGTCGGGCGACCCGGTGGACCCGCCGGCCTGCCGGGATCGGGGTCACGGCAGCCAGCGCGCGGCGGTCCCATCGGTCGACAGCTGGCGGAGGTCCCGCCCATCGAGGCCGGCCAGCCAGATCCCGGCCGAGCGGGTCGGATCCGAGGCCTCGACCCGGCCGAAGAGCAGGGTCGTCCCGTCCGGCGAGAACCCGGGGGCCCGGTCGAGCAGGTCGCCCGAGCTGGTCAGGCTGTCGAGCTTCCGGTCGGGACCGGGCGAATAGCCGACGTGATCGCCGTTCGGCGACGCGAGCGTCGTGATCCCCCCGTGGACGGCGACGGCGACCGGCCCGCTCGCCGCGAACCAGGCTGGCGTCGGCTGGACGACCGGCTGGACCGCCGGACCGCCGCCATTGGCCTGATCGGCGACGATCACGAAGCCTTCGCGGACGGGGTCCCAGGCGGGGCTGCCGATGGCGCCGGGCAGTGGCTGGTTCACGACGGTCGGCAGGCCGGATGCCCCGTCCAAGGTGACGAGCGGGACGCGACCCTGCCCATCGACGAGCAGGAACGAGGCCCCGGACGGGTCGAACGCCGCCCGATGCGACCACGCCGACACGCCCGGACCGGCGACCAGGCCGTCGCCCCCGAACGCGGACGAGCCCAGCGGCGGCGCGCCGTCCAGGAGGACCTGTCGCTCCGGGGCCGCGCCGTCGGCTCCGGGGAGCGGCGCGATCCAGTACCCGAGATCGCCGCCCGCGGCATCGCGTCGGCCGACGAGGACCGACTTGCCGTCTGGCGTCAGGGTCGGCTCATATTCGAACGTGCCCGGCGCGGTGATCGTCGTCAGGTCCCCGCTGTCCAGCCGAAGGACCCGGACGACGCCGGCCGAGGCGAAGACGATCGTCCGGCCATCGGACGACACGTCGTAGGCGCTGACCGGGGCGAGCTCGGTGGTGATCTGTCGCGGGTTCGACCCATCCGGGTTCATCAGCCACACGTTGCGGATGCCGCCACGAGGTGACAGGAAGGCGACCTGGTTCTGGGCGCTCGCCGTCTGTCCACCGGTCGTGAATGTCCACGATCGGCCGGCCGCCACCTGCCCGGGATCGCCCGCTCGGCGGACATCGGGACCCAGCTCCACGGTGTAGGTGGTGTGCGGCGCGAGGGGACTCGCCGGCGTGAACAGGAGGACCGACCCGCCGCCCGGCGACGGCGTCGGGACGGCCGGCGGCGATGCCGGCACGCCGCTCGGCCCGGGCGGCGGGACGACCGGCGGGAGGTCGTTCGGCGAGGTGACGACCTGCACGTCGCCGGGGATCGCGGGCGTGATCCGGATGGCGTCGGCGACCGAGGCGGGGTCGATCGGTGCGTCGAACACGATCGCGATCGGCGTCCGGACACCGATCCCGGCGACGCCGTCGGCCGGGACGACCGCGTCGATCCCGAGCCCGGCCGCCACCGTGGTGAACGACCCGGTGTACGGGACCGCCAGCGGACTGCCGTCCGTGTCGGCCGCATCGGCCCCGACGGTGACGCTGTACTGGGTCCCGAACCCGAGCGGAGCGTCGAACGCGATGGTCAGGTCCGGACCGGTCCAGCTCGCCCGGAAGGGCGCCGGCGGAAGGATCCTCGTGGCGGCCTCGACCGAGGCCGTATCCATCAGTCGATCGAAGCGCAGGCTGACCGTCGTGTCGGTCGCCACGCCGGTCGCGCCGGACTCGGGGGTCATCGACAGGACCACCGGCTGGCCGACCGTTCGGAAGACGAACGGCTCGCTGGCATCGGGCGCGGCGTTGCCCTCGACGTCGGTGAAGCCGGCGACGACGGTCACCGAGAACTCGGTGGCCGGCGGAAGCTTCTTCGCCGGCGTGAAGATCGCGGTGGTCGAGCGGTCCCAGGTGAACGTGCCGCCGACGTAGGGCTCGATCCGGAAGCGCTGCTCGACGGAGGTCCGATCGACCGGTTCGCTGAAGCTCAGGTCGATCGCGGTCAGGGTCTGCGCGACGCGATCGTCGCCGCCGGCGGTGGCGCTCAGCGCGACATGGCTGACGGTCGGGGGTCGCCGATCGACGAGAGTCGCGTTGTACAGGACGAGCGCGAGCGCGACGACCGCCGCGAGGCCGATCAGCGTCTCGATCGACCGTCGGGGCATCCGGCTCACCGCCGTCGGCGGGAGGGGGTCACGGGGCAGGACGATAGCACAGCACCTATACTGCCGGACTTGTGAGCAAACGCCCCCTCGGGTGTCTCTTCGAGGTCGTCGAGACACTGGTCTTGACCCTTGTCATCTTCCTCGTCATCCAGAACTTCGTCGCCCAGCCGTACCAGGTCCAGCAGATGTCGATGGAGAACACCCTGCAGCCGGGGCAGTACGTCCTGGTCGACAAGCTCACCCCTCGGATCAACGACTACGGACGCGGCGATGTCGTCGTCTTCTCGCCGCCGGCCGGCTACGACCAGGGCAGCAACACGCCGTTCATCAAGCGGATCATCGGTCTCCCCGGCGACACCATCGCCGTGCGCGACGGCCAGGTCATCGTCAACGGCAAGGCGATCGACGAGCCGTACACCTACCCGGGCTCGACCCCGTACCAGCCGACGGTCGCCCCGCCCGACCGGAGCGAATGGACGATCGGAGCCGACGAGCTGTTCGTCCTCGGCGACCACCGCGCCGAGTCGTCCGACTCGCGGGTGTTCGGCCCGATCAAGCGCGACAGCGTGATCGGCCGCGCCTGGCTCCGCTACTGGCCGTTCAGCGCATTCGGCATCCTGCCGACGCCGTCCTATCCGGAGGTCCAAGCCGGGACGCCGTGAGCGTCCTCCTCGGCCTCGCCGCGATCGTGACCGTCGCCGGAGCCCTGGCGGCGATCGCGGGGCGCGACGCTCGGGTCGCCCTGGCGGGACTGGTCGTCGCCCTGTCGGCCGCACCGTTCCTGGCGGATCCGCTGCCGACCCCGGCCGCGATCGCGACGCGGATCGTGGCGGCCCTCCTCGCCGGCTATCTCCTGTTCGTCGTGCTCCGTCAGACCACGGTCGTCACCCGCGGCTCGCTCGTCGGACTGCCCGCCGAGACGCTGGCCGCGGCAGCCGCCTTCGTGATCGGCTACGGCACGAGCGGCCTCGGAAGCGCAGCGCTCGGCCCGCCCGAGGCGAGCGCGACCGGCTTCGCCCTGGCGGTCATCGCCGTCGCGCCGATCGTCCGCGGGGCCGACATCTTCCGCCTGGGGGTCGCCCTCGCGATCCTCGTCACGGGTGCCGAGCTCGTCCGGGTCGGCCTCGCGGGCACGCCCCAGCCGCTCGAGCAGCTGATGACCGCGGCCCTGACCGTCGGGCTGCTGGGGACCGTCGCTGTCCTGTGCGCGAATGTCGTGGCCGCGACCGGCGGCCTGACGATGCGCAACGAGCGTCGCCTGAGCGCGATGTACGAGGCGCACCCGCTCACCCCGACGGCCCCGAGCAGCCTCGGCCGTTCGCTGCGCCCGCGTCGATCCGCGCCGATGCACCCCGTCGAGGATCCGGAGAGCGACGCGTCCCCCAGCTCGGTCTCGAACGCGCGGACGTCGCGACCGGACGAAGAGGTGGCGCGCGCCGACGCCGGATCGGCGGGGGCGGACGACGTCCCGCAGTCCGCCGACGCGCTGGGCCTCGACGACCCGACCGAGCCGACCGAGCCGGACGCGCCGGGCGAGCCGATCCCGTCCGCAACCGCGTCCGGCGAGCCGATCAGCGCGCCCGCCGATCCGACCGAGCCCGCCGATCCGACCGCGCCCAGCGAGCCCACCGGGTCCGCCGAGCCGTGAGCCTCGTCCCGTTCCTGGCCGTGGCGTTCGGGGCCGCGGCCGCGGCCCTCATCGCCCGCGGCTATCGGCGGCTGTCGCTGGCGATCGGCCTGCTCGGGCTCGTGGCGGCGACCATCGCGGCCCTCGCGATCGTCCCTGGCGATCGCCTCGGGATCGGTCCCGGGAGGCTCGAGGCGACGGAGTTCGGACGGCTCTTCCTCGCCCTGGGCTGCTCGACCGGCTTGATCATCGCGCTCATCGGGCTGGCGACGGCGTGGCAGCGCAACCTGCCCGCTGCCCTCCTCGGCGGGTTCGGTGCGATCGGCCTGGCGCTGGCGATCGGCGATTCGATCACCGCGCTCATGGCCATCCTGGCCGGGGCCCTGGTCGGGTCGCTGGTCACCCTCGTCCGGCCCATCACCGCGGCCAACGTGCAGGTCGCCAGCCGCGAGTTCCGGGCCATCGCGGTCGCCGGAGCGATCGCCATCGTCGGGATGGCGTGGATCGCCCGACCGCTCGGTCCGCTGGCCGAGGAGCCGACGGTGTTCGGCGTGGCCTATATGGCCGTCGCGCTGGCGGCCGCCATCCGATTCGGCGCGATCCCCTTCCATCGCTGGGCGGCTCGACTGTCCGAGTCGGCGCCCGAGGTCGCGCTCCCGCTGCTGCTCGCCTGGGCCCCGGCCGCGTTCGCCGTCGTCGCCGCTGGCCTGGACGGACCGGTCGATCGCCCCGTTGCTGCTGCCGCTCCAGGTCGAGCGGTCGGTCGTCCTGACGGTCGGCGTCCTGAGCATCGTCCTGGGCGCCGTCGCCGCCTGGCTCCAGGACGATCTCGAACACATCGTCGGCTACTCGATCGTCCAGGACGCCGGGTTCGTGATCCTCGGGCTCGCCATCCTCGACCCGATCGCGTGGCAGCCCACGCGGACGTGGATCCTCGTGTTCGTGGTCGTCAAGACGGCGTTCGCGGCCTGGGCGGTCGCGGTCCGGTCGCGGTTCCGGACCGGGAGCCTGCCCGAGCTCGGCGGCTGGGCGCGGCGCTCCCCCGGTCTCGGGCTCGGGCTCCTGCTCATCGTGGTCGCGACGCTCGGTGTCCCGGGCCTCGTCGTCTGGGACGTCCGGAGCCGGCTGGTCGACCTGAGCATCACCACGGGACCGCTGCGGGTCCTCGTCGTGCTCGGCGGCCTCGCGTCGCTCGGGTACTACGGTCGCATCGCGCTGGCCGGCTTGCGTCCGCCGTCGCTCCTCGTCCTGGCCGGCGCCACCGAGCGCCCCCGCCGCGCGGCGGCGATCGAGGGATCCGATGCCGGCGAACCGGTCACGGGCGGCGTCGCCGTCGCCGCGATCGGGAGCGGATCGACGGTCTCGGGCGGCGACCGGGTCGTCGACGATCCGGGGGTCGACCCCGATCCGGCGCCACGGTCCCCGCGACGTCGTGAGGCGCCGGGCGGCGCAGCGCTGATCCGGTTCGAATCGACGGCCGCCACGATCTGGCGAGCGAACCGCGCTCCGATCGCGTCGGCCGGCGTGCTCGTCCTGGCGTTGATGGCCCTTGCCGTCGGGGCCGGCGGTCTCGGTGGGCCGGCCGCTGCGGCCGCGCCGGCGCCCGAGCCCGTCGCCCCGACCGAGACGTTCGTCCCCGGCCAGACCGAACCCCCGTCGCCGAGCCCGTCCGAGAGTCGCGGACCAGACGAGAGCGGGGCCCCATCCTTCGCTCCGATCCCGACCGGGTCCCCGGGCGCATCCGGACCGGCGGACGAGTCACCGTCCCCGACCGACGCCGCATCTCCCACCGAGGGGGCGTCCCCGACACCGGGCTCGAGCTCGACCGCCAGCCCAGCGCCGACTCCGTCGCCCAGCTAGGCCGAGCTCCGCGCCTTCAGTCCTCCGGTGCGAGCGCCCAGCGATCGATGTCGCGGTCGTACTCGAGCAGCTCCCCGGCCGAGAACCACAGCGCGAGCTCGGTGGCCGCCGTCTCGGGGCCATCGGACGCATGGATGAGGTTCTGGGCCGTCTCCAGCGCGAAGTCCCCGCGGATCGTGCCCGGGGCGGCCTCGTTGGGCCGGGTCGCACCGACCATCGATCGAACGACCGCGATCGCGTTCGGCCCCTCGACCGCGAAGGCGACCAGCGGGCTCGACGTGATGAAGTCGACCAGCGAGCCGAAGAACGGCCGGGCGCTGTGGATCGCGTAGTGCTGCTCGGCCAGCTCGCGGCTGACCCGAACGAGCTTGAGCCCGACGAGCTTCAGGCCACGCTCCTCGAACCGCGACAGGATCCGGCCGACCAGCAGGCGCTGCACGCCGTCGGGCTTGATTAGGACAAGAGTGCGTTCGGTCACGAGGTCAGGGTCCTCTTGTGTGGGGGGTGCTTGCCGGCACAGGATAGCGCGGCGATGGCGCGCGTCAGGCGGGCGGGTCCGCTGCAGGATCGGCGTCCGCTGCCGGATCGTGGTTGACGCCGGCGTCGAGCTCCTCGCCCCCCGAGCTGCGGGAGGCGGCGGCGAACGAGCGTCGGGCCTGGGTCTCGCGACCGACCAGGCGGAGCGCGTCGCCGCGAACCAGGTCGAATCCGGGGCCGGGCTCGGCGGCGGCGATGTCGAGGACCGCCGGCGCAAGGGCGGGCGCCAGGCGGAGGACGACCGCCAGCCGGATCGCCGCACCCGACCGGTCGCCGGCGGCCAGGGCGGCTCGTGCGGCGGCGAGCTCGGAGGCCGGGTCGGGCATCGTCTCCGCCCCGCCGGGAACCGGGCGCCCCATATCCGGGCGGACCGCGACCACGGCCGCGACCGATGCGATCGCCGGGGAGCCCGCCGCCGATCCCGAGCCCGAGCTCGACGCGGCGCCGGCCACGATCGCGCCGCCCGAGTCCGGCGGGCCCACCACCGATCCTCCCGCCGGGGGCGGACCACTCCCGGCGGTCCCCACGGCATCCGCCCGCTCGACCGGCTGCGCCGGCCACACGTCGCTGCGGGGCATCCCGGCGAAGACGACGTCGAGCGGCTCGTCGATCAGCTCGATGGCCCGGTTCGCGAGTCGGCGCGCCTCGCCCGGTCGCCCGAGCGCCGCGGTCGCCTCGGCGACGATGACCAGGGCCAGCGGCGCCTCCCGTCCGCTCGCGAGGTAGGCCGCGGCCGCCTCGCCGGCGCCGGTCAGATCGTCGGTGCGCCAACGGATCTCGGCCAGGTCGAGCAGCGACTCGTCATCGAGCCCGCCGGACCCGGCGAGCGTCTCGAGCTCGACCCGGGCCAGCGCGCGCGACCCGGTCCGCAGATGCAGGCGAGCCAGCCGACGGTCGGTCGTCCGGTCGACGCCCGGGCGGTCGACCTGCTCGACGACCGCGGCCCGCGACACGACCTCGGAGGCTGGGCTCGACCCGGTCGACTCGTCGGGCGCCATCGGCGACTCCTCGCTCGGCGGGGCGGGCTCGCTCGGCGCGGCAGGCTCGGCCGATGCGATCGGCTCGTCCGAGGTCAGCGCCTCGCTCGGCGCGGATGGCTCGCTCGGCACGAGATCCGCATCGAGCTCCTCCGGTGGGCTCATCGCATCCAGCCGGGTGGTGACGCCGTGGGATCCACCGTGCCGGCGTCGACCACGTCAGTCGGGCAGCCGCAAGGCGCGTTCCAGCCCGAGGCCGTGCCCGCGCGGCGCGACCACGGCCAGCCGGAGCCGGTCGTCGATGAACAGATCGCCGGCGATCCGGCGGATGTCGTCGGCGGTCACCCCGGCCACCGCCTCGAGCGCCTCGTCGAGCGTGAGGACGCGTTCGTGGAGGGCCTCCTGGCCACCGATCCACGAGGCGAGGTGACGCGTGTCGTCCATCCGAAGCTCGAGGCCGCCCGACAGGTAGGCCTTGGCCTTGGCCAGCTCATCGGCCGGCACGTCGGCATCGCGGAGACGGCCCAGCTCGGCGAGGATCGCCTGGACCGCCGGCTCGAGCTTGTCCGGATCCACGCCGGCATAGATCCCGACGGATCCCGTGTCGGCGTATTCCGTGATCCCGGACCCGACGTCGTAGGCCAGCCCGAGCTCTTCGCGGACGGACAGGAACAGGCGGCTGCTCATCCCCTCCCCGAGGACACCGTTGAGGACGCCGAGCGCCCACGAGTCGGGATGGTCACGCTGATAGGCCGGGACGGAGATGCACAGGTGCGCCTGCGACGTGTCGCGGTTGCCCAGGAGGTACGGCTCGCCGGCGGGCAGGTTCGGCGCGGGTTCGAACGACGTTGACACGCCATCGCCGGTCCCGAACGCCGGGCCGACGAGATCGAGCGCCTCCGCGTGGTCGAGGTCGCCGGCGAGCGCTACGACGACGTTCGACGGCCGGTAGGTCTCCGCCCAGAACTCGTGGATCGTCGCGGTCGGCAACCCGCGGATGCCTTCCTCGTCGCCGCAGATCTCCCGGCCGAGCGCGCCGTCGCCGTACATCCCCTGCTGGATGAGGATCTGGGCGTACTCGGACGGGTCGTCGAGGTAGGAGCGGATCTCCTCGACGATGACCGATCGTTCATGGTCGATCTCGTCGTCGAGCAGGCGAGGGCGAACGATGAGCTCGGCGACGACGTCCGCCGCCCGCCGCGCCTCGCGCTTCGGGACGCGCACCCAGTAGACGGTCGATTCCCGATCCGTGGCGGCGTTGAAGCTGCCGCCGACGCCCTCGATCGCTTCCGAGATGGCCTGGGTCGTCGGGAACGCGGTCGTCCCCTTGAACGTGATGTGTTCCATGAAGTGGGCGACGCCGGCCTGGTCCGGGGTCTCGAGCCGGGAGCCGGCCAGGACGTAGGCCGCGATCGACACCGAGCGTGACCCGGGCAAGCGGGCGCTGATCACGCGCGGCCCGCCGGGCAGCGCCGTTCGTTCGAACATCGCCCGGATGGTACAGGAACGACCGGCCTGGGCAGGCCGGTCGTTCCGCCTACGGTGCGGGGACTACTTGGGCAGGAGTCCCTGGATCCAGGCCTGGCCGAAGAAGATGAGGAACGCGCCGGCGACGATCCACATGAGCGGGTGGATCTCGCTGAACTTGCCCCGGACCACCTTGATGAACACCCAGCTGATGAACCCGGCGCCGATGCCGACGGTGATGTCGTAGGTCAGCGGCATCAGGATCAGCGTCAGGAGCGCCGGCAGGCCCTCCTCGACATCGCCGAACGGGATGTCCTTGACCAGCGTGAACATGAGGTAGCCGACGATGACCAGGACCGGCGCCGTCGCCGCGGCCGGGACGAGGCTGGCCAGCGGGGTCAGGAAGATCGCCAGGAGGAAGAGCACGCCCGTGACGATCGAGGCGAAGCCCGTCCGGGCGCCGTCAGCGACGCCGGCGGCGCTCTCGATGAACGTCGTGTTCGAGCTGATCCCGGCCGCGCCGCCGGCGATCGCGGCGACGCTGTCGACGATCAGGATCCGGCCGATCCCCGGGACCGAGCCGTCCTCACGGGCCAGCCCGGCCTCGGCGATGACGCCGGTCGCGGTGCCCATCGTGTCGAAGAAGTCGGTCAGCATGACGGTGAAGATCACCAGGAGCGCGGTCAGGAAGCCGAGCTTCTCGAAGGGCTCGGTCAGGCTGAACTGGCCGAGCGTCGCGAAGCTCGGCGTCACGGCCAGGTTCGACGGGAGCGTCTGGACCCCCGCCAGGATCGCGATGATCGTCGTCACGAAGATGCTGATGATCAGAGCGGCCCGGATCTTCATCACGAACAGCCCGATGGTGATCGCCAGGCCGAGCAGAAACACGAAGTGGGCGGTCGTGGTCGGATAGACCGGGACGACGGGCGGGACGCCGCCGGTCGGCGAGACGATCAGCCCGCCGTTGACGAAGCCGATGAACAGGATGAACAGCCCGATCCCGACACCGATCGCCCGCTTCAGCGCGAGCGGGACGGCGTTCATGATCGCCTCTCGGAGGCCGACCACGACCAGGACGGTCACGACCAGGCCCTCGAGCACGATGACGCCCATGGCGCCGGGCAGCGTCAGCCCGCGACCGAGGACGAGGCCGAACGCCACGAACCCGTTGATCCCCAGGCCGGCTGCGATCGCCAGCGGATAGTTCGCGACCGCCCCCATCGCGATCGTCATGACCCCGGCGACCAGGGCCGTCGCCGCGGCCGCAGCCGGGACATCGATCCCGGCGGCCTTCAGGATGGCCGGGTTGAGGAAGATGATGTAGGCCATCACCAGGAACGTCGTCAGGCCCGCCCGGGTCTCGGTGAGCAGGCTCGTCCCGCGCTCGGCGAACTTGAAGTAGGCGGCGAGCCCGGATTCCGGTGCCGGCGCCGGTTGCCGATCCGACTGTGCTGCTTCCACGGACCGCTACCCTCCACTCCCGTGCGGCGCGCCGGACCGAGGCGGTCAGGTCCGCGCCGTCGCGCCCGCACCCCCGGGAACCCATGCCGCCGCCGGCCACGAGCCGCCGCCAGCCGGGGATCCGCCCCAGGAACCTCAGCCGGTCGACCGTCCCTCCGGCGACGACCGGCGCGTTGCGCCTACCTCTCCCCCGCTGCGCCTGCGTCTCCTGCGGGGGCTACGCGTCCTCGCGGTCCAGACCGAGCAGCTCCATCTGGACGAAGCCGCTGGTGTCGAACTCGAGCTGGCGGGGCAGCGGCGGTTCGTGCTCGTCGCTGCCGATCGGGGCGAACTCCAGGATGACCCGCTCGTCGCCCTGGACGAGCGTGTAGACGAGGAGCTGGTCGGGGCGGGTGTCGAACTCGAGGTGCTCGAACGAGTCGATGTTCAGGCAGATCGACAGTGGGGTGAAGTAGGTCGAGACCTCGGGGTGATCCAGGACGATCCGCTCGACCCATCCGGTCCCGTGGCTGACCACGTCGTGACCGCGCTGGTAGCGATAGGTCACCGTCTGCTTGAGGAGCGGCCGCAGGAGGTTGTAGAGGTCCGTCCGACTGGACACGATGCCGCGATTGACGAAGAACTTCGCGGGCGGCAGGACGGACGACACGCACTTCTCCCGGCGGCGATGGTGGTGCGGGACCACGCTCGGGGAGCGCCGTCCGCCTGACCGGGAATTTACCGCAGCCGACCGCCTCCCGACAATACGGTTCATGCGGTCGAGTGGGCCGGGGGCGGCCGCGTATCATCGGCGGATGCTTCTCGCGGTCGACATCGGGAACACGAACATCACCACCGGCCTATTCCGGAACGGGTCGCTCATCGCCAGCCGACGGGCGGCCAGCCTACCGCAGCGGACGAGCGACGAGCTCGAGCTGCTGCTGACGGGCCTCCTCCGCCTCGACGATGCCGACCTCGGCGGGCTGACGGCGATCGCCTGCGCCTCGGTCGTCCCGGCCTTGACGGATGCGCTCGCCGCGGTCGCCGGGCGCCACGGCGTGTCGCTCCTGACGGCCGGCGCCGGTCGCGTCCCGATCGCGATCCGGGTCGATCGTCCGACGGACGTGGGTGCCGACCGGCTGGTCAATGCGCTCGCCGCCGCGCGACTGCACGGGACGCCGGCGGTCGTGATCGACCTCGGGACCGCCACGACGTTCGATGCGGTCGCCGGCGACGGGGCGTTCGTCGGCGGCGCGATCGCCCCGGGGCTCGAGGTGGGGATCGAGGCGCTCGCGGCGCACACCGCCAAGCTGCCACGGGTCGAGCTCATCACCCCGGACCGCGCGATCGGCCGCGATACGGTCGGAGCGATGCAGTCCGGGGCGATCCTCGGCTATCAGGCGTTGGTGGCCGGCCTGCTCGGTCGGATCCGCGTCGAGCTGGCGGAATCCAGCGGTGTCGACGTCGCCGACGTCCGGGCGATCCTGACCGGTGGCCTGTCGGCGGCACCGTGGGCCCGGGGGATCCCCGGGATCGACGCGATCGACCCCGAGCTGACCCTCAAGGGCCTGGCCATCCTCCATGCCGAGGTCAGCGGCGGAGAGCCGCTCGAGGCCGGGCTGGCGTGAGCGGTCGGCTCGAGGGACGGCTGGTCGGGCTCGGGATCACCGGCTCGATCGCGGCCTACAAGGCCGCCGAGCTCATCCGGCTGCTCCGCGCCGAGGGCGCCGAGGTCCAGGTCCTCCTGACCCCGTCGGCCGCCCGGTTCGTCGCGCCGCTGACGCTGGCCGCCCTCAGCGGTCATCCGGTCGACGGCGACATCCTCGACCTCCTGCCCGACGGTCGGATCGGCCACGTCGTGATCGCCGACAGCGCCGACGTCCTCGTCGTCGCCCCGGCGACGGCGCACTGGCTCGGCGCGATGGCCAACGGCCTGGCCGCCGATCCCGTCACGGCCGCCTGCCTCGCGACGGCCGCACCGGTCGTCGTCGCGCCGGCGATGGACGGCGAGATGTACGCCCACCCGGCCACCCGGGCGAATGTCTCGCGCCTCCGCGAGGGCTTCGGATACACGATCGTCGAGCCCGAGCTCGGCCCCCTCGCCTCCGGCCAGGTCGGGCTCGGCCGGCTGGCCGAGCTCCCTCGGATCGTCGATGCCATCGTCGCCGCGGTGGACGGTCGACCGATCCGCGCGCCCGATCCGGCTGCCCGCCCACCCCGGCTGGCCGTCGCGCCACGTGACGCCGACCTCGTCGGCCGGCGCGTCATCGTGACCGCCGGCGGCACCGCCGAGCCGATCGATCCGGTCCGGTTCATCGGGAATCGCTCGAGCGGGCGGATGGGCGTGGCGATCGCCGAGGCCGCCCTCGATCGCGGCGCGGCCGTGACGCTCATCGCCGCCGCGGTCAGCGTCCCCCTCCCCGGAGCAGCCGAGGTCGTCCGGGTCGAGTCGACGGGCCAGCTTCGTGCCGCCCTGCTCGACCGGCTGGTCGGCGCCGACGGCTCGGCCGGGTTCGATGTCCTGATCATGGCCGCCGCGGTCGCCGACTTCCGGCCGACCGCGCCCGCCGACGTCAAGCTCGTCCGCGGCGGACCGCTGACGCTCGAGCTCGAACCGACCCCGGACATCCTCGCCGAGGTCGCGCGGATCGCACACGGCCTCGACTCGACCGGAGCGCGGACGCGCGACCCGTTGCGACCGCCGCCGATCCTCGTCGGGTTCGCGGCCGAGACCGGCTCGGTCGATCGGGCGGCGGACAAGCTCCGGCGCAAGGGCGTGGACCTGCTCGTCGCCAACGACGTCGCCGAGCCGGGATCCGGATTCGGGACCGACACGAACCGGGTGACCGTGTACGCCGCCGATTCGGAGCCGGAGGCATGGCCGCTCGTCTCGAAGCGCGAGGTCGCCGATCGTCTGCTCGACCGGCTGGTCGGGCGGCTCGCGGACCGCGCCGGCTGACGGCTCGCCGCCGCCCGGGCGCCGAGCCCGCGGAACCCGGCGGGTCCAGGGAGCGTCAGCCGGACGGCAGCCGGAACCAGGACGGTCCCGGGGCCTGGGGCGGAGGTTCCGGCGATGCGTGGATCCATCTCGAAGGACCGGCGGTGGCGCTGGTGCGTGCCTTTCGCGGTCATGGCGCTCCTGGCGGCGTGCTCGTCGAGCGCGTCGAGCCAGACGAAGATCGGCGGGTCCGGGACGTCCGGCTCCGCCCCCGAAGGGATCGTGTCGACGACCGGCTCGACGGTCGACGGGGCGGTCGCCCCGCAGCCCGCCCGCGCGGCTCCGGTGACCGGCGGACCGGTGGCGGATGCCGTCCCATCGGACCTCCTGATCGTCAAGACCGGCACGCTCGCGCTCCAGGTGACCGGCATCGATCCGGCCATCGGCCAGGCGAGCGCCAAGATCGCCGCGCTCGGTGGCTACGTCAGCGGTTCCGAGCGGTCCGGCGACGGCGAGAGCGCCGTGGCCCGGGTCACCTACCGCATCCCGGCGGCGCGCTGGGACGACGCCCTCGTCGCGCTGCGGGGCGTGGCGGACAAGGTGGTCGCCGAGCAGACCCAGAGCGCCGAGGTGACCGGACAGGTGCTCGATCTTGGCGCTCGGATCGCCAACCTGCAGGCCACCGAACGCGCGCTCCAGGCGATCATGGACAAGGCCATCAAGATCAGCGACGTGCTTGACGTCCAGAACCAGCTGACGGGGGTCCGCGGCCAGATCGAGCAGCTCGAGACCGAGAAGAAGCACCTCGAGGAGCAGTCGGCGTATGGCACGCTCGACGTGACCTACGGCCTCGAGACGGTCGCGGTCGTTGCCGCCCAGCAGGGCTACGACCCGGCCGGCGAGGTCGATCGGGCGACGGCGAGCCTGGTCCAGGTCGGCCAGGCGCTGGCGACGGCCGGGATCTGGTTCGCCATCCTGTGGCTGCCGGTCATCCTCGTCCTCGGGATCGTGTTCGGTGTCGCGTTCTTCGTGATCCGACGCGTCAGGCGGGACCGACCGGACCGGCCGACCGGACCGATCGTGCCGACGGCGACCGCCTAGGACCGCTGAGCCGACTCCTGCGGACTCGCGCGGGCCGCGTATGCTGGGCGGAGCGCGTAGCCAGCCCGCAGGAGTCGATCCGATCGTGAGCGCCAGTTCGAACCCGAATCCCCGACCGCCCGCCGGTGGGTCCGCCGCCGGATCTCGCCTGACCGTGGTCGACATCGCCCGGATGCACGCCGACGGCGAGCGGATCGCCATGCTGACCGCGTACGACTACCCGACCGCCCAGATCCTCGCGGAGGCAGGGATCCCGATGCTCCTGGTCGGCGACTCGCTCGGCCAGGCGATGCTCGGCTACGAGTCCACCGTGCGGGTCACGATGGACGAGATGATCCACCACACGAAGGCGGTCGTCCGCGGCGCCGGCCGCGCGCTGGTCGTCGGCGACATGCCGTTCCTGTCGTACTCGGGCCCCGAGGAGGCGCTCGAAAGCGCGGGCCGGTTCCTGCGCGAGGCCGGAGCGCAGGCCGTCAAGATCGAGGGCGGCGTGCGGAGCGCCCGGATCGTCGAGACGCTGGTCAAGGCGGGGATCCCCGTGATGGGCCACATCGGGCTCACCCCCCAGTCGATCAACGCGATCGGCAAGGTCCGGGTCCAGGGCAAGAGCCGGCAGGGGGCCCAGGCGCTGATCGGTGACGCGCTGGCCATCCAGGAGGCCGGTGCCTTCTCGATCGTGCTCGAGCTCGTCCCGGAGCAGCTGGCTGCCGCGATCACGGACCGACTGCGGATCCCGACCATCGGGATCGGCGCGGGGGCCGGCTGCAGCGGCCAGGTCCAGGTCGTGACCGACCTGCTCGGCCTCGGCGACTTCATCCCTCGCCATGCCAAGCCGTATGCCGACCTGCGCGGCACGATCCTGGCCGCCGCGCGGGCCTACGCCGCGGAGGTCGCTGACGGGTCGTTCCCCGGGCCAGAGCAGACCGTCCGGATGGACGACGACGTCCTCGGTGAGGTCCTCGGGCGTTCCGTCCTCGACCGGCCGATCGGAGATGCCGGCATCCCGGTGGGTGGGATCCCACTCGACCGCGACCTTTGACCCGGGTCGTCCGCACGCGCGCCGAGCTTCGGGACGCGCTGGCCGACGTTCCCCGTCCCGTCGGTCTCGTGCCGACGATGGGCTGGCTCCACGAGGGCCATCGATCGCTGTTCCGTCGCGCCCGATCCGAGATGGCGACGACCGTCGCGACGATCTTCGTCAATCCCCGCCAGTTCAACGCTGCCGACGACTTCGGACGGTACCCGCGCGACGAGGCGCGCGACGTCCGGATCTGCACCGACGAGGGCGTCGACCTGGTCTGGGCGCCGTCCGTCGACGAGGTCTACCCACCCGGCTTCGACACGATCGTGTCGGTCGGCCGGATCGCGACCCCGCTCGAGGGCGCGGCGCGCCCCGGGCACTTCGACGGGGTCGTGACAGTGGTGGCGATCCTCTTCGCGCTCGTCGGCGCCGAGCGGGCCTACTTCGGTCAGAAGGATGCCCAGCAGGTGATGGTCATCGACCGGATGGCTCGCGACCTGGCGTTGCCGACGGAGGTCGTCCCCTGCCCGACCGTCCGAGAGCCCGACGGCCTCGCGCTGTCGTCGCGGAACGTCCATCTCGGGGCAGACGAGCGGGCCGCCGCCCCGGTCATCCATCGCGCGCTCCTCGCCGGTCGTCAGGCGTGGTCGGACGGCGAACGGTCGGGCGACCGCCTCCGCGGGATCGTCGCTGGGGCCCTGGCCGCCGAGCCGCTGGCGGACGTCGAGTACGTCAGCTGTGCCGACGCCGCCACCCTCGAGGAGCTCGCGACGGTCCGCGGGCCGGCGCTGCTGTCCGCGGCGGTCCGGTTCGGCTCGACCCGCCTGATCGACAACGAACCGCTCGGCTGAGGCGGCCGAGGCGGGCTATGCCCCTGCGCGACGAAGGGCGCCACCGCCGGTCCGCAGCCGCTCGTCGGTGAGCTCCGATCGCAGCCGCGCCTCGGCCGCCCGTCGGTCCGCGGGGTCGAGGTCGAGCCGATCGAGGCCGAGCAGCGCGGCACCGAGGACCGGCGGAGCCTCGAGCCGCCCGACGCGGGCAGCCGGAGCGACCGTCGCGACCCCCGCCCGGATCCGCCCGAAGAACGGCTCGAACGTCGTCCGGAAGACGCCGCCCGACAGGACGACGGGGACGTCCTGCCGGGTCAGGTGCAGCCGCCGGATGATCGCCCGCGCCCACGCCACGACCTCGTCGGCCAGGTCGTCGACGATCGCGACGGCGACCGGGTCACCATCGGCCGCGGCCGCGAAGACGAGCGGGGTCAGCTCGCGCAGGCGGTCGGGGTCGAGCCGGCCGGCGTAGAGCTCGACCGTCAGGTCGTCGGGCCGGCGCAGGCCGAAATGGGCGGGGACACGCCGCTCGAGGCTGGTCCGCGGCCCGCGTCCGTCGCGTCCGCGGATGGCGGCGGCCAGCGCGGCCGTCCCCACATCGCCCCCGCCGCCGCGATCGCCCGAGTACTCGCCGACGCCCGCGAACCGGACCGTCCGGCCCGTCGGGCCGACCCCGAGTCCGTTGATCCCGGCGCCGCACACGACGACCACGCCCCACGGACGATCGCTCCCGGCACGGAGCGCGGCATGGGTGTCGTTGAGGACCTCGACCTTCCGGGTCAATCCCAGCTCGACGAGCGCCCGACGCAGCAGCCGGGTGTCCGCGGGGAGGTCGGCGCCGGCTAGGGCGAAGATGCCGACCCGCGCGACCGGCCGCCGGTCCGATCGGGCACCCGCGCCCTGGAGGATGTGTCGGACGCTCGCCTCGAGCGCATCGAGACCGGGCTCGAGGCCGACGGCCTGATGGGAGACGGTCGGGCCACGCAGGGCCCCGAGCAGCGCCCCGTCGGCGGCGACGAGCGCGACGTCGGCCTTCGAGTTGCCGCCGTCCACCGCCAGGATCGCCGCGGTCACGTCCGCCCCGCCCAGCCGACGATGGCGAAGCCCCGGGTCGCCAGCTCGAGCTCGACGACGAGGTCCGCATCGGCCGAACGGCCGGCGTCGAGCGCCTCGATCCCGGTCGGACCGTAGCGGCGGATGGCCGCGGCGTCGTCGGGCAGCCGGAGGTCGACCCGGAGATCCGTGGCTCCGTGGTTCGTCAGCACCGCCAGCCCGCCGGTCGGCCCGTGGAGGGTCCCGCAGGTGACGTCCGGGTGGTCGACCCCGGCGAGCTCGCGGATGCCGGCCTCGGCCAGCAGCCCCGCGTACAGGCCCCAGCTTCGGTCGAGGGTGTCGTGGGCATCGGGCCGAGTGGCGAGCAGCAGCTCGACGGGTGCCGCGCAGGTCACGACCAGCCCCGGCCCGCGGCGGGCGACGACCAGCCCCGGTCCGTCGTCGGCATCGAGCGCGACGATCGTGCCGTCGTCGACCGCCAGGCGCGCCCAGCGGGTCGCCAGCGAGCCGTCGCCGTCCGGCAACGTCAGCTCGTCGCCCGCGGCGAATGGACCCCACGGCCGGACGAACCGGAGCGTGCCCGGCCGGTTCGCCGGCGCCCGGTCGGCGAGGTGGCAGCCCGCCAGGCGTCCCATGTCGGGCAGGGCGGCATCGCCGGCCATCGACAGCCAGATGGCCCCGCCGCGCGCGAGATGCGCGTCCGCGCCGTGCCAGAAGCTCGTCCGCACGTGGAGCAGCGACGAGGTGGTCGACGTGAGCGGCGCCGGGACGACGACCAGCGGGACCGCCGGCCAGACATCGTCGAGGGACTCGCGCGCGAAGGCGACCGACACGCCCGCCCGTGCCGCCAGGACGAAGGCGTTGAGCCAGCCGCGCACGAGGGGGAGATGATCCCGCTCCGGCGTCCACGCCAGCTCGGCCGGGACGTAGGGACCGGCCGGTGCGTCGGCCAGCCCGAGCCACGCCGGGTCGTAGGCGTGGACGTACTCGTGGGGGACGGGGATCGCCGCGGCCGCGAGCGGGCCGTCGCCGGCGCGGCCGTCGAGGTCGTCGGACAGGACGGCGAGCGTCGCGGCCACCTCCTGGAGGACGCGACCGCGCGGTCGCAGGGCGCCGAGGTGGTCGGTCACGCCGAACTGGGTCTCGTGCGGCTGCCGGACGTACGGCGCCCGGCGAGCGGCCGCCGGCTCGGCATCCGTCCAGCACCAGGCGAGGAAGCCGATCGCCCCGCGGCCGAAGCTCGACCAGCTGAGCAGCCGATCGTAGGCGGCCGCGAGCTCCGGATCGAACTGCGCGGACGAGACGCCGTACTCGTGGAGCATGACCGGCCGGCCCGCGCCGGCCGCCAGCGCCGTCTCGAACGCCGCGGCGTGGGTCATCCGCCGACCGAGCAGGCTGTCGGGGACGAGGTCGGGGCTGTAGCTCGGGTAGGGATGGACGGTGGCGAAGTCGAGCAGCCCCGCCACGACATCCGCACGGAACGGCCCGACGCCGATCTCCTGGCTGGCCGTGCCGATCGTCACCACGTGGGTCGGGTCGACCGATCGGAGCGAGGTGGTAAGGGCGCTCGTCCAGCGCCGCGCATCGTCGTCGGTGGTGTCCGTGAACAGCCACAGCGGCGGCTCATCCGACAGGTCCCAGCCGAGGATCGCCGGGTCGTCCCGCCACCGCCGGGCCAGCTCCGCGACGTGCGCCGCCTGGCGCTCGATGAGGTCGGGATCCCGGTGCGGGTGGCGTCCCGCTCGCCACGGGATGTCCCAGTACGCGTCGCCGACCTCGCCGCCGATGAAGAACGTCGGGTGGAGGAGCAGCCCGTGTCGCCGGGCCGAGGCGAGGATCTCGTCGAGGACCGCGAGGTGGTCCGGGTCGAACTCCCCCTCCGCCGGTTCGAGGGCGGCCCACAGGAGGTCGATGCGGACCGTATCGAGTCCGGCGGCGGCCATCGCCGCGAACGCCCGGTCGAACGCCGCCGGCCCGACCCGCCACGGCCAGTCGGGCCCCTCGACCGGGACGAAGTGGGCGCCGACCGGGACGATCGACCGCCCGTCACGCTGGAGGTAGTGCGGGCCGCGGCCGACGACCCCGCTCATTCGCGTGTCGTGACCTTGGAGGCCAGGCTGAACTCGCCCGGCCGTCGCCCGCGCTCGATCGCCAGCTCGCGGGCGAGCAGCTGGAACGGGACCATGGCGACCGCGGGGGCCAGGCGCCGATCGACCGGGCCGATGGCGATCGACGGGACCGCGCCCTTCGTCGCCGGTTCGCAGCCGACCACGACGACCGCGGCCGGTCCGGTCGCCAGCTCCGCGGCGAACGAGCGATCGATCGCGTCGGTCGCGGTCTCGAGGGTCACGAACGCGACCGCCAGCGAGGGGTCGATGAGCTCGAGCGGGCCATGGCGGAAGTCTGCCGCCACGAGCGCCTCGGCGTGGGCCCCGGCGACCTCCTTGATCGTCAGGGCGGCCATGTCCGCCGTCGCCCGCGACGTCCCTCGACCGAGGATGACGAGGTGCGGGCGGCCCGTCGACCAGCGGACCATGGTCGAGGTGACCGTGGCGCGATCGGCGAGCAGGGCCCCGACGGCGGCCGCGGCCCCGTCGACGTCGGCAGCGACGGCCCGGACGACATCGTCGACATCGGCCGTCGGGACCGCCACCACCCGGGCGAGCGCGTCGAGCGCCACCAGCGATGCCGCGAACGTCATCGTCGACGGACCGAGCTCGTCGCCGACCGCCGTGTCGAACGCGATGTCGGCTCCCGCCGCGAGGGGGTTGTCGGTCCCGTTGGTGACGGCCACCACGAACGGCCGGTCGGGTCGTCGCGCGAGCTCTTCGAGCAGCCGGACGATCTCGACGCTCCGCCCGGACTGGCTGACCACGACCAGCGTCGTCCGACCGTCGAGGGTCGCCGACTGGAAGTGGAGCAGCTCCGCGGCGTTGGCCAGGGTCGTCCGCAGCCCGCTCTCCGCGAGCATCGTCAGCGGCACCTGGCAGGCGTCGAAGGAGCTGCCCATCCCGGTCATCACGATCGCCCCGCCACGGGCCCGCCGGGCCAGCTCGGCGAGTCGATCGACCTGACCCGCCAGGGCTCGGTGGGCCCGGCGCATGGCCTCCGGCTGGCCGCCGATCTCCGCCAGGAAGCGGTCATCGCCGGCGACGGGCTCGGTCACCCGCCGTCCTTGACCGCGCCCGCGGTCAGCCCCTCGATGAACCGGCGCTGCATGAGCAGGAAGATGATGATCATCGGCGCGGCGGTCACGATGGTGCCCGCCATCGTCGTCCCCCAGTCGGAGTTGTTCCGGCGAGCGAGCAGGGCGAGGCCCAGCGGCAGTGTCCGCATGTCCTCCGAGCTGGTCACGATCAGCGGCCAGAGGAAGTCGTTCCACGCTCCGAGGAACGTGAAGATCGCCAGCGTGGCCATCCCCGGGATCGCCAGCGGGAACACGATCGAGCGGAGGACCCGGAACTCCGACGCGCCGTCCATCCGGGCGGACTCGAGGATCTCGTCGGGGATCGAGCGCAAGAAGCCGCGCATGAGGAAGATCCCGAAGACCGACACGGCGCTCGGCGCGATCAGCCCGAAGTACGTGTCGGCGCCGAGCGGCGGGATCGCCTTGTGGAGCTCGACCATCATCTTGAACAGGGGGATGAGGTTGACCTGGAACGGGACCATCAGGGTGAGCAGGAGGAGGAAGAAGATCGCATCGCGCCCGGGGAACCTGAGCTTGGCGAAGGCGTACGCCGCCGCGGTCCCGAAGAAGACATTGAGCAGCACGATCGTGCCGGTCACGATCGTGCTGTTGAGGAAGTAGCGGGGGAACGGGATCAGCGTGGTGATGTTCCGGTAGTTGTCGGCGGTGACCGGGTCGGGCAGGAACCGCGGCGGATAGGCGAACACGTCGCCCGGCAGCTTGAACGAGGTCGACAGGGCCCACAGGAACGGGACGATCATCAGGAACGAGGCGAGGAGCAGGAACCCGCTCTTGGCGACCCGGTTGCGCGTCCTCGATCGCATCGCCGGCCTCAGTCCCGCGCCTCGCCCAGCCGGAGCTGGGCGTAGCTCAGGATCGCCAGGACGACGAGGAGGATGTAGGCGACGGCCGAGGCGCCCCCGATGTCGAGCTTGTTGAATCGGTCGACCAGGTCGAACACGATCGTCCGGGTCGCCTGGATCGGGCCGCCGTTGGTCATGACGAAGACCTGGTCGAAGGTCTGGAAGCTGCCGATGATGCCGATCACGTAGACGAACACGATGGTCGGGCGGATGCCCGGCAGGGTCACCCAGCGGAACTTCGCCCAGCGACCGGCCCCGTCGACGGTGGCCGCCTCGTAGTACTCCTTGGGGACCGCCTGGAGGGCTGCCAGGAAGACGACGGTCTCGAACCCGAAGCCCTGCCAGATGGCGGTCACGACGACCGCCGGCAGGGCGAGGGTCGGGTCGTTCAGCCAGTCATGGCCGGGCAGCCCGAACGTCGCAGCCACCGCGTTGATGACCCCGTTGTCGGCGTACATCAGCTTCCAGATCGTCGCGACGACGATGAGCGAGGTCATCGTCGGCAGGAAGAACGAGGTCCGGAAGAGCGCCCGGAGGCGGAGCTTGTCGTTGAGCAGGATGGCCGAGCCGAGTCCGAGGACCGGCCCGATCGCCATCCCCATCACGACGAAGAAGACGGTGTTCTGGAACGACCGCTGGAAGCGGGGATTGGTCAGGACGTCGACGTAGTTCTGGAGCCCGACGAACTGGGGCGGCTTGATGCCGTTGTAGTGCGTCAGGCTCCAGTACCCCGACACGACCATCGGGATGACCAGGAACACGACCGTCACGATGAGCGCCGGGGCGATCAGCAGGTAGCCTGCCGACGCCCCACGGAATCGCCGCGCGATCGTGGCGCTCACGGTCGGATCGGGCCTCCGGTCAGCGGTCCTGGGCGATCACTTGGCGAGCAAGGTATTCGTCTCGGTGACCGCGTCGTCGAGGGCCTTCTGGACCTCGGCCCTGCCGAGCAGCGCCTTCTGCATCGCATCGGCGATCGCGACGTCGATGTCGTCCCACGCCCCGACGTACGGGAACGGGCGCGAGGTCTTCATCGACTCGAGGAAGACGCCGAACGGCTGCTCACCGCCGAAATAGGGATCCGGCTTGGTCAGGTCCGGGCTCTGGAGCGCGGCGGTGGTCGCCGGCGCCGCCCCTGCGTAGTTGAAGACGCCGATCTGCTGGTCGGGCCGCAGGAGGTATTGGGCGAGGAGCCATGCGGCGTCCTTGTGCTCCGCCTGGACCGGGATGCCGAGCCCCGTCCCGCCGAGGTAGCTGCCCGGCTGCTTCGAGAACGGGGCGGTCGCCACCGCCCACTTGCCGGACTGCTCGGGCACGCCGCTCTTGAGCAGGCCCATGTAGTACGGACCGTCCTGGAACATGGCCACCTCGCCGGACTTGATCGCCGGCGTGAGGTCGCCTTCGGAGTCGGCCCAGTACTTGCCGCTCCCGTCGTCGAGGATCGCCTTCTGGATGTTGACCGCGTCGACGCCTTCGGGCGAGTTGAAGACCGCCTGGGTGTTGCCGTCGTTGAGCAGGGACCCGCCGTCCTGGTAGAGGTACTGCGAGAAGTGGAAGCTGTTTGGACGGATCGCCGTGAGGTACTTGTCGGGCTTGCCGCCCGGCTTGGACGACTCGGCAAGGGCCTTGGCCGCCGCCCGGAACTCGTCCCAGTTCGTCGGGACCGCGATGCCCTTCTGGTCGAACAGGTCCTTCCGGTAGTAGAGGGCGTAGGTGTCGAAGTCGTACAGCATGGAGACCATCTGGTCGCCGTAGGTCATCGCGTCGAGGGCGCCAGGCGTGTACTGGTCCTTGATCGGGGTCCCGTTGAGCATCCCCCCGGAGATCGGCGTCAGGTCGTCGAGCGCGCCGTTCGCGGCGAGGGTCGGGATCCAGGTCATGTCGAGGGTCGCCAGGTCGGGGACCTCACCGGCGCCGAGCCCGGCCTTGAACTTCTCGTTCATCGAGTCCCAGTCGAGCGCCTGGTAGTCGACCGTGATCCAGGGGAACTCCTTCTTGAACCCGTCGAGCGCGGGCTTGATCGGGGTGGTCTCGCCGTAGTAGTCCCAGACCTTGATCGTGACGGGGGTGGTGTCGTAGCTCGGGGCGACGCTCGGGGCGACCGACGCGCCAGCGTCGCTCGATGCGGCGGCGGTGGGTGCGGCCGTCGGCGCGCTGCTCGGCGCCGCGGTCGCGGCCGACGACGTGCAGGCGCCGACCACGATCGACAATGCGGCAAGTCCGGCCAGCGCCCTGATCCTGGTTGCCATCGTGCTTCTCCTCCTCCTATCGAACGACCTGGGGATGGTTCGGGACGGTCACCTGACCGCCGACAGCAGGGCGTGTTCGGATCGGACGACGACCCGTTCGACGTAGTAGCGGGTCCGGTCGCCGCGGATGTGCGACCGGCCGTACTCGATCGGCACGTCGTGCTCGCCGTAGGCGATGCTCTCGACCAGCAGAGTCGGCCGATGCGGGTCCTGGCCGAGCAGGTCCGCGACCCGGCGCGACGGGTGGACCGGCTCCAGCCACTCGCGGGCCCGGACGATCCGCGTGCCGTACCGGGTGGTCAGCAGCTCGTACAGCGAGCTGTGCTCGAGATCGGCCGCCAGGAGCCCGGGGAACCGATCGGCCGGCAGGTGGACGCCCTCGAGCAGGAGCGGCTCGCCGGCACTGATCCGGAGCCGCTCGACGAACAGCGTCGGTGCGCCGACCTTGAGGTTGAGCGCCGCCGCGACGCCTTCCCCGGCGGGCTGACGGCGGGCCACGAGGAGGCGTGTCTCGGGATCGAGACCGCGGACCTGCATCTCCTCGGTGAAGCTCATCGAGCCGCCGAGGTCGAGCTCGATCGGGGGCGCCGTGGCGAAGGTGCCGCGCCCGCGGGTCCGCTCGAGCCGGTGCTCGCGGGCGAGCTCGCTGAGCGCGCGGCGGACCGTGATCAGGCTGCAGCCGTAGCGCGAGGCGAGATCGCGCTCGGTCGGGAGCCGATCGCCGGGGCGCCACTCACCCGCGTCGAGGGATGCGCGCAGGTCGAGGTAGACCTGATGATGGAGCGGCACGGGCCCGGACTCGAGTTGGAACCTGGCCATCTGCACCCTATCGGCGACGGGCTGGTTGCTGATAACGTTATAACGAACCTTGGACAACGAGAGGGCCGGTTGTCAAGGGGTTCGTGGAGGATGGACGTCGGATGGGCCTGAAGATCGCGGTCATCGGCGGCGGCAGCACGTACACGCCGGAGCTCGTCCAGGGCCTCGCGGATCGGACGACGAGCCTCCCGGTCGATGAGCTCGTCCTGCACGACATCGACCTCGATCGGCTGGAGATCGTGGCCGGGCTGGCCGGACGGATCCTGCGCCGGCAGGGTTGGCCCGGTCGACTCGTGGCATCGACCGATCGGACGAGCGCCATCGACGGCGCGGCCTTCGTGTTGGTCCAGCTCCGGGTCGGCGGCCAGGCCGCCCGGCTGACCGACGAGACGCTGCCGCATCGGTTCGGCTGCATCGGCCAGGAGACGACCGGTCCGGGCGGGTTCGCGAAGGCCCTGCGGACCGTGCCCGTCGTCCTCGATCTTGCCGAGGAAGTCGGCCGGAGGGGCGCGCCGGATGCCTGGATCGTCGACTTCACCAATCCGGTCGGGATCGTCAGCCAGGCCCTCCTCGACGCGGGGCATCGGGCGATCGGGCTGTGCAACGTCGCGATCGGGTTCCAGCGCCGCCTCGCCGCCCGGTTCGGAGTGACCGCCGACCGCGTCACGCTCGAGCACGTGGGACTCAACCACCTGACCTGGATCCGCGCCGTCCGAGTCGACGGTGTCGATCGATTGCCGGGCCTGCTCGCGGACGACGCCGAGGCGGCCGGTTTGGCGGCGGACGTCGATTCCCCGGTCGAGCTGCTGCGGGCGCTCGGGGCCATCCCGTCCTACTACCTCCACTACTACTACGCGACCGCGGACGTCCTCGCCCGGCAGCTGGCGGGCGGCACCCGGGCCGAGGACGTCATGGCGATCGAACGCGAGCTGCTGGAGATGTACCGGGATCCGGCCCTCGATCGGAAGCCGGCGCTGCTCGAGGAGCGCGGCGGGGCGTTCTACAGCGAGGCCGCGGCGCAGCTGATCGCATCGCTCCACGCCGGGACCGGCGACGTCCAGGTGGTCGACATCCGGAATGACGGCGCGATCCCCGACCTGCCGGATCGTGCGGTCGTCGAGATCCCCGCCCGGATCGACCGCGACGGCGCCCATCCCCTGCCGCTGGCGCCGCTCGCGCCGGAGATCCGGGGTCTGGTCCAGGCCGCCAAGGCCTACGAGGAGCTGGCGGTCACGGCCGCGACGACGGGTGACCAGCGGGTGGCCCTCCTGGCGCTCCTCGCGAACCCGCTGGTGCCGGACCTCCGCGCCGCCGAGGGTCTGCTCGACGCGATCCTCGAGCGGAACGTCGGGTACCTGCCGCGGTTCGTCGGGTCATGACCGGATCGACGTCCGGGTCTCGTGGGGCCGGCGCGGCGGGTCGCCTGTTCGGCGTCGACGTGGGCGGCACCAAGCTGCGGACGGCGCTCGCCGATAGCGATGGGACGGTCCTGGCCGAGCGGGTCGAGTCGACCGTCCGCGACTCGGCGAGCGGGCTCGTGCAGCGGATCGCCGATGCGCTCGACGCCCTCCAGGCGGAGGCCCCGGCACGGATCCGCGATGGGCCGGTCCTGGCGGCCGGCGTGGCGCTGCCGGTCGGGGTTGACCCGGTCACCGGCGAGCTCGACTCGATCCACAACATCCCCGGCCTGGCGGAGGCCGACCGGCTCCGCTCCGACCTCGAACGAGCGGTCGGGATGCGCGTCGCGATGGACAACGACGCGAATGCCGCCGCGCTCGGCGAACACGCGCTCGGGGTCGCCCAGGGGGTCGACGACTTCGCGGTGATCGCGCTCGGGACCGGGATCGGGACCGGGATCGTGGCCGGGGGCAGGCTCATCCGGGGCGCACGCGGGATGGCCGGCGAGATCGCCTTCCTGCCGCTGGGCGCGAGCCCATACCTGGAGAGCCCGTCACCCGACGCGTCGGCCCTGCGCCAACCCGATGTGCTCGACGTGCCGTCGTACGAGGCACAGGTCGCCGGTCCCGGGCTTCGCGACCGGATCGACGCTGCGGTCCGGTCGAGCGCGCCCACCCGGTTGTGGATCGGGGCAAGCTTCGGCGACGCGACGGTCCTCGCAGCCGAGGGCGACCTCGTCGCGATGCGGCTCGTCGACGATCAGGCCCGGGCCCTCGCCGTCGGCATCGCGGCCCTCGTCGCCTTGCTCGATCCGGAGCTCATCGTGCTCAGCGGAGGGGTCGGATCGCTGCCCGGGTTGCTCGAGCCCGTCCGCCGGCACGTCGCCCGGATGGTCCGGGTGGCGCCGCGCATCGAGACCGGGCTGCTCGGGGAGCGCGGGCCGCTCGTCGGGGCGCTGGAGCTCGCCCGGCTGGAGCTCGCGGTCTGACCGGCCGGCGGCGGACCTCGTCCCGGCGTCGCCGAGTCGTGCCGTGCCGTCGGAGGCCGGGTCACTAGCGGGCGACGGCGAGGATCCGCTCGAGGTCGAGGTGCTCGGCCACCAGCGCCTTGATCATGGCGATCTTCTCGGCATCCGCGGCGTGCGTCTTGACCAGGAGGTCGTGCACCTCCGAGGCGACCGCATAGGTGTCCTCCGCGACCAGCGTCGCGAACAGGTTCGCCCAGCGGATCTCGTCGATGACCGTGTCGCTCGGGCGGTAGCCGCCGGTCAGGACGAGGCCCGCGGTCACCCCGGCCGAGCTGTGGGCCGCGGTCAGGCGCAGGATCGCATCGGCCCGGTCGCCGGGGACGATGACCAGCGTCCCCGGGCCGATCCGCTCGAGCATGTGGACGGGCTCCATCGCGCCGATCGCCACGCCGTCGATGACCCGTTCGAGGTCGGGACCGGGGTGGAGCGTCTCGCCGTGGACACCCTCGAGGACCATCCCGAGGGTCGGATTGGACAGGATCGGCCGGTACGGCAGGACGCCCAGCAGCGGGATCCCGTGGAGCCCGAGCCCGCGCTCGAGGATCCGGACGAGCCCCGGCTGGGCGTCGAGGTCGACCTTGTTGACGATGGCGCCCGCCACCTCGACGCCGAGCGACGCGAAGTGGGACGCATTCAGGACGATCTCGTCGATGGGGCGTCCGACCCCGCCCTCGCTGACGATGATCGCCGGCGCGCTGAGCATCGAGGCGACGACCGCGTTCGACAGGCCGATGACCGCGCCGACCCCGGCATGACCCGTCCCTTCGATGAGCACGATCTCATGCCGCTCGGCGAGCTCGGCATAGGCGACCCGGACGCGAGCGGCGAGGTCTTCGACGACCTCGCCGTTGATGTAGGCCTTGGTGAACCCGCGCGGGATGTGGACCGGGCTCATCACCGGCATCGGATCGGTCAGCCCGAAGACCTCTCGCATCAGGACCGCGTCCTCGTCGGCGGAGACCCCGTCCTCGATGACCGTCCGCTGCCCGACGGGCTTCATGAACCCGGCGTCGAGCCCGTGGCGGACGAGGAGGTCGAACAGGCCGAGGCTGGCCGTGGTCTTGCCCCGGTTCTGGCCCGTCGCCGCCAGGTACAGGTGGCGCACCGAGATCGCCCGTCAGGGTCGAGTGGTTCGGCGCTCGATCAGCTGGACGGCGTCCCGGAGCCGGGTGAGCGTCTCCGCGTCGACGGTATCCGGCTCCAGGTAGGGGCCGAGTCGCTCCATCACGTCGGCGACCAGCGCCAGGTAGACGCTCCCGTCGGCCACGAAGAACTGCGGCTCATTGTTGTACCGCACCAGGGTCAGCCGGCCCTGGAGCACCCGTCGGTCCTCGACGTGGGCGACCTGGGTCGCGAAGTTGTGACCCTGGATCCCGTCCGGGTTGTTGAGGAAGTTGAGGGCGTTGTCGATGGCCAGCCCGAACCGGGCGCGCCAGGCGACGAGCCGCTCGTGGACCTCCGACGGGATGTTGACATCGGCGACCTCCTCGAACACCTCAGGGGCCACCGTGAGCAGGCCGACGAGCGTGGTCCCGGCCCGTGCTCCGAGCATCACCTGGAGGCTCCGTTCGAGGGTGAACACCTCGGAATCGAAGCGTGGACTGGTGATGACGTCCGTCAGCAGGTCCTCGACGTTGTCGAGGATCCCGGTCTCCCCCACCGCGTTCGCCAGGTGGAGGATCTCCTCCTTGAACAGGAACTTCTCTTCGTGGTCGAGCATGGGCTCGATGGTACACCGCGGCGATGCCGCCCCGGCCGGCTCGGCCGGAGATTCGGTGGGCGCGGACGCACCGCCCGGACGTCGAAGCCCCCGGCCGGATCGGCCGGGGGCTTCCTCCCACGCGTGATCGGGGGCGTGACCTACGGGTAGAGGCCGCGCATGGCGGTGGCGTCGGCCACCCGCTGGACCGCCAGCAGGTACGCGGCGGTCCGCATGTTGACGCCTTCCTTGAGGGACATCATCAGGGTGTCCTTGAACGCCTTGACCATGATCCCCTTGAGCTTCTCGTTGACCTCGGCCTCGTTCCAGAAGTCGCGGTTCAGGTCCTGGACCCACTCGAAGTAGCTGACCGTGACGCCGCCGGCGTTGCACAGGATGTCGGGGATCGAGAAGACGCCCTTGGCGTGCAGGATGTCGTCGGCCTCCGGCGTCGTCGGGCCGTTGGCCGCCTCGGCCACGACCTTGGCCTTGATGTTCCCCGCGTTCCGGGCCGTGATCTGGTTCTCCAGGGCGGCCGGGATGAGGATGTCGCAGTCGACCTCGAGGATCTCGGGGTTGGTGATGTCGGTGGTACCCGGGAAGCCCTGGACGGTCCCGTGCTCCTTCTTCCAGGCGATGATCCGATCGACATCGAGGCCGGCCGGGTTGTGGATCCCGCCGGTCGAATCGCTCACCGCGACGACCGTCGCGCCTTCGTCCCGGATCAGCCGCGCGGCGATCGAGCCGGCGTTGCCGAAGCCCTGGACGGCGACCGTGGACGACTTGAGGTCGAGTCCGAGGTGCGCTGCGGCCTCGACGATGCAGTAGACCGCGCCCCGGGCGGTCGCCTCGTTGCGGCCCTCGGACCCACCGAGCGCGATCGGCTTGCCCGTGATGACCCCGGGGACGGTGTACCCCACGTGCATCGAGTAGGTGTCCATGATCCAGGCCATCGTCTGGGCGTTGGTGTTGACGTCCGGGGCCGGGATGTCCTTCTCGGGCCCGATGATGATGCTGATCTCGGTGGCGTACCGCCGGGTCAGGCCCTCGAGCTCCTTGACCGACAGCTTCTTCGGGTCGACGACCACCCCGCCCTTGCCGCCGCCGAACGGGATGCCGACGACCGCGCACTTCCAGGTCATCCACATGGCGAGGGCCTTGACCTCGTCGAGGCTGACGTCCTGGTGGTAGCGGATGCCGCCCTTGGCAGGGCCCCGGCCGAGGTTGTGCTGGACGCGATATCCCGTGAACACCTGGACGCTGCCGTCGTCCATCTTCACCGGGAAGTGGACGATCAGCTCGCGGCGCGGTTCGCGGAGGACCTTGCGCAGGCCCGGGTCGAGGTTGAGTCGTTCCGCGGCGAGATCGAACTGTTGCTGCGCGACCGACCAGGGATTGATCGGCCCAGCGGCTTGTTCGGTGGTCATCGAGAGTGGTCCTCCGTCCGGCCGTCGCGTCGATCGGCCGAGTGCTGAGTCGTCTCCCGGACGACCCCACGGGAAGCGCCGAGGTCCGCCCAGCAGGCGGCCGCGGCGCGCGGTTCAGTCACCGGCGAGTATATCGGCCATCCGCGACGCTCGTCGCGGTCCGGTTGCCACCACGTTGCGGACTGGTTGCAGTGCCGTCCATAGGCCGTTCGGCCCATGGCATCCGCCGGGCGGCTGCGTCAGGTCGAGCGCTTCCTCAGCACCGCGGCGCCGACAGCGCCCGGCCCGAGGTGCGGACCGACCGACGATCCGACCAGCTCGGTCGAGACCCGGGTCGGATCGATCCCACCCGGCGCCCGGGCCACGAGCTCCGCCCGGAACGCGTCGACATCGGGGCTGATCGTGTGGAGCACGCTCAGGCGCTCGACCGGGTCGGCCATGATGAAGTCGATCGCGCGGGCCCTGGCCTTCGTCCGGGTCCGGACCTTGTCGACCGTGTCGACCACCCCGTCGTCGACCGAGATGATCGGCTTGATCCCGAGGAGCGAGCCGATCGCCGCCTGCGGCCCGCTGATCCGCCCGCCCTTCTTGAGGTACTCGAGGGTATCGAGGCAGACGACGACCAGGATGTCGTCGGCTCGGCTCTCGATGGTCCGGGCGATCCCGTCGGCGGGGACCCCGGTGGCGGCGAGCTCGGCGGCCAGCAGCACGAGCAGGCCCTGGCCCATCGATGCGCTCTTCGAGTCGACCAGGTGGATCTCGCGCTCGGGCAGCATCTCCAGCGCGACCTGGGCGCTCTTGTTCGTTCCTGACAGCTTCGAACCGACGGTGATGCAGACGACCGCGTCGGCACCGGCCGCGAACGCCGCCTCGAAGGTGTCCTTGAACACGCCGGGGCTCGACGCGGCGGTCGTCGGGAACGGGGCATCCGGGGCGACCATCCGCTCCCAGAACGCCTCCGTGGACAGGTCGACGCCGGCCCGAAAGCTGTCCTTGCCGAAGCTCACGATGAGCGGCACGACGATGACGCCGGCCGCGTCGGCGACCTCCGGATCGATATCGGCGGCCGAGTCGGTGACGATCGCGACGCGAGTCACGGGACGGGACCCTCCTCGTGGGTGGCGACGATGATACGGGCGCCCGGGGCCTTCGCGGGCGTCGGGTCGGCCGAAGCGAGCGTGTCGGCCCGCGCCGCCATCAGTCGGCGGCGGCGGCGGCCGGCACGCCGGCCGTGCCGATGAGGTGTTCCACGGCGCGCAGGCGGCCGAGGGGGATCAGCGCGATGACCAGCGCCAGCCCGGTCGCGACGATGATGCCGTCGA
Source organism: uncultured Chloroflexia bacterium (assembly GCA_963749735.1). Lineage (GTDB taxonomy): Bacteria > Chloroflexota > Limnocylindria > Limnocylindrales > CSP1-4 > Chersky-267. Next base: position 68,185 of record CAVVNZ010000011.1, read on the forward strand.
TCCCCCGCCAATCGGCCGCGACCCCGCCGATGAGGCTGCCGATGATCTGGCCGAGGGCCAGGAACACCGAGTACAGCCCCATGATCGCCCCGCGGTCGGCCGGGAAGGCCTCGGAGATGTCGGCCAGCATCCCGAGCGCGGCGGGAGTTGCGCCGGCCAGGACGAACAGCCCGGCGACCGCGACGGCGCCCGCGGCGATCCGGACGATCGGCGACAGGTCCCCGCTATGGTTGATGACCGCCACGGCCGCCACCACCGCGGCGCCGCCGAGGATCCCGTAGAACAGGATGGTCGTCCGGCGCATCGTCCGGAACCGCTCGCCCCAGAAGCCGAGACCGGCGAAGAAGACGACGCCGGCGGCGAGCAGGCCCAGGCTGACCTGGAGCGGGTCCACCCGGCCCATCAGGTATTGGTCGGCGAACTTCGGGGCGGGCTCCTTGACGAGCTGGAAGAGCGACTGGGTCGTCCACAGCCCGATCGCGGCGTTCAAGGCGATCCAGGTCGGAGCGAGCAGCCAGACGTGCGAGCTGCGGAGGATCTCGAGGTAGCGGTGAAGACCGGGCGGGCGCTCGGCGCCCGGGGCGTGGCCGGCCGGCGTCTCCGGGACGCCGAACCGGTAGATCAGGTAGGACACGAAGTAGATCCCGGCATTCAGCAGGAAGCCGTTCCGGTGCAGGATCTCCCAGACCGGACCGGCGGCGACCAGCCCGGCTCCGAGGCCGGCCAGGGTCGCCCCTTCGAACCGGGACGCGGCGCGACCCCGGAGCAGCTCGTCGCTCGCGGTGATGACCGCGATGAAGCCGAGGATCGACGGGACCGATGCAGCCGTCGAGGCGCCTTCGAGGATGCGCGTCGCACCGAGCAGCACGACGTTGCTGGCGAAGTAGGTGAGGATGACCGCGACGAGCCCGAAGATCGGGCCGAACTGCATGACGCGGTGGTGGCCCCAGCGGTCCGACAGCAGGCCGAACGGCGGGGCGAGGACGAGCTCGGAGACGTAGAACGCGGCCATCAGCAGACCGAGCTGCGCCGCGTCGACGACCGGGGCTCCGTGCTCCGGGTGGGCGAGGTAGTAGATGAGCAGTCCACCCGTCAGGCCGGTGCTGAACCGCAGGGTGAATGTACCGGCCAGGACCGCCATCAGGGAACGCGGGACATCGCCGAGGATCAGATGGACGAGCCCTCTGCGGCGGCCGTGAACGGGGGCGGTCTCCACGATCGGAAGGGTACCCTGCGCCGATGGCGCCCCGTCTAGACTCAGCGGCGTGACCCGCCCGCTGGTTCCGATCCCACTCGCCCGAGGCACGCACGGCGCGGTCGTCGCCCCGCATCACCTGGCCAGCGAGGCGGGCCTGGCGATCCTCCGCGCGGGCGGCTCGGCCGTCGATGCCGCGATCGCCACGAATGCGGTCCTGGCCGTCGTCATGGGCAGCGCCTGCGGCATCGGCGGCGACGCGTTCTGGCTCGTCTGGGACGCGGCCGAGGCTCGCCAGGTCGGGCTCAACGGATCGGGGCGGTCGTCGGCGCGTGCCGACGCCGGGGCCCTCCGCCGAACCGGTCTCGAACGGCTGCCGATGCGCGGCGGAGCGACGATCACGGTGCCGGGCGCGGTCCGCTCGTGGGGCGACGCGCACGGCCGCTATGGGCGCCTGCCGAGGGCGACGCTGCTCGCCCCGGCGATCGAGCTCGCCCGCGACGGGTTCGCCGCCTGGGACGGGTTCATCTCGGCGGTCGAAGCGGCTGCCCGGGTGCTCGCCCCGGCGCTCGGGTCGGATGCCGCGTGGTTCGGCGTGTACCGACCCCACGGCAGGCCGTGGCGGGCCGGCGAGCGCGTCCGGCTGCCTGCGCTCGCGGCCACGCTGACGCGGATCGCCGACCTCGGCTGGGACGAGTTCTATCGCGGCGAGACGGCGGAGCATCAGGTGCGGGCACTGGCGGGAGCCGGATGCGCCATCGACCTGGACGACCTGGCCGCCCACACCTCCACATGGACCGAGCCGATCGGGATCGACTACCGCGGCGTCCGGGTGACGAGCCATCCGCCCAACAGCTCGGGCTTCGTCGGGCTCGAGATCCTGTCCGTGCTGGAACGGTTCGAGCCGCCGCCGGGCGAGGCGTTCGCGGCAGGGGCCGGCGCCGACCTGCGCTGGACGCACCTCGGCATCGAGGCCTCGAAGCTGGCGATGGCCGACCGCGACGCCTACCTGACCGATCCCGAGGCGGTCGCCGCGCCCCTCGAGCGGCTGCTGTCGACGTCGTACGCGGCCGAGCTGGCGGCGCGCATCGACCTGTCGCGAGCGGCGCGACCACCGGCGGCCCGGGTCCCGCGTGGCGGCGGGACGATCTGGCTCGGGGTGGTCGACCGTGACGGCAACGCGGTCAGCCTCATCGAGTCCAACTACATGGGGTTCGGCTCCGGCGTGGTCGACCCGGCGACCGGGATCGCCTACCAGAACCGGGGCTCGTTCTTCAGCCTCGATCCCGACCACCCGAACGTCCTCGCGGCCTCGAAGCGGACGCTCCATACGCTGCTGCCCGGGATGCTCTTCCGCCAAGGACGGCCCTGGATCGTGGTGGGCTCGATGGGCGGCGATGCCCAGCCGCAGATCCATGCCCAGGTGGTCTCGGCGATGGTCGACGGCGGCGTCGACGTGGCGAGCGCCGTGGGCATGCCGCGCTGGTTCGTCGAGCCGGCCGAGCATTTCGCGCCGCCGGACGCGGTCCGCGCGGAACCGCGCTTCGCAGCCGGCCTCGTCGACGGCCTCGCTGCCCTCGGACACGACGTGTCGGTCACGGAGCCGTTCTCCGGGCTGCTCGGCCACTGCCATGCGATCGAGATCGTCGACGGTGGACCGCCCGCCGGTGGGTCGCTGGCGGCGGCCACCGACCCGCGGAGCGCCGGCCTGCCGGCGACGTACTGAGCAGGGACCCTCCCCTATACTCCGCCGTGCGCCCATCGCCTTCCGGGAGGGATCCGTGTCGTCCAACGTCGGCCAGAACTACCCGTACACGAGCGAGACCGACTCCGACCGGGCGACGGCCGTCGCAGCGGTGATCGAGGCGCACCCCGAGCTCGCCGCCACGATCGCGACCGAGGCGACCCTGCTCGACGCCAACGAGCGCTGGTGGGTCTGGAAGTGCCCGACCCGGGGCTGCCGCGGACTCCTGCACGCGGCCGGGTACTCGGCAGAGAAGCACGCGGTCTTCGTGATCTGCGACGGCACCTGCGCCAAATCGTTCCTCCGCTGAGCCTCGGCTGGAGCGATCGGTGTTGGCCTACGTCGGTAGGCCAACCGGCGGTACCATCCGGCGATGACGCCAGCACCCCGTTCGACCCAGACCGTCGCGGCGTCGCGACGCCAGCTGTGGCAGGAATCGGCGGGGATCGCCGTCTCCGCGGCGGGCTTCGGGTTCGTCTACGGGCTGGCGGCCCGTGGGGCCGGCTTCTCGCCGATCGAGGCGATGGCGATGAGCCTGATCGTCTTCGCCGGCGCCGCCCAGTTCGCCGCGGTCGGCTACGTCGTCGCCGGACTGGCGTGGCCGGGGGTGATCGTGCTGACGGCGCTGCTCAACGCGCGTCACCTTCTGTACTCCGCGGCCCTGGCACCGTGGCTGAAGGATCGACCGTTCGCGGAGCGGGCAGGCATGGCGCACCTCCTGACGGATGAGGCGTTCGCCCTGTCGATCGCTCACTTCCGGCGGATCGGCCGCCCCGACCGTCGCGGGTACTGGATCGCCGCGGTGGCGGCGACGTTCATCCCGTGGAACCTGGCCACCCTGGCCGGGGTGACCCTCGGCGGCCAGATCGCCGACCCGTCGCGGCTCGGCCTCGACGTGGTCTTCCCGGCCGCGATGGCCGGCCTGTGCGTCGGCCTCATCACCGGTCGCCGTGAGGTCGTGGCCGCGGCGGTCGGCGCGACCGTCGGGGTCCTCGTCAGTCTTGCCGTCGGCACCGGCATCGGGATCGTGGCGGGCGGCGTGATCGGCCCGATGGCCGGGATGCTCGTGCCTCGGGCGGCCGCCCATGAGGCGGCGCCGATCGGGACCGGAGCCTCAGCCGAGCATTACGCCATGCCGGCGGTGCCGCACACCGCGTTCGAGCAGGCGGATCGAGCCGCGGGCGCCGAGGCGACCGGGGGCGGGGGGCCGGCCACGGGTGCGGGGCCGGCCGGGGGCGCCGAGCCGGCCGAGGGCCCGGACGACACCTCGGGCCCGGCGTCGTGACGACGAACCTCGTGCTCCTCGCGGTGCTCATGGGGGCCGTGACCTACCCGTCGCGGGCGCTGCCCCTGCTGGCGCCGGGTATCGAACGGCTGCCGAGATGGGCGCTCGACTACCTCCAGCTGGTCGGACCGGCGGTCCTGGCGGCGCTCGCCGCGGTCAGCGTCATGGTGGTGACCACGAACAACCAGACCGCGTTCCACATCGGCATCGAGTGGCTGGCCGTCCTCGTCTCGATCGCCCTCATGTGGTGGCGCCACAACCTGTTCTACGGCCTCGCGGCCGCGGTCGCCCTGGTCGCCGTCGCCCGGTATCTGGGCTTGGCCTAGCTGGTTCCGGGTAGCTCGTCCGTGGACAGCTCGTCCGTGCAGCAGCGCGTCCGGGGGCCGGGTGCCGCCGGTGATGCGACTCGCCGCATCGGTTCTGGGCCAGCTAGGAATTGCCTCGTCAGGCGAGATCCTTCGTGCGACGCCTGGATCCTGGTCGCCGCGAGCCCACCCTGATGCTCATCGCCGATGCACCTGGGCTGCATCGGATCCGATCGCGGCGGCTTGATGCCCGGGCTTCCAAATGCACCGAGCCGCATCACGGTGGGACCCCGATGCCCGGCCGCCCGATGCAACAAGCCGCATCGGGGCCGATCGGGGCGGGCGGGAACGCCTGCGGGGCCGACCGATGCACCGAGCCGCATCACGGTGGGACCCCGAGGCCCGGCCGCCCGATGCACCGAGCCGCATCACGGCGGGACCCCGATGCCCGGCCGCCCGATGCACCGAGCCGCATCACCGCTCAGTGGTGGGCGTCGGCCTCGATCTCGACCAGGAGGGAGCGTTCGATCAGGCCGGTCACGATGACCATCGTCGCCGCGGGACGGATCGATCCGAACCGCTCGCCGTGAGCCGCCAGCACGGCCGGGACGGACGCCGCATCGGTCAGGAACATCCGAGTCCGGACGACCTCCGCAAGGCTGAAGCCGGCGTCGCGGAGCGCCGACTCGATGACATCCAGCGCAGCGAGTGCCTGCGCTCCGGCATCCCCGGGGTGGCGCGACCGGCCGTCCGGACCGGCGTCGGTGGTGCCGGCCACCCAGCACGCATCGCCGACCACGACGGCCCGGCTGTAGCCGCCCGTCCCCTCCCATGGGCCGCCCGACGAGACAAGACGACGCTCGCCGGTCATGCCCGATGCGGCCGCCACGAGGCGATGAGCGGGTCCCGGGCGACGGCCAGGAGCAAGGCCGCCAGCAGGGTCGTCCGCGGCACGATGGAATCCACCTCGAGGTACTCGGCCGGCGAATGGTCGTTGCCGCCGATGGGCCCCAACCCATCGAGGGTCGGCACACCCAGCCCGGAGGTCGTGTTCGCGTCCGACGCCCCGCCGGTCGCGCAGTCGACCAGGGGGAAGTCGAGCCGGTCCGCGATCGCGACCGCATGGTCGACCAGTCGGCCCGATCGCTCGAGCTTCTCCATCGGCCAGTGCCGGCCCATCTCCAGGACCTCGACCGTGGTGTCCGGCACGGTCGTCGCCGCCGCGATCGAGCGGACCGCCGCCTCGGCCGCCTCGAGGTCCCCCCGCGCCGTCGCCCGGAGATCCACCTCGAGGATCGCGTCCTCGGCCACCACGTTCGGCCGGATCCCCCCGCGGACGACCCCGACGTTGACGGTCACCCCAGGCCATCGCCCGTTGAGCCCCTGCAGGGCGATCGTCTGGTGGGCGGCCTCGAGGATCGCATTCCGACCCTTCTCGGGTTCGACGCCGGCATGCGCCGCGCGACCCGTGATCGTCATGCGGAGGTCCACGGTCCCCTTCCTGGCGGACACGATGTCGCCGTTGGCGCGGGCGCACTCGAGGACGAAGCAGGCATCGGTCTGGAGGGCGAGCTCCCGGATGTGCGGGCTCGAGCTGGGCGAGCCGATCTCCTCGTCCGGGTTGGCCACGAACACCAACCGCTCGAACGGCAGCTCGGCCGTCTCGTCCTCGTCGGTCCCCAAGGCTCGCAGCGCGAGGACCGCGTAGAGCCCCGTCAGCAGCCCGGACTTCATGTCGGTCACGCCGGGCCCGTGGGCGACGCCCGCGTCGATCCGGAACGGACGAGCGCGCGCCGTCCCCTCCGGGAAGACGGTGTCGAGGTGGCCGATGAGGAGGACCCGCGGGCCGCCGCGACGGCCCTCGAACGTCCCGATGACCGTGTCGCCGAGCCGCTCGTCCGGCCGGAACTCGACCGTGGCCCCGAGTCGCTCGAGGAACCGGCCGGTCCACTGGCCCACCTGGTCCACGCCGGCCTTCGTGTAGCTCCCACAGTCGACGTTGACCAGCGAGGCGAGATCCTCGAGGTACGCCGGCAGCTCGTCCTCGACGATCTCCTCGAGCTCCTCGAGCTCGTCCGCGCTCACGGCCGCGCCGGGAGCGTGCAGGGATTCCATCGCCCGAGTGTAGCCGGGGGCGGCCCGGCGGGCGGGACCGCACGCGAGCGGCCCGGCGGCGGAACCGCACGCGAGCGGCGCGGCGGGCGGTCGCCGCGCCGGCGCGGCGCGCTATCCTGCCCGGACCGTGCGCGTCATCGAGATCCGCCTGCTCGAGGGTCCCTCCGTCTACCGGCTCGAGCCGGTGGCCAAGGTCGAGCTCGCCGTCGGGCGACGACGGACCTGGTATGGCCAGCGTGCCCCCGGCAGGCACGCCCTCGTCCACCTGGGCCGGCAGATCCCGTCGCGGGAATGGCCGGATGAGATCGCCGCGCTGACGACCTGGATCCGCCGCCTGCGGGCCGCGCACGACGAGGGTGGCGCCGGCCTGGCCGTCCACCGATCGTCCGATCCGGGACACTGGATCGTGACGTTCCCTTGGACCGGGGCGGAACGGACCCGGGCGATCGTCGACGCGGCCATAGCCCTGACCGAACGGAACGTGTCGGCGGCGCGGACGGCCCGGCTGACGGGCAGCCAGAGCCGCCTCCTCGAGCGGTGGGCCGCGCGGATCGCAGAGGCCAGCACGACGCGGCCGTCGTGGATCCGCGACGCGGATCGGCGGGTCCCCATCGTGTCGATCAGCGGGACGAACGGCAAGAGCACGGTCACCCGGCTGATCAGCCACATCCTCGTCCTGGCCGGCCGGCACGTCGGCACGACGACCTCGGACGGCGTCCTCGTCGACGAGCGGATGGTCGATCCCGGCGACTGGACCGGGCCGGGCGGCGCACACCAGATCCTCGGCCGATCGGACATCGACGTCGCCGTCCTCGAGACCGCGCGCGGCGGGATCGTCCTCCGCGGGGTGGGCTACGAGTCGAACGACGCCAGCATCCTCACCAATGTCAGCTCGGATCACCTGGACCTGCAGGGGATCCATACGCTGCCCGAGCTGGCCGAGGTGAAGTCGACGATCTGCCGGATCACCCGGCCCGAGGGTTGGGCGGTCCTGAACGCCGACGATCCGCTGGTGGTCGAGGTCGCGCGGCGGACCCATGCCCAGGTCGCCCTGTTCTCGATCGATGAGGCATCGTCGTCCAAGCTCCGCCGGCATGTCGCCAGGGGCGGACGCGCCTACGTCGTCCGCCACGGGACGCTGGTCGAGGTGGAGGACGGCGTCGGGACCCCGATCGTGCCCACCGCCGAGGTCCCGATCACCATCGGCGGGATCGCCCGCCATAACGTGGCCAACGCGCTCGCCGCCGCCGGCGGGGCGCGCGCGCTCGGCGCCACGATCGAGCAGGTCGCCGCCGGTCTGCGCGACTTCCGGCCCACGTCCGACCGCTCCCCGGGCCGGCTCAACCTGTACCGCCTGGGCCAGCGGGTCGTGATCGTCGACTTCGCCCACAACGAGGCGGGGATCTCGGCGGTCCTCGACGTGGCCGAGGGCATCGCCGGCGGAGCGGCCGGGCGGGCGGCTCCGATCACGATCATCATCGGGACGGCGGGCGACCGACCGGACGACACGCTCCGCGGGATCGGCCGGATCGCGGGGGAGCGCGCCCAGCGCATCGCGATCAAGGAGACGCTCGACTACCTCCGCGGGCGGACGCGGGAGTCGGTCGTCGGTGAGCTGCTGGCCGGCGTCATCGCGGCCGGCCGGTCGCCCGACGAGGTGACCGTCTATGAGTCGGAGACGATCGCCCTGCGCGCCGAGCTCAACGGCGCCGGCGCGACCGCCGAGGCGCGCGGTGCGCGGCCCGACTCGGCCCGCGTCATCGTCCTGATGTGCCACGAGCAGCGGGAGGCCGTGTTCGCCCTGCTGGCGTCGCTCGGTGCCCGCCCGATCGACGTCGCGACCGAGCTGACCGAGCTCCTCCCCCGCCTCCAGGAGCGTCCCCGCCGATAGCCCGGCCGGCAGGCCAGGGCACCCAGCGTCGACGCCGGCCTTCAGTCCTCGGCGAGGACGATGATCCGGTCCGCCGAAGCCAGCGACAGGAGCTCAGACTTGGCCGGGTTGATCTTGACCCCGTAGGACGCGGCGGCGTCCTCGGACCGGGCGAAGATGCGGTACCCGAAGGCGATCTCCCCGCGGCGGCGGGCGGCCTCGATGACGGCCGCGAACGGCACCTCGACGCCGAGCGCCACGTAGTCCCCCGCGGGCTTGAGGTAGATCTCCGAGCCGGCCGGATCGAGCAGGTCGTCGAACACGGCATTGAGATGCTTCGACTCGGCGACCTGGGCGATCATCAGGCTGATCAACCGATCGCTGACGATGAAGTCGTCCGCCTTGGCCACCTCGGCCAGCGCTCGATCCCGCAGGTCGAGCATCTCGCTGACGATCGACAGGTCGATGTTCGCCCGCGCGGCGATGTCCCGCAGGTGGAGGAGGGTGACCAGCGTCCGGGCGTCGGCCCGGCTTGGCTCGAGCGTATCGGAGCAGAGCACGATGATGTGGTCGTAGGTGGCCACGCCGAGGGCGTCGAGAGTCGCCCGGTTGCTGGGCTCGCGGCCGTCGAACGTCACGCGCTGCGTCGTCAACCGACCCTCGAGGCGGGCGAGCTGGGCCTCGACGGGACCCCCGGTCGCCACGACGAGGACCTCGGAGCCCGCGGCGACGTAGGCATCCAGCTCGCGGATGATCGTCGGCGCACGACGGTTCCAGCCGAGGATCAGGGTCCGCTCGGGGGCCTGGGCCCGCGGTCGGGCCTCGCGGAGAAGTGCCTCGTCGACGGGCGGCGGCTCGCCACCCACCAGGTGGATCCGGTCGTCGTCAGCAGCGATCACGATCAGCCGGTCGCCGGCGCCGAGGAGGATGTCCGATGACGGGTTGAGCCGAGGGCGGCCGGCGGCCGGCAGCAGGCCGATGACCGACGCGTCGGCGAACAGCGCGAGCGTCTCGCCGAACGGACGACCGACCAGCGTCGGCTCCTCGGTCAGGTAGATCTCGTCCCCGGCGAAGTCGAGCAGCTCGGCGTACACGACCGACAGCCCGGATTGCCGGCAGGTCTGGGCGGTGATCCTGGAGATCACGTCCTCGGACAGGATCAGCTCCAGCTCGTCGCCACCCACCATCCGGGCGACATCGACGTTCGCCCGATCGCGGATCTCGGCGACGATGTGGTACGGCTCCGGGCGGCGCTTCGGGTCGTTGACGATCGCCACGATCGACTTGATCACGTCGACGTCCGGCTCGTCGCCCTCGGGAGCGAGGACGACGATCGAGCGTGCGGTCGCGAGGCTGGCGATGGCCAGGTCGTTGACATCCATCGGGCTGCCCGACCGGCAGACGATCTTGGTCCGCCCGGTCGGACCGACCCGTTCGCGGAGCTCGTCCTCCATCTCGACCTTGTCCCGGTCGGCGAGGATGACGATCGAGCGGCGACGCTGGTTCTCGTTGGCGGCGACGATCTCGGCGACCACGGTGTGGATCTGCTGCGACCAGCCGAGGATCGCGGTGTGGCCGTCCTCGATGACCCGGGAGCGGCCCTTGCGGAGGTCCGCCAGCTTGCCCTCGAGGCCGGTGTTGAGGATGCCGATCAGCGTGCTGATGATGAAGATGCCGCCGAGCGTGACCGCGAACATCGCCAGCAGGAACCCGGGCTGACCCTGGTCGCCGCCCATCGTGCCCGGGTCGAGGGTCCGCAGCAGCCCGAACCGCAGGAGGTCGGCGAAGCCGAGGTCCTGGTCGCGAGCCACGCCGACCACCCAGACGAGGACGGCGATGCCGACGATCAGCAGGAACGAGATGACGAACAGCCCGAGGATCAGGGCGATCGTCCCGCGGCCCATGAACTCGTCAAACCGATAGCGGAGGCGATCGCGCCAGGTCACTCGATCCATCCGGTGATGGTAGCGAGCGGTCGACCTTGCGGACCGACGCTTGCGCGGCGCATCATCCGGGCGACCCGGCGCGTCGCGCCGACCGAGCCAGAGGGAGCAAACCGACCATGGAAACCGCCATCGGCCTGCTGCTCATCCTGATCTCGCTCGTGGAGATCTTCGGGATCATCCGGATCGTCGGCAAGAACACCGTCGGGTAGCCGCGACCGGCGCCCCGCCGTCACGCCCGGCTGCCGGTCAGCCCTCGGGCGCCTCGAGCTCCCCGGGGTCGGCGAAGGCGGTCGGCCCACCCGGCGTCCGCGACGCGGCCATCGCCTCGCGATAGACGCCGACGGCATCGTCCACGCACATCACCACGAGGTCGCCGGGTGCCGCTCGACGGAGCGCGGCCCGGACGGCCGTCATCTCGTCGAGGACCTTCTCGGCGCGCGTCGTCCTCGCGGTGCCCGCGGCACGGGCGTCCTTGACCCCGGCGACGACGTTCGTCGCGGTCTCGCCGGGCGACCGGCCGCGGAGGTTCCGATCCTCTCGGACGTAGATCTCGTCGAAGGCGGTCGCGGCGATCGCGCCGTAGTCGTGCTGATCGTCGTCGCGGCGGTCGCCCGGGATGCCGATCACCCCGATCGCCCGGCCGGTCCGCGGACGGTTGCCGTTGGTCCGTGAAGGACGAGCGCCCTTCGGGCCACGGACCTCGGGCTCGGTGACCATGTTCTCGACGAAGTCGGCCAGCTGGCGCATCCCGTCGACGTTGTGGCAGTAGTCGATGACGACTCGGATCCCGCCGATCTCCAGCAGGTTGAGCCGACCGGGCGCCTGGAAGAACGAGGTCGAGAACGTCCGCAGGCCCTGTCGGATGTCGTGCAGGTGCGCCCCGGAGGCCCAGGCGGCCGCGGCGGCGGCGAGCGCGTTGGCGACGTTCATCCTGGCCCGCCCACCGAACGTCGCCGGGATGAGATGGGTGTACAGCACGGGCATCGTGCGCTGCCCAAGGCGCAGGACGATGAGGTCGCCCTCCGCGGTCGGGTCGATCCCGAACGCGGCTCCGCCCCGCCCGAGATGGCCGTCGATCCGATCGAACCCGTCCTTGCCCTTCTCGGTGGCCATGCTGAAGTAGACGACCCGGCCGGCGCAGTGCCGGCCCATCCGGGCGACGTGCGGATCGTCCGCGTTGAGCACCGCGGTCCCCGATCGCGGGACGGCCTCGACCACGACGCCCTTGACGTTGGCCAGCTGGCCGATCGAGTCGATCCCGCTCAGGCCGAGGTGGTCGCCGGTGACGTTCGTCACGACCGCGACGTCGTTGCGGTCGTAGCCCAGGCCCTCGCGCAGGATGCCGCCGCGCGCGACCTCGAAGACGGCGGTGTCGACGGTCGGGTTCTGGAGCACCATCTGGGCCGACTTGGGCCCCGACATGTCGCCCTTCTTGATCAGGCGACCGTCGATCACGATGCCGTCCGTCGAGGTCATCCCGACCCGCCGGCCCATCAGCTTGAGGATGTGGGCGATCATCCGGACGGTCGTCGTCTTGCCGTTGGTGCCGGTCACCGCGACGATCGGGATCCGGGAGGCCGAGCCGGGCGGGAAGAGGTTGTCGATGACCGGCTTGGCGACGTACTGCGGCTCGCCTTCGGTCGGGTGGGTGTGCATCCGGAAGCCGGGGGCGGCGTTGACCTCGACGATCGCCCCACCCGTCTCGCGGACGGGAGTCGCGATGTCCGGGCAGATGAAGTCGATCCCGGCGACGTCGAGGCCGACGATGAGCGCCGCCGTCTCGGCGATCTCGACGTTGTCCGGGTGCGCCTCGATGGTCCGGTCGATGGACGTCCCGCCGGTCGACATGTTGCCGGTCAGGGCCAGCTTGATCCAGCTTCCCTTGGGTGGGACGTCGTCGAGTCCCCAGCCCTGGGCCCGGACGAGCTCCTCGGCCGCCCCGTCGAGCTTGATCCGGGTGAGGACCTTCTCGTGGCCGATCCCGCGCCGTGGATCCTGGTTGGCCCGGTCCACGAGCTGTCGGACCGACAGCGTGCCGTCCCCATAGACCGACGCCGGGACCCGCTCGGCGATCGCTGCCACCTTGCCGCCGATGACGAGGCAGCGGTAGTCCTTCCCGGCGACGTAGGTCTCCACGACGACATCCCCGCCGCGGCTCTGGGCGAGCGCGCCGTGGAACGCCGCCCGGACCGCGTCGTCCGAGCGCAGGTCGAGGTGGACGCCCCGCCCGTGGTTCCCGTCGAGCGGCTTGACCACGCAGGGGAATCCGAGCTTGTGGGCGACGGCCACCGCGTCTTCCTCGCGATCGACCACGTCCGCCCGCGGGACGGGCAGGCCGGCCGAGTCGAGCAGGCGGTTGGTCAGGCTCTTGTCACTCGCGACGTCGACCCCGATCGCGCTCGTCCGGCTGGTCATCGTCGCCCGGATCCGTTGCTGGTGGACGCCCTGGCCGAGCTGCACGAGCGAGAACCGATCGAGCCGGATGAACGGGATGTCGCGGCTGACGGCCTCGTCGATGAGCGCCTGCGTCGACGGACCGAACGCCGACCGCTCCGCCAGGAGGATGAGCCGTTCGAGCTCGTCGACGAGGTCGAACGGCGCGGCGACCGGGTCGACCAGGTGGTTGACGAGGGCGACGGCCATCCGGCCCGCCTCGATCCCGACGGACTCCTCGCGGAACTCGTAGATGACGTTGTACTGGCCGTACGGTCCGGCCGAGCGCGTCTTCCCGTGGCGGACGTCGGTGCCGGCCAGGTTCTGCAGCTCGAGCGCGATGTGCTCGGCCACGTGACCGGCCCAGGTGCCGTCGCGCAGGCGGCTGACGAAGCCACCCCGACGACCGAGCGAGCAGGCATGGTCCTCGAGCGACGGCAGCATCCCGACGAGGCCGTCGACGAAGCCGGGGATCTTGTTCGACGGGTATTCCTCGAGGCTGCCGAGATCGACCAGGAGACGGATCACCGGCTCACGCGCCCAGTAGTTCGGTCCGCGCAGGATGCGCGACTCGAGGATCCTCAGGCTGGGCTCGAGGGCGACCGAGGCTGCCCTGGCCGATCTCGTCGTGGTGGTCGATGCCGTTCCGGCCGCGACGGCCTTCGCGGCCGGTCTTGCCGGCTTCGCGCCCGACTTGGCCCCGGCCTTCGCGGCGGGCTTTGTGCCGGACTTCGCCGTCGGCTTCGCAGGCTTGGCGCCCGACTTGGCCCCGGACGCCACGGCGGGCCTGGCGTCGCCCTTCGCGGCCGGCGCGGCGCCGGCTTTGCGGGACTTGGGCTTCGAGCTCGCAGTGCGCTTCGACGGCGTCATGTCGCCGCCTCGCCGCCGCTCACCGCGCGAAGCGCCGGGGTCGCGACCCGATGGCGGCGACGCAGGTCGAACCGATAGCCAGCGGGAAGCGAGTGCAGGACGACGTTGCTGATCATCAGTGGCCGATGGCCGCCCACCTCCCAGGCGTCCGTCTCCGACGCGGCCCCGTCGATGATCGTCACGCTTCCCCGGCCGATGACCTCGAGGACGTGGTCCGGCCCGACCACTCCCGCGGTGTCCTCGTCGACGCCGAGGCCGAGCAGGCTCGGGTTCTGGGCGATCAGGCTGAGCAGCCGGCCGAGTCAATTCCGCTGCTGGAAGTGCTGATCGATGATGACGCCGGGGAGCACCCCCAGACCGGCGGCGATCTGGGCCATCCGCTGCTTGGGCGTCGCGCCCGACGCCCCGAACGCGATCATGTGGCTGCTCATGGCCGACGCGCCGGCGCTCGTTCCCGCGACGACCGCCCCGAGCCGGAACCGGTCGAGGATCGAGTCCGCCAGGCGGGTGCCGCCGAGTGTCGAGGCGAGCCGGAGCTGGTTCCCGCCGGTCATGAAGATCCCGGTTGCGTCCTGGACGGCACGGACGGCGGCCTCATCGTTGGCCTGCGGTCGGGTCACGGCATGGAGCGTGTGGACCTCGCGCGCTCCGAGCTCGGTGAAGACCTGCCGATACCGCAGACCCGCCTCCAGCCCGAGCGACGAGGCCGTGCTGATGACCGCGATCGTTGCGTTCTCGCCGCCCGCGAGCGCGATGAACCGACTGAGGATCACCCGGTCGCGGACCTTGTCCTCCGCGCCGCCGATGACGATGACGGTACCTTCGGTCACTGCTGGTGCGCCTGCCTCCCGGACGTTCGCCCGAGGATACAGGAGCCGACGCGTGGGAGGAGCCGCCCCGTTCGGGTCAGTGGATGACCTGCGACAGGGCCCACAGGTTGCCGACGGTGCCGAGGATGCCCAGGCCCACGACCGCCGCCAGCCCGATGAACTGGCCCCATGGCTTGGCGTACGACAGGAGCCCATAGGCGATCGCCAGGCCGGCGCACTTCCAGGCGAGGCTCCCCAGGACGCCACCCATCACGAGGACGCTGCCGATCGGTCCGACCTCGACCTGGATCAACCCGGGCACCGCCCAGATGGCGAGCGTGAACGTCAGCCAGTCGGTGGCCTGTGCCAGGAGTCCGTACTCGCGGAGGGTCATCGCATGCGCGTCCGGCTGCCTGGAGGGCCGGTCTCGCCCTGGCCAGCACGACGATCTGGCGACCGTATCGGGTCGTCGTGCTGCGGGATCGTCGCCGATCCCATGCCTCCCATCCGAGGGGCCCCATCATCGCCCGGATCGTGCCGATCCGTAAGGTCCTTTGTCCACAGATTGTCGGATCGAGCGGACGGGATCGCCGATCGGTCCCAACGCCGTCCACATGACCGTCCACATCGGGCGGCGGCCGGACCCCCTCGTGCGACAATCGCGGGCGATGACCGAACAGTCCGACGCCGCTCCATCCGAGCGAGGCGTCCAGGGCGGTCGACGACACTCGGTCGCCGGGTTCCCGACGGACCGGATCCCGCGTCCGACCCGCCGCCGCGCCGGCGTCTTCCAGCGCGCACTCCGACGCGAGGCGTCGAGGCTCCGCGACCCCCGCCGGATCGCGGCGATGGCGATCCTCATCCTGGTCGCCGGCGTCATCGGAGCCGGGCTCGTGTCGCGCGGCGAGCTCGCTGGCGCCGACGCCCGAGCGTACTGGGCGGGCGTGCGCATCTGGTTGAACGGCGGCAACCCGTATGCGCCGACGGGGCCCTTCCTGCCGTACGTCTACGCGCCATGGATGCTCCCGCTGTTCGCCCCGTGGGCGCTCCTGCCGTGGGACGTGGCCTGGTTCGTCTGGCGGGGTGGCGCGATCCTGGCCCTCTTCTGGACGATCCATTGGGCCTATCGCCAGCGGCCGCTGGCGACGGCCGTGGTCATCCTCATGCTCGCCTTCCCGATCGGTGCGAACCTCGACACCGGCAACATCACGCTCCTGCTCACCTTCGCGCTGTGGGTGACCCGCTTCGTGGGACCCGCATCGGGCGGGTTCCTGTGGGGCCTGGCGACGTGGATGAAGTGGGTGCCCGCCCCGTTTTGGCTCGTGCTCGCCCCGCGGGCTCGAGGTTGGGGACTCGCCTGGTTGTGCGTGTTCGCCGGGCTGAGCCTGGTGATGCTGCCGCTGACGATCGTCCAGCTCCAGGCGATCTTCGGGTTCGGCGAGCGGCCGATCCGGCTCGACTATCTCGTCCTGCTGTGGGGTGCCGTCCCCTACGTCTGGCTGTCCGACGACCCGATCCGCTGGGTCCGGCCGGCCACGTATCGCGACCTGCTCGCCGACCTGCGCCGGGCGCCGGAGCCGCGGCGGCGGTTCCGGAGGCTCGTCGGGCTCGAGCCCTGACGCGGACCTGTCCGGCGCGGCTCGGACCGGTCCGGATGGGCCGGGCGAGCGTTAGCCGGGTGAGCCGGCGGCCGCGGCAGGCCCGGCTTCGGTCGCGACTGCGGCCGGCACGTCCTCGCGCCGACGCTCGTCGACCCGGGTGAGCAGCAGCGACCCGATCAGGTAGTACGAGCACGCGACACCGAACGCGAGGCGCGGTCCGGCTCCGACCCCGAAGGCGTGGTTCCCGACGTCGACGAGCACCAGCGCGATGGCGGCGGCGATCGCGCCGGCCGACCCCGTCACGACGTTGCTGATCCCCATGTACCGCCCGGATTCCGCCTTCGGGATGATGTCGGTCATCAGCGCCCAGTCGACGGCGAGGAAGATGCCCGACGCGACGCCGACCGGCACTGCGAAGCCGAGCGCGACGGTCGACGACGGCGAGATGACGAGGCAGGCCATCCCGATCGAGCCGATGACCGCCGAGATGTAGATCATCCGCTTCCGGCCGATCCGGCCCGACAGGCGGCCCGACGGGACGGTCGCGATCGCGCCGAAGGCGACGATCAGAGCGCCCGCGACGAAGGTGTAGTCGAGCGCGGTCTGCGTCGACAGCCCGAACGAATTGGCCATGAAGAAGAACGCGATCGCGGTCAGCGTCGACCCGGTCATCAGGAAGAACAGGCGCGAGCCGAGCAGCCAGACGAAGCTCCGTTCGCGCAGGATGTCGGTGCCCCACGCTCCGAGCCCGACCTGGAGCCAGGACTTCCCCTCGCGCGGGATGCCCTGCCGGCCCTCCCGGACCCGGATGACGGTCAGCAGCATCGTCGTCAGCTCGACGGCCATGATCGCGAAGATCACGAAGCGCGGGTTGCCAAGGGCATTGGCGACGGCGACCAGCATGGCGCCTCCCCCGATCCCGACCAGGATCATCAGGCCCATCAGCCCGCTGGCCAGCCCGACCTGCTTGGCCGGGACGAGGTCGGGCATGTAGCCCTGGAACGGGCCCTGGGCGAAGTTCGAGCTGAACTGGAGGAGGCAGTAGAAGAGCAGGACCCCGATCCACGCCCCGGCGAGATACAGCCCGAGCAGGAAGACCATGTCGAGCAGGGTCCCGACGATGATGTACGGCTTGCGGCGGCCGAGCCGGCTGCTGGTGTGGTCGCTGATCGCGGCGACCGTCGGCTGGACGAGGATCGCGATGACGACCCCGAGGTTGATGATGATCGCCTCGGCCGCTCCCTTGCCGACGGTCACCCCGGGCAGGATCGCCGATGGATCCGGACATGCCTTGCTGCCATGGCAGACCAGATCGACCATCAGCAGCGGCAGCAGGCTGATCCCGATCGCGCCCCACAGGATGTTGATCGCCAGCCAGTAGGCGTTGAGGTCGAACAGCTCGCGATAGCTGAGCGCTTCGGTCGGCCGGCCGTCGGCACCCGCGATGGCCGCGCCCGCCCCCGTCGTCACGCCGCTGGGTCCGTGCATCGCGCTCTCCCGATGGGTGGCGGCACCTGATCCGTTGACCGCCATGAGCCTACGCCGTCGATGTCACGACGTCGTCGCGGTCGGGACGTGACGCGGCACGATCCGGGCCCTCCGGACGGGCGCCGCGTGTCGCTGCGGTACCATCCCGCGGATGTGCGAGCAGTTCGTCGCGCGGGCAGCCGAGCCGTTCCGGATCGATGAGCTCTGGCCGTTCAGCGAGAGCCTCGAGCGGTTCGGGCTGGCCGGGTTCGGCTGGGGAGCGGCCTGGCTGACGGCGGACGGCGCGATCGGGCAGTACCGCGACCTCCGGGCCTTCCGCGACGATCCCGGTCGGGATGCCGTCGGTCGGACGGAGACGACCAGCCTGCTCGTCCACCTTCGGCGGCCGTCGCGGCTGTCGACGCTCGGGATGGCCGACACACAGCCCTTCCTCGACCCGGCCGGACGGTATGCCTTCAGCCACAACGGGGACCTGCGCGACTACCGATCCTGGCGGGCCCGCTACCGCACGGAGGGCCGCATCCACGGCCGTGCCGACACGGAGGTCGGGGCACGCTGGCTCGAGGACGCCTGGTCGGCCGACGAGCCCGTCGCCCATCTCCTCGGGGCGCTCCACGATACCTTCGCCGGCCAGGCCAACATGGCGGTCCTGGCGGCCGATGGGACGCCGTATCACTACGCCGGCAACGGCGAGAACCCGGTCTTCGCGTTCCGGCTCGGGCGGATCCGGCTGGTCTCGACCGGGATCTACTCGCTGGACCGTTCGGTCTTCCGGTTCGTCGCTCCGGCGGCGGTCGACCGTCGGCTGATCCGGATCCGTTCGACCGTCGAGCTCCCGCCAGGCTGACGGCGGTCGGGTCGTGTCGGCCCGTGGTCGTCAGCGGGCCGCCTGGCAGCGTGCGCACCAGAACGTGAGTCGGGGCAGATCCGTCCCCTGGTGGCGCCGCTGGATCAGGGTCCCGCACCGACGGCACGGTCGACCCGCACGTCCATAGACCCACAGCGGCTGGCCGGCGGCGGCCCGATCGCCCTGCGTGGTGACCCGTTCGGATCGCCTCGACGTCCGCCCCTTGGCGCCGTTCCTGTCGGCGTTCGCCACGAGCAGCCGCCGAGCCGTGCCGACGAGCCGGCCCAGGACGGCATCATCGAGGTCGCCGACACGGGCCCACGGATCCACCCGCTCGATGAACAGGATCTCGCTCTTGTAGACGTTGCCCACGCCGGCCATCACCCGCTGGTCGACGAGCGCCTCGGCGATCGTGCGGTCGGCGCCGGCCGGTCGACGAAGGCGCCGCAGGATCTCGACGTCGTCGCCGGCCACGTCCGCGGACGGGTGGAGCAGGTCGGGACCGAGCCCCGACAACGCCGGATGGAGTCCTTCCGCGCGGGTCTCGAGCAGCTCCACGACGGGGGCGTCGAAGCAGACCGCGACGGCACCCGGCACCTCCAGCACGAGCCGGGCGCGGACCGGTGCCCGGCGCCACGGTTCGCCCGGTCGGTAGCGATGCCACGACCCGTTCATCCGGAGATGGGTCCGCAGCTCGAGCCCGTTGTCGAACCTGATCAGCAGGTTCTTGCCGACCGCCTCGACCTCGCTGACGGTCGACCCGACCAGCCGGGCGACCTGCGGGATCGACCCCGGTCCATTGGCCCGGATCGACACGACCGGCTGGCCGACGAGGTACGGCCGGAGGCCGTCGGCGGTCCGATGGAGCGTGTCGCCCTCGGGCATCCCTGTCCGGCCTACCGTCCCCGCAGGGCGAGACCGCGATAGCCCGGCACGAACCCAGCGTCCAGCAGGGACGGTCGCCAGGCGGACTCGGCGATCGGCAGGCCGTCCACCTTCGCCACGAGCAGCTCGCGCATCCGTCCGTCCGTGACGAGGGTCCCGAGCGCGCGCAGCGCGAGTCCGGCGACGGCCGGATCGTCGGCCGCCGGGAGCATCGCGAGCGACCGGCCGCCCCGCTCGAGGAACGCTGCCGCGACACCGTCGACCAGGACCGTGTAGGCGCCGGCGACGCGAGCGAACGCCCGGCGGTCGGCATCGTCGCGGCGCGGCCACGCCAGGGCGGCACCGTACGGGTTGGCCGGATCGGCCGCCGCCAGGAGGTGGACGCGCGCGCGGGCGGACCGCTCGGCCGGGTCGCGGACCGACCGCAGCCGGTCGATCGCTCCGGGGAGTGAGAACTGGGCCGCACCGAGACCGTCGACGAAGTAGCCGCGCCGGACCCGGCCGGCTTCCTCGAGCGCGCGTAGGACCGGGTAGACGGCGCTGAAGCCGCCGAACACGCCCTCGGCGGCGACCGCCTCGCGCGTCAGCACCCCATGGCGATCCAGCAGCGTCAGCGCGAGCGCGTGGAGGCGTTCGGTCGCGGATGGTCGTCCCTCGCCGGGGGGTCGTGCGGAGCCCGGGAGGATCGGGGAGCCTTCGTCGCCCACTTCCATGGAGCGTTCGGACCCGCCGTCCGACCCGACCAGCGACCATCGTCCGGCGGCCTCCGGTGGACCCAGGCTCGTCAGCCTCCCGGGTCGCCGCTTCGCCTCGCGGCCGGGACGCGCCCAGCGGAGCGCCCGGAGCGGAGCGAAGGTGTCGTTGGTCAGCTCGCCCGCCCACACCAGGTCCCACAGCGCGTCGAGCATCTCGCGGTCCGGCCCGCCACCGGCCGCCGCGTGGATCTCGCGATAGAACGAGGCGCCGCGCCGCGCGAGGAACGTCCGGATGGCCTCGTGGCGGGGCGAGGCCGGTCGTTCCGTGGCCGCCACCTCGACGGCACCCGGCCCGCCCGCGCTCCCGAGCGCCTCCCGTCCGGGACGGAACAGCGCGATCCGCCCGTCGTCGCGGCCGAGGCTCCCCCGGCCGATCCAGACGACCTCCCCGAGCGCACCCAGCTCGTCGAGCAGGCGCGGCTGGTACCCGGCGACGCGGATCGGGAGGACGTCCCGCTCGAGGATCGACGCCGGGATCGGCAGGCCCGCCAGCTGATCGATGACCTCGGCCAGGCGCTCGAGCGCGGCCGGCCCACGGAAGGGAGCCGGTGCGTCGTTCGGTCCGCCTCCGAGGCGCGGCAGCGGGGCCAGGCCCTGCCAGTCGGGCAGGAATCGCCCGAGGGCGGCCGGGTCGACCGGCTCGACCTCGCGGCGGAGCCGGGCCAGCGACCGACGACGGAGCTGGCGGAGGACCTCCGGGTCGCACCACTCGCGCTCGGCGCCTCCCGGGCGGAACTCGCCGCGGAGGATCGTCCCGGCCGCCATCAACCGGCCGAGCGCGTCCTCGACCACGCCGGCGGGAAGTCCCCAACGAACGGCCGGCTCCGGCGACAGGAATGGCCCGTGCGTCCTCGCGAATCGCGCCAGGAGACCCTCCAGCGCCGCGGTCGCCGGCTCGAGGAAGGCGACGGGCACGCCGGCCGGTGGCTGGACCCCGACGCCGTCACGGAAGCGGGCCGCGTCCTCGATGGCGATCCAGCGGACCTCGCCGGCGATCCGGACCGCGACGGCCCGGCGGCCGGCCGCCAGCGCGCCCAGCCATGCGGCGCTGTCCGGCGACGCCACGGCGCATCGCGCGGCCACCTCCGCCTCGGAGAGGTCGCCGATCCGCCGGAGGAGGTCGTGGAGCTGGTCGGCGGTCGTCGCCCGTCGCTCGTCGGCCAGGGCCTGGAGGGACAGCTCGAGGTCGGCCAGGGCCTCCGGATCGAGCAGCTCGCGGAGCTCCTCCTGCCCGAGCAACTCGCGGAGGAGATCGCGATCGAGCGTCAGCGCCTGGGCGCGGCGCTCGGCGAGCGGGGCGTCGCCCTCGTACATGAACGCGGCGACGTAGTCGAACAGCAGCGAGCTGGCGAACGGCGACGCGCGGACGGTCTCGACCCGGTGGACCGCGACCTCGCGCCGGGCGACGCCGGCCAGGACCTCGCGGAGCGCGGGAAGGTCGAACACGTCGGACAGGCACTCGCGATAGGTCTCGACGAGGATCGGGAAGCTGCCGTAGCGGCTGGCGACCGCCAGCAGCCCGGCCGCCCGCTGGCGCTGCTGCCAGAGCGGCGTCCGGGTCCCGGGGCGACGTCGCGGCAGCAGCAGCGCCCGCGCCGCGTTCTCCCGGAAGCGGGAGGCGAACAGGGCCGAGTCGGCCACCTTGCCGACCACGAGGTCCTCGATCTCGTCCGGGTCGGGGAAGAGCAGGTCGTCGATCCCGTCGAGGTCGCCGTCAGGCAGTCGGATCGCGATCCCGTCGTCCGACCAGATCGTCTGGACCTCGGCGCCGAGGCGCTCCGCGAGACGGGTCTCGATCGCCAGCGCCCATGGCGCGTGGACGCGACCGCCGAACGGGGTCAGCAGGCACAGCCGCCAGTCGCCGAGCTCATCGCGGAAGCGCTCGACGACCACGCGACGATCGGTCGGCAGCGCACCGGCCACCGCGCGCTCGTCCTCGAGGTAGGACAGCAGGTTCTCGGCGGCCATCGGGTCGAGGTCGTTGCGGTCTCCGAGCCGAGTCAGCGCCGCTGCCCTTCCCCTCGAGCCGCGCCCGAGATCCTCCTCCAGCTCCGCCACGAAAGAGCCGACGGCCCGGCCCAGCTCGATCGGCCGGCCGACCGCGTCGCCGTGCCAGAACGGGAGCCGGCCCGGCTCGCCCGGCGCCGGCGACACGATGACGCGGTCGTGCGAGATCTCCTCGATCCGCCAGCCGGAGGCCCCGAGCGTGATCACCTCGCCGACGCGGCTCTCGTAGACCATCTCCTCGTCGAGCTCGCCGACCCGACGTCCAGGCGTCCCCGGGTCGCCGACGAGGAACACCCCGTACAACCCCCGGTCGGGGATCGTCCCGCCGCTGGTCACGGCGACGACCCGCGCGTCACGCCGCCCCTCGACGGCACCGGTCACCCGGTCCCAGGTCACCCGCGCCTTGAGCTCGGCGAACTCGTCGGATGGATACGCCCCGGCGAGCATCGACAGGACGCCCTCGAACGCCTCCCGCCCGAGCGATTCGTAGGGCATCGCCCGGGTCACCGTGGCATGCAGCTCGTCGACCGTCCAGGGCTCCATGACGGTCATCGCCACGATCTGCTGGGCAAGGACGTCAAGCGGGTTGCGCGGGATCGTGGTCGTCTCGATCGCCCCCGCGTGCATCCGCTCCGCGACCACTGCGGCCTCGAGCAGGTCGCCGCGGTACTTCGGGAAGATCACCCCGCGCGACGGGGCATCGACCTGGTGCCCGGCCCGGCCGATCCGTTGCAGCCCGCGCGCCACCGACGTCGGCGATTCGACCTGGATGACGAGGTCGACCGCGCCCATGTCGATCCCGAGCTCCAGGCTGGAGGTCGCGACGATCGCCGGCAGCCGGCCGTCCTTGAGCGCCTCTTCGATGGCGACCCGCTGCTCGCGCGCGATCGAGCCGTGGTGGGCGCGAACGAGCTCCTCGCCGGCAAGCTCGTTCAGCCGCTGGGCGAGCCGCTCGGCCAGCCGCCGGCTGTTGCAGAAGACGATCGTCGAGCGATGCGCCCGGATGAGCTCGAGGATGCGCGGGTGGATCGCCGGCCAGATGCTCACCCTGGCCTCGGGACCACCGGCCGGGCCGCCCGGCTGCTCGTCGAGCGGGAGCGCATCGCCGATCCGGCTCATGTCCTCGATCGGGACGACGACCGACAGCTCGAGCGGCTTCCGCGTGCCGGCGTCGACGATCGCGACGTCCCGGTCCGGACCGATCCCACCGAGGAACCGGGCGATCGTCTCGAGCGGCCGCTGGGTCGCCGACAGGCCGATCCGCTGGATCGGTGCCGCATCGGGACCGCGCAGGTGCTCGAGCCGCTCGAGGCTCAGGGCGAGATGGGCGCCACGCTTCGTCCCGGCGATCGCGTGGACCTCATCGACGATGACGTGCTCGACGCCGCGCAGGCCGTCGCGCGCCGCACTCGTGAGCAGCAGGTAGAGCGACTCGGGTGTCGTGATCAGGATGTCCGGCGGCCGGCGGGCGTGCTCGCGTCGATCCTCGGCGCTCGTGTCTCCCGTCCGCAGCCCGACCGAGATCGACGGCGCCGGGTCGCCGCGGCGAGCGGCCGCAAGGGCGACGCCGGCGAGGGGGGCGCGGAGGTTCCGCTCGACGTCGTACGACAGCGCCTTGAGCGGGGAGACGTACAGCACCCGGACGTGTCCCGGCCGTTCCCGGGTCGCCGGCGGGGACGGCGCTCGAACCAGCCGGTCGAGACACCACAGGAACGCCGCGAGGGTCTTGCCGCTTCCGGTCGGGGCGTGGATCAACGTGTGGCGACCGGCGGAGATCGCCGCCCAGCCGTCGACCTGGGCTTGGGTCGGAGACGGGAAGGCGCTCCGGAACCAGTCGGCGACCGCGGGGGCGAAGGCGGTGAGCGGATCAGGGCCGCCGGCGGGCCGAGTCTGCCGCTTCGGCCTCCCGGACACGGAACGACCGTTCCCGGGCACACCGTCGTCCCGCGAAGGAGCCGGGGTGAGGGCGGTTCGTCGAGCGGCCACGGGACGCCGAGTATAGGCGGGTCCCGCCGGCCGCGCTGGTCACTTTCGAACAGATGGTCGAAACGCGGGAAGACCTGCCGGAATCGAGAACGGCGGGCCGTCGAGAGCCCGCCGTTCGAGGAAGCGTCTTCCCGGGAAGCCGGGATCTCAGGTCGTCGCGGTCGATCCGTCGCGACGGGGAAGCACTCCGGGGCGCCACGGCGTCCCGAGGATCGGCAGCAGCCAGCGGTCGACGCCGTAGTAGCCGGCGACCTTCCAGGCCAGGACGAGACCGATAGCCAGGGTGAACATGATCGGGTTGACGGACGCCGAGCCGGCGAGCAGGAACGACATGTTCATGAAGGCCCCGAAGAACGCGGCGATCCCGGTCAGGACACCGAAGATCAGGCCGAGGCCGACGGCGAGCTCACCCAGCGTGATGACCCAGGCGAACCACTTCTCGGCGTGGGCCTGGATCAGGATGTTGAGGAAGTCGCGATACCACTCATAGGTGATCAGCGGCCGACCCGGCGCCTCCGGGATCTTGGCCGCATTCGCCCAGTAGCCCGCGAGTGCCGATCCGCCGTCGATCCAGCCGGGACCGGTCAGCTTGTGCCACCCGGCCTCGAACCACTCGAAGCCGACGAAGATGCGGATCGGCAGCCAGAAGATGCCGGCCCGTGAGTTGTTGAACAGGAACCGCGTGAACGCCGGACCCTCGATCTCGACCTTGTCGCTGTCCGGGTCGCGTCGCGCGACGACGTAGAGCACGACCAACAGGGCGATGGCGACGATCCAGAACGCCCAGCTGATCCACGGCCGGAAGTCGTCCGAGACCTCCACCCAGGGGTTCACCAACAGGATCAGCAGGATCGCTGCGAGCACGCCGAGCGGGACTGCCGCCTTCTGTGCCGAGGACATTTCCCTTCACCTCCATCGATCGACGGCGAACGGTCCGATGTGACCGCGGACCATCTGACGACTCCCTGCGCCCGCTCCAGCCTCACTGAACGATCGTGGCTTCTCCGGCGCTCGAACCGCCCTCACGATATGCGCGGCCCGCAAGCCGGATGACGGGCCAAGAGGCCCGCCTTGAGGGTGCCATTGGTCGGCACCTTGGCCAGGACGACGGCCATCTCGAGCGCGAGCCGTGTCACACGGGCGACACATGGAGGGGCCCCCGTGCGACTCGCCGGGGTGGCTCGGGTTGACCGGGCGCGGGTCGGCCAGGCGGTCGTCCGGATCGGGTCTCGCGGGTGGAGCATTCAGTCAACGGATGCGGCAGCACCCACGAACGATTGAGGGGATGACATGAACACCTACTTCAGCCAGGAGTTCACTCGTCACCATCAGGCCGATCTGATGCGCGAGGCGAACCGGCAGCGGCTCGCCAAGCAGGCCCACGAGGCCCGGATCCACTCGACGCCGGATCCGAAGTGGGGCGGCGGCAATCGCCTCCTGGTGGCACTCGGAAGCGCGGCGGCGGCGATCATCGCCACGGCGTCCGCGGTCCTCGCCGGCTGACGCCGACGATCCGATCCGACCGAACGAAGCGGCGAGCTGGGGCTCGCCGCTTCTTCTGTGCCCGGTCGGCCGCTATGCCCGGTAGACCGGGACCCTCGCGGTCTCCTCCGTCGACGCTCCCGAGACCCGTTCGAACCCGGCCCCCGTGAGCAGGCGAGCGGCGATGTCGAGACGTGTCGCGGCCGGCAGCGGGTCGATCACGTCACGCTCGCCGACGCCGACCCGGGCGACGACGCGAGCGCTCCGTTCGCGGGCGTCCGCGAGCACCGCCGCGAGGAGAGCCCCGGCGAGACCGCGACGCCGCCAGCCGGGCGCGACGCCCAGGGCGACGAGCTCGTCGTCGGGCGCTGTGGGCGTGCTCGACCGATCGGGTCCGGATGCTGCGTCGGACCGGGCGGGCACGACCAGGGCGACGCCGACCAGATGCGCGCCGTCGACCGCGCCGACCAGGCGCGCACCGGCCCGGACCGCACGGACGAGGATCCGTTGGGCCGCGCCTGCGTCGAGCGGAGCGATCACCCGCTGCGCCAGGTGCAGACCGTCGAGCGCCGTCGCATCGAGTGCGCGGACGACAGGCGTGCCGACCGAGCTCTCGGGGAGGCCGCCACGGTCCGCGGCCGCCTCACCGTCCTGAGCGGACCCGATCGGGGGCGGATCGGACCAGCCGCGGTCCGCGGCGACGACCAGCACCCGCGGGACGACGAGGTCCGTCACCCGCGCGAGCGTGGCGAGCGACCCCGTCTCGGCTGCCTCCTGGCTCGGGCCCCGTCCGAAGCCGGCGTTCGGGACGTCGTCGAATCGATCGGGGAGCGGGGCGGGGTCCCGATCGGCCGCCTCATTTGCCCATCGTTCGCGCCACGCCTCGGGGACCGCGTCGGGCGCATCGCGATGGGCTCCGGCGAGCCAGGTGAGCGCCCAGGCTCGGGGCACGACCCGGTAGACCTCGTAGCCGCCGCCGCCCGTCGCCAGCCAGCGCCCGCCCGCGAAGCGGTGGGCCACCGCGTCCACCAGTCGCGCCGCCTCGCCCATCGCCGTCGTCGTGACGCGGAGGTGTGCCAACGGATCCCAGGCATGGCTATCCGCCCCGTGCTGGCTGACGATGACGTCGGGGCCGAACGCGGCCGCCAGCCGCGGGACGAGCGCATGGACCGCGGCGAGCCACGCGCCGTCACCGCTGAGCGGCTCGAACGGCATGTTGACGACGGTCCCGGCGGCGGCACCCTCCCCGACCTCGTCGGCGGAGCCGGTCCCCGGGAAGAGATAGCGCCCCGATTCGTGGAACGACACGGTCATCACGCCGGAGTCGTCGCGATGGATCGCCTCGACCCCATCGCCGTGATGGACGTCGAGGTCGATATACAGGACCCGCAGGCCGATGCGACGTGCCGCCGAGATCGCCAGGGCAGGGTCGTCGTAGACGCAGAACCCGGACGCGCGTTCCGGCATCGCGTGATGGAGGCCGCCGCCCGGGTGGTAGGCGTGCGCGACCTCTCCCCGGAGGATGGCCTGCATCGCCGCGAGCGAACCGCCGGCGACCGCCGCGGCAGCCGCATGCATGCCGCGGAACGGCGGGACGTCACCGAGCGGCGCGATCCCGTATGCGGGAGTGGAGCCGGGGTTCACGCTGAACCGACGGACCGCGGCGAGGTACGCCTCGGTGTGGACGGCGAGCAGGTCGCGGTCGGTCGCCGGCTCGGGGGCGAGCCCGGGTTCGGCCCCGACCGCCCGGAGCAGGTCGATGCCCGGGCCGAATCGACGCGGCGTCAGGGGATGGTGGGCTCCGAAGTCGTACGTGGCCGAGCGCGGGCCGAAGACGAGCAGCGGGCCATCGGTTGCGGCGTGACCGGCCATGCGTGGCACGATACCCGCCATGGAGCGCGTCTACACCACCCCGCGGATCGACAAGCTCGGGGTCCGGCCGGGGGCTCGGGTGGCGATCCTCGGGGTCCCCGACGCGGACCTGCGCGACGAGCTGCTGGCACGGACCCACGACCTGACCGAGGGCCCGCCGCTCGCGGACAGTGACGTCGTCATCCTCGCCGCCGACACGCACCACGATCTCGGCCGGCTGGCCGAGCTCCGGTCGAGGCTCGTCCCGAACGGTGCGATCTGGGTCGTCTCGCGCAAGGGCAAGGCGGCCACGCTGCGCGACGTCGAGGTGATGGCCGCCGCGCGCGCGGCGGGCCTGGTCGATAACAAGGTCGCCAGCTTCTCGTCGACCCATACCGCGATGCGCCTGGTCATCCCGCTCGCCCAGCGACCCCCGGTCCGTCCCGCTCGCTGAGGCTGTACCATCGGGCCATGCCCGACCTGCTCGTGCTCCTCATCGTCCTCCTGATCGTCGTCGTGATCTGGCGCGGCCCGAAGACCATCCCGCTGATCGGGAACATGCTCGGCCGAGGCGTCAAGGAGGCCCGCAAGGAGGTCTCCGACATCCAGAAGGAGCACGACACGACGAACGGCGGCCAGACCCCGCCGGCCCCCCCGGCCTGAGCCACCGCTGACCGTCGGCGTCGCGGCGGCGTGCGCTATGCTCGCCGCCCGATGACGACCCTCGACGAGCTCCTCTTCCGCCCGGGCCCCGGCCCGCATCGGACCACCCTGACGATCGACGGGCAGTCGGTCGAGACGCTGGCGGACCTGCCGCCCGAACGTGGCGGCCTCCTGTTCATCGGGCTCAACCCGTCGCCGGTCAGCGTGACGGCCGGCCACTACCACCAGGGCAACCTCGGCCGGCGGTTCTGGTCGCGCCTGATCCGGGTCGGGATCGTCCCGGCCGACACGCCGATCGACGCGGCCGATGACGCGCTGGTGGCGGCCGGTCACGGCATCACCGACCTGCTCAAACGGCCCACCCCGCGTGACACGGCATCGGACGCCGAGCTGACTCGCGGTGTCGGCGGCCTGTGGCAGAAGATCGCCCTGTGGCGCCCGGGCGCCGTCGTGTTCATCTACAAGCGCGCCGCCACGATCTCCGCGGGCCGGGACCTGACCGAAGCGTGGGGCCAGCTCGAGGGCGTCGCGATGGGTGGCCGGCCGTGCTTCCTGATGCCCGGGCCGTACGCACCGACCGAGGATGTCGACGAAGGCCTCAACCTGCTCCGCAACCTGGCCCGCGCCCTGGCCGACTGACGGTCCGGCGGGCCGCCGAGGAACGAACGCCCGACGACGGAATGGCCGCCAGTCCTCGACCGACGGCCATCCGTGCCACGAACGACCGGGATCACTCTGGGGGCAGCTCCCGGTAGACGAGGTCGATGTCGATGCCCTGGCTCTTCCGGATGGCGCGGGCGCCATAGAAGATGACCAGGCCGATGATGACGATGGCGAGCATGAACGCCGGGACCCACCACGCGTTGTCGGAGCTCCCGAGCGCGAGCGGCGGGTAGGCCAGGACGGCGTAGACCAGGAAGACCATCACCAGGATCGACAGTGGAGCGACGATCTTGAGGACGGGCAACCCGGCGAAGGTCACGTTGGCCGGCGACGCCTGGTAGAGGTCGGGTCGACGACTCGAGAAGACGAACGCCGCCACCGAGACGATCACGACGCAGACGACGCCCGCAAGGACGCCGAGGGCCAGCCACGTCCCGAAGTCGGTCGACACGATGCTCCACGCGAGCATCGCGGTGACGATGCCCATCACCAGCAGGATCGCCGGAACGGGTGAGTGCGTACGCTCGTTGACCTCGGCGAACTTCTCCGGCAGGAGCCGGTCGAACGACCAGGCGAAGACCGACCGGATCGGCATGAACGTGTTGCCGACCATGGCCGGCAGGCTCCAGAACAGGAATGACCCGACGATGAGCACCGTCAGGATCGGGATATCCGCGACCAGGCTCGCGAGGAGCTGGAAGAACGCCCCGGACGGGATGGCGTATGCCGTGCTGCCGCTGTTGGCCGCGACGACGAAGTCGAAGCCGACCACGCGGAAGAAGAGGATCGCGCCGAGGGCGATGAACACGACGTCGAAGATCAACGCGCCGAACATGATGCTGAGCTGACGACCGCGGTTCATCGCGCTCTTCAACTCGCCGGCCAGGTAGACCGACCACCAGTTCCACATCATGAAGGTCATGACCACGAAGATCGCCGGGATGGTCGAGCTCATGTCGCCGGCATCCGGCCCGATCCCGGCTTTGTCGCCGATGACGTCCGTCGCCGTCCCACCGCCGAACTGGGCGTTCAATGCGTTGAAGTGAGTCTGGAAGTCGGCGTTGTTGCCGAACAGGAGGACCAGGAACGCCGCGAACGTCCCCGTCATGGCGATGACGAAGAACGTGTTCTGCCAGCGGAAGGTGGTCTTCGTGCCGGCGATGAGGATCGCGGTCATCAGGGCGATCATCGCGAAGCCACCCAGAAAGACCCAGATCTGGTGGTTCTTCTGGTCGCTGAAGTTCTGTCCCCATTCGACCAGCGTCTGGTTCCCGGTGACGGCACCGATCGACACGAGGACCGGTCCGAGGGCCGACACCGCGAAGTAGCGGGCCCAGAACGTGGCCCCGATCATCGCCGACAGCGCGGCGCCGAAGTTGCTGATGAGCGCGAGGGGCGGCGACAGGATCCGGCTGACCCAGACATAGTCGCCGCCGGTCCGCGGCATGCTCGCGGCGAGTAGCGCCATCATGATCAGGACGGGGATGTTCAGGACGCCCGAGATCAGGGTGGCCGTGACGAGGTCGGCCTTCGGGAAGGCGCTGTAGGCCCAGAACAGGCCGAAGGCGAGCGCGGCGCCGACCGGCGCCGAGAAGACCGCGTTGAAGATCGTCGCATCGAGCGCCGAGGCCTCGCGGACGAGCCCCGTGCTCTGGCGGACGAACAGTTGGCTACCCCCGGTGCCGTCGACCTTCGTGGTCAAGGTGGTTCCTCCTCCAGCGCGGTCATCAGTGCGACATGCACGCTTGACAGCGTGGGCCTGTCGCATCGATAGTCGAACACAATCGAACACCTCCCGTCAATGCTTCTTGTGAGTTTCGAGCAATGAACGTGTCGGATGCTGTGAGACGTGGGGAGACGAGCGGTGGCCGTCCGCGGCCGCTTGCCGCCGTCGATCGGCGCCATCGCATCCTGGAACGTGTCGCCGAGGAGCAGACGATCCACGTCGGTGACCTTGCCCGGGAATTCGATGTCAGCGAGATGACGATCCGCCGGGACATCCGTCGACTCGAGCGGGACGGCTTCGTCCGGCAGACCTACGGCGGGGCGACCGCCCACCTGACGCGAGCGCTCGACGTCGCGTTCAATGCGCGCGCACTCCAGCACACCCGCGAGAAGCGACGGATCGGCATGCGGGCGACCCAGCTCCTTGGCGACGCGCGGGTGGTCTTCGTCGGGATCGGCACGACGGCCGAGCAGTTCGCCCGCTTCCTGCCCGTCCGGCCGAGCCTGGTTGTCGTCACGGCGTCGCTCCCGACCGCCAGTCTCCTCGGGACGCGCCCGGTCGAGGTCGTCGCCCTCGGCGGTGCCGTTCGACGCGACGAGCTGACCTGTGTCGGACCCGTGGCCGCGGCGACGCTCGGTCGCTTCCGGTTCGACCTCGCGGTCATCGGCGCCGCCGGGCTCAGCGCCCGGTGGGGTCTGACCGAGGTCGACGATGCAGAAGCGGAGATCCAGCGGCTCGCGATCGAGCGAGCTGCACGGGTGGTGGTCATCGCCGACGGCTCGAAGATCGGCACGTCGGCGAACGCGGTCGTTACCGGCGCGGCGTCCGTCCACACCCTGGTCACCGACCGATCGGCCCCGGCCGACGAGCTGGCGGCCCTTGCCGCCGCCGGGCTCGAGATCGTCATCGCCGGCCCGAACGACGAAGCGCCCGCCGCCTCGTCGGGTCGGGTCGACCCAGCCTGAGGAGAGAGCATGGACGCACTGGAGCGGATCTTCGGGACGGTCAAGCCGGTCGTCGCGATGCTCCACTTCCCCGGCCTGCCCGGCCGTCCGCTGCACGACGTCGCGGCCGGGCAGGGCAAGGCCCTCGACAGCCTCGCCCGTGACCTGGCGATCCTCCAGGAGGCCGGTTTCGATGGGGTCCTGTTCTGCAACGAGGCGGACTATCCGTACCAGCTCAGGGTGGGCCCGGAGATCCCGAGTGCCATGGCCGCGACCATCGGCATGCTCCGGAGCGACGTCCACATCCCGTTCGGGGTGAACATCCTGTGGGACGCGATCGCCAGCCTTGCCCTCGCGAGGGCGACCGGGGCGAGCTTCATCCGGGAAGTCCTGACCGGGGTCTACGAGAGCGACCTCGGGATGATCGAGCCGAAGATCGGCGACATCGCCGGATACCGGACGATGATCGGGGCGGCCGACGTCGCCTTGTTCGACAACATCCTCCCGGAGTTCGCCAGCGCCATCGGAAGCCGAGGCGTCGCGGAGCGGGCCCGTGGCGCCGCCTTCCTCGGGATGGACGCGGTCCTGATCAGCGGTCCGGCAGCCGGGGTGTCGTTCGCGATGAGCGACCTGCGTACGGCCAAGGAGGCGATCCCCGAGACATCGGTCATCGCCAACACGGGGGTCCGGGCCGAGCGGATCGCGGAGATCTTCGCGGTGGCCGACGGCGCGATCGTCGGGACGAGCCTCAAGGTCGACGGGGTGACCTGGAACGCGGTCGACCGCGACCGGGCGATGCGCCTGATGGATGCGGCCCGGGCGGTCCGTTCGCGCCCCGTCGGCGCCTGAGCGGAGATGGGCAAGAAGACCCGGGTTTACTTCGCGACGGACCTCCACGGGTCGAGCAAGTGCTTCCGGAAGTTCATCAACGCCGGGACGGCCTATGGGGTCGACGTCCTCATCCTGGGCGGCGATATCGCCGGGAAGGCCCTCCAGACGATCGTCCGCGGCAGCGATGGGCGGTACCGCTGCTCGTTCATCGGGACGAGTTACGACGTCGAGGACGGGCCGGAGCTGGATGCGCTCGAGAAGCTCATCGCCGATCACGGCTACTACCCGTATCGGGCGGAAGCAGGCGAGCTGGACGCCCGGAAGGCGGACGGATCGCTCGATGCGCTGTTCGTCAGTCTGATGCACGCCCGGCTCAGCGAGTGGCTGGAGCTGGCCGACGAGCGCCTCCGCCCGACCGGGAAGCGGCTCTTCTTCATGCTCGGCAACGACGACCCGGCGGAGCTGCGATCGCTCCTCGACGGGGCGCCCTGGGGAGTCCACGACGAAGGTCAGGTCGTCATGATCGATGACGACCACGAGATGATCTCGCTCGGCTACTCGAACATCACCCCCTGGCACAGCCATCGCGAGATGACCGAGGATGGCCTTGCCGCGGCGATCGGCGACATGGCGGCCAGGCTCCGGGCGCCGGAGCGGGCGATCGTCAACGTCCATGTCCCACCATACGGGAGCGGCCTCGACGAAGCCCCCGTGCTCGATGCGAACCTGACCGTCCAGACGTCCGTCGGCCAGGTCAGGTTCGCGCCCGTCGGGAGCACGGCCGTCCGGGACGCGCTGCTGACGATCCAGCCGCTGCTCGGCTTGCACGGCCACATCCACGAGTCGGGTGGCATCCGTCGCCTCGGCCGGACGATCGCCATCAATCCGGGCTCGGACTACGGGACCGGCGTCCTCAACGGAGCGATCATGACCCTCGAGCGCGACAAGGTCGCGGCCCACCAGCTCGTCCGGGGCTGACATGTCCCCCGCCCGGCCCGAGGGACTGCTCGTCGCGATCGACGTCGGCACGTCGGGAGCGCGGGCGGCCGCCCTGGACCTCGACGGCCGGCGCATCCTGGAGGCCCGCCGGGGCTACCCGACCGCCACGCTGCGGCCCGGGTGGGCGGAGCAGGACGCGCGCGCGTGGCGGTCTGCGGCCGTCGGAGCGCTGGCCGATCTCATCCGCCGACTCGGGGCGGACGGCCTCGGACGTCCCGGCGACGTCCGCGCGGTCGGGCTGACCGGGCAGTGCCCGTCGGTCGTCCTGGTCGATCGACGCGGGGCGCCGGTGACCGGCGGGTTGATCTATCGCGACAACCGCGCGTACGCCGAGGCGACGGGGATGCGGGAGCGGTTCGGCGACGAGGCGATCCATGCGCGGACCGGTCACCTCCCGTCGAGCTTCCACATCGCCCCAAAGCTGCTCTGGCTCCGCGAGCACCAGCCGGCCGCCTTCGCGCGAGCCGCGCTGGCCCTCCAGCCGCGGGACCTGATCGCTCTCCATCTGACGGGGGTCGCTGCGACCGACGGGACCCACGCCGGGGCGACGCTCGTCTACGACCTGCGCGCGGGCGACTGGGACCCGCGCATGCTCGACGACCTCGGCCTCGACGGGGCCCTGTTCCCGAGGATCCTGGCGTCGAGCACGGTCGTCGGTGGGTTGCGCGCCGCCGTGGCGGCGCGGGTGGGCCTGCCGGTCGACCTGCCGGTGGTCATCGGCGGGGCGGACAGCCAGGCCTGCGCGCTCGGCGCCGGGGTGATCGCCCCGGGGCCGGTGAGCGAGATGGCCGGTTCTTCGACCTGTCTCAACGCCGCCGTCGGCGAACCGCTCGACGTCCTCGCGGTGACCCACTACCCGCATGTGATCCCGGGTCCGTTCACGACCGAGACCGGGATCAACACGACGGGAGCGGCGGTCGCCTGGCTCGCCGGCCTGGCCTACGCCGGTCGCTCCGGCAACCCGACGGCGGCCGACTACGCGCGTCTCGACCACGAAGCCGGGGCGATCCCGCCGGGAGCGGACGGGGTCGTCGCCCTGCCCGTCCTCGGCGACGGCGAGCGGACGGATCCAGACCTACGCGGTGCGTTCGCTGGGCTGTCGCTCCGTCACGGTCGGGCGGCGCTGGCGCGCGCGGTCCTCGAGGGCGTGGCCTTCGCCATCGCCGACCAGCTCGACCTCCTCCGCGCGGGTGGGGCGCCGGTCACCGAGCTGCGCGTCTCCGGCGGCGACGCGCGCCTCGGGACATGGACGCGGATCAAGGCCGACGTGCTGGGCGTCCCGGTCCGGACGGTCCCCGGCGACGCCGCGGTCACCGGGGTCGCGATGCTGGCCGGTCTCGGCGCCGGGATCTACCGCGACCCCGCCGAGGCGATCGCACGCTGCACCCGGATCGACCCGCCCGTCGAGCCCGACCTGAGCGTCCGGCCCGCCTACGAGGAGGCGGCGATGGCATATCGAGCGCTGGCCGCATCCGGCGCCGTCCGGGGAGGTTGACGATGCACGTCCGACTGGGGATCAACACCTGCTTCGCGGTCAAGCGCTGGCCGCTCGCCGACGATTGGATGCCGATCGTCCGCGACCGGCTGGGCCTGTCGCTCGTCCAGCACTCCTTCGATCTCGTCCCCGCCGGGTCGGGGACGGACGATGCCGCGGCACTCGCCCGATCGGCGACCGCGGCGGGCATCGAGATCCACTCCACGTTCACGGGGCTGGCGGCCTATTCGGACAACCTGCTCCTGGGACCCGAGCCGGCCGGACGCGCCACGGCCGCGGGCTGGTTCCGCTGGGCGATCGACTGGACCTCGGCCGTCGGGGGCGTTGCGACCGGCGGCCACGTCGGGGCCTTCAATGTCGCGGACTGGACCGCACCGGCGCGACGCGCGGCCAGGTGGGCGGGCCTCCAGGCCGAGCTCCGTGAGCTGTCGGACGCGGCGTCCCGTGCGGGTCTCGAGTACCTCATGGTCGAGAACCTCGCGTCCGCCCGCGAGCCGTCGACGATGGCGATGATCCGCGACCTGCTGACCAGCGGCGACGACGGGAAGGTCCCGGTCCGGCTGTGCCTCGACGTCGGCCATATGTGCGTGCCGGGGACGGCCGGACCGGACCGTGATCCGTACGCCTGGCTGGCCGAGCTCGGCTGGGCCGCTCCCGTCGTCCAGCTCCAGCAGTCGGACGCCGACGGCGACCACCACTGGCCGTTCACGGCGGGGCGTAACGCCGCCGGCAGGATCGACGCCGACCGCGTGCTCGCCGCGCTCGAGACCGGCGGCGTCGAGGAGACCGCGCTCATCCTAGAGGTCATCCCGGCCTTCGAGCAGGACGACGACGAGGTCCTCGACGATCTCGTCGCGTCCGTCGGGTACTGGCGTGAGGCGCTCGTCCGCAACGGCCTCGGCGAGGGCTGACGGTCCGAGGCGGACGGAGGCCCTAGCGGCGCGCCTCCTCGGGCGTCTCGTACCAGCGGACGCGCTCACCGACGCGTGCGCGCGCCTTCCAGCCCAGCGATTTCGGAGCCGCCTCGAGGTCGGCGAGGAGGGTCGCCACCTGGGCATCGACCGCGTACGGCGGGTCCGGGATCGGCGTGACCGCCCACTGCTCGGCGACGGCGCGGAGGTTGCGTTCGACCGTGTGGCAGAAGCCCCAGTCGGCACCGAGGACGGACCGGAGACGGACCAGATCGATCGGCGCCGGGGTCCCGTCGGCAGCGCGTGCCGCCGACAGACGACCGACCGTCGCGAGCGGGTGGTCGGCCAGCAGGCAGATCGCGTCGCCGAGGTCCTTTCGGTTCGTCTCCCAGATCTGGAGCTTGGTCAGCAGCAGGTCGGCGAGATCGAGGGTGGGTCCATCGGTCGCGAGCCGGCCCTTGAGGTCGAGGGTGTGGGACATCTCCAGCCGATCGATCACGATGTCGACCGACCATCGGCCGTCGGGTGCTCCGTAGACCAGCCGCTGCGCACCGTGGATCGCATTGAACAGCTTGTCGCCGACGTAACCCGCCGTCTCGAGCGATCGCCGGAGCGCCGAGACGTCCTTGTCGTGGGCGACCAGGTCGAAGTCGCGGTAGACCCGCTCGTACGGCGGTCGGGTGGCCGTCGGGGACTGGACCCGGATCGCCAGCCCGCCCATCAGCCGGACGCGGAGCCCGCCGTCGATCGCCGACTCCATCAGTCGGAGTGCGGCCGCCTCGATCTCGTCGGCGCCCGGCGGCGGCGGTTCGTCCGGAGGCGGGCTCATGGCGCGTCAGTCTAGCGACCGGCAAGCACGCTCGCGGGATCGGCCAGGATGGCAGGGCCGTGGCCGGGCACGAACCGGCGGACCATCCCAGCGGTCACCAGCGTCCGAACCCGCTCGACGGTGGCCGCCTGGGCGGGCGCGTCGCCCTCGGGCGGCAGGACGAGGGTGGGGCGGTCGGTGATCGCGTCCCCGGTCAGAAGCGTCCCGTCCGGCCCGAGGAACGCGAGGTGGTCCGGCCGATGGCCGGGCGTCGTGAGCGCGGCGAGTCGACCGTCGCCGTGACCCACGGTCGCTCCGTCGGGGATCTCGCGGACATGCCACGACAGCGGGGCCGCGCCACCCGGCCCCACCAGGACCGGCGCAGCGGTGCGCTCGGAGAGCTCGGCCGAGCCGGCCGCATGCCCCGGATCGACGTGGGTCAGGGCGATCGCCACGATCCGACCGCCGCCCGCGGCCACGATCGCCTCGATCGCGTCGAGGACCTCCTCGTCGGGGTCGCCCGGGTCGACGACCACGACCTCCTGCCGGCCGACCAGGACGGTGTTGACGGGTCGGCCTCCCGGACCGAACGTGCTCCGACCGGTCAGCACGGCGAGCCTGGGTTCGACCCGCTCGACCCGGATCGGCAGCTCGGGTCCGCGGATCAGCCCGGCCCGGATGCCGACGAACGACCGTGCACGCTCGAGACGCTGGAGCGTGGTCGACGTCGGCGGCCACATCGCGATCGCTCCGTCGGCCATCGCGGCGAGCGCGGCTCGGGGCGTCAGCCAGGCGTGAGCCGCGACCTCGTTCGGGTCGACGAGGAGCTCAGCGTCGGGCGGCAGCTCGGCGACGAAGAACCGGGCGTCGAACCGCCGCGGGTAGGCCCGTGGGGTGGTCCACCGGGCGACCTCGACGAGGTCGGCGGTGGCCAGCGACAGGTCCAGCCGGGTCGCCAGGGCGGCGAAGTCCTCCTCGGCGCCCGGCCCGCGCCCCGTGACGTCGGCATCGAGCTCGGGCGCCAGTCCGGGTCGTGCGAGCAGGACGCCGACCTCCTCCCAGGTCTCGCGGATGGCCGCGATGCGGTGCACGACCCGGAAGGCCGGATCGTCGCGCGGCCCGGTCGCCCGGGTCACGAGCCCCGCCTCCGCATCTGCCGGGTCGACCCGGCCGCCGGGGAAGACGTGGAGACCGGCGCCGAACGCCATCGACGCCGGGCGCCGAGTGAGGAGGACCTCGAGACCGTCCTCGCCCGGCCGGACGAGGACGATCGTCGCTGCGGGTCGCGCCTCGACCGGCGGGTTCGGGTCGTCGGTCGGGCGGCGGTCCATGGCGGCGGTCAGTCCGTCCGCGCGGCCGATGACGAGCGCTCGGTCCGGGTGTCCGGCTCGAGGTCGAGCTCGAACCCCAGGAGATCGATCCCGGGCTCCGGTTCCCAGTCGCGCCGTGGGGCGCGCCGGAAGCCCATCCCCTGGTAGAGCCGCTGCGCCGCGGTCATCCGCGGCCGGGTCAGCAGGACGATCCGGGAGCGACCGTCGGCGCGGGCGCGATCGATGCAGGCCTGGACCAGCGCGCGTCCGGCGCCGCGACCCTGGCCGCCGGCCGGATCGACCGCGAGCATCCGGAACCCGGCCTCCCCCTCGCGCTCGGACTCCGACCACGGCGTGCCCGGACCGGGGACGTAGGTCACGCCGCCGATGATCCGGCCATCGTCGTCGACCGCGACCAGGACCGGGCAGCTGGCGGCCCGACGCGCGACGTCGCGGACCACATCGAGATACCCGTCGTGGCCGTCCTCACCGACGGTCAGGTACGCCGCGACCGTGATCGCCCCGAGCGCTGCGTACTCGTCCGGGTGGATCTCGCGGACGCGGACCGTCATCGGCCGGTCGACGGCAGGCGCAGCTCGACGTTGCCGCAGGCGCGGCAGGCGCGCACCTCGAATGGCAACATGTCCTCGCCGACCTCGGCCCACTCGCCGAACAGGAGCTTCCAGCCCCCGGTCGTGCCGCCGGTGCGGAACTGGTGGACGCCGAGCGACTCGAGTGGCGCATTGCATCGGAGACAGCCCGCGCCGGAGATCGGGCGTTCGCCGGTCGGATCGGTCATGGATTCACCTCATTCGAGCAGCAGCGCGGCCAGCGCCTCCGGCTCGGTCACCGGCTGGCGGCAGGCGAAGTCGCGACAGACGTAGGCGGTCGGCCGCCCCGCGAGGCGGAACCGGGACCCGAGGAGCTCGATCGTGCTGGCCTCCGGATCGGCGGCGCAGGCGACCACGGTGTGCGGCCGGTAGCCGGCCCGTGCGGGACGGACCAGCCGAACCGTCGCCTCGTCCCCCGGGTCGCCGACGACCGCGACCTCGATCACGTCGGCGAGGGCGAGGTCGAGCGCGATCAGCCACTGGGCGAACCCGCCCGGGTATCGTGCGAGCACGCCGGCCACCTGCCCGATGGCGCGCTCGGCGGCGCTCACGTAGCGCCCTTCGCCGGTCAGCGCGGCCAGCTCGAGCAGCACCGTCGCCGCCATCGCGTTCCCCGACGGGACCGCATTGTCCTGGAGGTCCTTCGGTCGGGTGATGAGGGTCTCGTGGCGGTCGCCCGTGTCGAAGAAGCCGCCGGCGGGGTCCGCGAATTCGGCCAGGATCGCGTCGGCGAGGCCCCGCGCCGCCAGGAACCAGCGCTCGTCGAACGTCGCGCCATATAGCGCGAACAGACCGTCGGCGAGGCAGGCGTAGTCCTCGAGGACGCCATCCGCAGAGGCGCGCCCATCCTTCCAGCTCCGGCGGAGCCGGCCGTCGGGCCCGTGCAGGTTCGCCAGGAGCGTCCCGGCCGCGGTCGTCGCCAGTCCGCGGTAGCGCGCCGCGAGCGCGGCGTCGCCAGGGTCGCCCGTCGTCTCGAGCGCGGCGACCGCGTCGCCCAGGGCGCCGAGCGCCAAGCCGTTCCAGCCGGGGAGCGCCTTGTCGTCGCGGGCCGGCTGCGGGCGCGCGGCCCGCGCGGCGAGCAGGGCCCCGCGGGCCGAGCCGAGGCGGTGGGTGATCTCGTCGGCAGGTGTCCCCGTCATCGACGCAAGCTCGGCGTCCGAGCGGACGCGACGCAGGATCGTCCGGCCTTCCCAGTTGCCGCCCTCGGTCACGTCGTACGCCGCGCCGAACAGGGCCGACTCGTCCGGGCCGAGGATCCGCCGGACCTCCTCGGGGGTCCACACGAACGTGGCCCCCTCCTCGCCGTCGGTGTCCGCATCCTGGCTGGCCGCGAACAGGCCGTCGGTGGTGAGCAGCTCCCGAGCGATGTAATCGAGCGTCCCGAGTGCCACATCGCGGTAGCGCCGGTCGCCGGTCAGCTGCCAGGCGTGGAGGTAGACCCGGGCGAGCTGCCCGTTGTCATAGAGCATCTGCTCGAAATGCGGCACGAGCCAGATCGCGTCGGTGGCGTAGCGGTGGAAGCCGCCGCCGAGCTGGTCGTGGATCCCCCCGTCGGCCATCGCATCGAGAGTCCGCCGGGCCATCGCCAGCGATCGACCGTCGTCGCCACCCGAGGCCGCCCGCCGGAGCAGGAACTCGATGGTCATCGGCTGCGGGAACTTGGGAGCGCCTCCCCAGCCGCCGTGCCGCGGGTCGAACGTCTGCTCGAGGGCGGCCACGGCGGCGTCCAGCACCGTCCGGTCCGGCAGGCCCTGGACTGGGACGTCGGCCGGACCGCCGGCCGCGCCGAACCGCGACGCGTCGGCGATCGCCGCGACGATCGCGCCGCCGGACCGCTCGACCTCGTCGCGCTGCTCGCGGTATGCCCGGGCGACGCCCTCGAGGACCTGGCGGAACGCGGGCATCCCGTGGCGGGGCGAGTCCGGGAAGTACGTCCCGCCGTAGAACGGCCGCCCATCCGGGGTCAGGAAGACGCTCATCGGCCAGCCGCCGCTCCCGGTCATCGCCTGGACCGCGGCCATGTAGACCTGGTCGAGGTCCGGCCGCTCTTCGCGGTCGACCTTGATCGGCACGAAGTCGCGGTTCAGGTCGGCCGCCGTCGCCTCGTCCTCGAACGATTCGCGCTCCATCACGTGGCACCAGTGACAGGCCGCATAGCCGATCGACAGGAAGATCGGCTTGTCGTCGGCCCGGGCACGGGCAAGCGCCTCCTCGCCCCAGGGATACCAGTCGACGGGGTTGTGGGCATGCTGGAGGAGGTACGGGCTCGTTTCGCCGGCGAGCCGGTTGGTGGGCATGCCGCGATGGTAGCAATCCGGGCCGACGGGACCCGTATCATCCGGCCCATGACCGCCCTGTCCGCGCTGCCCCGGACCCTCGGGCGGACGGCCTCGATCCTGCTCGTCGTCGCCGGTGGACTGACGATCGCCACCGCGATCCTGCAGGCCGTCGGGGCGCCGCACGCGCTGGTGTTCGTCGTCTCGGCGGTCGCGCTCGCCGGGCTGGCCGGGCTCATCGGCTCGGGGACGGACCAGCTCGGTCACCGCCTCGGACCGGGCAAGACCGGGGTCCTCCAGTCGGCCCTCGGCAACCTGCCCGAGCTGTTCATCTCGATCTTCGCCCTGCAGGCCGGTCTCGTCGTCGTGGTCCAGACAGCGCTCGTCGGGTCGATCCTGGCCAACAGCCTGCTCGTCCTCGGCCTCGCCTTCTTCTTCGGCGGGCGGGCCAACGGGGTCCTGCGGTTCGGCGCCGAGCCGGTCCGGATGATCGCCGTCCTGCTCGTCCTCGCCGTGGCGGCCCTGGCGATCCCGACCCTCGCCACGGCCCCCGGCGCCCCGGACGCCGGTCACGCCCAGGAGCTCAGCGTGTTCACGGCGATCGTCCTGCTCGTCCTCTTCGCGGCGTCGATCCCGTTCTCGATCTCGGGCGGTCCCGGGGCGAGCGCGATCGAGGCTCCCGTCGACGAGGTCTGGCCGTTGCCGCTGGCCATCGGGCTCCTGGCAATGTCGGCAGGCGGCGCCGCGCTGGTCTCCGACTGGTTCGTGACCGCGCTGGTGCCCTCGCTCGCCTCGCTCGGCATCTCGGAGGCATTCGCCGGCCTGGTCGTGGTCGCCATCGCCGGCAACGCCGTCGAGAACGTGGTCGGGGTCCAGTTCGCGATCAAGAACAAGGTCGACCTGGCGGCGAGTCTCATCCTGAACTCGAGCCTGCAGATCGCCCTGGCCCTTACCCCCGCGCTCGTCATCATCTCGTTGGTCATCGGGGGGCCACCGCTGACGCTCGTCCTGACGCCGCTGCTGCTCGGCTCGCTGGGCCTGGCGGTGATCCTCGGCGCCCTCATCGTCTTCGACGGGGAGGCGACCTGGCTCGAGGGACTGGCCCTCGTCGCGCTGTACCTGATCATCGCGGCCAGCGTCTGGTACGGCCCGAGGATCGCCGCCTGAACGACCGCCGGCATCGGCCATGGCCCGTCGACGCGTAGGCTTGGCGCGATGGACCAGCCGAGGCAGCCCGCGCTGCGCACCGCCCTGGACGAGTGGCGCATCTTCCTCGGCAAACGCTACCGGCGCTACCTCGGGATCGGCATCGGGCAGGCGACCGTGTCGGCGCTGGCCGGCGACGGACTCACGATCCCGCTGCTGCTCGTGCTCGGCGCCTCGCCGGCCGTGGCCACGGTCATCGGCGTCCTGCCGTTCGCGTTCTCGGCGGCCCAGCTGCTCGTGCCGCGCCTCCTGCTCCGGTTCGACGGCAACCTGCGCGGCGTCACGCTGGCCATCCTGTTGGTGGGCGAGACCCGCGGGTTCACGCTCGCGATGCTGACCTTCCTCGCCTGGGCCAAGGTCGTGCCGGCTCCCGTGGCCGTCGTGGCGATCGGGGCGGTCATGACGATGGCCGGCGCAGCGACCACGATCGGCGGGACGAACCTGCTCGCCTGGTTCGGGGCGATCCTGCCCGACGGCGAGCGCCGCTTCGTGGCGCCGCGGGTGATGGGCACGAACCTGGGCCTCGGCGCGTTCCTTCTGCTCCCCGTCGCGATCCTCGTCCAGCT
Organism: uncultured Chloroflexia bacterium; assembly: GCA_963749735.1. Taxonomy (GTDB): domain Bacteria; phylum Chloroflexota; class Limnocylindria; order Limnocylindrales; family CSP1-4; genus Chersky-267. Next base: position 110,668 of record CAVVNZ010000011.1, read on the forward strand.
CACCGAGGCGCAGGTGGGCGTGCTCGTGTACGCCGCGGTCTTCGTCGTGGCCGGGATCGCGGGCATCGGCGAGCTGCTGGTCGTCCGCCGCCTGCCGAAGCCGGGCCGGGTCCGCGTCGCGGAGCCACGTCCTGCTGCGCCGGTCACGGACCCGGTCACGGGTCTGCCCATGGTGCCGCCGAAGGGACCGGGAGCCCGCGAGCTCGATCGGTTCCTGCGCTCCATCACGGTGGCCGCGTTCGGGGCGGGCTTCGGTCCGTACCTGTCGATCTACGCGATCAGCGTCCTCCACCTCCCGCCCGCGTTCGCGATCCTGCTCGCCGCGATCGCGTCCGCGGCGTCCCTGGTCTCGGCGACGCTGGTCGGCGGGATGCTCAGTCGCGGGTCGTCGTCGAGGACGCTGCGCCTGTCGTTCCTGCTGCGCGGCGGGTCGATGATCTTCGGGCTGCTGGCGTTCCCCCAGAACCCGCTGGCCTGGCTCGTCATCTGCATCGTCGCGGCGGTCGCCAGCGCCGGGGCGGCGGCCGGCAGCCTATCATCGAACGAGCGCCTGATGCGGATCACCCATGGCCCGGAGGTCATCCGGGCCCAGGGTCGGTTCGTCGCCGGGACCGCGATGGGGGTCACCGCCGGACAGCTGTCGAACGCCGCGATCCTGGCGATCCTGCCGCTGGGCTACCCTGCCTTCGCCATCCTGTTCACCGTATCCGGGCTGACCCGGTTCTTCACGGCCTCTCGGGCCGATGTCTCGGCGACGTGGTCGTCGAGCACGATGCCCTACCGGATCGAGGACCTCCAGGATCACTGACATGACGACGAGCGTCCGGGCCGTCCCCGGCTTCCTCCCCTCGACCGCGGGGTTCCACTTCGCGAACCGCTGGCCGCACGGACCGGCGATCCGCCTGGGCGCCCGCATCCCGGGGCCCGTTCCCGTCGAGCTCGAGGTTCGGATCGGCGACACGGCGAACGGGCTGTGCGGAGGGATGGCGCTCGCCACGATCGACCGCTGGTTGCGCGGTGAGCCGCCGCCGCCGGACCTGCTGCCGCCACCCGAAGGCTCCGATCTCTTCCGCGAGATCGTCCGCCGCCAGATCGACAGCCTGGGCTGGGGCCTCGCCGTCGCGCGGTTCTGGCGGTCGGGCGCGATGGGCGCGTCCGCCCGCGCCAGTTCGGCTGTTCGCGATGCGTGGCCGGCGGTGCGGCGGGAGGTCGACGCCGGGCGACCGGCGGCGCTGGGCCTGACCCACGTGGCGTCCGCAGATCCGCGGAACCTCATCGGCGACCACCAGGTCGTCGTCCACGGCTACGAGCTGGACGCGGCCGCGGGGACGGTCGCGCTGTGGATCTACGACCCGAACCATCCCGACGACGATGCGATCCGGCTCCGCCTGACGCTCGGCGGCGCGGACGGGCACCTGGCGTTCGAGTACGTCGCCGGGGAGGCACCGGTCCTCGGCCTCGTCCGCGTCTGAGCGGGCTCCGGCCCTGTTAGGCCCGGAAGCCCGAGGCCCGGATGGCTAGTTCGACGGGCCCGGGATCGCTGGGGTCCGGCCCGACGTGGCGGTCGCGGCCGGGGATGACGCCGTCGCGGCGGCGGCCTGCATCGCCGCGGCTCGCGGTCCCAGCAGGCCCCAGCGCCAGGCAAAGACGCCGGCGACGAGGGCGATGACGATCGCGGCCACACCGCCGAGCAGGACCGCGGTCGCCGCTCCGAACGCACCCGCCAGCGCCCCGAACAGCAGGCCGCCGATGGGGGTCGAGCCGGCGAACACGGTCGTGTAGACGGCCATCACCCGGCCCCGGAGTCCGTCCGGGACCGACAGCTGGATGGACGTATTGGCCGTCATCGCCATGGCGATCCCGCCGGCGCCGATGCCGAACATGCACAGCAGGGACAGCGGCATCGAACGCGAGTACGCCAGGGCGACCTCGAGGACGCCGAGGACGAGCGCGCCGCCGATCAGCATCCGCTCGCTCGGACGACCGAGGAAGGCGATCGTGAGGGCCGCAGCCAGCGAGCCGACACCGGACGCTGCCATGAGGAAGCCGTAGCCGGCAGCGTCGCTGCCGAGCACGTCCCGGGCGAGCGCCGGGATCACGATCGTGAAGTTCATCCCGACCAGCGAGACCAACCCGACGACGCTGACCGCCAGCAGGACGATATGCGTCCGCCGGACGTAGCTCAGCCCCTCGCCGAGGTTGGCGAACACGGCGCGAACCGTCTTGGGCATGATCATCGGGGTCGCCGGGTGGAGGTCCGCCGGGCGCATCGCCAGCAGGCTGGCCAGCACGGCGATGAACGACAGGCCGTTGATGAAGAACGCGATCGAGATGTCGAACAGGCCGATCGTCAACCCGGCGACGGCCGGTCCGACGATCCGGGCCGCGTTGAAGATCGCCGAGTTGAGCGCGACGGCATTGCCGATGTCCTCGCGGCCGACCATCTCGAACACGAACGACTGGCGGGTCGGCATGTCGACCGCGTTGGTGCAGCCGAGAAGGAACGCCAGGACCAGGATCTCCCAGACCTGGACGGTTCCGGTCGCGGTGAGGGCGGCGAGGATGAACGCGAGACTCATCGCGCTCGTCTGGGTGGCGATCAGCGTCCGGCGTTTGGGCAGGCTGTCCGCGACGATGCCCCCGAACAGCCCGAAGACCATGACCGGCAGGAACTGGGCGGCCGCGACGACCCCGAGCATGAACGGGTCGTTGGTCATCGTCAGGACGAGCCACGCCTGGGCGACCGACTGCATCCAGGTCCCGATCAGCGAGATCAGCTGACCCGACCAGAACAGCCGGAAGTTGCGATGGCGGAGGGCGCGCAGGCCCTCGAGCCCGGCGACGGCCGCGACCGGGCTCATCGCGGCGCCGGTCGGCGGGACGGCGACGGGTCGTCGCGGGTGCCGTGGACGTGGGTCGGCGGCTGGCCGTGCGGGTGGTCGGCGTGGGCAGCTCGGGCATGCTGAGCGGCCCCTTCGGAGTCACCGGCCAGCTCGGCCTCGATCTCGGCCAGGTGCTCGCTCAGGTGGTCCTGGCGATGCGTCGCGTCGCCGATCATCGCCTCGAGCCGATCGGCCTTGGCGCGCAGCGTCGCGACCTGGCGGTCCACCCGGGCGAGCGCGTCATGGATGATCGTCCGCCGCTCATTCAGATCGTGCGTCTCGCGGAACCGGACGCGGTTGCGGGCGCGGGCGGTCTCGTCCTCGAGCAGCTGGGCGATCTCCGCGAGACTGAACCCGGCGTCGTCCCGGAGCCCCTTGATGTAGCGGAGCCGGTCGAGATCGTCGGCGTCGTACAGCCGATAGTCGCCCTCGGACCGGGCGGCCGGCTCGAGCAGTCCGATCTCCTCGTAGTAGCGGATCGAGCGGGTCGTCAGGCCGAGCTCGGCCGCGACCTTCTGGATCCGGAAGAGGCCGGCGGGACCGGGCTCGACGTCGGGGGTCTCGGGGGTCTCCGTGGTCTCGAGGGTCTCGGGGACCGGCTCCAGGGCAGGGACGCGCTCGCTCATCTCCCCCCGACCGTACCACACATTGACGTTTACGTAAAGGTTACACTCGCGCTTGCGGCGGGCCCGGGTCCCCTCTCCGCCCGTGATGCGACTCGGCGCATCATCTCGGGATCTGAGCTTCTCGCCGGCCGAGGTTATGCACCGACTCGCATCACATGGGCGAGCGGGCCCACCTCGCCCGGGCTGCCGTCTCTAACGCCAAGCGCAGGCGCGCGTCACGACTCGGCACGGCCGATGGGCGCGGCATCCCGACCGAGCTCCACTGGTGCCCGGGGGTCGGGCCGTCAGGCTCCCGCCGGGATGCCCCTCGACAGTAGCCGTCAGGCCGAGCGCGTGCCGGTGCGTGACCCGAACAGCCGGCTCGTCACGAACACGACGATGATCGCGCCGATCACGGACACGACGATGGTCTGGACGTTGATGCCGGTCGGATCCTTGAGATTGAGGAAGGCTCCGGCGAGGAAGCCACCGACCAGAGCTCCGACGATGCCGAGGACGATCGTCATGAAGATGCCTTCACGCGCCCCGGTGATGAATGTGGCGATGAAGCCGGCGATCGCACCGACGACGATCCAGGCGACGATTCCCATGGCGTGATCCCTCTCGATCATTGCCCGGCGGGTCTGCCCGAGTCCGGGTGGCCCGGTGCCCGCTGCGCAGGCGATCCCCGGATCGTCAGCGTGCCGGACCACGCCGGACCGCGTCATGACGGTCCGTCATGACGGCCGGGTCGACCAAGCGTGGTCGCTGGCCTCAGCTCGGCTCGACGACCACCCGCTCGCGACCCGCGACCAGGCCCACGACGAGCACCGCCGGGGCGAGGGTCGCCGCGACGATGAGCCGAGGGGCGCCCGCGACGGACAGACCGACGCCGAGACCGAGCGAGAAGGCGGCCAACAACCACTGGCTGCTGTCCGGCATCGCCTGGATCGTGCGGGCACCTTCGACGGCGCCGTCACGAACGACCTCGGCGACGACCGGGATCCGCTCACTGACCTGGTCAGCCGTGGCTCGGACGGCGCCGGCCGCGCCGGACATCCATTCCCTGGTCGATCGGTCGTCGGTCGCTGCTCGTTCCGCCGTGTGGGTGGTCATCGTTGGACTCCTTCAGGTCCGCCGGGCGCGCGCAGATGCGACGTGGGGCGGGAACTGAGTGTCCGGTCCTGGGACGACCACGTCATGACGGACCGTCATCACACCAGCGCGACGGGCGCGCAGATTGCGATCACGTGTATGCGCAGCAGTGGCCGGAGCGTAGCCCGGCGGTGACCTCCTTGGTCCCGCTTCCCCGGATGCCTGAAGGCACCAAGGAGAACGCCATGACCACAGAACAGGTCGACCGGACGGTCGTCACCCAGGAGCCGACCGCCGCAGGTCAGGAAACCGTGCAGACGAACCGCCGCAGCACGACCAGGAGCGGCCCCGAGGGATCCGAGTTCGCTCGACGGATCGTCGTCCTCCTCTTCGGGCTGGTCCAGATCGTCATCGGGGCACGCATCGTCCTGCTCCTGCTCGACGCCAGGGAATCCAACGTCCTGGTCTCGGCGATCCTCAACGTCAGCCAGATCTTCGTCGCGCCGTTCGAAGGGATCCTTCGGACGGATTCGCTCCATGCCGCGGGCTCGACCCTCGACATCACCGCGATCGTCGCCTTCGTCGGCTGGACGATCATCGAGCTGATCGTGCTCTGGGCGATCGGCATCTTCCGGCGCCAGCCCGCCTCAAGCCAGGCCTGACCTCACCGGTGGGCCGGGTGGAAAGCCCGGCTCACCTAACGGTCGGCATCGATCAGCCTCGGGAAACGGGGCAGCACGAAAGGAATGGCATTCGATGGGCTTCGTCGCATGGATCGTCGTCGGCGCGATCGCCGGCTTCCTGGCGAGCAAGGTCATGAATACGCGTGAGGGTCTGTTGATGATGGTCGCGCTCGGCATCGTCGGCGGCCTCGTCGGCGGCTTCGTCGCGACGTCCGTCTTGAAGATGGGCTCCGTCAACGGGATCAACGTCGAGAGCATCGTCATCGCCACCCTCGGCGCGATCGCGGTCGTCTTCGTCGTCCATCTCGCCACGGGATCGCGCGGCCTTCTCCGCCGCTAGCCCGACGACCCGCCGTCCCAGCCCTGGTTGGAGAACGTCGGGATGAACCGGTAGCCCTTGCCCGGGACCGTCGCGATGAACCGTGGGTGGCGGTAGTCGTTCATCAGCTTGATCCGCAGGCTCCGGACGTGACGATCGACGATGTTGCTCTCGGCCACGAAGTCCGGGCCCCAGATGGCGTCGAGGATCTCGTCGCGGGTCACGATCTGCCCGCTCCGGCTGGCGAGGAGGTAGAGCAGGCTCTGCTCGATGCCGCTCAGGTGGACGATCGACTCACCCGCTCGAACCTGCCGGTCGACGATGTCGATCTCCATCTCGCCGAGCTTGATCGTGGGGACGATCGGTCGATCCGTGCCGGTGGCACGACGGGTGATCACGATGCATCGGGCGAGGAGCTCCTCCGGTGAGAACGGCATCGTCAGGATGTCGTCGACCCCGAGGTCGAACGCCCTGAGCTTCGTCTTCAGGTCGCCACGACGCGTCAGCCCGAGGGCCGGCGTCACCCGTTTGGTGAGGCGATTGGCGGCTCCCAGCCGCTGCAGCAGGGCGGTGCTGTCGTCGTGGTCCATGTCGATCACGGTCAGGTCGGGATGCCAATCGGCCAGGATCTCGACCGCACCACCCAGGCTGCTCGTGGCCCGTACCACGAAGAGGCCGTGATTCAGCGTGAGCTGGATGAGGTCGACCACCAAGGGCCGATCGTGAAGAACGAGCGCACGGCGCGCTTCAGCGGTCGGTGCTTCCTCGTCTGCGGCCGTCACGGCTCGCTCCTCGATCGGTCGCCCGGCTCACCTGTCGGCCAGGTGAGGTTCCGCCGGTGATGCGGCTCGACGCATCGTCTCAGGCGCCAAGCATCTCACCACCTAGATGATGCACCGACTCGCATCACGTGGCCAGGAGTGGTTCCCGGCCGCACCGGGACACGCCGCGGCCCCAGGTGACACCGCCCCGGCGGCACCCCTACCATCCGGGCATGGATTACGGACTGTGCCTCCCGACGATGCATGCCGGCTCGAGTGCGGAGGGGATCGAGGCGGCCGCCGAGGCCGCGGAGCGAGCCGGCTTCTCCACCGTCTGGACCACCGACCATGTCCTGGTCGGTCACGCCTCCGAGGCCGAGTACGGCCGGATCTTCGAGGCGGTCATCACCCTCGGCTACCTCGGGGCGCGGCATCCCGGGCTCAAGCTCGGCACCAGCGTCATCGTCGTGCCGCAGCGTCAGGCGGTCGTGCTGGCCAAGGAGCTGGCGACGCTCGATGCGCTGACCCGCGGCCGAGTCATCGCCGGCGTCGGCCTCGGCTGGGACGAGCACGAGTTCCGGAACCTCGGCGCGGGCGATCGGTTCAGGGTCCGCGGCGCCTACGTCGAGGAGACCGTCGGGCTGTGGCGCCACCTGTGGAGCGGTGCCACCTCCCCGTTCCGTGGCCAATTCCATGATCTCGACGACTTCGTGTTCGAGCCGCTTCCGACCCAGGGCGCGGCCTTGCCGATCGTGTTCGGCGGCCGCGTCGAGGCCGCGCTCCGTCGTGCCGGCCGGCTCGGCGACGGCTACCAGGCCACCTCGTCGTCGCCTGCCGCCGTCGCCGCTCGGATCCCCGTCCTCCGCGAAGCCGCCACGGCCGCCGGCCGGCCGATGCCGGCGCTGGCGGCGCGCGTCCGCGTCGTCCCCGACGGCACTGCGACGGCCGACGCCACCAGCCCCTACACCCTCACCGGCACGCCCGATCAGATCCGCGCCGAGATCGCCGAGTGGGAGGCGGTCGGCGTCACGCACCTCGCGCTGTACTTCGCATCGGTCGAACCCGAGGCGATCACCCGGGACGTCGAGTGGTGGACTCGCGAGATCAGCCACTGACCTCGGTCGGCGTCGCGTAGCTCGCGACCTGAGTGACGCCGGGGAACGTCGGCGCGGACACCGGGACGAGGACGGCGCCGAGCACGCAGGCCGCCACGCACGCTCCGACCGCGAAGATCACCGTCGCGCCGAGGGAGACCGTGACGAGCACCCCGCCGATCACCGCCCCGATGGGGAACCCGGCGAAGTTGAAGGCCATCGACACGGCGAACGCCCGACCCATCCACGCCGGGTCCGTCCGGCGCTGCCGGACCGTGAACAGTGCGATGTCCGCGCAGCCGTTGAGGAGGCCGAAGATGAACATCGAGCTCGCCAGCAGGGCGAGCCCGGCCATCGGCGCGATCGGACCCAACCAGCCGGTCGCGGGCAGGATCAGCAGGATCGTCGGGCCCGTCAACGCGATCGGGATGACGAGCATCCGCCACTCGCGGCCGCGCGTGTCCACCCGGCCGAAGATCAGCGCCGAGATCATCCCCGACACCCCCGAGACCGCGTACACGATCCCGACCATCTCGGCTCCGAGATGGAGCACGTCGAGGATGATCAGCGGGATCGCGATGGTCAGCGCCCCCCACGCCATGTTCATAACCGACAGCGAGAACCCGAGCCCACGGATCGTCCGGTTCGCCCAGGCGTAGCGGAGCCCCTCCCGCGCATCGAAGAAGAGCCGGCCGGTCGAAGCGTTTTCGGTGTGCGGCTCGTGGAGCCCGAAGATCGCCGCGGCGGCGAGCCCGAACGGGATCGCGATCGCGATCATCGCCTCGGGCGCGCCGAGGAACACCACCAGGGCGGCGGCGAGCGGTGGGCCGAGGATCGTCGCGACGACATAGCCGTTCGAGTCGACCGCGTTGACCCGCTCCCAGAGCTCGGGCGGCGCCATGATCGGGAAGAGCGTCCGAAGCCCGACGACCGACAGGATGCTCGTCAGCGACGTGACGACCACGATCAGGACGAGCAGCCAGGGCGGGAGCAACCCGGCCAGCGACAGGACGCCGATCAACGCGAGACTGGTCAGCGCGACGATGTAGTCGAGGATCATCAGCCGGACCCGGCCGTGACGGTCGAGCAGCGCGCCGGCGAGCGGGGCGATGACCAGCCCCGGAGCGATCGACGCGAAGGTCACGATCCCGGCCAGCGTCGGCGAGTGGTATTCGGCGAGGACGAACAGGACGATGGCCACGCCGACCATCGACTGGCCGATCCGCGCCAGCGACATCGACGACACCACCCGCCCGAGCCCACGAACCCGAAACAGCGCGCGATACGACCGGTCGAGAGGCTCCTCAGGCATCACGCCGATTCTAGGCGAGAATGCACGGATTTGTACTACGAGACTGTGCCAAGTCAGTCGACTGCCGCGAGTCGGTCAGCCATACGGGTCGGGTTTCTCGGCAACCCTCGTCCGCTCGACGAGGATCGGACCATCGCCAAATCGAGACGTCCCGCCAAGCCACTCCCGCTGGAGGTTCACCTGGAACTGAATGCGCTTGTTCCGGGTTCGGGACTCAAGCTCATCGAAGGTCAGGAGAACGAAGAACTCACGACCGTAGACGTTGACCTTGTTCAAGACGACGAACGCGAACAGATATCGGTCGCCGAGCTTGCGTGCGAGGTTGTATTCGCGCTCAGTTGCACCGAAGAAGAACCCTCCGAGCGCAGAGTCCTTGATCGGTTTTCTTGTGGTCTTCATCTCGACGAGTCGGAGGACGTCAACTTGGGCGTCCAGGTTGAAGGCACTCAGCGGCTCCGACGGGCTTGGAGTCATCACCGCATCGAATGCATTCGTGCCGTATTCCGTGTAGATCCCGAATCGCTGTGCGATGTCTCGCTTGAGCAAGAACGGAACCGTCTGGAAGCGCGCGTCCGTGAGGAGAACGGCCAAGCCACCGTTCTCTGTCTGGCGGTTCGTTCCGCTCTTGGTGAACTTGGACTCGAGTTCGCGGGGGCGGTCAACCAACGGTTGCACTCCGGACAGATCGCGATGATCACGCCCGAAGCCTGAGAGATCAAGATCTGCAATCAGCGGACGCAGTCATCCGATCGTGTCTAACGCGAGGCGCCTGACCGCCCGTCGGTACCCAGCCCACGCCTCCCATGCCGACTCGCACCAGCGGCGGACGGCGGCGGCGTGGTCCTCGGGGGTCGTCGCGGCGTGGACGTCGACGATGGTCACGGCACCGAGCGAGGACGGCGGCTCGAGCCAGGGATAGTCGCGCTTCTCGGAGGCGAGCCGCTGGATGCAGTCGGATCGTCACGTCGTCGGACAGCCCGTGCTCGAGGCGGAGGCACAGGCTGACGAGATGGATCCAGACCGACTGGCTGGACCGTCGCTCGGGGACACCCGGGTGCTGGACGGCGTAGGCATCGACCATCTGGAGGTCACTCGCCCGGTAGCGCGGATCCGCGTATCTGGCGCGCCGAGGCCTCGCCGAACAGCGCCCAGCAGCCGGGCGACGCGAGCATGTACTCGTGCGTGGGACCCGGGCCCGTCGATCACGGGGACCATGGCCCGACAGCCCAGGCACGGCTCGACGGCGATCCGGCTGCGTTCATTGCGGCATCTTGCCCGAGGTTAAGCCGACTTAGGGGTCCCGCAACCGTCCTGCAACCCGGCGTGTGGTGGACTGGCCCCAGAGCGGCGCACCCGACAGGAACGGTCCGCCGCAGCAACCGAGCCGCCCCGGCCACGGTGCTCAGGTGCTGTGATGGCTGGAGGCTCCCATGACTGCTCTCCCGAGAGGGCTGAGGATCTGCGAGGACTGCCGTGAGGTGCGCGGGCGGACGATCGACGACAAGCTGTCGGTCTGCCTGTGCCAGGGCGTCCGCTGCAACTGGTGCGGCATGACCCGACGGCGACCGATCAGCGACTACTACGACCCGGCGACCGCCTCATGGGTCCACGTCCCGTGGTTCGGACTCCAGGCGCACCGCTGCCCCGCTCCCGAGGAGTGGCGAGTCGGCGAGCACTACACGACGCTCCCCAAGGACGAGAGCTTCCAGGCCTACTCGTCCGCGATCACACGGATGACGCTCCTGTCGATGGGTTTCGAGCACGGAGACGAGTCCTAGGGTCCGTCGCTCACCGGCGGACCCGCTCCCATCGGGCCGGTCGCTTGGAGGAGGCGGCCGGCCCGACCCGTTGCTCGGTCGCGCGGGGCCTCCGCCGCCGTCAGAGCTTCGGCAGCTCCTGGGCCAGCGTCAGCGCGTCGGCGAACAGATCGCCGCGCTCGGCCACCCGATCGACGACGTCGCGGATCGTCCAGCGATCGGGCCGGAGGTCGGGATCGTCGAGCTCGTCCCAGGCGATCGGCGCCGAGACCGGCGCCCCGGCCGACGGACGGACCGCGTACGGCGCGACGAGCGTCTTGATGGACGCGTTCTGGGTGTAGTCGAGGCGAGCCTTGCCCTTCCGGTCGGCCTTCGACCACTCCCAGCTGACGAGGTCCGGGACGATCGCTCCGACCGCCCGGCTGACCTGCTCGACCCAGGCGCTCGTGTCCTGGTAGGTGTAGTCGCGGACGATCGGGATCCAGACCTGGATGCCGCGTTTGCCGGTGGTCTTCGGGCAGCCGGTCACGCCGAGGTGGGCGAGCGCCGTCCGATACAGCCTGGCCAGGACGAGCGTCTCCTCCCAGGTCGTCCGCTCGCCGGGGTCGATGTCGATCAGGGCGAAGGTCGGCTCCCACGGCCGATCGATCCGGCTCGTCCAGGGATGGAACTCGAATGCGGCCTGGTTCCCGAGGAAGGCGAGCGTCGCCACCCGATCGGCCACGAGGTGCATGTTCGGCGCCCGATGGTCCTCGACGCCCGTCTCGCGCCATCGCGTCAGCCAGGCCGGGGCGGTCGGTGGGAGCTGCTTCTGCCAGAAGCTCGGGCCGCCGACCCCGTCGGGGAACCGCTGCACGTTGAGCGCCCTCTCGTGGAGGTGCGGCAGGAGCGTCGGGGCGATCCGGACGAAGTACCGGATGAGCTCCCGCTTGGTGATCGGCGGGTCGTCCGGGCGGTCCTGCGCCGGCGGGAAGAGGACCTTGTCGAGGTTCGTCAGCTTCTGCTCGAACCCCCCGACCGACCACGTCCCCTCCTTCCCGAGCGCCTCGAGCGCGGCCAGCTCCGCGTCGGTGGCCGGCGCGACGGCGGTGGGAGCCGGCGCCCCCTTCGCCGGGTCCTCCTTCCCCCGTGATGCGACTCGGCGCATCGGCGTGGCGCCGATCGAGGGACCGTGATCCCCCTCGTCGTTCGATGCGGATACGTGCATCGGCTGGGCTCCGTCCGAGGATCCTTCCGCCCCCTCATGCTTCGATGCGGCTCGGCGCATCGATCGTTTCGGCGTGCCGGCTGTCGATCCAGTGGGCGACGGCTCGGCGTCGAGCTCGGACTCGGCGGCCTGCTCGGCCTCGGCGGTCCGGACGGCGCGCTCACGCGACACGGTCATCGGGTCCCTCCCGGGCTCGATCCCCTTGTACGACGGCTGTCGGATGAGGCCGTCACGGGTCCAGTTCGAGAACGCCGCCCGGATGACGACCTTCGGCTCGGCCCAGACCGCGGCGCGAAGGTCGCCCTTTCGCTCGGGAGCCGGATCGAACGGACTCGCCTCGACGCGGAGCGCATCGAGCGACGCCCGCAGCTCGCGCCGGGTCCGACCGTCGAAGCCGCTGCCGACCCGACCGGCGTAGCGCAGTAGCGCGTCATCGTAGTAGCCCACTAACACGGCACCAAGATCCTTGGCGTTGCCTTCCCCCGGCAGGTAGCCGCCGACGACGAACTCCTGCTCGGGTCGGATCTTGAGCTTCAGCCAGGTCGATGCCCGACGGTTCGGCTCGTACGGGCTCCGTCGGTGCTTGGCCATGACGCCTTCGAGCCCCTGCGCCTCGGCGGCACGGAGGAATGCCCGCCCGGAACCGTCGACGTGCGCTGCGTACCGCACACGCGGGTGCTCGCGCAGGACGCGGCGGAGCAGTCGCTTCCGCTCTTCGAGGGGCACCTTGAGCAGCGACCACCCATCGAGATAGAGAAGATCGAATGCCTGATACGCGAGCGGAGCCGGCCGTGCAGCCGGGACTGCGTCCGACGCCGGCCGCTTCCGGGGGGTGCCGTCTTCATAGGTGACACCGATCCGTTCCTGGAGCAACCCGAAGTCGGGCCGCCCGGCCTGATCGAGCGCGACGACTTCTCCGTCGACGATGGCCTCGTCGGCGTCGATCCAATCCGGAGGCGTCAGCAGTCTCGGGAAGTACGTCGCAGCGTCGTGGCCGTTGCGGGTGTGAATCTTCACGATGCCGCCGCGGACGACCGCCTCCACCCGATAGCCATCCCACTTGATCTCGAACAACCAGTCGGGGTCGTCGAACGGATCGGTCGCGAGGGTCGCCGACATCGGCTCGATGAATCCTGGCATCGGCGCCTGGACGGCGCGCGACAGGTCGATCGGCGGCTCGGTCAGCGGTGCCTCAGCCTCGTATCGCGGGGCCATCCCCTCAGCGAGCTCGACGTTCGTGCGGCCGGTCTTGACTGACGCGAGATGGTCCTCCGCTTTCCAGCCGGCGACGGCATCGGGATCCTTCTTGTGGATCAGCAACCACGCCTCGGAATCGCCGCCGTCGGGCGGACGACCGGTCCGGACGATCGTGAACCGACCGCGCAGCTTCTGGCCGTCGAGCCGGAACTTCAGCTCGCCGTCGTGGATCGCCCGGACCGGGTCGAGCGTCGGAGCCTCGGGCTCGTAGGTGCCCCAGTCCCAGACGATCGCATCGCCGGCCCCGTATTCGCCGCGCGGGATGACGTCCTCGAAGTCGAAGTAGTCGAGCGGATGGTCCTCGACGTGGATCGCCATCCGTCGCTCCTCGGGGTCGAGCGTCGGGCCCTTGGGCACGGCCCAGCTGACGAGGACGCCGCCGATCTCGAGCCGGAGGTCGTAGTGGAGGCGAGTCGCCCGATGCCGACCGACGACGAACCGCCCACCCCGCCCGAACGCCGCAGCCGGCAGCCCACCGATGCGGCCATGCGCATCGGCCTGAGCACGATCTGACGCAGTGGCCTCGATGCGCCGAGTCGCATCACGGGAGGAGGCCGAGGAGGAGGAGGAGGAGGAGGAGGAGGAGCGGCTCCCCGCGCCCTTCGAGGTGGCCCCGGGAGCCGCGCCGATGGCGGGGTCGGAAGCACTCTCCGGACCCGCCCCCGACGGCTCCGGCGTCTTCGAAAAGTCTCGCTTGCGGCGGTATTGCTCGAGCGGCATGCCGACCAGTGTGCCCTGCCGGCCACAGGACGCGCCTCGGGACTCGCGACCGCGCGTGCCCCGGGCGGCCGAGCGGCCGAGCCGCTACGCGCTCTTGCGCCTGCGAGCCGGTCGGGCGTCCTCGGCCTCGGCCTCGGCCTCCGTGGCCGCGGCAGCCTTCGCCTCGGCCTCGGCTGCTGCCTCGGCCTTGCCGGCCTTGGCCTTGCCGGACTTCGCCTTCGCGGTGCTCACCTGCGTCGGGACGGTCGAGCCGCGCGCGTCGACCGCGGCCTTGACGCTCGCCTCGAGCGCGGCCATCAGGTCGACCAGGTTGGTCGGGGCCTCGGCCTCGGGCGGGGCCACGGTCTCCTCGCCGGCGATCTTCGCCTCGATGATCCGGTTCAGGGCCTGTCGGTACTCGTCGTGGTACTCCGACGGGTCGAACTCGCCGGTCATCGCCGAGATGAGCTGCTCGGCCATCTTCCGCTCGGCCGGCTTGATCTCGGGTGGCTCGGCCGGGAGGTCGAGCTCGCCGGTGGATCGGATCTCATCTGGCCAGTGGAGGGTGGTCAGGACCATCGTGTCGGAGAACGGATCGATCGCGGCCAGCGCCTCGCGGTCCTTGATCACGACCTTGCAGATGGCGGTGAGACCCTTGTCCCCGAGGACGTCCTTGAGCAGGTAGAACGCCTTCCGCCCGACGGCCTCCGGCTCCAGGTAGTAGGCCTGCTTGACGAACCGGACGGCACCGTCGTCCGCCTTGCGCTCGGTGAACAGCTCGATCTCGATCGACCGAACGGTCTTGAGCGGCACCGACTCGAGGTCCTCGTCGGTCACCACGACGTACTGGCCCGGCGCGTACTCGAAGCCCTTGACCGTATCGCCGCGGGAGATGACGTCATCGTCGACCGGGCAGTAGGTCTTCATCTGGATCCGGCTCAGGTCCGTCTTGTGGAGCATGTTGAAGCTCACGCCCTTGGACTCCGTCGCAAGGTAGAGCTTCACCGGGATGGTCACCAGCCCGAACTGGATCGCCCCCCGCCACATCGCTCGCGCCACGATCTCACCCTCTGTGCGGACCGCGAGGGTAGCACGGGATCGCGCGGGCGCAAACCCGAGCGACCCGTGCGGCACTGCTGGCCCGGACGGTCGGTCAGCCGGCCCGGCGGAGCTCCGCCTCGGCCTCCGCGACCCGTGCCAGGACCCCGTCCCGAAGCCGGTCGAGGCCGGCGCCGACGTCCCGCGAGCTGTTCCCGATCGAGGTCAGCGTCGCCTTGAGGCCCTTGATCAGCTCCAGCTGCTCGCGGACACCGTCGAGGGCCGCCTTGACGGCCGGAGCGTCGACCTCGACCTCGCGGTCGCGGGTGCTGACGAGGGCCAGCAACCGGGCCAGCCGGATCGCGGCCTCGAACGAGGCGTGGTCCGGGGCCTCCGGGTCGACGACGCAATAGACGTCGCCGGCGCGCAGGTCGAATGGGGCGATCCCGCTCGGGGCGTGGGCCGGCGTGAACACGACCACGCCCACCGCCGCGCCGCGGTTGGTCTTCGCCGCACGGATCTCGTCGCGCATCTCGCGGACGGACTTCGAACGATCCTTCGCCTCGATGACCAGGCGCAGCTCCGTGCCGGCCGTGTGCGCCGGGTTCACCGTCAGGACGAAGTCCCCCTTCTTCGAGCGGATGACGTCCCCGGTGGCGGTGCCGGTCCGCTCGACCAGGTCGCCCGGCCCACGGGCGATGTCGCCGAGCATCGCCTCGAGGAGGTCCTCGAAGTCGGTGCCCTTGGCGGTGGACTTGGCCCGCTCCGCGCCGCGGGCGGTGGCCGCCGCCTCGATCGCAGTGAGCCGGTCGTGGAGCTTCGTGAACCCGTCGGTCACCTCGGCCCGGAACTGGTGAAGCGGGGAGTTCATCCGGGTGGGGTCGAGGAGGACGGCGAGCCGGGACGCGTCACCGTCGAAGTAGGTCCCGAGCAGCTCGCGCATCTTGCCGATCGCGCTGTCCCGCTTCGATTCGTCGAACAGGTCGGTCACGAACGCCTGGAGCCGGCCGCGATCCCCGAGGAACGTCTCGAGGGTCCGCGGTAGCCGGCCATCATCGTCCGCGAAGTTCTGACGCAGGACCGTGTCGAGGGCGAGCGCCGCCCGCTCGTTGGCCTGTGCGGTCCGCGTCAGCAGCCCGTCGAACTCGCGGCGGACGGCATCCACGTTGACCGTGACGCCGGCGTCCTGGAGGGCCACCAACCCGATCCGCAACGCCCGCTCGAGGAGCGCCGGTCGGTCGTCGGCGGGGCGCTCGGCGACGAAGCCGGCCAGACCCGCGTCCACCAGGAGCAGGTGGTCGACGACGATCCGCTCACCGTCCAGGCGGACCTGGGTGGACGCGTCGAGGACGCCGGCGGACGAGCCGTCGGGCGGGAACGGGATGACGGTCGCGTTCTTCATGGCCCAACCATGGCGCTCCCCTGTGACAGCTTGCCTGTCACCCACGGCACCGCCTCCGGGATCCGGCCCCGGAGCGCCATCGGGCGACATCGGCCACACTTGACCGCACCGGTCCGAGGCGGACTCCTCAGGCCGTTGTCGCATAGCACCGGCATTCGGTCCCATGCGGCTCCCGACGGTGGTCATCCCGTTTGGGCGGACCTATCCTTGGCGCCCGGGAGCCCTCGTTCCCACCTGGGAGTCCGCGCCAGACCGATGTCGACCCAACCGATCCTCGTCGTGATCGGGATCGCGATCGTCGTGAACCTGATCATCATGGGGGGCCTGATGGTGACGCTGATCCTGCGTCGCCGAAGCCGCCTCGCCACGCCCGACGGGATCGTCGAGACCACGACGTACCGAAACGACGCCATGACCACGACCAGACCGACCGCCACCAGCCCGATCTCGTTCATGGACGATGATCCCGAGGATGCATACGACCGAGCCAGCGAGGATCTTGACCAAGACGTGAGTGCGATCGAAAAAGACGAACGACGATTCCGACCGATGATGTCCGACGAAGGTGAGCGCGTCGAGAACACCGTCGCCTCCTTTCTGACCGGCGGCTCGACGAACGCCGTTCCGCCGGCCCCGGCCGCGCCGACCGCGCCGACCGCGCCGACCCCCATCCCGACCGCCGCCGCCGTGCCTCCCGCCCCGCGCGCGGGCGCCGCTCGCCAGCCGGCGCCGGATCCGACCCGGCCCACAGCCGTCGGTGCGGTGAGCTGGGAGACCCGGATCCGCGAGGAGGAGGCGCGGCTGACGCGCTATCGCCGGCCGGTCTCGATCGTGCTGGTCGAGCTCGAAGGCATGGATCGACTCGTCGAGCGGCTCGGAGCCGACGCCGCGGAACGGATCGTCCCGCCGGTCGGCCAGACGCTGGCCCGCCAGGCCCGGGCGTCCGACCACGTGACGAGGATCGGCTCGAGCCGGTTCGCGGTGCTGCTGCCTGAGACCGACGAGGTCCAGGCCATCAACTACGTCGAGCGGGTCCGCGCCGAGTGCGACCGCTGGCTTGCTGCGGGTGCGGTCTCGATGCGCCTGGCGATCGGCTGGGCCTCACCGGCGCCGGGCAGCGACCTGCGGAGCGCGACGCGGATCGCCGAGGATCGGCTCAACGCCGACCGGCGACGCCTGATCGAGCGGCTGGAGATCGGGCTCGATGCGTTCGCGGGCGGCGATCCCGGCGCGATCGAGCTGACGCCCCCCGACGGGGCGGAATAGCCCCGGGCCGACTCCGGCCTAGCGCTTCTTCCCGCGGACGAGGAACAGGTGGGCGTTCCACTCTGAGGGTTGCCCATCGGGCGTCGCCGAGCTGCCGTGCCATCCGCACACGCACGTGACCGTCTGGTCGCGGTGCTTGTACTCGTCGATGACGTGCTTGAACTCCGGCGTGGGAACGGGCTTGCTCAGCGGGGACGCGGCCAACATCGGCTCCTGTCGCAGATCACGCGGTGGGGGCCCTCTATTGTGCGCCTTTTGGCCGGAACCTGCCCGCCGGCGACCCGGATCGCCGTCGACGGGCCCGCCCGGAGGTCAGTCCCGGGCCAGGGCGCCGAACGTCGGTCGCAGCGCGGGGTAGAGGGCGACGTACGTCTCGTACACGGCGTCGTACGTCGCCCGGGCCGCCGGGTCCGGCGCGATCCGCTCGGTGATCGAAACGAGGTTCCGGACGCCGCTCGCGAAGTCCGGGAACGCCCCGATGCCGGTGCCCGCGGCGATGGCCGATCCGACGACGGCCGTCTCGACGACGGCCGGGACCGCGACGGTGAACCCGGTCACGTCGGCCTTGAGACGGTACCTCGCCGACCCGTTCGACCCGCCGCCGCTGACCCGCAGCTCGGTGACCGGGACCCCCGTCGCGAGGATCGGTGCGGCGACGTGGCGGACCGCGAGGTCGGCCGCCTCGAGCACCGCCCGGACGAGGTGCGCGCGCCCATGGCGCAGCGTCAGGCCGACGAACGCACCGCGCGCCGTCGGGTCCCAGATCGGGGAGCGCTCGCCGGCGAGATACGGCAGGAAGACGAGGCCGTCGGAGCCGGGCTGCACCGCGTCGGCCTCAGCGAGCAGGTTCGCGAGCGGGACGTCGCCACCGAGCACGTCGTCGGCCAGCCAGTCGAGCGCCTTGCCGGTCGCGTTCATCGCGCCGCCGACGAACCACCGACCGGGGATCGGGGCGGCGGCGCAGAAGACCCCCGGGATGTCGAGCGGACGGTCCGTGTAGACCGCGAAGCCGCCACTCGTCCCGCCGGTGTCGATCGCGTCGCCGGGCTCGAGCAACCCCGCGCCGAGGAAGCTGGCATGCGCATCGGCCATCCCCGCGACCACCGGGATGCCCGACGGGAGCCCGAGCTCCGCGGCCGGCGTCGGAAGCAGCGGCCCGAGGACCGATCCGGCCGGCGCGCGCGACGGGATCCGGTCCACCCGGAGACCGGCTCGTGCCAGGGCGTCGCGATCCGGATGGATCTGGCCCGGCAGTGTCGTCTCGGCGGCGACGCCGGCGAGCCGCAGACCGACCCACTCCCAGCTCGCCAGGTACCAACGGGCGGCGGCGGCCTCCACCGGCCGGTTGCGCTCGAGCCAGCGCGCCTTCGGCAGGACGCCCAGGACCCAGCCCGCCTGGCCGGTCGCGGCGGCCAGGTCGGCGTCCTCGGCCCCCGCCCGTCCGTCCATCCAGGTGATCGCCGGGGCGACGGGACGACCGTCGGCCGCGACGGCGACCAGCGTCGGGCCCTGGCCGTCGAGCCCGATCGCGTCGATCCGGACCGGCCCGGCCGCGGCGAGCAGCTCGGCGGTCATCGAGCGGATCGCCGACCACCAGTCCCCCGGATCCTGCTCGGCCGAGCCCGGCTCGCCGTCGGTCGACAGCGGATAGCCCGCGCGGGCGATCGCCAGGGCCCGCCCATCGAGGCCGATCAGACCGGCCTTCGCCTGGGTCGTGCCGAGGTCGATGGCGAGCAGCGCCGGCGTGGTCACCCGGCGGCGGCCCGCGCGACCGGCGCGATCCACGCCTCCGCGGCGATCCGCGCGTCCGCTGCCATGGCCTGCGGCATCGAGCGGAAGCCGCGTGGCAGGAGCGGGCGCCAGGCGCGGAACCCGACCGTCAGCCAGGCGTCGACAGCGCGCTCCCGTGGGCCCCAGCGGAACCCGTAGTCGGCGCGGATCCCCGCCGGAAGCAGCCCGACGGCCGGCAACAGGGTCCAGGCGTAGAGCCGCGGCGGGAGATCGGCGAGCGCCGGGAGCAGCGGACCGAGCGGCGGGTTGAGGACCGTCCGGGCGAGCTCGCGCGCGGTCGGCGTCACGCGGATCGGGCCGCCGGGACCGGTCTGCGTCTCGAGATAGGCCTCGAACGCATCGAGGTCCGCGGGAAGGATCGCGTCAGGGATCCCGAACGCCCGACCGATCGGTCGTGTCTCGGCGTAGAAGCGCGCCCGGTCGTCAAGGGACAGCGGCCGGATCCAGGAATCGTGCGCCACGAGGGTGGCGTCGATCAGCGTCGCGTGGACCCACAGCGCGAGGACCGGGTCGCGAGCGTCGTAACGGACCGCTCCGCTGACCGCGCGTGCGGCGGGGTCGCGGACGGGACCGGTCACGGCCCGGTGGAGCCCGTTGAGGCGGCGGATCTCCGTCCGTGCCGTCGTCGCCGTCCCGTAGACGATCGCGAGATAGCTCCGGAGCGTGCCCCGGAGTCGGCGCCACGGGTCGGCCCGGAAGTCGCTGTGCTGGTCCACGCCCTCGGCGATCAACGGGTGGGCGAGCTGCATGAGCAGCGCCCGGGGACCGGCCCCCAGCAGAAGCGTCGCCTCGCGGTTGAGCGCCCAGGCCATGCTCGTCGGCCCGTAGAGGCCCGCGGCCTCGGCCGCCGCAGGCGTGTCACGCTTCCGTATCATCTCCGCCATCGTAGCCGGAGCTGCTACTCATGACCGACGGGCGCTGGGGCGCCGACTTCGACCCGGATCGACTGGCGATCCTCGAGCTGCGGATGTGGAAGGCGTACTACCGGCGCCAGCCCGCCCGGTTGTTCGGCAACCTCGTCCTCGGCCTGCGCGAACAGGCGCACGCGTCGTGGCCTCGGGCGCTGCTCGCGGCCGCCTGGCTGACCAAGGCGGCCGTCGGGTTCGCCCGGGCGAGCGGCGACTACGAGCGGTTCGCGCCGGACGTGGCCCGGGGGTATCGGACGATCGGGCTCCCGGATGACGTCGACGTCGAGACGGTCGCCCGCGAGGAGCTCCGCTGGTGGGTGGTCCGGCGCGAGATCGGCCTCGCCGCCGGCGCCGAGGCCGGAGCGACGATCGCCCGCCTGTACGCGGCCTTCTACCGGGTCCCCGAGGAGCGGGTGGCCGAGGCCGGCCAGCTGCGCGGGGAGGCGGCCGAGGTCCGCGATCGCGGTGCCACGGCGGATCCTGCCGGTCCGCGGGGGGACGGGGCCGACTACTGGCCGGAGGTGGGACGCCTGCTGCGACGGTCCTATCGGAGCCTGTCGAAGGCCGTCGGACCGGGGTCGCTGGACCACGCCGAGGGCGGATCGCGCGAGGGGGCCTAGCGCTCCTCGGTGCCGCGCCCGACGACCCACCAGGCGATCGGGAACAGCCCGGCGGCGAGGACGAGCTTGATGGCGTCGCCGACGAGGAAGGGCTGGACGCCGAGGGAGAACGCCTTGGCGAAGTCCCAGCCGGTCGCGGCCATCAGCCACGGGACGCCGACGACGTAGATCGCAAGGTTGCCGAGCGCCATCGCGGCGAGCGCGCCGCCGAACCGCCGGTCCCAGCCGAGCTCGGCCAGCCGGCCGACCACGCCGGCCGCCAGAACGAACCCGATGATGTAGCCGCCGGTCGCGCCGAACACGAAATGCCCGTCGCTGAACCCACCGATGACCTGGAGTCCCTGCTTGTGCTCGGCGTAGACCGGCAGGAACAGGCCCAGGACGAGGTACAGCAGCGAGGCCAGGATCCCCCGCCGGGCGCCGAGCGCGCCGCCGACGAGGAGGACCGAGAAGGTCTGCCCGGAGATCGGCACCGGCGTCCCCGGGACGGGGATGCTGACGTTGGCCGACAGCGCGATCAGGAGCGCGCCGGCGACGATCAGCGCCAGATGGCGGGCGCGGGTGCTGATCCGCTCGCCGATCCGGATCGGGACGAGGAAGTCGCCGATCGTGATCCCGCGCTCGGCCGCGGGCAGACAATTCAGGCGGCTCGCAGTCGTTGCCATCGCACGGGAGTCTAGCAGAGCCCCCGGGCCCTCCGACCGCCCGCCGAAGGGTCCCTACTCGTACTGGACGGCGCGGACGATCGACACCCGGGAGGCCAGCCGGGCCGGCCAGATCGCGGCCAGCATCGCCACCACGATCCCGAAGGCGGCGGCGGCCAGGATCGTCCGCCAGTCCGGCTCGAACGGCAGGCTGAGGCTCGCACCACCGGCGAGTCCGATCATGACCTGACCGACGACGAGACCGGTCGCGCAACCGAGGATCGCGCCGACGACGCCGAGGACCCCGGCTTCGACGACCACCATCCGCCAGACCTGCGGCCGGGTCATCCCGGCCGCGCGCAGGACGCCGATCTCGCGGACGCGCTCGTAGACGTTCATCGTCAGGGTGTTGACGATGCCGAGCGCGGCCACGATGACGACCACCAGCGCCAGGACGTCGAACAGTCCGAAGACGCGTGCCAACGCGTCATCGACCGCGCCGGCGATGCGGTCGATCGGGTTCGCCTCGAGTGCCTCGCTGGTCGCCAGCGCGGTCAGGGCCGCCCGGTCGGCGGAGGAGGCCGAGGGACCGAACCGGACCGCGAACGAGTCGGCGCCGCCGACCGCGAACCCGTCGCTTGCATCGGGCCACCCCACGAGCACCGTCTCGCCGGTCCGGCCCGGGATGGTCCGCTCGACGACCCCCACGATGCGCAGGTCGACGTGCCGCCCGTCGCCGACCGGGAAGGTCATCTCGTCGCCGACGCGCAGGGCCAGCGAGCGAGCCAGGCTGTCGGGCACGATCGCCGAGCCGCCCTCGTCGAGCGCGTTGAGAGCGGCGGTCCGGTCACCGGTCAGGAAGGTCAGTCGACCGTCGGCCAGGAGGTCCTGACCGACCACGGCCGCGGCGTCGATGCGAACCCCACGGAAGGCCGCCTCGAACGTGGCCATCGGGCTCACGCGGGCGACCCCCGGCGATGCCGCGAGGTCGGCGCGGACGGGTTCATCGCTCGAGATCGGGCGGATCGAGGTCGCGATGACGTCCCCCGGGACGACCCCGGCGATCCAGGCGGTGGCCGCCCGTCGTGCGTCCTGGGCCACGCCGCCGAGGGCGACGATCATCGCCAGACCGACGGTCAGCGCCCCGACGGTCAGGGTGGTCCGGCTGCGATCGCGGATGAGCGCACCGCGGGTGAGCCGGGTCGCGGTCGGCGCCACGAACCGGAACGGGACGGCCGCCGCGGAACCGAGCGGCCCGAGCAGGAACGGGGTCAGCAGGGTCGCGACGAGCAGGATGCCGTAGACCGCCAGCCAGCGGACGACGCCCGAGGTACCGGCGCCGGACGGCCACAGGGCGACCCCGGCGATCGCCACGACGAGGAAGACGACGATCAGCCAGCGCAGCCGCGCCCGGACGGTCCGGCCGGCGCCGGTCGGCCGGAGCGCCTCGATCGGCGGGATCCGGCCGGCACGATCGGCGGGTTCGACGGCGGCGGCGAGCGTGACCAGCGTCCCGACGGCCAGCGCCACCGCGATCGCGCCGCCCGTGACGACCGGGCTGTCGATCGGGACGATCCGGGCCGCCTGGAGGTACCACGCGACGAACGCGGCGAGCCCGAAGCCGAAGACGACCCCGAGCGTGGCCCCGGCCAGGCCGATGACCAGTGCCTGGGTGAAGATCAGGCCGTTGACCTGCCGTCTGGTGGCGCCCGCCGCCCGCAGCAGACCGACCTCGCGGGCCCGCTCCGCCACCGTCATCGACAGCGTGTTGAAGATCAGGAAGGCGCCGCCGAACAGCGCCAGCGCCGCGATCAGGGCGGTCGTCGCCTGGAAGTCGACCGTCGACGCGCGGATCGAGGCGGCAAGGTCGGCCGGTCCGGAGACGACGTACGGTTCCGAGGTCAGGCGGCGCTCGAGGTCCACGGTCACCGCGTCGACCGTCGCGCCGGCGCCCAGCTTGACGTCGACCCGCGAGACGCCCTTCGTCCCGAACAGGTCCTGCGCCTCGTGCAGGACGACGACCACGGTCCGGCCGTCGGTCGTGCCCGGTGGGCCCTCGCCCCGCAGGATCCCGGCGATCGGCTCGGACCTCGGGCCGTCCGCCCCTTCGAGCGCGATCGTGTCTCCGATCCGAAGCCCGGTATCGTGGGCCATCCGCTCGGTGATGAGCGCCCCCACGCCGTCGGCTCCGACCAGCGGCTGGCCGGCCGCGAGATCGAGGTCGTGGATCCCCGGGTAGCTCGACCCGTCGATCCCCAGGACGCGGACGGGTGGTGGAAGGGTCCCCGTGGGGGGCGCGGCCGGGTCCGGTGCGAGATAGGTCCGGCGCTCGAGGGTCGGGGTGATCGCGTCGACCCCGGGCGTGTCGCCGATCGCCTCGACGGTCGCGGCCGACAGGCCCCCTTCGGCGAAGCCCTCGACCCGCAGGTCCGCCCGGCCGATCAGGTCACGGACGGTCCGGTCGATCGCGCTGTCGATGCCCGCGTTGGTGACCAGCGCGGCGAACAGGACCGCCACGCCGAGCGCGACCCCGACGATCGTCAGGAGGGTCCGCAGGCGTCGGGCGGCGAGGCTCCGCCAGGCGTAGGAGGATAGCCCGCGCACCGGTCAGAGCCCGAGCTGGGCGAGCCGGGCGATGAGCGGGGTCGCCGAGTGGTCGGTCCGTCGACCGAGCTGGATCTCGTCGCGCAGGCGACCGTCCTGGACGAAGAACACCCGATCCGCGTACGCGGCCGCCTTGGCGTCGTGGGTCACCAGGACGATGGTCTGACCGCGCTCGACGCACGATCGGAAGAGCGCCTCGAGGATCTCGGTGCTGGTCGTGAAGTCGAGGTTGCCGGTCGGCTCGTCCGCCAGGAGGAGCGCCGGTCGGGTCACCAGGGCCCGGGCGATCGCCACGCGCTGCTGCTCCCCCGCCGACAGCTGGTCCGGCCGGTGGCGCTCCTTGCCGGTCAGGTCGACGAGCGCGATCGCGTCCCGGATGCGCTCGGCGGCGGCACCCTTGCGCGGGTCCTCGCCGGCGATCGTGAACGGCAGGCCGACGTTCTCGGCCACGTCGAGGAGCGGGATCAGGTTGAAGAACTGGAAGACGAAGCCGGTCTTGCGCCGGCGCAGCCGGGTCGCCGTGTCGTCGGACATCTCGCTGACCGGGTCGCCGTCCAGGACGACGTCGCCGGAGGTCGGGCGGTCGAGCCCACCGAGCAGCTGGAGGAGCGTGCTCTTGCCCGAGCCCGACGGACCCATCAGCGCCACGAACTCGCCGGGCTGGAGGGTCAGCGACACGCCGCGCAGCGCCTCGACGGTCGTCTCGCCCAGTCGGTACGCCTTGGTCAGCTCGCGCGCCTCGAGGATGGCCGCCATCAGCCGCCGAACATCCCTGCGAGACCGCCGAAGATCGACTCGAGCAGGCCGCCCGGCGGCGGCCGGTCGACCACGCGGAGGCTGAGCCCGCTGCCGGCCGGTGCCCCGGAGCCGTCCCCGGACGCTCCGGCGAGCTCGCCGCCCGACGCCGTCTCGCGCGGGGCGAGCTGATCGGTCGGTTGAGCGGTCGGCGCGGGCGTGGCCGTCGGCTCGGGGGTCGGTCGTGGGGTCGCCTTCGGCTTGGGCCTGGCCGTCGCCTGCGGCTTCGGCTGCGAGACCGGCTTCGGCTTGGGCTTGGGCCTGGAGGTGCCGCCCGACGAGCTTCCGCAACGGTCGGCGAACAACACGGTCCACATCTTCTTCCCGTCGGCGCCCTTGTAGGCCCCGATCCCGATGTGGTCCCAGGCCTTGCCCAGGATGTTCGACCGGTGGCCGGACGAGCCCATGAACATCTGCTGGATCTGGGCCGTGGCGACGTCGTCCGGGTAGGTGTTCCAGCCGATGTTCTCGCCGGCCAGGTTGTAGCAGTAACCGCGGGCGCTCATCTCGTCGAACACGTTGCCGCCGCCGGGGATGTCGTGGCTGAAGTAGTCGCGCGTGATCATGTCCTTGCTCCGCCAGCGGGCGATCGACGCGAGCGCGGAGTCCCAGCGGAGGGTCGGCCGGCCGGCGCTCGCCCGGGCCTGGTTGGTCAGGGCAAGGAGCTGCTGCTCGGACGCGGAGTTGAAGGCGTTGCCATTCCAGCCGAGCGACACCGCCGGCGTGGCCAGGAGCCCGACCGAGCTGGCGAACACGGCGGTCGCAACGATCAGACCGAGGTGGCGCCGGGCGCGAGGGCGGACGTCGGGACGGGCGTCCGGCCGGGCAGGGCTGGGGCGCGCCGCGTCCGCCGGAGGGGTTCGATCCGACATGACCGCACCGTAGTCGTCCGCTCCCTCCCGGTCAGCCCGCGCGATGGTCCCGCCGACGGGGGGACCCCGGTACCAGCCACCCCCCGGACCCCACGCGGGCGCCGGACCGAGCCCCGACGGAGCCCCCGCCGTTTGACAGGCGCGGTGTTGGGGCGCACCGTGAGAAGCGTCACCGCGTCGGATCGATGCGCTGCGCCGAACGGGCGCGGCGGACCCTGGCGCCCGGTGGCGGTCCCCCGGACCGGGTCCTTCGCTGGACCCTCGGACCGCCCGCCGGTGTCACCGCCAGCGCCGGGACCACGACGCCTCGCCATGGCTCGTGGAGCGCCCGTCAGGAGCTATCTGATCCGAATCGCCTTCGCTTCCACGTATCCCCCGCGCCGCTGTGGCATCGCCACCTTCACCAGCGACCTGTCACGAGCCGTCGACGGACGGGAGATCGTCGCCCTCACCCCGCCCGACCACGCCGAGCCGTACCCGCCCGAGGTCCATCACCGGATCCGCCGGGACGAATGGACCGACTATCCGCGCGTCGCCCGCGCGCTCGACCGGTGCCGGATCGACGCGGTGTCCGTCCAGCACGAGTATGGGATCTGGGGCGGCGAGGACGGCGAGGACGTGATCGACTTCGTCAAGGCCCTCCGGGCTCCGGCGGTCGCCACGCTGCACACGGTCCTGCGCGACCCGACCCCGCACCAGCGCCGGATCCTCGTCGAGCTCGTCGACGCGACCATGGGCACCGTGGTGATGTCGCGCGCGGCGGCCTCACTGCTGACCGAGGCGTACGGCGTCGACCCGTCACGAGTGGACGTCATCCCGCACGGCGTGCCCGAGCTGCCGCTGGTCGAACCGGACACGCTCAAGGCCGGCCTCGGCCTCGACGGCCGCCAGATCATCCTCAGCTTCGGCCTGCTGGGCCCGGGCAAGGGCTATGAGCTGGCGATCTCGGCGATGCCCGCGGTCGTGGCCGCCAACCCCAACGTCCACTACATCATCCTCGGGGCGACCCACCCGGATCTCATCCGGACGGAGGGCGAGGTCTACCGGACCAGCCTGAAGGCACGGATCGCCGAGCTCGGGATGACCGGGCATATCCAGCTCGTCGACCAGTTCGTCGGCCGGCGCGAGCTCGCCCGCTGGCTCGAGGCGGCGGACGTGTTCGTGACGCCCTATCCGAACCTCGACCAGATCGTCTCCGGCACGATGTCCTACGCGATGAGCGCCGGCAAGGCGATCGTGTCGACTCCCTACGCCTACGCTGCCGAGCTCCTCGCCGAGGGTCGCGGCGTCCTGGTCAAGCCGGGTTCGCCGGCCTCGATGAGCGATGCGTTCAATGGGCTGCTCGCGGATCCCGCCCGCCGTCGGGCGATCGGCGCCGAGGCATATGCCCACAGTCGCGGGATGATCTGGCCCGAGGTCGGCGCGATGTATCGCCGGCTGTTCACCCGGGTGATCGGGATGCCCGCGTTGACCCGGGAGGCGCAGGCCGCCATCGAGTCACGCGCGTCCCACGATCTCCGCCTCGGGATCGACGGACACGCCGGCCTGGCAGGACGGGTCGTCCACGCCGATGTCTGAGCTCGGGCCGAAGGCCGAGCCGGCTCCACTCCACCCGATCAGCCGGATCCACCTGCTCGAGCTGACCGACGGGATCGGGATCATGCAG
Organism: uncultured Chloroflexia bacterium; assembly: GCA_963749735.1. Taxonomy (GTDB): domain Bacteria; phylum Chloroflexota; class Limnocylindria; order Limnocylindrales; family CSP1-4; genus Chersky-267. Next base: position 137,945 of record CAVVNZ010000011.1, read on the forward strand.
CACGCGATCGGCGCGAAGCCGGACCCGGCGCACGGCTACTGCACCGACGACGTCGCTCGCGCGCTGATCGTCGACCTGCTCCACGGAGCGGAGCTCGGCTGGGCCGCCGTCGCACCGACCGCCGAGCTGTCGCTGGCGTTCCTGACGGCGGCGTTCGACCCGTCGACCGGCCGGTTCCGCAACTTCCGCGATGTCGAGGGCGACTGGCTCGAGGACGTCGGGTCCGAGGACGCCCACGCCCGGGCCGTGCTCGCGCTCGGCGAAGCTTCCGCGAGCGCCGGGGACGCGCGGGTGTGCGCGGCCGCCGCCGCACTGTTCGAGCAGGCCCTGCCGGCCACCCTCCGCCTCACCTATCTTCGGCCGCTGGCGAGCGCCGCCGTGGCGACCGACGCGGCGATCCGGGGCGGCAGCCGCGACGCCGTGACGGCCCTGCCGCGGTTGGCGGCGGCGCTCCGGCTGCTGACTGAGCCGCTCCGTCGCGTGCCCTCCGCCGAGTGGCCGTGGCCGGAACGCGTCCTGACCTACGAGAACGGGCTGGTCCCGCGAGCGCTGATCGTCGCCGGCGACCGACTCGGCGACGGGGTCATGGTCGAGCGCGGTCTTCTCCTGCTCGACTGGCTGGTCGCGGTCCAGACGGCTCCGGACGGCCACTTCTCGCCGATCGGGACCGACGGCTGGTGGCCCTACGCCGGCGATCGCGCGACGTACGACCAGCAGCCGATCGAGGCGACGGCGCTCCTCCTCGCGGCCGAGGCCGCCTTCGCCGCGACGGGCGACCGACGCCACCTCCTGACGATGGACTGGACGTACGGCTGGTTCCTCGGTCGGAACGATGGCGGATGCGCTGTCGCGCTGCCGGCCACCGGCGGCGGGCAGGACGGCCTGACCCCGTCCGGTGTCAACCTCAACCAGGGCGCCGAGTCGACGCTGATGTGGCTCATCGCGCTCGAGCGGATCCGCATCGCGCGGCGCCGGCCGCAGCCGATCGACCCCGCCTCGGCGGACCGTGGGGCCGGTCGATCCGGCACCCGCCAAGCCGCCATCCGGTGACCGGCCCGGACGGTCCCGACCTGTTCACACGAGCCCCGTCCAACCCGATCCTCACCGCCGCGCACCTGCCGTACGTCGCCAACACCGTGTTCAACCCCGGCGCGGCACGGGTCGGCGACGAAGTCCTGATCCTCGCCCGGGTCGAGGACCGCCGCGGCATCTCCCAGCTCCATGTCGCCCGCAGCGATGACGGCGTCGGGGACTGGCGGTGGGATCCCGAGCCGCTCCTCCGTCCCGACCCCGACCACCATCCCGAAGAGATCTGGGGATGCGAGGACCCCCGCCTGACCTGGCTGCCGGAGCGCGAGGAGTGGGCGATCGCGTATACGGCCTACAGCCGGCGCGGCCCCCTCGTGTCGCTGGCGACGACGAAGGACTTCAGAGTCGTCCGGCGACTGGGCGCGGTCATGCCGCCCGAGGACAAGGATGCCGCCCTCTTCCCGCATCGGATCGACGGCCGCTGGGCGATGATCCACCGACCGTCGCCGCTCCGCGGCAACGCCCACATGTGGATCTCCTACTCGCCCGACCTGCGTCACTGGGGCGACCACAGCCTGCTGATCGAGGCGCGCGACGGCGCCTGGTGGGATGCCGGGAAGATCGGCCTCGGGCCACCGCCGGTCGAGACCGAGCACGGCTGGCTGACGATGTACCACGGCGTCCATACCACCGGCGATGGCCCGATCTACCGGGTCGGGTTCGCCCTGCTCGACCTCGAGGATCCGACGATCATCCTGCGGCGCTGCGACGAATGGACGTTCGGCCCGGTCGAGCGCTACGAGCGCGAGGGCGACGTCGACAAGGTGATCTTCCCGTGCGGCTGGGTCGTCGACGCCGAGCGCGACGAGATCCTGCTCTACTACGGCGCTGCCGACACGAGCATCGGGCTGGCGACCGCGAAGCTGAGCGACGTCCTGCGCCATGTCCTGGCCTGCCCCACCCCCGAGCGACGCCGCCAGCAGGGCACGGGCGAGTCGATCTAGGCCGGGCGTTCCCGCCCGCCGCGGTCCGGCCGTGGTCCGGTCGGTCGACGGCGTCGAGCCGCTATACTCCCGTGGCTCGCTCGCCGAGCGGCGCGACCCACGGCGCCGCAGCCCGATGGCGATCGACGCCCCGCGGTGGCCTTAGCTCAATGGCAGAGCATCGGATTGTGGCTCCGAAGGTTATGGGTTCGAGCCCCATAGGCCACCCCACTTCCTGCCCGAGTCACGCTCCGCGGCAGGGTGATCACGGTATGGTCCCGGCGGGACCAGCTACGGGCGGTGACAGGCCGCAGTCGGGCTCGGTGCACAGCTCCAGCCCCAGCTGGGTCAGCCCCTCGGCCAGCGGCGTGAACCCGAGGTTGCCGCCGAAGCTGCGACTGGTGACACCCGCCGGGATCCCCCGGACGAGGACCACGCCGCCGGAGTCCCCGACCCCGACCGGGATGTGCGCGGCGATCATGCATGGGAAGTAGGAGCCGTCGACGGAGTTGAGGTTCTCGCCCTTCTCCGCCACCGTTCCGCTCCGGTAGGTGTCGCGGCCGTCGATCTCGACCGGGTCGCCGATCGCGATGTCGGCGCAGGCGAGCGGCTTCGTGCCCGGCGGGATGATCCGATAGCCGGCCGTCCCGAGGTCGACGACGTTCAGGTGTCCCCACGGGACCCGGTCGGGGGCGACCACCAGGTAGTTGATGTCCGACGAGGCGCAGGTGTGCCCGGGATAGGGACAGGTCGCGTCCCGGGCGGACGGGCCGAAGACGCCCCGCACCGTGGCGCCGTCGGGGTCGTACGCCACGGTGCCCTCCCTGGTGCAGTGACCGGTCGAGGTGAGCACGATGGTGTCCCCGTGTCGGGCGTAGACCCCGCCGGCGCACGCTCCCCAGAGCTGCTGGCCGGCAAGGACCGGCGGGTCGTAGACCGGCGTCGTGCGTCGCGGCGTCGTCACGGCGCTCACGATCGAGAAGGCCACGATCCCGATCAGCAGACCGAGCAGGACGACGATGATCGTCCGGGTGACGACCGGCCGGCGGATCGTCGGGCGCCGCACGAGCGTCATTCCTAGTACGTCGGCGGCCGTGCTTCGAGCACGAGATCGACGCTCAGAGTGAGGCCCGAGCGAAGGACGTCCAGATGAAGGGTGTCACCGATCCGATGGGCCGCGACGATCGCGTCGAGGGCGCTCGCCGTCGGGTTCGGCGCGTCATCGATGCGCGTGATGATGTCGCCGGCCTGGAGCCCGGCCTTGGCCGCCGGCCCGCCCGGATCGACGGCGGGCACTCGTCCGATCGGACCGCTCGTCGACCGCAGTCGCAAGCCCTGGTCGACCTCCTCCACCACGATCCCGAGGTACGGAGTGGGCGCGACATAACGGCAGGCTGCCGTACCGAAGGACGCGCCTCCGGAGTCGTGGTCGTAGACGGTCACCTCGGACCGATCGATCGTCCCCCGGCAGAGGAGGTTCCCGCTCGGCGGTTCGGCCGGTCGGCGGAGGTCGCCCAACCTGCGACCGGAGCCCAGATCGATCGTCCGAGCGAGCTCCTCACAGGTGGCCCCGCTGCCGTCCCCCTGGACGATGACGATCGCGGCCTGGCCCGCGGCGCTGATGCTGCACGACGCGGCGGCGGCTGACGCTTCCGCGGCGGACTCGACGGCGTCTGCCGACGCCTGGACCGCCGCCGCCTCGGCGGCGGCTGACGCCCTGGCTGGGGCCAACGCAGCGGCGGCCGACGCCCTGGCCGCGGCCGCCTCGGCGGCTGCCGACGCCTCCGCCATGCCGGGATACGGGCGGGCGGCCGGCGGAAGGTCGGAGCCATCGAACAGCGCGCGACCCCAGAGCGGTTGGCTGAGCTGGACCGGGAAGTACGTGCCGGAGAGATACCAGCCGACGGCGGACCGTCCGGTCGAGTCCCGGGGGAAGCACTTCGTGACGTCGCCGAAGGCGTCGCTGGTGTGCATCGTGATGGTCACGGACCACGGTGTGTAGGTGACCACCGGGTCGGCCAGCCACGACGTGCCCGCCGGGGCACAGGCGGGCCGCTGGACCTCGATCGGGATCACGGTCGTCGACTGGGCCGTGGTCGGGTCGAACGCGCGTCCGCCGAAGCCATGGTCCAGCTGCCACCCGACCTTCTGTGACGGCGGGATCGCCAGCGACGGGACGAGCAGCCACCCGGCCAGGGCGACGCCGAGCAGGAGGACCACGAAGCTGAACACGATGATGTCCTCCATCGTCGAGCGTCGCTTCGGTGGCAGCACGGCCCAGCTGGCATCGGGCTGCTCGGCCTCGGCCTTCGCCCCATCCGGGCCGGTCTGGAGCGCGGAGCCAGTCGGGGCGATGACGATGTGCTCCCCTGGCTTGTCGGATGGTTCGTGTGGCGCCTCCGATCGCAGCCCTGACCGACGTCGATCGAGCCACCACCAGAGACCGATCAGGAGCGCGAGTCCTGCGAGAGCGAGGCTCAAGGCGCTCGCGGCGAGGCCACGCGAGACGGGGTCGACCGCCGGCGTCGGCCCGGCCCCGGACCCGGGAGCCGCTTGGCACCCAGAACCACCGTCGCGGACCGGCGGCTTGTTCGTCGCCGGGTCGATGCACGGGTACACGTCGAGGATGCAGCCCACCGTGCAGACGGGGCGCGGACCGCTGCCGATCCCGATCGCCGCAACCCACCCCGCGACCAGCAGGAGGACGACCACCAGTCCGATCGGCGCGAACCTTCGCATCTGGACTCCCGCCCATGTTGCCGCTTCGATGCCGACCGGCCTGCCCAGTGGACGACGGCAGCCTAGGGGGAGCCCACCGGCCCGTCTGTGACTCGAAGGTACCCAGCTGCACGTGACCTGCCCGGCCTCCACCGTCGGCGGCCCATCCCGCGACCGGGCGGTCCGACGAGGTTGCGTGACCGACGGGCGCGTACGATACCGGCCGGATGAGCACGAGCGGAATGCCGGACGCGATCGGACGACGGCGGACCCCGATGATGACCGCGCCGATCGCGGACGAGCACGGCCACGGCTGCTGCTCGCCCGACGTCGAGCGCGCGAGCGCCCGGTCCACACCCGCGGGTCCCGCCGCGGACGTCCGACCGGGCTCGCCGGGAGGCGGCCGGGCCACGACCGCGACCTCGGGGTCCGATGCGCCGCGGTCGCTCTCGGGGCCGGACCCTGCGATGATCCGACTCCCGGGTGGCGAGTTCCGGATGGGCAACCCGCGCGGCGACGGGTACCCGGCCGACGGGGAATTGCCGGTCCACCCGGTCCGCCTGCAGCCGTTCTGGATCGACCCGACGACGGTCACCAACGCCGACTTCGGGGGCTTCGTCGAGGAGACCGGGTACGTGACCGAGTCCGAGCGGTACGGCTGGTCGTTCGTGTTCGGCGGCCTCCTGCCGGACGACTTCGAGGACACGGCCGCGGCCGCGGCGACGCCGTGGTGGCGCCAGGTCTTCGGCGCCGACTGGCGTCACCCGGAAGGGCCGCACTCGTCGGTCGACGATCGGCTCGACCATCCCGTCGTCCAGGTGTCGTGGACCGATGCCGCCGTCTACGCCGCGTGGGCCGGCAAGCGCCTGCCGACCGAGGCCGAATGGGAGTACGCCGCGAGGGGCGGCCTCGACGGTGTCGCCTTTCCGTGGGGCGCCGAGCGCGAACCCGGCGGCGAGCACCGGATGAACGCGTTCCAGGGCCGCTTCCCGAACGAGAACACTGGCGCCGACGGTTACCTCGGGACGGCCCCGGTGACGGCGTTCCCAGCCAACGGATTCGGCCTCTACGCCACCACCGGGAACGTCTGGGAATGGTGCGCCGACTGGTTCGCCCCGGGCTACTACGCCGTCTCCCCGACCGACGATCCGCCCGGGCCGGCGGGCGGGACGCACCGCGTCTACCGCGGCGGCTCGTACCTGTGTCACGACTCCTACTGCTATCGCTACCGGGTCGATTCGCGGAGCGCGAGCACGCCCGACAGCGCCGCCGGCAACGTCGGGTTCCGGTGCGTCCGTGACGACGCGCCCCGACCGACCGCCGAAGGGGCATGACCGACCCGGCGTCGACCGCCGGCCCGGCTCCGGGACCCGCCGCCGACGGAGGACGACAGCCCGGGACCGGCCCGCGCGGCCGTCAGTCGCCGTCGCGCGCGGACGTCGGCCGGATCGTCCGGCGCTACATCCCGATCGTCGCCTGGCTGCCCGCCTACGATCGGTCGTTCCTCCAGCTGGACCTGATCGCCGGGATCGTCGGCTGGGGCGTCATGGTCCCGGTGTCGATGGCCTACGCCGGCCTGGCGGGGCTGGCACCCGAGGCCGGCCTGGTGACCGCGTTCGCGGCGATGACCGCCTATGCCATCCTCGGCACGTCGCGCCACCTGAAGGTCACGGCCAGCTCGGCGATCGCCCTGATGTCGGCCGCCGTGATCGTGACGATGCCGTCGGCTCGCGACCCCGCCGTCTACGTCTCGCTCAGCGCCGCGCTGGCGCTCATCGTCGGCGGGATCCTGGTCATCGCCGGGATCGCTCGCCTCGGCTTCCTGTCCCAGTTCCTGGCCAAGTCGGTCGTCACCGGCTTCGTCATCGGCCTGTCGATCGTGATCATCGTCGGCCAGCTGCCCGCCCTGCTGGGCATCCCCGGCGGCGGGACGACCGTCTTCGAAAAGCTGGTGACGATCGTCGGCCAGCTATCCGAGATCAATCCGTGGACGCTCGCGCTCGGTCTCGGCTCACTGGCGATCATCTTCGGCTGTCGCGCGTTCGCGCCGCGGATCCCCGGACCGCTGGTCGCGCTCATCGTCGGGATCGTGGCGGTACCGCTGCTCGGGCTCATCGCGCGCGACGTCGCGGTGGTCGGGGACGTGAACACGACGGTGCCCTTGCCCGACATCCCATCGGTCTCGTTCGCCGACCTGGTCATCCTGGTGACCGGCGCCTTCGGCCTGGTCTTCCTGGCCCTGGCCGAGTCGATCGGCGCCGCCCGGATCTTCGGCTCACGGAACGGCTACGACGTCGATCCGAACCAGGAGCTGATCGCCCTCGGTGCGGCCAATATGTCCGCCGGGATCTTCGGCGGGTTCGCCGTCGACGCGAGCATGTCGCAGTCAGCCGCGGGCGAGGCCGCAGGGGTCAAGACGCAGCTGTCGTCGCTCGTGACGGCGGCCCTCGTCCTGGCCACGGCGTTGTTCATCGCGCCGCTGTTCCACGACCTGCCGATGGCCGTCCTGTCGGCGATCGTGATCAGCTCGGCGATCGGGCTCATCGACATCGGCGAGCTGCGGCGCTACCTGCACTGGCGCCGGACCGACTTCCTGCTCGCGATGATCGCGCTGTTCGGCGTGGTCCTGACGACCGCGCTCATCGGGATGGTCATCGCGGTGACGCTCTCGCTGCTGGCGATCCTGTACCAGGCGAGCCGGCCCTACATCGCGTTGCTGGGTCGGCTGCCGGGCCAGCCTCCATCGTTCGGGGACGTCGACCGACACCCGGGAGCCCGGACGATCCCCGGGATGCTCCTCCTTCGCCCGAACGTGCCGCTGACGTTCGTCAACGCGAGCGTCGCCAAGGACCAGATCATGGCCCTGGTCCGCGCCGCCGACCCGCCTCCGTCGATCGTCGTCCTGAGCATCACCGCGACGGCCGACCTCGACGTGGCGACGATCGACATGTTCAGCGAGCTGATCGAGGAGCTCCAGCGACGGTCGATCGAGCTCCGGCTCGCGCAGGCCCGTGGAGCCGTGCGGGACCGCATGCGGCGGACGGGCCTGATGGAGGCGATCGGCGAGGAGCGGGTCTTCCTGTCGGTGTCGACGGCCGTCGAGGATGCCACGCCGCACCTCGCCGGGCCGGCCGCGCAGGGCCCGCCGATCTCGACCGTCGAGTCGTCGTCGGATGAGGCGGTCGACTGACCCGGCCCAGCCGGTTGCAGCGGGTCCGGCCGGTGCTACGATGCCCGCGACCAACGGGTCGCGTACGGAGCCCGTCCGAGTCCGCCCAGGCGGCCGGATGCATGGGCTCGCGACGGCCCGCTGGACGGGAGTGCGCACATGGCGACGGTCACCTTCGAGCACGTCACCAAGAAATACGGTGAGGTCCTCGCGGTCAGCGACCTCAACCTCGCGATCCAGGACGGCGAGTTCATGGTCCTGGTCGGCCCGTCGGGGTGCGGCAAGACCACGAGCCTGCGGATGATCGCCGGCCTCGAGGAGATCACCGGCGGGACCCTCAAGATCGGCGACCGGGTGGTCAACGACGTGGCGCCGAAGGATCGCGACATCGCGATGGTCTTCCAGAGCTACGCCCTCTACCCGCACATGACCGTCTACGACAACCTCGCCTTCGGCCTGAAGCTGCGCAAGGTGCCCAAGGCGGACATCGACAAGCGGGTCCAGGAGGCCGCGGCGATCCTCGACCTCGGCAAGCTCCTCGCGCGCAAGCCCAAGGAGCTGTCCGGCGGCCAGCGCCAACGCGTCGCGCTCGGTCGGGCGATCGTCCGCGAGCCGGCGGTCTTCCTGATGGACGAGCCGCTGTCCAACCTCGACGCGAAGCTCCGCGTCCAGACCCGGGCCGAGATCGCCCGGCTCCACCAGCGCCTCAAGACGACGATGGTCTACGTCACCCACGACCAGATCGAAGCGATGACCATGGGCACCCGGATCGCGGTCATGAGCGACGGTCTGCTCCAGCAGGTCGGCAGCCCGCAGGTCCTCTACGACACGCCGGTCAACCGGTTCGTCGCCGGGTTCATCGGCAGCCCGGCGATGAACTTCTTCGACGTCACGCTCAACGGCAGCGGAGACGGAGCGACGCTCGAAGGGAACGGGATCAGCCTGCCGCTGCCGCCGCGCCTGCGCGACGCGGTCGGTCCGACGAGCGGGCGCCAGCTCATCGCCGGGATCCGGCCGGAGCACCTCGAGATCGACGCCGTCGGTGGGCCCACCGGGACGTTCCGGGCGACCGCCGACGTGGTCGAGTACCTCGGCAACGACCAGCTGCTCCACGTCACCGCCGGCGGCAAGGACCTCGTCGCGGTCGTCGGCGCGGAGCACCTGGTCCGACCGGGCGACATCCTCGACCTCGTCGTCCCGCTGACCAAGCTCCACCTGTTCGACGTCGAGAGCGGCATCTCCCTGGCGAGCATCGACGTGGCCGCGGCCGCGGCCGCTGCGCCGGTGCCCGAGGTCGCGGCGACGCCCGCCGCGGCGATCCCCGCGGCTCCATCGGCCCCCCAGGCGCCCGTCGCCTGACCGCGTCGCGGGACTCGACCATCGATCCGTTCGTCGACCGTCTCGCGGAGGACGAGCTCCGCGAGACGACCGTCGACTCGCGGATCGTCCATCGCGGACGGACGATGGCGTTCCGGGTGGACACCATCGAGCGGAATGACGGCTCGCGACACCAGCGCGAGATCGTCGCCCACCCGGGCGCCGTGGCCATCGTGGCGATCGACGACGACGATCGGGTCCTGCTCGTCCGTCAGTTCCGGACGGCCGCCGAGCGGACCCTGCTCGAGATCCCCGCCGGCACGCGCGACGTCGACGAGGCGTCCGGCGAGGTCGAGGACCCGGACCTCACCGCACCGCGCGAGCTCGAGGAGGAGACCGGCCTGCGGGCCACGATGTGGCAGCGGCTCGGTGCGTTCTGGCCCGCCCCGGGGTTCTCGACCGAGGTCATCCACCTCTACCTGGCCACCGGGCTGGCGGCGGCAGCCGAGGGACGCCTCGGCCCGGACGAAGACGAAGCGCTGGTCGTCCTTCGGGTGCCGTTCGACGAGGCGGTCGCCGCCGCGGAGGACGGTCGGATCGCCGACGCGAAGTCGATCGTCGGCCTGCTCCGGATCGCCCGGATCCGGGCGCGGACCGGGGCGCCGACATGACCGACCGGACGGTCCGGGCGTTCGCGCCGACCGACGCAACGGCCGTCCTCGGCCTCGAGCTCGCCAGCTTCGACGAGCGGCCGCTCCCCGGGTCGAGCCGCGCCGAGATCGCCTGGATGATCGAGCGCCTGGCCCTCTTCCCGGCCAGCACGGTCGTCGCCGTCGAGGACGGATGCGTGGTCGGGCAGTGCACGCCGCGGAACGACACGCTGACGGTCCACCCGGCGTTCCGTCGACGGGGGCACGGGCGCCGGCTCGTCGAGGCCGCCCGCGCGCTGGTCGCCGGCCAGGGTCTCGATGAGCTCTCGCTGTGGGGCGACCGCTCCCGACCGGACGCCGCGGCGTTCATCGACGCCCTGGGCGCCGTCTACCGATCCAGCCTCTGGCAGTTCGTCCTGCCCGGCGGACGCGTCGTGCCGGCGTCGGCCTTTCCGGCCGGCGTCGTCGTCCGGGCCATCCGGCCGGGCGAGGATGACGATCGATACGTGCGCCTGATCAACCGTGTGTTCGAGGACCATCCGTCGCCGCTGTCGTGGCCCGACGAGTACATCCGTGAGATCCATGCGCGACCGGACTTCGACCCGTCCGGCGTGCTGATCGTCGCGCCGCGTTCGGAACCCGACCACATGGTCGGGTTCTGCAGGACGCTGGAGCTGCCCGGTGACGATGGGCGCCGGCGGGGGGAGATCGGGATCATCGGGTTGCTCCCCGAGTGGCGCGGGCTCGGGCTCGGCCGCCAGCTCCTGCGCTGGGGCGTGACCCATCTCCGCTCGCTCGGGCTCGACGAGGTCGAGCTGTCCGTCGAGGCGCGCAACGAGCGGGCCCTCGAGCTCTACCGCCGGGAGGGCTTCGAGGCGACCGTCGAGTGGCCGCACTGGGTGGTGCCGGCGACCCCACCGCAGCTCGTCACGGCCTGAGCGCGCCGGCGCCCGCTGGGACCGGCGGCGAGACGATGCCGGCCGACGGCGGCTAGCCTCCGGCGTTCCACCCGGCGAGGTCCACCGGGCGCAATCGCGGGCTATCGGTCAGGCCGGGGATCCGGCCGCGCTTGGCGATCGCCCGGCCGTCGATCTCCTTGATGTCCCCGGTGAAGTCGATCGGGGTCGCGCCGCTGATGTACGACCCGACGGCGTACGAGTCGACCGGCGCACCGTGCTCCACGAAGTAGCGGATCCGGTCCGGGCCGAGGCCGCCGGACACGACGATCTTGACGTGATGGAAGCCCTCGAGGTCGAGCCGTGCGCGGATCTCGGTGACCAGGTCCGCAGTGACCCGTCCACGCTCGGCCGGCGTGTCCAGCCGGACCCCGTACAGCCGGTCGCCCAGGGCGTGCGCGACCCGGAGTGCCTCTTCGGCCTCGTCCTTGAACGTGTCGATCAGGACGATCCGGGGCACGTCCGGTCCCATCGCCCGGTCGAAGGCCAGCGCCGCCTCCACCGTGTCCCCGAAGATCAGCACCAGGGAATGGGGCATCGTGCCGGTCGGATTGAGCCCGGCGAGCCGGGCCCCGGCCGGGGTCGACGCCCCGACGCAGCCGCCCACGATCGCCGCGTAGTCGAGCACGTCGGTGATGTCCGGGTGGACGTGGCGGGCGCCGAACGAGATGACGGGGTTCGGCGACGCCGCGTCGACGCACTCACGGGCGGCGGTGGCCCAGCCGGTCGACTGGGCGAGCATCCCGAGGATCGCGGTCTCGTACAGGCCGAACTGGCGGTACCGGGCCCGGATCCGAAGGACGACCTCCTTGGGCGAGAACGTGTCGCCATCGTCGAGCGCCTCGACGGTGACCTCGTCCTGGTCCGCCTCGCCCAGCACGTGGGCGATGAGGTTCTTCGCCTCGTCGATCCCGCACAGGATCCCGGCCTGGCGGCTGAACACCTCCATGGCGACGATCGGGTCCAGCCCACCCTCGGCGAGGATCTGGTCGGCGCGGGCGAAGTACACGTCGGCGGACTCGCCCGACAGGATCTCGTTGCTCGGCCGGACCCGCAGGATCCCCATCAGCCGGCGACCTCGTCGTGCGGGGTGTCCATGGGCTCGCTCACGATCGGATCGGCTCCTTCGTCCGCGCCCGTGGCGACCGGGCTCGACTGGCTGGGCAGTGTAGCAGTCGACACCCGCCGCGAACGACGGATGCCCACCACGAGCACGCCCAGCAGCACGACGATCACGGCCTCGGCCCCGATCGCCGCACCCACCCCACGCCGTCCGAACTCGGGCGCCTGGTCGAGCCAGTCGACGGCCTGGGCGGCCTGCCGGCGGGCCTCGTCCATCCGGCCGGACCGATAGGCCGACTCCGCGGCGGCGAGGGCGGCCTCGGGCCGGACCCCGAGGAGGCCGATCGCCGCGATCGGGTCGCGCGGCGCCGCGACGCGCTGCGCCGCCCCGGCGATCTCCTCCCCGGCCGCCAGGTCGGTCCGGGCGGCATCGAGGACCGCCGGGAAGTCGTCCGGGGCGGCGGTCTCGTACCCGGTCCGCAGGCCGGCGGGGACGTCCAGCCCGAGTGGCTCGCCGGCCGCCGCGATCCGGTCGCGGATGTCCAGGATGTCGTGCGCCGTCGCGATCTCGTCGGTCGCCTCGGCGAAGTCCCACGACGCCATCGGCGACCGGACCGCATACGGGGCGGCCCAATCGCGACCGTCCGCGACGAGCCCGGCGTACGCCGTCCGGGCGGTCGAGCGCGCCTTCATGGCGTCGACATCGGCGCTGCCCACGACGTAGGTCAGGAACTCGTAGTCGGCGATCGACACGTGGCCACGCTCCTGGAGGTCGTCGAGCAGGACGTGCCAGTCGGCGACGCCGGGCCGATGCTCGACCGGGAGCGCGCCGACGTAGGCGATCTCGTGTGCGGCCGCGGCGGCGAAGACCTTGCGCATCGCATCCTCGCCGACGGCCGACACGATCGTCGACATCACCCGGAACGACGTCTCGTAGCCGTAGTCCTCGCGAGCCCCGGTCGTGTCATCGTCGATGCGGGTCAGCGGCGGCCAGTCGTTGAGCGCGAAGGCGGCCTTGCTGTCCCGCGGATAGGAGACAGCGGCGGGCGAGTGGATACCGATCCGGGCGAGCGCCATCGTCGCGTAGGTGTCGGCCAGGCCCTCCCCGATCCAGCGCTCGGCGAACAGGCCCTCATTGAACCAGGCGTGCGAGGCCTCGTGGAGGATCGTCAGGTCATCGAGGTCCTCGCTGATCTCGATCCCCTGGGCGTCCGGGTGGTAGATCCCCGCGTAGCCCTCGAGGAGCGGCGTGTACACCTCGGTCACGTTGAGCTGGCCGGCCACCGGCCAGGGCAGTCCGATCAGGTCGTCGAGCACGGGCAGACCGCGCTTCAGTCGATCCTGGACGCGGTCGAGCCACTCGCCGTCCTCCGGCCAGCTCCGGATCAATAGCCGTTCGCCCGGTCGCACCGTCAGCGGCCGGTCCCGCAGCGAGGTCTCGCTGTCCGCGTCGACGATGACGTACCACCGGGCCGTGTCGGTGATGCCGTCGGCCCGGTAGACCTTCTTGCCCGGAGCGGATCCCTCGGTCATCGCCTCGCCGCTGAGGTTCGCCTCGAACGAGTCCGGCAGCACGATCGCGACCGAGGCGCGGTCGCCGTTGACCCAGGCGTAGAACGAGGTGAAGGCCCGTCCTGCGCGGATCTCGCTCGCGGAGCGAGGCGGCCCGCCCGGCAGGTCGAAGGTCACCCGGACATTCGCCGTCCGGCCGACGTACAGCCGGTCCGGGAGGCGCACGGTGACGACGCGGTCGCCCTTCCGGTCCACGATCGAGGTCGTCAGACGCCGTCCCGCCATCGTCGATCGGACGTTCGCCGCCTCCGGCTGGAGCGACAGGCGGATCGCCTCGAAGTACGAGCGTCGGACGACGCCGCCGGAGATCGTCGTCGCGACGGTGTTCTTGGCCCGGACGTCGATGACCACCGAGATCCGCCCTTCGTCGGGCAGGAAGGTGTAGGTCGTGGCGGTCCGGAGATCGAGCCCGTCGCCAGCGGCCGCAGCGACGATCGGGACGCCGGGCATCGCCGACAGGACGAGCAGCAGCCCGAGGCTGGCGACGGCGGCGGCGGCTCGAGCGCGCCGCGGCGATCTCATCCGATCTCGGACTCGTAGCCGATCCGCGAGCGACGACGGGGCTGCCGACGGGCGCGCGTCGCGATGAGCAGGACGACGAGCAGGACGATCAGCGCGATGGCCCCGACCGACCGAAGCCGCAGGCCGCCGAGATCCGCCGCACCGGCCCAGGCCTCGCGCGCGGCGATCGCGGCCGCCTGGGCTCCCGTGAGGTCACCGGCGTCGAAGGCGGCCCGGGCCGCCGCGAGCTGGACCGTCGGATCCTGGCCGAGGAGCCCGAGTCGGTCGAGCCACGAGGACGACGCAGCCGCTCCGGCCGCCTCCGCGGCGACGATCTGGTCGATGATCGTGCGCTCTACGGCCGCCTCGGCTGCGGCCGTCGCCGGATCGCCGCTCTCGAACGCCGTTCGCAGGTTGTCGGAGGGCTCGAGCCCGGCCACGGCGGCGGCGACGGCCAGGTCGTCGCGCGCCTCGAGGACATTGCGCGCAGCCACCATGTCGGCTTCGGCGGTGTCGAACCGCCAGACGGTGAGCGCCTGGTCGATCTCGGCCGGCAGGGCCCAGCCGTCGGCCTCGCCGACCAGGGCCTCGTGCTCGAAGGCCAGCTTGGCACGGGTGTCGAGGAGCGCCGCATCCTGGGGCCGGGCGACCCATGTCCGCCACAGGTCGGTGGCGTCGACCCCTGCCTCGGTCCGGAGCAGGTCGAGCAGCCCACGCCAGTCCGTCGGGCCCTGCGCGGCGCGCGCCGCAGCCGCCGCGATCACGGCCTGGAGGCCCTCGGGACCGGTGCGCGCCTCGATCAGGCGCAGGAGCTGGCCCGAGGCGGCGTAGCCGTAGGCGTCCGTCGGGTCGTTCGATGCGCGAGCCGGATCCGCCGTCCAGGCGTTGAGCGGGAAAGCCGGGCTCGATGTCGCCGGCAGGGCGGATCCGGTGCCGAGTCCGAGGCCGAGTCGCCTGGCGGCGCGATCCGCGAACTGGGTCGTCAGCCCCTCCACCGCCCAACGATCGGCGAACACCGAGCCGTCGAACCACAGGTGAGCGGCCTCCCGGACGAGCACCTCCGGCGCCGCGGTGTAGGCCACCCGGATCGTTCGGGTCGTCGGGTCGTAGACGCCGGCCAGCCCGCCGATCGAACGCGAGACCGCCTCCTCGATCGCGATCGTGCCAGTCTGCGGGTAGGGCGATCCGATGGCCGCGCCGAGGGCCGGAAGCGTGCGCCTCAGCAATGCCGCGGTCCGTTTCGCCCAGGTGGGGTCGTCCTTCCAGCCGCGGACGACGAAGTGCGCCGGCGTGCCGCCCACGTCGACATCGACGGCCGTCTCGGCGTACGCGCCGGGGCGGTCGGCCAGGACGTAGCCCGACAGCGCCATCGGGTCCGCCAGGACCGGTGACGCCAGCGTCGTCGTCCCGTCGGCGGCGGCCACCGGCTTGCCGAGTCGTCCGGTCACGGCCGAAACCTTGTAGCCGGCCGGGAACCGGACGGTGACCGTCGAGCCCGGCGTCGCCCGGGTGCCATATGCCCACACCGGGAAGGCGGCGATCGACGGCCCGATCCGGACCGACCGCGAGGCCTTGCCACCCGGGTCGGGCAGCTCGAACGCCAGCCGGATGCCGGTCGACTTCCCGCCGCCGAGCCGGCCGGCGAAGTGGATGCTCAGGAGGGTGGCCTTGGCCGACCGCGAGACGACCGACACCGAGACCTTCTTCCCGCCGCTCGTGGCGCGGAACGCGGTCGTCCCGGGCAGGACCGACAGGTTCGCCCTGTCATAGACGTAGTTCGTCGTCATCGTCCCGGTGGCGTGGTTGGTCGCGGTCAGGTCGACGGTGATGTGGACGCGGCGATGCTCCGGCTGGACCTCGTAGTGCGCCGCTCCGACGAGCGTGAGCCGTGGAGCGGCGGCCGCAGCCGGCGCGGCGAACAGGGGCGCGAGGGCGAGCGGCACCCCGAGGAGCGTCGCCCCGGCGAGGACCGCGAGTCGGACCCGGATCCGTCCGGTCACGAGCCGAGCAGCTCCGGGAGGCGGTCGGCGTAGCGGGCCAGGAGCGCCTCGTTGCGCGACCGGCGCAGGCCCGAGTCGGGGATCCGGCCACCGATCCACAGCCAGCCGGCGGACTCGGGCAGGAGCGCGTCGCAGATCGCCAGCGACCGGGCGAGGGCCAGGCCCAGCTCGTCACGGTCCGCGAACCGGGCGGGGATCTCGGTGCTGAGCGTCGGACGCCCATCCTCCGCGATCGAGAACTTCACGAACGGGAACTCGTCATTCCAGCGCAGCAGCATCCGGTAGGACTTGCGGAAGCCGTCCCCGATGGGCGGCGCGAAATGGACCCAGGTGATGATCCCCAGGCTCGGGTCGAGGATGACGGTGATCCGGATGTCGAACCGGCGGCGACCGTCGAGCTCGAGGTCCCAGGCGATGATCCCGTCGCGTTCGACCCGTTCTCCGGGGCTCGCCCCGAGGTCGATCAGCCAGCCCTCGACCGTCTCCGGCGGGATCGGCTCGGGTGCGGGCTCGATCGTCCGCGCCCGACCCGGCGCGGCGATGTCCGATCCGTTCGGTGACATGGCCGGGACAGTCTAGCCGAGGACCGCCGAAGGTCCATCCACCCGGGGGCCCGATCAGTCCCGGACTCGCCCCGCGCCGCCCGCCTCGACCCGGATCGCCGTCTTGCCGTCGACCGGGAGCTCGGTCGCGCTCGCCGCCAGCACCGCCGGCGTGCGACCACGGTTCCGCGGCGAGTCGGAGCGCTCGACCGAGCCGCCGCTCCGGACCACGCGGCTGGGGAAGTCGGCCGGACGGCAGCTCTCGCCGACCTTGACGTTGCGCCCGATCTTCGCGCCGCGGGGGATGACCGACCGCTTGCCGATGACGCTGATACCGCTGTTCAGCCGGGTCGGCTCGCGGCGGTTCGGCGTGTCGTCCCCGCCGTCGCCGACGATGGCGCCCGGACCCACCACGACCTCCTTGTCGAGGATCGAGCGGTCGACGATCGCGCCTCGTCGGATGATCGTGTCGAACATCAGGATCGAGTCGCGGACCACCGCCCCGACCTCGACCCGGACGCCGGGCGACAGGACGGAGTTGACGACCGTCCCGTCGACGATGCAACCGTGGCTGATGAGGCTCCGATGGACCTGCGCCGTCTGGCCGATCTTGGCCGGGGCGCGCTCCTCTGAGCGGGTGTGGATCAGCCAGTCCTTGTCGTACAGGTCGAGCTCGGGATGGTCCTCGAGGAGCGCCATGTTGGCCTCCCAGTAGGACTGGATCGTCCCGACGTCCTGCCAGTAGCCGTCGAAGCGGTAGCCGAAGACGCGGGCGCCGCCGTCGATCATCGCCGGGACGACGTGGCTTCCGAAGTCCGTCCGCGACTCGTCGAGCCAGCGCCGGAGCGCCTTCCTCGAGAAGACGTAGACGCCCATGCTGGCGAGGTCGCTCTTCGGCTGCTTCGGCTTCTCCTGCCACTCGACGACCCGGTTCTGGTCGTCCATCGCCAGGATCCCCATCCGGGTCGCGTCGGACAGCGGGACGCGGCGGACCGCGATGGTGACGTCCGCCCGGCGCCGGCGATGGGCGGCCAGGAACGGCGTGTAATCCATCTTGTAGATGTGGTCGCCGGCCAGGATCAGGACCTCGTCCGACTCGCCGTGCTCGATGACGTTGAAGTTCTGGAGGACCGCATCGGCCGTCCCGCGATACCACTCCGCGACGCGCCCCCGGGCGATGTACGGCTGGAGCATCTTGACCCCGCCCTTGTTCCGGTCGAGGTCCCACGGGCGGCCCAGCCCGATGTGATCGTTCAGCGACCGCGGGTTGTACTGGGTCAGGACGACGACATCGGTGATCCCGGAGTTGACGCAGTTGCTCAGGGTGAAGTCGATGATCCGGTACTTGCCGCCGAACGGCACCGCGGGCTTGGCCCGGAGCGAGGACAGGATGGACAGGCGCTCGCCTTCGCCGCCGGCGAGGATCACGGCCATGGTCGGTCTCATCAGACGCCCCTTCGCGCTGTGGCCCAGGTCCCAGAACCCTCGTGACCCGATGCTAGCACGGGGGCCCCGGACCCTCGATACGGCGGCGCATCAACCCTCGGTCAAGGTTCGCTCCGTGACCGGACGCGCGGTGGACCGTGTGCCTAGAGGAACAGACGCGGGTTGACCCAGCGGTCGCCGAGCTTGACCGACCAGTGGAGGTGCGGCCCGGTGGTGTGTCCGGTCATGCCGACGTAGGCGATCAGCTGGCCCTTCTTGACCATCTGGCCGGCCCGGACCGGGATGTTCGTCTTGACGTGCCCGTACAGGGTGATGAGGTTCGAGCTGTGGGCGATGATCACGACCCAGGCACCGTCCGACAGCGGACCCGCATACAGCACCTTGCCGTCGCCCGCCGCGTGGATCCGGGTGCCGAGCGGATCGGCGATGTCGATCCCGGTGTGGAAGTGCGCGCAGTTGCCGAGCGGGGGCTCCCAGGGGAAGCCGGTGCAGCCGAACTCCTGGGTCACGGTCCCCGACAGCGGCCAGGCGAGCGTGCCGCTGTACTGCGAGGGGACGCCGCCGCCGTTGCCCTGGGAGGCCATCAGCTGGCGGATCTTCCGGTCGATCGAGGCGTTCTCCTTCGCCTCGTTGGACAGGATCTTCTTGGCGGCGGCCTTGTTGACCGCGATGTTGCCGAACGCCTTGCGCTGGAGTGCCAGCTGCCGGGCGGTCTCGAGCTCGAGCTTCTTGAGCCGGGCGCGCGCCTTCTTGAGATCGGCCAGGCTGCCGTCGAGGACCTTCTTCTGGGCGGCCGTCGCGGCCTGCAGCTGGGCCGTGTCATAGCGCGTCTGGAAGACCGTGTCGCGCAGCGCGCTCAGGGTCTGCTGGTCCTCGACGATCTGGGCGGCGAGCGCCTTGTCCTGGTTCCCGATGTCGATGAGGTACCCGACGTCGGACAGCGCGTCGGAGAACGAGTCGGCCGACAGGATGGTCTCGAGGAGGCTCGTCCGGTCGCTGTCGTAGGCGGCCCGGATGTGGTCGGCCAGGAGGTTCTTGCGGTCGACGAGCTGGGCCGCCTTGGCGACCTCCTCGGCCTGGATCTCGGCCAGCTGCGCGTCGAGGTCGGCCAGGTCGGAGACCTGCTGGTCGTAGACCGCCCGCACGGCGTTGACCCGGACGGTCGCCTGCTTGACCTCGACCTTGACGTCGGCCAGGTCGGCGTTGATCCCGTCGAGCTTGGCGCCGGTCGAGGCGATCGTCACCCGGAGATCGGCCTGGAGCCCGTTGAGCTCGGCGACCCTCTTCTTCTGGGCGGCGATCTTGGCCGCGATGGCCTTCTGGCGGGCGAGTGCCTGCGACAGCTCATCGCCGCTCGCGGTCAGCGGGGACCCGAGCGATCCACCGAGCAGCGGGACCAGCAGGACCACGACCAGGCCGAGGCGCACGGAGAGCGACCGCCGGCGGCTCCGTCGAGGTTGGAGCGATCGGGGCGTGTCGAGATCGGGGCTGTCGCGGACGGGTCCGAAGATCACGCTGGTGACGTCACGTTGCGAGCAAACTCCGTTGCGCGCGCCCGATCCGGCGCGACTGGCGGCTACGCCCGCCGGTTACGTGCCATCCCTGGGAGCACACCGCAGGACGACTCCGGCTCGCCGGCATCATACCCCCGGTCGTCCAGAAGCCCCGTTCGGGGGTCCGTCACGAGCGGAGGAGGATCGCCCACAGCGCGCCGAGGATGAGGAACGGGCCGAACGGGATGTACGACTTGAGGGTCACCCGCCGGGTCACCAGCAGGAGGAGGATGACGACCCCGGCGACGATCACCCCGACCAGCGTCCCGGCGATCGCTCGGTAGGCGCCCGAGATCAGCCCGACCGTGACGAGCAGCTTGACGTCGCCCAGCCCGAACGCGCCGGGCCCGAACAGGATCGACGGCAGGTACAGGATCGCCGGGATGATCAGCGCCGCGGCGATGGCCGGGATCAATTCCTGGCCCACCAGCGGGTTCTGGCCGGACACGGCGAACAGCAGGGCCAGCGGGATCATCGGCAGCGTCAGGACATCGGGCAACAGGCGTTGATCGAGGTCGGTCGCCAGCAGCAGCACCAGGACGACCACGTAGGCGATGAAGATCGCCAGGACGACCCCGTCGGCCAGTCCACCCGAGACGTCCAGCGCCGCCGCCGTCGCCGCCGGCTCCGGGAGGAATTGCGACGGAAGCGCACCCAGGCCGATGGCCCCGAAGGCGGCGACCACCACCGTCCGCCAGCCCGGCCGACGTCCCGGGAGGAAGCCGTCGTCCTCGTCGTGGTCGGGCCAGCGGGTCGACAGCCGGTCGGCGGCGATCCCCCATCCGATCCCGGCGATCGCCAGCGCGATCGACAGCGGCCCGATCGGCACGACCGTCGCGGTCAGCGCGCCCCGGCGAGGGCGAGCTCGACCAGGGTGGCGTGGGTCACGCCGTTCGCGCCGCGGGCGGCGAACGGCAGGGCCTTGCGGAAGTAGCCCGTGCCGCCGATGTCGAGGTGGACCCACGGCCGGGTCACGAACTCACGCAGGAACAACCCGCTCTTGACCAGCGAGCCCTCGGCACTGCCCGAGTTCTGGAGGTCGCCGTACCAGCTGTCCATGTCCGCGACGTAGTCGTCGATGAGCGGGATCTGCCAGAACCGTTCGCCGGCCCGGCCGCCGGCCGCGAGAACGTCGTCCACCCACGCCTGCGGCGTCCCGAAGGCGCCCGTGACGAGGTGCCCAAGCGCTCGCGACACCGCTCCGGTGAGCGTCGCGACGTCGACGAGGTGGGTCGCCCCGAGTCCCTCGGCGTAGGTCATCGCGTCGCCCAGGATGAGCCGGCCCTCGGCGTCCGTGTTGGTGATGTCGACCATCTTGCCGTTGAGCGCGCGGACGACGTCGCCCGGTCGGGTCGAATGCGGACCGGGCATGTTCTCGACCGCCGGGGCGACCGCGAGCAGCGGGGTGCCGGGGGCCAGCCGGGCGACGGTCTCGATCGCCGCGATCACCGTCGCCGCGCCGGTCTTGTCCATCTTCATCTCTTCCATCCGGTCGGACGGCTTGATGGAGATGCCCCCCGAGTCGAAGCAGACGCCCTTCCCGACGATCGCCAGGTGCCGCCCGAGCGCGTCCTTCTCGCCTTCCTTCCCGGAGCGCATGACGATCATCCGGGGCGGGTTGTCGCTGCCCCGGCCGACGGCCATGAACATGCCCATCCCGAGGGCGGTCGCCCGCTCGGGCTCGATGACGTCGATCCACAGCCCGTTCCGCTCGGCGATCGCCCGCGCCTCATCGGCCAGGACCTCGGGACTCACGTCGTTCGACGCGCGATTGGCCAGGCCGCGCGCGGTGTTCGCGCCCTCGCCGATGATCCGGCCGCGCTCGGCCGCGTGGGCGAGGCCGGCCGCGTCGCCACCGGGGACGACGACGATCAGCTCGTCGAGGATCGGCGGCGCGTTCTCGACCGTGTCGAGATAGATGCTCTTGGGTTCGTAGTGACCCTCGACGACGCCCCGGACGAGGAGCTCGACCACGGCCGCGGCACCCCCGTCGATGCGATCGGCGAGATCGCCGACCCAAACCGCGAGGCGGCCCACGGTCCGCCCGCCCAGACGCCGTTCGATCGTCGCGCCGAGACGGTGGATGACCTCGCGATCGACGCCGTCCGGCTCGCCGGCCGCGACCAGGACGAGGCGGCCGGACGGCAGCTCCCCCGGTGCCGCCAAGGCGACCCCGAACCGCTTCCCGGAGAGCTCGCCGAAGGCCGCCAGGTCCTTCAGCTCGCCGCCGCTCCGGCGATCGAGCTCGCCGAGGGTCCCGTCGAAGGCCGGTTCGCCGACGAACGGGATGGCGAGGACGTCGGCGGCGACATCCCAGGGCTGGTCGGTCGCGATACGCAGGTGCATCGAGCGTGGCTCCTCCAGGGTGGGCAGGCAGGATCGGACGGGCAAGGGCGCCAGTGTAGCGGGACTACCCCCCGCCGAGGGACTCGGCCGCGGCCGACAGCCTCCCGCGCGCCTGCTCGATCTCGATGACCGCCTGGTTGATCCCGCCGCGTGCCACGTCGGCCATGATCACGATCAGGGCGCGACTGTCGCCGGGCAGGGCGGCCGTCGCCGTCCGCAGCTCGACGAAGGCTGCCTCGATCGGCTTGGTCACCCGCCCCTTGGACTTGTCGAGCAGGGTCCAGGTCTTGCGCAGCGCCGCGTCGTATGCGGCGTTGAGATCGATCCAGCGGGTGAGGATCGAGACGTCGGTCGTGGTCGCCAGCTTGTCCCGCAGCTGACGCGACGTCTCGAGCGCCTTGTCGGCGACGTCGAGCCGTGCCAGCGCCTTGCGATACTGGCCCTTCCGGCCGAGCGCCCCCGCGGCCGCGGCCTCGGTGTCGTGGCGGGCCAGGCTGTCGGTCAGCTCGATCGCCGCGAGGCTGCCCTGGGTGAGCGACGACCACGAGGCGGACAGCCCGTCGGTCGCCGTCAACGCGCCGACGAGGTCGTCGTAGCGGATCCGCAGGCTGGTGCCGATCCGCGTCCGGTCGTCCGGCCCGATCCCGGGGATCGCGGCGAGCCGCGCCCGCAGGGCGTCGGTCGCCTCGGCGATGAGAGCGAGCTGGGTCTTGCCGTCGGCGGTGGCCTTGCCCAGGGCCTCCGTGTTGCGGTCGACCAGGGAGGTCAGGGCCGTCCGACCGATCGCGCCGAGACCGTCGACGTCGTCCGACAGGGCCGACAGGTCACCGGCCGCCGCCTTGAGCTCCGGCTCGAGCGCGAGGTCCGCGACGATCGTCAGCTCGGGCCGCGACCCGGCGACCGGCGGCGGGTTCGCGGCGTTGATGAGCCCAGCCGCGCCGAACGAGAACACGACCGCCAGTGCGAACCAGCCGAGGGCGGCGACGATGCGACGGCGCGATGACGGCATGCGCTCCTCAGGCAGGCTCGGGCTCCTGGTGGGCCTTGCGCCGCCGAAGATAGCCCAGCCGGCCCGCCATGTCCTGCGGCGCCACTCCGAAGGCGGCGGCGAATCCGTCGAGCGGACCGATGTTGTCCAGCTTGAGCTGACGGAGCTGGTCGGTCGCGACCGGGAACGGCAGATGGATCCGCTCCGAGGTGCCGGCGACGAGGCGGATGAGCGGGACCGGCAGCGGCACGATGAGCCGCCGTCGCGCCATCGCGCTGCAGACCTCGGCGGTGATCTCGCGATACGTCCAGTAGCGAGGGCCGCCCAGCTCGATGCTCCGGCCGGCGTACCCGGGCTCCTCGAGGCTCCGGCGCATCGCCCGCGCCAGGTCGTCGACCGACAGCGGCTGGAACCGGCTGCGGCCGTCGCCCGGGACCGGGACGATGCCCGGCGACAGCCGGACGAGGTCGGCGACGATGTTGAAGAACCCGTCGCGCTCGCCGTACAGGAGCGATGGCTTGAGGATCGTCCAGTCGAGCGCGCTGGCGGCGACCAGCGCCTCGGCCCGGGCCTTGGACGAGGCGTAGTGGAGTGCCGGGTCGTCGACGACGCCGAGCGCCCCGAGGTGGACCAGCCGGCGCACGCCGGCGGCGCCCATCGCCTCGACGACGTTGCGCGTCCCGTCGGTGTTCACCCGGAGCAGCTCGCGGCCGTCGCCACGATCGCGCGGGATCGCCGCCAGGTGGACGACGGCGTCGACGCCGTCGAGCGCCGCTGGCAGCGTCGCCGGGTCGGTCACGTCGCCGAACCGTGTCTGCACCGCTGGGCGGGCGGCCGCGTCGAGTCGCGCCGTGACCTGCTCCGCCGCGCCCGGCGTCCGAACGAGCCCGATCACCCGATGACCGGCGGCCGCGAGCTCCGGGATGAGGTGGCTGCCGACGAAGCCGTTGGCGCCGGTCACGAGGACGGTGGACATGACCGGAACGGTAGCATCCGTCCATGCGCACAGCCCCGCTCCGCCGCCTGACCGAGGCGATGCCCAAGGCCGAGCTCCACCTCCACCTCGACGGATCCCTCCGGGTCGACACCGCCCTCGACCTTGCCCGCACACGACGGGTCGACGCGCCGACCACCTGGACCGCGATGTTCGCGGCGCTGGTCGCACCGGCGCGGACCGCGTCGCAGGCCCGGTTGCTCGAGCGGTTCGCCTTGCCCATCGCGTTGCTCCAGGACGCCGAGGCGCTCGAGCGGGTCGCGGCCGAGCTGGTCGAGACGAAGGCCGCCGAACGCGTCCGCTATGTCGAGATCCGATGGGGTCCAGCGCTCCACACGGATCGCGGGCTGTCGCTCGCCGACGGGATCGCCGCGGTCTGCCGCGGGGCCTCGCAGGCCGCCGCGCGGACCGGGATCACGGTCCGGCTCATCTGCACGGCCCTCCGCTCCCACGAGCCGAGCCGGAACGTCGAGCTGGCGGAGACGGCGGCCCGCTTCCGGGGTCTCGGCCTGACCGGCTGGGACCTGGCCGGAGCCGAGGAACGCTTCCCGGATCCGCTCGTCTTCGAGCGGGCGTTCGCAGCCGCACGCGCCGGAGGTCTGCGGATCACCATCCACGCCGGAGAGTGGGGCGGCGCGGCCCAGGTCCGGCGCGCGCTGGCGGTCGAGCCCGAGCGGATCGCGCACGGGCCACTGGCCGTCGACGACCCCGCGCTGGTCGCTGAGTTGATCGCCCGCGGCGTCACCCTCGACCTGTGCCCCACGAGCAACGTCCAGGCCGGGATCGTCGCGTCGGTCGCCGACCACCCACTGGCCCGCCTCCACCGGGCCGGCGTCTCGGTCACGCTGTCGACCGACGATACGACGGTCTCCGACATCCGCCTGTCGGAGGAGTACGCCCGGGCCGTGGAGCGGATCGGCCTGAGGCTGCCCGAGCTGTGGGCGATCGATCGCCGGGCGCTGGCCGTCGCGTTCGCCGATGAGCCGACTCTGGCACCGATCCGCGCCGAGTTCGACGCGTGGGCATCGGGGATCCCGGAACTCGTCGCGGTGGGCTAACCTCAGCGGACCGGGAGGTGCGGGTGACCTGCGCGAGTTGTGGCACGGCGAACGAGACCGGTCGGAAGTTCTGTCGGGAATGCGGCCAGCCACTCCTGGCCGGCTGCCCGACCTGTGGCGCGACCAACCCGCCCGACGCGAAGTTCTGCGGCGAGTGCGGCGGGACGCTCGTCGGTCTGCCGCGTGACCTGGCGTCGGCGGGAGCCGGTGCGGAGGCGCGGTCCGGCCCCACCGGTTCCGAGCGGGTCGCCGAGCGACGCCTGGTGTCGGTCCTGTTCGCCGATCTGGTGGGGTTCACCCCGTTCGCCGAGGAGCGCGACGCGGAGGAGACGCGCGAGCTCCTCACCCGCTACTTCGACGTGGCCCGCGAGGTCATCGAGCGCCACGCCGGGGTCGTCGAGAAGTTCATCGGCGACGCGGTCATGGCCGTGTGGGGAGCGCCGATCGCCCGCGAGGATGACGCCGAACGCGCCGTCCGGGCCGGGCTCGAGCTGGTGACGGCCGTCCGCGCGCTCGGACCGACGATCCAGGCTCGAGCGGGTGTCCTGACCGGTGAAGCCGCGGTGACGCTCGGGGCGACGAACCAGGGGATGGTCGCCGGGGACCTGGTGAACACCGCGGCCCGACTCCAGGGCATCGCCGAGCCGGGCACGGTCCTCGTCGGCGAGGCGACCCAGCGCGCGTCGGCCGCGGCGATCGCCTTCGAACCGGTCGGCGACGCGACGCTCAAGGGCAAGACGGCACCGGTCCCGGCCTGGCGGGCGCTGCGAGTCGTCGCCGAGCGCGGCGGTCGCGGACGGTCGGACGCACTCGAGGCGCCGTTCGTCGGACGGGACACGGAGCTGCGCCTGCTCAAGGACCTGTTCCACGCGGCGGCTCGCGAGCGCCGGCCCCGACTCGTGTCGGTCACCGGCCAGGGCGGGATCGGCAAGAGCCGCCTCGCCTGGGAGTTCCTCAAGTACATCGATGGCCTGCTCGAGACCGTCTGGTGGCACTCCGGCCGGTCGCCGGCCTACGGCGACGGGATCGCCTTCTGGGCGCTCGGCGAGATGGTTCGCAGCCGAGCGGGCCTGGTCGAGACCGACGACGAGGCGATCACCCGCGCGCGGATCGCCGATACCGTCCTGCAGTTCGTGCCGGACGAGACCGAGCGCGAATGGATCGAGGGGGCGCTGCTGACCCTGCTCGGTGTCGGCGAGACGCGACCGGGTGGTTCAGAGCAGCTGTTCGCCGCCTGGCGGACGTTCTTCGAGCGGATCGCCGAGGGCGGCCCGGTCGTCCTCGTCTTCGAGGATCTCCACTGGGCGGACCCCGGGATGCTGGCGTTCATCGACCATCTCCTCGAGTGGTCCCGGGACGCCCCGATCTTCGTCGCGACGCTGGCCCGCCCCGAGCTCCTCGATCGGCGACCGGATTGGGGCGCGGGGCGGCGTGGCCTTGTCTCGGTCACGCTCGAACCGCTGTCCGACGAGGCGATGCGCGAGCTCCTCGCGGGCCTCGTGCCCGGGCTGCCCGAGGCCGCTCTCGGGGCGATCGTGACACGGGCGGATGGCATCCCGCTGTACGCGGTCGAGACGGTTCGGATGCTCGTCGCCGAGGGACGCCTGACCGAAGAGGACGGGACCTATCGGCCGACCGGCGACCTCTCCTCCCTGGCCGTCCCGGAGACGCTCCAGGCGCTCATCGCCGCCAGGCTCGACGCCCTCGCGCCGGTCGATCGCGAGCTGCTCCAGGACGCGTCGGTGCTTGGTCAGAGCTTCACCCCGGCGGGGCTCGCCGCCGTCAGCGGACTCGACGTGGCCGAGCTCGAACCGCGGCTCCGGGGCCTGACCCGACGCGAGATGCTGAGCCAGCAGATGGACCCGCGTTCCCCGGAGCGCGGGCAGTACGCCTTCGTCCAGGCGCTCATCCGCGAGGTCGCCTACAACACCCTGGCTCGAGCCGACCGCAAGAGCCGCCATCTCGCCGCGGCCCGCTTCTTCGAGTCGCTCGACACGGACGAGCTGGCCGGCGCGTTGGCATCCCACTACCTCGCCGCCCACGACAACGCCCCGACGGGCCCCGAGGCGGACGCGCTCGCGGCACAGGCACGGGTCGCGCTCCGGGCGGCCGCGGACCGAGCGGTCGCCCTCGGTGCCCATGAGCAGGCGCTCGTCTACCTCCGTCGGGCGATCGACATCACCACCGATCCGGCGGAGGAGGCGGACCTGCTCGAGCGGGCCGGTCGGTCCGCGATCGCGGCCTTCCGTCGCGAGGAAGCCGTGGGCCTGCTCGAACGCGCAGTCGCGCTCCAGCGAGGTCGCGGCGACCGCCAGGGCGTGGTCCGCTCCATCAGCGCCCTTGGACGGACCCAGGTGGAGGGGCGCCGGAGCGAGCAGGCGATCGCGACGCTCGAGGCGGCGATGGACGAATTCGCCGACCTCGGCGACAGCGAGGAGCTCGTCCTCCTTCGGGTCGAGCTCTCCCGCGCGTACTTCATGCATGGCGAGAGCGCGCGGGCCGTCGACGTGGCCGAGGACATCCTGCCGACCCTCGAGCGGCTCGACCTCATTTCGGCGATCACCGAGGTGATGATCACGAAGGGTACGGCCATGGCCACCCTGGGTCGCGTCCGTGAGGGCGTGGCCGTCCTGCGGGGGGGGCTCGAGCTCGCGCGCTCCTACGGTCTCGCGGCTTCAGAGTTGCGCGCCCGGATCAACCTGTCGGCGACGACGACCTACGAAGACCCGCGCCAGGGACTCGTCATCGCTCGCGACGGGATCGAGCTCGCCGACCGGCTCGGGATCCACGGGCGGGCCGTGAGCCTGCTGGTCAACGCGGCAGGCTTGGCCATGTCGACCGGTGATTGGGATTGGGCGATCCAGGCGTGCGAACGCGCCGTCTCCGACGAACCCGACGGTCGGCTGCGGGTCGTGATGTTCAGCACCACCGACCGGATCCAGATCATGCGCGGGACGGCCGGCGAGACCGAGGTGGCCGAGTACGAAAGGCGATGGCGAACGAGACGGATCCGAACGTCCAGTCGAACGCCGCCGATGTCCGGGCGTTCTTCGACGTCATGGAGGGTCGACTCGCGAAGGCGGCCGACACCTGGCGCGAGCAGGCCCGTCTCGACCCGTTCTCGGCCGCCGGCAACCTGATCGATGCGGCGGACGCCGCACTCTGGCTTCGTGGATCCCGTGCGAGCAGCCGAGGACGTGTCGGCGCTCGAGGCGACACGGGGCCCATGGCCGCTACGTCGACGCGGTCCGGACGTCACTCAGCGCCGGGGTCGCGGCGCTCCAGGGCCGGCGTGCCGAGGCCGTCGCCGGGTATCGGACCGCCGCGACCGCACTGCGATCCCTCGAGACGCCGTTCGACCTCGCCCGGTCCGGGCTGACCGCGGCGATCGTCCTCGGGGCCGACGAGCCGGGTGTCTGCCGAGCTGGTCGAGGAGTCGCGGCGGATCGTCCAGGAGCTCGGCGCCGTCCGACTGCTCGAACGGTTCGAGGCCGTCCTCGCGGAGGGCGCCGCGGTCGACCGGCGCGGCGCCCGCGGCCCGGACCGACGCCGCGTCCGGCAGCTCAGCCGAGGTTCGCGCCTAGTCGCTCGAGGATCGACGCCAGCTCGGTCGCGTCCGCGGCCACGGCGGTCGGACGGTCCGCCGGCGGCAGCGCCTCGATCTGGGCGCGGCTCGTGACGCCGGTCAGCATCAGGATGCATCGGGCGCCGACCGCCCTGGCCGCGGCGAGGTCGGTCACGATCCCGTCGCCGATCATCACCGCGTCCCGTGGGTCCGCCCCGACCGCCCGGGCGGCCTCGACCAGAAGCAGCGGCGCCGGCTTGCCGATCGAGACGGGGGTCACGCCGGACGCCGTCTCGACCGCGGCGACCATCGACCCGGCGCCCGGCATCAGCCGATGCTCGGTCGGGTAGATCGGGTCGCGGTTGGTCACGACGAACAACGCGCCAGCACGGGCCGCGTCCGTGGCGACGGCCAGCCGCTCGTACGTGACGTCCGGATCGAGGCCGACGACGACGGCGTCCGGCCGGCCCGCGGCCTCGAACCCGTCGATCCCCTCGGCGATCGAGCGCGCCGCTGCGTCTGCGGCCGAGACGACCGCGAACCCGAGGTCCTCGAGCTCGCGGCGCATCCCCGATCCCCCGAAGGCGAGGACGCGCCGGGGCCGGGGCACCTGCTCGGCCAGCCACAGCGCGGTCGCCCGCGGCGAGCTGACGACGCGCTCGGGGCTGACGGGTGCGCCCATCGCCGCGAGGCGCGCGACGTAGTCCTCCCGGTAGTGCATCGAGTTGTTCGTGACGTAGACGACGTCGTCGCCCTTCGAGGCACGATCGGCCAGCACGGCCGCCACGCCCGGGACGGGCGCGCTGCCGCGATAGACCACGCCGTCGAGGTCGACCAGGAGGAGCATCGACGCATCGTATCCGGGGGGACGCTCGACGTGGGACGATGACCGGGTGACTCCCCCGTCTCGCCCCGGCCGTGACCGTCGGCCCGACCATGCCGACCCGCTCGCCGGGACCGAGCGGTTGCTCATCGACGGCTCCAACCTGCTCCACGCCCTGGGCCGAGGCAAGGGCCGTCCCGCGCCCGCCGCGACCCTGGTCGGTCGATTGCGGGCCGTCATCCCGGCACCGATCCGGATCGAGCTGATCTTCGACGGGCCGCCCGACCGTGGACTGCACGGGACGCGCATCGCATCCGGCCTGACCGTCCGGCACAGCGGTTCGATGTCCGCCGACCGGCTCATCGAGCGCCTCGTCGCCGAGGCGATCGGGACCGGTGGGACGCCGGACGCCGCGCATGCGGCCGGCGACGCGATCCTGGTGATCACCGACGACATCGACCTCGGTCAGCGGGTCCGCCGGCGTGGCGGGCGGAGCGCGGGGGCGGTCTGGCTGACCCGGCGGCTCGACCGCGGCGTGCTGAGCGCGCCGAGCGCGGGGCGCCCCCGACCCCCAAGCCGACCGCCGGCCACGGTGGCGCGGGGGGCGAGGACGGTCGCGACGCCGACCTCGACCGACGCGGCTGGCAGCCCGGTCGCGGTGCGACCAAGAAGACCGGGAATCCGAAACGGGGGCGGCCGCCCCGGGCCGGCGGTCCCGGCTAGAATGCCGCCGTGAGCATCATCGACCAGCTCGACCAGATCTGGAACCAGATCCTCGATCTGACCTCGAAGTTCGTCGTCCCGGACTGGGGTGCGCTGATCGGGCTGCTCCCGCTCATGGTGCTGGTCGGGTTGATCGGCCCGTTGATCAGCCTGATCGTGCTCGTCTGGGTCATCTACCTGATCCGCAAGCCGCGCCCCAAGCTCAAGATCGACGAGGGCCCGCGCGCCGCCCCGCTCGATGACGCCGGTCAGCCGATCTACCCGACCGGATATCCGTACTGCGCCCGGGACGGCCTGATCTACCCGAGCGGCTCGACCGTCTGCGACCGCTGCCAGGACGAGCTCGTCGTGACCTGCCCGAAATGCGGGATCGGCCGCCAGGCCCGGATCGACACGTGCGAGAACTGCGGCCTGATCCTGAGGATCGACAAGAACGCCCAGACCCGCCACCTCCAGCCGGCGGGTCCGCCCCCGGGCGGCGCGGCGGCGGCGTGATGGCCCAGCTCGCCCAGCTCCTGTTCTCGATCGGCGTCGTGGTCGTCGCCCTGACCTTCGCCGCGCACGTCGGCCATGCGGTCATGCTCGCGAACGGGCGCCGGACGCTGCCGCGGCTGGCCGCGGCGCCGCGACCCGCGTTCGCCGGCGTCGTCAGCGGCTCCTTCGCCGAACAGACGGCCCGTCGGCCGGGTCGCGAGACGATCGAGCCGACCAGCCCGCTGTCGGGCGTCTCGACCGGGCTCGGCTGGGTCGCGGTCGCGCTGCTCGGGCTGTCGCTGCTCTTCCGGGCGCTGTCGGTCGGCCGCGGCCCGTGGGGCAACATGTTCGAGTTCACGGTGGCGTTCGGGTTCACGATCCTGGCCGGCTACCAGATCCTCGAGCGGCGCTACCCGATCCGCTCGCTCGGGTTCATCCCGTTCGGCGTGGCCCTGGCGCTGCTCCTGTACGCGAGCAGCCTCCCGAACGAGGTCAAGCCGCTCGTCCCCGCGCTCCAGAACGCTCCGCTCCTGACGATCCACGTCGGGATGGCGGTGACCGCCTACGGGATCTTCGCCACGGCCTTCGCGGCCGGCGTCGGCTACCTCGTCCAGGGCCAGCACGACCGGTTCGCCTGGCTGCCCACGCACAAGGTCCTCGACGAGGTCGCCTACCGGGCGGTCATCATCGGCTTCCCGATCTTCGCCACGATGATCATCCTCGGCTCGTGGTGGGCGTCGATCGCCTGGTCCCGGTACTGGGGCTGGGACCCGAAGGAGACCGCGGCCCTGGTGACCTGGCTCGTCTACGCGGTCTATCTCCATGCCCGCAACCAGAAGGCGTGGGCCGGTCGACCGGCGGCGCTGTTGCTGGTGGTCGGGTTCGGGATGGTCCTGGTGACCTACTCCGGCAGCCTCTGGTTCTCCGGCCTCCACGCCTACTCCGGCCTGTAGCGACCCGCGGCGCAGGCCGATGCGCGGGCGTTCGATCGACTGGTGGCAGCGCGGGGTCGTCTACCAGGTCTACCCGCGCAGCTTCGCCGACAGCGACGGCGACGGCGTCGGCGACCTGCCCGGGATCACCGCCCACCTCGACCACCTCGAGGCGCTCGGCGTGGACGCCGTGTGGCTGTCGCCGATCTACCCGTCGCCCGGCCTCGACCTCGGCTACGACGTGTCCGACCATTCGGCCATCGATCCGCTGTTCGGCACGCTGGCCGACTTCGACCGGCTCGTCGCCGAGGCCCACGACCGCGGGATCGCCATCGTCCTCGATCTCGTCCTCAACCACACGAGCGATCGGCATCCCTGGTTCGAGGACTCGCGCTCGAGCCGGACGAGCGAGCACGCCGACTGGTACCTGTGGCACGACCCGGCGGGCTGGCGGCGCGGCAAGCCGATCCCGCCGAACAACTGGCAGTCGCTGTTCGGCGGCGGGGCCTGGCAGTGGGAGCCGCGGCGCGAGCAGTTCTACATGCACATCTTCCTGGTCGAGCAGCCGGACCTGAACTGGCGCGAGCCGGCGGTCCGGGCGGCCCAGCTCGACATGATCCGCGGCTGGCTGGCGCGCGGTGTCGACGGGTTCCGCCTCGACGTCTTCAACGCGTTCTTCAAGGACCCGACCTTCGCCTCGAACCCGCCGCGGGTCCCCGGCCCGAAGGGTATCGCCCGGTTCCGCGGCTGGAACCGCCAGCTCCACATCCACGACAAGGACCAGCCGGAGCTCGATGACTTCCTGCGCGAATTCCGCGCGATCGTCGACGCGGTCCCCGGCCGGATGACGGTCGGCGAGCTGTTCGACGGCCCGCCGGCGGTCGGGGCCGGCCACGTCGTGCCGCGGCACCTCGTGCTCGACTTCCTGCTGCTCGAGCAGCCATGGAGCGCGGATGCCCTGGCGGGGGCCATCGACGAGCGGGAGGCCGCGTTCGGACCGGCGCGCTGGCCGACCATCGTCCTGTCGAACCACGACCAGCCGCGGCAGGCGACCCGCTACGCGAAGGGCCCCGAGCGCGACGCCGTGGCCAAGGCCGCCGCCGTCCTCCTGCTGACGCTGCGCGGCACCCCGTTCCTGTACTACGGGGAGGAGATCGGGCTGGGCGACATCAGCGTCCCCCGCAAGGAGATCGTCGACCCGCCGGCGCGGCGCTTCTGGCCGTTCCAGCAGCTCTGGTGGAACCGAGATCAGAGCCGCGCCCCGATGCCCTGGACCGGCGGCCCGAACGGCGGGTTCACGACCGGGCGTCCGTGGCTGCGGATGGCCCCCGACAGCGCGACCAGGAACGTGGCGAGCCAGGCCGCGGACCCGGACTCCGTCCTGTCGGCGTATCGGCAGCTGCTCGCCGTGCGGCGTGCGCTCGTCGCGCTGCAGATGGGCTCGTTCCGCTGGGTCGTCCGGGCCCGCGGTGGGGTCCTCGCCTACCGCCGCGATGCCCCGGGCGAGGCCGTCCTCGTCGCGATCAACCTCGAGGCCGAGCCCACGACCGTCGCGCTCGAGGACCCCGCCACCGCGGCGCTGACCTGGCGCCTGGCGTACTCCACGGCCGGGGAGGATCGCAGCCCGCTCGAGGGCGCGACCCTCGATCTCCTCGGTCGCGAAGCGGTCATCCTGCGAGCGCCGCTCAGCGTCTGAGCCGGTCGGGGCCGTCATCCGTCAGCTGGTCAGGGTCACCTTGGTCAGGTTCCGCGGGGCCTCCGGATCGAGCCCGCGCGCCCGGGTGAGGTGGTACGCGTAGAGCTGCCCGGGGACGATCGAGACGATCGGCCGGAGCCACTCGGGGATGTTCGGAGGAAGCGCGATCGAGCGCGTGCCGACGGCTCGGATCGCGGTCGAGTCCGACAGGACGAGGAGGTCCGCGCCTCGATCCCGCAACTGGCTCAGGAGCTCGACCATCCCCGCCGAGGCGACCCCTTCGGGCACGACTGCCAGCACGGGCACGCCGCTCCCGACGAGGGCGACCGGGCCGTGCTGGAAGTCGGCCGCGGAGTACGGGTCGGCGAAGACGCGGGCGAGCTCCTTGAGCTTGAGCGCCCATTCGCGCGCGGTGGCGTACTCGTAGCCTCGCCCGAGGACGAGGCAGCGGTCGGCCGCGGCCAGCTCGCCGGCGATCCGCTCGACCTCCGGTTCGACGGTGAGTGCCTCGGCGATCGCGCCGGGGATCGCCGCCACGGCCATCCGCGAATCGGCCTCGTCGAGGAGCTCGGCGGACAACCGGGCGATCGCGAGCAGCGATGTCGTGTAGGTCTTGGTCGCGGCGACGGCTCGCTCCGGTTCGGCCGCCAGGGCGATCACGTACTCCGCCGCCGCTCCGAGCGGGCTGTCCGGATCGTTGGTGATCGCCAGCGTCGGGACCTTCTGGCGGCGGCCGGCCTCCACGACCCCGACGACGTCCGGCGACGCACCCGACTGGCTGATCCCGATGACGAGCGCCCGGGCGAACCTCGGCACGACCCCATAGAGCGACAGGATCGACGGGGTCGCCAGCGCCACCGGCAGCCGATGGACGGTTCCGAGGAGGTATTGGGCGTAGATCGCCGCATGATCCGACGTGCCGCGCGCCGCGATGACGACATGATCGATCGGCTCCGCCCGCAGCCGGGCGACCAGGGCGTCGATCGCCGGCCGGCTCGAGCCGAGCTGGCGCTCGGCCGCGGCGGGCTGCTCGAGGATCTCATCGCGCAAGGTCACGGTGGCGTCGTTCTCACGTGGTGTCGGTCCATCCTAGGGGCGACCCGTGGGCGGGCGCTCTCGATCGATCACGGCGGGACACGGCCCACCTCCCTCCGCGGGACCCCGCCCCTCGCCGACTCCTTCTCGAGGGCCAGTCGGGCGATGGTGACGGCTCCCCATGTCCCGGCCTCGGCGCCGATCGGGAGCAGCTCGACGATGCCCGGAGCGAGTTGCTCCCGAGCGAGCGCCGAGGATCGGCGGAGCCGGTCGAGCTCGCGCTGGATCGGGGACAGGAACATCGCGCCGGCGTGGCTCACCCCACCCCCCAGGACGACCCGTTCGATGTCGT
Source organism: uncultured Chloroflexia bacterium (assembly GCA_963749735.1). Classification (GTDB taxonomy): domain Bacteria; phylum Chloroflexota; class Limnocylindria; order Limnocylindrales; family CSP1-4; genus Chersky-267. The sequence continues at coordinate 172,429 of CAVVNZ010000011.1, forward strand.
AGGTCATGACGAGGAGATGGACGGCCCAGGCGAGTCGGCGACCGACCGCGTCGGTGATCTCGACGGCGAGCGGGTCGCCCTCCGCGGCTGCCGCGTAGACGTCGACCGACGTCGGCTCGGCGATCGTGGAGAGTCGGCTCGGTGTCCCGGCGGCGATCGCCATCCGAGCGTCACGGGCGATCGCGGGCCCCGACACGAAGGCTTCCAGACAGCCACGCTCGCCGCACGAGCAGACGGGGCCGTCCGACGCGGCGATCACGTGGCCGATCTCACCGGCCAGTCCGTGGACGCCGCGATGGAGCTCGCCGCGCAGGATGACCCCGGCGGACACGCCCGTGCCCACCGCGACGTAGGTCAGGTCCTCGACGTCGCCGACCACCCGACGGCGATGCAGGCCGAGCACGGCGGCGCGCACGTCGTTCTCGAGGACGCACGGGCGCCCGAGGCGCGCTTCGAGCTGATCGCCGAGCGGAAGGTCCGACCAGCCGAGGTTGACCGCGAGCGTCACGGTCCCGCTCGATGGGTCGACCCGGCCCGGGACGCCGACACCCACCGCGGCGACGTCGTCCAGCGACGCGCCCGCCCCGCGGAGACCCTCCTCGACCAGCGCGGCCACGGCCTCCGCGGCGTGAGCCTGTCGGCCGATCACGGTCGGCGCGACCTGTCGGCCGTGGACGTGACCGTCTCGATCGACGATGAGGATGGCGATCTTCGTCCCGCCGACATCGACACCGACCAGCAACGGCCGGCCGCCCGCCGACCCCGGACCGTGGCCGGGGAGGTCCTCGACGATCGTGGGACCGGCCGGAGCGTCCATCGCGCGGGCGTTCAACGCCCGACCGTCAGACCGAGCTCGGCAGTGATGAGCAGCGCGGACGCACCCATGATCACGATGTCGCCGATCGGCGGCGCGACCTCGATCGTCGTCTCTCGCGACAGGAGCCCCAGCGAACGTCGTCCGGCCTCGTCGCGCACGGCCGACAGCCAGGGCTCGCCAAGATCGGCCACGCTGCCGTGGAGCACGATGAGCTCGACGTCGAGGAGTCCGATCACGGCGGCGACGGCCTGGCCGAGGTAGCGCCCCGCAGCCACGACGACGTGTCGGGCGTCCTCGTCGCCGGCATCCAGCTCGGTCTTGACGTCCCCGAGCGTGAGCGTCCCGGCACGGGCGAGCCGTCGACCGAGAGGCGAGTCCGGCCGCTCCTGAGCGAGCTCGGTCGCCCGCGCCACGATCGCCCGCGAGCTGGCGACGGTCTCCAGGCAACCGAAGCGACCGCAGTGGCACTCCGCGCCGTCCTCCTCGACGACCGTATGGCCGATCTCGCCGGCGCCGAACCCGTCGCCGTGGAACAGCTCGCCGCGCAGGACGAGGCCCGCCCCGATGCCACGACCGACCTTGATCGCCACGAGGTTCGCGGCGCGCGGGGCGGTCGTCCGCGTGTCGCTGAACAGCTGGATCGCCAGTGCTGCAGCGCGACTGTCGTTGGCCAGCTCGGCGGGGACGCCGTACCGCTCGCGCAGGAGGTCGCCGAGGGGCAGGTCCTGCCAGTCGAGGTTCACCGCTCGGCTGATGGTCCCGGTCGTCGTGTCGACGATCCCGGGGGTGCCGACACCGATGCCCAGCAATGCGTCGCCCGCGCCGCCCGCCAGCTCGTCGACGAGCTCGTAGACCAGCGCCAGCGCCCGGCGTCCGTCGAGGCCCTCGACCGGCCGCTCGACGACGCGCTGGACCTGCCCTCGGAGGTCGACGATCGCCGCCCGGAAGACCTGCTCACCGAGGTCGACCGCGATCACCTGCCGGGCGTCGTCGACCAGCTCCACGAGCGTCGGCGCCTTGCCCCCGGTCGACGGGCCACGACCGACCTCGCGCGCCAGGCCGTCGGCCATCAGCTCGGCGACGACCTCGCCGACCGTCGTCCGGGTCAGTCCGCTCAAACGGGCGATGTCGGCGCGGCTGATCGGCCCGAAGTCGTACAGCGCCCGAAGGACGAGCGCCGAGTTGAACGCCCGAGTCTGCTGGTGCGTCGCCTTGGTCGGGAACGCCATGCGACGTCGATCTCCTCCTCGGGTCGGGCGGTCCGGGCGGCGGCGGCGAGCCAGGGGACTTTGCCAAGACTCTTTACAAAGCATCCACGTGTGGCGGACTTTGTCAAGATTTTGGACGAACTTCCTCAGGATCCGCGCGAGCACCGCCCGACAGCGCACCAATCGGCGAGGGTCGCGCGTCGACCAGACACCGGTGCGACACTGAGCCGACGTCGACCGAACGGAGTGCGCCCGTGACCCGACCGATGGAACCGCCCGACCTGCCGCCCGCTGCGCTGCCCCGCGCGGCGAGCTCGATGCGAACACGCCGGACCATGACCGCGTCCGTCCGGGCCAGGCTCGGACCGCTCTACCGGCGCACCCGCGACATCGCCCTCACGCCGGTCTACGCCTTCTATGTGACCCGGCTCGAGGCAGCGGTCATGGCGCATCCGCGACCGGCGCACGTCGCGGTGATCATGGACGGCAACCGCCGCTGGGCGACCGCCGAAGGCCTCGACGACCCGGGTGCGGGTCATCGCGCAGGCGCCGAGAAGGCACTCGAGCTCATCGACTGGTGCGCCGACCTCGGGATCCGCGAGATCACCCTGTGGGCCCTGTCGATCGAGAACCTCGAACGGCCCGAGCAGGAGGTCGGGACGATCACCGAGGTCGCGGCCGACGCGATCGCCGCGATCGCCGAGGGCCGGCGCAAGACCAGGATCCCGATCCACCTGCGGGTCATCGGGCGGCGGGACCTCCTGCCGGAGGGGCTCGCCGCCGTCGTCGAACAGTCCGCCGCCCTGTCACGCGAGGACGGTTCGATGGCGGTCACGATCGCCCTGGCCTACTCCGGGCGCGACGAGCTGCTCGAGGCGTTCCGGGCGACCGTCCGGGACGCCGTCGACGCGGGGACACCGACGGCCGAGATCGCCGACGCCCTGACCGCCGACGCCCTGGCCGCCCACCTCTATACCCACGGCTCGAGCGACCCCGACCTGATCATCCGGACGTCCGGCGAGGTCCGGCTGTCCGGATTCCTCCCGTGGCAGAGCGTCTACGCCGAATACCATTTCGCCGAGGCCTATTGGCCGGCGTTCCGCGAGATCGACTTCCTCCGGGCGATCCGGACCTACCAGCAGCGCGCCCGCCGCTTCGGCCGGTAGCGGCCTCCGGCCTTCTCGGTCGCAGCCGCCGCCTATCGGCGCGACGAAACCGCTCATGCGTTCTCATCTCGACGAGTGAGAGAGCCCGGAGAGTCCGCCGGAGGGTCGGACGTTCGGGCTGCTGAACGCCTCGCATCCCCTTCCTCGGCCGTACCTGTCCACACGGTTTCCACGTCCGGATCGAGGTGGTCCACGCTCCCGCCCGACCTCTCCACACCCGAACGCCGATTCGTCCACAGGCACATCATGTAGCGGTCCGTAGGCCGAACGTACCACTACATCTTGTGTTTTCGGCTTGACTCCGATCCGCGTCTGGAGGTACAGTGGACGCGTCGTTCGCTTGCTGGGAGTCACAGCCCGGACCGCCGCTCGGATCGCCGGATCGCGACCCGACGGGCACTCGGGAACCCGCCCCGAACGGCCTACGATGGAGGCACGGTCGCAGCTACGGTTCCAGACCAGCCTCGCCACCCTCGGACCGGGATCCGAGACATCAGGCTTCGCGCCTGATCCGCGCCCCCGCCGCCCAGCCCGGCCGCCGATCGCGGCCGGCGCCGACAGTTCGCCGCTCCGCCGAGGCGGGTCGGCGTCGAACCGCCGCCGAGGACCGCGGCACCGAGCACCGGCCCCCCGAGGCCGCCAAGTCAGCCCAGCGACATCGTCGGAGGAGAGAGCACAGATGGCCCGAGCCGTCGTCCAGGGAGTCCAGGTCATGGATCAGCCCGTCAGGAAGAGCGCCAAGGACAAGAGCGGAGCCCGCCACTTCGGACCGTACGGGGCCAGCTTCAACGGCCAGAACCCCGATGGGACGACGGCCAAGGGCCTGACCTTCGAGCGCCGCTGGACGAGGCCCGGCGTCCATCCCTACGACGAGATCCGCTGGGAGACGCGGACCGCGGCTATCGGCAACGAGTCGGGCAAGCTCGTCTTCGAGCAGAAGGGCGTCGAGGTCCCCGAGGCCTGGAGCCAGCTCGCGACCAACGTCGTCGTGAGCAAGTATTTCCGCGGCCATCTCAACACGCCCGAGCGCGAGACGAGCGTCCGCCAGCTCATCGACCGGGTCGTCAACACGATCGCGGCCTGGGCCGAGACCCAGCGCTACTTCGCGACCGATGAGGACCTGCGCGCTTTCCAGGCCGAGCTGACCCACCTCCTGGTCCACCAGAAGATGAGCTTCAACTCGCCGGTCTGGTTCAACGTCGGGATCGAGGCGCGACCGCAGTGCTCGGCCTGCTTCATCAACTCGGTCCAGGACTCGATGAGCTCGATCATGGACCTGGCCAAGACCGAGGCGATGCTATTCAAGTTCGGCTCGGGCGCCGGCAGCAACCTGTCCCCGATCCGCTCGGCCAGGGAGAAGATGTCCGGCGGCGGCACGGCGTCGGGCCCGGTCAGCTTCATGAAGGGCTACGACGCCTTCGCCGGCGTGGTCAAGTCGGGCGGCAAGACCCGCCGCGCGGCCAAGATGGTCATCCTCGACGTCGACCATCCGGACGTCCTCGACTTCATCGACTCGAAGATGCTCGAGGAGAAGAAGGCCTGGGCGCTCATCGAGATGGGCTACGACCCGAGCTTCACCGGCGAGGCCTACGGCTCGGTCTACTTCCAGAACGCGAACCACAGCGTCCGCGTGACCGACGACTTCATGAAGGCCGTCGTCGACGGCAAGGACTGGACCACCCACGCAGTCGTCGACGGCGCCCCGATGGGGACCTACAAGGCGCGCGACATCTTCCGTCGGATGGCCGATGCGGCCCATCTGTGCGGCGACCCGGGCATCCAGTACGACTCGACGATCAACGACTGGCACACCAGCGCGAACTCGGACCGGATCTACGCGAGCAACCCGTGCTCCGAGTACATGTTCCTCAACGACACGGCCTGCTTCGCGCCGGAGACCCGGATCAGCACGCCGGACGGCCTGCGCACGGTCGAGGAGCTCTATCTGGCGCAGGAACGCGGTGAGCCCGTCCAGGTCACGACGGACCTCCACGGCGAGCAGGATCACCGCCGGATGGCGGCCCATCGGGCGGCCCTGGTCACGCTCGTCGGCGATCGCCAGGTCTATCGTCTGACGCTGGCCGACGGCCGCTCGATCCGGGCGACCGCGGACCATCGGTTCCTGACCGACAACGGCGAGTGGAAGCGGGTCGATCAGCTGACGCCCGAGGTCGACCGGGTCGCCATCCGCGAGTCGGGCAACACCGTCCGCTTCGAGTCGTCCGCGAAGGACGTCCGACGCTGGCAGATGCTCGGCTGGATGAGCGCCGACGGGGTGTTCACCGGGGACGTCGCCGCGCTCGCGTTCGGATCGACCGAGCAGGTCACCGCCCAGGCGATGGCCGAAGAGCTCGACACCCTGCTGGCCGAGGCGCATGACGGCGAGGACACCGTCAAGGACCTCGAGCGCGACGTGCTCGGGGTGACCGCCTCGTCGGCCGCCAACGCGCTCGGCGGCGCCGACGACGGCGGCTCGACCGCGGTCTCGACCGGGCGGCGGGCGAACGTGTCGGTCCATCCCAACGGCACGATCGCCGTGTCGACGCGTTCGAATGCCCTCATCCGGATGCTCGACGATCGCTATGGACTCTGCGCCACCGCGGCCGCGGCACGGCGGGACGTCCCGACCGAGGTCCACCGGATCCCGGAGGACCTCAAGGTCGCCTATCTCCAGGGCCTGTTCTCGGCCGACGCGACCGTCCGCACCGCGGGCGGCGCCGCCGGACCCGAGATCACCCTCGCGTCGACCGCGCCGGAGCTCGTCCGGTCGGTCCAGCTCGTCCTGGCCGACCTCGGCATCGCCGGTCGGATCGCCTGGACCGGCCCCGAGGGCACGACCGGCGCGGAGGCGCACCTCCACGTCTACGGCGAGGCCGCCCGGAAGTTCGCCGCGCTCGTCGGGACGCCGCTGTCACCCGAGGAGCAGGCCAAGATCGACGCGCTGATGGCCCATCCGTTCGCCCGCGGACTGGCCAACGCACGGGCGGCCACGGTCCGCTCGATCGTCGCCGACGGCGTCGAGACGGTCTATGACGTGACCGAGCCGGTGACCCACTCGCTGGTCGCCGAGGGACTCATCGCCCACAACTGCAACCTGGCCAGCCTGAACCTGATGAAGTTCGTCGGTGAGGACGGCGAGTTCGACGTGGAATCGTACCGCTACGCCGCCAAGCTGACGATCACCGCCCAGGAGATCCTGGTCGACAACGCGTCGTACCCGACGCCGCGGATCGAGGAGAACTCCCACCGCTTCCGCCCGCTCGGGCTCGGCTACGCCAACCTCGGGGCGCTGCTGATGAGCCGCGGCCTCGCCTACGACAGCGACGAGGGCCGGGACTACGCCGCGGCCCTGACCGCGATCATGCACGGTGAGGCGTACCGCCAGAGCTCGGTCATCGCCCGCGACCACGGCGGCCCGTTCAACGACTACCAGATCAACCGCGAGCCGTTTCTGCGGGTCATCCGCAAGCACCGCGACGCGGCCTACCGGATCCCGGCGGACCAGGCCATCCCGGCCGACATGCTGGCCGCGGCCCGGGTCGTGTATGACGAGGCGCTCGAGCTCGGCGAGGTCAACGGCTACCGCAACGCCCAGGTCACCGTCCTCGCCCCGACCGGGACGATCGCCTTCATGATGGATTGCGACACCACCGGGATCGAGCCCGACATCGCGTTGATCAAGTACAAGAAGCTCGTCGGCGAGGGCTTCCTCAAGATCGTCAACCAGACGGTCCCGGCGGCGCTCAAGAAGCTCGGCTATGCGCCCGACCAGGTCGAGGAGATCCTCGCCTACGTCAACGAGCGCGAGACGATCGAGGGCGCACCCCACGTCAAGCCGGAGCACCTGTCGGTGTTCGACTGCGCGTTCAAGCCGGTCAACGGCGAGCGGTCGATCCATTACATGGGCCATGTCCGGATGATGTCGGCGGTCCAGCCGTTCCTGTCCGGCGCGATCAGCAAGACCGTCAACATGCCCGAGGCCGCCACCTCCGAGGAGATCGAAGAGGTCTATCTCGAGGGCTGGAAGCTCGGCCTGAAGGCCATCGCGATCTACCGCGACGGCTCGAAGCGGAGCCAGCCGCTCAGCACCGGCAAGAAGAAGGACGACGACGCGGCCGACGCCGGCGTGGTCGCCGACCTCAAGACCCAGCTGGCGATCGCCCAGGCGGAGGCCAAGAAGCCGCATCGCCACCGTCTCCCGGCGGAGCGGACCGCGGTCACCCACAAGTTCGACGTCGCCGGGCACGAGGGCTACATCACGGTCGGGCTCTATCCCGACGGCCAACCGGGCGAGATCTTCCTCAAGATGGCCAAGGAGGGGTCGACGGTCTCCGGGTTGATGGACACCTTCGCGACGTCGGTCAGCCTCGCCCTCCAGTACGGCGTCCCGCTGCGCGACCTCGTCAACAAGTTCGCCCACGTGCGGTTCGAGCCGTCGGGCTTCACGGGCAACCAGGAGATCCCGATCGCCAAATCGATCGTCGACTACATCTTCCGCTGGATGGGCAGCCGGTTCCTGCCGGCCGACGAGCGCGCGCAGATCGGCCTGATCGATCGCGGTGCGGTCGTCGACTCCCCCGCCCCGTTCTCGTTCGGCGGCTTCGGCAGCACTCCGACGGCTCCGGCCGCCGAGGAGGGCCCGTCGGCCATCGACGAGGCCATCAGCCTTCCGCCGGTAGGGACCCCGACACCGACCGAGCCTCCGCCCGACGCCCCAAAGGCCACGGCCGTCGCGGCCGCGCCGAAGGCGGACCTGCCGGTCGTGGCCACGAATGGCCAGGCCGATCCGCACACCAACGGCAACGGGAATGGCAACGGCAACGGCCACGCGCTGAACGCGATCGCGGCCTCGCTCGGGACGACCAAGGTCTCGTTCACCGTCCAGGAGGACGCCCCGAGCTGCGCCGAATGCGGATCGATCATGGTCCGTAACGGCAGCTGCTACAAGTGCCTCAACTGCGGCAGCACGAGCGGCTGCAGCTAGGCGAACCACCTCCAGGGGGGAACGAAGGCCGGGCGTCGAGCCCGGCCTTCTCGTTGCCCATCACCCGGGATCGACTATCGGTCGAGCTTGCTCTGACGGACGACGGCGACCCAGGTCCGTTCGGTCGGGCTCTCCGCCGAGGGCCGTCCGACTCCGACCTGGGCCACCTTCGATCTGGCCACGACCGCCAGCCATCGAGCTCGACTCAACGAGCGACGATGCCCGGGTCCATCCCGGCGTCGTGCCAACGCCGCCTGGAAGGCGTCAACCGGCTTCGGCATCAGGCGATCCCGTTCAATTCAGGACCACCCAGGCGAAGTAGGTGGTCGCCGTGACGGCCTTGTTGAGGTACAGCGTGAACCTCCCGGTGGTCGGTACCGCGGCCGTGATGTACACCCCGGTTCGATGGGTCTGGAGCGTGGCGATGACGAGGTTGGCGCTCGTCAGCCCACCGATCGCCACCGCGTGGCTGGACTTGCCCTTCGAGACGGCGGCCCGGCCGCTCCGGCTGAGCTTGACCCGCCCGTTGACCTGCAGGGCGATCCCCGTCGGGTCGGCGCCGGCGTACACCCCCACGTTGTCGGGAGGCGTGGGCGGTGCTGCGCCCGAGAACGCGTACACGGCGGTCCCGTACAGACCGGGTGGGCCGAGCCCGTCGCCGAGGCCGACGATGGCCGGGGCGCCATTCCCGACGACGCCGATGGGCCCGGCACCCCAGATGCCGGCGAGGTCGCCGCTGCCGAGCACGCCGATATTGAGGGCGGTCGGGTCGGCGACCGGCGCGATCCCGACGCCGTAGACGCCCGCAGCGTTCCCGGTGACGCCGGGATACCCGTTGGGATCGCCCGAGAAACCGGCGACCCCGGTCGAACCGCCCTCGGAGGTGCCCAGGACCCCGGTCCCGTGCTGGGTCTCCCCGACGAGCCCGACACCGATGTCGGTCACCGTCCCGCGCAGCGCGACCGCCTGATCGCCGCCGTCGCTGTTGGTGATCGATGTCTCGGCGGCCGTCGGGTTGTCCACCTCGCTCAGCACCGCGGTGGATGCGGCGTTCGCCGAGATCGGCCTGATGATCCCGGCGGCGGCGATCGCCGCGGCACCGCCCAGGGCCGCGCCCAGGACGTCCCGGCGGGAGCGCACTCTGTCCATCGAGCTTCCCTCCATGCCCGCCGGCGATGACGTAGATGGTCAGGGGCGGCGGGCTCGGCCGGGCGCCGCGATCCTACGCTCTGTCGGAGGGCCCCTGCAACGTCCTCGCCACGCAGAAGACCCCACCACGCTGCCGTCGGATCGGCGTAGGCTCGCGATCTACCGGACCTCGCCGAGGAGACGCCGATGGAGACCATCGCGGTCGTGCTGAGCGTGGACGCCGGCCAGGTGGCCGCGTTCGAGGCGGGGTTCCGCGAGCACGAGCTCCCGATCTGGCAGGACTTCACGGCGCGCGGCGTGCTCGTGAGCGCGTCGCTGTCGAAGATGGACATCTCGTCCCGGCCGGTCGGCGGCGCGGTCCAATACCTGATCGTGGCCGTGTTCGCGACCGGCGAGGGTCACACGCTGCACGACAACGACCCGCGGTTCAAGGCCTGGAACGAGCGGGCGGACGCCTTCCAGCTCAGCGACGGGATGGCGTTCGGCGGCGAGACGTTGATCCGGGCCTGACGCGGCGGGCGACCGGCGGCCGCAGCCCTCAGGCGCCGGGTGCGGGGTCGAGCCGGAGGATCCATTCCTCGACGTCGTCGGGGCCGATCCCGGAGGGCCAGCGGTCGTCGCCGACGATGACGAAGCCACACTTCTCGAGGACGCGGAGCGAACCGGCGTTGTGCTTCGCGACCCGGGCATGGAGCGGGCGGTGCGGCACCAGTTCGAGGAACGCAGCGAGGGCCCGGGTGGCGATCCCGCGGCCCCAGAACCGGCGGCCCAGCCAGTAGCCGACGTCGCGCTCGCCGGACTCCTCGAGCCAGCAGACGATGCTCCCGGCCACCTCGCCGTCGACGACGATCGTCCGGTTGGTCACCGTCGGGTCGACGTGGATCCGGGCCGCGTGGGCGACGAACGGGCCCCACTCCCGGGCGGGGAAGGCGGCCATCTCGTTGGCCCCCGGGTCACGCTGATGCTCGAACAGGATCGGCAGATCCTCGTCGATGGCCTCCCGGAGCTCGAGCGTCCCGTCTACAGGACGAGCCCCAGGAGGGCGATGGCCGGCGGGACCGCCTGGATCAGCCCCGACCGGACGAACCGCCGATCGGAGGCGATGAGGACGATGCCGGCAAGCATCATCGAACCGCAGGCGAGGAGGACCAGCGCTCGACCCGCCTCGACGTAACCGCTGTTCGCGGCGATCACGCCGCCCACCGCACCGGCGGCCAGGAACAGGTTGTAGAAGCCCTGGTTGAACGCCATCGGCCGGAGCAGCTCCGCATCGGCCTGCGATCGGACGAGGAACCGCCGCCACGTGGCCGGGCGCGTGAAGGTGACGCTCTCGAGGTAGAAGAAGAAGACGTGCAGGAGCGCGGCGATGACCGCGAAGATCTCGGTGACCGGGCTCACCGGGGCATCGTAGCGAACCGGTCCTCGGTCGGGACGCCTATCCGGTCCAGGGCCCGTTCCCGGAGACCTTGTCGACCGCCATCCGGATGACGAAGCCGGGCGGTGGGTTCGGCATCGGCGGGAAGATCACATCGGGCCCGAGGTAGGTCTTCGCCAGGCGTTGGAGGAGCTCGGCGGCTCGACCCTCGGTGACCCGGGCGCGGCCCCGCAGGACAAGGTAGCGGTCGAGCCCGTAGTCGTCCCGCCCGGGCGCCTGGAATGACATCGGCGATCCGCGGATCGGCGCGCAGGTTGCGCAGCTTGCGCTGGTCGGACAGGGTCCCGATGACGACCTCGTCGTCCTCGATGCCGACCCAGGCGACCGAGACATCCGGATCGCCGTCCGGGTTGAGCGTCACGACGTGGGCGATCGGCGCCGTGGCCAGGAAGGCGCGGACGGAATCGGGCAGGGCGGCCATGCCGACATCGTACGCCCGACGGGCGGCTCAGCCCGGGGACGCGACCTCCGACGTCGTCACGTCCGCGACCTCGGCCCGGAGCGCGCGGACCAGATCCGCCGGCGCGAAATGGGCGCTCAGCCCGCGGACCCCGGCGCCGATCGCGACGACCCCGCGGTCCATGATCGAGGCGTCGGCGACGACCGGCCAGGCGCGGCTGGCGCCGAACGGAGTGATCGTGTATCGGACATAGCCCGTGACCGCGAGCGCCTCGTCGGCATCGGGCAGCGACAGCCGACTGACGCCGAGGTGGGATCGCAGCTTCGGCCAGTCGAACCGCCGACCAGCCGGGACCAGGACGAAGACGTAGTCGTCTGCCCCGCGCCGGACGACGATCGTCCGGAGCAACGAGCCGAGCTCGATCCCCTGCATCGCGGCGCTCTCCTCGGCACTCCCGGCGACCTCGGTCCGGACCACGCGGTACGGGACCTCGACGCCGGCCAGGGCGGCCGGCGGGCCCGGATCGGCCGTGGCGTCGCCGCTCGTCTCGCGGCTCGTGTCGTCGCTCATCGGCGGCGCGGGTGCTCGGGTCAGGCGGCCGCAGGGGCGGCCTGCGACCGGATGATGCGGACGGCCTCGGCCACGCCGCCAGTCCAGACCTGGCCGTGGCCGGGGAGGACGAGCCCGGCTTCGATCCCGTCGAGCCGGCCGAGCAATTCGACCGCCTGCCCGGCATCGGCCGAGAACGGTGCGACCTGCGGGCCCAGCCGGCCCGTGGTCACGCTCTGGGTGGCCAGCGCATCGCCCACGAACAGGGCGTCGAGCGACACGACGTGGAGCGCAGCGCTCCCCGGGGTGTGTCCGGGCACGAGGATGACCCGCGGCGAACCGGGCACGTCGAGAGTCGCGCCGTCCCCGTAGGTCGCGACCTCGGCGACCCGGGGGATCGAGAGCATGCCGTGCCGGATCGAGAACGCGATGAACCCGAGGAGCGGCCTCAGGCGGATCGGGCCGGTCCCCTTGGCCGGGTTCTTGACCTCACCCCGGGCGAGCTGGGCGTCCGCTTCGTGCACCTGGACCGGGACGTGCCGCTCGCGACGGATCCGCTCGGCGAAGCCGATGTGGTCGCTGTGCCCATGGGTCAGGACGACCGACTTGACGTCATCGAGCGATCGGCCCATCGCGGCCAGCTCCGCCGGCAGGTCGCCCCAGTAGGACGGCGCGCCGGCGTCGATGATCGTGACCGAGCCCGACTCCTCGATCAGGTACGAGTTGACGAGGCCGGCGCCGATCCGGCGGATGCCTGGTGCGATCTCCATGGCCGGATGGTACCCGGCGGGCGGAGGTCGTGGTCGAGGTGGGCCCGCGACCGCCGCCGCGCGGCTCAGACCGCCGGCGCCGCCGACTCAGGACCGACTTCGTGAAGGCGCAGGAACCGATGCACGCCGGCGGTCCCGAGCAGGCTCCGTTCGACACGGTTGAACGCCGCGGTCCCCGTCGTCCCGTCGACGACTTCCGGCGCGTCGAGCTCGAGGCTCCGACCCGCCCAGCGCAGCCCGCATCCGCCGGCCGCGAGGACGTTCTTGACCCACTGCGTCCCCTCGCCGAAGGGGATCGGGATCATGAAGCCGTCCGCCGTCCGGGCGACCGCGACCGGGGTCCGATACGCCTGACCCGACCGTCGGCCGCGGGACTCGACGATCGCCCAGACGGGTACGAACCGACGACCGGCCAGCGGACGAGCGAGCGGAGCGGTGATCTTGGCGGCGAAACGCATGGGTTCGGACATGGGGTCCTCGAAGCGGGTGTGGACCCCTCGACCGTATCGTCCGGGTCGTTCGGTCCGCATCCCGGGAGCCATGTAGGAGCGGATGGCGGATTCCGGGTGGTCGGTCAGGCGAGGCCGCGGCGGACGGCGTAGGCGGTCGCGTCGGCGCGACCGCGCGCATCGATCTTGCGGTAGATGTTCGCCACGTGGCGCTCGACCGTGTGGATCGACAGGTCGAGCGCGCTCGCGATCTCGGCGTTCGACCCGCCCTGGGCGACGAGCCGGAGCACCTCGAGCTCACGGGGCGTCAGCCCGCTCGGACCGGCCGGCGCCGGCTCGGGTGCCGCTCCGTCGCGCGCCGTCGGCTCGGACGGACGGTCGGCCACGAAATCGAGGATGGCGCGGACCATCGACTCCGGCCCCTCGAAGAAGAGGCTCGCGGACGACCCTTCCACGATGCGGAGACGTCCGTTCGGGAGTGCCGCGACGAGCTCCTCCGAGACGCGCAGCGGGATCACCTGCGCGTCGCGCCGATGCAGCACGAGCGCGGGCACCCGGACGCGGGCCGCCTCGGCGGTGACGTCGACGCCGCTGAACTCCCGGAAGACCTCGCGAGCCACGGCCGGGGTGGTCGCGCCGCGGAACCATTCGGCAGCCAGCCGCCCCGAGTCGCCGTCCGGCCAGCCGAGCCAGGCGTGCGTCGCGGACTCGACGAACGTGTCCCAGTCGCGGTCGACGAGGCTCAGGAGAGCCTGTGTCCCGGCGGAGCTCATGGGACCCCAGCCACGCGTCGATCCGCCGAACAGCACGAGGTGGCGAACCCGTTCGGGATGCCTCGCGGCGTACGCGATCGCGATCGGGACCGAGTGGTAGAACCCGATGAGGTCCGTTGTGTCGACGCCGGCCGCATCGACCACGGCCTCGACGTCGCGAAGCATCGCCTCGAACGACAGGTCGGTCACGACCCGCTGTGATCGACCGCTGCCGCGCCCGTCGTACTGGACGAATCGGGCGCTCCGGGCGAGCCTCGCGAATGCCTGTCGCAGGATGGGGATCCGCCACTCCGCCTCGACATTGCTCAGCGGGACGCCGGGCAGGTGGATCAGCGCGGGACCGGTTCCGACGCTCGTCCAGGCGATGGACACGCCGTCCGAGGCCAGGGCGTGGTGGAGCGTCGGCATCGCGCCATCGCCGGAAGGCGCTGGCGCCGTCGGAGGCGGGATCGGTCGTCGGGCCATGCCCGGCACCGTACACCCTCGCCGGTCGCGGCAGCCCCCGAGGCCGGTGGCGGGACGCCGGCCCCCTGAACCGGCATCATCGTCCGGTGGTGACCGCCGATCCCGGATCGATCCCGGCACGCTTGAGCGAGGACTCGCTGGCGTCCGCCGTGCGGAACCTCGCCACGCGCGATCCTGACCTCGCCGCGATCGTCGATCGATACGGCCCGCCGCCGATGTGGGACCGGGCCCCCGGCTTCGCGACGCTGCTCCAGATCATCCTCGAGCAGCAGGTCTCGCTGGCCTCGGCCCAGGCGGCATTCGACCGGTTGCGCGAGGCGACCGACCCGCTGAGCCCGGGTCGATTCCTGGCGCTGACCGACGCGGAGCTCCTGGCCATCGGGTTCAGTCGCCAGAAGGCGCGCTACGGGCGGGCCCTGGCATCGGCGATGGAGACCGGGGCGCTCGAGCTCGAAGCGCTCGACGATCTCGATGACCGGACCGCCCAGGAGCGCCTTGTGGCCGTCCCCGGCGTCGGTCCCTGGACCGCCGCGATCTACCTCCTGATGGCGCTCCGGCGACCCGACCTGTGGCCGGTCGGGGATATCGCACTCGCCCAGGCGGTCGCCGACGTCAAGGGACTCGCGGTCCGGCCGGACCCGCTGGAGATGTCGCGGCTCGGTGAAGCCTGGCGTCCGTGGCGCTCGGTCGCGGCGCGCCTCTTCTGGCACGACTACCTGAGCCGCCGCGGCAGGAGCTGAGCCGGCGGACGACCTAGGCCTGGGCTCGCGCCCGATCCTTGAGGATCTGGCCCGCGGCGAGCTTGCCGGGTGCGCCCATCACGCAGCCACCGGGATGGGTCCCCGACCCGCACTGGTAGTAGCCGTCGATCGGGGTGCGGTACTGCGCCCAGCCGGGGGCCGGCCGGAAGAAGAACATCTGCGGCGCCAGGAACTCGCCGGCGAAGATGTTGCCCTCCGACAGCCCGACCGTCCGCTCGATGTCGAGCGGCGTCCGGACCTCGCGCTGGAGGACCAGGTCGCCGAAGCCCGGAAAGAACAATTCCAGCGTGGCCTGGACCGTGTCCCCGAGGTTCTCCTTCTCGGCGTCCCAGTCGCTCTCGCGCAGGTGGTACGGAGTGTACTGGACGAAGCAGCTCATCACCGCCTTGCCGGGCGGTGCCATGTCGGGGTCGACCAGCGACTGGATCGCCGTGTCGAGGTACGGTCGCTTCGAATACCAGCCGTACTTGGCATCGTCGAAGGCCCGCTCGAGGTACTCCATCGACGGACCGATGTTCGTGAACCCGCGATACTGGTCGGTGCGGTCGCCGAGGGCGGGGTAGCGCGGGATGCCGTCGAGGGCGAAGTTGACCTTCGACGACGTCCCTTGGAAACGGAACCGCTGGATCGTCTCGACGAGGTCGGTCGGCAGCTCGCGCGGCTCGACCAGCTCGAGGAACGTCCGGCGCGGGTCGAGTGCCGAGACCACGACCGGGGCATGGAACTCGGTCCCGTCGGCCAGCGCGACGCCGGTCGCCCGGCCGTTCTTGGTGATGACATGCTCGACCGGCGACTCGAGCCGGATCTCCGCTCCGAGCGCCTGCGCCGCACGCGACAGGACCTGGGTGAACCCGCCGTTGCCGCCCTTGTGGAACGACCAGGCGCCCATCTCGCCGTCGTGCTCGCCGAGGATGTGATAGAGCAGGACGAGGCCCGACCCCTGCGAGTACGGTCCGACCTTGGTGCCGATGATCGCCGAGGAGGCGAGGTAGCCCTTGAGCACGTCCGACTCGAAGTAATCGTCGAGGAAGTCGGCCGCCGAGCCCGTCAGCAGCCGGACCGCGTCGTGCAGGACCTTCTTGTCGAGCTTGCGGAAGCGCTGTCCGAGGGCGGCCAGCGCGATCAGCTCCTCCGGGTCGTCGCTGAAGAGGTCCGGCGGCACCTCGTCGAGGAGCGGCTTGATCGCCTGGATGACCTTGAGGACGTCGTGGTTGAACGCGTCGTAGGCGTCGGCGTCGTGCTTCGACTGCCGGCCGATCTCCTTGAGGTTCTCGCCGTGGTCCTGGCCGAGCAGCAGGTAGTCGCCGTCCTCCTTGGGGCAGAACGTCGTCGGCATGAGGATCGGCATGAAGCCGTGCTTGACGAGGTCGAGGTCATGGACGATGTCCGGCCGGAGCAGGCTCAGGGCATAGGAGAACGTGGTGAACCAGAACCCCGGCCGGAGCTCCTCGGTGATCGCCGCGCCGCCGACGAGGTGGCGTCGCTCGAGGATCAGCGTCCGGAGCCCGGCCCGCGCCAGGTAAGCGCCGTTGGTCAGGCCATTGTGCCCACCGCCGATCACGATGGCGTCGTAGGTCCGCTCGGCCGTCGCGGAGGTCGTCGTGGTCTTCGGCATGTCAGGCGGTCCTTCGCTCGGGGTTGTACAGCGGGCTGCGGGCGACGTTCGCGTCGAAGTACTCGTAGCGGTGGTTGACTGCGAGCTCGAGCTTCACCCGCGAGCCCGGCGCGGTCCGATCGAGCGGCACCCGCGCCAGGGCGATGTGACGTTGGAGGATCGGCGAGTACATCTGGCTCGTCGCATAGCCGAGCTGGTTCAGGTCGTCGTCGTAGACGTAGTACTCGTCCTGGATCGGCGTGTGGTCCTTGGGCGGGATGAGCCCCGCGCGGTCGTAGATCCGCTCGTAGTCCCGCCAGTCGACGACCAGGCCGGACAGCTTCCAGCGCGACGTCTTGCCGGCGAGCTCGCAGCGGATGGCGTCACCGCCGATGAACTCCCGGTCGTCGTTCGCCAGGTCGCGGAACATCCAGCCGAGCCCGAGCTCGATCGGGGTCGAGCGGTCGGCGTCCGTCCACGCGAAGCGGCTCGAGTGGAAGTCGACGTCGAGCAGGAGGAGGCCGGCCTCGATCCGGGCCATGTACAGCGCGATCATCCCGATCGGGATCACGCCCTGGCCGCGGCTGACCCCCCAGATCGCGTCGAACACGGCGAGGGCATCGGCGGCCGGGGCCCAGACCTCGAACCCGAGGTCGCCGGTGAAGCCCGTCCGGGAGACGTGGACCGGCACCTTGGCGATCTTCGTCGAGGTGAGCCCGAAGTACGGCAGGCCGGCGACCGGCGGCGCGAGCGCGGCCAGCAGGTC
This sequence comes from uncultured Chloroflexia bacterium, assembly GCA_963749735.1. GTDB lineage: Bacteria > Chloroflexota > Limnocylindria > Limnocylindrales > CSP1-4 > Chersky-267. The sequence goes on from CAVVNZ010000011.1 coordinate 189,715, forward strand.
GCGCGACCGCGGTCCCTGCACGGCCAGGACCGCCCAGTCGTCGGAGACCTCCTCGATCGACACGTCCAGCCGGCCGATCAGCTCCGCGAAGTAGGCCAGGTTCGGCTCGGCCGCCGTCAGCACGAACTCGGACGGCCCATGGCGCAGGATGACCCCGTCCTCGACGACGAACCCGCGGTCGTCGCACCAGATCGTGTACTGCGCGTGGCCCGGCTGGCAGGCCCGGATGTCGCGAGCGAGGACGCCGGCGAGGAACCGCTCGGCGTCCGGACCGTGGATGCGGTACTTGTACAGCGGCGACGAGTCGAACAGCCCGGCGCTGTTGCGGATGGCGAAGTACTCGAACTTCTCGGACATCTGGTAGCGCGTCGCCGCCAGGTGGTTCGACCAGTGCTCCCACAGGCCCGTCTCGTTGAGCGCCGCGAGGCGCTCGTGGAACGGCGTCGTCCGGATCATCAACGGCCTCTTTGCGCGGTCCGATCGCCGCGGGGCGAGCTCGGTCGACCCACGACGACGCCCACGGTAGGTGGTCGCCCGGCGGTTTGGTTCGACTGTCTAGGCTGGTGGGACGACCTGCTCCGAGCCGAGGGCGTCCACCGGAGTCAGACCCTCGCCGTCGCCTCGATCGCGGTCGCGAAGCTGCGCAGGCCGCGGTCGATCATCGCGTCCGACGCGGTCAGGCTGATCCGGAACCAGCCGGGGACCTCGACGATGGCGCCCGGCAGGACGAGCGCCCCGAGATTCGCCAGCGTCTCCGCGAAGGCGACGTCGTCGGCGATCGGCGAGCGGGCCATGACATAGAAGGTGCCTTCGGGCATCGTCGTCTCGTAGCCCAACGCCCGGAGCGCCGGCACGAAGCGGTCGCGACGCCGCTCGAGCGCCCCGACATCGATCGACAGTCGCTCCAGGTCCTCGATCGCATGCTGGAGCAGCGCGTTCGGGAACGAGAACCCGGTCGTCATCTGGGCCAGCATCACGGCGCGACGCAGCTCCTCGCGGTCCGGCATCGTCGGCGGGAACGTGACGTAGCCGATCCGCATCCCGGGAGCGAGCAGCGTCTTGCCATAGGAGTAGGTGGTGATCGTGCTCGGATAGACCTCGGCCGGGCTGTGGAAGGTGATCCCGTCGAAGACGATCCGGTTGTACGGCTCATCGCAGATGAGGATGATCGGGCGGTCGCGTCCGGCTGACTGCCGCGCCAGCATCTCGCCGAGCTCGCGGAGCGCCTCGATCGGGTAGATCCGGCCGGTCGGGTTGTGCGGCGAGTTGATCAGGACGGCGCGGGTGCGCGGGGTGATCGCGGCCTCGATCGCCGCCGTGTCGAGGTCGAACGCGGGCGGCGAGAACCGCACCCGGACCGGCGTGGCGTCGGCGGCCGCGATGAGCAGCTCGTAGAAGAACCACGGTGGCGACACGAAGACCACCTCGTCGCCCGGTTCGACGATCGCCCGGATGGTGACGGCGAGCGCGGCGAACCCGCCGTTGGTCATGGCGACATCGGCGGGATCCCAGTCGATCCCGGTCCGGGCGCTGAGGCCGCGCGCGACCGCCGCCTGCGACTTCGGCTCGCTCAGCTTGTAGGCGAACCAGTCCTTGTCCTGCGGCACGAGGGCCGCGTGCAGCGCCTCGAGGTAGCCGGGCAGCGGCATCTCCTGCGGATTGCCGACCGCGAAGTTGGCGATCGACGGGTCCCGGTTCCAGCGCGCCATCGACCCTTCGAAGAACGACAGGAACGGGGCGATGGTCGCGGCCAGTCGCTCGTTCCGCCCGACCGTCATCGTCATAGGGAGGTCCTCCTGACCAGAGCATAGGCCTATCCTTGGGGAGGACGCTGGATGGTCGTCGGCCCGGCCCGCGATGGCTCGACATCCACGCCGCTGGAGGGACCCATGAGGATCGGGGTGATCGTCCCGCAGGGCTGGGTCGGCGAGTACGACGGATGGGATCCGCTCGTCGCATGGCAGCGCACGACGCAGGTCGCGCTCCAGGCCGAGCGGTTGGGGTTCGAGTCGATCTGGCTGTTCGACCACTTCCACACGATCCCCCGGCCGACCGACGAGATCACGTTCGAATCCTTCACCTCGCTGAGCGCCCTGGCGGCCCTGACCACGCGGGTCCGGCTCGGTCACATCGTCATCTGCACCGCGTTCCGCAACCCGGCGCTGACCGCCAAGATGATCGCGACCCTCGATACGATCAGCGGTGGACGGATGGAGCTCGGCATCGGGGCCGGCTGGAAGGAAGACGAGTGGGAGGCGTACGGGTACGGGTTCCCCGAGACCCGCGAGCGGCTGGCCCGGCTCGACGACGACCTCGAGGTCATCACCAGGATGCTCGCCGGGGACAAGCACCACCACGCGACCTACGAGGGGACGTACGCCAGCGTCCGCGATGCGATCAACGTCCCCAAGCCGATCCAGCGACCGAGGGTGCCGATCATGGTCGGCGGGAACGGTCCGAACGTGACCTGGCGTCTGGCGGCCCGTCACGCCGACGAGCTCAACCTGGACGGGATGCTGCCCGCGGACGTCGTCGAGGCGCTCCCGATCATCGCCTCGCGCTGCGGTGAGCTCGATCGCGACCCTGCCTCGTTGGCGGTGTCCGTCCACATCTGGAGCGAGTACACGCGCGACGAGGGCCAGCGCCGGGTGGACCTCCTCGCCGGCTACCGGGAGACGGGAGTCGATCGGGTGATGGCCCTGGTGCGCAGGTCGGCGACCGACGACGACGCCCTCGAGTCGCTCGCCCGTGATGCTCGCGCGGCCGGGCTCGAGCTCGCCTGACGTCGGGATCCGATGATCGCGGTCCAGCGGTACGGCAGCGTCGACGGGTTCCTCGACGTTGCCGGCGGGTTCCTCGAAGCCCGTGAGGCCGAGCACAACCTCCTGCTGGGGATCTGCACGATGCTGCGAGATCGCCCATGGGCGGGTGACGAGCCGCCGGACCTCGTCGTCGTGCGGTCGGCCGAGCAGATCGTCCTCGCTGCCGTGCGGACGCCGCCGCACAACCTGGTCCTCAGCGAGGTCGACGATGCGGACGCCGTGGGCGCCCTGGCCGACGCGCTGGCCGACCTGGACCTGCCGGGCGTGACCGGCCCGAAGGACCACGCGGCGGCGTTCGCCGAGCGCTGGTGTCGACCGACCGGACGCCGGCCGGTGCTGGCGATGGCCGAGCGGATCTTCCGGCTGCGCGTCGTGCGCCTCCCGCGCGCCATCTCAGGTCGACTCCGGCTGGCCGGTCCCGACGATCGGGCGGTCGTCATCGACTGGATGGAGTCGTTCATGCGCGAGGCGCTCCCGTCCGACAGCCCGCCGCTCGACCCTGGCATGGTGGACCGTCGGATCGCCCTCGGCGGCATCTACCTGTGGGACGACGACGGCCCGGTCTCGTTCGCGAGCGCCCATTCGAGGACGTCCCACGGGATCCGGATCGGGCCGGTCTACACGCCACCTGGACTGCGCGGGCGCGGGTACGCCTCTGCCTGCGTGGCCGCCACCAGCCAGGCTCAGCTCGACGCCGGGCTCAGCTACGTGTTCCTGTTCACCGACCTGGCGAATCCGACCTCGAACCACATCTATCAGGAGATCGGGTTCGAACCGGTCCGCGACGTCGACGCCTGGCGGTTCGCCGGCTGACGGATCACCGGCCGACGGCGGTGGCATCATGGGCGGACCGCGAAGACCGGTCGAGTGGGGGCGATCATGACGGAACGGGATCACGACGACACCAGCACGATCCCCGGGGCCCCGAGCCTCCCAGGCCTGCGCTTCCGCCGGTTCCGCGGACCGTCCGACCTGCCGGGCATGGTCGAGGTCATCACTGCGGCCCATCACGCCGACGCGGTCGACTTCTTCGTGACGGTCGACGACCTCGCCAACGAGCTCGACCACGCGGTCAACGAGGACACTGCCCGGGATCTCATCGTGGCCGAGATCGACGGACGGATCGTCGGGTATGCGCGGGCGAGCTGGTCGATCCGCGACGGCCAGTACACCTATGTCAGCAGCGGCGAGGTGGAGCCGTCGGTCCGCCGGCACGGGATCGGCCGGGCCCTCCTCCACGCCGAGCAGGACCGCCTCCGATCGATGGCGGCGACGCATCCGGCCGAGGCGGAGAAGCGCCTCCAGGCCTGGGTCTTCGGGGGCCAGGTCGGGTGCCGGGCACTCCTGCGCTCGGACGGGTACGAGACGATCCGCTACTTCTCCGAGATGGCCCGGTCGCTGGCCGACCCGATCCCGGACCGGGCGCTGCCCGACGGTCTCGACATCCGTCCGGTCGCCCCGGCGGACCACCGACGGATCTTCGCGGCCGAGGCGGAGGCGTTCCGCGACCACTGGGGCTACCGCGAGCAGACCGACGACGACCTCGGGCGGATGTTCGGGAGCCCCGACCTCGACACATCGCTGTGGCGGGTCGCCTGGGATGGCGAGGAGGTCGTCGGCGTGATCGTGACGACGGTCCCCCGCGCCGAGAACGCCGAGCTCGGCACGAAGCGCGGCTGGCTCGACCAGATCAGCGTCCGCCGACCGTGGCGGAAGCGCGGCGTGGCGAGCGCGCTCATCGTGAGCGCCCTGGCCGGCCTCCGCGAGCGAGGGCTCGACACCGCGATGCTCGGGGTCGACGCCGAGAACCCGACCGGCGCACTGCACCTGTACGAGGGGCTCGGGTTCCGGGTGGTGGACGGCGGCGAGGTCCTGTCGCGGGAGCTGACGATCCGGGACGACGGATGACGACGGGGCGATCCAGCCCGGATCGACGGACGCCGTTCGGCCCATCCTCGCCTATCCTTGAGCGGTGAGCCTCTACCGACTGGACGCCCCGTCCGATCTCGTGGCCCCGACCCTGATCGCGGCCTTCGACGGCTGGGTCGATTCCGGCTCGTCGGCGACGACGGCCGCCGAGCTGCTCGCCGGCGACGGCCCGGTGGTGGCGACCTTCGACGCCGACCTGCTGTTCGACTACCGCGCCCGACGGCCGACCCTCGACATCCTCGACGGCCGGCTGAACGAGCTGACCTGGCCCGAGCTCACCCTCCGCCGATCGACCATCGACGGGCGCGACCTGCTGATCCTGACCGGCGCTGAGCCCGACTTCCGCTGGCGGGAGTTCGCGGCGGACGTGGTCGAGCTGGTCGATCGCCTCGGCATCGTCGAGTGGATCAGCATGGGCGCGATCCCCGCGGCGGTGCCCCATACGCGGGCCGTCCCCATCATCGGGACCGAGTCGGCGCCCGGCCTGCTCCGCGCGGGGGTCCGCCCGGGACCGCAGGGGAACCTCCGCGTCCCATCCGCCGCCCTGTCCGTCCTGGAGATGACGCTGGCGACGGCCGGTACACCGGCCCTCGGCTACTTCGCGCAGGTGCCGCACTACGTCTCCGGGCCGTACCCGGTCGCCGCGCTCGCCCTCCTACGCGCGGTCGAGACGCACCTCGGCGTGTCGGTCCCGCCCGGCCCGCTCGAGGACGAGGCGCGCCAGCTGCGGACCCGGCTCGACCTGGCGACGGGAGCCGACGAGGCGACCCGGGCGTACGTCGAGCGCCTCGAGTCGATGGTCGACGAGGAGCGCCTCCCGGCGGGCGACGAGCTCATCTCGGAGATCGAGCGCTTCCTGCGCGACCGCGGCGCCCCGGGCGGACAGGGCACCCTCCCCAATTGATCCGACCGGAGGCAGCCCGCTCCCGCCCGATGGTCACTCGATGAAGCGTTCGGCGGTCGCGCTGTTCGTCCTCCCCATCCTCCTGGTCCTCGCGGGATGTGGGTCCGGCACCTCGACCACCGGACCGGCCGCGTCTGGCCCATCCGTCTCGACCCCGGCGGCGGGCCGCTCGGGCTCGCCGACCGGCTCGGCCGGCGCTTCGCTCGAAGACGTCGCCACGGGACTCGTTCCTGCGATCGTCCCGACCGGCGACCTCGAAGGCGGCGCGTCGGCCGGCGCCTACGCCATCGCCCTGGAGGGCGCCTTCGGGCGGGCCACCGCCAGCGGCCAGGCGGCCTGCTCGTGGGATGGGACGCCACCGGGCGCCACCTTCACGGACATGGCGGGCGAGCCGACCGAGCTCCTCGGCGAGCACGTCGACGTCCAGATCAGCGCGGGCGGGACGCCCGAGATACGACGCTCCGACGGGGCCCGCTACACCGCATCCGGGGGGACGATGACCGACCCCGTCCCCGTCGGCGACCTGCTCGTCGTCCGGGCGACGCAGCTGACGGTCGATCCGGCGGACCCGGTGCCGGTCGGCGAGGACAAGACGAGCTACGAGCAGCCGCTCGGTGGCCGGACCGACACCGCGTCGCTGGACGTCGCGGTCGCCTGGCGTTGCGACCAGCCGACGTCGAGCCCGGCCGCCACCGAGGCTGTCGACCCGACGCCAGTCTGCCCGCCAAAGGTGGCCGGGACACCGGGCCCGATCCCCACGCTCGTGCTGGCGGGCGGTGGCCACGAGGTCGACGGCCTCCCGTTCTCGTCCGATTACACCACCTGCACCGACGACGGCTCGGCCGACGGCGATTGGAACGTCCCCGACTCCGCGATGTCGGTCGGCGCGAAGGCGCCGCTCACGCTGTCGCTCGACGGCTCGGGTGAGCTGTTCGGGGTCGGCGCGTTCTACGCGCCTGCGGCTTCGGACACGCCGCCCACCGATCCGATCACGCTCACGGTCCGGCCGGGTACATCACCGGGCAGCTACGTGGTCGACCCGCCGCCGCCTGGCGACTGGGCCCTGGTCGTCAGCACGGGCATCGCCGACGCGGACCACGGAGTGGTGCGGGACGTCACCTACATCTACCGGGTGAAGGTCAAGTCCTGAGATCCGTTCCCCTGGACGCCGCGCGGCGATTGATACACTGCGCGTCCGGTCGGGCGACCGCGGCCGAACGGCGAGGGGAGACGATCGTGCACCGGGCGACCACGAGCACGCGGTAGATGTCCGCTCCAAGCCAGGGCGCGCGCGACACGCAGGGCCAGATCCGCGGCTCGAGCCTGCTCCTCGTGGGGCGGATGATCTCGATCGGCATCAATCTGCTGGCGCAGATCGTCATCGTCCGCCACCTGTCGACGACCGGGTTCGGCGCGTTCGCCCTGGCCTACTCGATCGTCAGCCTCGCCGAGGTGGCCATCACCCTCGGGCTCCACCGCGGAGCGACCCGCTTCGTCTCGATGTACGACGAGCAGCGAGCCTACCCGCGGATGCTGGGCACGATCCTGCTCAACATCGCGGTCATCGTCGGCCTCGGCGCGGTCCTGATCATCGTCGTCCACCTCGTGCCGGATGCGATCTCCGGCAGCGGCCTGGCGGATCCGACGGCGACCGGGCTGCTGCTGATCCTGATCTTCCTGGCCCCGGTCGATGCGCTCGATGACCTGATGCTCAACCTGTTCGCGGTCTTCGCGGCGCCGCGAGCGATCTTCTTCCGCCGGTATGTCCTCGGCCCGGGGCTCCGACTCGTCGTCGCGATCCTGCTGGTGGCCGGCAACGGCGACGCGACCGGCCTGGCGATCGGCTACGTCGTGGCCGGCATCATCGGGCTGCTGCTCTACGGCGCGCTGTTCATCCGCCTGCTCGCCGATCGGGGGATCATCCATGAGTTCCGGCGGAGCCGACCGGAGGTCCCCGCCCGTGAGGTGCTCGGCTTCTCCATCCCGCTGCTCACCACCGACGCGGTCTGGCTCCTGCTCAACACGTTCCCGCTCGTCCTGCTGACGGCGTTCGGCGGGCTCGACGACGTGGCAGCGTTCCAGGTCGTCAAGCCCACGGCGGCGCTGAACCTGCTCGTCGCGTCGAGCTTCGCCGTCCTCTACCTGCCGGTGGCGTCCCGGCTCGTCGCGCGGCGGGACGAGGCCGGTCTCACCGATCTGTACTGGCGGACGGCGATCTGGACCGCGGTGATCACCTTCCCGATCTTCGCGGCGACCTTCGCCCTGGCGGATCCGCTGACCGAGATCATGTTCGGGTCGCGCTATGCGGCGTCGGGCACGTACTTGGCGATCATGTCACTTGGCTACTACGTCAACGCGGCGCTCGGGTTCAACAGCATGTCGCTCAGCGCCGCCGGCTGGGTCCGGTCCGTCGTCCTGGCCAACGGCATCTCGGCGGTGCTCAGCGTCGCCCTCGGGTTCCTGCTCATCCCGCGGTTCGGAGCGCTCGGCGCCGCGGTCACCAGCTGCCTGACGCTCCTCGTCCAGAACCTCCTGCTCCAGGTCGAGCTCCGGCGACGGCTCGGGGTCCCGCTGCTGTATCGGCCGGCCGTCGAGGCGTATGTCGTCGTCGGCGTGTGCGCAGGCCTCCTCCTGCTCGTCGGATCCATCGCGTCGGTCGGCTGGTGGTCGGTCGTGCTTGCCGGGTTCGCGTCGATCGTCGTCGTCGTGCTGACACGTCGGTCGCTGAACGTGACGGAGTACTTCCCCGAGGTCCAGCTGATGGCCCTCGGGCTGCTTCGGTCGGCCGGCCGGCCGGCCCGACGGCTGGTCGCCGGGATCGACGTCGTGGGGTCGACCGGCCCGCTCCAGGCGTGGCGCGGGCTGGTCGCCGATCGGCGCTGGAGCGTCCTCGGAAGTGGTCCCCGGCGACGGGTCGAAGAGCGACTCTGGACGGCGACGGCCGACGCTCTCGGAGCGACCCTGACGCCGGTCGATCACGATCGATTCGCCCTGACGCTGGCCGGCGCGACCGTCATCGTCCCCGACCGGCTCCAGGACATCGACGACCCGGCGGCCCTCGCTCGCGTCCGCGACAAGACGGCGGTCGATGCGCTCCTGCGCGATCACGGCCTGCCCGTCGCGGACCGCGTCGTCGTGAGACTCGCGCAGGTCGACGTCGCCGAGGCGTTCATGGCCCGGACCGGCGGCCGGTGCGTCGTGCGGCCCGCGGACCGGACCCACGGGTCGGCCGTGACGGGCGATGTCTCGAGCCGCGCCCAGCTCGTGCGGGCCATGGTCCGAGCGGCCGCCACGACGCCGGAGCTCGTCGTCGAGGCGCGCCCCGTCGGCGTCGTCTACCGCCTGCTCTTCCTGGACGGCGTCCTGCTCGACGTGCTCGAACGGCTGCCGCCGCGGGTGACGGGCGACGGGCGTTCCACGATCGGGCGGCTGATCGAGGCGGAGAATCGCCACCGGATCGACGGTCAGGGCGCCGCGGGCCTGTCCCTGATCGAGGTCGACCTCGACTGCCTGTTCGCGCTCGAACGTCACGGGCGAGCGCTGGGGACGGTCCTCGGCGCCGGCGTCGTCGCCGCGGTCAAGACCACCCCCGATCAGAACGGACCGTCGGACAACCGCTCCGTTCTTGACACGGCGTCGACCACCTTCGTCGATGACGCCCGCACAGGCAGCCGCGATCGTCGGCCTGCGCCTCGTCGGCGTGGACGTGATCGCCGCCGACCCGTCCCGCTCACTGGCCGAGGCCGGCGGAGTGATCGTCGATGTCGACGGGACGCCGGCGCTCCACGATCACGCCCTGGTCGTCGATCCGTCCGCCGCTCGGCCGGTGGCGGGGCCGATCGTCCAGGCGCTGCTTGCGCCGGATCCCGGTGCGGCGGGCGACGACGTGGCGCTCGGCCGCGCGCTGCAACCCGGCTGACGACCTAGCCGCTCAGGTCCTCGAGCAGGCTGGCAAGCTCGCGGGCGTTCGTCGTCCCGTAGTTCGCGTAGCAGTTGTTCATCAGGACGTGGGTCTCGCGCGCCTCGGAGGCGACCTGGCGGATCCGCGGGACCCACTCGCCGAGCTCGTCGCGCGAGTAGAGATAGCGGAACCGCTCGGCCGGCGTGATCCCCTTCGCTTCCCAGGCCTCGGCGTTGCGCCCGTGGAACCGGACGATCGCCAGGTCCTTCGACGTCACCGCCGTGACCGGCGGCACGCTGCTCCGGAACCCCTGGGGCTCGTCGACCATGACGAAGGCGATGCCGCGGTCCGACAGGAAGCGGATCGTCCGCTCGGCATTCTTCTCGTTCAGCCACGACCCGTGGCGGAACTCGACCGCGCAGCGCCAACCGTCGAGTCGCTCGACGGCCTCCTCGATGACCGCCCAATTCTCCGATGAGGGGAAGACCCAGCTCGGGTACTGGAGGAGGATCGACCCGAGCTGCCCGCGCTCCTCGAGCGGCGCCAGTCCGTCGCGGAACATCGTCCAGACGAGGTCGTGGAGCGGCGGCGGAAGATCCTTGGCGTAGATCCGGGGCTTCGCCCGGAGTGCCTCGGGCAGCTCATCGCGGATGACCTTCGGCAGGCGCTTCGTCTCGGTCCCCTGCCCGGTCATCAGGGCGTGCGCCTTGATGTCGAAGGTGAAGTCGGGCGGCGTCCGGTCCACCCACAGCTCGGCCGTCCGGGCCGCCGGCAGGGCGTAGTACGTCGCGTCGACCTCGACGACCGGGAAGGTCGACGCATAGTGGTGGAGGCGCTCCTCGGCGGTGTCCGCGCCGCGCGGGTAGAACACCCCGGGGGCGATCATCGTCGGGTCCGTCCACGACGCCGTTCCGATCCGGATCGAGCCACCGCCGGCGACCGGGATCGGCTCCGCCGCGGCCGCCTCGACGGCCTCCCCCCGGCTCCGGGCGAGGTCCGGGCCCGGATCGTGCTCGTCGCTCATCTGCGAAGCATACGTCATGTACATGTCATGAAGCGTCATGTACGGCGCTATGCTGAGCCGGTGCGCGCCTCCCGCCTGGTCCAGCTGCTGCTCCTCCTCCAGACCCGCGGTCGGCTGACGGCCGGCGAGCTCGCCGAGGAGCTCGAGGTCTCCGTCCGGACGGTCCATCGCGACGTCGAGGCCCTCAGCGAGGCCGGGGTTCCGATCTATGCCGACCGCGGCCCGCACGGCGGCATCCGGCTGGTCGACGGCTACCGCACCCGGCTGACCGGGATGACCCCCGACGAGGCCGAGGCGCTGTTCCTGTCCGGGCTGCCCGGCCCCGCGGCCGAGCTCGGGCTGGGGACCGTGGTCACGGCCGCCCGGCTCAAGGTCCTTGCTGCCCTGCCGCCCGAGTTGCGAACCAGGGCATCGCGACTGGTCGAGCGGTTCCACCTGGACGCCAGTGGCTGGTTCCAGGCCGGAGAGCCGGTCCCCCACCTCCCGATCCTGTCCGAGGCGGTCTGGGAGACCCGGCGAGTGGCGATCGACTACGAGCGGGGCGACCGGACCGTCCAGCGCCAGGTCGAGCCGCTCGGACTCGTCCTCAAGGCCGGGGTGTGGTATCTCGTCGCCGCGACCGAGGGCTCGATCCGGACCTATCGGATCGGCCGGGTGTCGGCGGCGTCATTGCTGGACCAACGGTTCGAACGGCCCGCTGGCTTCGATCTCGCGACGTGGTGGGCGGAATCGAGCGCGGCCTACGAACGCGAGACGCCGCGGATCGAGGTGACGGTCCGGATCCAGCCGGACCGCATCAGCCGACTCCGGTCGGCCGTCGGGGATCGGGCCGTCGACGCCGCCGACGACCTGGCCACCGACGATCCGGCGGGCTGGCGCCACCTCCGACTGCGACTGGACTGGCCGGCCGAGGCCCCGGGGCTGCTCCTCAGCGTGGGTCCCGAGCTTGAGGTCATCGACCCGCCTGACGTCCGTGAGCGCCTCGTCGCGATCGCCCGGGCGACCCTCGATCGCTACGGTCCGCCGGGAGAAGCGGACCGAGCGACCTGAGGGGTTCCGGACCGCGCCGGGTCAGCTCCCCCGGCGCGGATCGGGGGTGAAGCGAAGAGCGTGGGTCAGGCGGCCCGGTCGGGTCGACGGCTCGGGCACGAACGTCTCGGTCCGGTCGTCCTGTTGCGCCAGTCGGGCCGCACGAGCGCGTCGGTCGCGGGCGATCTCGCGTTCGCGGTCGGCGTGGATGAGTCGGGCAAGATCGAGGTCGTGCATCGTGGCGGGGCCTCCTGGTCCTCGGTCGTTCGACCGGTTCGGTGATGCCACCACGATAGGTCTCGTACCTGCCAGGAAGTGTCATGTTCTGGGTCGACCTGCCCGGACTCGCACGACGCGGTCCAGCGGGCATACTTGGGCCAGACCGCAGGAGGGATCCCGATGACGTTCCGCCCAGGGGCCTCGCTCGACCCGTCACAGGTCGAGGACGTTCGCGGCCGGCGTGTCGGCGGTCGCGGGGTCGCGATCGGCGGTGGCGGCGGCGTCGGCCTGATCCTGATCATCGCGTTCATCCTGCTGGGCGGCTCGCCGGGCGACCTCGGCGCCCTGTCCGGGCAGGTCATCGGCGACGGCAGCGACGTCGGGCCGGCGAGCACGGCCCTGGCCGGGGAATGCCGGACCGGCGCCGATGCGAACGCCCGCGAGGACTGCCGGATCGTCGGCTACATCAACAGCATCCAGGCCTACTGGACCGACGAGTTCGCGGCCGGCGGCAGCCGCTACCGGCCTGCCCGGACGCGCTTCTTCACCGACCAGATCAGCACTGGCTGTGGCCTGGCCAGCGCGGCGTCCGGCCCGTTCTACTGTCCTCGCGACGCCTACGTCTACATCGACCTCGGGTTCTTCAGCGACCTGCGCACGAAGTTCGGCGCCCAGGGCGGCCCGCTGGCCGAGGCGTATGTCCTGGCTCACGAGTACGGCCACCACGTCCAGGACCTCGCCGGAACCCTGACCGGGGGCTCGAGCCAGGCGGGCGCCACCGGTCGGTCCGTCCGAACGGAGCTCCAGGCCGACTGCTTCGCCGGCGTGTGGGCCCACAACGCGGCCGCCACCGGATTCCTCGAGCCGATCACCACCGACCAGGTCGCCCAGGCGCTCGACGCCGCCGCTGCCGTGGGAGACGACCGGATCCAGCAGCAGACGCAGGGCGGGGTCGACCCGGAGTCCTGGACGCACGGCTCGTCCGCCCAGCGCCAGAAGTGGTTCACGACCGGTTACGACCGGGGCGATCCGAACGGCTGCGACACGTTCAGCGGCAACCCCTGATCGACGGCGGCTCGGCTCGGCTAGGCTCTGCGGGATGCCTGCGACCCTGATCACCGGACTGCCGCTCCGCACGGTGACCGCCACGCGGTACGTCACCGCCCTGCGTGAAGGCGGCTCGCTGCCCGGACTCGTCGAAGCCGACGACGACGGGCTGTACGTGGTCAAGTTCCGCGCGGCCGGACAGGGGCCCAAGGCGCTCATCGCCGAGCTGGTCGGCGGCGAGATCGGGCGCGCCCTCGGGCTGCCGGTCCCGGAGATCGTCCTGACCCGGCTCGATGCGGCTCTCGGCAAAGCCGAGCCGCACCAGGAGATCCAGGACCTCCTCGTCCGGAGCGCCGGACTCAATCTCGGTCTCGACTTCCTGCCGGGCTCGCTGGCCTTCGATCCCGCGGCAGGCAGCCCGCCGGGGATCGACCTGCCGGACCCGGACCTGGCTGCCGAGGTCGTCTGGTTCGACGCGTTCATCACCAACGTGGATCGGACGGCGAAGAACGTCAACCTGCTGGTGTGGCACGGCCGGCTGTGGCTGATCGACCACGGTGCCGCGCTGTACGTCCACCACACCTGGCGGGACCCGGCCGAGCACGCCCGCCGCCCGTTCGAGCGGATCGCCGACCACGTCCTGCTGCCGTACGCCGCGTCGATCGTCGACGCCGACGAGCGGCTGGCCCCGCGGGTCACCGAGGACATGCTGGGCACGATCGTCGAGGCGATCCCCGAGGCGTGGCTGGGGTCGGACGTCGCCGGCGAGCGGCGCGCCTACGTCGACTACCTGCTGGGCCGCCTTGACGCGCCGCGCCGGTTCGTCGAGGAGGCCGAGCGTGTCCGCCGTGCCGCGTAGTCCGTTCGAGTACGCCATCGTCCGGGTCGTCCCGCGCGTCGAGCGGGGCGAGTCGATCAACGCCGGGATCATCCTCCACTCGCGCCCGCGCCGGTTCCTCGCCGCGCGCGTCGAGCTCGACGTCGAGCTCCTCCGGGCGCTCGCGCCGGACTGCGATCCGGACGAGGTCTCGGCACATCTCGGGGCGATCCCGCGGATCTGCGCCGGCGACCCGGAAGCGGGGCCGATCGCCCGGCTGAGCCGGCCCGAGCAATTCCACTGGCTCGTCGCGCCGAGCAGCACGGTCGTCCAGCCCTCGGAGGTCCACACGGGCCTCACCGATGACCCGGCGTCGACCCTCGATCATCTCTTCCGAACGCTCGTCCTGGAGCGCCGCTGAGGGTCAGTCGAGGACGATCCGGACGCCGTCACCATCCTCGTCGACGGCCTCGAAGATCGGTCCCCGGGCACCGGCCGCGAGGGCGGCCCGGATCCGGTCCACGCTGGTCCCCGTCAGCCCGAGGACGCCCTCGAGGCCGCGGTCGCCCAGCGCGGCCGGCAGACGGAGGTTGACGGCGACCCGCCCGCCGTCGGTCACCTCGAGCCGGATCGACCTCGATCGCGATGCCGCGTCGGGAGCCGGACCGCGGTCCCCCCGGGGCCCGGCCGGGCCCCGGTCGTCGGCCATCTGCTCGTCAAGAGCGGCGATGATCGGTCCGGCTTCTTCGGCGGACAGGTGACCGTCGGCGACCATGCGCAGGACAGCCTCGAGCGGGTCAGACACGACGCACCCATGAGAAGTCCGCGTCGTGCGCCGAAGCCCGTTCGACGGGCGGCTCCGCACCGTCGAGGTCGGCCAATCGCCGATCCGCCTCGTCGACCGCGATCCGCCCCGACTCGAGATCGCGGAGGACCTGCATCCGCAGGTCGTCCACGCGGGCGCCCTCATCGGACGCTCGGTCGGCAACGGGCGCACCGAGCGACGCCACCGAACCACGCGCGGGGTCGCCGGCCAGCGGGACGACGACCACGGCCGGCGACGACGGTGCGTCCGCGACCGGGGCCGGGGAGGCCACCACCTCGAGGTCTCCTGAGATGGACTGGAAGGCGACGAGCGAGCCGCCGTCGCCGATCTCCATGGTCCGGCGACCGGCCCGACCGCTTGACCGGTGCGGGAGGTTGGTCCCCAGGTCGCCGGCCACGGTCTTGCCCTCGACGCGGACGGGGCCGACCGAGGCGACCTTGACGTGACCCGAGACGGTTCCGATGGCGTACGGCCCCGGACCCGCGAACGATCCGCCGATCTCGATGTCGCCGCTGGTCGTCCGGACCTGGGCCGCCCCGACTGTGCCGGCCGTGATCCGGACGTCGCCGGAGATGCTCTGCACCTCGGAGATCAACCGGCCGGTCGCGCGCAGCAGCACGTCGCCCGAAGTGGTCTCGACCGAGGTCCGTGCCGTGTCGAGATCGATCCGGATGTCGCCCGACACGCTCTGATAGCGCTGGTCGCCGCCGAACCCGACGGACCGGATCGCGCCGCTGGCGGTCTCGATCGTGATGGTGGCTCCTCGGGGGGCCTCGACGTCGATCGGCTGGCAGCGGCGACCGCCCAGCCAGCGGATGCCCAGGATCGTGCTGCCGATCGCGGTGAGCTCGAGCACTCCGTCGCGACGGGTGATCTGGAAGTCGTCCCCGAGCGGTTTGCTCCCGGTCCCACGGACCCGGACCGCCGGTCCGTCGACCGACTAACAACCCGCTGCAAGACCAGATGCGGCAGGATTACGCCACGGGCCTGATGGGGGCGCAGCACGATTTGCTGCAACAGAACCCGTCGGGTCTCGGCCGACAAGAGGAGGCGATAGGGCGAGAACTCAACGGTTACACGCCGCGTTAGCCGAACTGTCGATCTAATCCGACTGAAAATCGATACCGAGCGCCCTCGTCGACGCCATCCCAGAGGCGGGTGAGGGTATCGCCGCGGCCCAAATTTCCTGCCAGCGTGGTGCGCGCGCGGCGTCCCGGTCGCCTCCCCCGTAGTCTCGCCCGTTACTCCCGGGATCATCAAAGCCTCAGTGGCCCTCAAGGGACCACTTGACCCGGTGATCCAAGTCGTTTTCGGTATGCCGGAAAAGCGTGACGGCCGACTTGTGGAAGCCGGTCGCGGCCGTACCGTTAGGGAGGACGTATGACATCTCCGAGCGCCGAAGACCTGCTGTTGCTCTATGACCGCGCACCGCTCAATAGCCGCTATTGGGTCAGCTTTACGTTGCTGGCGCTGATCACGGTTCTCGATTTTTTCGACTTCTTTCTGATAGCCTTCATTCTCGCGGCGATCGGGCCCGAGTGGCACCTGACCTACGGCCAGTCGGCGCTGATCCTTTACGGCGGCGGGGTCGGCGCGATCCTCGGCGCGCTGGTTTGGGGGAGTCTCGCCGATGTCTGGGGGCGGAGCTGCAGATCGCGGCCGCACCCTTATTTGCGCGGTCAGCGCCGGGCTTATCGGTCTTCTCCCGACCGGCGCCGGGGAGCCGTTGGCGCTGCTGCGCATCCTGGTCGGGTTTGGCCTCGCGGCGGCGGCCACCCCTTGCCTCGCCATCATTGTCCAGCTCACCCCGACGCGGCATCGCACGGGAATCACGAGCTTTTATGTAGTATTCGCCAGTGCCGGCACCTTATCGGCCTCGTTCACCTCGGCCATCTTGTTGTCTGCCGGGCTGGCTGGTGACGCGATGCTCGGCATCACGCCGACGATCGCGGGCTTGCTGGTGTGGGCGTTCGTACCGGAGTCGGTGCGGTGGCTGACCGCAAAGGGGCGCTTCGCCGAGGCCCGCGACGAGGTGGCGCGGCAACTGGGTCGTCTCGCGCGAGCGTTCCGTTGCCGACCACCAGGCGAACCGCACCGCCTCGGGCGAGCCTCACGGAACTCTACGTCAGCCCGGGGCTGTTCTGGCAGACCGTGATCATCTGGGGAGGCTCGTCGACGGCGGTTTACGGCTACTACCTTTGGGGGCCGACGATCGTCGCCTTGGTGCTCAGTGTGCCGGTCGGTCAGGCGGCGAAATATTTCGTCTATGTGGCGGGAGGCGGCGGTCATCGGCAAAATCCTCGTCTCGCTGATCGCGCCGATGATCGGGCGCCGTGTACTCGGCGTCACCTTTGCGTTCTTGGTGGCGATTTGCCTTGTCGCGGCCGGTTATTATCACAGCGCGGTCTTCGCCGGGTTCCCGCTCGATGGTGGTGCTGATCGCGGCTTCCGCCTTTTTCTGCGAGGGCGGGTTCTCCAACCTTGCTCCGTACACAGTCGAGCAATACGGGTCCGCCTCGGAGCCCGCTCCGCCGGGTTGGGGCAGGCGGCAAATGGCGTCGGCAAGATCCTGGGTCCGCTGGCTCTGGCGCTGATCGCCGGCAGCAGCAATCTCGTGTCACCGCAGGCCACGGGGGATGCTCGTCCTGCCTGCCTTCCTGTTCCTCAGCGTCAACATGCTGCTGGTGGCCCTGGCGTTCGGTTTCCTGGGGTGTCGAGACGCATGGCAGGCCAATGGCGCTCGGCGGTGAAACTGCGACTGTGTTGCCGCCCGGCGCCGCGAGTTCGCCCAGGGCCTCATCATGACCGGGCGGGTGCCGGGAAAGGCAGCATCGGAATGCTGCTCGGCTTCGCGGGGTCAGCCGGGCACGAGCGCTGTTCCATGCGTCTAGCCAGGATTTGCCCGGGTGCTGCTCGAACTGTAATACCGACTTCCGATGATCCCCAGGTGTGGTAGAGTGATTAGGGAAGCGTACCATGTTTGGGGGAATGGACGATGCCAGTACACTTTTTCGCACCGACCCGGGGCGGCCGAGCTGCGGCGCTTGGCGCGCAGGGTTGTTCCGGGCAATTGGAGGGAAGAGCAATTCGCCGACTATAGAGTAAGTACCGGCAGATCGATCCAGCGCCGCTCGCGATGGCTCTGGTAGCAGGCCTCGGCGAGCTGAACGCTTTTGGCGCCTTCGAGAAACGGCGACGGGAACGGCGCGTCCTCGGCGACATGCCGCAGGAACAGCTCCCAGCCGGCGCGGTAGCCGTTGCGAACGGCTCGAGGTCCGGCATCTCCTGCCACTGCTCGTCGAACACCATCGGCTGCGGCCGCTCCGGGTCGAAGAACGGCCGCGGCGTCGCGACCAGCGGCTGCACGAAGCAGCGGTGCAGCCCGCATACCGCCGACCCTCGGTGCCGTCGACCTGGATCTGCAACAGGTCGTCGCGCTTGACCCGGCTGGCCCAGGACGAGGCTGACTGCGCCAGGACGCCGCCCGCCAGCTCGAAGATCGCGAAGGCCGTGTCCTCGACATCGACCGTCGTAGGGTCGGCCGGCCTCGTCGCGGCGCTCGGGCAGCGCGGTCATGTGGCGGCACGACACGGCTTTGATCTCGCCCAGCAGCCGGTCGAAGATGTAGCGCCAATGCGCGAACATATCGAGGATCAGCCCGCCGCCGGTCGCCTTGCGATAGTTCCAGCTCGGCCGCTGCGCCGGGTAGGGCGTCGCCGTCGAACACCCACCAGCCGAAATCGAGCCGCACCGACAGCACCCGGCCGAAGAAATCGGCGTCGTAGAGCTTGCGCAGTTTGGTGAGCCCGGGCAGGAACAATTTGTCCTGCACGACGCCGTTCTTGAGGCCGGCGCGCTCGGCGCGGCGCGCCAGATCGCAGCGCATCCGCCAGGTGTTTCGGCGACGCGGCTTTTCGAGATAGACGTGCTTGCCGGCGTCGAGCGCCGCGCGCGGCGCGCCCGGCCGCCCGCCGGTCGCGCTCGCGTCGAAATAGATCGCGATCGTCGGGGTCGGCGAGACAGGCATCGCGGTCGGTGCTCCAGTTGAGGCCGCCACTGGCTCGCCGCAAGCGCCGCGAGCTTTGCCGGGTCGCGGCCGAGCAGCACCGGCGTCGGGCACAGCCGGTCGCCATTCCCGAGCGGCAGCCCGCCCTCGCTCCGGATCGCCATCAGCGCCCGCAGATGCTGCGTCGTGCCGAGCCGGCCTGTCGCGCCCTCGATGACGACGCCGATCGTGCGTTCGCCCATAGTCGGAGCGACGGTACGCGGTGCCGGGCTATTGCCCGCTCCTATGTTGTGACACGCGGGTCGCGGCGCTCGCTACCGCCTTCAGCGAGGCGGTGACGATATCGCTGTCGATGCCGACGCCGTAGAGTCGTTGCCGTCACCGGACTGCTGCGGATCTGGACATAGGCCGCGGCCTGCGCATCGGCGCCGGCGCCGACCGCGTTCTCGTGATAGTCGAGCACGGTCAGCTCGATGCCGCAATCGCGCTGCAGCGCATCGACAAACGCGGCGATCGGCCCGTTGCCGACACCTTCGATGCGCCGTTCGCTCGCCGTCGATCTCGACCGTCGCGGCGATGCCGGCGCTCGCCGGCGCGCGGCTCGGGCAACAGGCTGTAATCGACGAGGCTGGATCCCGTCGCCGCCGCAGATAGGTCTCCTGGAACAGCGACCAGATATCGCCGCTGGTCAGCTCCTTGCCGGTGCGGTCGGTGACTTCCTGCACATGCTGCTGAACTCGATCTGCAGACCGCGCGGCAGGTCGAGCCCGTGATCGGCCTTCAGCACATAGGCGACGCCGCCCTTGCCCGACTGGCTGTTGACCCGGATCACCGCCTCGTAGCTGCGGCCCAGATCCTTCGGGTCGATCGGCAGATAGGGCACTTCCCACAAATCGTCGTTGCGCTTTGCGAGCGCCTCGAAGCCCTTCTTGATCGCGTCCTGATGCGAGCCCGAAAACGCGGTGTAGACCAGCTCGCCGGCATAGGGATGGCGCGGATGCACCGGCAGCTGGTTGCAGTACTCGACGGTGCGGACGATCTCGTCGATGTCGGTGATCACGAGCCCGGGATCGATCCCCTGGCTGAACAGATTCAGCGCCAGCGTGATGACGTCGACATTGCCGGTGCGCTCGCCATTGCCGAACAGCGTGCCCTCGACCCGGTCGGCGCCCGGCCATCACGCCGAGCTCGGTGGCCGCGACGGCGGTGCCGCGGTCGTTATGCGGATGCAGGCTGAGGATGAGGCAGTCGCGGTCGCGGATATTGCGGCCGAACCATTCGATCTGGTCGGCGTAGATATTCGGGCGTCGCCATCTCGACGGTGGCCGGCAGGTTGAGGATCATCTTCTTGTCCGGCGTCGGCCGCCAGACATCCATCACCGCCTCGCAGATCTCGACCGCGAAATCGAGTTCGGTGCCGGTGAAGCTCTCCGGCGAATATTGGTAGATGATCTCGGTCTCCGGCATCGACTCGGCGAGATCGCGGATCAGCCGGCGCCGGTCACGGCGATGTCGATGATGCCGGCTTGGTCGAGCCCGAACACGACGCGGCGCTGCAAGGTCGAGGTCGAGTTGTAGAGATGCATGATCGCGCGCTTGGCGCCGCGGATCGACTCGAAGTCTGCGCTCGATCAGCTCGGGCCGCGCTTGCGTCAGCACCTGGATCGTCACATCGTCGGGGATCAGCTGCTGTTCGATCAGCTCGCGGACAAAGCCAAATCGGTCTCCGATGCGGCGGGAAAGCCGACTTCGATCTCCTTGAAGCCGAGCTTCACCAGCAGGTCGAACATCCGGCGTTTGCGCTCGGGTCCCATCGGCTCGACCAGCGCCTGGTTGCCGTCGCGCAGATCGACGCTGCACCAGATCGGCGCGCGGTCGATGACCTGCGACGGCCAGTGCCGGTCGGGCAGGTTGATCGGCGGAAAGGGACGGTATTTGTGGATTGGCATGCTGCTCATTCGAAACTCCCGGTCGTCAGGCTCACCACCAATCCGGCGGCTGCGTTGTTGAAATCGGTAAAGGATCGCGGCCGGCTGGCGTAAAAGCCGCCGGCCGGTGGTAAGTCGGCGACCGAAGCGCAGTACTCCACCCCACGGGGGAGCGGCTGGAAGGGGGAGGGTCTCGTTGAAATCGAGAAGAGACATGAGCATCAGCGAGCGCGAAAATTCCCAACTGGGACGGGCAACGACGGCGGCTCGGCGTCCCTCAGGACGCCGAGCGGCTAAGTCGAAGCTCGTGGCGCTGGATATGCATCACCGCATGCCCTAACAGAATTGTATCCCAAGGTCAACCGGAAGTGAGTCACTAGCCAAAGCGGCGGGTATTGGCCTAATTGGGCCAAAACCGGACATTACCGGGATAGAGGGGCCGGCTTGCCTGAAGAACGCTGTGCGGTTGCGATCATGGCCAAGGCGTCGGTCGCCGGGACCGTCAAGACACGCCTTGTGCCGCCTTTGACCCCTGAAGAGGCAGCCGAGCTCAATACTTGCTGTCTGAGCGGACATCGCGGCCAACATCGTGCACGCGGCGAAACAGGCGCCAATCCAGGGTTTTGCCGCCTATCATCCGCCGGGCTCCGAGCCCTTCTTCGATGATCTGCTGCCTGATGGCTTCAAGCTGTTGCGACCGAAGGAGGCGACAATCGGGCGCAGTCTGTTCCATGCGGCGCGGGACCTCTTTGATGCAGGCTACAGCTCGGTTTGTCTGGTCAACGCCGACAGCCCGACCTTGCCGACCGCATTCCTTGTCGAGACGGTTCTCCGGCTGCGGAGATCCGGCGATCGCATCGTCCTCGGGCCCGCTGCCGATGGCGGCTATTACTTGATCGGGTTGAAGCAGTTTCATCGGCGATTGTTTGAAGAGATCGATTGGAGCACCGAGCGGGTGTTCCGACAGACGCTCGACCGAGCCGCCGAGATCGGTGTCACCGTCGCGACGCTGCCCGAATGGTACGACGTCGATGATAAGAAGACGCTGGCGATGCTTGCCCGCGAGATCGGGCCGCGCCGGAGCGCAGCGAGCCCGTATCGCAATGGTTATCAGGCGCCTAGAACGACAGCGTTTCTCGAAAAGCTGGCAGCCGAGAATGGCGGCGTCGAGCGCCTGCTCGGCCGTGCTGAGCCCGCCACCCCCTCCCTCTCCGGCCGCGGGAAGGCTAGGTGAGGGCGCGAAGGGCGCGGTCAAGCTGCTGGTCCTCGCCGGTCTGTTGCTCGCGGGCGCGGCAGGCGGGCTGGCCGCCCAATTCGACCGTGATCTCCCCGCCTTCGTCATCGTCGCGCTTGGTCCAAGGAGCTGTCTGGGCGGTTGCTGCAGCTGTCGTTCTGCGCCTTCGCGATCGAGCGGCCGGGTTTAGCCCTGATCCTGGGAACGGCGGTCCTGCTGCGCCTGCTCGCGCTAGCGGCGCCGGTCTTTTTGTCCGACGACATCAACCGCTACATCTGGGAC
Source organism: uncultured Chloroflexia bacterium (assembly GCA_963749735.1). GTDB lineage: Bacteria > Chloroflexota > Limnocylindria > Limnocylindrales > CSP1-4 > Chersky-267. The sequence continues at coordinate 211,683 of CAVVNZ010000011.1, forward strand.
GGGCGGGTCCAGGCCGCCGGAATCAATCCATACCGTTACATTCCGACCGATCCCGAACTCGAGCGCGCTGCGGGATCCGCTGATCTTTCCGAACATCAATCGCAACAATTACGCGCCGACGATTTATCCGCCGGTCGCCCAGATGCTGTTTCTGGCGGCGAACCGCATTGGCGAGACCGCGTTCGCGGTGAAGCTGGTGTTTGTCACGATCGAGGCCGTCGGCATCGGGACCTTGATCTTTATCTTGCGGGCCGCCGGGCGGCCGCCGGAGCAGATCCTGCTCTATGCCTGGCACCCGCTGCCGCATATGGGAGATCGCCGGTTCGGGGCATGTCGACGCGGCGGTCGTTGCATGTGCCGCCTTGGCGCTTGCCGCCGCCGTCAGCGGGCGGCGCGTCTGGTCGGCGCGTAGCGCTCGCCGCTGCCACCCTGGTGAAATTTTTTCCGCTGGTTATGGCGCCGGCGCTGTGGCGCCCCGCCAAGTCAAATTTGGGCGATTGGCGATGGCCGGCCGCCTTCATCGCCGTGATCGTTGCCGCCTATCTCCCCTATATCGGCGTGGGGTCGCGCGCTCTGGGGTTTCTGCCCGGCTATGTCGCCGAGGAGAAATTGCGGCTCCGGCAGCCGGTTTCTGGCTCCTCGGCATGACCCGGCGCGCCATTCCCGTACCGCTCGCGGCCTATCTCGGGCTTGGCCGTTAGCGTCATGGCCGGGCTGGCGATCGGTGCTCTGCGCCGGCGGCCGGAGCCGGGCTCGAGCCTGCAACTGGGCGATGGCATTGGGCACGGCGGCGCTGTTCTTCGCCTCGCCCCATTATCCCTGGTACTTCGTTTGGCTCGTCGCGCTGCTGACCGCCGCTCCATGGTGGCCGGCCTGGTGGCTCACTCTTGCGGCGGTCCTGCTCTACTGGGACCACAAGACCGGCAATATCCCGTTTTGGGTGGGGTTCACTCTCTACGGCGGCTTTGTCATACTCGTGCGTTGTCGATATCGTCCGGCGCACTGTTTTCAACAAAAGGTCCGGAGCACGGCGTGCCATTGACTGCGCAGACCTAGACCCGATCCGCGGCGCTATTTCGAGGCCGTCGGCGACGCGCGCGGCGAGATTGCCGAGCAGGAGCCGGTCTGCCTTTATATCGAGACGACCAATCGCTGCAATCTGCTGTGCGAAACCTGCCCGCGCACTTTCGAGGATCTCGAGCCGCCCGCCGATATGAGCTGGCAGCTCTTCACTCGTATTGTCGACCAGTTTCCGCATATAGCGCGCGTCGTATTGCACGGGGTCGGCGAGCCGATGATGGTGCAAGGCGCTGCCCCGCATGGTGCGCTATCTGAAAGACCGCGGCACCTACGTGCTGTTCAACACCAACGGCACCCTGCTGACCGAGCGCAAGGGCAGGGAACTGATCGCCGCCGGTCTCGACGAATTGCGCGTGTCGCTCGATGCCGCCGAGCCTGAGGCCTTTCTCGCAGTGCGCGGCAAGAACATGTTCGCCCGGATCGTCCGCAACGTGCGCGCCTTCACCGCATTGCAGCGCGCCGAAGGCATCGAGCGCCCATTGGTTTCGCTGTGGCTGACCGGGCTCAAAGAGACAATCGATCAGCTGCCGCGAATTGTTCGGCTGGCGCATCGGATCGGGGTCTCCGAGATCCATCTGCAGCGCCTGGTCTTTACGCCGGAAGGGAAGGGATTGGCGCGCGCCGCAGTCTGCCTTGTTCGAAAAGCTCGAAGGCGACGAGCCGAGGCGGCTCGAGGAAGCTGCCGCCATTGCCGAGATGCTCGGGGTCCGCTTCAACGCTTCGGGCGCGACCGAGCCCGGCACCAGCCTCAAGCGCGCAGGCGGAGGACTCAGCCGTGGTCGCTGTGCCGGCGGCCCTGGACCCTGATGTATTTCACCGCCCATGGCCGGGCGATCCCTTGCTGTATCGCGCCGTTTTCGATGCGCGGCTATGACAACTTCACCTTGGGGGACGCAACCCAGGAGAGCCTGCGGCAGATCTGGAACGGGCCGCGCTACCAGGAATTCCGCCGCGCATTACTGAGCGAAAAGCCGCCGCCGGCTTGCGCCTCGTGCGGAGTCCGCTGGAGCCTGTGAACGGCGGGCAAGGCGGGCCAAATATCCGACCCCGCCGCGTAATCATTCCGGTTCTTGACGAGGAAGGGGCGATCGGCGCGGTGGTCGCGGCGATGCCGCGGGGCTGGGTCGATCAAGTCATCGTCGTCGATGGCGGCAGCCGCGACCGCACCGTCGCAGAGGCGCGCGCCGCCGGAGCAACGGTGCTGGTCGAGGGGAGCGCGGTTACGGTCGGGCCTGCGCCAAGGGAGCCGCGGCGGCGATCGAGGACGGGGCGGAGATCCTGGTTTTTCTCGATGGCGACGGTGGCGATCGGCCCGAGGCGATCCCGAGCTTGGTGCAGCCGATTGTCGAGGGCGAACACGATTTCGTGATCGGCTCGCGTACCGCGGGTGGCGAGCGCAGTATCGGAGCCCATCAGGCGCTGGCTGGCCGCGCCATCGGCGCTGCAATCGGTCTCGTTTACGGCGTGCGCTATACCGATATGTGCGCCTTCCGCGCGATCCGCGCCGATACGCTGAGGCGCCTCGGTATGCGCGAGATGACCTATGGCTGGAACCTCGAGATGCAGATGCGGGCGGCGCGCGCCGGCCTGCAGGATACTGGAGTTCCCGGTGCCGCACGGCCGCCGCCTCGCCGGGAAATCCAAGGTAGCGGGAACCTTCCGCGGCACCGTCAAAGCCGGGTTCCGGATCTTCGCCACCTTCGCCCGCATCGTCCGCGAAGCTCGCTAAGCGACGCGGGGCTAGACGGCGCGGGCGGGCCAGACCGGCTCGTTATAGCCGAGCGGGACGGAGGGGCGGGCCCAGTAGGGAGGGGTCTCGGAGAGGCGCACGGTGGGCCCGAGATGGCGCAGCCGCCCGACCGGGGTATCGCTCTCGATCGACCAGCGGTCGATTTCGGCTTGCGGGAATTCCTTCGGCACGTCTTTCAGGGCGGCCTCCGGCACCTCGCCGCGATCGACCAGCCATCGGCCGGTCTGCGCCAGTGAGATGCGCACGAGCCAGCTGCCGCCTTCGCGCGCCCGCCGCGCCAATGCCACCATCGCGCCGAACGCCATCAGATAGCCGGTCAGGTAATCGATCGCCGAGACCGGGTAGAATTGCGGGCCGGGCTCGGCGCCGGGGAAGAGTTCGCCCTGGCGCGTCGTGATCCCGCTGACGGTCTGCACGACCGTGTCGAAGCCGCGGCGCGACGCCCACGGGCCCGCATGGCTGAACGCGCACATCGAGACGTAGACGAGGCCCGGCCGCAGCTTTGACAATTCCTCCGGCGACAGTCCGCGATTGCCGAGCGTGCCCGGCCGGTAGCCTTGGGTGAACACGTCGGCCTCGCGCACCAGCCCGCGCAGAGTGTCGAGATCGCGCGGCTGGCGCAGATCGAGATGCGCCGACAATTTGCCGTGCCCGGTGTCGTATTCCTGATAGCCGATATTGGGCAGATGCGGCGCGGTGATCTTCATGACATCGGCGCCGTGCTCGGCCAATGTGCGCGCCGGCGGTCGGCCCGGCGAGCACCCGGGTGAGGTCGAGGACGCGGATACCCGACAGCGGCCGCTCGGCTTCGGGCAGCTTTTCGCGCGGGCTGTCGCCGATCTTGAGGATCTCCATCACCGGCAAGGAGGCGATCGCGGCGGCCTGCGGGTGCTGCGCCCACTCGGCCATGCTCCGCACCATACCGCCCGCGCCTTTAGCGGCGATGATCGCCTCTTCGAGCTCGAGCGCATCCCAGTTCGCAACCGCCCGGCGCACCGCGTCGCGGTCTTCCGGCACACCGAGCACCTGCAGCGCAGCCGCGCGATGGTTCGGGAAATTGGCGTGGATGTAGCTCCATCGCCCGTTTTTCGCCGGATAGACGCCCATCACCGTGTTGCGCTCGGTGGAGACCCGGCTGCCGTCCATCTGCATGTAATGCCCGCTGCGCAATGACGCGACCGCCTGGCGCAGATCGACTGCGACCTCCTGGCGGCGTGCCGGTGCGTAATTCCCAGAGATCGGCGGCGGCGAGGCCGGTCGCGGCGAGCGCCGCGGCACCCGCGGCCCCGATGCGGAATGGCGTCGGCAAGACCGGGTCGGCGCCGCCGGTGATCTCGACCGTGCGCGCCCGCTCTTCGGGCCAGCCGGCGATCGGCAAAATCGTGCGCAACGCGTCGTGTGCCATGGTGAGATTCCCCAATCTGCGGGCCGCCGCTTGCCGAGGTGCCGGCGGATCGCCAATGATGCCGCGGAATCACGCCAGAGGAAATGCCCATGAGCCGCATCATGATCGTCGTCGAGTTCGAGACGAAACCCGAGCACCGCAATCAATTCATCGAATTGATCAAAGCGCACGCGCAACGATCGCGCGCCGAGGACGGCTGCCAACAATTCGACGTGCTACTGCCGCAGGAGGATCACAACCGCGTCTTGCTGGTCTAAGCTTGGCGCGACCAGGCAGCGCTCGACGTACATTCGAAATCGCCGATGCTGGCCAAGACGCGCGAGACGTATCAGCCTTGGCTGGCCAACCGCAAGGCGACGCGCTGTACGGCGGACTGACGATCGCGGGCCGGACCGACCGAGGCAGATGGCCCTGACGGCTATCGTCTGCTTCCGGCGGCGTTGCCTCCAAACCCGGAAGTATTGCCGGCGCCAAAACCAGTCGAGCCGGTGCCTGGGCCGCTGACGGTGCCGGCCGTGCCGCTCGTCCCATAGGCGCCGGGCAATCGGGTTGTTTGGCTGCGTTCGGTCGGGCCCGGTACGGGGCCGGCAGGGCCGAGGTCCTGAAAGGTCAGATTCCCCGTTGTCAGACCCCCGGGATCCTGAGTGCTGCTGCCTTGAGCACAAGCGATCCCAGCCGCTCCGGCAAGGAATGCCGCACTTACGACGGCCGCTTTGATCTGCATCCACATTTGCAACCTCCTGGCACGGGCAACCGGGATCCGTTTGAACCCATATGGGTGCCGCTGCCCGGCTCGGCGGAAAGATGTTCCTCGCTCCTGATTGTGGCTAACGCTCATCCGATGCCGCTTGAGCCCCAAGCTGCTCCTAAATTATCTCTGGCCCTTGCGGGCTCGAAGATCGGTCAATTAGCGGTGTGCGGCGTTGTAGCGGGCGAGAGCGTCGGGGCCGGGGCAGAGCTCGGCTTCGCCGAGCGCGTTGAGCGGCGTCTCGACGGTGTCGAGAAACTCGTGCAGGTCGCCGGGATCGGGCTCGACAAACAGGAGGCCGGTGACGACCTCGCCGGCCGCGTGGCGCTGCTGCAGATAGGTCAGGGCCGAGATCCGGTCGCGCGGATCGTAATCGAGGGCGAGCTTGCGCAGCCGCAGGACCGAGCCGTCGTGCTGCACCACGGTCTCGACCGTGCCGGGCGCGTAATCGGCGACGATCTCGTCGCGCTCGACCATCAAGTCGAGCTGGTTGACCGCCTCGTTATGGGCGCGGACGTAATCGAAGCTCTTGGTCGATTCCGGGTTGTTGTTGAACGCGACGCAGGGCGAGATCACGTCGATAAAGGCGGCGCCCTTGTGCTCGATCGCCGCCTTGATCAGCGGCACCAGCTGCGCCTTGTCGCCGGAGAAGCTGCGCGCGACAAAGGAGGCGCCGAGCTGCAAGGCGAGCGCGACCAGGTCGATCGGCGAATCGGTGTTGACGGCGCCGCGCTCGCGCCTTCGAGCCCTTGTCGGCGGTCGCCGAGAACTGGCCCTTGGTCAGCCCGTAAACGCCGTTGTTCTCGACGATGTAGACCATGTCGACGGCGCGGCGAATGCAGTGCGCGAACTGGCCGAGCCCGATCGAGGCCGAGTCGCCGTCGCCCGAGACGCCGAGATAAATCAGCTCGCGGTTGGCGAGGTTGGCGCCGGTCAGACACCGACGGCATGCGCCCGTGCACGCTGTTGAAGCCGTGCGACTTGCCGAGGAAATAGGTCGGCGTCTTCGACGAGCAGCCGATGCCGGAAAGTTTGGCGATGCGGTGCGGCGGCAGGGCAGCTCGAAGCAGGCCTGGATGATCGCGGCGCTGATCGAATCGTGGCCGCAACCGGCGCACAAGGTCGACACCGCGCCCTCGTAGTCGCGCTGCGTATAGCCGAGCGCGTTGGTCGGCAGCTTCGGGTGATGCAGCCGGGGTTTGGCGATGTAGGTCATCTGTGGACTCGCAACAAGCTCATGTCCGACCACCGGGACAGGGAGGGGTCCAGCGAGATTGCTTCGGCGGGTGAGTCGCTCGCACATCGACAGGCCGAATCCGCTCATCTCGTCTCGAGGAGCGGAGAGACAACGCGGCGAGATCGCTTGCGCCATTCACGGCAGCGCCTTGCTCAGCGGGGCGAGGGTGACGACGGAGAGCATGTCGGCGATCGCCTTGACGATGAACCGCGCGGTGATCGGCGTGCCGTCGTAATGCAGGATCGGCACGAGCCGTGCCGGGTCGATATCGCCTTCGCTGGTCAGCAAGGTGCGCATCTGCGCGTCGCGGTTCTGCTCGACGACAAAGACGCGCTCGTGGGCGGCGATGAAATCGAGAATGTCGTCGTGGAACGGGAAGGCGCGGATGCGCATCGTGTCGAGATGGATGCCGCGCTCTTCGAGCGCTTCGAGCGCCTCTGTCCATCGCCGGCGCGGTCGAGCCGAAATAGATCGCGCCAAACCGGGTCGCCTCCCGCGCCTCGCGCTTGACCGGGCGCGGCACGAGGCGCTTGGCGGTCTCGAACTTGCGCAACAGCCGCTGCATGTTGTCGACGTAATCGGGGCCTTCCTCGGTATAGCGCGCGTAGCGGTCCTTGGTGGTGCCGCGGGTGAAAAAGGCGCCGCGCGTCGGATGGGTCCCGGGATAGGTGCGGTAGGGGATGCCGTCGCCGTCGACGTCGAGATAGCGGCCGAATTCACTGCCGGCTTCGAGCATCTCGGCGGTCATGACCTTGCCGCGGTCGTAACGCCGCGCCTCGGTCCCAGTCGAGCGGCTGGCACCAGCCAGTCGTTCATGCCGATGTCGAGGTCCAGCATGACGAAGATCGGGGTCTGCAGCCGGTCGGCGAGATCGAGCGCGTCGGCGGCAAAGGTGAAAGCCTCGCGCGGGTCCTCGGGGAACAACAGCACGTGCTTGGTGTCGCCGTGCGAGGCATAGGCGCAGGACGAGGATATCGGCCTGCTGGGTGCGGGTCGGCATGCCGGTCGACGGGCTGCCGCGCTGGATGTCGAAGATGACCGCCGGGATCTCGGCGAAATAGGCGAGCCCGATGAATTCCTGCATCAGCGAGATGCCCGGGCCCGAGGTCGCGGTGAAGGCGCGCGCGCCGTTCCAGGCGGCGCCGATGACCATGCCGATCGAGGCGAGCTCGTCCTCGGCCTGGATGATCGCAAAGCGCTTCTTCTTGGTCTCGGGGTCGCGGCGGAGGCGGTGGCAATGCGCCGAGAATGCCTCGGCCAGCGAGGAGGACGGGGTGATCGGGTACCAGGCGGCGACCGTCGCGCCGCCATAGACGCACCCAATGCCGCCGCGTCGTTGCCGCTGATGAAGATGCGGTCGCCGACCTTGTCCAGCTGCTTTGAGGCGCAGTCCGATCGGGCAATCGAGCGCTGATAGCGCCCAGTCGCGGCCCAGATGCAGCGCGTGCAGATTGGGCTTGATCAGCGTGTCCTTGCCGCGGAACTGCTCGCCGATCAGCTTCTCGATCGCCGCCACATCGATGTCCAGCAGCGCCGACAGCACGCCGAGATAGATGATGTTCTTGAACAGCTGCCGCTGCCGGGCGTCGGTGTAGTTGCGGTTGCAGATCGCCGTCAGCGGCGCGCCGATCACGTTGATGTCGTCGCGGAATTTCGAGGCCGGCAGCGGCTTCGTCGAATCGTAGAACAGATAGCCGCCGGGCTCGATCTCGGCGATGTCCTCGTCCCAGGTCTCCGGGTTCATCGCGACCATCATATCGACGCCGCCGCGGCGGCCGAGATGGCCGCTCTCGCTGATCCGCACCTCGTACCAGGTCGGCAGACCCTGGATGTTCGACGGGAAGATGTTGCGCGAGCTCGCCGGAATGCCCATCCGCAGCACCGATTTGGCGAACAGCGCATTGGCGCTGGCCGAGCCCGAGCCGTTGACGTTGGCGAATTTGACGACGAAGTCGTTGACGCTTTGGATCGCGGCGATTTCGAGATTTCGACTGTGATGCCATCGGCTCAGAGCTCTTGAAAAAGGCGGCGAAGCCGGTCATCGGCTGCGGCATGCGGGCCCGGCCTGTGTCATGTCGAGGAGGAATTTGCTCATGTCCCACGCTCCGGTCGGACAGCGCTCGGCGCACAGGCCGCAATGCAGGCAGACATCCTCGTCCTTGACCATGATGCGCCCGGTCTTCAGCGAATTGCCGATATAGAGGTCTTGCTCGAGATTGAGCGCCGGAGCCATCAGCCGGCCGCGCAGGTCTTCCTCGGTGCCGTTCTCGGTGAAGGTGATGCAGTCCATCGGGCAGATGTCGACGCAGGCGTCGCATTCGATGCACAGCTGGCCGGTGAAGACGGTCTGCATGTCGCAATTGAGGCAACGCTCGGCCTCGAGAAAGGCGAGCTTGTCGTCATAGCCGAGCTCGACCTCGACCCTGATGTCCTTGAGCGCGACCGCAGTGTCCCGCAGCGGCACCTTGTAGCGCAGGTCGTTCGAGATGTCGTTGTCGTAGCTCCACTCGTGGATGCCCATCTTCTGGCTGACCAGCGTCACGCCGGGCGGCGGCCGGTCGCCGACATCCTCGCCGTGGCACAATTTGTCGATCGAGATCGCCGCGTCGTGGCCGTGCGCCACGGCCCAGATGATGTTCTTCGGCCCGAACGCCGCGTCGCCGCCGAAGAAGACATTGGGCAGGGTCGACTGCATCGTCTTCGGGTCGACCTTGGGCATGTCCCAGCGGTCGAACTCGATGCCGATGTCGCGCTCGATCCACGGGAAGGCGTTCTCCTGGCCGATTGCGACCAGCACGTCGTCGCACGGGATGTGCATATGCGGCTCGCCGGTCGGCACCAGGTTGCGGCGGCCGCGCTCGTCGTATTCGGCCTTGACCTTCTCGAACAGCACGCCGGTCAGCTCTGCCGCCATTCGTGGGTGAATTCCTTCGGCACCAGCAAGTTGAGGATCGGGATGCCCTCGTGCATCGCGTCCTCTTTCTCCCAGGCCGAGGCCTTCATCTCCTCGAAGCCGCTGCGCACGACGACGGTGACCTCCTCGCCGCCGAGCCGGCGCGACGAGCGGCAGCAATCCATCGCCGTGTTGCCGCCGCCGAGCACGACGACGCGGCGGCCGATCTTGTCGATATGGCCGAACGAGACGCTGGACAGCCAGTCGATGCCGATATGGATGTTGGCGGCCGCTTCCTTGCGGCCGGGAATGTCGAGATCGCGCCCGCGCGGCGCGCCGCAGCCGACGAACACCGCGTCCCAACCCTCGGCCAGCAGCTCCTTCAGGCTGGGGACAAAATTCCCGAAACGGGTCTCGACCCCCATGTCGAGGATCAGATCGACCTCTTCGTCGGTGACCGATTTCGGGCAGGCGGAAGCGCGGGATCTGCGTGCGCATCATGCCGCCGCCCTTCGCGTCGCCGTCGAACATCACGCAGTGGTAGCCGAGCGGCATCAGATCGCGCGCCACGGTCAGCGAGGCCGGGCCGGCGCCGACGAGCGCAATGCGCTTGCCGTTCTTCTCGCGCGGGATCGCGGGCAGATAGGGGCGGATGTCGCCCTTGTTGTCGGCCGCGACGCGCTTCAGCCGGCAGATCGCGACCGGCTCCTTCTCGACCCGGCCGCGCCGGCAGGCCGGCTCGCACGGGCGGTCGCAGGTGCGCCCGAGGATGCCGGGGAAGACGTTCGATTCCCAATTGACCATCCAGGCGTCGCTGAAGCGCCGGTCGGCGATCAGCCGGATGTATTCCGGCACCGGCGTGTGCGCCGGGCAGGCCCATTGGCAATCGACGACCTTATGAAAATAGTCGGGATTACTGATGTCGGTAGGCTGCACTAGGCTCCTCCTGGCGACCGGGGCGCGCCCGATCGCTTGTCGTCTTGCGCGGTCACTCGCCCTCGGTCATCGAGGCGGCGCCTTATACATGTGACTGCGTGCGAGCGTCATCTTCCCTTTCGCCCGGTCCGCCATGCCCGTTCTGCAGACCCTCGTCAGGGGTGCGACAGCTTGCCTCATCTCCCCGCAAGGCGCAATGGCGCCGAGCCGAAAACGGCTCAGCAGTCTTGTTGTTCCCATTTGGGTCGGCCGAACGCGGCGCGCCAGCGGAGAATTGCCGGCTGAAGCACGAGATGTGAGCACCGTCGGAGTCTCTGGCCCGAACCGGCGGGCCTCTACGAGCGCAAAGGCCAGGCTGCCGGTGCCACAGCCGGGTTTTGAGCACCTCTTCCCCTTCCGCGATGCCGGTGTGCTCGATTGCGAGCGGCGCCACCGCCGGCTCGCCGCTCCATAGGCCTCACCCGGCGAGAAATGGTCCATTGCTGAAACGATTTCGGTCGATCGAGGATAAATATCGACGGCCCGCCGCAGGCCTCGAGCCTGAACTACGCCGGTGGGGAGCCTGGGGTGCCCAACCACGCCATCGTGCCCGTCGCCCCGGACGGCACGGTCTGCATCGCCGCCGGTGTCCACGCCGCCGACGTCATCGTCGACGTCGACGGGTGGTTCTCCTTCGACGCCGGCCTGCAACCCGAGACGCCGCGCCGGGCGCTCGACACCCGCCCGGCCGGCGCTCTCGTCACCGATGTCGCCGTGCCGGTCGTGCCCGCCGGCTCTCAAGCAGCCGTCGTGAACCTCACCGTCGCCGGCGGGTCGGGTGCGGCCGGCTACGTGACCGCCTACGCCTGCGGCGCCGCCCTGCCCCTGGCGTCGAACCTCAACTTCGGTGCCGGCGAGATCGTCGCCAACGCCGCCGTGGTGCCCGTGGCCGCCGACGGCTCGCTCTGCCTCCACGCCAGCACGCCCACCCACCTCGTGGTCGACGTGGCCGGTGCCGTCACCGCCAACTACGTGGCCGTCGCGCCGACCTCGGCTGCTCGACACGCGCGAGGGCGGTGCCCCGGTCATCACCGCCGACGTCGCCGCCACCGTGGCCGGCGCCGCCGGCGCCATCCTCAACGTCACCGCTGCCGGTCGATCGGACGCCGACGGGTACGTCACCGTCTACCCGGGCGGCGTGCCCCAGCCGCCCACCTCGAACGTGAACTTCCGGGCCGGCCAGATCGTGCCGAACGCCGTCGTGGTGCACCCCGACGGCGACGGCCACGTCCTCGTGAGCACCAGCACGCCGGTGCACCTCGTCATCGACACGTTCGGCAGCTTTTTGTAGCGCAGCGCCGGCACGCGAAAGCGCCGGCGACCGAAGTCACCGGCGCTCCCTTTTCGTTGCGTTTGCTACGACTTGATGAGCTTGCCGTCGGCACCGACGACGAACCACACGCCGCCGCTGCCCTGGCCGTTGGTGTCGCCGGGGGCGGCATCACCGGCGAACCGGTAGAGCGGCCACTTGCCGGCCTTCAGCATCGAGCCGCCGCCCGGGCGTCGACGGTCGTGATGGCGGCCGTGATGCCGGGTCGGCGCTCGGCGCACCGGTCACCGTCGCCGCCGGCCACGCCTTGGCGCAGGCGTCGGCGCAGGTCGGCGTGCCGTTGGCGTCCTTGGTGAAGGCGTAGAGCGTGTGGCCGTCGGCGTCGACCATGATCTTGCCGAGCGGCGTGTCGGCGAGCTGCAGCGCCGGGGCCGGCGCCGCCGCGGAGCGGCCGTCGTGGCCGGTGCCGCCGCCGGCGGCCGGCGCGTGGTCGGCCGCCGACTTCGTCCGTCCGTCGGCCGTCCTTCGACCAGCTTGGCGTCGCTGCCGACGACGAACCACACGTCGCCGCTGCCCTGGCCGTTGAGATCGCCGGGAGCGGCGTCGCCCGAGTAGGCGTACAGCGGGAACTTGCCCGCCACGAGCTGCTCGGTGCCGTCGTCGCGCAGCACGGTGCTGAAGACGCCGGTGTCGAGACCGGGACCGACGGACCACTGCGAGTCGACGATGACCGGCGGCCACGCCTCCGCGCACGTGCTGTAGCAGGTGCTCTTGGCGTCAACGTCGTTGGTGAAGCCGTAGAGCGTGCGGCCGTCGGGCCCGATCAGGATCTTGCCGGCCGTCGGTGTCGGCGACCTTCACGGCGACCGGCGCGCCGGCGACGGCGCTGCCGACGCGGGCCCGGCGGCGGGCGGCCGGCCGGCGCGGCGGCGGGGCGGTCGTCGAACCACCGCCGCAGGCGGCGAGGCCGACGGCGGCGAGAGCGACAATGGCGAAGAGGGGCTTCTTGTGTCATGGTGCGAATCCTCCGTGTAGGGGTTGCGGGTGTGATCGCGGTACGGCGGGTGGTCGGCAGCGGTTCTCAGGCGACCACGAGCGTGCCGGTCATCTCCGGGTGGATGGTGCAGAAGAACGTGTACGTGCCGGCCTTCGACGGCGCGCGGAACGCCACCGACGCCCGTTGCCGCCGACCTTCACGTTGAACGCGCCGCCGTCGGCGGTGATCGTGTGGTCGACGCCGTCGCGCGTTCGACGATGGTGACGCGGCGCCGGCCGCGCTGTGGCCGGGGCCGCCTGGAAGCGCGAAGCCCTTGATCTGCACCGTGCCCGGCCGGAGCGGCGGTGCGCGGCGCTCGATCGAGGGCGGGTTGGTAGAAGAGCGCGCCGGCGTGAACGCGCCGGCGGCGGCGCACACGACGAGTGATCCGTGATCCGTTTCATGGCCGGTCACTACGGCCGCGCCGCACCGTCACGGTTCGCGAACCGCGCCGGCCGCGGCCTCGTACCGGTCGCCATGACCGCGACGTTGCCCTCACCCACCGCGACCACCCCGCAACCCGCACCCCGCCGCCCGGCCGTCGCGCTCATCGCGCCGGCGCTCGCCGGCGGCGCGGTGGCCCTGGCGCTCGGCGTCTACGGCCGCGTCCATCACGCCACCGGGCGCGCCATCGACGACCTCGGCTTCCCGTCGCTGCTCGCCATGAAGAGCTGGCTGGCGACGATCGCCGTGCGTGCTGGCGCTGTTCCAGCTGTTGTCGGCGCTGCGCATGTACGGGCGCCTGCGCGTGCCCCGGACGATGCCGCGGTGGCTGCCGGCCGCCCACCGCTGGAGCGGCACGGTCGGCCTTCGTGCGTCTCGCTGCCGGTCGCCTACCACTGCCTCTGGTCGCTCGGCCTCGCCACCGACCGCGGGCCGCGGCCGCTGATCCACGGACTGCTCGGCTGCGCGTTCTACGGCGCCATCGCCACCAAGCTGCTCGCCCTGCGGGCAAAGCGGCTGCCGAGGTGGGCCATCCCCGTCGTCGGCGCCACTTGGTGACGACGCTCGTCGGGGTGTGGCTCACCTCGGCGCTGTGGTTCTTCAGCACGGTGGAGTTCCCGGCGCTGCCGGGCTGACTGCTACTTGCGCTTGCTGTTGCCCGCGGCGCCGGCTCCATCGTCTGGGCGCACACGATCTGGCGCAGCTCGTCGACGGCGCGGCACAGGGCGTCGACCTTGGTGTCGAGCGCGGCGAGCTGGCTCGAGCTGGCCCCGGCGCCGGCGCCTCGCACTCGGCCGCTTCCTTGAGCAGCGTGTAGCACTGGCGCAGCTGGCGCCCGGAGTCGCGCTCTTCGGCGATGTAGCGCCCGAGCAGCTGACCCGTCGTGATGTCGATCGTGGTGTCGTTGAACATGCCGGCGAAGATGTCGGGCCCGTCGCGCCGTCTGGCGGCCGAGCCCGAGCAGCCTCGAACTTCTCGAGGTCGGTGCGGTCCGAGCGGCGATCGCCATCTGCTCCGCGAACTTCGGGTTGTCCTTCGGCGATGAGGCTGTAGCCGAGCTCGTTGATGCGCTTGGCGAAGCTCAGGCCGTGCTCACCCTCGCGGTGGGCACACGGTGGGGAGGACGGCCTTCACGTCGGGGCTGGGCGTGGCCTCGACCCAGGCGTTCAGGTAGCAGTGCGCCTCGGATTCGCCGAGGGAGATGGCGTTCAAGAGGCCGAGATAGCTGGGCTTGTCCGACACGTGTTGGCTCCTTTTCCCCATGAAGATCTCCGCAGGCGAAGATCCTCGTTTCCCCATGAGATCAGTGCGCCATATTCCCAGGTCGGAGGGGTCGAGCGCAAAGCGGCGTCCACGGATCAATCGGGCCGTGCCTGGGTAGATGGCCGCCGCATGTCTGCCGACGACTCCGAACTGGACCCCGGGGCCCCCGGGCCGGGTCGTGGTGGTGGCCCCCCATCCCGACGACGAGGTCTTCGGCGCGGGCGGCCTCATGCACGACCTCGGCCGCGCCGGCTGGCGCGTGGTGCGTCGTGGCCGTCACCGACGGCGAGGGCGCCTTCGGCCGGTGCCGGCGGCGGGCGGCCCTGGCCGGCGGCGCCGCGCCGAGCAGGTCCATGGCGCTGGCTGCGCTCGGCTGGCCGACGGCGACCGTCCATCGGCTGGGCCTGCCCGACGGCGACCTGGCCGCGCCACGAGGTCGCCATCGCCGCCGGCGCTGCGAGCGCCGTGGCCGCCGGCGCCCGACTGGCTGCTCACCACCTGGCGCCACGACGGCCACCCCGACCACGAGGCCACCGGGCCGAGCCGACGCCGCGGTGGCCGCTGGACCTCGGCGTGCCGCTGGCCGAGTACCCGGTCTGGGCGTGGCGCGAGCCCGCCTCGCCGGCCGTCGGGACGTGGCCCCTCACCGAGCCGCCACCGCGCGGCCAAGCGCGGCCGCCATCGCCGCCTTCCGCAGCCAGCTCGAGCCCAGTCCCAACGGCCTGCCGGTCGTGCCGGCCGGCGTCCTGGCCGCGTTCGACCGAGCCGTCGAAGTGGTCATCGCCTACCCATGAAGGTCCCGACCTCCCACTTCGACGAGGGCTACGCGGCAGATCCCGACCCGTGGCGGTTCGCGTCCAGCGCCTACGAGCAGCGCCGCTACGACCTCACCGTCGCCGCGCTGCCGCGCCGCCGCTTCGAGCGAGCCTTCGAGCCCGCATGCGCGATCGGCGAGCTGACGCCGCCGGCTCGCCCACCGCGCTGCGACGAGGTGGTGGCCGTCGGACTGCTCGGCGGCGGTCGTCGACGAGGCAAGACGGCGCACCAGCGTGCCCAACGTCGCCAACTCGGTCGGCTGGGCCGGTGCCCGAGCGACTGGCCGGACGGCACGTTCGACCTCGTGGTGCTCAGCGAGGTCGGCTACTACTTCACGCGCCGACCTGCTGCCGGGTGCTGCGCGACCGGGCCGTCGGCTCGCTCGAGCCCGGCGGCACCTCATGGCGGTCCACTGGCTCGGCCACAGCACCGACCACCTGCTGCACGGCGACGAGGTCCACGCAGTCGTCGCAGCGGGGGCGCGGTCTCCGCCACGGCGGCGGCTACCGCGACGACGGCTTCCGGCTCGACTGGTGGGAGCGGGCGTGACCTGGCGCGGTCGGCGTCGTGGTGCCGGCGCACGACGAGGACGACACTGATCGGTCCGTGCCTGGCCGCGCATCCGGCGCCGCCTGGCGGCCAGCGGCGCTGGACCGGGCCGACATCGGGTCGTGGTGGTCGCCGAACGGCTGCGCGCGACGGCACGGCCGAGCGCGCCGCCGCCGCTGCTGGGCGATGCACGGCGACGTGATCGAGGTCGACGCCGCGAGCGTCGGCGCGGCGCGCGCCGGCGCGGCACGGCCGCGCGTGCTGGCGCCGATTCGACCGGCGCCGATCCGGCCGCGATCTGGCTGGCCAACACCGACGCCGACTCGATCGTGCCGCCGTCGTGGCTCGACCGACCACCTCGAGTGGCCGAGACGGCGGCGCGGCGGTGGCCGGCGTGGTCGGGTCGACTCGTTCCGCGGACCACCCGCCCTGCGTCCCGAGTGCCGCTTCCACGCTACGAGCGTCTACGGCGACGACGCCCGACGAGCACCCGCACGTCCACGGCGCCAACCTCGGCGTGCGGGCCGACGCCTACCTCGCCGTCGGCGGCTGGCCGGCGCTGGCCTCGGGCGAGGACAACGGCCTGTGGGACGCGCTGCGGGCGGCCGGGCGGCCGCGTGATCTCCACCCGGACCGTGCACGTGGTCACCAGCAGCCGAACCGTCACGAGAGCCACGGGCGGGTTCGGGCAGTGGCTGGGGAGCTGGCCGATGCCGGTTGACGCTGCTGGCCGCCTGCGCCGACTGGCGGACGAGGGTGCGCTCGACCTCCCGCTCCCCGGTGCCGGCGCCACCCCGACGCGGCCTCGGCGGCGCTGCGGTCCCTCGCCGCCGCCGAGGACCTCTCGGTGGCTCGGCTGGCGGAGGCCCACACCGACGCCGTGGCCATCCTGGCCGAGGCCGGCCGCCCCGCCCCGCCCCGGCACGCCTGCTCGGGGTGTGGGCGTCGAACCGGTCCGACGCCCCCGTCGCCGCCGAGTGCCACGGCGGGCGCTGGCGCCTGCAGGGCACGAAGGGGTTCTGCTCGGGCGCATCCCTCCTCGACGCCGCCCTCGTCACCGCCACCGCCGCCGACGGCGAGCGGCTCTTCCTCGTCCCGCTGCACGACGGCGGCGTCGCCGCCGACCTGTCCATCTGGCACAGCCCCGCCCTGGCCGCCGCCGCCACCGGGGCCGTCCACCTCGATGTCGAGTTGCCGCCGGACGCCGCCGATCGGCGTGCCCGGCTTCTACGTCGAGCGCCCGGGCCTGTGGCACGGCGCCATCGGCGTCGCCGCCTGCTGGGCGGGAGGCGCCGACGGATTGGCCGCCACGGTCCGCGCCGCGCATCGATCCCGACGACGCCCAGGCCCGGGCCCGGCTCGGCGCCATCGAGACGGCCCGGTGGGGCATGGGCGCCGTGCTGGCCGACTGCGGCCGGGCCATCGACGCCGACCCGGAGGACCGGGCCGGCGTCGGGTTCCCGCGCTCGTTGATGGTGCGCCACCTCGTCGTCGAGCACTGCCTCGCCGTGCTCGACCACACCGACCGGGCCCTCGGCCCGGCCCTCTCGCCTTCGACGCCGCCCACGCCCAGCGGGTGATCGACCTGCGCCTCTACCTCCAGCAGCACCACCCGGACCGGGACCTCGACGCCATCGGCCGCCACCGCCTCACCGGCGGCCGCTGACCGGCGCTCACGCCGAGCACGGCGTGCAAGGGCCAGCGCCATGAACGAGCAGAACTGCTCGGTCGTCACCACCCAGCCGCCGCCGGCCTGGGCCAGCGTGCCGGTCTCGGCCTGGTACGCCGGATTGCCGGCGAACTCGATGTCGTAGGTCACGGTGGCCACGGGACCGGCGATGGCCACCTTGGTCGGCGTCAGCGTGATGCCCCCGACCTGCTGGCCGGCGACGGCGTAGGCCGCCAGCGTGGCCTCCACCTTCGCCGGGTCCTCCAGGTAGGCGGCCTTGGCGGTGGCGAGTGCCGCCGAGTCGAAGACGGTGCTCCACGTTCTAGGCCAACTTCTCGGCCGAGGAGATGTCGGTGCTCGACACCGACGTGCTCGTCTGGGTTTCGACCGGCCCCGAGCTGTCCGTTCTCCAGGGCTCGCCCATCCGCCAGCAGCTGCGGGCGGCCAAGGAGGGCCGGGAGATCTTCCTCGACCAGATCGACGGCGGGGCCATGGGCTTCAGCAGCGTGCTCAGCCTCCCCTACGCCCTGGATCACCTCGTGCCCAAGCTCGTCGCCGCCGTCGACGGGGACCCGGCCACGACCTGAGCCGGCGGGCGACGCCCGTCAAGATTCCGCAAAGCGACTTGTAATCATCGGCGCGACGGCGTACACCTTGTGAGGTCCGCCGATGGCGCCGGACGGGTATGGCTGCCGCAACGACGCGGTGGTGGAGGTTGCTGCTATGGCGGGCATCGTCGCCCTCACAGTTGTCAGCGCACTGGTCCTGATCGGGCTGATCGTGGCCGTGCACACCCATCCGACGAGCGGGCCGTCGGGGTGGCGGGGCTGCTTCGATCGGGAGCTGACGTCGATGGTGGACCGGGGGACGGCCGAGCTGCTCGCTGATCGCCTCGCCGCCGGGCCGCTGCTGGTACCGGTCCGCATCGGGCACCGGCTCCTCGGGCCGTTCCTCCTGGTCGACACCGGCACCACCTGCCTGCGGCTGCAGCTCTACAACGAGAACCGCCGGCCGGAGTCGCCGTCTGGCACCCGCGGCGGTCTCGCCAAGCTGCGCGCCATCTCCTACACCGACGGCCAGGGCTGGCGCTTCGTGTTCGACGGGCCGTTCGGGCCGCAGCGGTACCTCGGGTGGCTGGTGGAGTCGCTCGAGCGCCGCGGCACGGCGTTCGCGTAGCTCGATGTGACGCGACCCCGCCGACGCTGCCAGGCTGCGGCCTGACCGCTAGCAAGGGGGCGCACCGCATGGACGACAGACGACCGGCGATCTCACTCGTGGCCGTGGCCGGCAAGCGCCAGGCCGCCCTCGACGCGGCGCGGGAAGCCGACCGGCAGGGCTTCGCCGGCATCGCCTGTCCGAGCATCGGCGGGGCCATGGGCCTGTGCGCCTCCCTGGCCCACGTCACCGAGACCATCCCGTTCTGGACCTCGATCCAGCCCATCTACCTGGCGACGCCCAGCGAGACGGCGGTGCTCGCCGGCCACATCTCCGAGGTGAGCGGCGGCCGCTTCACCCTCGGCCTCGGCGTCAGCCACGGCCCGGTGCACGAGCGCCTCGGCCTCGACGTCGGCCGGCCGCTGGCCGACACCACGGCGTACGTGGAGGCCGTGAAGTCGAGCCGCGAGCCGTCCCTGCCGCCGATCGCCCTGGCCACGCTGCGCGACAAGATGCTCGGCCTCGCCACCGAGATCAGCGAGGGTGCGATCTGGGCCAACGCCGCCCGCAGCGCCATGGCGGCGCAACTGGCCCGGGTGCCGGCGGCCAACGCGACGGCTTCTTCCTCGCCAACATGGTGCCGACCGTCATCGACACCGACCGCGCCGCCGCCGAGGCCATCCACCGCCGCACGCTCACCGGCTACGTCGCCCTCCCCAACTACCGGAACTACTGGAAGCAGGCGGGCTACCTCGAGGAGATGGAGGCGATCGAGAAGGCGCCAGGCCACCGATCCCAAGTCGGTGCCGAGTGTGATGAGCGATCGCTGGCTGCGCGACTGCACGCTGTCGGGATCGGCCACCGAGGTGCGCGACGGCATCGCCGAGTGGTGGGACCTCGGGGTCACCCCGATCGCGGTGATGTCGTCGACCTCGGGCGGCCAGATCAAGGCCCTCCAACAGCTCTTCGACACCTACAACTGACCGTACTGACGCGAGTTATCAACCGTGAGCGCGGGTCAACGCGCATCAGTTCGGGTCGTCGCGGCGGCGCTGCGTCTCGATCAGCCCGACGCCCGAGGTGAGCAGGAGCGCCACCACCGCGGCGATGAGCGTGGTCGGCAGCAGCGTGATGCCCGGCCATCTCGGTGACCACCAGCGTCGATGCCGAGCGGCGTCTTCGTGACGCCGACGTTGCACGCCACCATGAGGCGCGGCGATGAGCACCCAGCGCGTTGGCGTGCGGCAGCAGCGCGTGGCCGGCCTGGCCCAGGCAGACGCCCATGAAGAACAGCGGGATGATGAAGCCGCCCTTCCACCCGACGCCAGCGTCGACGCTCGATGCCGAGCAGCTTGGCCAGCGGCGGCCAGCACGAGCGTGCCGACCGCGAGCTCGGTCGCTGGTCGAGCGTCGCCGATCTGCGCCTCGCCGAAGGTGAGCGCGTAGGGCGACGGCAGCGGCGAGCAGCGCCAGGCCGGCGCCGCCGAGCACCGGGCGCGCCACGGCGGCACCGCGGCGGAGCCCGGCGCGCAGGCCGGTGTCAGGTAGCGTGAAGACGACGGCCACGGCGGCACCGGCCGACGCCGCAGCCGACGGCCCAGGCAGGTCGCCGGCACGCAGCGCGCCGGCCGACGGGAAGCTCCACACCGGCTCGAGCCCGACGCCGGTGATGCCGACGTACACGCCGTAGCCGCACAGCGACCCGACGACCGCGGGCATCAGCGCCTCGTAGTACTCGAGGCCGCGGCGGTGGAGGATCTCGAGCGCGAACACCGCGCCGCCGAGCGGCGCGCCGAACAGGACCGTGAACCCGGCGGCCATGCCGGTGATCGTCACGATCCGCCGCTCGGTCGCGATCGAGCCGCGCCTGGCGCCCGAGCCACGACCCGAGCGTGCCGGTCGTCTGCACGAGCGGTGCCTCGGGCCCGAGCGCACCGCCGGCGCTGATGCACAGCAACGAGACCGGCACGAGCGACGGCAGCGACCGCATGTCGTCGGTGCCGCCCGATCACGTGGATGTTGTCGACGAGCAGCTCGACGGTGGCCGGCTCGCCCGTCAGCTTGGTGACCGACCGCCACGACCACGCCGACGGCCAGCAGCACCGCGGCCTGACCCCAGCCGTTCCAGTGGTCGGGCCACAGCACGCGCTGCAGGAGGTGGAGCAGCCCGATGTACGCGGCGCCGACGAGCCCGCCCACCAGCCCGCGGCGACGACAGGCACGAGGGCGTGCCGGCGCCATCGGAGGAGAGGAAGCACGATGTTACATCGTACTGCGATGCAACGCTCGCCCGGCGCGTCATCGGTTGACGCCAGGCGGATGACCTCGTACGGTTCGCTCGATTTGCCGCACGCGTAGTTCCCGAAGGCACAGACAGGGGGGCCGCTATGGGACGGATGGACGGCAAGGTCGCATTCATCACCGGAGCGGCGCGGGGACAGGGCCGCTCGCACGCGCTTCGCCTGGCCGAGGAGGGCGCCGAGATCATCGCCGTCGACCTGTGCCGGCCGGTCGAGACGGTGCCGTACGAGATGCCGACGCCCGACGACCTGGCCGAGACGGCCAAGCTCGTCGAGGAGCTCGACCGCCGCATCGTGGCCCGCCAGGCCGACGTCCGCGACCTGGGCCAGCTCCAGGCGGTCGTGCAGGAGGGCATCTCCGAGTTCGGCCACATCGACGTGGTCTGCGCCAACGCCGGCATCGGCAGCGTCGCGCCGGCCATGGAGATGGACGAGCAGACGTGGCAGGAGATGATCGACATCAACCTGACCGGCGTCTGGAAGACGATCAAGGCGGCGGTGGCGCCGATGATCGAGCGGCGCCAGGGCGGCGCCGTGATCATCACCAGCTCGGTGGCCGGCCTGATGGGCTTCCCGAACCTCGCGCACTACGTCGCCGCGAAGCACGGCGTGGTCGGGACTCATGCGGGTGCTCGCCCAGGAGCTGGCGCCCTACATGATCCGGGTCAACACCGTGAACCCGACCACCGTCGACACCCCGATGGTCATGTCGGACGTTCTTCTACCGGCTCGTCCGACCCGACCTCGAGAACCCGAGCCGCGAAGACATGGGCGAGGCCTTCACCGGCCTCAACTCGCTGCCGATCCCGTGGGTCGACCCGATCGACATCAGCAACGCCGTGCTGTGGCTGGCGTCCGACGAGGCCCGCTACGTCACGGGCGTCGCGCTGCCCGTCGACGCCGGCTTCTGCCAGAAGATCGGCGGGACGCCGACTCGTCCTGCCCGACGCGTAGAACGGCGGCTCCTTGGACCCGACCCTGGCATCACGACGGGCGGCGCTGTCGGCCAGGGTCGTCGGGCGCAGCCGCGAGCTCGACCTCGTGCTGGCCGCGATCACGGCCGGACGCGACCTGCTCCTCGAAGGGCCGCCCGGCACCTCGAAGAGCACGATCCTGCGGGCCATCACCGAGAACTGGGGCATCCCGCTGCTGTTCGTCGAGGGCAACGCCGAGCTGACGCCGGCGAAGCTGGTCGGTCACCACAACCCGGCACGCGTGCTGCGCGAGGACTACAGCGCCGACAACTTCGTGCCCGGTCCGCTCGTGGCGGCGATGCAGCGCGGCGGCTTCCTCTACATCGAGGAGCTGAACCGGGCGCCGGAGGACACGCTCAACGCGCTGCTCACGGCGATGGCCGAGCGGGAGATCGAGATCCCCCGCGTCGGGCGCATCCGCGCCGAGCCGAGCTTCCGGATCGTGGCGTCGATGAACCCGTTCGACAACGTCGGCACGACGCGGATCAGCGCCAGCTTCTACGACCGCCTGTGCCGCCTCGCCATCGGCTACCAGTCGGCCGAGGAGGACGAGCAGATCGTGGCCCTGCGCACCGGCAGCGACGATCGCCGCCTCGTCGCCGACGCCGTCGCGCTCGACGCGCGCCACGCGAGAGCATCCGGACGTGCGCCAGGGCAGCAGCGTGCGCGGCGCCATCGACATGGTGGCCGTCGCCGGTTCGCTGGCCGCCATCCGCGCCGGCACCGACGGCGATGCCCACGCCGCCCTGCTGCTCGACGCCGCCATCGTCGCCCTCTCGGCCCGCATCACGCTCGACGAGACGAGCGACCGGACGCCCGAGGAGGTGATCCGGGAGCTGTGGGAGGACCAGCTCATCCTGCGGCCGCACCGCGGCCCCGGCCGGCGCCGCCACGGCCGATCTGCCGAACCCCATATGACTGCCGGGCCCGGGACGAGGGTCGCCGGGCACCCGCATGCGGCCGCTGCGACGGCGGCCCAAGCAGCTCGACGAGCGACCCCAGCTGTACGAACCGGCGGCCGGCGGGAACACCGTCGTGGAGGGCGGCGGGCGTGACCGGCGCCGGCCGCCCGGCGCCGGTCGAGGCACCAGCGGCGCCGACGCGGTGGATGGCCACGACCGAGCTCGGCGAGCGGCGCGTCCTCGACGAGGTGAGCGAGCCCGGCGGCGACGCGCCGGCCGTGCGCCAGATGGCGGCCACCATCGCCCGCCGGCTCAGCGTGCGACCGCGGAGCCGCGACCGGCTCACCACGCGCGGCTCGGGCCGGCTCGTGAGCGTGCCCTACCGCTACGGGTCCGACGACATCGACCTCGACCGCACGCTGGAGGTGCTCACCGAGCGGCCGGTACCGGAGGACACCGACATCGTCGTGCGGGAGCGGATGCGCGGCCGCCGGGCGGTGGTCCTGATGGTCGACGTGTCGGGGTCGATGCGGGGCGAGAAGGTGCGCATCGCCGCCGCGACGGTCGGGGCGCTGGCGAGCGACCTCGTGGACGAGGAGCTGGCCGTCGTCGCCTTCTGGCGCGACGCCGTCCTGGTCAAGCCGCTCACCCATCCGTTGGCCGCCATGCGCATCCTCGACGACCTGCTCCGGATCCCGGCCAAGGGACTCACCAACGTCCACTTCGCCCTGGAGGTCGGCCTCGGCGAGCTCGGTCGCTCCCGCGCCCGGCGGCGCCACGGGATCCTGCTGTCGGACGCGGTCCACAACGCCGGTCCCGACCCCCGGCTCCTGGCCTCGCGGTTCGGGCGGCTCGACGTGCTGCTCGAGGTGGACGGCGAGCACGACGCCGAGCTCGGCTCCGACCTGAGCCGCCTCGGACACGGCGAGGTGCTGCCCGTCCGTCACCACCGGGAGGTGGCGGGAGCCCTCAACCGGGCCCTCGGTCGGTGACCGCTACTTGAACGCCGACGGGTAGTCGGTGTCGTCGTCGAGGGGGTTGCCGGCATCGCGCACCACGGCGTGGTTCAGCGCGCCGTCGATGTCGTGGCCCCACACCTCGCGCGGCAGGTCGTAGAGCACCTCGACGCCGTAGCCGTTCGGGTCGTTGATGTAGATGCTGTGCGTCATGCCGTGGTCGACCCGGAGGTTCACCTTGACCCCGTTCTCCTGCAGCCACGAGACCTGGCGGCGCCAGGAGTCACGGTCGGGGTAGGTGATGGCGATGTGGTTCACGGCGAGGTTGCCGTCGAACATGCTCCACTCGTTCGGCGGCTCGTTGAGGCCGTCGCGCTCGACGAGCGCCACGTCGTGGTGGCTGTGCTCGTTGTCGCTCACGCCCGAGTAGAAGCGCATCTTCATGGACGGGATGCCGTCGGTGCGGGGCTTGAGCTCGCCGACCTGCTGGAACCCGAGCAGGTCGCACCAGAAGTGGTGCGACTCCTCCATGTCGCGCACGTTGAGGACCAGGTGGTTCACCCCGACCGGAGTGACCGCCTTGGCCGGTGCCTTGATCTCCTCGGACGTCGTCATCGTGTCTCCTCTCTCACATCTCGATGCTCTCGCGCGTGGTGGTGACGAGCTCGACGAGGGCGCCTCGCTCGGCGCCGTCGAGCACGCCCAGGTATGCCGCCATGATCGCACTGGTGCGCTCCTCGGCGTCGGCCCGTGCCGCCCGCACCTCGGCGGCGTCGCGGAACGGCGGCTGCCATCCCATGTGGACCGCCCAGTCAGGCCCGCTCCGGGGCGGTGCCGCCGGCGAGGCCAGGATGGCGTCGAGCGGGGTGATCCCGGCGCCGATCACCGCCGCGATGTGGGCGGCGCCGCGCATCTCCCGCAGAACGTGCGTGGTCAGCGCCACCCGCCCGCCGACGTCGTCGGGCCGGGGCATCGCGCGCCAGCCGGCGAAGATCGACCCGAGGGCGGCAGGAGCGGCGTCGATCACCCGGCGGCCGAGGTGGTCGAGCTGCGCCATCCGGTCCGGGTCGAAGCCGGCCAGCGCCTCCCCACCCCACGCCACGCAGCGAGCCGAGAACTCGGCGGCGGTGCGCTCGCACGACAGGCCGGGCGGGCGCACCGCGTAGGCGTCGCGCACCGCGGCCGGCGCGATGAACGCCAAGCCGGCCGCCGCCACTTCGGGCCCGCACTCGCCGAGTACCCCGGCCCGCCCGACGACCCAGAACTCGTGCCCCGACGGGAAGCCGAGCTCCACCGCCCGCGCCGCCGTCGCCGTGGTCGTCATCCAGCCCCGCGTGAACTGCTGGATCGGCTTGAGCAACCGATCCGCGGCCTCGCGCGGCGACACCGTCGTCGTGTCGGTGCGCGTCCACCGCGTCACGCCGAGCATGCCGTCGACCAGCCGGCCGCCACGCTCACGGATCTCGGGGGCCGACCCCATCTGCCATCCGGTCGTCTCCTTCGACGAGATGTGCATCATCTTGCGGTTGCGGCTGCGCGAGCCGAGGTAGAAGCGCTCGTACAGCTCCACCCTGCTCGCCCAGGCCCGACCCGACGAAGTCCCACGCCAGGCGGAACAGCGCCGCACGGGCCTCGGCACCGTCGGCGTTGGCGGTGTCGAGGTACACGTCGATGAGGGGCCGGAGCCGCTCGTCATCGAGCATGGCCCGGCTCGGCGTGGCCAACAGGTTGTGGCTGCCGATGAGCATGATGATCTCGAGCGCCCTCGGGATCCACTCGGTCAGGAGGCTCCGCATCGGGTGGAGGGCGCGATCGTCGGGGAACACGACGCCGTCGCCGTAGTCCCGGCACAGCTGCTCGGACGCGACGATCGCATTGCGGGTCATCTCCACGTAGCAGGCCAGCTCACCCAGCATGTCCGTCGTGATGTCACTCTGGTCCCCCACGGCGTCGGCCATCCGGCACGCCAGCGCGTAGGCGAACTCCAGCTTCGTCAACGCCCGCACCGTGGTCTGCTGCATGATGTTCGGCCACCACGAGATGGCCATCACCGAGTTGTAGACGTCACGCTCGCAGTCGATGAAGACGAGGTCCTTGGGCACCTCGACCTCATCGAAGATCACGAAGGCGTCCTGCTCGTCGAACCGCGTGGACATGGGGCGGTCGAAGGGATCGCTGTCCGGCGTGAGGGTGCTGTCCCGGCACAGGAAGATGAGGCCCGGGGTGTCCATCGGGATCGAGAAGCTGAGGGCGTAGTCGCCGGTGCCCTCCTCCACCAGGGGGAAGCCCGGATAGACAGCGAGCTCGTCGGAGTACGGCGCCAGCGTGGCGAGTATCCGGGCTCCTGAGATGACGATGCTGTCGTCGGTCTCGCCGACCTTGTGCATCGGCACGGGATTGCCGAGGATCTGCATCTCCTTGGCCCGGCTCACCGTCGGGTGCACGAGGGTGTGGGTCAGGGAGAGGTCGTCGCGGGCGAGGCGCTTCTGGAACTGCACGAGGTTGTCCGCGCCGCGGGCGTTCGCCCCGTCGGCGCCGACCCAGTCCTTCCACCGCCCGGCGAACCCGGCGAAGGTGACGTTCATGTAGTCAGGCGTCCGTCCCATCATCCCGACCGTGGCCGCCGAGATGCGCTCCAGGCCGCGGCGGCGCCGGAGCAGGTCGTCGAGGCAGCGCGGGATCATGTGGCTCACGTTGATCGGCTCACCCGTCTCCGGGTCGGGCATCAGGCAGTCGTCGGGGAACTCGTGCTGGACGTCGAAGACGGCGGCGATGGCGCGGGCGCCCCCGGCCAGCGCCGGGTGCTCGGTGGCGTCCTCGATGCGCTCCGAGCCGAGCCACAGCTCGCGCTTGTCCCCGCGCAGACCCGCCAGGAACTGCTCCCCCGTCCGTGCTGCCATCGGCGAACCCCCCATCCGTCCGGTGCCGGCGCAGCGTAGGCACGACCCCGGCAGGCGAGCAACTGCTTGGTCGCGGGCCGGATCAGGACGTCGGCACCCCCCGCACGCCCTCGAGGGCCAGGGTGGGAAGGTCGACGATGTGGGCTCCACCGTCGGCGATCAGCACCGCGCCCATCAGCAACGCCGAGTCGGGCGTGGCCAGGAACAGGCAGATGGTGGCCACCTCCTCGGGCTCGCCGGCCCGGCGCAACGGCACCTGCGACGTGGCGAACGCGTAGGACTCGTCACGATCGAGTCCCCGCGCCGCGCCGATGGCGTCCATCGCCCGGTCGGCCATCGGGCTGCGCACCCAGGCCGGCGACACGGCGTTCACGCGCACGCCGCGTGGCCCGTAGTCGCGGGCGAGCGAGCGGGTCAGCCCGATGAGTCCGTGCTTCGCCGTCGTGTAGCCGACCACACCCGGGCCGGCGAAGTGGGCGGCGAGGGACGACACGATCACGATGGCGCCCTCGCGCTCGAGCAGCGCCGGCAGCGACTCGCGACACGTGACGAACGCGGTGGTCAGGTTGTTGTGGATCGCCACCGCCCATGCCGCGTCGTCGGTGTCGAGCGCCGGCGACGGGGGCGAACCACCGGCGTTGGCCACGACCACGTCGAGGCCGCCGAAGCGCTCGCGGGCGGCGGCCACCGCGGCAGCGGCGTCAGCGGACGCACCCGCGTCGCCGACGACGGCGACGGCGCCGATCTCGGCCGCCAGGGCGGCGAGCGGCTCGGAGCGACGGCCGGTGACGACCACGTCGGCGCCCTCCTGCCGGAAGAGCCGGGCCGTCGCCGCGCCGATGCCCGTCCCACCCCCCGTGACGAGTGCGACCTTGCCCTGCAAGCGCATCGCTACCCCCTTCCGCGGCGGGACGATAACGGTCGTCACCGCCCTGACCAAGCAGTTGTTGTTCGTCCACGGCGAACGGCGTAGGTTCGCCGCCGGATGGCTCGCGTGAACGGCTCCTCCACTCGCCGCGACGAGATCCTGGCCGTCGCCGCCGGGATCTTCGCCCGCCAAGGGGTCTCGAAGACGACCGTGCGCGACATCGGCGACGAGGCCGGCATCCTGTCGGGCAGCCTCTACCACCACTTCTCGTCGAAGGACGAGATCGTGGAGGAGATCATCCGGGCGGCGCTCGATCCCGATGTCGAGCTCGACGTGGCCGTCGCCCACTCGAGCATCGATCCGGTCACGGCGCTGCGCGAGCTGTTGACGCGGGCGCTGCGCTTCACCCACGATCACCCCGACGTTGCCGCCATCGTCAGCAACAGCCGCCACGAGCTGGCGGGCACGGACCGCTTCGACTTCATCCGGGCTCGCGGCACCGTGATCCGGGAATCATGGGTGGCCGTGCTCGAGCGGGGGAAGACCGAGGGCGTCTTCCGGCCCGATCTCGACGCCGATCTGGCCTACAAGGCGATGATGGGCGCCGTCAGCGCGATGGCGACGTGGTACCGGCCCGACGGCGCCCGCTCCATCGACGAGGTCGGGGAGGCGTTCGCCGACCTGTTCCTGCGGGGGCTGACCAACGGTGCCGGCCGGCGGCGCAGCCCCACCTGAGCCGACCTCCGGTCAGCCGAGGCCTCGGCGGTCGGCGGCGAACGCGACCGATGCGAACGCGACAGGAAGGGCGGCCTCGGAGGCGGCGGCGAGCAGTTGGCGGTGCTCGGTGATCACGCCGCGCTCGCTCGACCGGCAGGTCGAGCTCGATCTCGTCGAGCAGGGCGAGCACACGGCGCACGACCTGCGGTGCGTCCGCTCCGTAGCGGATGATCTCCGTGAGCGACAGCCGCAGCAGTAGCTCGAAGTCGACGACCGGCACGAGGAGCCGGGGCGCATCGTCGGCGTCGACGCGCAGCCCGCTGGGGCGGGGGCGGACACTGGCGACGGCGAGGAGATCGTTGAGGCGATCGATGGCCTGGACCGCGGTCGTGGGATCGTTGACCGCCGGGGACAACGCTCGGATGGCGATGTCGACCAGTTGGCGGACGCCGAAGCCGGGATCCTGCAGGAAGGTGCGCTCGCCCCGCACGAGGAGGTGAGCGACGACATCGCTGCCGGCCAGCTCGCCGCCGTGCACGCGACCGATCCTGGTGCCGTGGGCGAGGTACTCGCCGACGTGGACGCACAGCTCGAGCCAGCAGCCCCGCTGGCGGCAGAGGTCGACAAGGCCGGCGTGGTCGATGGCGGAGACGACGCCGGCAGCCGCCTGGTAGCGGAGCTCCTGCGGCTGGGCGTCCGGTGCCGGAGCGATCGACGTCGATGTAGGCCGCTTCCGGCGGGAAGTTGGCGATGATGCCGGCCCGGGTCTCGTCGGCGACGTTGGCCAGCAGGTACTGGACGCGCATGAGCCTCACGACCCCGTGGAGGTAGGCGACGAAGCCGAGCACCGTGGCGATCATCAGGACGACGAGCACGCTGATCGACACGACCGGCGCGTACTGGTCGGTCGACGTCAGGTTGGCGCGGTTGCCGACGAGCGTGGTCGCGGCGAACACGAACGTGGCCAGGAAGATGCCGAGCGTCACCCTCGTCGACGCGCGACCGGATGAAGATGCGCACCGCCCGCGGCGAGTACTGACTGGCGGCGAGCTGGATGGCCACCAGCGTGGTGGCGAAGACCACCGCGACGAACGCCAGCGTGGCCGCCGCGATCGTGCCGGCGAACACCGCCGCCGTCGACGGATCGCTGATCAGGAGAGGGCGGGCGCCGACCGGCGCGTCGATGCGTTGATCGATCAGGTCGGCGACCTCGGCGGCCACGATGGCGGCGAGCACCGAGATCGTCGGGAGGAACCACAGGGAGCGGTTCACCCGCTCGCGCACGTCGGCGCGCCACAACGGTGCCGGACTGGTCCGCAGCGCTCTCACGGCTCGACAGCCTCCCACGGCGATGTCGGCTGCGACGGTGACCCACCACCACGGGGTTTGGGCCTGGGTGACCTGCGTGGCGGAGACGAGGCGCCGTGGCGACCGCGGCCAGCCGTCGTGTCAGCGGCCGGCGCCGCCGGCTGATCGGGCGGAGCCGGACCGGCGCTCCGATCGTGCGGCGGAGCCGGATCCAGCGGTAGCCGTAGGGACCGAGCTCGATGCCGCTTCAGATCGGCGCCGACCGGCGGGTAGTCGCGGTCGGCGAACACCTCGATCGGTTCGACCGTCCTGCCGTCCTGGGGCCCGAGGTCGACGGCCGCCTTCTTGTCGGCCGAGGTTCGTGAGGGCGAGCATCGCGCCGCTCGGTGGCGTCGTGCAGCAGGGCGAGCACGGACCGGTCGCCGGTGTCGACGTACGTGGCACGTCCGACGCCGAACTCCGGGCACTCGCGCAGGATGAGCAGGGCCCGCTGGAACCAGCTGAGCAGCGAGCCCGGGATCGCGCTGCTGGTCCTCGACGTTGACCTGTCTCGTAGCCGAACTCGCCGCCGCTGATGACCGGCCGGCGCAGGTGCGCGCTTGCGCCGAGCCGTGGAGAAGCCGCCGTTCGACGCTGTCGCTCCACTGCATCGGCGTGCGGATGGCGTTGCGCTCGGGCAGGGAGAGGTCCTCGCCCATGCCGATCTCGTCGCCGTAGCGGATGACCGGCGTGCCGGGCAGGCTGAACTGCAGGGCGTACGCCATCTCGATCCGGCGGCGGTCGTTGCCGAGCATCGGCGCCAGCCGGCGGCGGATCCCTCGCCCGTAGAGCTGCATCGTCGGGTCCGGGCCCGAACGCGGCGAACACCTCGTCGTGCTCGTGGCCGACCAGGCGACCGAGGTCGACCTCGTCGTGGTTGCGCAGGAACGTCGCCCACTGGCAGGTCTCCGGCGAGCGTCGGGGTCTCGGCGAGCGCCTGCAGGATCGGCGCCACCTCCTCGCGGGCCAGGGCGAGGAACGTGCGCTGGTTGAGGATGAAGTTGAACAGCATCGGCAGGCGGTGGCCGTCGCCGAAGTACTCGAGCAGCTGCTGCGGCCTCGACGTTCGCCTCGGCCAGGATCACGGCGTCGCCGCGGCGCCACGACAGCTGCGTCGCGGAAGTCGTCGAGCCAGGAGAAGTCCTGGCGCGGGCTGGGGTCGTCGGGCACGGTCAGCTCGATGACGAACGGCGCGGCGTCGAGGCGGAAGCCGGCGACGCCGAGCTGCAGCCAGAAGCCGATGATCTTCTCGATCTCCTGCCGCACCCGCGGGTTCGCCATGTTGAGGTCGGGCTGGAAGTCGTAGAAGCGGTGGTAGTACCACGCGCCGGCCTGCGTCGTCGTAGGTCCACGTCGTGTCCTGGTAGCCGGGGAACACCATCCCCTGGCGGAGGTCGGACGGCTCGCTCCTTCGACCAGACGTACCAGTCGCGGTACGGCGACGTCAGGGTCGGCACCGCGCCGACTGGAACCACGGGTGCTCGTCGGAGGTGTGGTTCACGACGAGGTCGATCATGACCCGGATGCCGCGGTTGCCGGCCTGGTGGATCAGCTCGACGAAGTCGCCGAGCGTGCCGAGCCGCGGGGTGGACGGCGTAGAAGTCGGTGATGTCGTAGCCGTCGTCGCGGTCCGGGCTCGGGTGGATCGGGTTCAGCCAGATGCACGTGACGCCGAGCCGGGCGAGGTGGTCGAGCCGATCGATCAGACCGGGCAGGTCGCCGACGCCGTCGCCGTCGGAGTCCTGGAACGTGTCGACGTCGAGGCAGTAGATGACGGCGTGGCGGAACCAGCGTTCGGGCATGCGCGCAGGTACCCGCTGGCGGGCTCGCGCACCCGCCGATGGCTGACGTCGCCCCGGTCGGGGAACTCGCGGCCGGTGAGCGACATCCACCGGCCCACCCTGCGAGATCGGCTCGTCCCAGCGGCCCGGGCCTGGCGACCATTGGTGGTCGGCTGGATCGTGCTCTTCACCAGCGCAACGGCCGTCGGGTTGCTGCTGGTCGGGCCCGTTCGCGGACGGCCGGGTCGACCGATGGGACGTCGACATCGCCCGCTGGTTCGTGGACCAGCGGACAACGACGTGGAACTCGCTCGCCGAAGCGGGCACCTGGCTGGCCGAGACGGTCACGGTCCCGACCGTGCTCTTCGTCGCCGTCGTGGTGGCGTGGCGCGTCAGCGACAACGTGGCGGCGCCGGTGTTCCTCGTCCTGGCGGTGGGCGGGGAGAAGCTCATCTACCTGCTCTCGTCGATGATCGTCGGCCGCGACCGCCCGCCCGTCCCCACCGTCGGCACGACCTACGCGACGTCGAGCTTCCCGTCGGGCCACGTGGCGTCGACGATCACGCTGTACGGAAGCATCGCTTTGCTCATCGCGCTCCACCGTTCGCCGGCGGTGCGCGCCGTCTTGCTCGCAGTCGTCGGGTTCCTGGCCACCGTGGTCGCCCTGTGCCGGATGTACACCGGCTTCCACTACCTCTCTGACACGGTCGCCGGCGTCCTCGTCGGCGGGCTGTGGCTGACGATCGTCTACCGGACGGTGCTCCTGCCGAACGGGTCCCCGGCCATCGACGAACGACCTGTCCCACATGCCCAGACCCGACTTGCGGGACAAGTGCGGTAGCCGTCGAGTTCGGTCTCGGTGCTGAAACGCACGAGTGCGCCACGGCGATGAGGTAGGTGTGGGACACGCGAGCCGGGCGTGATGGATCTGTCCGAACGGTGCCCCGATTGCGGTGCGGCCGGCTCGATCCACGACTTGGGGGACGGCGGGCAGGACGAAGGGATCTGTGTGGTGTGCTGCGTTCACGTACGTCGCAGCCTGATCGACGGACGGTGGAAGGTGCGGACCTACTGTGGATGAGGGGCGCGATGGGGGTCGGCTTCTTCAGGGTCGCAGGTGGACGCCATCCGAGCAGGCCCCTCGCCTGGGAGGGCCTAGCGTTCGCCTGATGCGAGTACGCGCCGATGGGCTGACGTCGCGACGGGTGGTGGAGCGGGTCGTCAACACGACGATCATGCTCATGAGCGTGCTGGTTCTCTACGACGGCTGGGAGAACCTGAAGTTGATCGGCGTCGTTGCAGTCATCGTCGGACCGGTGCTCGCGATGGTCCTGGCTCACATCTTTGCCGCGACGATTGCCCGACAGGTCGATCTCAAGCGGACGCCGACGAACCGGGAGCGGACCAGGATCGTGCGCGATGAGTCCCGGTTCCTGCTTTTGGCTCTGCCGCCCGTCGCGATCGTGGTCCCCATGTATCTGGCTGGTGTGTCGCTCAGCGGCTGCATTCAGGCCGTTTTGTGGGTCGGACTGCTCTCACTCGGGTTTTGGGGCGGAGTGGCCGGGCGTCGGGTCGGGCTCGTCGGCTGGCATCTGGCTCTCTCGGTTGCCGCTGGACTGCTCGTGGGCGGCGTCGTTCTCGCCTTGCAGGTGCTGCTCAGGCCGGGCACGGCCGTCCCGGACGGCATCAAGTTCGGATGATCGACAGCTCACCGAACGGGATGGAGGCCGCCGGTCGGTCGCCGCCTTGGGACCGCATCACCCCACGTGCACGTTGCCGCTCTTGGCACAAAAGGTGCATAGTCGCATCGTGGATGAGGCCTCGTATCCGGTGCCGGCGACGCGCGGGATGTCGTCGTGGAGCCTGTGACCATGACCGATGACCAGGACGAGGCCCAGCCGATTCCGATCGGCATGCGCTACATGCACGGCAAGCTCGTCCCCCACCTGACGGTCGAGGAGCGGGTGGCGCGGGGCAAGGCAGCGCGACGCGAGGTGCCCCGGTCGAGCCATGCTGGGTTCACCCCGGGCGCGCACCGGCAGGACCCGGTGGCGCTGCTGGAACAGCAGGCCGTCACCCGGGTGCCGGAACTGGTGCCGATCCGCTACGGCCGCATGCTCGTGTCGCCGTTCACCTTCTACCGGGGCGCCGCGCTCATCATGGCCGCCGACCTCGCCGGCACACCCCGGTCGGGCATCACCACCCAGGTCTGTGGGGACGCCCACCTGATGAACTTCGGCGGGTTCGCGTCACCGGAACGCCGCCTGGAGTTCGGCATCAACGACTTCGACGAGACCTGCCCGGGCCCGTGGGAATGGGACGTCAAGCGGCTCTCGGCCAGCTTCGTCCTCGCCGGGCGCGACAACGGGTTCTCCGTCAACGAGCGCACCCGAGTCTTGCTTGCCCTGCTCGGCGAGTACCGGACGGGCATGCACCGGTTCGCGGCCATGAGCAACCTGGCCGTGTGGTACTCCCACATCGACGTCGAGCGCCGCCATCAAAGAGATGCGGAAGGGAGTCAGCGCGGCGTCGCGCAAGCGGGCCGAGGCCAACGTGGCCAAGGCTCGCACCCGCGACAACCTGCAGGCCCTCAGCAAGCTCACCCGAGTCGTGGACGGGAAGCGGCGCATCGTCAGCGACCCGCCGCTCGTCCAGCCGATCGACGAACTGTTCGACGGGATCGAGCGAGACCAGATCTTCGACTACGTGCGGGGTGTGATCCGCAGCTACCGCCAGACGTTGCCGAACGACCGCCGCCACCTGCTCGAGGACTTCCAACTCGTCGACGTGGCCCGCAAGGTGGTCGGTGTCGGCAGTGTCGGGACCCGGGCATGGATCGTGCTGATGCTCGGCCGCGATGACACGGATCCGCTGTTCCTCCAAGCCAAGGAGGCCGGAGCCTCGGTGCTCGAGGAGTTCGTCGGGCGCAGCGACCGCCGATCCCACGGCCAACGGGTGGTACACGGCCAGCACCTCATGCAAGCCAGCAGCGACATCTTCCTGGGCTGGGACCACGTCCTGGGGTACGACGGCGTCGAGCGCGACTTCTACGTCCGTCAACTCCGGGACTGGAAAGGCGGCGCGCTGATCGAGACCATGAACCCCACCATGATGGCCTTCTACGGGCGCCTCTGCGCCAACGCGCTGGCCCGGGCCCACGCCCGCTCGGGCGACCAGATCGCCATCGCCTCCTACCTCGGCTCCAGCGACGCCTTCGACCGGGCCCTCGTCTCCTTCTCCGAGGCGTACGCCGACCAGAACGAACGCGACTACGACGCCCTCCTTCAAGCCGAGAAGAACGGCCGCATCACCGCGCTACACGGGATCTGACCCGACGCCGACACCGCTGCGCCCTGCCAGAGGAGCGACGGGCGGCACCTTCCGGAAGACAACGAGGGGAGCAGCCTGGTGCAACCGAAGAGCCGACCCGACAGCACCACGCGAACGTTTCGAGGAGTGGTTCGAGTCGTCGGTCATCCACCCGATCGAGGACTTCCAGGACCCGAAGCAGGAGTGGCGGCGCCTCTTCTCCGAGCTGCTGGGGACGTTCTTCCTCGTGCTCGTGGCCGCCGGCGGCGGGATGATGGGCCAAGCGTTCCCCAACACGATCAGCCGCACCGCGGCGGTGACCGCGCCGGGGTTGATGGTGATGGCGATCATCTTGTTCATGGGCAAGGTCTCGGGCGCCCACCTCAATCCGGCCGTGAGCCTCGCGTTCGCCGCCCGCGGAGACTTCCCGTGGTGGCGGGTCCCCGGCTACATCGTCGTGCAGCTCGGCGGCGCCACGCTGGCCGCGCTGTTCCTGCACGCGGTCATCGACGTCTCGGCCAAGTACGGCTCCAACTATCCGGCATCGGGCTACTCGTCGATGGCGGCGTTCTGGATGGAGTTCATCCTCACGCTGGGGCTGGTGAGCGTGATCCTCGGCACGGCCTCGGGTGCCCAGAACATCGGGATCGTCGGCGCGTTCGGGGTCGGCGGCTACATCGCGTTGGCCGGGCTGTGGGGCAGTCCGATCTCGGGCACGTCGATGAACCCGGCCCGCACGTTCGGTCCCGACCTCGTCGGCGCGGACTGGACGGCGTACTGGGTGTACGTCGCCGGACCGATCGCCGGGGCGGCGGCGGCGGTCGTCGTCGCGTTCGTGCTGCGCGGCCGCGGCGGCGGCAAGGCCGGTTCGGGCGCCGCGCAGGGGGCGCTGCTACACCGAAGTCGCCGTCCCCGACAAGGATTGACCCTGAGGGCTTGACCTTCATGCAGACTTGAACGTTTACCCTCGCTGCATGAGTGGTCTTCGTATCTCCGACGTGGCCCGCCGCAGCGGGTTCACGCCGGCGACCCTTCGGTACTACGAGGAGATCGGCCTCTTGCCGGCGCCTACGCGTACGCCGGCGGCTACCTCAGCTATGACGACGCCAGCGTTGGCTCGCCTGGCCTTCATCGCTCGGGCCAGGCGGACTCGGCTGCAGCCTGGACGAGATCAGCGAACTGTCGGTCGCTTGGGACGGGGGGCGGTGCGGTCCGGTCCAGGACCGCCTGCAGGAACTGGTCGCCGCCAAGCGGGCCGCCGCCCAGGCCCGGTACGCGGAGCTGATGACGCTGTCAGCCGAGCTGCAGCAAGCAGCGTCGGCGTTGAAGCGGCACCGACCAGACGGCCGCTGTGATGACGAGTGCGGGTGCACATCGAACCCGGACACGGGGCCACCTCGATACCGCTCGTGACCACGCCCCCGGTCGACGGCGACGTCCCAATCGCATGCACGTTGAGCAGCGACGCCGTGCCGAACCGCTTGGAGGAATGGCGACGCCTGCTCCGATGTGCGCGGCGACGCACCCCCGTCGCAGGAGGGATCCGCGTGGAATTGGACTCGGCCGTGCCGTCAATAAAGCGGGTTCGGTCTCGAGGTCCTGGCGCCTGAGGACGCCCTACAAGTCGTGCACGCCTTGTTCGGGGCGGCGGCGCATGTACCGGACGGTGATCGGGATCAGACGCCGCGACGAAAGCCTTCCGGTCGCACCGGCGGTACCTCGGGTCAATTCCGTGACCGAAAGCCCTTTGGTCGTGAGGATGGCGACCTCAGGCCATCAGCGGCAAGGAACACCGAGGGGTGCTCCTGCATGTGACTCCC
>CAVVNZ010000012.1:0-153073 GCA_963749735.1 uncultured Chloroflexia bacterium
CCCGTTCGTCCGCTGGACGAGCGGGGCGTTCGATTCTGACGAGGCACGACGATGAC
This sequence comes from uncultured Chloroflexia bacterium, assembly GCA_963749735.1. GTDB lineage: Bacteria > Chloroflexota > Limnocylindria > Limnocylindrales > CSP1-4 > Chersky-267. The sequence continues at coordinate 57 of CAVVNZ010000012.1, forward strand.
CGACAGCGCGACCGGGCGACCGACCGACCTTCCCAAGGCGTACGCGCCGGCCGAGGTCGAGACCGCGATCTACGAACGGTGGCTGGCCGCGGATGTCTTCGCCCCCGACGGCGCGGGCTCGCGTGCCGATCCGGGCAAGCCGCCGTTCGTCATCGTCCAGCCGCCGCCGAACGTGACCGGGGCGCTCCACATCGGGCACGCCCTGACCGCCGACATCGAGGACGTCATGATCCGCCGGGCGCGGATGCTCCGCCGCCCGACGCTCTGGCTGCCGGGCCTCGACCACGCCTCGATCGGGGCGCAGGTGGTCCTCGACAGGATCATCGCCGCGAACGGGGAGTCGCGGGCGAGCCTCGGTCGCGAGCGCTATCTCGGGCGGATGGAGGCCTTCGTCGCGGAGACCCGCGAGACGATCCTGCGCCAGAGTCGACGCTTCGGGTCGTCGCTCGACTGGAGCCGCACCCGGTTCACGATGGACGAGGTCTCGTCGAAGGCCGTCCGGACGGCCTTCACGCGACTGTATCGGGACGATCTCGCCTACCGGACCGAGGCCCTCATCAACTGGTGCCCGGGCTGCCGGACGTCGGTCAGCGACCTCGAGGTGATCCCGACGCCCGAGACGGGGACGATCTGGACCGTCCGCTACCACCTGCTCGACGACGGCGGGCGGCCCGATCCCGACCGGACGATCTCGGTGGCCACCACCCGGCCGGAGACGATCCTGGGCGACGTCGCCGTGGCGGTCCACCCGGACGACCCGCGCTACGCCGCCCTGGTGGGGGAGCGGGTGCTCATCCCGTTCGTGGATCGGCCCGTCCCGATCATCGCCGACCCGGTCGTGCAGCGGGACTTCGGGACGGGCGCGGTCAAGATCACCCCGGCGCACGACCCGGACGACCACGCCACCGGTCTGCGCCACGGGCTGCCGGCGATCACCGTCATGGACGACGACGCGAGCCTGAATGCCGCCGCCGGACCGTATGCGGGCCTGGATCGGTACCTCGCCCGCGAGCGCGTCCTGGCCGATCTCGAGGCGCTCGGCGACCTCGTCGAGGCGAAGCCGCACGAGATGATCATCGGGCGCTGCCAGCGCTCGAACGACGTGATCGAGCCGCGGCTGAAGACCCAGTGGTTCATCCGCACGAAGCCGCTGGCCGCCCGGGCGCTCGAGGCCACTCGGACCGGGCGGACGCGGATCCTGCCGGAGCGGTTCGTCAAGGTCTGGGAGCACTGGCTGACCGAGATCCGAGACTGGAATGTCAGCCGGCAGCTGTGGTGGGGCCACCGGATCCCCGCCTGGTACTGCCCGGACGGGCACGTGACGGTGTCCGACGAGGTCGCCGGTCCTGTGGCCTGCGAGGTATGCGGACGCCCCGCCGCCGAGCTCGTCCAGGACGAGGACATCTTCGACACCTGGTTCAGCTCGGGCCTCTGGCCATTCTCGACCCTCGGCTGGCCGGACGACACGGCCGACCTCCGCCGGTTCTACCCCGGCACGGTGATGGAGACCGGCTACGACATCATCTTCTTCTGGGTGGCCCGGATGATGATGCTCGGGATCCACTTCCTCGACGAGGCGCCGTTCGAGACGGTCTACCTCCACGGCCTGGTCCGGGCCGGGACGGGGGTCAAGATGAGCAAGACGCTCGGCAATGTGGTCGACCCGCTGGAGGCGATCGACGACATCGGTGCCGATGCGCTCCGCTTCGCCCTGATCCACGGGATCTCGCCCGGCAACGATCAGAAGTTCAGCCGCGAGAAGCTCGAGAACGCGCGCAACTTCGGCAACAAGCTCTGGAACGCCGCCCGGTTCGTCCTCGGAGCGCGGCCGTCGAGCATCGCGCCGGACGCACCGCGGATCACACCGGCCGCCGGACACCTCGGGCCCTCCGACCGCTGGCTCCGCTCCCGGATGGCGGCCACCGTCGCCGGCGTCGATACGGCGATGGACGAGTTCGCCTTCGGCGAGGCGACCCGGGTGCTCTACGAGATGACCTGGAACGAGTACTGCGACTGGGGACTCGAGTTCGCCAAGGTCCGGCTGGCCGATCCGGCACGGTCCGACGCCGAGCGTGAGGCGACCTGGTGGACGCTGGTCGAGGCGTTGGACGGGCTGCTCCGCCTGCTGCATCCGTTCCTGCCCTACCTGACCGAGGCGATCTGGTCGGCGACCCCGCACGCCCGGACCGATCCCGAGCTGCTGATCGTGGCCGACTGGCCCGATCCGGCGCCGTGGGCCGACCTGATCGACGGACCGGGCGAGCGCGCCGTCGACCGGATCCGCGACCTCATCGGTGAGGTTCGCAATGCCCGTTCGACGGCCGGGATCGTCGCAGGGGAGCGGCGTCGCGGTGACGTCCTCGTCCCGCCCGACCTGACCGCGGTGTTCGATGAGCTTGCGCCGGCGATCGGGCGGATGACCCGACTCGAACCGCTCGTCGCCCATGCCGACCCTGCCGCATTCTCCGCCGCCGAACGGCCCGGGTCGCTGGCCGTCATCGCGGGCGACCTCGAGGCGCGGATCGCCGCCGGCGTCGCCGACGCCGCCGCCGACCGGGCGGAGCGGACACGACTGGAGCGTGAGCTCACCGACGCCGAGCGGCACCTGGCGGCCGCCCGCGCCCGCCTGGCCAACGCGGCGTTCACCTCGAAGGCCCCTGCCGCCGTCGTCGACGGAGCCCGGGCCAGCGCCGCCGAGCTCGAGGATCAGGTCGCCCGGCTCACGCAGCGCCTGCGCGGCTGAGCGATCCGCCGCGCGAGCCGGAGCGAGCCCCGCCCGGCCGGTCATCGCCCAGCCGGGTCGCGTCGGGACCGCCCGGTCCGCTGCTACCATACGGTCGAGTCTCGCCAGCCAGAGGGTCCCGCTCGTGCCGCTCGAATTCCTGAAGCGAAAGTCGGGGGATGGGTCCGACGCCCAGGCGCCCGCCCCCCCGCCGATCCCCGAGGAGGTGTCCGCCCAGGACTACATCCTCAAGCTGTACTACGCGGGCAAGAGCAGCGAGGGCGTCCGCTTCAAGGCCGGGCCGCGGGCCATGGACGAGCTTCCGGGGATGCTCGTGGGTCTGGCCCAGAGCGAGATCGAGGTCGTGGAGCCGCTGCCGATCGAGTTCAGCCAGGCGACACCGACGATCGTCCGGCCCTCCGAGGCGATGCAATGGCTCAACGCCCACCATGTCCACTCGCCGATCACCCGCCACGCCCTGGTCGTCCTCGAGTCGATCGACGCCGTCGACCTGGCCTTTGACACGTTCGTCTGTTCGCTGCTCGACGGTGAGATCGATACGTCGGGCTACCCCGAGTACAGCGCCGTCGTCGGCGGCGTGGCCAGTCACTGGGACGAGGCGACCGGCGACATGATCGTCCGGGCAGTCGTGGGCTGGGGCGGCCGAGGCGTTCGCGGGGACACCGATCGGATCGGGTCGCGGATCCTGGCCGGGTTGTTCACGAACATCCTGGCCAACCAGTACGCGATGGGGGTCACCCAGATCGAGCGACCGGTCCCGGCCGCCGGCCGGGGCGGGCTGGTGTGCGCCCATTGCGGCTTCGCGTCGGGTCACGAGCGAGCGTTCTACTGCCCGAAGTGCGGCATGCGCCTGCTTCGCGGCTAGCCGCCGACCCGACGACTCACCGCGTTCCGAGGAGGAGCCCCGACCCGTGCCCACCTACGACTACATCTGTACGGCCTGCGGGCATCAGATGGAGGTCGTCCACGGGATCCACGGCCACGGCCCGGAGGCCTGTCCGGTGTGCGGCGGGGTCATGCGCAAGGGGTTCGCCGCGCCGGCCGTGCATTTCAAGGGCTCGGGCTGGGCCAAGAAGGACCGGGGAGCCGCCGCGACGACGAAGGCCGCGGCCAAGGCGGGCGGCGGAGACGGGGCGACGACCTCGAGCCGGGATGACCACGGTGATGCCGGCAGTTCAGGTTCCACGTCCGGTGGATCCGAGTCGGGATCGTCGTCCGATGCGTCAGAGTCTGGAGCGAAGACCGGGTCGTCGGGTGACGGGACTTCCACCGCCACCGAGCCCAAGGCGAAGACGCCGAGCTCCACGGCCGGGAAGGACTGACCGATGGCTGGATCCGCCGCCGACTGGATCACGCTGGCCGAGGCGTCCGACATCCTGAAGGCCGCCAACGTCCACTTCACCCCGTCGACGATCGGCGGCTGGGCGCGCGCCGGAAAGCTCCAGAGCATCAAGCTCGGCGGACGGCGGTACGTCAAGCGCGGCCAGGTCCGCGCGCTCATCAGCGCGCCCCGGTCCGTCCGGGCCGGCGACCTCCAGGCGGGCCTGTTCGAAGACTGGACCGGGTGAACGGCGCCGCACCGCCGAAGAAGGATCTCGTCGGGCGGGTCGCGGACCGGGTGCTCGAACTGCCGCCCGTCCGCTGGCTCAAGCCGATCATGGACGACTACGGCGCGGCGGGCGGCGGTCTCCTCGCCTCGGGGCTGGCGTTCAACTCGTTGTTCGCCATCCTGCCAGCGATCCTCCTGCTCGTCGGGGTCCTGGGTCTCCTCCTCAACGACCCGGTCCGGCTCGACGCGCTCGTCCGCGACTTCACCGAGCGCTTCCCGCCGCTCGAGGAGTTCTTCCGGCAGGCGCTCAGCCAGTTCGGCGCCGGTGCCGTGTCGTTCTCGATCCTGGGGCTCGTCGGCCTCGTCTGGGGCTCGAGCCGGTTCTACCAGTCGCTCGACGATGCGATCGCCAGGATCTTCCAGGGCAGCCGCCGGCGCGACCCGTTCCAGCGCGGTGTCCGGGGGGTGCTGTCGGTGCTCGTGCTGTTCGGGGCCGTCCTGCTGGCGGTCTTCCTGGGGAGCGTGCTCGACGGGATCCACACGAACGTGGCCGTCGTCGACGACGCCATCCGGGTGCTGACCTCGACGCTCGGCTCTGGACTCGGCACGATCATGATCTTCGCGGTCGCGATCGCGTTGATCTACCGGATGGTCCCGACGGTCACCCCGCCGTGGAGCGCGATCGGCCGGCCCGCTCTCGCCGTGGGGCTGGCGCTCGCCGTGTTCACCCTGATCTACGCGATCATCACCCCGCGCCTGGTCGGGTCGCTCCAGGTCTACGGAGCCTTCGTGGCGGTGTTCGCGGCGATGATCTGGCTGTCCTACGTCGCGCAGGCGATCCTGGTCGGTGCCGCCTGGGTCTACCGCCGGACGAGCGAGCAGGCGCCGCCGTCGCGCTGAGGGCGCCGCCACGCCCCGTGGCCGATCAGTGCTGCTGGGTCCCGCACCGACGGCAGAACCGGGCGCTGGCGGACAGTGGCAGCCCGCAGCTCGTGCACGCCTGGACCCCGGCGGCGCCCGGCCGGTCGAGGACGTCCTGGCTCGATGCCGCCCACATGTCGGAAGCGACCGTGGCCGCGGGCGTCGGCCATTGTGGTGCGGCCGAGGCGGTCGGCGACGAGCCGTTGACCGCGACCCCGTTCGATCCCATGGGCGCGGCCGGTGTGCCGCTCGTCGGATCGGGCGCGACGATCTGCCAGGTCGGGGTCTCGATCCCGTCGACCTTCGGTCCCGCTGCCGAGGCCGCCGCGGGAAGCGCCCCGGTCTGGACCTCGCTGGCCGGCTGGCCCACGCCCCGCGGATCGACGACCGGGGCGGTGCCGGGGTCGGCCCGCGGACCCGTGCTCGCGGCGTTCGCGGCCAGGGCGGCGGCGGTGGCCGCAGCCTCGGCGGCCGCTCTGCGATGGCGTTCGGCTTCTGCCTCGGCGGCCTGCCGGGCACGTTCCGCGTCCGCCGCGGCGAGAGCGGCCAAGCGGGCCCTCTCGGCCGCCTCGGTCGCCGCCGCCTGTCGCTGACGCTCGGCTTCGGCCGCCGCTTCGGCGTGGCGCACCCGTTCCGCCTCCGCCTCGGTGGCCAGCCGCTGGCGCTCGGCCTCGGCTGCGGCGGCGGCAGCCGCCGCCTGGCGCTGGCGCTCGGCTTCGGCGTCGATCTCGGCCTGGCGCCGTCGTTCGGCTTCGGCCGCAGCCGCTTCGGCGGTCGCCTGGCGCTGGCGCTCGGCTTCGGCCTCGATCTCGGCCTGGCGCGTCCGCTCCGCCTCCGCCTCTGCGGCGATCCGTGCCTGCTCGGCCTCCGCCGCTCGACGGGCCTCCTCGGCGGCGAGCAGGGCCGCCGCCGCGGCTGCGGCCGCCGCCTCGGCCCGACGGGTGTGCTCGGCTTCGGCTTCGGCCGCGAGTCGCGCCTGCTCGGCCTCGGCCGCCAGGCGTGCCTGCTCGGCGGCAGCCGCGGCTTCGGCCTGGCGCGCGCGCTCGGCTTCGGCCTCGGCCGCCAGGCGTGCCTGCTCGGCCTCGGCCTCGGCCTGCTGGCGGACTCGCTCGGCCTCGGCCTGGCGGACCCGCTCGGCCTCGGCGGCCTCCTCGGCCAGACGGACGCGTTCTGCCTCCGCCTCCGCGGCCAGACGGACGCGCTCGGTCTCGGCGGCGGCCTCCTCGGCCTGGCGGACCCGCTCGGCCTCGGCGGCCTCCTCGGCCAGGCGGACCCGGTCTGCCTCTGCGGCTGCGGCCTGCCGCCGGCGCTCCGCTTCGGCATCGATCTCGGCCTGGCGGACGCGCTCGGCCTCCTCCTCGGCGGCCTGTCGAGCGTGCTCCGCGGCGATCAACGCGGCGGCCGCGGCGGCGGCCTCGGCTTCCGCCTGGCGGACGCGCTCGGCCTCTTCCTCGCGGATCCGCTCGGCCTCGGCCCCGTCGACGAGGGCCGGCAGGTCCGCGGTCGGCCAGGCATCCATCGCCGGATGCGCGTCGGCGGCGTGCCCGTTCCCGTTCGCGGCGGCCGAGGTCGCCGACCCGAAGCCGATGCCGGCGAGCGGATCGAGGTTCGGGAAGGCGACGCCGAGGGCGTCGGTGCCGAGGTTGGGAGCACAGCTCAGGCAGCGACTCTCCGCCTCGTTCCAGCAGTTTGCGCAGGTGTACTGGCGGCACGACAGGCAGAACTGGAACGTCTGGTGGAATGCGTCGAGCTGCTGGTTCGTGAGCTCGCGCTGCTCGTCGCTCCGGGCGTCCGCGAACGCCTCATCGAACGAGGAGTCGTCGTTGTTGACGAAATTGGCGAGGCCCTTCGAGAGGACCTTGAGCTTGCCCAGGCGCTTGCCCTTGGGCGCGCTCGCCTCGAAGGTGTACCGCGTGCCACACCGTTCACAGAACGATTCGGTCAGGATCTCGGGCATGCTGCCCCCGCGCGAGGTCGAACGAACGGACGGCGCGAAGCGGTCCGTAGGGGTCGAGAGTATAGCCCAGCCCTCTCGCCGGACCCTCCGCCGCAGGTACCGTCCGCGCCGTTCCGAAGGTCATGGTGGACCCGTCCGATCGGGCTGTCGGCCACCCCCTGCTAGACTCCGGCCGACGATGCGACCCCTGTCCGGCGTCGAGCGCATGCTCGAGCGCCTCCTGGAACGACCCTCCGCTCGCCTGTTCCGGACACGGATCCAGCCGATCCAGATCCAGCACCGGATCGAACGCGCCATGGAGCGCGAACGGGGCCGCGGCGGCGACCGCGATCGGGTCCCGGATCTCTACCTGGTGCACCTCGCACCGGCCGACCTCGCCGGGTTCGGCGAGGCCGCCGAGGAGGTCGCCGCCGACCTCGCCGACGCCGCCCTGCTGTTCGCTCGCGGGCGCGGTTACACCCTGGCCTCCCGGCCGCGCGTGGAGCTGTTCGCCGACGGTTCGGTCGGCCTCGGGGATGTCCGGGTGGACGTCGCCGCCGCCGCTCCGCACCCGTCGTCCGATCCGGTCGCCGTCGCCGACGCGACGATGATCTTCGCCACGCCCGCCCCGCGGGCCCCGTCGGCGGTCCTGCGCGAGGTCGGACGGGACGGGCGGGAGCGGGAGATCCGGATCGACGGTTCCCTGCTGACCATCGGCCGGGCCCCCGACAACGGCCTCGCCCTGCATGACAGCCGAGTCTCGCGCTACCACGCCCGGCTGCGAGCCAGGCACGGGATGCTCGTCCTGAGCGACCTCGATTTCGACCAACGGCATCCGGGTCAACGGGGTCCGCGTGTCGGAAGTGGCGCTCGGGGTCGGCGACCGGATCGAGATCGGCAGCACCATCCTGGTGGTGGACGCGGTCGCCGCCGACTGATGGACCCGACCATCGCGACGATCTGGCTCGTTCGGGTCCTGTTCCTGGTCCTCCTCTACGTCTTCCTGTTCGGGGTCGCGCGAGTCCTCCTGCGCGACCTGCGGTCCGCGGCCCGGGAGCCCGTCACGGCTCTCGGGCGATTGCGCGTCGTCGCCTCCGAGGTCGACGAGCCGTCGAGCGGGACGGTCTTCCCCCTCGACGCCGTGGCCACCCTCGGTCGCGACGTCAACAACACGATCGTGGTCGACGATCCGTTCGCCAGCACCGAGCACGCCGTCCTGTCGTTCCGGGGTCGGGCCTGGTATCTCGAGGACCTCGGGAGCACCAACGGGACGTTCCTGAACGGATCGCCGGTCGACGGCCTCGCGGCGGTCGCCTTCGGCGACGAGCTCCAGGTCGGGCGCGTCCGGTTCCGCCTCGAGCGGGTCGGCGGATGACGCGATGAGCCTTGCGGCCGCCGTCCCCGGGCTCCGCACGCTCGGCCCGATCCGCCCGCGGTTCCGTCGGCGCGAGCTCGGCCTGCTGGTCCTCGTGGGGGCCGCCCTCGTTGTCGGCAGCGTCTCGCTCGGAGCCACCCGTGCGTTGGCCGATGGCTCCACGTCGTTCGTGCCCTGGGACCCGGCCCGGCTCGTCGTCTACCTGTCCGCGCTCGCGATGGCGCATGTCGCCCAGGTGCTGGCCGGTCGACGGACCGACCAGGTCCTCCTGCCGGCGGTCGGGCTGCTCGGCGGGCTCGGGCTGCTGCTCATGGAGCGTCTGCCGCAGGACCTGGCCGGGTCGGCGTTCGGCGACTCGCTCGGCCTGGCCGGCGTCCAACTCGTCTGGCTGGTGATCGCCATCACGGTCGTCGCCGTTCTGTCGATCGTCGTCCGATCCGACACCTGGCTCCGCCGCTACAAGTACACCTGGGCCGCGGCGGGCATCGGACTGCTGCTGCTGACCTTCGTCCTCGGCGAGGAAGCCAACGGCGCGTTGCTGACCATCCGCCTCGGCCCGTTCAGCGGCCAGCCGACCGAGCTGCTCAAGGTCATCCTCGTCGTCTTCCTCGCCGGGTACCTGTCCGAGTTCCGACCGCTCCTGATCTCGGAGAGCACCAGGCTCGGTCCGCTCCGCCTGCCGCCCCTGCCGTACCTCCTGCCGATGATCGTGATGTGGGCGTTGGCCTTCGGGATCGTGGTGATCCAGCGCGATCTCGGCGCGGCGCTGCTGTTCTTCGCGGTCTTCCTCGCCCTCGTCTACGTGGCGACCTCGCGGGTCAGCTACGTCGTCATCGGGCTGATCCTGCTGGTCCTCGGCGGGATCGCCGCGTACAACCTGTTCGGCCACGTTCGGATCCGGGTCGACATCTGGCTCGATCCGTTCGCCGACCCGTCCGGCGACGGCTACCAGGTCGTCCAGGCGCTGATCGCCTTCGCCCGCGGGGGCCTGCTCGGGACGGGGCTGGGCGGCGGGCTGCCGCTGGTCGGGGGCCGGCTGCCGATCCCGGCGATCCATACGGACTTCCCGCTCGCGGCGCTCGGCGAGGAGCTCGGGCTGATCGGGATCATGGCCATCCTCGGGGTCTACCTGGTGATCATCGAGCGCGGCCTCCGGATCGCGGCGGCGGCGGCGGACGACTTCCGGGCGCTCCTGGCGGCCGGGCTCGCCCTCGTCGTCGGGGTCCAGGCGTTCATCATCGCGGCGGGCAATCTCAAGCTCATCCCGTTGACCGGGATCACCCTCCCGTTCATCAGCTACGGCGGGTCCTCGCTGCTGGCCAATGCGGTCGTCGTGGGCCTGCTCCTGGCGCTGTCCGATCGTGGCGTCGAACCGCCCCCGCCGCCGCGCCGGAGTCGCGGTCGCTTCGACCGGCTGCTTCGTCGGAGCGTGTCGTGACCGGCGGGGGCCGGGCCGGGCCGCCCCGGGCGACGCCCATCGGCCAGGGCGTCGTCCGACTGGGGATCGTCCTCCTGGCCGCGTTCGGCATCCTCGCCGCGGGCGCGGGCTACTGGCAGGTCGCCCGGTCCGCCGATCTCGTCGGGCGGCCGGACGACCCGCTCCTGATCGCCGCCGCGCGGGATGTCGTCCGTGGCCAGATCCGGGACCGCGACGGCCATGTCCTGGCGACCTCGAAGAAGGACGCCAACGGCGAGCCGTACCGGGTCTATCCGAGCAAGGCCGTCGCCCCGCTCGTCGGGTACGCCTCGAGGCAGTTCGGCACCGCCGGTCTGGAACGTGCCTACGATGCCGAGCTGACGGGCATCCGCGGTCCGGACCCGGTCGACGAGCTGATGGCGAAGTTCACGACGGACCGGTATCGACCGCAGGATCTCAAGCTGAGCCTGTCGCTCGACCTCCAGAAGGAAGCCGTCCGGCTCCTCGGGAACGCGAGCGGATCGGTCGTGATGCTCGACCCGCGGAGCGGCGAGGTCCTCGCCATGGCCTCGACACCGACGTACGACGCCGGCGCGATCGCCGACCCCACGACCGCCGCCGCGGCCTTCGCCGCGACGGCCGCCGATCCCGCCAAGCCGTTCCTCGATCGGGCCGTCCAGGGCCGCTACGTGCCCGGTTCGGTGTTCAAGATCGTGACCGCGGTCGCCGGACTCGGCTCGGGGGCGATCAGCACCGCCACCCGCTATGTGCGGCAGCCGCCGGCCGAGAAGACCGGGCTGCTGGTGTCCGGGTTCCGGATCAAGGACGGCCATCACGCCTTCACCGGCGCCCGGCCGCTGGCCTTCCCCGAGGCCATCGAGGTGTCGTGCAACATCTACTTCGCGCTGACCGGGCTGCAGACCGGCGGGGACGCCCTGACGTCGTGGGCCGCGAAGCTCGGCTTCGGGGCGCCCATCCCGTTCGACGTGCCGACCGCCACCAGCCAGGTCACCAACGGCGGCGGATCGTTCGGCGGCGGGTTCGCCGACGACGTCGAGCTCGCCAACGCCGCCTACGGACAGGGGGAGACGCTGGCGACGCCCCTCCAGATGGCCCTGGTCGCCGCGGCCGTGGCCGACGGCGGGACCCTGATGAAGCCGCACGTCGTGACCCAGCTGTCCGGCCGCGACGGTGCCACGGCGATCGCACCCGAGGTCTGGCGGCAGGTGGTCTCGCCGGAGATCGCGGGCCAGATCCGCGACGCGATGGTGCTGGCGGTCGAGGGCGACTCCGGCAAGCTGTTCACGCCGGGCGCGGCGGTCCCCGGGGTGGTGACGGCGGGCAAGAGCGGGACCGCGCAGCTCGACGGATCGGCCAAGCCGCACTCATGGTTCATCGGCTTCGCCCCGGCGAACGACCCCAAGGTGGCGATCGCGGTGCTCGTCGAGTCGGGCGGCAGCGGGGCCGCCAAGGCGTCCCCGATCGCCGGGAGGCTGATGGCCGACTACCTCGACACGGTCGGCAGATGACCGCGGACACGAGATGACCGCGGACGACCGGCCCCCGCGCCGGCCGCTCGTGGAGCGGATCGGTCTGGCGGCGATCGCCCTCGTCCTGGCCGGCCTGTTCGGGTTCGTCGCCGTGGCGGCCTTCGGCGGGGGCGAGCCGTTCCTCGCGGTGATGGGCGCGGTCGGCTGCCTGATGACCCTGTGGGTCGGGACGCTGACGCTCCTCCGCGGCTGACCGGGGCCGCGCGACACCGGCGAGACACCGGGCGGCGACGATGAGGAGCGCGGTCATCGAACGAACCGTTTCCGCGTCCCGGACGTACTATCTTGCGACACCTGGGCCGCCCGACCGGGCCGGGACCAGCGCCGCTCCACCAACCAACCGTGCGCCCAGACTGTCGGGCGTCACGTCATCCCGTGAGGGGGACCGATGACGACGAAGATCCAGGAGACCGGCGAGAAGGTCGTCGCCAACGTCGAGCGTGTGATCGTCGGGAAGCACAACGAGGTGCGACTCGCCCTGGTCGCCCTGATGTGTCGCGGCCATCTGCTGATCGAGGACGTCCCGGGAACCGGCAAGACGGTCCTGGCCAAGGCCTTCGCGCGGAGCCTCGGGTGCTCGTTCCGCCGGATCCAGTTCACCCCGGACCTGCTCCCGTCCGACGTGACCGGCCTGTCGATCTACAACCAGAAGACCCAGGAGTTCGAGTTCCGTCCGGGCCCGATCATGGCCCAGGTCGTGCTTGCCGACGAGATCAACCGGGCCACCCCGAAGACGCAGTCGAGCCTGCTCGAATGCATGGACGAGCGCCAGGCGACGATCGACGGCGTGACCCATCAGATGCCCGACCCGTTCCTCGTCATCGCCACCCAGAACCCGATCGAGTACGAGGGCACGTTCGCGCTGCCCGAAGCGCAGCTCGACCGGTTCATGCTCCGGATCCGGATGGGCTACCCGCAGCCGATCGACGAGATCGTGATCCTCGACGAGCAGAAGCGGACCCATCCCCTGGACGAGCTCGAGGAGGTCGTCGGCCTCGAGGAGCTGCGTGAGATGCAGGCGGCCATCCGCGAGGTCCACGTCGAGTCGTCGATCAGCGACTACATCGTCCGCCTGGTCAATGGGACGCGGAACCACCCGGACGTCTACCTCGGCGCATCGCCCCGCGGCTCGATCGCGATCTATCGGGCGAGCCAGGCGCTGGCCGGCCTGCTCGGCCGCGACTACGTCATCCCCGACGACGTGAAGGCGCTGGCCGAGGCGGCGCTCGCCCACCGGCTGATCATCAAGACGAGCTCGACGATCCACGACGTCCAGGCGGGGCAGGTCGTCCGCGAGCTCCTGGAGACCCTCCCGGTCGAGCCGATCCGCGCCACCGGCGGCCCGCGGTCGATCCCGGCGACGAGTGCGCCGGTCGCCGAGGGCGGGACGCGACGCTGAGCGCGTCGCGGCACGGACCGAGCCGATGATCCGCCGGATCGAGTTCCTGGTCCTGGCCATCGTCCTGGTGGTCGCCGCGTTCTCGACCGGTCAGCCGTTCCTGTTCTACCTGCTCTACCTGGCGATGCTCGTCGTCGGCGGGAGCTACGTCCTGACCCGACTCGGGCTGGCCGACCTCGAGGCGGGCTACGCCGTCGGACAGCTGCAGGGCCACGTCGGCGAGCAGCTCCGGGTGACGTATACCCTGCGCAACGCCGGTCGGCTGCCCAAGGCGTGGCTCGAGGTCCACAACCCGACCAGCCTGCCCGTGGCCATCCCGGGCCGGGCGATCACCCTCGGTCCGCGGGGCGAGCGGAGCTGGGTCGCCAAGGTCCCGCTCACCCGGCGCGGCCACTTCCGGATCGAGCCGCTCCAGGTCCGGACCGGGGACCCGTTCGGGTTCTTCGAGGCCTCGGCGACGGTCGGCCAGGCGGTCACCCTGATCGTCTATCCGCGGATCGAGGCCCTGCCCATGTGGCGTCTCCCGTCGGCGAATCTCGAGGGCAGCCATTCCGCCCGCGAACGGACCCTCCAGACCAGCCCGTTGGCGACGACCGTCCGACCGTATGCCCCGGGCGACAGCATGAACCGGATCCACTGGAAGTCGACCGCGCGGCACGGCGAGATCCAGGTCAAGGAGTTCGACCTCGAGCAGACGGCCGACGTCTGGATCTTCCTCGACCTCGAGCGCCGGGTCCAGGCCGGCACGGGCGAGGAGTCGACGACCGAGATCGCGATCCGGACGGCCGCCTCGATCGTCGACCGGTCGCTGACCGAGAACCGGGCGGTGGGCCTGACCGCGTTCGGTCACCGGATGTCGGTCCTGCCGGCCGATCGCGGCGGTCGGCAGCATCTCAAGATCATGCAGACGCTGGCCGCCGTCGACGCCGACGGGAGCGCCCCGCTGGTCGAGGGCCTGGTGACCGGTCTCGGCCGGCTGCGACGGGGGATGACCGCGGTGATCGTCACGGCATCGTCGGAACGGGACTGGATCCGGCCGCTGGCCAGCCTCCGCTCCCGCGGGGTGGCCTGCGTCGTGCTGCTGGTCGACGCGGACAGCGCCCGGGTCGCCTCGGACAACCGGTACCGCGCGCCCGGCCATGGCGACGTCGTGTCGGTCGCCGGCCCGGCGGCGGTCGCCGAGTCGAAGGCGCTGCGCTATGCGCTCGCCGAGCACGACCTCAAGGCCTACCGGGTCGTGGCCGGGATCCCCCTCGGCGAGCAGTTGGCGGGTTGATGCGATGACGTCGCTGTCGTTCGGGACGATCGCTCGCGGGGATGCCATCCGGGCGCGCCGCTTCCCGCTGTCGCCGAGCGAAGGCTGGGCGGCCCTGGCCCTGCTGCTCCTGATGGTCCTGACGATGGCCTGGTCCGTCGACGATGCCAGCTGGGTCGCCGGCCCACGCGGGCTGACCGACTTCCTGGCCCTCGCCGCGGTCCTGAGCGTCCTGTGGGGGTTCGCCAGCGCCAAGATCGGCTGGTCGCGTCCGGTGGCCCACCTGCTCGGCGCGGTCGTCGCGGCGGTGGCGGTCCCGATCATGGTCGGCTCGCACCTCGGCGAGGGAGGCGGGCCGATCCAGTGGTTCCAGGCCACGGCGGCCCACAGCCTCGATGCGTACCTCGACCTGACCTACTACGGGAAGCCGCTGACCCAGCAGACCGGCCATTTCCTGCTGGTCCTCGGCCTGCTGACCTGGGCGACCGGCCAATTCGCCGGATACGTGACCTTCCATCACCATCGCCCGCTCAACGCGGTGATCGTCGTCGGGATCATGCTCGTCGCCAACATCGCGCTGACCGCCCGCGACCAGCTGTGGTACCTGGTGATCTTCAGCCTGGCCTCCCTGTTCCTGCTGATCCGGTTCCACTCGTTCGACGAGCGCACGCTCTGGATCCGTCACCGGATCGGCGACGCAGGATCGCTCAGCGGGATGTACCTCAAGGGCGGGGCGGTGTTCGTCGCGGCCGCCGTCGTGGCGTCCCTGTTCCTCACGATCGCTGCCCGGTCCGATCCGTTGTCGTCGATGTGGACCGGCGCCGATCAGGGGATCATCGACATCGGCCGCCAGCTGCAGCGGATCTTCCCGGCCGGCGGCGAGGGCACCAAGTTCCAGTTCATCGACTTCTCGGGGACCGCCCAGATCACCGGCGTGTGGGTCACCGACAACACCCCGGTCCTCGAGATCAGGACTCCCGACGACGGTCACTACTACTGGCGGGCGGTGACGTATGACCACTTCGACGGGCATGCCTGGAGCTGGTCGAAGGAGTCCGACGCCAACGTCGCCGCGGGACAGCCGCTGCTGGCCGGCGGCGCCGACGACCCGGCGAACCTGATCGGACGGCGGAAGGCGACGTTCAGCGTGACCGAGCTGACCAAGTACGACCCGAAGGCCGTCTTCGCGCCGGACACGCCGGTCTCGGTGGACGTGGACTCGACGGTGATCTCGGTCGGCTCATCGAGCCCGCAGCCGTTCGGTGGGATCCAGGCCAACGCCGCCGACTACCAGGTCAGCGCGCTCGTGCCGATCGACGGCCACGTCGATCCCAAGAACGGGTTCACTGCGCACAAGCTCGAGGTGGCCGGGACGGACTACCCCGACGCGATCAAACGGCTCTACCTCGCACCGCTCGACGCGGGCATCGTCGGTCCGTACACCCAGCAGGTCCTGGACGCGATCCTGGCCGCTCATCCCGAGGCCAAGGACAGCCCGTATGACTTCGCCCGGGCCGCCACCGACTACCTCCTCTACGAGGGGGACTTCCAATATCAGGCGGACGTCCAGAACGTCCCGTGCGGCGCGATGAGCGTGTCCGAGTGCTTCGCCCGCTACAAGCTGGGCTACTGCCAGTACTACGCCAGCCTGCTCGCGGTGCTCCTTCACATGCAGGGGATCCCGGCGCGGCTCGCCCAGGGGTTCCTGCCGGGGGAGCGGAGCCGGACGGGGGTCGAGACGATCCGGGCCAGCGCGTCGCACGCCTGGGTCGAGGTCTACTTCCCCGAGTACGGTTGGTACCAGTTCGACCCGACCGGGGGCCGGGTCGGCCAGGACGTCCCGCTCCCCGAGGGCCCGGCCGTCAGCGCGCGGCCGCGCAGCCCACGGCCGACCGGTTCCGCTGACACGGGCGACGACAAGAACCGGAGCATCCGGCCCGGCACCAGCATCCAGGCGACCGGGGCGGGTTCGACCGGCGCCGGTGGACCCGGCAGCGGGCCGCTCATCGTGATCGGGCTGCTCCTGGCGATCGTCGTCGGCGGCGCCGCCTTCGCCGCCTACCGGCGCGGCCCGCGATCCGCGTCCGAGCCCGAGGCTGCCTGGCGCGGCGTCGTCTCGCTCGCCCGACGGTTCGGGTTCGCGCCGAAGCCCAACCAGACCGTGTTCGAGTACAGCGCGGCGCTGGGCGAGGTGCTGCCCAACGCGAGACCGGACCTCCAGACGGTGGCGCGGGCGAAGGTCGAGGTCGCCTACGGTCGGGCGTCGCTCGGCGACGACCGGCTTCATTCGGTCCGTGACGCGCAGCGCCGGCTGCGGGTCGCCCTGCTCGCGCTCATCTTCCGCCGACGCGAGCGACGCGAGCGCCGCGGAGGGCGGATCCGCCGGCTCTGACGATCCGGCCGGGCACCAGCTCGGCGACGGGCTCGCCGCCGAGCTGCTAGAGCGAGCCGGTCCGTTCGCGCTCCGCGGCCTCGGCCTCGCTCCGGAGCTCGGCCGCGCTCCCGGTCGCGCCCGGGGTCCCGGCCTCGGCCTGGAGCGGACCGAGATGGTCGGTCAGGTTGTGCGCGCGGAGGATCGGTCTCCCCCCGACGAACTCGACGACGGTGATCCCGGTCAGGCCCCACGGGAACATCCAGAAGCGGTCGAGCGGGAGGCCGAGGATCGTCAACAGGGTGACCTTGAAGATCCCGTCGTGGGCGACGAGGAGCGTCCACGGCGTGGTCCGCCCGTGGACCTCGGGGTATCCGCCCGAGCTGGCACCGTCGGGTCCCGAACCGGGGGCCGCGGCCGCCAGACCATCGAGGACGGCCGCCAGCGTCAGCCGCACCCGGACGGCGGCGTCATCGAGCGACTCGCCGCCGGGAGCCACGGCGGCGACCGGTCGGAGCCGCCAGGCCTCGAGCTCGTCGGGATAGCGGCGGTAGACCTCCGTCCGGTGGAGTCCCTCCCAGTCCCCCTGGGCAAGCTCGAGGAGCCCCGGATCGGGCAGGAGCGCCGGCACCATCGATGGCGCGTGGACGCGGCCGAGGGCGCTCGCCACCGCCTGCGCCGTCGCCTCCGTGCGACCGAGCGGCGAATGTCGGATCTCGACCGGCGGCACGTCGGGCACGGGGATCCGGGGCGGCGCGGACGGATCGGCGAGTCGGATCCCGGCGAGCTCGGCCTGACGCTCGCCGAGCGGCGACAGCGGCGTGTCGAGGCGACCCTGGAACCGGCCCTCGACGATCGCGGTCGACTCGCCGTGCCGGAGGAGGACGAGGCTCGCGGCGAGCCCATCGGGGATGGTCGGCGATCGGACGTCGCTCAGCGCTCGGCTCCCAGGCGGATCGTCCACACGTCCATGACCGCCTCCTGCC
Source organism: uncultured Chloroflexia bacterium (assembly GCA_963749735.1). GTDB lineage: Bacteria > Chloroflexota > Limnocylindria > Limnocylindrales > CSP1-4 > Chersky-267. Next base: position 17,559 of record CAVVNZ010000012.1, read on the forward strand.
CGCGGATCGCCTCGGCGACGTCGGCCGGGACCTCTTCGTCGACCGCCAGCACCATCACCGCATCCGCGCGGGGAGCGGACCGGGCGAGGTGCATCGCGCTGATGTTGACGTCCGCCTCGCCGAGCATCGTCCCGATGCGACCCATCGTCCCGGGTCGGTCATGGTGACGGGTCACCAGCATCGTCGCCGTCGGGACCATGTCCAGCCAGTAGTCGTCGAGTCGGACGAGCCGCGGCTCGCCGGCGGCGACGGTCCCGCCGACGGTCGTGGTCGACCCGGTCGACTCACCCGACAGGGTCAGCAGCGAGGCGAACTGCCCTGCTTCGGGGGTCTTCCGTTCGACCACGGTGATCCCCCGCGCACGGGCGAGTGCCGCCGCGTTGACCAGGTTGACCCGCTCGGTCGTCGCTGTCTCGAGCAAGCCGCGCAGGACGGCCGCGATGAGCGGCGTGCCGTCGTGCGCGGCGAGCTCTCCGGCGATCTCGAGGGTCAGCGTCTTGACCCCCGTCCGGCAGAACTGGGCGAAGAACCGTCCGAGCATCTCGGCCAGCGGCAGGTACGGGGCGATCGCCCGGGCGGTCTCCGGTGTCAGGAGTGGCGCGTTGACGGCGTAGCGAGCCGGGCGACCGGCGAGCACGTCGAGGATCTGGGCGGCGACCTCCTCCGAGACCAGCACCTGCGCCTCGGCGGTCGACGCGCCGAGGTGCGGGGTGAGGACCGTGTTCGGCGCGTCCAGCAGCGGCGAGCCCGTCGGCGGCTCCTGCTCGAACACGTCGATCCCCGCGCCGCCGAGACGACCCTCGACCAGGGCGGCGGCAACCGCGGCCTCATCGACGACCCCACCCCGGGCGACGTTGAGCAGGATCGCGCCCGGTCGCATCCGGGCGATCTCCCGGGCTCCGATCAGGCCGCGGGTGGCCCGGCTGAGCGGGACGTGAAGGGTGATCGCGTCCGAGCGCTCGAGAAGCTCCCCGAACTCGACGAGCTCGACGCCGTGGTGGCCGGCCTGCTCGTCCGAGACGAACGGGTCGACGGCCAGGACCGTCATCTCCATGGCCAGGGCACGCGTGGCGATCGCCTGGCCGATCTTGCCCAGCCCGACGATCCCGAGCGTCCGGCCGCGCAGCTCGACCCCGGTGAACTGGCTCCGCTTCCACTCGCCGCGGCGCACCGAGGCGTCCGCGGCGGCGACCCGCCGGGCGACGGCGTAAAGCAGGGCGAGCGTGTGCTCCGCGGCCGCGATGGTGTTGCCCGTCGGGGCGTTGACCACGACGATCCCCGCCCGGGTCGCGGCGTCGAGGTCGACGTTGTCGACGCCCACCCCGGCCCGGCCGATGACGACCAGCCGGCCGCCGGCGGCGATCATCTCGGCGTCGACCTGGACCTGGCTGCGGACCACCAGTGCGTCGTAGTCCGGCAGCAGCGCGATGTACTCGTCCCGGGCGAGTCCTGGTCGGACGTCGACGTCGTGGTGCGCTCGAAGGAGGGCGACGCCCTCCTCGGCGACGGGTTCGGCGACGAGGATCCTCACGCCTCGACGGGTGCGAGCACGCCGAGCGACTCGAGGGCCGCCCGCTGGGCCGCTGCGACGGCGGTCCCGGCCTCGACCGGCCGGCCCAGCTCGAGCGAGACCTCCTCGAGGACCCCGATCGCGTCGAGGATCTCCCCGAGGGTGACCGACCCGAGATGGCCGAGCCGGAAGATCAGTCCGGTCAGCTTGCCCTGGCCGCCGGCGAGGACCAGGCCGCGCGCCTTGATCGCACCGTTGAACGTCTTCCAATCGAGGCCCTCGGGCACGTGCGCCGCCGTCACCGTCCGCGACGCGAACCGGGGATCGGCGAACAGCTCGAACCCGAGCGCGGTCAGCCCGGCCCGCGCCGCCGCGGCGCAGGCCTCGTGCCGCGCGAAGATCGCCGCCGCGCCCTCCCGGCCCATGAGGGCGAGTCCCTCGTCGACCTGGTAGACGACGGCGATCGCCGGGGTGAACGGTGTCTGGCCCTTGGCGTGCGCCTCGCGATGGCTTCGCAGGTCGAGGTAGAACCGCGGCATCGTCGCGGTCTCCATCGCGGCCCAGCCTCGCTCCGATGCGGCGACCATCGCCAGTCCCGGGGCGGCCATCCAGGCCTTCTGCGATCCGGTCACGACCAGGTCGATGCCCCAGGCATCCATCTCGAAGGGGACGGCGCCCAGCCCGGACACGCTGTCGACCAGGATCAGTGTGTCGGGTGACGTCTCGTGGACCGCTGCGGCGAGGGCGCCGATCGGATTCATCACGCCGGTCGACGTCTCGTTGTGGGTCAGCAGCACCGCCCGGTAGCCGGGCGCCGGCTCGGCGGCGAGGGCCGCCCGGATCTCGGCCGGGTCGGCCGCGTGGCCCCAGTCGACGGCGATCTTGGTCACGTCCGCCCCGTAGGTCGAGGCGATCTTCGCGAACCGGTCGCCGAACGAACCGATCGATACGCCGAGCACGCGGTCGCCGGGCGACAGGACGTTGACGACCGCCGCCTCGAGCCCGCCGGTGCCCGCGCACGACAGGATGGCGACGTCGCTGGTGGTGCCGAAGTACGGCTTCATCCCGGCGAGGACGCGCTCGATCATCGCCGCGAACTCGGGGCCCCGGTGGTTGATCATCTGGCGACCGCCGGCCTCTCGAACGGACGGCGGGAGGCCCGTCGGACCGGGGATCCGCAGGTTCGGCTCGAAGCGGTTCACGGGAGCCTCCTTGGGCTTCGGAGATGCGCGGTCATCGCACCGGGTTCGGAGCGAGCGTCGGGCGCCGGGTCGCCGGCGACAGCGCCACGCCTATGGTGGCACAAGCCCGCGATCCAGCGGATGGCGCGACGTGAACGAGCCCGGCGCCTCCTGCGTGGAGGCCGCCGGGCTCGTCCGAGCGTGATCGGTGGTGCCGGCGACGGTCGACCGTCGCCCGCTGGCTAGTTGCCGTACAGCCAGTCGGTGAACCCGAAGTTCTTGCCGCCGTGCGCCGGCGACTGAGCGGACAGGTTGGAGCCATAGGCGTGGTTGAGGAGCCACGGCTGCCACGTGTCATCGCTGGTCGGGATCCAGCCGGCCCGGTCGTACAGGAAGTTCGCGGCGCGCAGGAGCGCGTTGTTCTCCCAGCCGAAGGCGTCGTAGCCGGCCCGGTCGAGGATCAGCGCCTGGAGCGTCGCGCCCTGCATCGCCTCCCAGGCATAGTTGGTGAACGTCGGCGGCCACTGGAAGCTGCCGCCCCGGCGCATGTCGTCGGGCAGGGCGCCGTCGATGACGTGCCCGCTCTTCGAGCAGCCCGGCGGGTTGATCCCGACCGGCTTGGCCGGATCGCACTGCCAGGACGTGTCACCGAAGCTGAAGCCGGTGTACGCCGCCCGATCGCCGAGCCAGCCGTGGAAGACCGCTGCGGTCCGGGCGAGCTGGGCCGAGTCGCCGAGGTAGCGCGCGATGGCAGCGCGAGCCGCCCCCGCGTGGGTCCCCCAGTTGTTCGGTCGATCCTCGTGGGTCGAGATCAGGGTGTCCCCGCTGAGGTTCTCTGTCAGGACCTTGCGGAGCCACGGTCGGAAGGTGTTGCTGTCGAACGACGGGTCGTAGCTGCCGAGGTCGATCAGGTCCGCGGCGATCACGTAGCCCGGCAGGTTGCGGCCCGCGGCGAGCGTGCGCCCACCGGCCTCGCTGCCGACGGCCGCCTTGAGGTTGGCCAGGACGTCGACGCGATAGCTGGCCGCGCCGGTCCGGGCGTAGACGAGGGCCTTGGCCAGGACGTGGAGGTCGTTGTCCTCATCCTGGTTCTGGATGTCGGGACTACCGGCCGACGCGTCGGCCCATGACTTGACGTTGGCCCAGGCCGCGCCCGAGGTGGGCAGCGACGCGAGCTCGGCCTTGCTGATGACGATGCCGACGGACGGGCTCTTCGGTCCGCTCGGGCCGCTGGTCGGCGCCGGGGTCGGATCGGGAGTGGCGGTCGGGGCCGACGTCGGCCGGGAGGTCGGGTCGGGGGTGGGGGTCGCGTTCGGGGGCGGGGTCCCGTCGCTCCCGGGGGTGGGCGTCGGTCCGGACGTGCCGTCGTTCGCGCTCGGCGTCGGGACCGTGGTCGGATCCGGGGTCGACGTCGCCGTCGGCTTCGGGGTCGGCGTCGGGGCGGCGGCGACGGTCAGGACGAGGACCGGGCCCTTGCCCGTCTCGCGGCTCGCGTAGAGCGCACCATCGCTGCTCGAGCCGACGATCTCGAGGTCGACCTTCTTGCCGGACTTCAGGCCCGTCAGGTTGACCGGCACGGTGATCCAGCGACCGACCGGTCCGGTCGCCCCGATCCTGCCGACGACCGCCGGGGCCATCAACGGCGCCTTCATCCAGGTCACCGTGTTCTCGCTCCACGGACCGACGATCTGATGGATCTCGCCGCCCTTGTTGCTCCGGTCGCGGACGAACAGCCGGAGCTGGACGGCGCTGATCCGGTCATTGATCGTGGGCAGCGTGAAGCGGAGCAGCGTCCGCTGATGATCGCCGGCCATGACCCGCGTCCGCAGCCGGACGCCGGAGCCGTAGTTGCGATCCGGGAAGTGGGATCGGACCTGGGCGTCGGCGGTGACCGGGACGCTGATCGACTGGGTCGACGAGGCGAGCCCGAGTCGAGCCCCGAGGACGAACGGGACGACGGCCAGGCCGATCAGCCCGAGGCGGACGATCCGGCCGAGATGGCCGTGGGACGGGGACGTGGAAGGGGCGGCGGGGGCGGCGACGGACGTGGCCTCATGCGCTTGCAGCGACATCGGGGGGCCTCCTCGCGTGTCGGGCGCATCGGCCCGGTCGTTTCGGTGGACCCTTACCGTGGACCTTGCGTCCCTCGAGGGGGATCACCCGCCGGTACCCAACTGGCGGAGCAGATGGGGCCAGCACTAACCGACCCGGATCGACCACCACCCCCCTGCACGGGCCCGCGCGGTCCGGCCGAACGGTGCATCGGGGCACCGACGGTGGTGCAGATGTGCCACGGGCGACGGCTGGCTAGGCCCCTTCGGCGTCCTTCTTCTCGGTCTCGGCCAGCCTGCGGCGGTTCTCCTCGCGGGTGCGCATGATCGAACCGCCGGCCTTGGGGTCGGCCTTCGGTGCCGGGATCGACTCGCGCTCCGGACGGCCGCGCTCGCGGGCCGCCTCACGAGCCTCCTGTCGGGCCGCCATCCGCTGGGCGATCGTGGCCTCGTAGCCCTGGTCGTTTGGCAGGTAGTAGCGCCGGTCGACGAGCGCGTCCGGCAGGTACTGCTGGGCGATGTCCGATCCATCGAACCCCGGGGGATAGCGGTAGCCGACGCCGTAGCCGTACTGCTTGAGCCCGTGGTGACCGGCGCTCCGGATCGGCATCGGGACCGGCAGCGCCCCGGACGCCTCGAGATCCGTGACCGCCGCCCAGTAGGCGCCTCCCGACCGGTTCGACTTCGGGGCGGTGGCGATGTAGGTCGTCGCCTGGGCCAGGGCGTACTGCGCCTCGGGCAGGCCGATCCAGTCGAGCGCGGCAGCGGCGGCGACGGCGACCTGGAGCGCCCGCGGGTCGGCGTTGCCGACGTCCTCCGATGCCGAGATGATCAGCCGGCGGGCGATGAACCGCGGGTCCTCGCCGGCGGCGATCATCGTGGCCAGCCAGTACAGGGCGGCGTCGGGGTCGTTCCCGCGGAGGCTCTTGATGAACGCCGAGGCCGTGTCGTAGTGCCCGTCGCCCGCCCGGTCGTAGGCCAGGATCTTCTGCTGGGCGGCCGCCTCGACGTCGGCCAGCCGGGGTGAGACCCGACCCTCGTCGTCGCGGATCGACTCGGCCTCCGCCAGCGTCACCGCGCCTTCGAGGACATTGAGCGCCTGGCGGGCGTCGCCACCGGCCAGGCCGACCAGGTGGTCGAAGGGCTCGTCGTCGACATGGACGCCCCCGTCCGGACCCAGCTCGCCGGCCAGACCGCGCTCCGGGTCGGCGATGGCTCGCCGCACGACCGTGGCGACCTCGTCGTCCGACAGGGGCTCCAGCCGCCAGACCCGGAGGCGCGAGAGGAGCGCTCCGTTGACCTCGAAGTAGGGATTCTCGGTCGTCGCCCCGATGAGGATGATCGTGCCGTCCTCGACGTGGGGAAGCAGGCCGTCCTGCTGCGCCTTGTTGAAGCGATGGATCTCGTCGATGAACAGGATCGTCCGGCCCCCGTCGAGCTCGAGCCGGTCGCGCGCGCCGGCGACGGCCGACCGGATGTCGGCCACGCCGCTCATGACCGCGGAAAGGCTCACGAAACGGGCATTGATCTCGGCCGACAGCAGCCTGGCCAGGCTCGTCTTGCCGGTCCCCGGCGGCCCCCACAGCAGCAGCGAGCCCAGGTACCCGCGCTCGACCGAGCGCCGCAGCGGCCCGCGCTCGCCGACGAGGTGGTCCTGGCCGACGTACTCGGACAGGTCGCGCGGTCGCATCCTCGCCGCCAGCGGCTGGCGTCCCGGCGGCGGCTGGAACAGGGCGACCTGGTCGGACGTGGGCTTGCGGCTCGGCACGGCGCCAGTCTACGTCGGCCGCCTCGTCAGGCCACGTTCGAGGTCGGCGCCCACGATCGCCGCCCGGTCCGGCCGTCGCCCGGCAGCGGCGGGTCGTCGGACGTCTCGATCCCGGCCGCGAACGCCCCGACCAGCCGAGGGTCGAGCTGGGTCCCGGCGGCGTCGCGGAGTCGCTCGAGCGCCTCGGCCACCGACAGCGCCTTGCGATAGGCCCGGGTGGTCGTCATCGCGCTGAACGCGTCGGCGACCGAGACGATCCGCGCGATCAGCGGGATGTCCTCGCCGGCGAGCCCGTCGATGTAGCCGCCGCCGTCCCAGCGCTCATGGTGGTGGCGTACGCCGGCCCGGACCGTGTCGAGGTCGGGCAGATCCCGGATGATCGCGTCGCCGAGGGCGACATGCTGCTTGACGATCGCATACTCCTCCGTGGTCAACGGCCCGGGTTTGCGCAGGATCGTGTCCGGGATCCCGATCTTGCCGACGTCGTGGAGGAGCCCCGCCAGCTCGACCGACCGACGCTCCTCGGCGGGCAGCCCGATCCGGTCGGCCAGGAACAGCGCATAACGGGCGACATCCTCGGAGTGCTGCTTCGTGTAGTGGTCCTTGGTATCGACCGCGACGACGAGTCCGGTCAGGACGTCAAAGCTCGACCGCTGCGCGACGGCAAGGTCCTCGGACGTCAGGTGGGCGACGCGGACCCGATCGCCGCCGCTCGCCTTGGCCTCGGTCAGGGCGCCCGTCGCGACCGCCAGTAGCTCGGTGGCCGCCTCGCCGTTCGCCGGTGAGTAGCAGACACCCGCGCTGATCGTGACCGGAAGCCGCTCCGACGTGCCGAACTGGAGCGCCAGGTCGGCCACCCGGACCCGCATCCGGCCGATGGCGGGCTGGAGGTCGTGGCTGTCCGGCGGCGCGGTGACCACGATGAACTCGTCAGGACCGTAGCGCCCGATCGTGGTCCGGGCCGGCAGCTCGCCGCGGAGGATGCGGGCCAGCTCGACCATGGCGCGATCGCCGGCCGGATGGCCGTAGGTCTCGTTAAGCAGCCGGAAATTGTCGACGTCGATGAGCGCGACGCCGACCGGCGCACCGGACTGGCGGGCGCCTTCGAGCGCGGCCGCCAGGCTCGCCACCGCGGTGCCGTGGTTGAGCAGCCCGGTCAGCGCATCGCTCCGGCTGGCTTCGAGCAGCGCCGCGGTCTGGCGGGTCAGGCGAGCCTGGGCCGCGCGGAAGATCAGGAACAGGAGGATCGACAGGACGACCGCTGCGCCGAGCGTCACGACGAGGACGTCGCGCCGGTTCCGGTCGACCGCGGCGAGGATCGGCGCCGCATCGCGGTAGATCTCGAAGACGGACGACGTGGTCCCGTCGATCCGGATGGGGATGTACTCCTCGAGGACCTGGGTCCCGGGCGGCAGCTCGGACGTCGCGGCCTCGCCCGTGTCAGCGTCCTCGATCGTGGTCGGCACCGTCCTGCCTTCGAGGGCGTCGGTGATGTCCTCGTCGGGACCGATGAACTTGCCGCGGAGGTCGCGCCGCTCGCTGAACAGCACGGTCCCATCCGGTGCCCAGATCTTGACGTGGACGATCCCGGACGATCCCGTGCCGGTGGGCGAACGGTCGATGATCGCCGCGATCCGCCGCTCGACCTCGGTGGCGCGCGCATCGCTGACGCCGGCCTTGGTCAGGTCGCCGGCCTCGAGGCTCGAGGCGGTGAACGCGCGAACCAGTGACGTGTCGGACTCGACGGAGCTCGCGATCGACGCGGCGGTCAGGTTCGCCGACTCGATCCAGACCAGGGCGAACGCCGTCAGCCCGACCAGGGTCAGGCTCGCCGCGAAGACGAGGATGAGGAGGGTCGACCGGCGACGGACGTGTTCGGGATGGAGATCGGCCACGACGCTCGCTTGCGATGCTGGATCCGGGGCGTGACCGTACGGTGGGAGCGCGTCGCGTTCTATAGGTCGTTCGGGGGATGCGCCGGTCGACGAGCGGCCGGTGCCGGGACGACCGCGATCAGAGGTGGATGGCGCCGGTCAGGTCGATCAGGACGAACAGCCCGGCCATGATCCCGAACATCCCGGCCGCGACCACGACGATCCGTCGGACGTCGGCGACGACGTAGCGATACTCCTCGATCTCCTCAGCGACGAAGGCATCGGAGGCGACCGACGCCGGACGGACCCGGCCGCGGGCCGCCGTCCGGGGCGCGGGCGCCGTGAGGGCGGCGTCGCCGGTCACGGCCTCGGCCGTCGGCAGGGACGGGCTCACGGCACCGGAAGCGGGCGATGTCGCGGTCGGACGCGGGCCGCTGCGCTGGATCGCGCGACGCTGGCCTGGGCGACTGGGGGCGCCGCGCGCTCGCTTGGCCATCGGTTCGAGGGTCCTCCGGAGGTGTGGCGTCCGGACCGTCCTCATCCGGAGATGCCGCCGGCGGGAGGATACCACCCGGACCGCGGGTCGCCCGCCGCAGACCACCTGCTAGACTCCGCCGATCCCCACCGGAGGCTTGCGAACGTCCCCGTGACCACGTTCATCCAGGACAACCTCGGCGTCGTCGTCACGGTGCTCGTGATCGGGCTGCTCGCCGCGCTCGTCGTCGCCGCGCTGGCCGTACGGCGCGCCACCGACGTCGGTCGGAGGCTCGACGCGCTGACCCGGGGCGAAGACGGCCGGAGCCTGCAGGCGGTCCTCGAGGCCCACCTCGGTCGGGTGGTCGAGGTGTCCGCGGCGGTCGACCGGCTGACCGGTCGGACGAGCGCGCTGGAGGCGAGTGGGCGGAAGGCGTTCCAGCGGATCGGCCTCGTCCGATTCAACCCGTTCGAGGACACCGGGAGCAACCAGAGCTTCGCGCTGGCGTTACTCGACGCCGACGACGACGGGGTGATCGTCAGCAGCCTCCACGCGCGGGGCGGCACGCGGATCTACGCCAAGGCGGTCGCGGGCGGGCGCCCGGAGGCGACCCTGTCGGACGAGGAATCCGAGGCGCTCAGACTGGCTCGGACCGCGGCCGCGGGGCGTGTCGCCCTGGCCGATCGCGCCGCTGCCGGCGTCGGCGGGCGGTGACCGAGCCGGCGTGACGCGCGAGCTGTCACGACGGAGGAACATCGTGGCGGCATGCCCCCTCGCACTTCCACCGCGGACCGACGATCGGTCGGCCGCATGACGACCCGCGCGATCCGCCGAGGGTCGGTCCGACCACTCGAGCAGATCCCCGTCTGGACGGGACCGCTCGGGGATGGGGCGCCGGCCGGTCCATCCGATCCCGGATCGGGACTCGACGGCCTGCTGGGGGGGCTCAACCCGGAGCAGCTCCGGGCGGTCACCCACGAGGACGGTCCGCAGCTCGTGGTCGCCGGGGCGGGGACCGGCAAGACCCAGGTCGTGACCCGGCGGATCGCCTGGCTGATCGCGACACGGCGGGCGCGCCCGTCGGAGATCCTCGCGCTGACCTTCACGGACCGGGCGGCCGCCGAGATGCAGACCCGCGTGGACGGGCTGGTCCCGTACGGCTATACGGACACGGCGATCTCGACGTTCCATGCGTTCGGGGACCGGCTCATCCGCGAGTACGCGCTGGAGATCGGGCTCGCCGCCGACGTCCGGGTGCTGTCACGGGCCGAGGTCGTGATCTTCCTGCGGGATCGGCTGTTCGACTTCGATCTCGAGCGCTACCGGCCGCTCGGTGACCCGACCCGCTTCCTGGGTGCGCTTGCGACGCACTTCAGCCGGCTCAAGGATGAGGACGTCGACCCGGCTGCGTACCTCGCCTACGCCGATCGTGCGGTGGGCGAGGCGGCCCTCCTTGCCGAGCTCGCCGGCCAGTCCGACGCCGACGACGATGCCCGGATCGCCGCCGAGGCGGCCGTGGAGGACGCCGCCCGCCGCCTCGAGCTCGCCCGGGCATTCGCTCGCTACCAGGCGCTCATGGAGGCGGCGGGCTTCATCGACTTCGGGGACCAGGTGTCGCTCGCCCTTCGGCTGGTCCGGACCAACGTCGCCGCACGCTCGGAGATCCAGCGCCGGTTCCGCTACATCCTGGTCGACGAGTTCCAGGACACGAACCGCGCCCAGGCCGAGCTCGTCGAGCTGATCGCGGCACCGTCCCGGAACCTGACCGTGGTCGGCGACGACGACCAGTCGATCTACCGGTTCCGCGGCGCGGCGATGAGCAACCTCATCGAGTTCCGGGAGCGCACCCCCCGCCCGACGATCGTCGTCCTGCGCCGGAACTACCGATCGAGAACCGGCATCCTCGCCGCCAGCCACCGCCTCATCCGGTTCAACGACCCGGAGCGCCTCGAAGTCCAGGCGGGGATCGACAAGCGGCTCCGGGCCCAACGCCCGGAGCCCCCGGCCGGGCGGCGCCCCGCCGCCGTGCGCCACCAGGCATTCGCGACCGGTTCCGACGAAGCGGACTGGGTCGCCCAGGAGATCGCAGCGCGGATCGCCGAGGGTGCGGCGCCGGGCGACCATGCGATCCTCGTCCGGTCGAACGCCGAGGCGGACGGGATCCTGCGCAGCCTCAACGTCGCTGGCGTGCCGTGGCGGTTCTCCGGCACGTCCGGACTGTACGCCCGACCGGAGATCCGCCTGCTGATGGCGTTCCTGCGGGTCATGGCGGACCTCGACTCCAGCGTCGACCTGTACGCGCTCGCGGCGTGCGAGGTCTATGGGCTCGGCGGTGAGGACCTCACCGACATCACCGCCTCCGCACGCCGGCGGAACCGGACGCTGTGGGGTGTCCTCGAGGAGCTCGATCGCCAACCGGGACTGCTCCGCATCTCGCCGTCCTCGAGAGCGGCCGTCTCGAGGCTGGTCGCGGACCTCCGTCGGTTCAGCGACCTCGCCCACCGGAGACCCGCCGGCGAGCTGCTGTACGCCTTCCTCAAGGGGTCTGGGCTCCTCGCCAGGCTGGCCGCGTCGGATGGTTCCTCGGCGGACGACGCACTCCAGAACGTCGCCCGGTTCTTCGACATCGTCCGGGCCCGGTCGGCGCTGCTCGCCGACGATCGATGCTCGTCCGTGGCCGGCCATCTCGGGACCCTGGTCGAGGCGGGTGACGACCCGCCGACCGTCGAGCCGGACGGCGGCACCGACGCGGTCTCCGTGCTCACCGTCCATAAGGCGAAGGGACTCGAGTTCCCGGCCGTCTACCTCGTCGGCCTGATCGACGGGCGGTTCCCTGCCGCCGATCGGCGCGACCCACTGGCGGTCCCAGCGGAGCTGCTGGGCGGCGGCCCGCTCCCCGGCGGGGATGCCCACCTTCGCGAGGAACGCCGGCTGTTCTACGTCGCGATGACCCGCGCTCGAGACGAGCTGATCATGACCAGCGCCGCCGACTACGCCGGACGACGCGTCCGACGCGTCTCGCCGTTCGTCCTCGAGGCGCTCGACCTGCCCGCAGCCGACGGTGCCGTGCGCCCGTCGCGGCCGGCCGATCCGCTGGAACGGCTGGCCGGCTTCGCGGCGCCGGGGTCGCCCGTCGAAGCCGTCCGTCGACCGGTCGACGGGCCGCTCTCGCTCAGCTTCTACCAGGTCGACGACTACCTGACCTGCCCGCGCAAGTACAAGTACGCGCACGTGGCTCGGATCCCCGTCGCACCGCATCACTCCCTGGTCTACGGCGCCGCTCTCCATCGTGCGGTCCAGGAGTTCCATCGGCTTCAGGCGCGGGGCCGGATCATGACCGAGGCGGAGCTCGAGGCGGCGCTCGTCGCGGCCTGGACGAGCGAGGGGTTCCTCACCCGCGAGCACGAAGATGCCCGGCTGGCGGCCGGCAAGGCGGCCCTGCGCCGGTTCCGCGCGGACCAGCTTCGGCCCGGGGGCGTCGTCCCGACGTACGTCGAACGGGACTTCTCGTTCACCCTGGGCGGGGACCGGATCCGCGGCCGCTGGGACCGCGTGGATGTCGAGCCCATCGACCCGAACGGCGACGTCGCACCTGGACCATCCGAGCCGACGCCCGGACGCGACCAGGCCGGCGGACCGGTCGCCGACGTCGTCGAACCGGTCCTCCCGATGATGCCCCGCGAGCGGGTCACGATCACCGACTACAAATCGAGCGATGTCCGCGACCCGGCCAAGGCACGCCAGCGTGCCCGCGACTCCCTCCAGCTGACGATCTACGCGATGGGCTACGAGGCGATGACCGGCCAGCGTCCCGACGCGGTGCAGCTCCACTTCCTCGAGACGGGCCTGATCGGACGCGCCGTGGTGGACGACAAGCGCCTGACCAAGGGGCGCGAGAAGATCGCCTCGGCGGCCGCCGGGATCCGCGCGCGAGCCTTCGAGGCGACGCCCGACCTGATGGCGTGCACCTATTGCCCGTTCCGCGACATCTGCCCCGCGAGCGTGGCCCGATGACCGACCGGCGACGTCTCGCCGACGCCGTGCGGGCGGTCAGCTTCGACTTCGGCAACACGCTCGTGCCGGTCACCCGGGCCGACCTGCGGGTGGTGGTCGGGCGGACCACGTCGGAGGTCGCCCGGCGGTGCGGACCGTTCGACGAGGGGGCGTTCGCCCGGGCGTGGGCGGAGGAGCGCGACCGCCAGTTCGCCGAGGAGATCCCGCGGATGCGCGAGGTGAACCTCGCCCAGCGGACCATCCGCGTCCTCGCCCGGATGCGCGGGATGGCCCCGCCGGCAGCCGGGTCGACCTGGGACGATGCCTCGGCGGCCGGCTGCTCCACGCCGGAGGAGGTCGAGTTCGCGCTGGCCACCTACACCGCGGCGTTCATCGACACGATCCGGGTCCCGCCGGAGGTCGGCCCGATGCTCGAGCGGCTCGCGGCGCGGTTCACCATCGGGATCTCGTCGAACTGGCCCCTTGCCACGACGATCGATCGGTTCGTCGCGGAGGCCGGCTGGAAGCCGCACCTGGCGGCGGTCGCCGTGTCCGAGAGGATCGGGACGATCAAGCCCGACGTCCGGTTCTTCCGCGCGGCCGAGCAGCTCCTGGGGACCCCGCCGGGCGCGATCCTGCACGTCGGCGACGATTGGGCTGCCGACGTCGTCGGTGCGAAGGGGGCCGGCTGGCTGGCTGCCTACCTCCCGGTCGAGACGAGCGACTCGCCGTTCCCGGTCAGTCACGGCGACGACCGGGCGCGGGCGGACCTCCGGCTCGAGCGGCTCTCCGACATCGAAGGGGCGCTGGCCTAAGGTCCGGGTCCCACGCCGCGACCCGCTCCCCGACTAGACTCCAGCGCGATGGACCCACGCGATCGGACGATCAACCTCGCGCTGTTCGGCCTGGCTGCGATCGCCTGGGTCGCCGTCGGTCTGGTGGTCACGACCCGCGACCCCCGGGCGGATCCTTCGGCAGGCCTGCTCGGCGCCGGGCTGATGGGGATCGCCGTCGGGCTCACCTGCATCCCGCTGTTCTGGCTGGTGGTCTTCGGGCGACACGGGCGGATCGCCTATCGAGGAGACTGGGTCCGTGCCGTCCGCCGTGGCGCCTGGGTCGCGGTGGTCGTCGCCGTCTTCATCGTGCTCCGCCTGCAGGGAGCGTTCAGCCTGCCGATCGCCCTGTTCGTCGTCGTCATCGTGTCGGTCGCCGAGGCGACCCTATCCGCCGAGCGATGATCGCCGGTCGGACCCTGGAGGGATCATCCGTGACCATCGACCGCTTCGACTTCCTGGCGACCGCTCCCGCCGAGCCGTTCGCCGATGCCAAGCGTCGGCTGGCGGCCGCGGTCCAGGCCAATCGGGACGAGATCGTCGGGCTGTCGCAGCGGATCCACGCCGACCCGGAGCCCGCCTTCGAGGAGGTCCACGCGTCGGCCTGGGTCGCCGAGGCGATCGCCCGTCACGGGTTCTCCGTCGAGCGCCCCGCCGGCAGCCTCAGGACCGCCGTGCGCGGGCGACTGGCCGGGGGCCGGGGAGGGGACCGCCCGAAGATCGGGATCCTCGCCGAGTACGACGCCCTGCCCGGCCTGGGCCACGGATGCGGCCACAACACGATGGCCGCGTCCGGGGTGGGGGCGGCGATCGCTCTGGCGGCCCTTGCCCCGGAGCTCCCCGGTGAGATCGTGTTCCTCGGCACGCCGGCCGAGGAACGAGGGTCGGGCAAGGGGATCATGATCCGCGACGGGCTGTTCGCCGATCTCGATGCCGCCCTGCTCTACCACCCGTCCGACGTCACCGGCGTCGAATGCCGGCTGCTCGCCAGCGAGGACATCTACGTGACGTTCCACGGCGAGCAGGCGCACGCCGCGTCGGACCCGTGGATGGGCCGGAACGCGCTCGACGCGCTGATCCTGCTGTTCGGCTCGGTCGGCCTGTGGCGCCAGCAGCTCAGGACCGACGCCCGCGTCCACGGCATCGTCCAGGAGGGCGGGACGGCCGCGAACATCATCCCGAGCCGGACGAAGGCCTGGTTCATGGTCCGCTCACCGCGCGAGGATGAGTACCTCGAGATGCGGGAGCGGTTCCGCCAGATGTGCGAGGCCGCGGCGCTGGCGACCGGCTGCACGGTCGAGGTGGTCTTCGAGGGCGGGGCCTCGACGATGCACCACAATCGGACGCTCGACCGGCGGTTCGTGGCCAACATGGAGGCCTACGGGATGCTGGACCGGCCGCCGGTCGACAACCTCGGCTCGAGCGATATGGGCAACGTCAGCTTCGTCGTCCCGACGATCCACCCGTCGATCGCGATCTGCGATCCGGGCGTTCCCGGCCACTCGATCGAGTTCCGCGATCTCGCCGCGGCACCGCGGGCCGACGAGGTCACGCTGCTCGCCGCGACGCTGGTGGCGCAGACCGCCTACGAGCTGTTCGCCGATCCGGCGCTGGTCGAGGCGGCGTGGGAGGAGTTCCGCGGCGGGGCGTGAATCGGGTGGTACCATCGCCGCCGGCGCGCCCCGCTGGACGCTGGTTGCGAACCGGCGGCGCTCCAGAGACGGCTGAGCCCGAGCGACGGTCCGACGACCGCCTGCGCCGGCTGGTCTCCCGGAGGACTCCCATGTCCGAGCGCCACGACCCCGATCCCTCGGCGGACTTCGCCGCGCTCAACGGCTGGGATCGGGACTACGAGACCTACTCCGACTTCGACCTGCCCACCTACGTCGGTCCGACCACGTTCATGAACCTGCCGTGGATCACCGACCCCGACGAGCTGCGCCGTCGCCGGACCGACGTCGCGATCGTCGGGGCGCCGTTCGACGACGCGGTGAGTCATCGCCCCGGCGCCCGGTTCGGTCCGCGGGCGATCCGGGAGGCGCAGTACACGTCCGGCTCCATCCACTCGCTCCAGCTCGGCGTCGAGCCGTTCGAGGTGCTCGACGTGGTCGATGCCGGGGACGCGAACGTGATCCCGGCCTGGATCGACCGGGCCCACGCGCTGATCTATCGGAAGGTCCGCGAAGTCGCCGAGACGGGTGCCATCCCGATCGTCCTCGGCGGCGACCATTCGATCACCTGGCCGTCGGCGACGGCGATCGCCGAGGTCCGCCGGCCCGGCTCGATCGGGATCGTCCATTTCGATGCCCACGCCGACACGGCCAACGAGGACTGGGGCGTGCTCGCCGGACACGGGACGCCGATGCGTCGGCTGATCGAGTCCGGCGCGGTCGACGGGCGGAACTTCGTCCAGGTCGGGCTGCGCGGCTACTGGCCGCCGGTCGAGGTCTTCGAGTGGATGAAGGACCACGGCCTGCGCTACCACTTCATGACCGAGCTGGAGGACCGCGGCGCGGAAGCCGTGGTCGCGGACGCGATCGCCGAGGCGCTCGACGGCCCCGACTCGATCTACCTCAGCCTCGACATCGACGTGATCGATCCGGGGCTCGCGCCAGGGACAGGGACACCCGAACCGGGCGGGATGCTGACCCGCGAGGTGCTTCGGGCGATCCGCCAGATCGTCGGGGCCGTCGACCTGTGCGCGATGGACATCGTCGAAGTGTCGCCGCCGTACGACCATGCCGAGACGACGGCGATGGCGGCCAATCGCGCCGCGCTCGAGGCGATCAGCGCCCTCGCCGTCAAGAAGCGTGCCGGCCGGACCGTCCGCTTCGAGCACTGATCCCGGCGACCGGCAGCGGGTAGCATCGGGCCATGCGTCCCCCACCTTCGCCGACCGCCGTGGCGCTCGCCCGGCTCTACGACGTCGACCTGCTCGAGGACCCCGGCGACCTGGACCTGCTCCTCGCGCTGGCCGAACGGGCGGACGGTCGGATCCTGGAGCTCGGGGTGGGGTCCGGGCGGCTGGCGGTGCCGCTCGCCGAGGCGGGCTGGTCGGTGACCGGGGTCGACAACGATCCGGCGATGCTTCGCCGGGCGCGCGCTCGGGCCGAGGCGGCCGGACCCGCGGTCGTCGATCGCCTCGAGCTCGTCGAGGCGAACGCCGCGGAGCTGCGGTCGCCGGCCCGCTATCGCCTGGCGTTCATCGCCCTCAACTCGCTGCTCGTGTTCGGGGACCGGACGGCCCAGGGCGCCGCGGTCGCGACGCTGGCCGACCATCTCGAACCGGGCGGCCTGTGCATGATCGACCTGTGGCTGCCGGACGCCGACGACCTGGCACGCTACGACGGCCGGATCTTCCTGGAGTACACCCGGGTCGACCCAGAGACCGGTCACATCGTGATCAAGACCGGATCGGCGCTCCACGACGCCGCGTCGCAGACCGTCCACCTCACCACGATCTTCGACGAGGGCGCCCAGGGCGAGCCGCCCGTCCGCTGGTCGAGGACCGACCGGATCCGGCTCGTCGGTGCCGAAGAGCTCGTCGTCTTCGCCGAGGCGGCCGGCCTCGAGGTCGAGCTCATCGCCCGCGGCTACGACCTCGAGCCGATGGGCCCGGGCGCGGATCGGGCGATCCTCGTCGCCACGCGCCCGTGACCGGGCCGGGGTTCGATCCGCGACGATCGCCAGGTCCGACGATCGTCATCGTCAACCCGAAGGCCTCCCGGCTCCGGAACGTCCAGCGCGGCGCGGCGATCATGGCCGGCGTGGACGAGTGGGTCCGGTCGGCGACCGGACGGGCACCCATCGTCGTCCGGGTCGAGGACGCCGGCTCGATCGATGCGGCCGGCCACGATGCGGTCCGGGCGGGCGCGGGACTCGTCATCGCGGTCGGCGGCGACGGGACCGTAGCGGCCCTGACGGCGGACCTGGCCGGGTCGGGCATCCCGCTCGCGATCGTCCCCGGCGGGACGGGCAACGTCCTGGCGACCGCGCTGCGGATCCCGGACAGCCCGGCCAGGGCGGTGGCCGGGCTGTCCGACGGGGTGCGCCGATCGATCGACCTCGGATCGGCCCTCCTGCCGAGCGCGACGTCCGGCGGAGCGGATGACCACCCGGCCGTCGATGACGACGAAGCCGGTCCGATCGCGGTCCCGAGCCGGCTCTTCGCGGTCGCCGCGGGCGTCGGCTGGGACGCCCGGGTCATGGCGGCCACGGCCGGAGCCGACAAGCATCGCCTCGGTCGGCTCGCCTACTGGGTGGCGGCGCTCGGCCTGCTCGGCAAGATGCGCCCATCGCCGTATCTCATCGAGGTCGATGGTGACCGGCTCGAGCTTGAGGCCACGGTCGCCCTGGTCGCCAATGCGGGGGAGCTGATCCCGGGTCTCGTCCGCCCGCGCCTGCCGATCGTCCCGGACGACGGCCTGCTCGACCTCCTCGTGCTCCGCGTCGCCAGCGTGACGGGCGGGATCCGCGGCGCGCTCGAGCTGCTCGATCGGACGGATCTCGGTGGGTCACCGTCCGGGGCGGCGTTCCGTGCTCGCGGCCGGGTCATCCGCATCGAGGCGATGCCCGCCCAGCCCCGCCAGGTCGACGGCGACGGTCACGGGGCGGGGATCCTCGAGGCGAGCGTCCGACCGGGCGCACTCGACGTGATCGTCCCGAGGACCGACCCATGACCTCCGGGTACGCGTCAAGCGCCGACGTCGGCTTGGTATAGTCCGAACGTGGCCGCATCCGATCAGGTCCGCTTGCTCGTCGTCGAGGACGTCCCCCAGGTCGGGCAGTACATCCGGAGCCTGCTGAACTCGCAGCAGCAGATCAAGCTCCTGGACGTCATGTCCGATGGGGCGAAGGTCGCCGGCCAGATCGCCCAGCTCCGACCCGACGTGGTGATCGTCGACGCGCTGCTCCAGGGCCGGGTCAAGGGCCCGCAGCTCATCGGCCAGCTCCACGCCGCCGGGCTCGGCGTCCCGGTGATCGTGCTGACCGTGCCGCAGAAGCCGATCGAGGCCGATCCCGACATCGGCGTCCATGCCGTGCTGTCGATGCCGTTCTCCGGGTACGACCTGATCAGCCGGATCCACGGGGTCCAGGCCGCGTTCCGTGAGACGCAGGCGGTCGGCAACTCCCGCCTGATCACGGTCTTCGCCCCGAAGGGCGGGGTGGGGACCACGACGATCGCGCTCAACCTCGCCGTGGCCATCGGCCAGGCCGGCCGGCGGACGGCCCTCATCGACGGGAGCCTGCAGTTCGGCGACCTGCGGGCGCTGCTCAAGGTCCCGATGAGCGCGCCGTCCATCGTCGACCTGCCGACCGACCGGATCGCCGAGGGCGACCTGTCCGATGTCCTGTGGCGCGACCCGTCCGGCATCGACATCCTGCTCGCGCCACCGCGGGTCGAGCAGCACGAGATGATCAGCGTCCGCGACCTGGACAAGATCCTGTCGCTGATGCGGCGCGTCTACGACGTCATCGTGATCGACACGACGGTCGGCATCGACGAACGGACGCTCGCCCTGCTCGACGCCTCCGACACCATCGTCGAGATCGTGACGTTCGACTCGACGACGATCCACAACACGCTGGTGATGGCCGACACGTTCCGCTCGCTCGGCTACCCGCCGACCAAGGTCCGCTACCTCGTCAACCGCGCCGACTCCGCCGGCGGCATCGCCGAGCAGGACCTGGCCGCCGCCATCGGCCGCGTCCCGGAGCACCGGGTGGTGTCGGATGGACGGCTCGTCGTCCAGTCGAACAACGAGGGCGTGCCGTTCGTCCTGGCCGAGCCGTCGGCACAGATCAGCCAGGACGTCATCGGGATCGCCGCTGCGCTTCTGGCCGCCGATCGTCCCGTCGTCGGGGCACGTCACTGACGTGACGGACCCGCGACCGATCGGCGTCTTCGACTCCGGGGTCGGCGGGCTGACGGTCCTCCGCGAGATCACCCGTCGGCTGCCGGCCGAGTCGACCGTCTACCTCGGCGACAACGCCCGGGCTCCCTACGGGACCCGCAGCGACGAGGAGGTCCTGCGCTTCACCCGTCAGGCCGTCGACACGCTCCTCGAACGCGACGTCAAGCTCGTCGTGATCGCCTGCAACACGTCGACGGCGGTCGCCTTGGCCGACCTCCGCCGGCGCTATCCGCTGCCGATCCTCGGCGTGATCCGCCCCGGGGCGGCCGCTGCCGTCCTCGCCAGCCGGGTCCGCCGCGTCGGCGTCATCGCCACGCCGGCGACGGTCCGGTCCCACGCCTACTTCAACGCGATCAAGGAGGAGAACCCCGCCGTCGAGGTCTACGAGCACGCGACACCCGCGCTCGTCCCGATGGTCGAGGCGGGTCTGCTCAGTGGGCGCGATGTCGAGGCCACGGTCCGCGAGTCGCTCGCCCCGCTCCTCGGCGAGCGGGATGCGTCCGGCGAGTTCATCTTCCCGCTGCCGTCGTCCGCCCGGATCGACACGCTCCTGCTCGGGTGCACGCACTACCCCCTCCTGCGGCCGATCCTGGAGGCGGTGGCCGGGGAGCGTGTCGCCGTGGTCGATTCGGCGACGGCCACCGCCTCGGCCCTGGTGGACCTCCTGGCGATGAACGCGCTCGATGTCCCCAGCCCCGGGGATCGGGCGACCCACATCCAGCTGACGACGGGCGACGCCGTCGCCTTCCACGACCTCGCGCGGCAGCTCTTCGGCGACGGGTTCGCCGACGTCCAGACCGTCGCGCTGCAGGGATCCGCGGCGTGAGCCGGAACGACGGCACGGGCCGCGGCGGGGCCCGCGACGATCGGGTCTGGCAGGCGGGTTTCCTCGTCGGGTCGGCGCTCGGCGTCGCGGCCACGGTCGTCGGTCGCCGGATGGAGCGCTCGGCGCGACGCGGGCTGGTCGACTGGCCTGCTGCCGAGCGGGTGGCCGCGGGACGGCTGCGGAATGCCCCCGGATCGCTGACCCCGGCCGAGCTCGCCGCCGCCGAGCCCGCCTACGCCGAGACGATGGCCCGGATCGTGCCGCGCCTGAGCGCCGAGCTGGGGACCGAGCTGCCGGGGGTCGTGGCGCGGTCCGGCGTCGTCGACCGCGCGGGCTGGGTGCGGGCCAATTCGGCGAGCTTCGCCCAGCTCATCGGCAAGCTCGAGGGCACGCTGCTCGACCAGATCCTGCCTCCCGGCGGTGGGATCGGGCAGGCCGGCATCGCGCTGGCCAATCGCTGGGTCACGACCCGGCAGATCGGGTTCATGCTCGGGTTCATGGGGACCCGTGTCCTCGGCCAGTACGACCTCGCCCTCCTGAGCGCCGAGACGACCCCGGGGCGGCTCCTGTTCGTCGAGGAGAACATCCGCCAGACCGCGCGGAACCTGGGCGTGCCGCTCGAGGCGTTCCGGACCTGGATCGCCCTCCACGAAACGACCCACGCCTTCGAGTTCGAGGCGCACCCGTGGCTCCGGCCCTATCTGGCAGACCGGCTCGAGCGGCAGCTGGCGGGGTTCTCGGGCGGGACCAAGCGGATCGCCCCGGAGATGCTCCGCCGGGTGGGCCGGTCCCTCCGCGGGGAAGCCGCCGGCGAGCACTGGATGGAGCGCCTGATGAGCGACGAGCAGCGGCGGCTGTTCCGCGAGACCCAGGCCGTGATGAGCCTGCTCGAGGGCTTCAGCGACTACATCATGGACGAGGTCGGTCGTGACCTCGTGCCCGACGTCGAGCGCATCAGCGAGCGGTTCCACGCCCGCCGCGAGCAGCGCAAGTCGGGCTTCGAGCGGGCGATCATGCGGCTCACCGGGATGGACATGAAGCTGGAGCAGTACAAGAAGGGCGAGCGGTTCGTCGCGGCGATCGCCGCCGCCGGGGGCAAGCCCGCGCTGGAACGGCTGTGGGCCGGGCCGGAGTCGCTGCCCCGCGATGGCGAGATCGAGGCGCCCGATCGCTGGCTCGCCCGCGTCATGGCCTCCTGAGTCGCCTCGGATGAGCCCGAGCGGGACGGCCGGTCCGGGTCGGGGCCCAGGGGGCGCACCGGCGGCGATCGCCCTCAGCCCGATCCTGTCGGCGCGCTACCGCGGTCGGGACCTGGAACGGATCCGGATCGCTGCGCCGGGGGCCCGGCTGGTCACGGTGTCGATCGAGGGCCTCGCCGACGGCCCGCTCGACGACGTCGAGGTCCTCCTGCGCGGCTTCCTGTCGGCGGAGGCGTTCGACCGCCTCCTGGCACGGTCGCCCCGCCTGACCTGGGTCCACTCGGCGTCGGCCGGGGTGGAGCGCGTCCTGACCGCCGCCGGCCGCGAGCGCGGCCTGGTCGTGACCAACGCCCGCGGCGTGTTCAGCGACCCGATCGCCGAGTACGTGCTGATGATGATCCTGGCCGTCAGCCGCCGGTTGCCCCAGCTCCTCGAGCTCCAGCGCGAGCGGACCTGGCAGCCGCTCGAGGGTGCCGAGCTGCACGACGTCACGATCGGGATCGTCGGCCTCGGGTCGATCGGGACGGCGGTCGCCCGGCTGGCCGCCGCCTTCGGCTGCCGGGTCGTCGCGACCCGTCGTCGGTCGGAGCCGGACGACCCATCGGCGAGCGGCGGTGAGGACGCCGCTGGCGCCGAGGACGCTCGACCGTCGGCCGGGCTCCCACCCGGCGTCGAGCGGCTGACGGGCCCGGAGGGGCTGGCCGAGCTGCTGGCGGAGTCGGACTTCATCGTGCTCGCGGCTCCGTTGACCCCGGCGACCGAGGGGATGATCGACGAGGCGGCGCTCGCGTCGGTCAAGCCCGGTGCCTGGCTGATCAACGTCGCGCGCGGTCGGCTGGTCGACGAGCGGGCCCTCCTTCGAGCGCTGCGTGACGGTCCACTCGGCGGTGCCGTCCTCGACACGTTCCGCGAGGAGCCGCTCCTGCCGGGATCGCCCTTCTACGATCTGCCGAACGTCATCGTGACTCCCCACACCTCGTGGTCGAGCGGTCGCGTGCTCGATCGCAGCGTCGAGCTGTTCTGCGACAACCTCACCCGATACGCGCGCGGCGAACCGCTACTCAACGTCGTCGACCCGAGCGTCGGGTACTGATCCGACAGTCGCCCCCCGGGTCGGACACAATCAGCGGATGCAGATCGCCATCGTCGGACTTGCCGCCGCGGGCAAGACGACCGTCTTCAACACGCTGACCCGCGGCCATGCCGAGACCGGTGGCTACGGCGGCATCCAGCTCAACGTCGGGGTCGTCAAGGTCCCGGACGACCGGCTCGACCGGCTGGCGGAGATCTTCAAGCCGAAGAAGATCGTCCACGCCGACGTCACCTACGTCGACCTCCCCGCACCGCCGGCCTCGAGCGAGGGCCGGGTCGGGACCGAGGAGCTGCCGGCGGAGCACCTCGCCCGGCTGCGCGACTCGGACGCCCTCCTCCACGTGGTCCGGGCGTTCGAGGACCCGTCGATCCCGCACGCCGAGGGGTCGGTCGATCCATGGCGGGACCTCGAACGGCTCGACCTCGAGTTCATCCTGGCGGACCTGGCGATGACCGAGCGACGGCTCGACCGGCTCAAGGCCACCGGACGCCACGGGTCGCAGGCAGAGCGCGATGCCAACGAGCGAGAGGAGGTCATCCTCAGGAGGATCCACGAGGCGCTCGTGGAGGGCCGGCCGATCCGGGACATCGACCTCCCGGCGGACGACGAGAAGGCGATCCGCGGGTTCCGCTTCCTGACCCAGAAGCCCGTCCTCGTCCTGCTCAACGTCGGCGAGGGGGACATCCCCCGGGAGGCGGCGATCGTCGGCGCGATCGCGGATCGCTATGCGCACGCCCATGCCCTCGTCGACGCGCTCTCGGCCAAGATCGAGATGGAGCTGGGCGAGCTCGATCCCGACGAGGCGGCGGTCTTCACGGACGAACTCGGTCTCCACGGGTCGAGCCTCGACCGCGTGATCGCCCTGTCCTACCGGCTCCTGGGGCTGATCAGCTTCCTGACCGCCGGACCCGACGAGGTGCGGGCCTGGCCGATCCCGGACGGCTCGAACGCGGTCGATGCGGCGGCGGCCATCCACACCGACCTGGCCAGGGGGTTCATCCGCGCCGAGACCGTGTCGTACGAGGACCTGCTCCAGCTGCGCTCGACGGCCGAGGCCCGCAAGCACGGGAAGCTGCGCTCGGAGGGCAAGACGTATGTCGTCCGCGACGGCGACGTGATCGAGGTCCTGTTCAGCCGCTGAGCCCGGCCTCGGCGATCAGTTCGGGAGCGACCCGGGCGTCTTCCTGACCTCGGCCGTGATCGTCACGAAGTCGGGGAGGTCCTCGAGCTCGACCGTCGGCTCATCGCCGTCGTCCTCGTCGTCGTCGTCATCGCCGTCGTCGTCATCGTCGCCCCACTCGGGCTCCGGCGAGAAGGTGCCGGTCGGGACGATGGCATTCTCCTCGTCGATCGGCGACACGACCAGCGACACCGCCAGCTCGTCGTCGTCGATCGGCGTGAACCCGTACTCGTTCTCCAAGCCTTCGCCGATGGCCTCGATGAGGGTATCGTGCGTGAAATCGTCCTGGACCCGACGTCGGATCGTCTGGACCATCTCGAAGAACTCGTCGGGCTCGAACAGCTCGTCGTGGGCGAGGAGGAGGTCCCCGAAGAGCTCGTCGTCCCCTTCGTGGAGTTCGTAGAAGTACATGCCGTCACGATACCTCGCCCCGGCTGCCGACGGTGGCTGAGCGTCCTCCTCGGCGGCCGCTCGGCCCCGAGGTCGTCCACGTCGGGTCGGCCTGTCGCGACATCGCGCCGGACGATCCGCGCGGCTGGCGGCTGGGTGGCGGGGTGACCTACGCGACGCTGACCACGGCCCGACTCGGGCTCAGGACGGCGGCGGTGGTCGGAGTGGACCGCGAGGCACGCAACGCGACCGAGCTCGACCTGATCCGCGCCGCCGGTGCCGACCTCATCCTCGTGCCGCTCGAGGAGGGACCGATCTACCACAACGTCGAGACCGACTCGGGTCGCGTCCAGACCTGCGTCCAGCCGGGGGTGCCGCTGCCGATCCCCCCGCTGCCTGAGTCATGGCAGGCCGCCCCGGCCTGGGAGCTGGCCCCGGTCGCCGGTGAGATCGAGGACGCCTGGGCTGCCGTCATCCCGTCCGGAGCGTACGTGGGCGTCGCCTGGCAGGGGTTCCTCCGGACGCTGATCGCCGGGACGACGGTCACCCGCCGCCCGCCGGTCCCTTCGCCGATCCTCCGCCGGGCGGACCTCGTCGGCGTCAGTCATCGGGATGTCGACCCGGAGACCCCGATCGCCGCGTTGACGGCGTTGCTCAAGCCCGGGTCGCGCCTCGTCGTGACACGGGGCGAGGAGGGCGGGCTCGTCCTGGTGACAGGCGGGTCGGGCCCCGATGCGGTCCTCCGCTACGGGCTGACGCCGTCGGATCGCGAGGTGGACCCGACGGGTGCCGGCGACACCTTTCTGGCCGCGCTCGTGTCGACGGTGATCCATCACACGCTGGGCGGGCGGCGGAGCGCCCGGGCGCATCCGGAGCTGAGGTTCGCCGCGGCCGCCGGTGCACTGGTCGTCGAGGGCAACGGCCTCACGGCGGTGCCCGACCGTGGCGCGGTCCTCGCGCGGATGGTCCGTGACCGGATCAAGCGAGCGGTCTCGCCCGCGACCGTCGGCCGGGTGGGTGCCGACGTGATCGAGCACTAAGGGCCGGTCGCCGCCGTCCGGAGCTGAACCGTGCGGATCTCCCACGGCACGAGCTCGACGATCGCCACGCCGTCGATCACCGGCAGCGCCCCACCGGGACGTCCGAGCAGGTCGGCCGAGCGAGCGTCGAGGATCTCCCCGCTGAGCCGGACCGCGACCGGCTCAGCGCTCTCGACGACGATCCGCGCCTCGAGCCAACCGTCGCGCCGGCGCAGGCTCGACAGGACCACCCCGGGACCGTCGAGCGTCAGTCCCGCGCGGTCGAGGAGCGGGGCCTCGACGGAGCCACCGCCGGCGGCCACCAGGAACGGCTGGCGGTAGGTCTCCGCGGCGATCTGGACCTCGGGCCCCGGATGGCCGCCCGCGTACGGCATGATCGCCAGCTCGAAGGTCCTCGGCCCGAGCAGCTGCGCGCCTGGGGTCGGGAGCACCGGCCCGGCCGGTTCGTCGCGCCAGGGATGGTCATCGCGACTGATCAGGCCGGTCGCCCGGAGCAGCGTGAGCGCAAGCTCGCGGCCTCCGTCGACGAGCTCGTACTCGACGATGTGCCGGGCGAGGATCGCGATGCCGCCGGCGGCCACGAACGCGTCGGCGGGGCGGGTGGGCAGTGGATATTCGCCGTGGCCGGCCTCGGATCCCAGGCCGCGCTCGACGACCGCGAACTGGCCCTCCGCGAAGGATCGATCGACCTCCTGCGGCAACGGCACATGGAACCGGAGCCGGTGGTCCGCTGCCCGGTTGTCGTACGACATGCTGACCCGCACGAACGGCTCGTCGACGCGCAGCTCGATCCGGGAGGTCACGACGACTTCGACCGTTTCCTGGCTCCGGCGTGCGAGATCCGCGCTGAGCCCGGCCGGCCACCGATACCGGCGATCGATCTCGACGATCCCCCGGAGCGGCCCCGCCTCGACCGTCCGCGCCGCGACCGACGACGGCGTCGTCACGAGGGTGTCGTCGGGCGGCGGCGCGTAGTTGTAGGTGTCCCCGACATCGCCCCCGTCGACGAGCCGCCCGATCCCGGCCAGGCGGCGTCCAGCGTGGTCGATCGTGAGCGACCCGTCGTCCTCGATGATCACCGACAGGATGCCGCTGTCGAGCCTCCGGCCGACGACGGCCACGGATCGTCCGCCGTCCCGTCCCGCCGCGTCGCCCGCCGGCCGGCGCGGGCCGATCGCGGTCAGGCCGAGCCCGTGGGCGCCGACTCGGGCGAGCACGGTGCGCCGCGGGTCCTCCTGGACGCGCAGACGCCAGCGAGCGTCCGGGTCCGCGGCGGCGGCGCGTGCGATCGCGGCGACCAGGCCGTCGACGTCGAGGATCGGCGGGTCCGGCACACGGCTCACCTGGATCGTGAGGTCGCGCCGGTCCGGTCCGTCGAGCATCCAGCCGTTGACCTGCCGGCTGTACAGCTCCCGGCCGTGGATCCGCCGAACGAGATAGGTGGCAACGTCGCGGCTCGCGATCTGACGGTCGTCGAACGTCCGCTGCGATCGGGACAGCTCCTGCGTCGGGACCGATCGTCCGGTCGCGTCGACGAGTGCGGGGTCATCGGCGCCCGCCGGCAGGTCGATCTCGACGAGGTCGGTTCGCCGGAACGGACTCGGGTTGAAGGCGGCCCAGCCACCGCGGGGGATCGTGGCGGCCCAGCGCCGGAGCGCTCCGCCGGCCAGGCCGGTGGCGATCTGCGACGCCTCGGCGAACCGGACGAGGACCTGTTCGACGACCGGGTCGACCGAGCAGGCGCAGATCGAGTCATGAGCCGAGTCCTCGACGATCCGCCGGGCAGCCAGCTCGAGGTAGCGCTCCGGCCACGGCCCGGGATCGTGGAGCGCCAGGATCGGCTCGGCGACCCGCCACAACAGGCGCTCCGCCGTCGCGGCTGCGGCTCGGACGTCGACGTGGTTCGAGACGACCCCCATCAGCATGTTGGCCCGGGCGCTCGACCGGAGCTCGCCGTCCCAGGATCGCTCGACCGGGTCCCGGCTCCGGGTCTCGGTGAGATAGGCATCGAGCGTGGCCACGGCGATCCGGAAAGCATCCTGCTCCGCGTTGTAGCGGTCGACGAGGTCCGCGTACCCCTGGATCGGGATCGAGTGGTCCTCGCCGTACATCGCCAGGACGTCGGCCTCGCCGAACGCCGGCGCGACCCCGTCCACGTAGGATCCGAAGCTTGGCGTCGAGGTGGTCCGGATCGTCGAACAGGTCGCGGGCATTGCCGTAACCGCCCCACAGGTACTCGGTCCGGACGGTCGAGCCGTCGGGGCTCCGCCAGGTGAATGCGTGGCGGTCGATCGCCGCGGGGACGCCGCGCCACACGACGGCGGCGTCGATCCCGGAGCGGCGGAGGATCTGCGGCATCTGGGCGATGTGGCCGAACATGTCCGGCAGATAGCCGACGGCCATGACCCGACCGAGCTCCTCGGCTCGTCGGGTGCCCAGCTCGAGGTTCCGGACGATCGTCTCGCCCGACACCAGGAACTCGTCCATCAGGATCAGCCACGGGCCGACCGCCAGGCGACCGGACCGGACCAGGGCCTCGATCCGCCCGGCGGCTTCGGGGCGGACCTCGAGGTAGTCGTCGACCGTGGCCAGCTGACCGTCGAGCGTGAAACGGAGACGCTCATCCGCGTCCATCGCATCCAGCAGCCCGTCGATCAGCCCGACCAGCCGCATCCGGAACGTCTGGAACGGGAGGTACCACTCGCGGTCCCAGTGCGTGTGGGGGACGAGATGGACCGTCCTCGGCGAGGGCACGTCGCGCTACCGACCGGGCCGGGAGCCAGCGTCCGCGGCCAGGCGAGCGACCGCTTCGATCGTCCGGTCGATCTCCTCGGTCGTCGTGTAGTGGACCGGGCCGAGCCGCAGGACGCCGCCCCCCTCGGACAGCCCGAGACGCTCGATCAGGCCCTGGGCATAGAAGTCCCCGTCCCAGGCGTAGATCCCCTGGCGACCGAGCGCTTCGGCAGCGGCGCGCGGGGAGACCCCGTCGAACGTGAGCGCGAACGTCGGCGTACGCTCGCCCGCGCGGGCGGGGTCGTCGATGCCCCAGACCCGAAGTCCGGCGATCCCGGCGATCTCGGACAGGAACCGCCGGCTGATGTCGCGCTCGTAGGCCGCGATCGCGGTCATCGACGCGACCAGCTGGTCGCGTCGTGACGAGCCGGTCGCCGAGCCGGCATCGACCGCCCCGGACGCGACACCGACCGAGCGAAGGTAGTCCACCGCGGCGAGCGCGCCGGCGATCGCTTCGAAGTCCTGCGTTCCCGTCTCGACCCGATCGTGCGCCGGACGGACCTTGTACGCGGGCAGCCGTTCGAGCACGTCGGCCCGACCGTAGATCGCCCCGAGGTGGGGCCCGAACCACTTGTAGACCGACGTCGCCAGGAAGTCCGTTCCGAGCTCACGGACGTCGATCGGGCCGTGCGGGGTGAAATGGACGGCGTCGACGTACGTCAGCGCGCCGGCGGCATGGGCCAGGTCCACGATGCGCTTCACGGGGTTGATGGTGCCGACCGCGTTGGAGGCGTAGCCGACCGCGACCAGCCGGGTCCGCGAGGTCAGCTTGGCTTCGAGGTCGGCCAGGTCGAGCGTGCAGTCGCGGTCGTCGATGTCGACCGTCCGCACGACGAGGCCGCGGTCCGCGGCGATCGCCCGCCAGGGCGAGACGTTCGCCTCGTGGTCGAGGGTCGTCACGAGGATCTCGTCACCCGGTTCGAACGTCGCGGCGATCGACCGGCTGATGTGGAACGTCAGCGTCGTCATGTTGTAGCCGAACTTGATCTCGTCCGCCGACGCGGCGCCGAGCAGGTCGGCGACCGCGGCGTGGGCTTCGTGGACGATCGCCACGCTGGCCTGGCTGGTGGCGAACGCGCCGCCGTCGTTGGCGTTGGAGTCCCGGTAATAGCGCACGACGGCGTCGATCACCCGCTGCGGGACCTGGGTCCCGCCCGGACCGTCGAGGAAGATGACCGGACGACCGCCCTGCTCGCGCGAGAGAGCCGGGAACTCGGGTCGCAGCGCGAGCGGGTCGAAGGGGGCCATCGCGATCCTCCGGGGCGGGGGAGGGCGAGTGTCTCACCTCGGGCGCGGGATGTTCCGGCCGGCAGAGCGGTCCGTCGGTCAGGCAGGGACCGGCGCTACGCGGCGGGCTGCTCGAGGACCGGACGCTGCGACGTGAGCGACGCGCGACGCCGCCGTCTTGCGGTTGAGCCGACGGCGCCGCCGAGCGAGGTCCGCCTCGAGGAGCGGCAGCCGCCGCCCGAGGAACCGAGCCCGCTCGGCGATGCGATCGGCCCGATGGCACGCCTCGAGCGCGCCCGCCGGGTCACGCCGCCGATGCTCGAGGATCTTGGCGACCTCGATCCAGCCCACCCCCGCCCACTTCCCGCCTCCGATGGCGATGTCGCGCCAGGCGGCCAGTGCGTCGTCCACGCGGCCGACCCGACGGAGGAGCCGCGCCCGGTCCACCAGCAGACCGTCACGGTCCTCGCGAGTGGCCGGCGTCAGGGGGTCGAGGGCGTCGGCGCGCGTGGTCAGGAGCGCGGTCCACGACCGGATCGGCGAACGCCGGACCGGGCCGGTCTCGAGCGCGATCTCGAGACAGTCGAGCGCCTCATCCGAGCGTCCGAGGCGCCGATACGCACGAGCCAGGCCCGCCAGGTCCCCGGCGGGTGCCGCGCGGCGATCGGCGAGGTCACCCAGCCTCGTCTCGGCGTGAGCGAGCAGGCGGGCCAACGAGCGGACGTCTTCGTGGTTGTGGCGGACCACCTCCGCGAGGGCGTCGGCGGAGCCGCCACGCAGGAAGTCGAGATAGCGCCCGGGGATCTCCCAGCCGTCCACGTCGCGACCTCGGTGGACGCCGAGGAGCTCCGTCTCGACCGTCCGGAGCCGGGCGTCCGTAAGACGGTGGCGGAAGACGCGTCGGACGAACGGGAGCAGATCGAGATGGCCGGCGTGGACCGGTGCCGCGCGACGGCTCATCCGGAACCGGCTGACGAGGAGCGGCCAGTCGAAGCCGCGCCCGTTGTAGGTCACCAGCCAGGCGTCGGCCGGGATCTCGAGCGCGAGTGCGTCGAGCATCGCCGGTTCATCGGCGTGGTCCGGCATCAGCAGCTGGACCTGACGGAACCGGTCGCCCTGCCAGGTGCCGAACCCGACGAGGAAGGCCACGGTGCCTGCGCCCGTGGCCAGACCGGTCGTCTCCGTATCGAGACAGATCAACGGGACGTTCGCCGGCGCGGTGCCCGGCAGGGTGGCCAGCCGGCGGCGGTCGACGGGCAATGGGGTGGACGCGGGCTCGACCCGAACATATCCGCCGGCGGGTCCGTGGATCCACTCGCCGTCCACCGCCGTGGCGAGCCGGCGCGCCAGGTCCCCGCTCGATCGGATGAGCGCCCCGCGATCGGGTCCGGGCGGCCGGCGACCGGAGCGGGCGGCCTCGTCGCGCTGTCGGCGGAGGTCGGCCAGCCGGCGTCCGAGCCGGTTCGCATCCGTCATCCGTGCCCGCCGATGCCGATCGGCTCGACCTGCGCACGATCCGCCCCGAGGGCGTGGAGGAGCCGCAGCGCGAGCGCCTTCGCGTCCATGTCCGCATCGAGGCGGGGACCGGTGCATGTCGGGCAGCCGCCCTCGCATCCACAGCCGGCGATCAGCTCGGATGCCCCGGCGATCAGCTCGTCCGTGCGCCCGTACAGCCGTTCGGCGAGCCCGACGCCGCCGGGCACCGCTTCGTACAGGTAGATCGTGGGCGCCTCCTGGTGCGGGCTGCGGACCTGGGTGACCAGGCCGAGGTCTCGCGGGTCGACCATCAGCAGCACGCTCGCGACCGTCTGCATCGCCCGTCCGGCTCCGACCAGGGCGACATCGAGCTCATCCCGGCGCCATCCACCACCCGGTCCGACGACGGCGGCCTCCGGGCCGATGACGATCCACGCGGCCGTGGTCTGGAGCTCGATCTCGGGGAGATGGATCCGACCCCAGCCGATGTTCTCGTTGGTGACGAACTTGAGCTTCTTGTAGATCGTCGCCAGGCTCGCGACCATCACCTCGCCGTGGACCCGCCGACCGCCGGTGATGGGGGCCGCGCCGAACTCGTCGAGCGGCTTGAGCGTCACGGCGCGGTCGGCCTGGGTGTAGTGGTCGACATCGACGCGTCGGACATAGGCCTTGCGTTCGCCCCAGTCGAGCGTGTCGACGTGGAACTGGACCGACTCGTGCAGGTAGATCGCGTCCTCGTGGACGAGGGTCTGGGCGCTGAACAGGTCCACCTCGCCGATGACCCGGGGCCGGTCCTGGGTCGTGTCGACGATCACGACGTTCTCCTGGGCGGCCGTCCTCAGCGAGACCTCGGAGGCGGGGAAGTTCTCGCTCGACCAGTACCAGCGGCCGTCACCCGCCTGCCGGACGTGCCCCTCCTCGGCGAGGAACGCGAGGAGGTCGTCGGCCGGAGCCGGCCCGAACGTCTCGCCGGGCTCGAACGGGAGCTCGAACGCGGCGGCCTTGAGATGCGCCAGCAGGACGTGCAGGTTGTCCGGGTCGAGGCGGGCCTCCTCAGGGGCCCCGTCGAGCACGTACTCGGGATGGCCCACGATGTAGCGATCGACCGGCGAGCCGGAGGCGACCAGCACGCCGACGCTCACCCCCTGGCGCCGGCCCGCCCGACCGAACTGCTGCCAGGTCCCGGCGATCGAGCCCGGATAGCCCGCCAGGATGGCGACGTCGAGCCGACCGATATCGACGCCGAGCTCCAGCGCATTGGTGCTGACGACGCCCAGGACCTCGCCGTCGCGCAGTCCGCGCTCGATGGAGCGGCGCTCGGTGGGCAGGTAGCCGCCGCGATAGCCACGGACGCGGGATCGTGGACCGGCTCCTTCACGAAGCGCCTCGCGCAACCCCGTGAGGAGGATCTCGACGGCGGTCCGCGACCGACCGAAGACGACGGTCTGACGTCCGGCACGGAGGAACGGCAGGGCCCATCGATCGGCCAGCGTCAGGGCGGATCCACGCGCGCCGGTCGCCGCGTCGAGCAGCGGCGGCTCGACGAACAGGAGGTGGCGCTCGCCCGCCGGCGCGCCGTTGCGGTCGACGACCCTGACCGGCCGGCCGGTCAGGGTCTGCGCGAGCTCACCCGGGTTCCCGATCGTCGCCGAGCAGCAGACGATGACGGGATGCGAGCCGTAGTGGGCGCAGATCCGGAGGAGGCGGCGCAGGACGTTGGCGACGTGGCTGCCGAAGACCCCTCGATAGGAGTGCAGCTCATCGATGACGATGACGCGGAGCTGCTCGAAGAGCTGGAACCACTTGGTGTGGTTGGGCAGGATCGCGGCATGGAGCATATCGGGGTTGGTGACGACGACCTGTCCCGCCGTCCGGATCGCCGACCGGATCGGGGCCGGTGTGTCTCCGTCATAGGTCGCCGCCGAGACCGCCAGGCCGGAGGCGCGGGCGAGCTCGGAGAACTCCGCCACCTGGTCCTGGCCGAGCGCCTTGGTCGGGAACAGGTAGAGCGCTCGTGCGGACGGATCCTCGGCCAGGGCCTGGAGCGTGGGCAGGGCGTAGCACAGGGTCTTGCCCGACGCGGTCGGCGTGACGACCACGACGTCCTCGCCGGCGCGGACCGCGTCGATCGCCGCAGCCTGGTGGACGTACAGGTCGTCGATCCCGCGGGTCGCGAGGGCGGCCGCGATCCGGGGATCGAGCCATTCGGGGAGGGGAGCGGTGATCGCCGCCCGGGCGGGGATGATCCGGTGGTGGAGGACGCCGGCGGCGAGCGACGGCTCGTCGAGGAGGTCGTCGAGCACCGAGACGACCGATGCGGGTGCATAGCGGCGCACGATGTGGGCCTCCTCGAAATCGAACGGATGTGCGAAAGCGCCCAGAGTCTAGCGCACCGTCGCGCGAGGCGGTGACAGCTCGGGTGACACGGCGGGACGATTTGACAGCCCAGCCTGCCGGCAGCTAGGGTGGCCCGGATGGACCTCCCGAGCGACCGGGCTCCCGAACCGTCGGGCCCGGACGACCGCCCTGAGCGCCCGACTCCCGCCACCCGACCCGATCCTCGGCCGCGGACGGCCGGACCCGATCTCGGCGGCCTGTCGATCGCCGGCATCACCCGCCGCCGGGTCGCCTGGATCCTCGCCGCGGTCGTGTCGATCTGGATCGTGTCGGTGTTCGCCCGGCAGGTCGGCGATGCGGGTGCCGCGGCGGACCGAGCGAACCGGCTGCGGTTCGACAACGCGGGACTCGCCAGTCAGGTCGAGGATCTCCAGAAGGAGCTCGAGCTCGTCCAGCAGCCGACGTTCGTCGAGCAGCAGGCGCGGGCCAACGGTCTCGGTGGCAAGGGCGAGCGTCCGTTCGCCCTCGGGCCGGCCGCGTCGCCGCTGCCCGAGGACGCCCCAGGGTCCGCCGCCGTGCGGCTCGGGGCCAGTCCCGTCCACACGGCGCCCATCGACGTCTGGCTCGACCTGCTGTTCGGCCCCACGCGCTGAGGTCGGGCGCGGACGCCGCTCGTCAGCAACGGACGAATCGTCTCGCCGCTTGCCCCCAAGCCAGGCGAAGATCACGAGCCCGATCGCCTGCGGAGACCCGAAGCATGGCGACCCTGCCCGGCGCCATCGCCCCGGGCGACCTCACTCCGGAGCGTCCATCCGGGCACGGTGCGCTACGCTCCCAGGCGTGCAAGGAAAGGAGCCTGCGTGATCTGCGCCGCGTGCGGGACGGAGAACAAGCCCGGGCGGCGGTTCTGCGCCGAGTGCGGCGCGAGCCTGGCGGTCGGCTGCCCGTCGTGCGGCGCCCCGTTCGAGCCTGGCGAGAAATTCTGCGGCACCTGCGGCACCCCACTGACCGCCGAAGCGCCGACGACCCGCAGCGACCCGCCCAGCGCACCCGCAACGGCCACCGAGCGCCGGCTGGTGTCCGTGCTCTTCGCCGACCTCGTGGGCTTCACGCCGTTCGCGGAGCAGCGCGACGCGGAGGACGTCCGCGCCACCCTGGACCGCTATTTCGCGCTTGCGACGGACGTCATCGGCCGCTATGGCGGCACGGTGGAGAAGTTCATCGGCGATGCCGTCATGGCCGTCTGGGGCACGCCGACGGCCCACGAGGACGACGCCGAACGGGCGGTGCGCGCGGGGCTTGAACTGGTCGATGCCGTCCGGGTGCTCGCGGACGGCATCCAGGCTCGCGCGGGCATCCTGACCGGCGAAGCGGCCGTGACCATCGGGGCCACCAACCAGGGCCTGGTCGCCGGCGATCTGGTCAACACCGCCAGCCGCCTGCAATCGGCGGCGGAGCCCGGCACGGTGCTCGTGGGTGAGGCGACCCAGCGGGCGGCGGCAAAGGCCATCGCCTTCGAACCGGCCGGACGAGCAGGCGCTGAAGGGCAAGGCCAGCCCCGTGCCGGCCTGGCGGGCCCTGCGGGTCGTCGCCCAGGTCGGCGGCCGCAACCGCGCCGATGCGCTGGAGGCGCCCTTCGTGGGCCGCGACGACGAGCTGCGCCTGCTCAAGGATCTCTTCCACGCCACCACCCGCGAGGGGCGGGCCCGCCTCGTCTCGGTCATCGGCCCGGCCGGCATCGGCAAGACGCGGCTGGCCTGGGAGTTCCTCAAGTACATCGATGGCCTGGTCGAGCTCGCGTGGTGGCACGAGGGCCGCAGCCCCGCGTACGGCGAAGGCGTCACGTTCTGGGCCCTGGGCGAGATGGTCCGACGCCGGGCGGGCCTGCTGGAGACCGACGACGAGACCACGACCCGCGCCAAGATCGCCGCGACCATCACCGAGCACGTGCCCGACGCCGACGATCAGCGCTGGATCGAGTCGGCCCTGCTGACGCTCCTGGGCATCGAGGCCGGCGGGGCCTCCGACCAACTGTTCGGCGCGTGGCGCACGTTCTTCGAACGGCTCGCCGCCAAGGCGCCCGTGGTCATGGTCTTCGAGGACTACCACTACGCCGACCCGGGCTTGCTCGACTTCGTGGACCACCTGATGGAGTGGAGTCGGACCGTCCCGATCTACGTCGTTACGCTTTCGCGCCCCGAGCTCCTCGACAAGCGACCGGCATGGGGTGCCGGCAAGCGCAACTTCGTCAACGTCAACCTGGAACCGCTGCCCGAACCGGCCATGCGGGCCCTCCTCGCCGGACTGGTCCCTGGCCTGCCGGAACGGGCGGTCAAGGCCATCGTGGCCCGTGCCGACGGCGTCCCGCTGTACGCGGTCGAGACGGTGCGCATGCTCCTGGCGGAGAACAAGCTGGTCCTGGAGGGCAACGCCTACCGGCCGACGGGCGACCTCGCGGGACTCGCCGTGCCCGAGACCCTCACGGCGCTCATCGGCTCGCGCCTCGACAGCCTCGCCCCGGCCGATCGCGCCCTGATCCAGGATGCCGCCGCATACGGGCAGAGCTTCACGCTCGCCGGCCTCGCCGCCGTGTCGAGCACGGAGGAGGCCGAGCTCGAGCCCCGGCTGACACGCCTTGTCCGCGCCGAGCTGCTGACGTTGACGGCCGATGCGCGCAGTCCCGAGCGGGGCCAGTACGCCTTCGTCCAGGCACTCATCCGCGAGGTGGCCTACAACACGCTGAGCAAGCCCGCCCGCAAGACCAGGCACCTGGCAGCGGCCCGCTACTTGGAGTCGCTGGGGTCGGACGAGCTAGCGGGCGCGCTGGCCGGGCATTACCTGGCGGCCTTCGCCAGCGCTTCCCCCGGCGCGGAGGCGGGGGTCCTCGAGGCGCAGGCCCGCATCGCCCTCGGCGCCGCGGCCGAGCGGGCGGCCGCCCTCGGTGCCCACGAACAGGCCGCCGCGTTCCTCGAGCAGGCCATGACCGTGACGCACGATGAGGGCGAGCGGGCCGAACTGCTGGAGCGGATCGGCGAGCACGCTGGGGACGCCGGCCGACCGGACCGGGCAGAGCAGGCGCTGCGGCATGCGCTCGCGATGCACCAGGCTGCGGGCGACCGATCCGCCGCCGCCCGCGTCAGTGCCGCGCTCGCAGGCGTCCTGCTGGATGTGCACGTGAGCGACAGACTGGTCGAGGAGGTCGAGGGCCTGGCGGCGGAGTTCGCCGACATGCCATCCGATCCGGGCGTCGTCGCCCTCAATGGTCAACTGGCCCGCGCGCTCTTCCTGATGCGGGGTGACCTCGAGAGCCTGGTGGTCGCGGATCGCGTCCTCGAGGCGGCGGAGCGCCTGGACCTGGCGGCCGTGATCGCCGACACCCTGATCACCAAGGGGTCGGCGCTGGCCTCTGTCGGTCGGGTCTACGAAGGCATGGGGGTCCTCGATGCCGGTGTGCGGCTGGCCGACCAGCGCGGGTTGTTCGCGACCGCATTGCGCGGGCGCATCAACGTGAACTACTTCGCGAGTTCGCGAGAGCCGGTGGTCGCCATGAAGGTCATTCGGGAAGCCCTGCGCGACGCTCGCCGGCTCGGGCAGCGCGGGAAGATCCCGAACCTCGTCACCAACCTCGCCGGGACCGCGGCATTCACCGGCGAGTCCGACCTGGCCCTGGCCGAGATCGACGCCGAGCTGGCCATGGATCCCGATCCGGCGAGCCGAGCGTGGCTCGTCGGCGCCGCAGCACTCCATCACTGCCTGCGCGGCGATCCAGTCGACGCGATGATGGCGGAGCTGAAGGACGACCTGCACGGAGTGACCGACCCGCAGTTCGTCGCGTTTGTCGGCATCGTCCGGGGTATGCGGGCGTTCGCCGCCGGCGACTATGGCCAGGCTCGCGCCGAAGTGCTCGGTGCCGTGCGCATCGACAAGTCACGCGCCGCCGTAGCTCTCGCGTGGGCCGGCCGCTATGCACTCTTTGCCGCCGACCTGCGGGCGGCCAGCGAGGATCGCGAGGCGTTTGCGGCGTTGGGCCGGCGGGGGGCCGCGGCTGACGCCCGCCTGCGCGAGATCGACGCGGGCATCGCTGCGCTCGAGGGCCGAAGTGCGACCGCCATCGACCTCTACGCTCAGTCCATCGCCCTTTGGAGCGAGCTCGGGATGCCCTTCGACGGGGCGATCACGGGCCTGGAGATGGTCACCCGGCTTGACCCGACCGAACCTCGCGTACGGGCGGCGGGTGTGGCCGCTCGAACGACCCTGGTCCAGCTCGGGGCGACGCCGTTCCTTCCCCGCCTTGAGTCCGCCCTGGCGCGCAACGAGGTTCGGCCGGTGACCACCCCTGCCGCTGTGCCGACCCGCTGATCAAACGGGGCACCGGTCGCGGCGATGCCGACCCAGTCCGCGCCGATCGACGTCTGGCTCGACCTGCTGTTCGGCGCCACGCGCTGAGATCGAGCTCCGACGCCGCCCGTCGCCGACGGTTGCCGCTCCGCGCGAGCCTCGATATCCTGAGGGTGCCGCGACCCGCGACGGATCGTCGGCGAACGCGTGGCGGAGTAGCTCAGTGGTAGAGCAGGGGACTCATAAGCCCTTGGTCGGTGGTTCAAATCCGCCCTCCGCTACCAACCCCTCATCGTCCGTCCCGGGCGTCGTCGCACCCCCGTCGATCCGGCGGACCGTCCGGGCCGTACAGATGGACGAGCGGCGGTAGCCATCGGTCATCGGGTCATCCCGGGACCGAGCGCTATACTCGCCGCACGGCCGACGCGTCGAGCGTCGGTCAGTCCCGCTCGATCCGGAGGCCATCCTTCTTGAACGCGAAGTTCGCCCGGAACGGGATCGTGATGCTTGTCCTGATCGTCGGGACGCTCGCGCTCCTGTGGACCTGGCTCAGCAGCAGCACCCCCAGCACCCAAGTCGGCTATTCCCAGTTCCTGTCCGATGTCGCGGCCGGCAAGGTCAAATCGGTCGAACAACAGCAGGAGACCCTGACGGTCACCAAGGCAGACGGGAACGAGACCTATACGGTCACCGTCCCGAGTCTGCTGACGGTGGTCTACCCGACCGACATGCAGGCCGCGGCGAAGACGACCGGCCTGACCCTCCCGACCGACATCTACAAGGCGAAGCCCGTGCCGGATACCTCGTGGCTCGGGATCCTGATCACCGGCCTCCTGCCGTTGATCGTGATCGTCGGCTTCATCCTGTTCATGATGCGGCAGGCCCAGGGCACCAATAACCAGGCGATGAGCTTCGGCAAGAGCCGGGCCCGGATGTTCCTCGGCAACAAGACCGTCGTGACATTCAACGACGTCGCCGGCGTCGACGAGGCGAAGACCGAGCTCCAGGAAGTCGTCGAGTTCCTGAAGTACCCCGAGAAGTTCAACTCGCTCGGCGCGCGCATCCCGCGTGGCGTCCTGCTGGTCGGTCCTCCGGGCACCGGCAAGACCCTGATGGCCCGAGCGGTCGCCGGCGAGGCCGGGGTCCCGTTCTTCTCGATCTCGGGCTCCGAGTTCGTCGAGATGTTCGTCGGTGTCGGTGCCAGCCGCGTCCGCGACCTGTTCGACCAGGCCAAGCGGAACAGCCCGTGCATCGTCTTCGTCGACGAGATCGATGCGGTCGGTCGCCAGCGCGGCGCCGGTCTCGGCGGCTCGCACGACGAGCGTGAGCAGACCCTCAACCAGATCCTGGTCGAGATGGACGGGTTCGACACCAACACGAACGTCATCGTCGTGGCCGCCACCAACCGACCCGACGTCCTCGACCCGGCGCTGCTCCGCCCCGGTCGGTTCGACCGCCAGGTCATCCTCGATCGCCCGGACATCCGTGGCCGGACGGCGATCCTCAACGTCCACACCAAGGGCAAGCCGCTCGACAAGTCGGTCGACGTCGAGGGCATCGCCAAGCAGTCGCCCGGCTTCTCGGGCGCCGACCTGGCGAACCTCGTCAACGAGGCCGCCATCCTGTCGGCGCGTCGGAACAAGAAGCTGATCGGGATGTCCGAGTTCCAGGAGGCGCTCGAGCGGATCGTCGCCGGCCCGGAGCGGCGCAGCCGGGTGATCAGCGATGCCGAGAAGAAGATCATCGCCTTCCACGAGGGCGGCCACGCCGTCGTCATGCGCGTCCTGCCGAAGTGCGATCCGGTCCAGAAGGTCACGATCATCAGCCGCGGCATGGCCCTCGGCTACACGATGGGGCTGCCCAGCGAGGACCGCTACCTCAAGAGCAAGACCGAGTTCGAGGACGAGATCGCCGGCATGCTCGGCGGGAACGCCGCCGAGCGACTCATCTTCGGCGACACGACGACCGGCTCGTCCAACGACATCGAGAAGGCGACCGACCGGGCCCGGCGGATGGTCACCGAATACGGGATGAGCGACCGGCTCGGGCCGTTGTCGTTCGGCAAGCGCGACGAGCTCGTGTTCCTCGGGCGCGAGATCGGCGAGCAGCGGAACTACTCGGACGACGTCGCCAAGACGATCGACGAGGAGGTCCGGGCGATCATCGATCGAGCCTACGAGCGCGCGATGGACACCCTGATCACCCACCGCTCGAAGCTCGAGGCGCTGGCCGAGAAGCTCGTCGCCGAGGAGACCGTGGACAGCCCCGACTTCGAGGCCCTGTTCAGCGATCTCCCGCCGAAGGAGAACACCCACGGACTCGCCGCGGAGATCATCGCTCCGGGCGAGACCGATCCAGGACCCACCCCGACCCCGAACCCCGCCCCGATCTGATCGATCGGGGGACGGTCACCCACGACACCGGACGAACGGGCCACGCGGCCCGTTCGTCGAATTCTGCGGGCCACCGGCGGGCCCTGCACCGCTCCACTCCGCCGCCCCGGCCGCCCCGCTACGATCGGACCGCACGAAACGATCCCTGGAGGACGCATGGCTGACATCGAGACCCCCGTCGAGTCGTACCTGGCCGCCGGCCGCGAGCGGCGGATCGCCACCTTCAGCGACTTCCTGCGGATCCCGAGCGTGTCCGCCGATCCGGCCTTCGCGGCCGACGTCCATCGCGCCGCGGAGTGGCTCGGCGACCGGCTCCGGACCGCCGGCCTGGAGCACGTCGACGTCTCGGAGACCGGTGGCCACCCGATGGTCTACGCCGATTGGCTCGGTGCCTCCGGTGCGCCGACGGTCGTCGTCTACGGGCACTACGACGTCCAGCCCCCGGATCCGCTCGGGGAATGGTCGTCGCCCCCGTTCGAGCCGGCCGTGGTCGGGCATCGCATCCTGGCTCGCGGCGCGAGCGACGACAAGAGCAACATCTCGATCTTCATCGAGGCCGTCCAGGCCCTCCTGGCGACCCGGGGTCGACTGCCGGTGAACCTCAGGTTCGTGTTCGAGGGCGAGGAGGAGGCGGGCTCCGAGCACCTCGAGGGGTGGCTCGCCGCCAACCGCGAGCGCCTCGGCGGCGACATCGCGATCATCAGCGACGTCGGCTTCTTCGAGGGCAACCTGCCCGCCCTGACGATCGCGCTCCGCGGGATCATGTCGGCCGAGATCACCGTGACCGGACCGTTCCAGGACGTCCACTCGGGTGTCTACGGCGGGGCGATCGCCAATCCCGTCAACGCTCTGGCAACGATCATCGCCGCGCTCAAGGGGCCCGACGGCCGGATCCGCGTTCCCGGCTTCTACGACGATGTGGTGCCCCTGTCCGATGACGATCGCGCCGCGTATGCCGCGCTCCCGTTCGACGACGACGCCTACCGCGAGTTCCTCGGCGTGCCGGAGCTGGTCGGAGAAGCGGGGCATACGACGCTCGAGCGGAAGAGTGGCCGTCCGACGCTCGACATCAACGGGATCTGGGGCGGCTACCAGGGCGAGGGCGGCAAGACGATCATCCCCGGTCGGGCCGCCGCGAAGCTCACCTGCCGCCTCGTCCCGAACCAGGATCCGGCCCGGATCTTCGAGGGACTGAAGGCGTTCATCGAGGAGATCGCACCACCCGGGGTCCTCGTGCGGGTCGAACCGCAGGGCGGCGGGCATCCGATCCGATCATCGCGCGACCACTGGGCCGTCGACGCGGCGGCGAAGGCGCTCGAGGACACCTTTGGTCGTCCGCCGCTGTTCATCCGCGAGGGTGGCTCGATCCCGTTCGTGGCGACGTTCGAGCAGGCCCTCGGTCTGCCGGTGGTCCTGATGGGATTCATGCCGCCGGACGGGAACTTCCACGCCCCCAACGAGTGGATGGACCTCGACAACTTCGAGGGCGGGATCCGCGCCGTGATCCGGGTCTTCGACGGGTTCGCCGCGAGCGCGCCATAGCCCTTTTGGGTGGGTGGTTATGTGATGAATGGTCGGGTGATGCCGCCCGGACCCGGTGCTAGAGTCCCGGCAAAGGCATCCCCTAGAGGACCACGACTCGATGACCACCGAGGCAGCCGACACGACCGCCGCCGCTCCCGCCGGAGCCGCTGCTGCACCCGCCGGGACCGCCGCGGCGCCCAAGGGGACCTGGCGGCTGGACACTCCGAACGGCAGCATGAGCCCGCGCTCGGCGCTCGACGTGCTGGTCGACCTCAACGACAAGGTGACCAGCGGCAAGGTCGGGGAGTACCAGCCGGTCCCGCTCGGGTTCACACCGCTCGACAAGACGATCGGCACCGGCCTCCGGGCGGGTGAGCTCCTCCTGATCGGTGGCGCCCAGGGCACGGGCAAGACGACGATGGCCCTCCAGATGGCCCGCAACGTCGCCTCCGGCGGTCAGGCCAACGTCCTGTACATCTGCTTCGAGCACGAGGAGCAGTACCTGCTCAATCGACTCATCGCGATGGAGTCCGCGCTGGCGCATCTGCCCCACAAGACCGGGGCGATCAAGATCCAGGACGTCCGCAAGGAGATCCTCGGGTCGTGGGTCGCCGAGGGTCAGGGTGCCGCCCAACTGACCAACAACCCGCGTCTCCGGCCGTCCCTCGACCGGATCGCCCGCTACGGGCAGAGCCTGTTCCTCGTTCGCGGCACGCAGACGACGAGCACGGTCGACAACATCCGCAAGCTCGTCCAGCAGCACCGCGAGCTGTCCGGCGATCGGCGCCTGCTGGTCGTCGTCGACTACATGCAGAAGGTGCCGGTCTTCCCGGAGCCGCCGACCGAGTCGGAGAAGGTCACCTACGTCGTCAACGGCCTCAAGGACGTCGCGCTGTCCGAGGACGTCCCGATGATCTCGATCGTCGCGGCCGACAAGGAGGGCCTCAAGGCCGCCCGGCTGCGCAACCACCACCTGCGTGGGTCGTCGGCCATCAACTACGAGGCCGACATCATCCTGATCCTCAACGAGAAGTACCAGGTCGTCGCCAAGGTGAACATCGAGTTCAACCCGTATCAGGCCCAGCGTTTCCGCGACTGGGTCGTGGTCTCGGTGGAGAAGAACCGCGGCGGCCAGGACAACGTCGACGTCGAGTTCGAGAAGCACTTCGAGTTCTCCTGCTTCGACCCCAACGGGCGGACGGTGCAGGAAAAGCTCATCGAGGAGCGCCTCTACAACGACTGACGGAGGGTCTCCTCGACGAACCCCTCGCCGAGGATCGTCTCCGGATCGAGGCGACGACCGTGCTCGATGGCGGTCGTCAATGCGTCGCCGTCGAGGCCCCGGTCCAGCTCGGTGAGCGTGCGGGAACGGACGCGTGCCTCGACGACGTCCCATTGACCGCCGGTCTGCTCAAGGAGACGTTCCGCTCCGCCGATCAGTCGCGCGCCACCCGCGAACTGGCCGGCGGACGACGCGACGGCGGCGAGCCCGATCAGGTCCGTCGCCGCGACCTCGATGAACCCGAGTCTGCGGGCCAGGCGTAGGCTGGCGAGGAACTCGCGGTGGGCGTCGTCTGGATCGCCCTGTTCGAGTCGGGCGAGCCCGAGGTTCTCCCGGAAGAACGACTCGCTGCGATGGTCCCCACGCGAAGTAGCCAGCTCGATCGCCTTGTCGAACCAATCTCGCGCCGACCGCAGATCGTCCGCGACGAGGGCCATGTAGCCGAGGTTGTTCAGGGCCATCGACAGGGCCCAGTCGTCACCCGCGACGCGGGCGTGCTCGGCGCTCGCCTGGGTCAGACGGAGGAATCCCGGTTCGTCACCGACACCCGTGGCGACAAGACCGAGGACGCGCAGCGAACGAGCGATCCCGCTCTCGTCCCCCAGGCCGCGGCGGAGCTCGAGACTCTCCTCGGCGAGGACACGAGCTCGGTCGTTGTCGAGCTGCCTCGTCGCCAGGTGTGCCGCCCCCTCGAGCGCTTTGGCCCGGTGAGCGGGATCCTGGGCCCCAGGCCATGCCAGGGCTCGCTCGAGGTGACGACGGCCCTCGGTCCAGTGGCCGTGGACCCACCAGAACGTCGCCATCGCGCCGCTCAGCTCGAGCTGGACGTCGCCGTCGGCTCGCGTCAGGGCCGACCGGATGTTGTCGTGCTCCTCGGTCAGCACGTCGAGCCAGTGGTCCTGCTCGCCTCGCTCGAGCTCGGGCTCGGCCCGCTCGACCAGGCCGAGGAACCAACGGGCATGTCGACTTCGGACATCCTCGGCCTCCATCGAGGCGCCGAGCCGTTCTTCCGCTTGCTCCCTGATGGTCTCGAGCATCCGATAGCGATCGGCAGAGAAGCGGACGAGGCTCTTCTCGACAAGCGACTGGAGGATCTCGATGTCCGCCGAAGCCACCGCCTCGACGGCCTCCAACCGGCATCCTCCGGTGAACACTGCAAGGCGACGGAACAGGACTTGCTCGTCGACCGCCAGAAGGTCATGTGACCATTGGATCGTGGCCCGGATCGTCTGCTGACGCGGATCCCGATCGGGACCGCCGCGCAGGAAGTCCAGGTTCGGAGCGAGTCGCTC
The DNA here is from genome assembly GCA_963749735.1 of uncultured Chloroflexia bacterium. GTDB lineage: Bacteria > Chloroflexota > Limnocylindria > Limnocylindrales > CSP1-4 > Chersky-267. The sequence continues at coordinate 61,549 of CAVVNZ010000012.1, forward strand.
GAGGATCCGTGCCGGGCTCAGGGCGGTCGCGCGCGCCGCGGCGAGTTCGACCGCCAAGGGCAGGTCGTCGAGTCGGCGACACAGCTCGGCGATGCCCGCCGTCGGGGACAGACCTGATCGAGCGCAGAACAGATCGACGGCATCCGTGGACGACAGCGGCGGGACCGGGTATTCCGTCTCGCCCTGGATCCGCAGCGATTCACGGCTGGTCAGGAGCAGGGTGAGCCGGGGGCACGCCGTCACGAGTCTGGACAGCTCCGAAGCCGCGCCGATGACCTGCTCGACGTTGTCGAGGACGAGCAGGACGTCACGCCCGCCGATGTGGTCGGCGAGTGACTCCCGGGCTCCGACTGATCGGGCGATCGTGTCCATCACGATCGACCCATCGCGAAGGGGCGACAGATCGACCCAATAGACGCCGGCCGAGCGCACGGGCACCAGCTGGTGGGCTGCCTCGATCGCGAGCCGCGTCTTGCCGCAGCCGCCCGGTCCCGTCAGCGTGACCACGCGCCCGGGTCCGCGCAGGAGGGTCACCGTCTCAGCCAGCTCGTGCCCGCGACCGACGAAGCTGCTCGCGGGCCAAGGCAGGTTCGTGGTCGAGATCGTCCGTAGCGGAGGAAAGGCCGCGTCCCCGAGCTGGAAGACCGCCACGGGACCCTCGATGTCCTTGAGACGATGCTCCCCGAGAGAAACCAGCTCCAGCGGGCCGTCGACGTGGGCCCGCGTCGTGTCGGATAGCACCACCTGGCCGCCGTGGGCCGCCGCTGCGAGCCGTGCCGCCAGGTGAAGGGACTCGCCCACGTAGCCCTCATCCGCGAGGAGCGGAGTGCCGGTGTGGAGACCGATCCGCACCAGGATCGGCCCGCCGGCCAGCCGCTCGGTGGCCTGGCGCGCAGCGAGGATCGCGTCCATGGCATCGGAGAACGCCACCAGGAACGCGTCCCCCTGCGTGTCGACTTCGACGCCGCCGTGGGTGGTCGACGCGTCGCGGATGATGCGGCGGTGCTCGATCAGCGCCTGGGCGTAGCCCTCTGCCCCCAGGTCACGGAGGAGCCTGGTCGAGCCCTCGACATCGGTGACGAGGAAGGTGACGGTGCCGATCGGTAGGTCGGTGCGCACCGTCAGACTATGGCGGCTCCCTGGTCGGTCGTGTCGGGCGCCGATCCTGTCGCCGAGGCGCCGAGCCTTTCGCGGAGAGCGCTCGGGTGAAGCGATGGACCTCGCGGTATCGTTCGTGCATGCCCGGATCCTTTCCGACGTTTCCCGATCTGGTGGAGATCGTGGTCGAGATCCCGCGCGGGAGCCGGAACAAGTACGAGTACGACGAGCGCGCCGGCGTCTTCCGGCTCGATCGCGTGCTGAGCTCGGCGGTCTTCTACAACTTCGACTACGGGTTCATCGAGCGGACCCGGGCCGACGACGGGGATCACACCGACGCGCTGCTGGTGATCGACGAGCCGACCTTCACCGGGGTCCACGTCTTCGCTCGACCGGTCGGCGTCCTCGAGATGCGCGACGAGAAGGGCGCCGACTACAAGATCCTGTGCGTCGCGATGGGCGATCCGAACCAGGCCCACATCGACCGGCTGGACCAGATGCGACCTCACCGGCTGGTCGAGATCGAGCACTTCTTCGAGACCTACAAGCTGCTCGAGGACAAGACGGTCGAGGTGCTCGGCTGGCGCGACCGCGACCGGGCGCTGGAGATCCTCCGAGCCGATCGCGCCGCCTGGGATCGCGAGACCGCCCCGTCGGCCAGCGCCGACTGAATGGCTCGTCAGGGCGACCCCTACGCCGGGATCCCGGGCCGGCGGATCTTCGTCGCGGCGCCGCGTCGCCGCCGACGTCCGCGAGGCGATCGAAGCGCTGGTCGGCACGATCCGCTCGGAGGCTGACCCGGGTCAGCGTGAGGTCCGCTGGATCCGACTCGAGGGCCTCCACGTCACGCTCCGGTTCATCGGACCGACCCTCGACCCGCGGATCCCGCCGGCGCTGGACGCGCTGCACGCGGCCGCCCGCGAGGCGTCGCCGTTCGACGTCGCCATCGCTGGCGCCGGCGCATTCCCGAACCACGATCGCCCACGGGCGCTATGGCTCGGGCTGGGTGTCGGCGTCGGGCCCCTGACCGACCTGACCGCGTCGATCGACCGGGAGCTCGCCGAGCGAGGCTGGCCCCCGGATGCGCGACCGTTCCGGCCGCACCTCACGCTCGCCCGGTCCGACGGGATCGCGTCCGGCGCCCGGACCGTCGCACGGCTGGTCGAGGCCGCGCGCACGCTCGAAGCACGCTGGACGGTCGACCGGATCGTCCTGTTCGAAAGCGTCACCGGTGGCGGGCCCGCTCGCTACGTCCCCCTCGGCGAGGCGCCGCTCGGCGGCGGTTGACTCGCGCGGCCGGACTGCACTCTGCTAGCATCGACCACCCCGAACCCCACCGTTCCGGGGCATCCGACCCTCGCCCCTTTCCGTGCCCGGAAGGAGCCCGTGATCGACGACCGCGCGCGTCAGTCCATCCGCGTCATCCTCGGCCTCGCCGTGGTCAACATGGTGCTGGTCGTCGCGGCGCTCCTGATCGGCAGCGCACCGCTCGTACGTTGATGGGCGGGTTGCGGAGTCGTTCCGCCGCGGCGTAGGCTTGGCGACCCGTCGCTCCGAGCACGGGCACAGCGCAGCGATCGACCTCATCAATGGCCGTCCGTCGGGCGGTGCATCGGACACAGTCGGAGGCAGGGACGTGGCGGATTCGAGCTCGCGGCGGACGAAGTTCATCCTCGACGAGGAGCGGATCCCGAAGAGCTGGTACAACATCGCGGCCGACCTGCCCGTGGCCCCCGCCCCGGTGCTCCACCCCGGGACCGGGCAACCGATCGGGCCCGGCGACCTGGCCCCGCTCTTCCCGATGGCGCTCATCGCCCAGGTCGTCAGCCAGGATCGCGAGATCGAGATCCCGGAGCCGATCCGGGAGGCCTACCGGCTGTACCGGCCGAGTCCGCTGTACCGGGCGCACCGCCTCGAAAAGGCGCTCGATACGCCGGCGCACATCTACTACAAGTACGAGGGCGGCAGTCCGTCGGGCAGCCACAAGCCCAACACCGCGATCCCGCAGGCCTGGTACAACAAGCAAGAAGGCACCACACGGATCGCCACGGAGACCGGTGCGGGGCAGTGGGGGACCGCCCTGGCCTTCGCCGGCGCGCTGTTCGATCTCGAGATCAAGGTCTACATGGTCCGGGCGAGCTACGACCAGAAGCCGTATCGCCGGATGCTCATGGAGACGTACGGCGCCGAGGTCGTCGCCAGCCCATCACTGGCGACGGAATACGGCCGCAAGGTGCTCGGCGAGACGCCGGACAACACGGGCTCGCTCGGGATCGCGATCAGCGAGGCGATCGAGGACACGGTCACCCACCCCGGCACGAAGTACTCGCTCGGGTCGGTCTTCGACTTCGTCCTCCTCCACCAGACCGTCATCGGCCAGGAGTCGATCCTCCAGATGGAGATGGCCGGGGAGGAACCCGACGTCATCATCGGCTGCGCGGGTGGCGGCTCGAACTTCGCCGGGCTGACGTTCCCGTGGCTCGGCCAGACGTTCCGTGGCGGGCGCAAGTACCAGGTCATCGCGGTCGAGCCCGAAGCGGCCCCGAGCCTGACTCGCGGGGTCTACACCTACGACTTCGGCGACACGGCCCAGATGACCCCGCTGGTCAAGATGCACACGCTCGGCCACGACTTCATCCCCGAGCCGATCCACGCCGGCGGGCTGCGCTACCACGGGATGGCGCCCCTCGTCTCGCTGCTCAAGGCGAACGACCTCATCGAGGCTCGGAGCGTCCACCAGCGAGCCAGCTTCGCGGCCGGCGTCCAGTTCGCCCGGACCGAGGGCATCCTGCCCGCGCCGGAGCCGACGCACGCCATCCATACCGCCATCGACGAGGCCCTCAGGGCGAAGGCGGCCGGCGAGTCCAAGGTCATCTTGTTCAACCTGTGCGGCCACGGTCACTTCGACCTGTCGGCCTACGAGCGATATCTGAGCGGCGACCTCGAGGACTACGAGTACCCGCTCGAGAAGGTCGAGGCCGCGCTGGCCGGGCTGCCGAAGGTCTGATCCGCGCCCAGGCGATGCATCGGGGGTAGCATCCAACCATGCCCAGACTGGCCTGCTGGTCGTGCGGCCGTCAGATCTACACGGTCTCACCGATCGAGTCGCTGTTCGCGGAGGAGCGTCGTTGCCCACGCTGCGGCGCGTATCTGAACGCGGAACGGCGCGAATCGGAGCGTCGCGAGCAGCTCCGCCGCCAGAACCTGTCCGATGAGCCCGGTCCGCCCGATCCGACCGCTGAGCGTCGGGCCACCGACCGGCGCGCGCACCAGCGGCGTTCGGGCGGGTCGTCGGGCGGGCGCAGGGATGACGCCAGCTGGACCTGACCGGCCGCCTACGGGTAGAGGCGGTCCTCGGGCGTCGGCGGGTCGACCAGCCCCAGCTTGAGGGCCGTCACGACGGCCTCCAGCTTCGAGTGGACGTGGAGCTTCGCGGTGATGTTCTGGACGTGCGTCCGGAGCGTGTTCGGGGCGATCGCCAGCTCGGTGCAGATCTCCTTGGTCGTGCGGCCCGCGCTGAGCAGGCGCAGGATCTCGAGCTCGCGGGTCGTCAGGGGCTCGACCGGGACGGCATCCGCGCCCTGCTCGCGAGCCACCTTGACCCGCATCGCGATCTTGGCGATGACCGACGGCGGCAGCAACGTCTCACCGGCATGGGCCGCCCGGACCGCGGTCAGGATCTCGTCGATCGAGGCGGTCTTGGCCAGGAACCCGTCCGCGCCGGCCTGGATCGACTCGAGGACGGTCTCGTCGTCGTCGTACGCGGTCAGCATGATGACCGGGGCGCGGGGCCAGCGAGCCTTCGATGCCCGGGCGAGCTCGGCGCCGGTCCCGTCGGGCAGCAGATAGTCCATCAGGACCACGTCGACCGGGTGGCGCAGGCGGACCCGGGCCTCCGCGGCCGAGTAGGCGCTGCCGACCATGGTGATCCCCGGCTCGCTCGCCAGCAGGCGGCTCAGGGCGTCGGCCAGCGCGCGGTGGTCGTCGACGAGCAGGACCCGGATGGCGGATCGCTCGATACCCGGGACCGGTCGGCTCTCGGCCGCCCGTTGGTCCGTCCCGGGTGTGACACGGCCAGGCACCTCCTGAGTCTACCGCGCGGAAGTCAAGTCGTACTGGACTTTCTGCATGGGACGGCGATGGCGATCCGGACCTGCGATGATCGGCGGCGTGCGCATCGCCATCCTCGGCTTCGGGCTCATCGGCGGGTCCATCGCCCGTGCGCTGCGCCTTCCCGGGGCGACGACGACCTTCGGCGAGCACGTCGAGCTGGTCGCCTGGAGCCGGCGCCCCGAGGGGCCGTCCAGGGCACGTCAGGCTGGGGTCGTCGATGACGCCCCGACCGACCTGCGCGCGGCCGTCGACCGTGCCGACCTGATCGTCCTGGCGGCCCCGCCCCTGGCGAGCATCGCCCTCGTGAACGGGCTCGCCGGGGACCTCCGCGATGTCCTCGGGGGCGAGGCCACGGTGACCGATGTCTCGAGCACGAAACGGGCGATCGGCGAGGCGGCCGACGCGGCCGGCCTGCGCTTCGTCGGCGGGCATCCGATGGCGGGCCGCGAGGCGTCCGGTTTCGATGCCGCGACCCCGGACCTATTCGTCGATCGACCGTGGGTCATCTGCGCGGGCGGCCACGCCACGGCCGGCGACACCGAGCGGGTGGTCGCCCTCGCCCGGGCGTGCGGGGCCGACCCGATCGCGATGGACCCCGAGACGCACGATCGCCTGGCCGCCGCGGTGAGCCACGTGCCGCTCGTCGTGTCGGCCGCGCTCGTCGAGGCGATGACGGCCGATCCCGCCTGGGCGGAGGCTCGCGGGCTGGCCGCGGGCGGCTGGCAGAGCATGACCCGGCTGGCGGCCGGCGACCCGACGATGGGTGCCGGCATCGCCGCCACGAACGCCCGGGTGATCGCGTCCGGCCTGCGCGAGGTCCGCGCCGCGCTCGACGGCTGGATCGCCGCGCTCGAGACCGGGGCCGAACCGGACGCCTTCGAGGCGAGGCTCCGGTCCGCTCGCGACCGCCTTCGGTCCTGATGCCCGGTCCGGCGGTGGAGGAGCGGGTCTACGTGGTCGCGCGTGAGGCGGTCATCGACGATCGTGGCTGGCTCGGGATCCGCACGGATGGCGCCGCCGAGCTGCTGGACGCGATCGCCCGCGCCGGACGGTTCGAGCCTCGAGCCGCGATGGAGGTCGACCCCAGGTTCAAGCAGATCATCCCGTACCTCGTCCTGCGCGACGGGCCGCGCTGGTTCCTGATGCGCCGGACCCGGGCCGGCACCGATGCCCGGCTCCACGACCTGTGGACGATCGGGATCGGAGGCCACCTCAATCCCGGGGACGTCGATCTCGCCGGCGGGCTCGATCGCGAGTGGCAGGAGGAGGTCGTTGCCGCGTTCCTCCCCGAGCGACGGTTCATCGGGCTCCTCAACGACGACACGACCGAGGTGGGCAAGGTCCACCTCGGCGCCGTCTTCGTCGCCGATGCCGCCGGCCGACCGGTGACCGTCCGCGAGACGCACAAGCTGACCGGCGAGTTCGTCGCGGCGGCGGACGTCCGGGCGGTCCGCGACGGCCTCGAGACGTGGAGCTGGCTCGCCTTCGACCTGCTCGATGGCGCGGACGAGACGGGCTGACCCCGTACCACGGTCCCATGTCCGGGCCCCGTTCGGCTGTGCCTATAATCGGCGCTGGGCGCAGGTGCGTCCCGGCACCGGACCCATCCAGGGGAGCGCATGGCGGCCAAGATCCTCGTCGTCGATGACGACCCGAACGTCCAGCGAGTCCTGACCTACACGCTCAAGCAGGAGGGCTACGACGTCCTCGTCGCCAGCGACGGCGCCGAGGGCTTCAAGCTGTGGAGCACCGAGGAGCCCGCGCTCATCCTCCTCGACGTCATGCTCCCGAAGCTCGACGGCTACCAGGTCGCGGCCAAGATCCGGGAGGAGGAGACCACCTCCCACGTCCCGATCATCATGCTCACCGCGGAACGCGAGATCGAGCAGCGCGTCCGGGGCCTGCGTGCCGGGGCGGACGACTATCTGATCAAGCCGTTCCACCAGGCCGAGCTCCTTGCCCGGATGAAGAGTTTGCTCGCCAGGTTCGCCCCGCGCGAGGGCCTCGTCGGCCGGCCGCTCCTCGGGCGCGTGGCGGCGTTCTACGGCGCCAAGGGCGGGGTCGGGACCACGACGATCGCCATCAACGCCGCGATCGCCCTCCACCGCGAGCTCGGCCGGAAGGTCGTCCTCGTCGACGGGAACCTCCAGTTCGGCGACCACCGGGTCTTCCTCGACCTCGGTCTCGACCGGAAGAGCATCCTCGACGTGGTGACGGCCACCTCGATCGACGCCGACATCATCAAGTCCGTCGTCGTCCGCCACGACTCGGGGATCGACCTCCTCCTCGCCCCGCCGTCGCCCGAGACGGCCGAGCTGGTGACCGAGGAGCACATCCCGCTGATCCTCGAGAACCTGCGCTCGCTGTACGACTACGTGATCATCGACATCGACAAGCGGCTCGACGAGGTCAACCTCAAGATCCTCGATGCCGCCGACGTGTTCTACGTCGTGATGACCGCCGACCTGTCGTGCCTCAAGAACGTCCGGCTCGTGCTCGAGACGGTCGGTCACCTCGGCGTCGAGCAGCAGAAGGTCCGGCTGGTCCTCAACCGATCGAACGCATTCACCGGGATCAACGTCAAGAACGCCGAGAGCGCGCTGAAACGGCCGATCGACCACCAGGTGCTCAACGAGTATCGCGGCGCGATCAGCGCGCTGAACAGCGGCTCGCCGTTCATGTTCACCAAGGCCGATTCGCCCCTCGGTCGATCGCTCCTCGACTTCGCCCGGGCCATCGACAAGACCGCCGCGACCGGCGACGCCCCGCAGCTGGCCGCGCCCGCCCGCTGACGCCGCGCCGGGTCACGGCGTCGCGGCGTCCCATGGCCGACGGTCCCGTAGGGTCCCGCTTCGGCCGAGCCGGATAAGTCCCGGGTGAGCAGCGCCCGCTAGGGTCGGCCCGTGCTTGCCACGGTCCATGCCGCGACGCTCCAGGGGATCGAAGGTCGGGTGATCCGGGTCGAGGTCGACGTGGCACCCGGCCTGCCCGGATTCACGATCGTCGGTCTGGCCGACACGGCCCTCCAGGAGGCCCGCGAACGGGTCCGCGGCGCGATCCGGAACAGCGGGCTCGCCTTCCCGCCGCGACGGATCACCGTGAACCTGGCCCCTGCCGACCTGCGCAAGGCCGGCGCCTCGCTCGACCTGGCGATCGCGATCGGGATCCTGCTCGGGTCGGAGCAGGTCCGGGCGGCCGGGCGCTGGGCATTCATCGGCGAGCTGTCGCTCGGTGGCGACCTGCGCGCGGTGCCGGGCGTCCTGCCGATGGTCGCGGCGCTCGTCGCGGAGGGTGCCCGCCGCCTGGTCGTGCCCCTCGACGTCGTCCAGGAAGCTCGCCTTGCCGCGGGCGCGGAGTGCCATCCGGCGGCGGACCTGGCCGACGTCCTGTCGGCGCTCCGGCTCGCCGGGACGCGTCGCGGGACCGGGCTGACCGCTCCGGCGAGGGTCGAGCTCACGGCCGCCGCTCGACTCGACCGGCCGGCGGGACAGCCGGTCACGGGCATCGCTCCCGCCGCGATCGAGGTCCCGGACCTGGCCGAGGTCCGCGGCCAGGCGGTGGGCCGCCGGGCGCTCGAGATCGCCCTGGCCGGCGGCCACGGGATGCTGTTCATCGGACCACCCGGGTCGGGCAAGACGCTCCTGGCACGGACGATCCCGGGTCTCCTCCCGCCGCTCGGCGACGCCGAGGCGCAGGTCGCATCGGCCATCGTCTCGGCGGCCGGCGACGGCCCGCTCCGCGAGCTCGTCCGGACGCGCCCGTTCCGGGCGCCCCACCACACGATCAGCTACGCCGGGATGCTCGGTGGTGGACCGCGCCTGGCGCCGGGTGAGGTCACCCGGGCGAACGAGGGGATCCTGTTCCTCGACGAGCTCCCGGAGTTCGGCCGCGACGTCCTGGAAGCGCTGCGGCAGCCGCTCGAGGACGGCCGTGTCGCGATCGTCCGCGTCGGCGGGGCCGTCGTCCTCCCGGCGCGGTTCCAGCTCGTCGGCGCGATGAACCCGTGCCCGTGCGGCCGGTCCGGCAGCCTCGACGCGGAGTGCCGCTGCCGGACGGGCGTGGCCGAGCGCTACGCCGCGCGCGTCTCGGGTCCGCTCCGGGACCGGATCGACCTGTGGGTCGAGATGCCGCCCGTGGCGCACGCCCAGCTGATCGGGGCGGGGCGGGCCGAGTCGAGCGCCGATGTCGCCGGCCGGATCGCCGCCGCCCGGGCCATCGCGCTCGACCGGACGGGTTCGGTCAATGGCCGGCTCGATGGCGCGAAGCTCCGCTCGGCGTGCGGGTCGTCTCGCGCGAACGAGGCGGTGGCTCGGGCGATCGCCGGGTCGGCCGGGCTGTCGGCCCGCGGGTTCGGTCGCCTCCTCCGTGTCGCCAGGACGATCGCCGATCTCGACGGCGCCGCGACAGTGGATCGCAACCATCTCGAGGAGGCCGCCCGGTTCCGGGTCCCGAGTGGCCCATTCGCGGGCCGGATGGCGAGCTGACCGGATGCTCTCGGAGCGGGACTGCTGGACCGTCCTGGCCTCGGTGTCCGGGCTCGGCCCCCGGACGTTCGCGTTGCTTCTGGCGGAGCATGGGAGCGCCCGGCGCGTGGTCGAGCTGGCCGCGACCGAGACCGGCCGAGGCACCGTCCGCGACGGACCCGGACGCGACCGGGACCGGTTGCCGGCCCCGATGATCGAGGCGCTGGGGATCGCCGCGAGGCACGCCCCGGCTCTGCTCGGACGGCTGCGGGAGCTCGAGGTCGGGGTGATCACCGTCGACGACGAGGCCTACCCGCGTCGCCTGCGCGATCTGGCCGAGCCGCCGCTCGTGCTCTTCGTCCGCGGCGACCCGGCGTCGCTGGTCGGAGAGCATGCGGTGGCGATCGTCGGGACGCGCCGGCCGACCGAGTCGGGGCGTCGGATCGCGGCCCGGATCGCCGACCAACTGACCCGGCTCGGCTCGGTGGTGGTATCCGGCCTGGCGGTCGGGATCGACGGCGCGGCGCACGCGGCCGCGGTGATCGCCGGGGGTCCGACGGTTGCCGTCCTCGGATCCGGTCACGATCGCCTGTTCCCGCGCGCCCACGCTCGGCTGGCCGTGGACATCGTCGGCGCTGGAGGGGCCGTCGTCTCGGAGCTGCCGCCGGATGCGCGGCCGACCAGCGGGACGTTTCCCCGCCGGAATCGCCTCATCAGCGGGCTGGCCGACGCGACGGTGGTGGTCGAAGCAGCGCCACGCAGCGGCGCGCTCATCACGGCGCGCTGGGCACTCGAGCAGGGGAGGGACTGCTTCCTCGTCCCGGGCTCGATCGACGCACCGGCATCGGCCGGGTGTCTGGCGTTCCTGCGCGAGTTCGCGGGTGAGGCCCGGATCGTCGCGGGCGTCGCCGAGCTCGTCGACGATCTCGGGCTGGTGCGGTCGGGCACCGCGGAACCGCACCCGTCCGGATCGGTCACGCTCGAAGCGGCGCTGGCGGTTCTCGGCGGGGTCGAAGCCGAGGTCGCGGCGGCCCTGATCGAGGGTCTGACGACCGCGGATGAGCTCGCGGTACGGACCGGGCGGCCCGTCGCGACGATCCTGGGGACGCTGACCGTCCTCGAGATGCGCGGCCTCGTCGCGTCCGTCTATGGACGATTCCGACCGACCGGCGCGCTCGCTGCGGCACCGCCCGGGTTTGCCCTTGGTCGCAGACCGATGCTACCCTTGCAGACGATCGTCAAGGCAGCGACGCCCGATGATCAGACAGCCGCACGAAGCCGCTGACCCCAGGCAACGAGCCAGGAGACTGTCTATTGCGAAAGCTCGCCGCCGCGGCGCTTGCCCTCCCCATCCTCGCACTGGTCTACGGACCGGTCTTCGCTCGGCGGATCCTCGCCGGCCGGATGGGCATCGGCATCGGCACCTTGGCGATCAGCGGGATCGTGGTCGTCGGGTTGGCGGCCCCGGTCCAGACCCAGGCACATCCTCCGGTCACCGCCAGCCCCGTCGGCCCTGCCGCTCTCGCCGGCAGCATCGAGCCACACCACGGCTTGCGTGAGCCTGTCCGCCTGTCGTTCAGTTCACCGATGGATCCGGCGAGCGTGGCTTCCGCGCTCACCGTCGAGCCGTCGACGCCGGTCGCACTGTCGTGGGATGCGGCAGGCCGAGCGCTCACGGTCGCGCCCAAGGCGGGCTGGAAGGCGGCGACCTACTACACGATCACGATCTCCGGGGCCGCCGCCGACGCGACCGGCCAGAAGCTCTCGAGCCCGGCCCGGGCGATCTTCACCACCCGGTCGGCGATCGGCGGACGCATCGTTGCGCTCGACGCGGCGACCGCCGGCCGCGTCCCGGCCGCGACCCGCTTCGTCGTCGCCTTCGACGGCCCGGTGGACGTCACCGGGGTCGAGGCGGCATTCCATATCGACCCCGCGGTCGAGGGCTCGTTCAGCACCGACACGACCCCAGCGGGCGGCACCGCGGTCACGTTCACCCCGGACGACAGCCTCGACCCCGATACGGCCTACACCGTCTCGATCGCCGGTCCGGTCCTCGATCGGGACGGCCTGGCCACGACCGCCCCCGCCGTCTTGGCCGTCCGCACGGCGAAGGGCCCCACCGTCGTCCGCTTCCGACCGATCACCGGCACGGCAGATGCCTCACGCACGTCGGCGCTGTCGGTCCGGTTCACCGCCCGGATGGACCACGCCTCGACGGAAGCCGCGTTCTCGGCGAGGGTGGGGACCAAGAAGCTCAAGGGCACGCTCAGCTGGGCCGAGCGGGACACCGTCCTCGTCTTCAAGCCGGCGGCGGTCCTCGCCTACGGGACGAAGGTCGTGATGCAGGTAGCCACGACCGCCACGGACCGTCACGGGACGCCGCTTGCGGCCATCAAGATCGCCACGTTCACCGTGGAGAAGAAGCCGGCGGCCGCACGCAAGGCGTCGAACGGCGGCGGTGGTGGCGGCGGTGGATCGACCCACATCGGCCATGGCGGCAGTGTCGGATCCGGGTCCTGGCAGGCGGTCGAGGCCTACTACCTGCGACTGATGAACTGCACCCGCGGCGGCGGCTGGGTCACCTCGGGCGGCGACTGCAGCAGCCCGGGCGGAAGCGGCATCGCTCCGCTCATCCTCAGCTCCGGGATCAGTACGAACGTCTCGCGGCCGTACGCGAAGTTCCTGGCCAACAGCGGGATCTGCAGCCACTTCGCCGACGGGGACCCGGGCGATCGCCTTCATCGAGCCGGCTATCCGGGCGACTACCGGGAGAACATCGGCTGCCGCTCGGCGGCCAACCCGTACGCGTCGGTCCTCGGGACCCACCTCTACTTCCAGAGCGAGAAGCCCTGCGGTGGGTACTGCCACTACGCCAACATCATGTCGACGAAGATGAAATACGTCGGGATCGGCGTCTGGGTGGCCCACGGCCGCGTCCGGCTCGTCATCGACTTCTGGGAAGGCTGAACTCCGCTGATCCGGAACGTCGTCCTCCATATCAACAACGAGCAGCCGCTGCTGGCCGACCTCTACTCGCTTCCGGCCGCCTCGGACGTCGCCGTGCTGTGCACGAACCTCCGCGAGCTCAACGGGAAGCGACCGGTCTTCGCCGACCACATCGAGTCGGTCTTCCTGTTCCCGCTGATCCATCTCCGGTTCATCGAGATGGCCGCCGGGACGATCGGCGACACGGGCGAGGTCCGGCACGACCGCACGCCCGTCCCGCAGGACGATCGGGACGGGGCCGACGAGCCACCGAGACTGCCCGCCGGCGCTCCGGTCGCCGCATCGGGTCCGGCGGCGACGCCGGAGCCGGAAGCCGACCTCGACATCGACGAGGACTTCCTGCGCCGCGTCCGCGACGTCTGACCCGACCGAAGGTCGGCGGTCCGGGCCCCGACGCGGTGGATCGTCCGATGAAGGGCCGGTGCTAGACTCCCGCAGGTCATGAAGTCAGATCTGGTCATCGTCGAGTCCCCGGCCAAGGCCAAGACGATCGAGCGCTACCTCGGCCCGGGCTACACGGTCCTGGCCTCCTACGGGCATGTCCGCGACCTGCCCGAGAACCCCGGCAAGGGTCAGCTGGGCGTGGACGTCGAGCACGACTTCGCCCCGACCTATGAGATCTCCCCCGACCGCCACCGCCAGCTCGCGGCCATCGAGAAGGCGGCTCGCGGCGCCAAGATCGTCTATCTCGCCACCGACCTCGATCGGGAGGGCGAGGCGATCGCCTGGCATGTCGCCGAGGCCATCAACCTGTCCCCGGAACGGACCGCGCGGGTGACCTTCAGCGAGATCACCGAGCCCGCCATCCGCGAGGCGTTCGCCCACCCGCGGTCGATCGATCAGGACCTGGTCGATGCGCAGCAGACGCGTCGGATCGTCGACCGGATGGTCGGCTACACCCTCAGTCCGCTCATCTCGCGCAAGGTGCGGTCGGGTCTGTCGGCGGGTCGCGTCCAGTCGGTGGCGGTCCGCCTGGTCGTCGACCGCGAACGCGAGATCCGCGCGTTCACCGCGGTCGAGTACTGGACCGTCGAGGCCGTCCTGGTCGCGCCCGACGGCTCGACGTTCACGGCCGATCTCGTCCGGATCGACGGGGAGAAGCCGGTCATCGGCGACGGCGAGACCGCCGAGCGGCATGTCGCCGCGCTGCGGGCCAGCCGGCCGGTCGTCGACACCATCGCGGTCAAGCGCTCGAAGCGCAGCCCGGCACCACCGTTCACGACGTCCACCCTCCAGCAGGAGGCGAGCCGCAAGCTCGGGTTCAGCCCGAAGCGGACGATGTCGGTCGCCCAGCGGCTGTACGAGGGTGTCGAGACCCCGGATGGCCAGACGGGCCTGATCACCTACATGCGGACCGATTCGGTCGCGCTGTCGGGCCAGGCGCTCGGCGAGGCGCGTGAGGTCATCGGCGACCGCTACGGCATCGACTACACGATGCCCAAGGGCCGGCCGTTCAAGACCAAGACGCGCAACGCCCAGGAAGCACACGAGGCGATCCGGCCGACGTCCTTCCACCGCGACCCCGAGGCGCTCGAGCGCGTCCTGGGCCGCGACGAGGCTCGGCTGTACCGGCTGATCTGGCAGCGGGCGCTGGCCAGCCAGATGAAGGAGAAGGAGCTCGAGACCACCTCGGCCGAGCTGGTCGCCGGATCGTACGGTTTGCGGGCGAGCGCGACCAAGACAGTCTTCGACGGGTTCAGCCGGGTCTACACCGAGGGCCAGGACGACGCCGCGGAGGAGGCCGAGCGGGCCCTGCCGCCGCTCGCCCAGGGTGATGTCACGGCCGTGTCCGAGGTCCTCCCGACCCAGCACTTCACGGAGCCGCCGCCGCGCTACACCGAAGCGACCCTGATCAAGTCGCTCGAGGAGCACGGGATCGGACGTCCATCCACCTATGCGGCCACCATCTCGACGATCGTCGACCGGGGCTACGTCAAGGTGATCGAGCGCCGGCTGCACCCGGAGCCGATCGGCGAGGTCGTCACGGACCTCCTCGTCGAGCACTTCGGGAAGTACGTCGATCTCGCCTTCACCGCCGGCATGGAGGAGGAGCTCGACGAGGTCGCCCGGGGCGAGCGCGCCTGGGTCCCGCTGCTGCGGGCGTTCTACGGACCGCTCAAGGAGCTGGTCGACGAGAAGCGCGCCGTGCTGCGGCGCAAGGACTTCACGACCGAGCCGTCGGACGAGGTCTGCTCCGAAGGCCATCCGATGGTCATCCGCCTCGGACGGAACGGTCGGTTCCTGGCGTGTTCGCTCTACCCGGAACACAAGGAATCCCGTCCGCTGCCGGGCGAGGAGGAGGACACCCCGGCTCTCCCCGGCGTCGGCGAGACCTGCCCGAAATGCGGGGCGACGGACGGCGGTACGCTCGTCGCCAAGCGCGGCCGGTTCGGGCCGTTCGTGGGCTGCTCGCGCTACCCCGATTGCGACTTCATCAAGAAGGACGGTCCACCACCGCCGGACCCCCTCCCGTTCGAGGTCATCTGCCCGAAGTGCAAGGAGGGTCGCCTGACCCCGCGACGCGCCCGTCGGACCGGTTCGGTGTTCTGGGGCTGCTCGCGCTACCCGAAATGCGACTTCACGACGTCACACGAGCCCCTCGGCGCGACTCATGACCTCGATGACGGACCGATCGGCCGGAAGGGCGAGGATGCGGCGATGTGCCTGGTGTGCGGCGCGACGATGACGGTCGCCGCCGATGCCATCGTGCCCGGTGCGAAGGTCGATGGCGGCCCGGCCGATCCGGCCGCCCTGGCACGTCCGAAGCGCGGGGGCGGTGCCGGCCGGAGTGGCGGAGGTCGCGCCGGCTCGCGGACATCGCCCCGTGGCGGAACCCGCGGGACCCGCGCCCGGACGACCCGCTCGACGGGCCCGCGGTCCACGGCGGCGCGAACCGACGAGACCGAGAGCGCGCCCGGGGCGTGACCGGCGCCGACGCGCTCGAGCAATTCCTGGGCGGGCTCACGGCCCGCGATGCGTCCGACCACACGAGGCGCTCGTACACGACCTCGGTCAGCACCTATCTCGCCTGGCTCGACGAGCGGGGGGTCGACTGGCGGCGGCCCGGGCGGACCGACCTGCGCGCCTATCTCGAGGTCCTGTCGGACGGTCGGTCGCGGACATCCGTCGCCCAGCGCCTGGCCGCGATCCGCTCCTTCTATCGGTTCGCGGCCCGCCACGAGCTGTGCGCCGGTGACCCATGGGGCGCGATCGCCACGCCTCGCCAGCCGAAGCGGCTGCCCCAGGTCCTCGAGGCCCGCGAGGTCGAGCAGCTCCTGGCGGTGATCGACGATGAGGGCGCCGGGGCGGCGGCCGGGGCGAGTCGAGCGCCGATCCTGACCGCCGCCCTGGTGCTCCGCGATCGGGCCCTGGTCGAGACGGCCTATGCGGCCGGCCTGCGCATCAGCGAGCTGGCTTCCGCCCGCCTCGGATCGGTCGACCTCGGCCGAGGCGAGATCCGGGTCGTTGGCAAGGGGCGGAAGGAACGGATCGGCCTGCTCGGTCGGCCGGCCCGCGCGGCGATCGCCGAGTACCTGGCCGATGGTCGCCCGGTCCTGCTCGCCCGCCGGGCGTCGGCGGGAGGGGCCGGCGCAGCGGAACCGCCATCCGAGGTCTTCCTCAACCAGCGCGGCGCGCCGCTGGGCGTCCGCGGCCTGCGGTTCCGTCTCGACCGACTCCGCCAGCGGGCGGGCCTGCCGGTCGGGGTCTCGCCGCATACGCTCCGGCACAGCTTCGCCACCCACCTGCTCGACGGCGGCGCCGACCTGCGGGTCGTCCAGGAGCTGCTCGGTCACGAGAGCCTGGCGACGACGCAGATCTACACCCACGTGTCCGGTGCCCGGCTTCGTTCGGCGTATCTCGACGCCCATCCACGGGCTCGCAGCGCCACTCGCCCGACGTGAGCAGCGGCCGGTCGCTCGCCCGCGCCGGGCTGATCGTCACCGGCGCGTTCCTGGTCGCCCGTGCGCTCGGCTGGGTCCGCCTCGTCGTGATCGCGGCGACCTTCAACGTGTCGGGCCAGCTCGATACGTTCTTCGCCGCGTTCCGCGTCCCGGACCTGATCTTCCAGCTGGTCGCCGCCGGCGCCCTGTCGTCCGCTCTGATCCCTGTCCTGTCCGGCCTGCTGGCGACCGGCGAGCAGTCGCGGGCGTGGCGCGTGGCGTCCACGGTCGCCAACGTCATGCTGGCGATCCTGCTCGTCCTGGCGGTCATCGTCCTCCTGACCACGCCGCAGATCATCGAGATCGTCACGCCCGGGTTCACCAAGGCGCAACAGGCCCAGACGGTCGACCTGACCCGGATCATGCTGGCCAGCCCGATCCTCCTCGCCCTCGGGTCGCTGGCGACCAGCCTGCTCAACTCGAAAGGACGGTTCGCGGCCGCGGCGGTGGCGCCGATCATCTACAACCTGGCGATCATCGGGGGAGCCATCTTCCTTGCCCCGACCTACGGCGTCGTCGGGCTGGCGATCGGCGTCGTCCTCGGATCGCTGTGTCACCTCGGGATCCAGGCCGTGCCGCTCCATCGGATCGGGTTCCGCTGGACGCCGCGGATCGAGCTGAGCGATCCATCGGCCCGCCAGGCCCTCCTGCTGATGGTCCCCAGGGCGATCGGTCTGGGTGCGAGCCAGCTGACCTTCCTTGTCGCGACGTCGCTCGCGACGACGATCGCGGTCGGTGCCGTCAGCGCCTTCTCCTTCGGCTTCTCGGTCTTCCAGATCCCGATCGGCGTCATCGGGATCCCGATCGGGGTGGTCATGCTGCCGTCGCTGTCGCGTGAGCTCGCGCTCGGGGAGACCGCCCGCTACGTCAGCCTGGTGAGCCGAGCGCTGCGGCTGATCCTGTGGGTGATGCTCCCCCTGGCCGGCCTGACGATCGTCCTCCGGACCGAGATCGTGACCCTGCTCTTCGGGT
This sequence comes from uncultured Chloroflexia bacterium, assembly GCA_963749735.1. Taxonomy (GTDB): domain Bacteria; phylum Chloroflexota; class Limnocylindria; order Limnocylindrales; family CSP1-4; genus Chersky-267. The sequence continues at coordinate 79,142 of CAVVNZ010000012.1, forward strand.
ACGGCAGGTTCGATGCGCGGGGCGTCGAGCTGACAGCCTCGGTGCTGATGTTCATGTCGCTGGCCCTGGCGTCGGAGTCGCTGATCGCGATCCTGGCGCGAGCGTTCTACGCCAACCTCGACACGCTGACCCCGGTCCTTGCCGCGGTCCTGGCGGTGGCCATCAACGTCAGCCTGGCTGTGCTCCTGGTGCCGACGTTGGAGCTCGCCGGGATCGGCCTGGCGATCGCGGTCGGATCGTGGACCGAGGTCGCCGTGCTCGTCCTCGTCCTGCGCCGCCGGATCGGCGGGTTCGACCTGCCGGACGTCGTCAGGCTCGGTGCCGTGGCGCTCGGCTGCGCGGTCGTCGCGACCGCCGTCGCCTGGGTCGGGATGTCCGCCGCCGAACGGATCGTCGGGCCGGACCCGCATCGCCCGGTCCTGTTCCTCGAGCTGGGACTCGTGACCGCGCTGGCGGGCCTGGTCTACCTCGGGCTGAGCCGCGCGTTGCGGATCCCCGAGCTCGGCACTATCGTGCGGCTCATGTCCGACGCCCTCCGACGCCCCGCGCGGTCGTGACGGACGGCGCCCCGGCCGGCGACCGCCCCGATGCCTGGGATGCGTTCGTGGCCGCCCACCCGCTGGCGACGTATCTCCAGACCTCGGCCTGGGCCCGGGTGAAGGCCCCGAACGGCTGGTCCAGCCGGCTCGTCGAGGCTCCGATGGGGGAGGGCGGACGGATCGGCGCGCGGATCCTCATCCGACGTCCACGGCCGGTCCCGTGGGCGTTCGCCTACGCGCCCCGCGGGCCGCTCGGGACGGACTGGAGTGAGGCATCGCTCGGAGCGTGGAGCGAGGCCCTCAGGACGGCCCGGGAGCGGGATCTCGGCCAGGGCGCTCCGGTGGCGCATGTGCGGATCGATCCGGAGATCGAGCTCGGGGGTCCGCTCGATATCGAGGGCGCCGCGCGGATCACCCTCGAAGGTCTCGGCTGGCGATCGGCGCCCGAGGTCCAGCCGAGCGTCACCCGGGTCGTCGACCTGACCGCGGACGAACCGGCGCTGTGGGGCGACCTCAGGTCCAAGTGGCGCCAGTACGTCAACCGCGCCCGGTCCGGCGGGGTCACGGTCGACGACATCGACGCCGACGTCGACGGCGGGGCCTTCCCGACGTTCCACCGGATCATGACCGAGACCTCCCGCCGCACGAGCACCCCGATCCGCACCGAGGCCGCCTATCGCGACATCTGGGACGCCTTCCGACCTGGGGGAGGAGCTCGCCTCCTGTTCGCACGGGACGGCTCGGGCGAGGTGCTCGCCGTCCTGCTCGTCGTCCGCTGCGGGAGCCGCGTCGTCGAGCCGTACGGTGGCATGACCGAGGCCGGCGCCCAGCGCCGGGCGAACTACCTCCTCAAGTGGGAGGCGATCCGGACGAGCAAGGCGGCCGGCGCGACCTCCTACGACATGTGGGGCCTCGTCCACCCGGGCATCCGCCAGTTCAAGGAAGGGTTCGGGGGTCGCGAGGTGCGGCTGATCGGCGCCTGGGACCTCCCGTTGAGCGGAGTCGGCTGGAAGGCCTACCGGCTGGCGGAAGGACGGCGGCGCGCCCCGCGGGCGGTCACGGCCTCGACAGCGGGCAAGCCATGAGCGGGCTCCCGCGGGAGCCCGGCGACGCGCTCACGGATGCGCTCGCGGCGGCCGAACCGACGGCGGCGCGTCCCCTCGGGGAGCTCATCGCACGTCTCGGCGCCGAGGGCCGGCTCCGGTCGGTGGTCGACGTCGCCGGATCGCCGGACCTCGGGAGCGTCGCCGTCGTGCCGGTCACCGGGATCCGGGACGACTCGCGGACCATCCGGACGGGCGACGTGTTCGTGGCCGTTCCCGGGGACCACGTCGACGGGCACGACCATGTCGCGGACGCCCTGGCCGCGGGTGCCGCCGCGGCCATCGTCCAGCGCCCCGTCGCCGGCGTGGCGGGACCCCAGCTGATCGTCGACCGGAGCCCGACCGCGCTCGCCTCGGCCGCGGCCTGGTGGTACGGCGATCCGAGCCTGGACCTGTCGATCGTCGGCGTGACCGGGACCGACGGCAAGACCACCACGACGTTCCTGGTCGCCGCAGCGCTCGAGGCGGCCGGCGTGTCGACCGGACTGGTGGGGACCGTCGAGACACGGGTCGGCGCGATCCGGGCCCGCACGCCGGGGCACGTGACGACCCCGGGGGCCATCGGTCTCCAGCGTCTCCTCCGGGCGATGGTCGCGGCGGGCGATCGGGCCGCCGTCATCGAGACGACCTCGCACGGCCTCGCCGCCGAGCGGGTCGGCGCGATCGTCTACGACGCCGCGATCCTCACCAACCTGTCGCACGAGCACCTCGAGTTCCACGGGACGTTCGAGGCGTATCGCGCGGCCAAGCTGAGCCTGTTCGAGCGGCTGGCCGGGCCCGATCCCGGCAAGCCCGTGCCCCGGCCGCGGATCGGGATCGTCAACGCCGATGATCCCGCCTCCGGTGCCTTCGCCGCGGCGACGCGGGGGGCGGGCGCCCGCCTGCTGACCTACGGCACGGCCGCCGACGCCGACGTCCGTGGCGGCGCCATCGTCGAGCGCCGGGATGGTCTGTCGATGTCCGTGACCGCCGCCGGCTGGACCGGGACCGTCGCGCTCCGCCTCGCGGGACGGTTCAACGTCCACAACGCGCTCGCGGCGTTCGCCGTCGGCGTGGGCTGGGGCCTCGACCTCGACGCCGTTCGCGCCGGGCTCGAGTCCGTCACGGGGGTGCCGGGCCGGATGGAATGGGTCGACCTCGGCCAGCCGTTCGGGGTGATCGTCGACTTCGCCCACACGCCGGCGGCGCTCCAGGCCGTGCTCGACCAGCTCGCCCGGGTCGCCGGTGCGCCGTCGGGTGGCCTGATCGCGGTGTTCGGGTCCGCCGGCGAGCGCGACACGGCCAAGCGGCCGATGATGGGCCGCGTCGCAGGCGAGCGCTGTCGACTGGTCGTGGTGACGGACGAGGATCCGCGCGGCGAGGATCGTCTGGCGATCCTGGACCAGATCGCGGCGGGTGCCGAAGCCGCGGGTCGTCGACGCGGCGCGGACCTCTTCGTCGTCCCGGATCGCGCGGCGGCGATCGCGGTGGCGATCGAGCACGCCCGGCCCGGCGATATCGTCGTGTTGGCGGGGAAGGGCCACGAGCCGACCATCGACGGGCCCGACGGTCCGAGCCCGTGGGACGAGCGTCGCGTCGCCGAGGACGCGCTGGCGGCCCGCGGGTACGGGTCGACCCCGGTTCGATGAGGGGCTGCCTGATCACCATCGCCGCGCTCGTCCTGGTGATGGGGACGGCAGCCTGGTTCCTCCTCCCGCCGGTGGCCGGCACCGTGGCCGAGGGCGCGCTCGTCGCCGCGGGGTTCGATGCGGACACGAGCACGGTGACGGTCGACTCCGACCCGCCGCTCAAGCTCCTCACCCTCAAGGCGGATGCGCTCCGGATCCGGGCGACCAACGTCGCGTTCCGCGGGGTGGAGGCGGCGTCCGCCGATATCACCCTGAGCGACGTCGCGGTCGTGGACCAGTCGTTCCGGACACTGAAGGGTTCGCTCAAGGGGGTTCGGTTCAAACCGGAGCACGGAGCCGAGCTCGGCGTCCCGCTCGTCGAGCTGAGCGGCACGCCGCACCAGGTCACGGCTACTCTCACCCTGCCGAAGGCTGACGCCGAGGCGCTGGCGGTCGCCGCGGTCGAGAACGCGGTCGGCATCACGCCCTCGAGCGTCGTGCTGACCGCGCCGGACCGGGTCGCCATGACCGTCGGCGGCCTGACGGTGAATGCGCGGCTGCGCGTCGGCGCCGACGGGTCGCTCGACCTGGTCCCACCGTCGGGGAGCGATCTCGGCTCCGTCGAGCTGGTCTCGCCGGGCGTCGAGCTGCCGGTCCGGGTGGAGTCGTTCACGATCGTCGATGGAGGTCTGATCCTCGTCGCGACGCTCGACCCGGGCCTTCGCTGAGCACGGTCGTCGCCTGGGCTCCGCACGACTGAGCTTCGCAGGCACGCTGCTATCCTTGAGCACGATGTCGATCGAACCGGCCAGCAGCCCGCCGAAGACGCCCCGCGCCGCGGTCCGTCGGGCCGCTGCGCAGCCTGCGACGAAGCCGACCACCAGGAAGCGCTTCGAGCCGCTCCGGCGCGACCTGCTCGCCGCGCTCGAGCGCCACTATCCGCAGGCCGACCTCGTCCCGGTGGGACAGGCCCTCGACCTGGCGATCGAAGCTCACGGCGACCAGGTCCGGGCGTCCGGCGAAGCCTACGTCACTCACCCGATCGCCTCGGCGCAGATCCTGGCCGACCTCGGGATCGACCCGATCGCGGTCGAGGCCGCGCTCCTCCACGACGTCCCGGAGGACACCGAGTACAGCCTGTCCGACATCGAGGACCGGTTCGGGCCGGAGGTGGCGCATCTCGTCGACGGCGTCACCAAGCTGTCGAAGTTCAGCACCCACACCCACGAGCAGCAGCAGGCCGAGAACATCCGGAAGATGTTCCTGGCGATGGCCGAGGACATCCGGGTCGTCCTGATCAAGCTCGCCGACCGCCTCCACAACATGCGGACGCTGTCCGCCCTGCCGCTCGACAAGCAGCAGCGCATCGCCCGCCAGACGATGGAGATCTACGCCCCGCTGGCCGAGCGCCTCGGGATCTGGCAGATGAAATGGGAGCTCGAGGACCTGGCGTTCAAGGCCCTCGAGCCCGAGCGCTTCCGCGAGCTGGCCAAGCTCCTCGACACCCGGCGCAAGGGCCGCGAGGGCTTCATCGAGTCGGCCATCGCCGAGCTGTACCCCGCCCTCCAGGCCGCCGGGATCGAGGCCGAGATGGAGGGTCGGCCAAAGCACATCTACAGCATCTACAAGAAGATGCAGCGCAAGGGCGCCGGGTTCGAGGAGATCTACGACGTCTACGCGATCCGCTGCCTCGTCGAGGAGGTCAAGGACTGCTACGCCGCCCTCGGCGTCGTCCACTCGATCTGGCGACCGATCCCAGGCCAGTTCGACGACTACATCGCGGTCCCCAAGAACAACCTCTACCAGAGCCTCCATACCGCGGTCATCGCCAGCGAGGGGAAGCCGCTCGAGATCCAGATCCGGACCCACGCGATGCACCAGGTGTCGGAGGTCGGCATCGCCGCCCACTGGCGCTACAAGGAAGGCAGCCGGTCGGATCGCGAGTACGACGCCAAGCTCGCCTGGCTGCGCCAGCTCATGGACTGGCAGCGTGAGGTCTCGGACGCGACCGAGTTCGTCGAGGGCATCAAGCTCGACATCTTCCAGGACCAGGTCTTCGTGTTCACCCCGCGCGGCGACGTCAAGGACCTGCCCGCCGGTTCGACCCCGCTCGACTTCGCCTACCGGATCCATACCGACGTCGGTCATCGCTGTATCGGAGCGAAGGTCAACAACCGCCTCGTCCCGCTGGACTACCGGCTCAAGAACGGCGACATCGTCGAGATCGTGACCACCAAGGGCGAGCATGGTCCGTCGCGCGACTGGCTGAACGTCGTCCGGACGAGCCACGCCCGCGAGAAGATCCGGGCCTGGTTCAAGCGCCAGGAACGCGACGACAACATCGTCCACGGCCGCGAATCGCTCGAGCGCGAGCTCCGCCGGCTCGCACGCAAGTCCATCGGCAGCGTCGGCAACGACAAGGTCGCCGAGGTCGGCAAGCAGTACAACTTCGACTCGCTCGACGACTTCTACGCGGCGATCGGCTACGGCGCGGTCGGGGCGACCCAGGTAGTGATGCGTCTCGGCGTGGTCGACGACGCCGAGCTGGCGCTCCCGACGGTCGCGCCGCAGAACGTCCCGGAGCGGACCGGCGGCGTCCGGGTCAAGGGCGTCGGCGACCTGCTCGTCCGGTTCGCCAAGTGCTGCCACCCGATCCCGGGCGACCCGATCCAGGGGTTCATCACCAGGGGCAAGGGCGTGACCGTCCACCTCCGGTCGTGCCCCACCGTGATGAACGAGCGCGAGGTCAGCCGCCTCATCGAGGTGGAATGGGAAGCCGCCCCCACCCAGACCTATCCGATCGCCATCCGGGTCGAGGCGTTCGACCGGACCGGCCTGCTCTCGGACATCACCCAGGTCGTGGCCGAGGCCAAGGTCAACATCGTGGCCGCGTCGGTCAACGTCATGCAGGACCACATGGCCGTCGTCATCGCGACGCTGCAGGTCGCGTCGGTCAGCCAGCTTGCCCGGGTCATGGGCCGGATCGAGCAGCTGAAGGACGTCATCTCGGTCCAGCGCGACCTGGGCTGAGCGCGACCGGATCGCATCCCGACATGCTGCACAGCTTCCGTCTGCCCGAACCCGGCAGTCCGGAGATCGTCGTCGACCAGAGCCAGATCACCGGGCTGCGCGTGTCGGTCGGGGGAGAGCGCCTCCCGCGGCTGCGCGAGCGCGGCCGGCCGGCCTGGCAGATCCCGATGGCGGACGGCACGACCCGCCGGGTCGTCTTCGCCGGCCAGATGACCGGCCTCCAGGCGATCGTCGAGGACGGGCCGACGATCCAGCTCGAGCGACGGCTGAGGACGTGGGAGCTGATCCTGGCCGTCCTCCCGTTCGGCCTCCTGGGGCTGACCGGTATCGTTGGAGGTCTGCTCGGGCTGGTCGCCGTCGTGGCCAATCTCCGGATCCTGCGGCTGCCCTGGCCGATCGCGGTCCGGATCGCGGCGACCCTGGGGACCTTCGTGGTCGCGCTCGTCGTGTCGTACGTCATCGCGCGAGCGCTGTTCGCCTAGACTTCCGGCCATGCCCGTCTATCGCGCCCCACGAGGCACCCGGGACCAGTTGCCCGACGAGCGCCTCGCCTGGGTCCGCCTGGAGCGCCTGGCGGCCGAGATCGCCGGGCGGTATGGCTATCGCCCGATCGAGACGCCGATGTTCGAGCAGAGCGCCGTCTACGAGCGTGGGTTGGGGGAGGCGACCGACGCGGTCGAGAAGGAGCTGTTCCGGTTGGCCCCGCGGACCGAGGACGGCGAGGTCTGGGCCCTCCGCCCGGAACCCACCGCGGGGATCGTCCGGGCCTACATCCAGCACGGGATGCAGACCTGGCCCCAGCCGGTCAAGCTGACGATGACCGGGCCGATGTTCCGCTACGATCGGCCGCAGGCCGGCCGCTTCCGCCAGTTCTGGCAGTTCGACGTCGAGGCCATCGGCGATCCGGGACCGGCGGTCGACGCCGAGATCATCGAACTCGGGCTGCGGTTCTATCGCGAGGCGGGCCTCCCCGATGTCGAGGTCCGGCTGAACTCGATCGGCGATCCCGTTTGCCGCCCGGCCTACCTCGAGGAGCTCGTCGCCTACTACCGGGGCCGGATCGATGCGATCCCGGCCTTCGAGCGCGGGCGGCTCGAGCGCAACCCGCTCCGCCTGCTCGATTCGAAGGACCCGGCGATGGTCGAGCTCAATGCCGCCGCCCCGCGGATCGTCGACCGGCTGTGCGACCCATGCGCCGACCATTTCGCGGGCGTCCGAGCGCACCTCGACGCGCTGGGCATCGTCTACCGGCTCGAGGCCGGCCTCGTCCGCGGGCTCGACTACTACACTCGGACGGCGCTCGAGTTCTACCGGCCGGGGGCCGATGGCCAGCAGTCGGCGCTCGGCGGGGGTGGACGCTACGACGGTCTCGTCGAGCTGCTCGGCGGCCACTCCACGCCGGGGATCGGCTTCGGTCTCGGGCTCGATCGGGTGATGCTCGAGCTGCAGGACCTCGGGACATCGGAGGCGCGCGTGGCCGGACCGTTGGCCGTCGTGGTCGGGGTCGATCCGGACGCGACCGTCGAGCGTCTGACCCTCGCGACCACGCTCCGAGCCGCCGGGCTCCGGGCGCGGGCCGAGCTCGGTCGACGCAAGCTGGGGCGGCAGCTCGAGGCGGCCGCCAAGGAAGGGGCGCACTTCGCGGTCATCCTGGGGAGCGACGGAGCCGACGGCTCGTCGGAGTCGCGGGACGGTCACGTCGAGCTGCGCGATCTCCAGGCGGGCACCCAACGGTCGGTGGCGATGGCGGATCTCGTCCGGGAACTCGGTCGGGCGGACGAGTCCCACCAGCACGGCTAGCCCGCGTCAGACCCCGGGGTCGGCGAACTGGATGATCGCGATCAGGTTGCCCTCGGGATCCTTGAACCACGCCGCGTGGTTCGGACCGACGGGCGCGATCCCGTCGACGGTCGTGAAGCCGGGGAAGTCGTACTCCTCGAACACGATCCCGCGTGCCCGGGCGTCGGCCACCTCGCCTTCGAGGTCGTCGGTGGTGAACGCCATCTGGGTGTGGGTCCCCGATGACAGGGCGGATCCCTTCGACGCGGCGAACAGGGTACCTTCGCCCGCCCGATAGAGGACCGCCGTGGGTTGGACGGAGTACGGGGTGAAGCCGAGGATGTCCTCGTAGAAGCCTCGCGCCCGATCCAGATCGGCGACGGGCAGGGTGACATGGACGCGTCGCTCAGCGAGCAATCGGAGGCCTCCAGGGTTTGTCGAGCTGGGTCACGACATCGACGCCCCGCCGGACGGCCGGGGCCGTCGTCTACGATACGCCCGCCATGAACGACGACACCGCCGCCCCCTCGCTCGCGACTCCCTATCGATCCCACACCTGCGGGCAGCTCCGTCCGGTCGACGTCGGGACCACGGCCCGCCTGGCGGGCTGGGTCCACCGCCGGCGCGACCACGGCCAGCTGATCTTCCTCGACCTGCGCGACCGGCACGGGCTGACCCAGGTCGTCATCGATGCCACCGAGTCGCCGGCCGCCCACGAGACGGCCAGCCGGGTCCGCAGCGAGTTCGTGGTGATGGTCGAGGGCACGGTACAGCGGCGCATGGCGGGCAAGGAGAACCCCGAGCTGGCGACCGGCCAGATCGAGCTCCGGGCGGCCGCGTTCGACGTCCTGAGTGAGTCCAAGACGCCGCCGTTCTACATCAACGACCCCGATGCGACGATCGACGAGGCGCTCCGGCTGCGGTACCGCTACCTGGACATCCGCCGGGAGCCGATGCAGCACCGGCTGCTCCTCCGCTCGCGGCTCGTCCACAAGATCCGCGAGGTCCACCACGCGCACGGCTTCGTCGAGGTCGAGACCCCCGACCTGATCAAGTCGACGCCCGAGGGCGCCCGAGACTTCATCGTCCCGAGCCGGCTCCAGCCGGGGGCCGTCTATGCGCTGCCGCAGAGCCCGCAGCAGCTCAAGCAGCTGCTGATGGTCGCCGGCATCGACCGCTACTTCCAGATCGCCCGATGCTTCCGCGACGAGGATCTGCGGGGCGATCGCCAACCCGAGTTCACCCAGCTCGATCTCGAGATGAGCTTCGTCGACGAGGACACCGTGACCGGGTTCGTCGAGACGATGGCGATCGAGGTCTCGCGGGCGGTCGTCCCCGAGCGCCCGCTCCAGGCGGTGCCCTTCCCGCGGTTCACCTACGACGAGGTCATCGAGCGGTACGGATCGGACAAGCCCGACCTGCGGTTCGGGATTGAGCTGATCGACCTCGCCCCTGCTCTGGTCGACCAGGCCGGGGCCCCGGTCTCGGGGTTCCGGGTGTTCGACGAGGTCATCGCCGCCGGCGGCCGCGTGAAGGCGATCGTCGCTCCGGGGATGGGCGGCGCGACCCGCTCGCAGATCGACGAGCTGACCGAGCTGGCTCGCCGCTACGGGGCCCGCGGCCTGGCGTGGGTCGCGGTCGAGGCCGACGGGACGGTCCGCTCGCCGATCGCCAAGTTCCTCGGCGACGAGCGTACCGCCGCGGTGGTGGACCGAGCCGGAGCGGGACGTGATGACCTCATCCTGATCGTCGCTGACGCCGCGGCCGTCACGGCGGACGTCCTTGGCCGGCTGCGGGTCGAGCTCGGCGGGCGCCTGGGCCTGGCCGATCCGACGGTCCTCGCGTACGCCTGGGTCCACCGGTTCCCGATGTACCAGTGGGATGCCGAGAACCGGCGCTGGGACGCCACCCACAATCCGTTCAGCGGCGTCGTGCCCGAGGATCTCGAGCTGCTGACGACGACGAGCGGGGACCTGGCCCAGGCCGACCCCGGCGACCCGGCCGGTCGGGCCCGCGCCCTCCAGTACGACCTCGTCCTCAACGGGTGGGAGCTCGCCGGCGGGAGCATCCGGATCCACCGGCGCGACCTGCTCGAACGGAGCTTCGCCCTCCAGGGCCAGACGCTCGACGGGATGCGGGCCAAGTTCGGCGCCGTCCTCGACGCCTTCGAGTACGGTGCGCCGCCCCACGGCGGGATCGCCGCCGGCATCGACCGCTGGGCGGCGCTGCTGACCGACCAGACGACGATCCGCGAGGTCATGGCCTTCCCGAAGACCCAGTCCGGCGGGGACCTGATGCTCGACGCTCCGTCGCCGCCGGATCCCGGTCAGTACGCGGAGCTCGGTCTTCGGTTCGTCGGCCTGCCCGAGCGGACGGGCGACCCGGGGTCGCGATGACCGATCCGCACGGGACCGGCGATCCGCCGACGTCCTATGCCGAGAAGTACCGCGGCACCGAGTGGGGACGTCCGGAGCCGCCTCCGCCGCCGACATCGCACACCCGCGGTCCGAGAGTTGCGGCGATCGTCGCTATCGTGGCGATCGGGGCGGCCGCCGTCGGGATCGGCGCGTTGGCCCTGTCCCCGAACGTGCCGGCCGCGAACGTCGGGAGCCTGCCGGGTGCAGCCAGCGGCGCGCCCGGCAGGCCCACCGCGGTGCCGACCCCGTCGCCGACCGTCGACCCGGGCAAGGCCGTCCTCGATCGGTTCTGGGCCGTCGTCAGCGCCCCGGACCTGAGCTACCACATGACGGCCAGCGGCAAGTCGGTCCTCGATCGGAAGACCATCGAGACGTACAAGGAGGCCGTCGACGTCGTCGGTGACGAGTATTCGGGATGGATCGACAGCAGCGTCACCCCGAAGAGCCTGATGGCTCGCAAGGACGGCGTCGTGTGGGTGAAGGTCCCTGGCAAGCCACGGGTCGGACGGCAGACCGGCGAGCGCTACTTCCGCCTGACCCCGTTCATGTATCTCGAGATGCCAGCCTGGCTCGACTACGTGGGTCCCGTCACGGTCGGCGGCAAGGAGCTCCACCTCCTTCGGTCGAACACGTTCTACCGTCCCGACATCGCTCGGCTGCTGGACTTCTCGAAGTTCCTCGTGGTCCCGGACACGATGGCCCTCGACCTGTACGTCACCGAGGCGGGCGTCCCGGTCTCGGCGTTGTTCACGGCCGATGTGGTGTTCGGTGGTTCGGCGGGCGGTCACCCGTTCCACGGGCGGGCGGCGTTCACCTTCTCGAAGGTCGGCGCGAAGCTCCGGATCGTCGTCCCGAAACGCTGACGGGTCAGTCCGTCGGGGTGGGGTCGGGCTCCGGGAGACCGGCCGCGGCGGCGACATCGGCACCCCACTCGCGAGCGGATCCGCCCGGCGGGTCCGGCGGGCCCTCGTAGGCGGGCAGCTCGGTGAAGGGCGTGTCGACGCCGTGCACGACGCCGGGGTCGCCGAGCTCGACGAGTCGCGAGGGGATCGCCGACACCAGGTCGGCGATGACGTCCGGCGGCATCCGGTCGGGGGCGATCTCCCTTAGTGCATCGAGGTGGCGGATCGGAAGGAGGACCGGCCAGCCGGGGTCGCCGTGCCACGCCGGCCGGAGGAGCGCGCCTGGCTCGGTCCCGTGCGCCTCGATCAGGGAGGTGATCGTCTCCGGACCGACCCATGTCATCCGGCCCGGCCACAGGAGGGCCCCCGATGTCTCGCCGACCTCGGCCTCGGCGAGCTCGATGCCGCGGACCATCTGCCCGACCGGGCCGGCCCCGTCGGGAGCGGGCAAGCCCCACGAGGCCTCGGTCCCGGCGAGGGCGGCCGCGACGGTGCCGTCCGGGTCAGGCGACACGACCACGATCGGCAACGCTCCGCCCGACCAGGCGAGGTCGACCAGGCGACGGACCCGGGGCTGGCCGAGCGTGTCCGACAGCGAACCCTCGGCGGTCGCGGAGAGGATGATGGCGGCAACGGTCATGGGCTGAATCTACCAGTCGCCATCACCCACCAAGGTCTTGACCGCGTGGCGCCCCGGCCGATACGTTGACACCTACCGACGGACGCCCCGCCGGTGGCGGCTGCATGGTGCGGCACGATGATCGGCGAACGAGGATGGGAGGCTCGGCTCGCCCTGACGGCGGTCCATCGTGGACCGGCCGGTCGACCCACGGTCATCGAGATGTTCCAGGTTCCTCGACGCGTTCCACGTCCACCCCCGGCGATGAAGGAGACGCTGCTCACATGCATCTGACCTCGAGCCTGCTCCGGTCGACCGCCGCCCGCATCGCCGCGCTCGGCGCCGCGGCGGTCCTCGCCACGTCGGGGGTCGCGCCTGCGACCGCCCTCGCCGCCGACCTCATCCCGAACCGGATCCACGTCCACCCGGACCGGACACTCGTCCACAGGACCGCTGCCGCGCATTTCGGCTGCCAGGACCAGCCGATCGGTACCGGGCGTTGCTACGACCCGGGCCAGATCCAGCGCGCCTACGGCGTCGACACCCTGCTCGACCACGGGATCACGGGCAGGAAGCGGACGATCGTGATCATCGACGCGTTCTCGAACCCGTATCTCGAGTCTGACCTGGCGATCTTCGACGCCACGTTCGGCCTGCCCGACCCGGTGCTCAACGTCATCGCGCCGCAGGGGGTCCCGGACTTCGATTTCGACAACCCCGACCACACCGGCTGGGCCGGCGAGATCACGCTCGACGTCCAATGGGCGCACGCGATCGCGCCGCGGGCCAGGATCGTCCTCGTCGAGGCCAGATCGCAATCCGACGCCGACATCCTGGCGGCGACCAAGTACGCCGTCGACCACAACCTCGGCGACGTCATCTCGCAGAGCTTCGGGGAAGGCGAGACGTGCGTCCTGCCGGACATCCTCAAGGCTGAGCATCGCGTGTTCAAGCGGGCGACCGACAAGGGGATCACCCTGGTCGCGTCGTCGGGCGATGACGGCGTCGCCCAGGGCGCGTGCGACGGCAGCGACGCGGTCTTCAAGGACGCCTCGTCGCCGGCGACCGATCCGCTCGTCCTCGGTGTCGGCGGAACGACCCTCGACGCCGGCGCCAAGGGTCGCTACAAGGGCGAGACCACCTGGTCCGAAGCGCAGGACATCGGGGTCCCGTGCCTCACCGCGGCCGGCGACGGCTGCAGCGGGGGCGGGTTCTCGGACGGCTACCGGCGCCCGTCGTACCAGGCCGGATTCGGGGGCACCCGCCGCTCGGCGCGGGGCGTCCCGGACGTCGCCTACAACGCCGGCGTCGACGGGGGCGTTCTCGTCCACGACGGCGTCGACCTCCAGCTGCTCGGGCTGGATCCACTCGATCCGACCCTCTTCTTCCGCTTCGGCGGGACGAGCGCAGGGTCACCCCAGTGGGCCGGCCTGATCGCCCTCGCCGACCAGCTGGCCGGTCATCGGCTCGGCCTCGTCAACGACGACCTCTACCGCTTCGCGCGGTCGTCGCGGACGTACGCCCAGACGTTCCATGACATCCGCGTGGGAACGAACAACTTCGCTGGGATCGAGGGGTTCGATGCGACGAAGGGCTGGGACGCGGTGACGGGCCTCGGGAGCCCGAAGGCGAACGTCCTCGTTCCGCTTCTGGCGCTGGGTCATCACTGACCCCCGCCCCATGACCGGTCGCTGACCGGTCGACCCCGCACCCGAGACCGGACGCCGGCCCCCGATACGGGCCGGCGTCCGCGTATCCGGAGCTGTCGCGTCCCCGGCTTGGGCCGATCCGTGCGAGAATGTCGCGGCCCCACCGATCCAGGAGATCCGCATCACCGTGCCCGCCGCCGCTCCATCCGCGGTCCGATCCGACCTTCGGAACATCGCCATCGTGGCCCATGTCGACCACGGCAAGACGACCCTCGTCGACGCCATGCTCCGGCAGACGGGTACCTTCCGAGCGAACCAGGCGGTCGTCGACCGGGTGATGGACTCGGGTGACCTCGAGCGCGAGAAGGGCATCACGATCCTCGCCAAGCAGACCACCGTCGACCATGCCGGGATCCGACTGAACATCGTCGATACGCCGGGCCACGCGGACTTCGGCGGCGAGGTCGAGCGATCGCTGCTGATGGTCGACGCGGTGCTGCTCCTGGTCGATGCGGCCGAGGGTCCGCTGCCCCAGACCCGCTACGTGCTCAAGAAAGCGATGGCGCGTCACCTGCCGGTCGTCGTCGCCCTGAACAAGATCGACCGTGGGGACGCCCGTCCGGCCGAGGTCCTCGATGCCGTGTACGAGTTGTTCATCGACCTGGGGGCCGACGAGGACCAGATCGACTTCCCCGTGGTCTACACGAACGCGAAGGCCGGGACGGCGACGCTCGATCCGTCGCAGCCGGGAACGGACCTGACGCCACTGTTGGATCTGCTGGTGCGGGTCACCCCGCCTCCGACCTACCTGGAAGGGCATCCCCTCCAGCTGCTGGTCACGAACCTGTCGGCCAACGACTACGTCGGGCGGATGGCGGTCGGCCGGATCTGGAACGGCCGGATCCGGATGGGTCAGCGCGTGACGGTCGTCCGCGACGAGGCGGATGACACGGCCGGCCGGGTCGAGCCCGGGCGGACGGTCCTCCTGTCCGGAACAGTGACCAGCCTCCAGACCGCCCACGGGATCGATCGCATCGACATCGCCGAGGCCGGACCGGGCGACATCGTGTCCGTCGCCGGCCTGCCCGAGGTGACGATCGGCGACACGCTCACGGATCCGGGGGACCCGCGTCCGATGGCGCGCCTCGACGTCGACGCGCCCACGCTCCGGATGACCTTCGGCGTGAACACGTCGCCGCTCTCCGGCCGCGACGGGAAGTACGTGACGAGCCGCCAGATCAAGGCGAGGCTCGCGAAGGAGACCTTGGGCAACGTCTCGATCGAGGTCTACCCGACCGAGTCGGGTGACACCTACGAGGTCCGCGGCCGAGGCGAGCTCCAGCTGGCGATCCTGATCGAGCAGATGCGTCGCGAAGGGTTCGAACTCACCGTCAGCCGACCGGAGGTCATCCTGCGGACCATTGGGAGCCGGGTCGAGGAGCCGTACGAGCGGATCACGATCGACATCCCGCCCGACTACATCGGTGAGGTCCAGACCGCGCTCGCCGGCCGCAAGGGCCGCCTTGAGCAGATGAGCTCCGACGCCGACGGCCGGGTCCGGATGGAGTTCATCATCCCGGTCCGCGGCCTGATCGGGTATCGGGGTCAGCTGCTGACCGACACCCGGGGGACGGCCCTGCTCCATCAGCTCGGCGAAGGCTACGGCCCGTGGGCCGGCGAGGTGACCCATCGGACGAACGGCGTGCTGGTGGCCGACCGTACCGGCGTCTCGAACGCCTACGGCCTGTTCAACCTCGAGGAGCGCGGCGAGCTGTTCATCGGTGCGGGCGAGGACGTCTACGAGGGGATGATCGTCGGGGAGAACTCGCGGTCTGGCGACATGAACGTCAACGCGACCAAGGCCAAGCAGCTGACGAACATCCGCACCCATTCGCACGACGAGTCCCTGCGGTTGACGCCGGCGCGCCAGATCACCCTCGAGTCGGCCATCGAGTTCATCTCCGAGGACGAGCTGGTCGAGGTGACCCCCACGTCGATCCGGCTGCGCAAGCGGTTCCTGTCGGAGCACGAGCGGCGGCGCGCCCTCGGCCGCGCCGAGCAGGCTCGCGTCGCGAGCGGAGAGAGCCCGGCCTGACGACTCGGCCCGTGCTCGGCGTCGAGCGCTGTCGTCCGGACGACATCCCGGCGGTCGTCCGGACGCGTTGCACCCGCGGTTCGGTTCGGTCACCCTGACCGGAGACCCGCCGTATCGAAGGGGATCCCGATGGCCGACGACGAGCGCACTCAGCCCATCGCCGCGAGCGACGCACCCGAGGCCCCGTCCACGGGCGACGCGGACGACACCGAGGGCCACTCGATGGGCCTCCTGCTCGGCGTCAACACCCTGGGCCGGACCCCGAGCGCCGATACGCGCTCCCGCTCGAAGCAGCCGGCCGACGAGGACCTGCCGCCGCTCTCGAAGAAGTGGCCGAGCATGCGCGACGAGAAGAAGGCCTGACCAGGCGCGACTGACCGACCGCCGGGGGGAGCCGGACGGTCGGGGATCGGTCCGGCTCGCCGGCCGCGCCGGCGGGCTACGATACGGCTCCCATGACGATCTACCTCGATCACGCCGCGACGACCCCGGTCCGCCCGGAGGTCGTCGAGGCGATGCTGCCGTACCTCACCGAGGTCTTCGGCAACCCGTCATCTGCTCACGCCTACGGCCGGCGGGCGCGCGCGGGCTTGGACGAGGCGCACGAGCGACTGGCGGCCCGCCTCAACGTCGGGGCGCGGGAGCTGGTGTTCACATCCGGCGGGACGGAGTCGAACAACCTGGCGCTGAAGGGCGCCGCCTGGGCCGGCAAAGCCCGCGGCCATCGGATCGTGACCAGCTCGATCGAGCACCACGCCGTGGGCCACACGCTGCGCTACCTGGAGAAGTTCGGGTTCGAGATCGCCGAGCTGCCCGTCGATCGCTACGGCCGGGTGGACCCGGACGAGCTCGACGCGGCCATCACCGACCGGACGATCCTGGTCAGCATCATGCTGGCGAACAACGAGGTCGGGACGATCCAGCCGATCGCCGAGATCGCCGAGCGGATCCGCGCCCGGCGGGGGGTGCTCCTCCATGTCGACGCCGTGCAGGCGGCTCCGTGGCTGGACCTCGACCTCGATGCGCTCGGGGCGGACCTCGTCAGCCTGGCGGCCCACAAGTTCGAGGGTCCGAAGGGCGTCGGGGCGTTGTACGTCCGCCACGGCACGCATCTCCTCGCCCAACAGCACGGCGGGTCGCAGGAGCGTCATCGCCGGGCCGGGACCGAGAGTCTCGCCCTGGCGGTGGGCATGGCGGCCGCGTACGAGCTGTCGTGCGCCGAGCGCCCCGAGACCGTGACGCGCGCGCGTCTCCTGCGCGATCGCTTGCGAGACGCCGTCCTCGCCGTTGACGGAGCCGAGCTGACCGGCCATCCGCGAGAGCGACTCCCGGGACTCCTGTCGGTCGTGGTCACCGGCACCGACGGGGCGTCCGTCGCCCTCGGCCTCGATCTCGAGGGCATCGCGACGTCCGTCGGGTCAGCCTGCGCGACCGGCTCGGCCGACGTCAGCCATGTCCTGTCGGCGATGGGCTACCCCGACGACGAAGCGCGCGGGGCGCTGCGGATCTCGCTCGGCCGGACGACGTCGACCGAGGAGATCGACACGGCGGTGAGGGTGATCCCGGCGGTCCTTCGCGCGCATCGATCGGGCGAGGCGGTCATCGCCGCCGACCCGCTCGCCGAGCTGCCGGTCTAGCCTCCGCTCCGATCACGGCGGTAGCTGATCGGCTTCGTCTGGCGGCGTCCCCAGGCCACCCGGACCAGGACCACCGCCCACATCCGGAACGGTCGCCACACGTCGGTGACCGACGAGTACCCGGCCGAGTCGGGTGGTGCATCGAGGCCGTACAGCTCCGCCACCGCCTGCGGTCCCATCGTGTCCGAGGTCGGGACCTCGTCGACGATGCCGCAGCCGCGAAGGAGGACGGCCTCCGCGGTGAACTCGCCGACACCGCGCAGGGTCCGCAGCTCGGCGAGGGCCGCGTCCGTGGGCAGACCTCGCAGTCGCTCCGTGTCGAGACGACCGTCCAGCGCGGCCTCGGCGAGGCCGTGCAGGCGAGCCATCTTCTCGGCGTTCAAACCCGGGACGTCCTGGAGCTCCAGGAGGCGCTCCGGGCGCGGGAACGTCGTGAACGTTCGGCCATCGAGATCGATCCGGTCACCCGCCAGCTCGGCGAGCCGTGCCTTGATCCGGGCCGACTGGGTCCTGGCGATCCGCTGTCCGATCACGAACGAGGTCGCCGCCTCGTACGCCGAGTAGAAGCAGACCGGTCGGAGGTAGCGATGGTCGCGCTGGAGTCCGCCGATGATCGGGTCTCGCTCACCGACGGCGGGCCAGCCGGTCCCGTCGCGATCGAGCGAGACCGCCCGCAGCGCCTGGGCGAGCGCGACGCCCGGGTCGCCGGGCGTGACGAGCCTGACCCGGACCGGCGCGTCGTCGTTCGGCTGGCTGAGCTCGGCGATCGCGCCGTGGGCCCAGCCGGGCGCTTCGACCGGGAATGCCATCACCAGGCTGGTCGCGGTCGCCGCTCCGCCGCCGATCCCGGCGGGGAACCCTCCAGCGAAGTCCTGCGCGGCGGCGAGGCTGAACGGTCCGCGCGGCTCGATCTCGACGATGTCCATCCCGAGATGATGGACCAGACGCGGCCGCGGGCTCGGGCCAGGTCGGTCCCTGGCTCACCGGCCCCCGGACCGGTCGACCGACCGCTCGCGGTAGGATGCCCACCTGATGACTTCGACGAGCCCGACGACCGACCCGTGAGCCGCATCCTCGTCGCCATGTCCGGGGGCGTCGACTCGTCGGTGGCCGCGGCGTTGCTCCACGAGCAGGGCCACGATGTCGTCGGGGTGTGGATGCGCCTGCACGATGTCGCCGACACGTACTCGGAGTTCAAGAAGAGCTGCTGCTCGCTCGATGCAGCCGACGACGCCCGTCGTGTCGCAGGCCAGCTCGGGATCCCGTTCTACGTGATGAACCTCGAACGCGAGTTCGACGCCGGGGTGCTGCGCCCGTTCCTGGCTGCCTACCTCGGCGGCGAGACGCCGTCACCGTGCGTCGACTGCAACACCTACGTGAAGTTCGGCGCCCTCCTCGGGCGAGCCCGGCACCTGTACGACTGCGAGGCGGTCGCCACGGGCCACTATGCGCGGCGCGACACCGATCCGATCGGGAACGCACGGCTGCTCAAGGCGAACGACGCGGACAAGGACCAGACCTACTTCCTGTACGGGCTGCGCCAGGACCAGCTCGTCCATGCCCGCTTCCCGCTCGGCGAGCTGACCAAGCCCGAGGTGCGCGAGGTCGCCCGCTCGCTCGGCCTGGCAACGGCCGACAAACCCGAGAGCCAGGAGATCTGCTTCGTCCCCGGAGGCGACTACCGCGTCGCCCTGCGCGAGCGCGCCGATTGGGCACCGAGGCCCGGCGCGGTCGTCGATGCCGATGGGTCGACGCTGGGCGAGCACGGGGGTTCGGCCGGGTTCACCGTCGGCCAGCGCCGTGGGCTGGGGGTCGCCGTGGGAGAGCCCCGCTACGTCAGCCGGATCGACGCCGCGTCGAACACGATCGTCCTGGGCCGGCGGGCGGACCTCGAGACCCGCACGGTCGCGCTCCGCGACGTGTCGTTCGTCGCCGGCGAGCCACCCGCCGGATCCGGCCAGCCGTTCCGCGCCGAAGTTCGGATCCGCCACCGCGCCCGCCCGGTCCCCGCGACCGTCTGTCCCCTCGGCCTGGACACCGCGGATCGCGGCGGCGCCTGGGTCGTCGAGACCGATGTGCCCGTGTGGGCCGTCTCGCCCGGCCAGGCGGCGGTCCTGTATCGCGACGACCTCGTCCTGGGTGGCGGTCGCATCGGCCCCGCAGGAGCCGGACCCGCCGGAGCCTGACCCGCCGGGCCTGACCCGCCGGGGGGCGGCCCCTCGACAAGATTTGGTGCGTCCTGGCACCACGCCCGGATGCGGCCGTCGCGACGACCCGTCCGCCGACCCCTGCCTCTGGGATACTCGGCGGAGTCCGGGCCCGCCTGTCCGACCCGGAGGAGGAGGAGTGGGCGCATGTCGAACGAGCCCGTGACGGTCCGCCATCCGGCGGTCCGGCGTCGGCCGACGATCCGTCGCGCGGCGGCCGTCGCCGGATCGGCGGCGCTGTTGGTCGGTCTGATGGCCGGTCCGCTCGCCTCCGCCACAGCGGCGGGATCACCGTCGACCGGCCACCGCACGTCCGCGAAGGTGGTCCGATTCGGCCCGGCCAACGGCTTCGCCGGCGCCCCCGTGACCGCGAATGCAGCACCACGGCTCGCAGCCGGTCTCCCTGGCAACGAGTTCGTCGACGATCCGGAGCATGAGCGCCCCGGGACCGCGACCCCGCCGTCGGCGCCGCTCCCGACCGATGCCCCGAAGGTCGGTGGCAAGGCCGTGGGCTCTGCCGGCAGCGGGACGCGCGGGTTCGTCGGGCTCGATCACTTCGACCAACGGACCGCGTCGGGCGGCAACCAGTTCTCGACCGAGCCGCCGGACGGCGCGATCTGCGCGGGTGCAGGTCGCGAGATCGAGATGGTCAACAGCGCGCTCGCGGCCTATGACCGCAAGGGCAAGATGATCGCCGGACCGATCGGGCTCAACGAGTTCTTCGGGCTCAAGCCCGAGATCAACCGCACGACGGGCGAGTACGGGCCCTTCACCGGCGACATCAAGTGCCTGTTCGACCCGGGCACCCAGCGCTGGTTCCTGAGCATGCTCAACCTCGAGCAGGACCCGGTCACCGGCGATTTCACCGGCCGGACGTCGGTCGATTGGGCGATCAGCGCCGGCAGCGACCCGACCGGCGCCTTCACGGTCTTCGGGATCGACACCACCAACGGCGACGGCACGATCAAGGGTCATCCCGGCTGCCCGTGCCTCGGCGACCAGCCCCTCATCGGGGTCGACGCCTACGGGTTCTACATCACGACCAACGAGTACTCGTTCTTCGGGGACGAGTTCAACGGCGCGCAGGTCTATGCGATCAGCAAGCCCGGTCTGCTTCGGGCGGCCGGTGGCGGATCGGTCCCGAACGCGGTCTGGTTCGACCGGATCCCCCTCGCGGAGGGCCAGTCGTACAGCCTCCAGCCGGCATCTCCGTCCACCAACGCGCAATTCGATCGCGGCAACCGGGGCACCGCGTACTTCCTGAGCGCCCTCGAATTCAACGGCGGCTACGACAACCGGATCGCGGCCTGGGCGATGACCGACACGAGCTCGCTCGGCGCCGATCACCCGCGCCCGATCCTCCAGAGTCGGGTCATCCGATCCGAGACCTACGGCCTCCCGCCGATGGTCGACCAGAAGGACGGCCCGACCCCGCTGCGCGACGCGCTCGCCGCGGGCCTGCTCGGCGATCCGGTCGAGAACCCGCTCGCCCAGCTCGACGGCGGAGACGACCGGATGGCCTCGGCATCGCTCGCCGACGGACTCCTGTGGGGTGCGCTGACGACGGCCGTCAAGTTCGACCGCCACGGGACCATCTATGACGGCGCCGCGTGGTTCGCGGTCAAGCCGTGGATCGACCACGGCCGCCTCAAGGCGAAGGTCGTGAGCCAGGGATATGTCGCCGTCAACGGCGAGGACGTGACCTATCCCGGGATCTCGGTCAATGCCGCCGGCAAGGGCCTCATCGCGTTCACCCTGGCGAGCACCGACCGGTTCCCGAGCGCGGCGTTCGTCCGGGTCGGTCGGGCCGGCACGGGTCCGGTCAAGGTGGCCGCGGCCGGCCTCGGCCCGCAGGATGGGTTCAGCGGCTACAAGCTCACCCCGACCGATCCTGAGCCACGCCCCCGCTGGGGCGATTACACCGGGTCGGCGGTCGATGAGACGGGCCACCTGTGGTTCGAATCCGAGTACATCGGCCAGTCGTGCGCGTTCGATGCCTACGTGGTCGACCAGACCTGCGGCGGGACCCGGACGCTGCTGGCCAACTGGGGAACGTTCATCGGCCGCGTCGATCCGTAGGTCGCCACGGGACGATCGATCGCACCAGGGCCGGGTCGAAGGATCCGGCCCTGGTGATCCGCACCGGCGGGCCGGGAGGTCGCGGCCACGCCCGCGCCTATACTGGGCCCGTGATCGGCCCGGCCTTCGTGCTCGCGGTGCTCGTTGGGATCTTCACGACCGCGCTGTACGCCCTGATCCGCGGATCGGTCGGTGGACGCCTGCCGCTGCTGCTCCTGGCAGCCATCCTCGGTGCCTGGGCGGGCGACTCGCTCGGCGAGCGGCTCGGGTTCGACGTCATCCGGCTGGGTGACTTCCGGGTCCTGGCGGCCGTGCTGGGGGCCTCGCTCGGGATCGGGCTCGTGTCGGTGGTCGCTGCGCTGGGACCGCAGGACGGCCGGGCGTGAGCCGCCGCCGCGACGACGACCCCGGTCGACGGACGACGCCGTTCCTGCGCGGTCTCACGATCGGTGCCCTGGTCGGCGCGGCCATCGCCGGGTCGCGGATCTGGCTGCGGTTCATGCGACGGTCCGATCGGGCCTGAGTCGAGCCCATCGCACGAGCCTCCACCTTCGGTGGGAAGGCCGGGTTTGGTACCGTTACGGCCGATGCCGACCCCTGACGTCACCCTCGACCCCCGGATCAAGGCCATGCCCGCCGCCGAGATCCGGCGGCGGTTCATCGCGTTCTTCGACGAGCGCGGTCACGAGGTCGTCCCGTCGGCCAGCCTCGTCCCCGCCGGCGATCAGACCCTCCTCTTCACGAACTCCGGGATGGTCCAGTTCAAGGAGGTCTTCACCGGGGCCGAGACGCGCAGCTACAAGCGCGCCGTCGACTATCAGCGCTGCCTCCGGGTGGCCGGCAAGCACAACGACTTCGAGGAGGTCGGCCGGACCCCGCGCCACCACACGTTCTTCGAGATGCTCGGCAACTGGAGCTTCGGCGACTACTTCAAGCGTGACGCCATCCATTGGGCCTGGACCTTCCTGACCGGGGACCTGGGGATCCCGGCCGACCGGCTGGCCGCGACGACCTACACGCACGACCAGGTGGCCTGGGACATCTGGCGCGACGAGATCGGGCTTCCTCCGGAGCGGATGGCGCGCTGGGGCGACGTCGACGCCGGCGACGACAAGAACTTCTGGCGGATGGCCGAGACCGGTCCGTGCGGTCCGTGCAGCGAGATCCACTTCGACCGCGGGAGCGAGTTCTCCGAGGGCCCGCACTGCGTCCCCGACCACGACGAGCACTGTCCGCGTTGGGTCGAGATCTGGAACCTCGTCTTCATGGAGTTCGACCAGCGACCGGACGGGCGCCACCCGTTGCCGTTCACGAGCGTCGACACCGGTCTCGGGCTGGAGCGCCTCGCGGCGGTCCTCCAGCAGGTCCCGACGAACTACGACACGGACCTGTTCACGCCGATCCACGCCCGGCTCGGTGAGCTGCTCGGGCACGATCCGGGGACGTTCGAGGCCGAGCGCTTCAGCTACCAGGTGATCGCCGACCACGTCCGCGCCGCCACGTTCCTCGCCGCCGACGAGGTGCGACCGTCGAACGAGGGCCGAGGCTACGTCATGCGCCGGATCATCCGCCGGGCCGTCCGCCACGGGCGTCTGCTCGGTCGGACGGAACCGTTCCTGGCGGATCTGTCCGAGGTGGTCATCGCCACGATGGGCGAGCCGTACCCGGTCGTGCTCGAGCGCCGCGACGAGATCCACCGGGTCATCGCGCTCGAGGAGCGACAGTTCGCCCGGACCCTGGCCGCGGGGGAGGGTCTGCTCGAGGAGGCGCTGATCCCGCTGACGTCGGCCGAACGGACCGTCGGCCGTCGCCCCGAGGAGCTTCCGGCGGATGCCCCGGTGCTCGGGGGTGACGTCGCGTTCCGGCTCCACGACACGTACGGCTTCCCGATCGACCTCACCGTCGAGCTGGCCGCGGAATACGGCGTCGCGGTCGACCGGGCCGGCTTCGATGCCGCCCTCGCCGAGCAGCGCGACCGGAGCCGGAGCGGCCGGAAGGCCGAGCTGTCGCAGCATGCCGAGCTGACCGCGCTCTACCAGGCGATCCTGGCCAGGATCGGCGACACCGAGTTCAAGGGCTACGAGACCACCTCGATCGACGACGCGACGATCGTCGCGATCATCCGCGACGGGCTCGAATACGAGGAGCTCGAGGCGGTCGGCGACCTCGACCGGGCGGCGCCTGCCGGTGCCGCGGCGGAGATCGTCCTCGACCGCACGCCGTTCTACGCCGAGGGCGGTGGCCAGATCGGGGACCGGGGCATCCTCTCGCTCGGCGGCGACGTGGTCTTCGAGGTCGACGACACGCAACGCCCCCTCGGCGGCCTGGTCGTCCATCGCGGCACGCTGCGCGGCGGCCTGCGGGTCGGCCAGCGGGTCGTCGCGGAGGTCGATGCGGAGCGCCGTGCGCGCACCATGCGGAACCACACCGGGACGCATCTGCTCCATCGCGCCCTGCGCAACGTCGTCGGGTCGCGGGCGCGGCAGGCCGGGTCGCTGGTCACGCCCGACTACCTGCGCTTCGACTTCCCGTTCGAGCGCGGATTGACCGACGAGGAGCGGGCCGCGATCGAAGCAGAGGTCCGCCGGGTCATCCGTGACGACCGGCTCGTCACGCCGTCGACGATGAGCATGCGCGAGGCGATCGAGGCCGGGGCGGACGCGTTCTTCGACGAGAAGTACGGCGAGACCGTGCGGACCGTCCGTGTCGAGGGCTACAGCCACGAGCTGTGCGGCGGCACCCACTGCCGTGCCTCGGGTCAGATCGGTGGCTTCGTCATCGTCGGCGAGCGGAGCATCGGGAGCGGGATGCGCCGGATCGAGGCGCTGACCGGCGACGGCGCCGATACGTATCTCGCCGGGCGGGTCGCGACCCTCGAGCGGGCGACCGAGGCGGCAGGGGCCAACACCGTCGACGCGCTCCCCGATCGGATCGCTGCGCTCCAGGAGGAGCTTCGCGAGACGAGGCGCAAGCTCAAGTCGGCCGCGCTGGCCGGCGGGCCGCCCCGGCCGGCCGATCTCGCCAGTCGGGCGGTCGAGGCCGCCCCGGGCGTCCGGTTGGTAGCCTACGCCGGACCGTTCGAATCGATGGACACCCTCAAGAGCACCGCCAAGGACCTGCGCGGCCTCGTGCCGTCGGGCGTGCTCGCGCTCGGCCTCGACGCCGAAGAGCCGCAGGTCTTCGTCACCGTCAGCGACGACCTCGTCGAGCGGGGGATCGGCGCGGGGGATCTGGTCCGGATCGCGGTCGGCAGCATCGACGGCAAGGGCGGCGGTCGTCCCGAGATGGCCCAGGGCAAGGGAACCCGTCGCGACGGCCTGCCCGCGGCGCTCGAGGCGATCTCGACCGCCCTGGCGGCCTCGAACGGAGCGTCCGGCTAGATGGCCTTCTGGCGTCGCCTCTGGCAGCGCGACGACCTGCCCGCCCTGGCGGCGTGTACGGCGCTCGACATCGGCACGGAGTTCGCCAAGGCGCTCGTCTTCGAGATCGACGACCAGGGGCAGGGGACCGTCCGGGGTGTGGGACGCAAGCGCCAGGGCCTGTCGCACATGCAGTCGGGCACGGTGGCCGACATCGCGGCAGTGGTCGACAACTGCGCCGTGGCCCTCCAGGAAGCCGAGGAGATGGCCGGCTTCCGTCCGACGCAGGTCGTCATCGGGATCGCCGGCGAGCTGGTCAAGGGGTTCACCACGACGAACAGCCAGGAGCGCCGGAAGCCGGACCAGCCGATCTCCGAGGCGGAGCTCCAGAAGCTCATCGACGCGGTCCAGCAGGAGGCGCTCCGGGAGGCCGAGCGATCGATCACCTGGGAGACCGGCCTGCCGCATGTCGATGTGCGGCTGGTCCACGCCGCGGTCACCTCGGCCAGCATCGACGGCTACGCGGTGACGAACCCGGTCGGCTTCCGCGGGCGCTACGTCAAGATCGGGATCTTCGACGCGTTCGCCCCGCTGGTCCACCTCGGCGCTCTCGAGAGCGTCGCCAGCCAGCTCGACCTCGAGCTGCTGGAGATCGTCGCCGAGCCGTACGCCGTCGCCCGGGTGCTCGGCGCGGAGCAGGTCCAGCAGGCGGGGGCGATCTTCATCGACATCGGCGGCGGGACGACCGACGTCGCGCTCGTCCGCCAGGGCGGGATCGAGGGCACCCGGATGTTCGCCCTGGGCGGCCGGGCATTCACCAAGTCGATCGCCGACCGGCTCGACCTGCCGTTCCCGCGGGCGGAGGCGCTCAAGGTCGACTACGCGCGGGGGCTCCCGGTCGAGCGCCGCGACGAGGTCGAGGCGATCGTGACCGACGACGTCACCGTCTGGTCGGCCGGCGTGGAGCTGGTCATCGAGGAGCTGTCCGGCGGCGACCTCCTGCCGGGCCGGATCCACCTGTGCGGTGGGGGATCGCGGTTGCCCGAGATCCTGGCCGCGCTCGAGGCCGAGCGGTTCTGGAAGCACCTTCCGTTCGCTCGACGGCCCGAGGTGACGATCATGTCACCGGACCAGGTGAGCTCGATCGTTGACGCGACGAAGCTCCTGGTCGACCAGCAGGATGTGACCCCGCTCGGTCTGGCCCACCAGGCGATCGAGCTCCAATCGACCGAGAATCCCCTCGACGCCGCACTCCGGCGCGTCCTGCGGGCGATGAAGGTCTAGCGCCATGGCATCGATCATCTACCTCGACGTCGACGACGAGATCACCACCGCCGCCGCCCGGATCCGGACGGCCACCGACACCAAGGTCGCCCTCGTCCTGCCGCCGGGCTCGCGACTGGCCACGTCGCGGATCAACTTCCGATTGCTGTCGCGGGAGGGTCTCGAGCGGAACCGCGTCCTGTCGATCATCGCCGCCGACCCGGCGGCGCGGGCGATCGCGGCGTCGGCCGGCCTGCCCGTCCACGCCACCGTCGCCGAGTTCGAGCAGGCGATCGCACCGCCGGCCGTGCCGGGCCCACCGCCGGCCGTCCCGGGCCCACCGCCGCCGATGCCGGCCCGCCGTCTGCCGCCGACGCAGCCGGCACCTCGAAACGCTCGCGCAAGCGGAGCGCGGGAGCGGCAGCGGCCGCCGCGGGCGCCGCCGGGGCTGCGGGCGCCGCCGCGGCGCCGGAGACGATCGGGTTGTTCGATGGGACCCCGGCTCCGGCCGCCCCACCCCAGCCGCCACCGCCGGTCGTGGCGCCGATCGCGGCGCAGGCAGTGGCTCCCGCCGAGCCGTGGACCCGCGTCGAGGCCGCACCGTCCACGGACATGTCACCCAGACCGGAGATGCCGCCGGCGGAGACCCGCGCGCGCTCGAGCGCGGCCGCCGGCGCGTCGGTCCCGCCGGTCCGCTCGGGGCGCGGCCTTCCGAGCGGGCTGGTCGCCGTCGTCGGCTCGGCGATCGTGATCCTGGTGATCCTCGCCGTCATCGGCTACGTCGTCCTCCCGTCCGCGTCCGTGGTCGTGACGCCGGTCGCGGTGCCGATCGGACCGGTTGATTTCGTGGTCCGAGCGGATCCGGACGCGACCTCGGTCGATGCCGAGGGCGGGGTCATCCCGGCGACGCGTCTGAGCCAGGACTTCACCTCGTCGGATGAGTTCACCGCGACGGGCCAACGGGTCGTCCAGGTGAAGGCCAAGGGGACGCTCCGCTGGACGAACTGCGACCCGACCCGCGCCTACACGATCCCCGCAGGGTCGATCGCCCGGACCGGCGGCGGCATCGGGTTCGCCACGGATGCCGGGGTGTTCTTCCCCGTCGCGATCCTCAACGCACCCTCGATCACGTGCCAGAATCGCGACGTCGCGGCACGAGCGCTCCAGCCCGGCCCGAGCGGCAACGTGGGAGCCGGGACGGTCAAGGTGATCCCGCCTTCGTTCAACTCGGTCGTCATCAAGGTGACCAATCCCGCAGCCATGACCGGCGGCAAGCGCGACGAGTTCCCCCAGGTCTCGCAGAAGGATGTCGACGCCGCGATCGCCCAGCTCGGCAAGGACCTGGCCGCGCAGTTCGACGCATGGGCCGCGGCTCCGGACGACCTGCCGGAGGGGAAGACCGCCTTCCCGGCGACCGGCCACCTCGGCACGCCGGTCCCGACGCCGGATCCGGCGACCCTCGTCGGGGTGGAGCAGGCGACGTTCCAGCTCGCGGCCACCGCGACCGGGACCGTCGTCGCGGTGGACACGAAGCTCATCGACCAGGTCGCCGCGGGCAGGATCGCGGCCAACGTCCCGCCCGAGCATGTCCTCAAGGACGGCTCGGTGACCTCGAAGCACGACGGCGGCCAGGCGGACGGCGACCTCGTCGACTTCCGGGTGACGGCCGACGCCGCGGCGATCCCCGTCCTCGACGCGGCCGTCCTGCGCGAGCAGATCAAGGGCAAGTCGGTCGCCGAGGCCAAGCGGCTGCTCGAGCGGTACGGCTCGGTGACGATCAGCACCTGGCCCGGGTTCGTGTCCTCGATCCCGACCCTCGACGCGCGTCTCGACCTGACGGTGACCGGGCTCGATGAAGGGTCGCCCGCGCCCGTGCCCTCGGCCAGCGGCCCGTGACCACGATCCTCGGGATCGACCTCGGCGAGAAGCGGATCGGCGTGGCGGTCGCCGACGACGACGGCGCCGCGGTCCCCCTGACCACGCTTCGCCGGGCCCGCGACGCCGCCGGGGACGCCGACGCGATCCTCCGCCTGGCCGCTCGGCACGATGCCGCCGAGCTGGTGGTGGGGCTGCCGCTCGAGGCGTCGGGCGAGGCCGGGCCCCAGGCGAACGTCACGCTCGCCTGGGTCGAGTCCGTCTCACCACTCGTGCGCCTGCCCGTCACGCTCCGCGATGAGCGTCTATCCAGCCATCTCGCCGAACAACGCCTTGGTCCGATGAAGCGCGGTCGCTCGGGCGGCCCGCCGACGGCTTCCCAGCGCGATGCCTATCGCGCCCGGGTCGATCGCGAAGCCGCGACGATCATCCTCCAGGACGAGCTCGACGCCCGTGCCCGTCAGGCAGCCGGTCGATGACCGTCCGCGGTGGGGGCCGACCCCGCGACAGCCAGGGCTACGGCCTGGCAGATGTGGAGATCGACGAGGAGCACTACGCGCGACCGCCGGATCCCGGCGAGTCATCGCGTCGGGGCCGACGGACCCCGGAGCCGCCTCGCGCGGGCGGGCGACCGCCCCAGGCGCCGCGGACGAGCGGCGGGTTCGGGCTCGGAGGACTCGTCCGCCTCATCGCCTTCCTGTTCGTCCTGGCCGGCATCGTCCTGATCGTGTCGCTGACCGTCCTCCGTCCGGTGGTGGCGGGGGCCGTCGTCGGCTGGGCGGCAGACAACCCGAGCGCGCTCCGGTTGCCGTTCGTCGAGGGCCTCGTCAAGGAGGACCTCGGCACGGCCCTGACCGATGCGCCCGCGACCGATCCGGCCCAGGTCGAGTTCACCGTGGCCGAGGGCGACACGGCCGCGGTGATCGCAGAACGGCTGGCCGAGCAGGGCTTCCTGACCGACGCCCGGTCCTTCGTGTTCATCTCGTCCGAGCGCGATCTCGCCAGCAAGCTCCAGGCCGGGACGTACATCCTGCGCCGGAACATGACCCCCGATCAGCTCGTCACGGCCCTGCTCGTATCCCACGACCTGGCGGTCAGCGTCCCCCTGCGCGAGGGCCTCCGGCTGGAGCAGGTCACCGCGAAGCTCGAGACACTCCCGCTGAAGATGGACGTCAGCGAGTTCTACGCCGAGGCGACGAAGCCACCGAAGAGCCTCCTCGACGACTACCCCTGGCTGGACCTGCCGAAGGGCGCCTCGCTCGAGGGGTACCTTGCGGCCGCCACCTACAGCGTCCTGCCCGACATCACGCCGGACGCCTTGATCCGCCAGATGCTCGACAAGTTCTACGCCGACGTCGGTCCCGACCGGCTCAAGGTCCCCAAGGCGCGCGGGATGACCTTCCACGAGGTCCTGACCCTGGCCTCGCTCGTCGAGCGCGAGGCGTTCCTCGACCAGGAGCGCGCCCAGATCGCGGGCGTCTACCAGAACCGGCTCCAGCCCGGGACCGAGACGGCCGGCTTCCTCGGTTCGGATCCGTCGATCTTCTACCTCAACAATTCGCTCCAGCTGGCCAAGCTGCCGATCGACAAATGGACGACCTACTCGTTCTGGGCGCCGCCCAAGGACGGGCTCACCGACGCGACGATCCCGGCCGACCTCGCGGCGTACAACACCTATACGCATAAGGGCCTGCCGCCCGGCCCGATCGCGACACCGACGCTGGCCTCCATCGATGCGGCCCTCGATCCGGACACGAAGGGCGGTTACCTCTACTTCGTGGCCAAGAACGACGGCTCCAACACCACGGCGTTCGCCAAGACCTACAAGGAGCACCAGGCCAACCTCAAGAAGTACGGCTACCGGTGACCGGCCCGGGGCTCGACCGACCGCCGCGGCCGGACGACATCGCCCCGGCTCCGACTGCCGCCGACCGGGCGGCCTGGGCGCGGGCGGACCGGGTCGCGCGTCCGACCCGCCTGGCTCGCCTCCGCGAGCGCCTCGTCGAGGCGGAGGTGGACGCCTACTTCGGGGTCCGCAGCGAGAACGTCCGGTACCTGACCGGGTTCGTCCTCGGAGACGGCGAGGATCGCGTCGCGGGATCGTCCGGGTGGTTCCTCGTGGGGTCGGACGAGGTCGTCCTGTTCGCCGACAGCCGATATGCGATCCAGGCCGCACGCGAGGCGCCGGGCGCCCGGATCGAACCCGTCTACGGCGACATCGAGAAGCGCTGGCCGGACCTGCTGGCCTCGCTGGGCGCTCGTCGGGTCGCCGTCGAGGCGGACCACGTCAGCCACGGCACGTGGACGAAGCTCGCGACCGCCGCACCGGACGTGGAGCTCGTCCCGGCGGCCGGCTGGATCGAGGCGCAGCGGGCGATCAAGGAGCCGGCCGAGACGGTCCGGATCGCTGCGGCCTGTTCCGTCGCGGACCTCGCGCTCGCCGCTCTCCTCCCGGAGATCCGGGTCGGCGTCACCGAGCGCGAGCTCGCCTTCCGGCTCGAGTGGCTGATGCGGACCGGCGGGGCGGATGGGCTGGCCTTCGACGTGGCCTGCCTGGCCGGCCCCGAGGCCGCGCTGCCGCACGGGTCGCCCGGCGATCGGGTGGTGACCCCGGGCCAGGTCCTCCTGTTCGACTTCGGTGCCCAGGTCGACGGCTATCGGAGTGACATGACCCGGACCCTGTTCGTCGGCGAGCCGTCCGCGCGCGACCTGGCGATCTACGAGCTGGTCGCCGAGGCCCAGGCGGCGACGATCGAGGGCATCGCCGCCGCGGTCCGGACCGGCGACCCGCTGCCGAGCGGCCGCGCCGCCGACGGTCTGGCCCGGGACGTCATCGCCGCCGCCGGACACGGCGGGCATTTCGGGCACGGGACCGGCCACGGGATCGGGCTCGCCACCCACGAGCTGCCGAGCCTGGGTCGGATGGCGACCGAGGAGGCGCTCCCGAGTCCGACGGTCTTCAGCGTCGAGCCGGGGGTCTACCTCGACGGCGAGATGGGCGTGAGGATCGAGGACCTCGTCGCGGTCGACGTGGCCGCCGGACGCTGCGTCCGCCTGACGAACTTCCCGCGGGAGATCGTCGTCGTCGACGGTTGACGGCCCGGCCGCTCCCGAGGCCTCTGCCGATCCGTGAGATCGGAGACCGGACGGCTGGCGGCTGGCGGCCCGGGGCGATACCCTGCCGTCATGTCGTCGTTCCCGTTGGACCAGGGCTTCTTCGACTTCATCAGCTTCTCGATCATCGCCGCCGCGATCGGATCGGTCGTGATCATCCTGCTGGTGGTGGTGGCCATCCTCTGGGCGCTCCGGCGGACGATGCCGCCGCGGGAGGATCCGGCGATCGCCGAGCTCAAGGCCCGCTACGCCCGGGGTGAGATCGAGACGGCCGAGTTCCAGGTCCGGCTGCGCGAGTTGAGCGAGGAATAGCCGCTACAATCCGGCGACACACCTCCGATCCCGGCGACCAGCCCGGGACCCGTCCGTCGCTCGGCTCCGCCCGAGCCTGCCCTACTGGAGCCTGCCACGCATGATCTCGACCGGTGAGCTGAAGAAGGGCGTCGCGATCGAGCTCGATGGCGACCTCTGGCAGATCCTCGACTACCACCACATCAAGATGGGCCGCGGCTCGGCCCAGGTCCGGATCACGCTCCGGAACATCAAGAAGGGGCAGACCGTCGAACGCTCGTTCCAGGCCGGGACGAAGTGGCCGCGGGCGTCGATGGAACGTCGACCCGTCCAGTTCCTCTACCGGGACGGGGAGGACTTCCATTTCATGGACACGGATACGTACGACCAGTTCCTCCTGTCCCCCGAGCAGCTCGATACCGCCGTCCAATACCTCACCGACGGGATGATGCTGGAGCGGACGAGCTATCAGGGCGAGACCATCGGGGTCGAGCTCCCCGTGACGGTCGACCTCGTCGTGACCCAGACCGAGCCCGGGTTCGCGGGGGACACCCAGACCGGCGCGCGCAAGCCGGCCACGACCGAGAGCGGCCTCGTCGTGACGGTGCCGATCTTCGTCGAGGAGGGCGACACGATCCGGGTCGATACCCGGACCGGCGAGTACCAGACCCGGGTCTGAGGTGGCCGGGTGACCGACCGCGAGCCGCCGGACTGGGCCCTTCCGGCCTGGGACGCGACCGACGCGCCGCCCCGTCCGGTGCGCGATCCCGGTGAGCCGGTGCCCCGGCCTGAACCCGCCGAGCGGGTCGCACCGGCGGGGACGTTCGGGCTCACGATCCTCGGGGTGTCGGACGTGACGCGGGCGGTCCGCGAGGCCGTCCGGAGCGACGATCGGCTGCGCGACGTGTGGGTCGAGGGCGAGGTCGGACGGGTGACGGTCTCGAGCGCCGGCCACGCCTACTTCACCCTCAAGGACGATCGCAGCCAGCTCCAGTGCGTCTGGTTCCGGGATGACCGGATGGCCTCACCCTACGAGCCGAGGACCGGCCTCCGGGTCGTGGCCAACGGCCGCGTCGACGTGTTCGACGCCAACGGCGTGTACCAGCTCTACGTCAGCTCGGTCCAGCCGGCCGGGTTCGGCGATCTGACCCTTCAATTCGAGGCGCTCAAGGCGAGGCTCAGCGAGGAGGGCCTGTTCGACGCGGCGCGCAAGCGACCGCTGCCCGACCGCCCCGCCGTGATCGCCGTCGTGACCAGCGAGACGGGCGCCGTCTGGCACGACATCCGGAACGTCCTGGCCCGGCGCTGGCCGTTGGCCCGGGTCGTGCTGTCGCAATGCCAGGTCCAGGGGGCGGGCGCACCGCCGAGCATCGTCCGGGCGCTCGCCTGGGTCGACCGCTATGCCGAACGCTGCGTGCGCAGCGGACATCCCGCGGACGCTCCGACCGTGACGATCCTCGCCCGGGGCGGCGGCTCGCTCGAGGACCTCTGGTCGTTCAACGACGAGACCGTCGTCCGGGCGATCGTCCGGCACTCGCTCCCGGTCGTCTGCGGGGTCGGTCACGAGACCGACGTGACGCTGGCCGACTTCGCCGCCGATCGCCGCGCCCCCACGCCGTCCGCCGCCGCCGAGATCGTCGTCCCGGACCGGGTCGAGCTGGCCGGCGTGCTCGTGGCCGAGACCCGTCGGCTGCGAGCCGCGGGGGCGCGGACCGTCGCGGCTGCGGCGCGAGACGCCGCGGCGGAGCGGCGGGCGCTCGATGCGCTCAGCCCCGTGGCCCACCTCGCGGCCAGTCGAGAGCGGGCCGGGTTGCTGCTGGATCGGGCGACCCGCGCGGTCGGCGTCCGGCTCGAGGCGGGTCGGGTCGGGGCCGGCCGGTCCGCCGAGCGGCTCCGACCGGCGGTCGCGACGCGGCTGGCGACGGCCCACGCGACCGTCGAGGCGGCCGCCGCGTCGCTCGGTGCGCTGGGTCCTGCCGCGACGCTCGAGCGCGGGTACGCGATCGTTCGGCGGTCCGCCGACGGTCGCATCGTGCGCGATCCGGCCGAGGCACCGGCGGGGGAGGGACTGTCGATCCGGGTCGCCCGGGGCGAGGTCGCCGCGACGGTCGATCACCCTGGCGGACGTCGATGATCGGGGACCTGGTCGTCCTCGTCGGCATCGTGGTCGTGGCCGGGGTGGCCGGGATCGCCCTTGGTATGCTCCTCGCGCCGCGGATCGGCCGGCTGATGGAGCGCGGCGACGAGACGGTGACCCCCGAGGAGTCCGGTGACGATCGCCAGCCCTGAGCCCATCGAAGGAGACGGCGGGACGTCGCCGAGCGGATCGGACCCGGCCGGGCTCACGTTCGACCAGGCGCTGGCCGAGCTCCAGCAGGTGGTCGCCGCCCTCGAGGCGGGCGGAACGCCGCTCGAGGCGTCGATCGCCCTGTACGAGCGCGGGGTGGCGCTGCACGAGCGCTGCGCGGCGCTGCTCGCCGACGCGGAGCTCCGGGTCAGCCGGCTCGTCGAGCGGGCGGGAGGCGCGATCGAGGCGCTCGACCTCAAGCCGGCGGACGAGGGCTCCGACCCGCGCTGATCGCCATCCGCTCGGCGCGAGCCCGGCGTCGGCCGGACATCCGGCCGGACCGCGCCCGGTCGACCGCCGGGGTAGACTCCGCCCGATGACCATCCTCTCGGAGCTCCACGGTCCGGCCGACCTGCGCGGTCTCGACGAGGCGCAGCTCGAACAGCTCGCGGAGGACATCCGCGAGGTCATCATCTCGACCGTCGCGACCACCGGCGGCCATCTCGGCTCGTCGCTCGGGGTCGTCGAGGTGGCGATCACCCTCCACCGGCTGCTGGAGTCGCCGCGCGACCGGATCGTCTGGGATACCGGGCACCAGGCGTATCCGCACAAGCTGCTCACCGGCCGGCTGGGCCGGTTCGGCTCGCTGCGCCAGCTGGACGGGGTCGGCGGCTTCCCGCGCCGGAGCAAATCGCCGCACGATGTCTTCGACGGCGGTCACGCCGGCACCGGCCTGTCGATCGCCCAGGGGCTGGCCGAGGCCCGCGATCTCCGCCACAGCTTCGAGCGGATCGCGGTCGTCGTCGGCGACGCGGCGCTGATGAGTGGCCTCAGTCTCGAGGCGCTGAACGACATCGGTCACCGCGGCACGCAGATGCTGATCGTCCTCAACGACAACGAGATGTCGATCAGCCCGACGGTCGGCGCCTTCAGCAAGTACCTCAGCCAGATCAAGCTGTCGCCCGCCTGGCAGCAGAGCCGGACGGCCTACGACCGGGCGATCGAGCGGCTGCCCGTGGTCGGCGAGACGGCCCTCGAGCTGTCCCGCCAATTCCGCAAGTCGGTGGTCAACTTCGCCCAGCCGGGCCAGCTGTTCGAGGACCTCGGGATCACCTACATCGGCGTCGTCCCCGGTCACGACCTCCAGGCGCTCGAGCGGACGTTCGCCCAGGCGCTCGAGCTGCGCGAACCGGTCATCGTCCACGTCCGGACCCAGAAGGGCCGAGGGTACCGCCCGGCCGAGACGGATCAGATCGGGTTCCACGGCGCGGCGCTTCCCCCGATGACCGGCGCCTACGAGGTCCGCAACCACGGATCGAACGGATCGAACGGATCGGCCGCCGATGGATCCGGCGCCGACGGCGGGGCTGCGAACGGCGTGGCTGCGAACGGCTCGGGTCGGCCGGCCCACGATCCGGGGATGGCGGACGATGCCACCCCCGCAGCGGCTCGGCCCGACGCGCCGAAGAAGTCCCCCAACTACACGGCCTACTTCAGCGCCGAGCTCGTCGAATTGGCACGGACCGATCGGCGGATCGTCGCGATCACGGCCGGGATGCCGACCGGGACCGGATTGAACCGCTTCCAGGCCGAATTCCCCGACCGGTTCTTCGATGTCGGGATCGCCGAGCAGCACGCGGTCGCGCTGGCCACCGGCCTGGCGATGGGCGGCGAGCGGCCGATCGTCGCGATCTACTCGACGTTCCTCCAGCGTGCCTTCGACCAGACGGTCCACGACGCCTGCCAGAACGATCAGCCGGTCGTCCTGGCCGTCGATCGGTCGGGTCTCGTCGGCGAGGACGGGACGAGCCACCAGGGGATGTTCACGCTGCCCGCCCAGCGCCAGATCCCGCACCTGGTGATCGCCAGTCCGAAGGACGAACAGGAGCTCCGGTCGCTGCTCCACACGGCCTTCGCCCAGGACCACCCGTTCGCCCTGCACTACCCGCGCGATCCCGGCTTCGACGTCCCGCCGGTTGTCCCGGCGGTCCTGCCGATCGGTCGCGGGGAGACGCTGCGGGCCGGCGCCGACATCCTGCTCGTGGGGTTCGGGCCGATCATCGCCCGGGGGATCCAGGCGGCCGAGGCGCTGGCGGCCGAGGGCTGGTCGGTCGGGGCGATCAATGCCCGGTTCGCCAAGCCGCTTGACCGGGAGCTCATCCTCGGGGCGGCCCGCGGCAAGCGGCTGGTGGTGACCCTCGAGGAGAGCGTCGTGACCGGCGGGTTCGGCTCGGCGGTCCTCGAGCTGCTCGAGGAGGCCAGGCTGTCCGAACCCGCCTACCGGGACGTCGCCCTCAAGATCGTCGGGATCCCCGGTGACCGGTTCGTCGACCACGGTTCCGTCGCGGACCTGCGTGCTCTGATCCGGCTCGATGCGGACGGCATCGCGGCGCAGATCCGCGAGACGTTGGCGACGCTCGGGCTGACGCCGCCCGTTCCGGTCGACCGCCCGACGCCGGTCATCCGCGAGGCCTGACAGCGAGCCGGTCGGCGCGGAGATATGTCGCAGTGAAGCGGGCTGTGCCACGATAGCCGGGTGAGCGCGGAGATCGCCCCGATCGCCCGGCAGCCGCGCCAGCGGCTCGATCTGCTGCTGGTCGAGCGCGGTCTCGCCGAGTCGCGGAGCCGGGCGCAGGCCCTCGTCCTGGCCGGCAAGGTCCGGGTCGGCGAGGGCGATGGGGCGCGTCGCGACTTGAAATCGGGAGATCTCGTCGATCCCGCGTCGCGGATCGCGGTCGATGCCCCCGAGCCGTACGTCTCGCGTGGCGGCTACAAGCTGGCCGCGGCCTTCGACGCCTTCGGGATCGACCCGGCGGGCCGGATCGGCCTCGACGCAGGCGCCTCGACCGGCGGGTTCACCGATGTCCTCCTCCAGCGCGGTGCGCTGCGCGTCTACGCCGTCGACGTGGGGCGCGGGCAGCTGGCGAATGCCCTGCTTCTCGATCCGCGGGTCGTGTCGATGGAGCGCACGAACGCCCGGAGCCTCGGCCCTGGCGTGCTGCCCGAGCCGGTCGGGATCGCCGTGGTCGACGTATCGTTCATCTCGCTCGGCCTCGTCCTCGGGCCCATCGCCGGCTGCTTCGGTCCGGGCGGCGGTCCGCTCGTCGCGCTGGTCAAGCCCCAGTTCGAGGCCGGCCGCGGAGCCGTCGACAAGGGCGTCGTCCGCGATCGGGCGATCCACCTGGACGTCCTGCGGCGGACCGTGGCGACGGCCCGCGCCCTCGGGCTGGCGGCGAGCGGCGCGATCGCCTCGCCGATCCTCGGGCCGGACGGGAATCGCGAGTTCCTGCTGCACCTCGAGGTCGGCGCTGCGGCACGGGCGGGGTCGGCAGGGTCGAGGACCGACGACCGGCTGACCGACGACCGGCTGACCGAGGTCGCCGAGGGATGACTCCCGTCACGCGGATCGGCTTCGCCTACAACCCCACCAACGATGCCGCCGACGAGCTCCGCGAGCGCGCCGAAGGCTGGTGCAGCGTCCGCGGCCTGGCCCATTGGGCCGCGCCGTCGGGCGAGTTCGAGACGCTCCTCAGTGAGCTGCCCACGACCGACGTCCTGGTCGTCCTGGGCGGCGACGGCACGTTCCTCCGCGCCGCGCGGGCGGTCTCCGAGGTGGACGTCCCGCTCCTCGGGATCAACCTCGGCAAGGTCGGGTTCCTGTCGAAGGTCGAGGCCGACGGTCTCGAGGTCGTCCTCGGCCAGATCGCGGCGGGCGAGTTCAGCGTCGACGAGCGGATGAGCCTGCGCGGCGTGATCCGGCCCGCGGGCCGCGCGGCCGGCAGCGCGTTCTTCGCCCTGAACGACGTCGTTGTGGCCCGGGGTTCGCTGGCGCGGGTCGTCCGGCTCGACGTGTCGATCGGACCGAGTCACCTGGCGACGTTCATCGCCGACGGCCTGATCGTGGCCAGTCCGACGGGATCGACCGGGTATTCGTTCTCGGCCGGTGGCCCGATCCTCGATCCGATCAGCCGGAACCTGGTGGTGACCCCGATCGCCGGGTACCTGTCGGCGATCCGGTCGGTCGTGGTCAGCCCGACCCAGACGGTCACCGCACGGGTCGTCGAGGCGGACGAGGCCCTCGTCAGCATCGACGGACGCGAGGACATCGCCCTGTCGGTGGGGGACGTCGTCGAGGTGTCCGCCGGCCCGCACGCGATCCGCTTCGTCGAACCGGCCGGCGCGATCCCGTTCTGGGATCTGCTCCGCCGCAAGGTCGAGCTCCTCCCGTCGTGAGCGACGACGCGGCCGGGCGCCTGCTCGAGCTGACCGTGGTCGACCTGGCGCTCATCGATCGACTGCGGGTCGAGCTCGGTCCCGGTCTCAACGTCATCACCGGCGAGACCGGCGCGGGCAAGAGCCTGCTGATCGACGCGCTCGGTCTGGCGCTCGGCGCCAGGGCCGACACCGGCCTCGTGCGTCACGGCGCGGAGATGGCGCGGGTCGAGGCCCTGTTCGACCGCCTCCCCGAGCCCCTCATCGTCGTGCGCGAGGTCCAGGCCGGCGGCCGATCGACGGCTCGGCTGGACGACGAGGCGGTCACGGCGGCGCGCCTGGCCGAGGCGGTCGGGCCCCTCGTGGAGGTCCACGGCCAGCACGACCAGCAGCGCCTCCTCGACGAGCGAGTCCAGCGCGACCTGCTCGACGCGTACGGCGGCTGCTGGGTGGCCCGCGAAGCGGTCGCCGCGGCGGTCGAGCGATGGCGGGCCAACCGGGCGTCGCTGGCGGAGCTCACGATCGACCCTCGCGAGCTGGCCCGGCGGATCGAGCTCGCCGAGCACGAGGCCGGCGAGATCGCGGCGGCTCACCTGCGCGTCGGCGAGACGGCCGAGATCCAGGCGCGGCTCGGAGCGGCACGCAACGGTGCGGCGATCGCCCGTGGCGCCGAGGCGATCCACGCGGCGCTCCTCGGTGACGGCGCGGTCGGGGAGGGGGATCCGGCCCGTGAGGCCATCGGCGAGGCGACCCATCAGGCTCGCGACCTCGTTCGGTTCGATCCACGCTTCGCCCCGCTCGTCGAGCGACTCGGGGGTCTCGAGGCGGAGCTGGCCGATGTCGCGGCCGAGATCCGGGCCCTGGTCGATGGGCTCGACCACGATCCGGCCGATGTCGCCCGACTCGAGGAGCGGCTGTCGCTCGTGTTCGCCCTGGAGCGGCGCTATGGGGACGACGAGGGGGCCGTCCTGGCGCACGGCGACGCGATGACCGCCGAAGCGATCCGCCTGCGCGGGCTCGAGGGCGAGCGGGATCGCCGCCTCGCCGAGGATGCGGCGCTGCTCGAGGTCGTCGCGGAGGCGTCGGAGCGGCTGTCGAGCCTTCGGGCCGAGGCCGCAGGTCGACTCGCGGCCGCGACCGGGGTCGCCCTCGAGGAGCTCGGGTTCGATCATGTCCGGTTCGACGTGTCGCTCGGGCGGCGACCGGCGGCCCAGGGCGAGCCGGCGGTGGAGGTCGGCGGCGATGCCCTGGCGTTCGATTCGAGCGGGATCGACGACGTCGTCTTACGCTTCGCCCCGAACGTCGGTGAACCTCCCCGACCGCTGGCCCGGATCGCGTCGGGCGGTGAGCTCAGCCGCGTGGCGCTGGCGCTCAAGGAGGTGCTGGCCGCGGCCGACGCCACACCGACCCTCGTCTTCGACGAGGTCGACACGGGGATCGGCGGCCGGAGCGCGGACCCGGTCGGCCGCAGCCTGTGGTCCCTCGCCCGCCGCCACCAGGTGCTGTGCGTCACGCACCTGCCCCAGATCGCGGCCCACGCCGACGTCCATTTCCGGATCGCCAAGCGGGAACGCGACGGCCGGACGGTCACCGAGGTGAGCCGGCTGGACGGGGCCGCCGAGCGGGTCGCCGAGCTGGCCCTGATGCTCGGCGGGCCCGATGGCGGGGCTGCGGCGATCGCCGGCGCCGAGGAGCTGCTCGCGCGAGCGGAGACCTGGCGGCGGAGCGCCGGGCCCGGCGTGCGGGCGATCCCGGCGTGACCGGTCGCGGGGCCGGCACGCTCGACCACGGAGGCGGTACGCTCGAACGTGCGATCGCCGCGTACTTCCTCCATCTCCGGGTGGAGCGCGGGCTCTCCCCGGCGACGCTGCGCGCCTACGCCGGCGACCTGGCCGGGTTCGCCGCGGCTCCCGGCGTCGTGGCGGGATGGTCCACGTCGGCCGAGCCGGCGACGCGCTACCTGGCCCGCTCGGCCGCCTCGATCCGGCCGAGCAGCCTTCGTCGCCGGACGGCGTCGATCCGTGGCTTCTATCGGTTCGCCTACGGCGACGAGCTGATCGGCATCGACCTGGCGGCGCGGATCGATCTGCCGCGCCAGGTCCGGCGCCTGCCCGAGACGCTCGACATCGACGAGACCGTCCGGCTGCTCGAGGCCGCCAGCGGGGAGGTTCCTGACGAACCGGTCCGGATCCGCGACCGGGCGCTCCTGGAGCTGCTGTATGCCGCCGGCCTGCGGATCAGCGAGGCGCTCGGTCTCGATCGCGAGGACCTGTCGCTCGATGGCGGGTTCGTCCGGGTGATCGGCAAGGGTGACAAGGAGCGGCTCGTCCCGGTCGGCGAAGTCGCGCTGGAGTGGCTCACCCGGTACCTGGACGAGGTGCGGCCGGCCTGGCTCGCGCTCCATCACGTGGAACCGCTGCGCGGCGGTCCGCTGTTCCTGAGCGGCCACGGCCGCCGCCTCGGCCGGCAGCAGGCGTGGACCATCGTGAAGCACGCCTCGACCGACGCCGGCCTCCCCGAGCGGGTCACTCCGCACACGCTCCGGCACTCGTTCGCCACCCACCTGCTGGCGGGCGGCGCCGACCTGCGGGTCGTCCAGGAGTTGCTCGGGCATGCGAGTATCAGTACGACCCAGCTGTACACCCATCTGACCGGGGAGCGCATCCGGGAGGTCTACGCTCGCGCCCATCCGCGAGCCTGAGGAGGGACGACGGTCCATGGCCCGCTACGCGGACGGACTCATCGCCGAGGGCGAGCACATCCTGGTGCGGACGCGCCAGCACTGGTTCTCGATCGTCGCCTACACCGTCGCGTTCTGGGTGATGGTCGCGATCGCCGTCGGCTTCTTCATCCTCAAGCAGATCATCGACTGGCAGCCGCTCGCCTGGATCGCACTGATCTCCCTGGTCGGGGCCATCGTCTGGATCGTCTGGCGGTATGCCAGCTGGTCGTTCCAGGACTACATCCTGACCAACCGGCGGGTGATGCAGGTCGAGGGCATCGTCAACAAGGTCTCGAAGGACAGCTCGCTCGAGAAGATCAACGACGCCGTCCTCAAGCAGGGCCTGTTCGGACGCCTTCTCCACTTCGGCGATCTCGAGATCCTGACCGCCTCGGACACGACCGTCGACGACTTCAAGATGCTCAACGAGGCCGCGGAGTTCAAGAAGGCGATGCTCAACGCGAAGTACGCGCTCGAGCGCGAGGTCATGGCGCCGATGCCCGGGCCGCCGCTGCGGGCTCCGAGCTCCGGG
This sequence comes from uncultured Chloroflexia bacterium, assembly GCA_963749735.1. Classification (GTDB taxonomy): domain Bacteria; phylum Chloroflexota; class Limnocylindria; order Limnocylindrales; family CSP1-4; genus Chersky-267. The sequence goes on from CAVVNZ010000012.1 coordinate 120,460, forward strand.
TCGGGAGACGGGGCCACCGGCGAGTCGTCCGGCGCGACCGCCGCCGCGGCCGGATCCACGCCCAAGGGGCCGGGGCCGGATGTGGGCGACCAGGACCACCCCGCCGCGACGGAGGCCATGTCGCCCGAGGACGTGACCGACACGCTCCACCGGCTTGCCGACCTGCGCGACCGCGGGGCGATCAGCGCGGCCGAGTACGATGCCAAGAAGGCAGAGCTCCTGGAGCGCATCTGAGCCCCGCGCTCGCGCGGACGGTACGATACGCCGGCATCGTCCGCCGCTGATCGGAGCATCCCTTCTTGTTCGACCTGTCCCTCCCGACCGGCCCCGAGCTGGTCCAGGACCTGATCCTCATCGTCATCTTCCTGGGCATCGCCTTCCCGATCCACGAGTTCTTCCACGGCTGGACCGCCTACCAGCTCGGCGACGGGACGGCCAAGATGTACGGGCGCCTGACCCTCAACCCGGTCGTCCATTTCGACCCGTTCGGGGGGCTGATGCTGATCGCCAGCACGCTCCTCGGCGCCGGCTTCATCATCGGCTGGGCCAAGCCGACGCCGGTGGGCCCGTGGAACCTGCGCGACCGTCGCAACGGGGAGGTCTGGGTCGCCGTGGCCGGCCCGTTGTCGAACCTCGTCATGGCGGTCATCGGCGCGATCGTCTTCCGCGTCCTCGGCGTCCTGCCGGTCGATCCACCCCAGATCGTGTGGCAGATCGTCGGGTCGTTCGTGCTGTTCAACATCAGCCTGGCGATCTTCAACATGATCCCCGTGCCGCCGCTCGACGGGTCGGCGGTCCTGCTCCGGCTGCTGCCTCCGCAGACCGCCCGCGAGGTAGGTCCGATGCTGGCGCAATACGGCCTGATGATCGTCATCGTCGTCGTGGTGGTCTTCGGGCGGTACATCGGAGGCGCGATCGGTGGCGTCACCGACCTTCTCCTGGGGATCTAAGGTCCGCCAGTTCCGGACCCACCTGACCGCTCGCGTGGCGCCGACCGAACGGGCCGCCCTCGAGACGTGGCTGACTCCCGACCAGCTGGACCTCTTCGACGGGATGCACGTCGCCGACCGGCGTCACGGCCTCGATGTCGTCGCGACGCTCCGGGCGGGCGGATCGACCGACGACGATCTGCTCCTGGCGGGACTCCTCCACGACTGCGCCAAGGGACCCGGGGTCGGCGTCCTGCCGCGGGTCGCCTGGTCGCTGGGGGAGGCGTGGGGGCCATGGGTCCCGTCCGCCGCTCGGCACCTTCCGGGGTTCGGGCCCGCGCTCGACCGGATCCGGGACCATGCGGAGCTGTCGGCCCGGATGGCGCTCGCGGCAGGGTGCTCGCCGCGGACCACGGCGCTGATCCGCGACCAGGCCGATCCGGCCGACCCGATCGCCGGCGAGCTCCTGCGGCTCGCCGACGAGGCGAACTGACGATGATCGACTCGACCCCGCCCGCCGAGGTGCGATCGGGGGCCGCGGCGGACTCGGACGGGCCCCCCGTGCCGCTGGTCGTATTCGGCGAGGGACGGCGACCGGAGATCGCGACCCAGGTCCGGATGGACGCCTTCGAGGGACCGCTCGGGCTCCTCCTGTCGCTCATCGAGCAACGGCACCTCGACGTGATGACGGTCCCGCTGGGAGCGCTCGCCGAGGCCTATCTCGATGCCCTGTCGGGGCTCGAATCCGATCGGATCGGCAACGTCAGCGGGTTCGTCGCGATCGCGGGACAGCTCATCCTGATCAAGAGTCGGGCGATGCTCCCGCGACGGATCGATCCCGCCGTGGTCTCGCCCGATGAGGCGCCCGACCCCGAGGCCGAGCTGCGCGCCCGGCTGATCCTGTATCGGGCACATCGGGACGCCGGCGCGCGCCTCCAGGCGGCCGCGATCGAACGGATCGGGCTGTTCCGGCGTGAGCCGGCGGTGGCGAACGCATCGGGACGCGCCGGGGCGGTCCTCGCCCCTCGGCCGATGGATCCCGGCGCGCTGGCGAACGCCATCGTCCGCATGCTCCGGGTCATCCCGCCGCCGCCGCCACCTCCCGAGACGGTCGCCCGGACCATCACCATCGCCGAGCGTGCCGAGGCCGTCCGGGCGGCCCTCCGCGGGGCCGACACGATCGTCCTCCAGGTGCTCCTCGCTGGGGTGCGCGACCGGGTCGTGGTCGCGGTCACCTTCCTGGCGATGCTCGAGCTGATGAAACGTCGCGAGATCGTGGTCGAGCAGCATGTCCCGTGGGGTCCGATCATCGCCCGCTCGACCACGGCCGAGGAACGGGCCGCCGCGGGCGGCATCCTGACCGACGCCCCGATCGACGAGACCCTCGAGTCGTTCGCATGACGGGCGCCGACCGCGTGGCGGGTGAGATGGTGGCGGGGCCCGAGGGCGACGTGACCGCCGACCACGCGGGACCGCCCGCTGCGGACGATGGGCCAGAGCCCCTCGGCCTGACCGAGGCCATGCTGGAGGCGCTCCTGTTCGTCGCGGAGCGGCCGCTCGACCGGCGCGAGATCGCATCGCTCGCCGGTGTCGATCGGGCGACCGTCGATGCCCGGATCGGTGACCTCGAGGTGAGCCTGGCCGGACGGGGGATCCGGCTCGTCGTGTCCGGCGAGCGGGTCGAGCTGGCCACCGCCCACGCCGCGGGTCGTCTCATCGGCCGGTATGTCGGGGCGGGCGCGACCCGGCTGTCGCCCGCGGCGCTCGAGACGCTCGCGATCGTCGCCTACCGGCAGCCGGTGACCCGCGGAGGCGTCGAGCGGATCCGTGGCGTCGATTCGGACTACTCCATCCGCGCGCTGCTCCACCGACGGTTGATCGTCGAGCTCGGCCGATCGGACAGCCCGGGGCGGCCGTTCCTGTACGGGACGGACTTCGAGTTCCTCGAGCGGTTCGGGATCGCCAGCCTCGACGAGCTGCCCCCACTCGAGGCGGACGTCGCCGCGCGACTCGTCGAGGAAGCCGCCGAACGGGTCGCCCACGCCGACGCCGCGACCGACTCCGACGACCGCCGGCCCACTCCGAGCTCGGCCCCCGACCCCGACGGGGCGTCGCCCGGTGTCCCCGTCGGGCCCGGGCCCGGGTGATGGCCCCGGAGCGGATCCAGAAGGTCATCGCGGCGGCCGGCGTCGCGTCCCGGCGCGAGGCGGAGCGGTTGATCGCGGCCGGCCGGGTCACCGTCGACGGCCGGGTCGCGACCCTGGGCGAATCGGTGGAACCGGCCCGTGCGGTCATCGCGGTCGATGGGCGCCCGGTGGGGGAGGCGTCGGCCCTGGTCCACCTCGTCATCCACAAGCCGCTCGGGGTCACCTCCACCACGCGCGACCGTCATGCCGAGCGGACCGTCGTCGACCTCATCCCTCGCGCCCTCGCGGGCGCCGGGCGACTCTATCCGGTCGGCCGGCTCGACCAGGATTCCGAGGGGCTCATCCTGATGACCAACGACGGCGCGTGGGCCGACCGTGTCCTCCACCCGCGGTTCGGTGTCGAGCGGGAATACGCCATCGGGCTCGCCACGCCGCTCAGCGCGGCCCAGGCCGCCGCGCTCCGATCGGGGATCCGACTCGACGAGGGGCATGCGACGCTCGGCCACCTGCGCCCGATGACCGGCGTGGAGGTGCGCTCGTTGGTCGAGGTGCTCGACCCGCCGCCGCCGCCCGACCTGACCTGGTACCGGGCCACGCTCCAGCAGGGCTGGAAGCGGCAGCTCCGCCGGATGTTCGCGGCGACCGGGGCGCCGGTCGCACGCCTCGCCCGGGTTCGGATCGGGACCGTCCGGCTGGCGACGCTCCGCGCCGGCGCCGTCCGACCGCTGAGCGCCGCCGAGGTCCGCTCGCTCGGGGCGGGTCGAGCCGCCCCGCCGCGATGACCGAACGCCCGTCCGACGGTCGCCATCGACGGGCCGGCGTCGTCGGGCAAGAGCAGCGTCGGCGCGGCCGCGGCGCGCGAGCTCGGCTACCGGTTCTGCGACACCGGCCTCCTGTACCGGGCGCTGACCGGCCTCGCCCTGAGATCGGGTGTCGACCTGAGCGATCCGGCCCGTCTCGTGCCGCTCGTGGCCCAGGTCGAGCTCGCCTCCGACGGTGACGGCCGGCTGTCCCGGGTGATGGTCGACGGGGTCGACGTGACCGCCGAGGTCCGTGGCCCGGCCGTGGATCGGAGCGTGAGCGAGGTGGCCAGGGTCCCCGAGGTACGGGCGGCCCTCCTCGAGCGGCAGCGCGCTCTGGCGGCCGACGGCGGGATCGTCATGGCCGGTCGCGACATCGGGACCGTGGTCCTGCCCGATGCCGATCTCAAGGTGTTCCTCGATGCGTCGGCCGAGGAACGCGCTCGCCGCCGCGCCGAGGAGCGGGGTCTCGCCCCGGATTCAGCGGAGGCCGCCGGGATCCTGGCCGACCTCCGCCGGCGGGACGACCTCGACCGGAACCGGGCGGTCGCGCCGCTTCGGGCGGCCGACGATGCCACGGTCATCTCCACCGACGGCAACACGTTCGACGAGACCGTCGCGGCAGTGATCGCGGCCATCCGCGCGACCGAGTCGCGACGAACCGGGACGGCCGGGACCGCACCGACGCCTCGAGCGCCCGGGCCTCCGAAGCGGCGGCCCGCGCCGCTCGGCGATGGACGAACCTGGTTCATCCGGGCGACCGATGTCTTCGGGCGGATCGTCTGGCGCCTGTTCGCCCGGGTCCAACTGCGCGGTCTCGACCACCTGGCGGGCCTCGACGGTCCCATCCTCATCGTGGCCAACCACATCTCGAACGCGGACCCGCCACTCATCGGGTCGTTCGTGACGCCGGCCCTCGGCCGCCGGATCTACTGGCTGGGGAAGCAGGAAGCGCTCGACTGGCCGATCGTCGGCGCGTTCATCGAGCACAACGCGGTCATCGGGATCCAGCGCGGTGCCGCCGACGTCGACGCGTTCCGGACCGCGAAGCGGGTGCTCGACGAGGGCCACGTGCTGATCGTCTTCCCCGAGGGGACGCGAAGTCCGACGGGCATGCTCCAGGAGGCCAAGGAAGGGACGACGATCCTCGCCCTGCGGACGGGAGCCCGGCTCGTCCCGATCGGCGTGTCGGGGACCCGCGATGTCTGGCCGAGGGGTCAGAAGCTCCCGCATCCCATCCGGGGCCGGGTCAGCCTCACGGTCGGCGAGCCATTCACGGTCAGCGCTCCCGGCGCCGGCGCCGAACGACGGACGGCGCAGGTCGCCGCGACGACCGAGATCATGCGTCGGATCGCCGCGCTCCTCCCGCCCGCGCAGCGCGGGGCCTACGCCGATCCGGTACCGGGGGAGACGACGCCGCCGCGCGCGCCCGTCGCCGAGCCGTCCCCGGCGGGGGGCCCGACGGGCGCCATGAACGGGCCGGACGAGGACCCCGTGCGATAATCGAGGCGATGGGTACGGTTCGAGACGTCAGGATCGCCAAGCGGACGGGCTTCTGCTATGGCGTCCGCGAGGCGATCGACAAGGCCAAGGAATTGGCGGCCGCCGGGAAGGCCACCCATACGCTCGGCCAGGTCGTCCACAACGAAGGCGTGATCCGCGACCTCGAGGAGATCGGCGTGGAGACGGTCGAGAGCCTCGACGACGTGGACCACGGCGCGGCCGTGGTCATCCGCGCTCACGGGGTGCGTCCCGAGGTCATGGAGCGGGCCGAGGCGCGCGGGCTCGAGGTCATCGACGGCACGTGCACCTGGGTGATCCAGGAGCAACGCGAGCTGGTCCGACTCGTCGAGGAGGGCTACACGATCGTCCTGCTCGGGACGCCGAAGCACCCGGAGGTGGTCGGGCTGCTGGGCTTCGCCCCGGACGCGATCGTGGTCGACGAGGAGAGCGACTGGGGCCTGATCCCACGGCGCAAGAAGATGGCGCTCATCTCCCAGAGCACCCAGCCACCGTGGAAGTTCGAGAAGCTGGCTGGCTTCATGGTCTCGCGCAGCCACGAGCTCAAGATCGTCAACACGGTCTGCCCGGTCACGATCCGGCGCCAGGAGGACACCCTGGAGACGGCCCGCGAGGTCGACCTCATGGTCGTCGTGGGCGGTCGCTCATCGGCCAACACGAAGGAGCTGACCCGGCTGTGCGAGATCGCCGGCACCCACGCGATCCAGATCGAGAGCGTCACCGACCTCGGCGACGCGTCGGTCTTCGGGTCGGCCGCGATCGTCGGCGTGACCGGCGGGACCTCGACCCCGATCGAGGACCTGCAGGCGGTAGCGGAACGGATCCTCGAGCTTGGCGGGACCCCCGAGGCGTCCGCGGGCGCCCACGACCTGGCGATGGCCGCGCTGCTCGCGGCCGCCACCCCCGCCGGCCGAACGACCTCCCTGCCGGCACGCGATCCGGGTCCGACCTCGACCGCCGGCGCCGCCTGAGCGCCGCCGTGAACGCCCTGCCGATCGTCGCCGTCGTCGGCCGCCCCAATGTCGGCAAGAGCACGCTGTTCAACCGGATCCTCGGGACCCGCCATGCGATCGTCGAGGACCGGGCGCGGACGACACGGGACCGCCTCTACGGCGAGAGCGAGTGGAACGGCCGTCGCTTCATCATCGTCGACACCGGCGGCCTGGAACAGGATCCCGACGATCCCATCGAGGCGCGCGTCCAGGAGCAGGCCCGCCTGGCCATCGCCGAGGCCGACGTGATCGTGTTCGTGGTCGACGCGATGTCGGGGATCACGCCGCCGGACCTGGAGGCTGCCGAGCTGCTGCGCCGGGCGTCGTCGCCGGTCCTCGTCGCGGTCAACAAGGCGGACAACGACCGGCGCGAGCTCGAGGCGGCGGAGTTCTACTCGCTCGGCTGGGACGAGACCTACGCGATCAGCGCGGCCCACGGTCGCGGGACGGGCGACCTGCTCGACGCGATCGTCTGGGCGCTGCCACCCGAGACGGCCGACGAGATCGCCCGCAAGACCCGCGAGGCCGAGGCCGATGCCTGGGCGCGCGACGTCGCCGAGGGGTTCCTCGAGCCGCAGGTGGTCGGCGACGAGCCGCTCGACCGCGAGGACGAGGGATCGGCCGGCGACGAGACCGAGGACGGTGGCGACTTCGGAGCCGACCTGGTGCTCGATGCCGAGGCCCGCAAGTGGGACGCCGCGATCGCCGCCGAGTCCGAGGATGCCCCGGTCGCGATCGCCATCGTCGGCCGTCCGAACGTCGGCAAGTCGAGCTTGCTCAACGCCCTGCTCGGCGAGGAGCGGTCGATCGTCAGCGACATCCCGGGGACCACCCGGGACGCGATCGACACCACCCTCGCCTACGGTCGGAGCGAGGTCGTCCTCATCGACACGGCCGGGATGCGCCGGCGGGGCAAGGTCGCCGGCGGCCTGGACTCGGAGAAGTACTCGGCCCTGCGCGCCCTGCGGGCGATCGCCCGGTGCGACGTGGCGATCCTGGTCCTCGACGCCGTCGACGGGCTGACCGCCCAGGACGCCCACGTCGCCGGTTACGTCGCCGAGGAGGGCAAGGGGCTCATCGTCGCGATCAACAAGTGGGACCTCCTCGCCGAGAAGACCGACCGGACCTTCGACGAGTACGTCCGCACGATCCGCCGTGACGTGCCGTTCCTCGACTTCGCACCGGTGGTCTCGATCAGCGCCAAGACCGGGCAGCGGGTCGGCCGCGTCCTCGAGGCCGCCGTCGACGTCTGGGGCGAGCGGCGGAAGCGGATCTCGACCGGGGAGCTGAACCGCCTGCTGGTCGAGGCCGGTCGACGGCAGACCCCGCCGGTCGTCAAGAACAAGCGCCCCAAGATCTTCTACGGGACCCAGGCCGGCGTCGCGCCGCCGACCTTCGTGATCTTCGCCCGGGAGGCAGGCAGCGTCCACTTCAGCTACCGACGCTACCTCGAGAACCAGCTCCGCGACGCCTACGGCTTCGACGGGACGCCGATCCGGCTGGTCTTCCGCGAGCGCAGCGCGGTCGAGCTGCCTCGTCGCCGGAAGTCGGGCGGGGCGGGAGCCAAGGCGAATACGAAGGGTGGCGTGTCCACCGGCAAGAAGTCCGCCCGACCGGTCGCGAAGGGGAGCCGGCGGGCGTGACGGCGGGACCGCCGGTCGCGGTCGTCGGGAGCGGGGCGTGGGGCACCACGCTGGCGATCCTGCTCGCCAGGCGGGAGCCGACCCTGCTCCTGACTCGCTCGGAGGCCGCCGCGGCCCGACTATCGGCCGACCGGGCGAACACCCAGCGTGTCCCTGGCGTCCCGTTCCCACCCTGGCTGACCGTGTCGGCGGACACTGCGCTGCTCGGGTCGGCGGAGCTGGTCGTGTTCGCGGTCCCGTCCGGACACCTTCGGGCCGAGGTCTTGCGCGTCGCGCCGTCCGTCCCGCCGGCCGCCGATCTCGTCTCGGTGGTCAAGGGCCTCGAGTCGCGGACCCTCCTCCGGATGAGCCAGGTCATCGCCGACGCGGGCGGGTTCGCGCCGTGGCGGATCGCCGCGCTGTCGGGCCCGAACCTCGCCCTCGAGATCGCCCGGGGGCTGCCCGCCTCGGCGGTCGTCGCGGCGGAGGACGCCGCGCTCGCGGCCCGGGTCCAGGCCCGGCTGCGTCGTCGCCGGTTCCGGCTCTACGTCAACGAGGACATCGTCGGTGTCGAGCTGTGCGGGGCGCTCAAGAACGTGATCGCCATCGCCGCCGGTGCGGCCGAGGAGCTGGGCTTCGGCGACAACGGCAAGGCCGGGTTGATGACGCGCGGCCTGGCCGAGATGACGCGACTCGGCATCGCCGCGGGCGCGAATCCGCTCACATTCGCCGGTCTGGCGGGGATCGGCGACGTCATCGCGACGTGCGGCTCACCACTGTCGCGCAACCACCGCCTCGGCGTCGAGCTGGCCCGGGGCCGGAGCTGGACCGACATCGAGGCGGATCTCCCCGGCGTCGCCGAAGGGGCATACACGGTCGATGCCGCGATCGCGCTGGCGGATCGCCTGGGGGTCGAGATGCCGATCGCGCGCGAGGTCCACCGCGCGCTCTTCGAGGGCAAGAGCGCGAAGCGCTGCCTGGTCGACCTGCTCGCCCGCGAATTGACGGATGAGCTCGCCGACTACCGGACCTGGATGGCCACGCTCGAACGGTCCTGAGGCGTCCGTCTGCTAGACTCGCCCTCTCGTCGGGGCGTGGCGCAGTCTGGTAGCGCACCAGTCTGGGGGACTGGTGGTCGTCGGTTCAAATCCGGCCGCCCCGACCAGATCCCCCGTCGAGGACGTCGAAAGCCGACCTGTAGATGGCGATCCAGTCCGCCCCGTAACGGGACATCGCCGGACTTCGTTGTCTCGGGCGGACCCAAGGGCGCTGTCGATGGTCCCGGTCGGTCCGTGGTGAGGCCCCGATGGCCGCCAGAACGGCGTCGGGGCCTCCCAGCTCGTGACCATCCGTAACGCGACGACCGGGACGACGTTCTTCAGGGTCCCGATGCCCAGCCGTGTCGGGGCGCAGACCCCGGCCCCATCGCCGGGGTCTGCTGCTGTCGTGCCGATCGGCCGCGTGACCCGGGGGCCGGCGTCACGGCCGCGCCGACGATTCGTGCCGCGTGACCGGGGCCGGTCCCGGTCCGTCGTCAGTGCCGCGGCTGGGCCGAGGCGGCCTCCCACCGGACGTGGTCGGGCGTCTCGAGCTGGAACGTGGAGTGGCTGATGTCGAAGTCATCGGTCAGGCACCGGCCGAGCTCATCGAGGACTTCGCCCGGCTGACCGTCCGGGGTCAGCACGACATGGGCAGACACGACGTTCATGCCGCTCGTGATCGTCCAGGCATGGAGGTCGTGGACGTCCGCCACACCGGCAGCCTCGAGGATGTGCCTCCGGACGTGGTCGAGGTCGACGCCTTTGGGCGCGGCCTCGAGGAGGATGTCGATGCTGTCGCGCAGGAGCGTCAGCGCTCGCGGAACGATGAGGATCCCGATGACGATCGATGCGACGGCATCCGCCTGCGCCCAGCCGGTCGCGAAGATGATGACGCCCGCGACGAGGACCGCCGCCGCGCCGAGGAGGTCGCCCGCGACCTCGAGGTAGGCGGCGCGCACGTTCAGGCTCTTGTGCCGCCCCTCGGCGAGGAGGCGCAGCGAGACGAGGTTGCCCAGCAGGGCGATCGCGGCGACGACGATGACCACGCCCGACGCGATGTCGGGTGGGGTCAGGAACCGGCGGATCCCCTCGAGCACCACGACGATCGCGATCCCCAGGAGCAGGATCGCATTGGCCGTCGCGGCCACGATCTCGAGGCGGTAGAGCCCGAACGTGCGAGACGAGGTCCGCGGCCGGGCGGCGACCCAGATGGCGGCTAACGACAGGGCCATCCCCGAGACGTCCGCGAAGATGTGGCCGGCGTCGGCGAGGAGGGCAAGGGAGTTACTGGCGATCCCGGCGATGATCTCGACGAGGAAGATCCCTGCGCCGATGGCCATCGCGGCGGCGATCCGCCGCCATCGCTGACCTGCCGCACTGGCGGAGTGGTGCTCCATCCGGTGGAGGGTAGCGCGTTTCTTCGGGTCTCTCGGCACTGTCCGGGATCGAGGCGGGCCGCCACCATCGAAAACCGCGACCGTATGGAGCCAGGCTGACGATGGACTTCCTTGACGAGCCTCCGGCGCCGTCCGCGATGATCGTCTTCGTCGGCGGCCCTCGCGGGGGTGAACGTGTCGCCATGGCTGACCGACCCTCGGAGATCGATCTGACGGACGGATGGTCCTACCGACGGTCCGTCGCCTGCGCCGACGATGGCGCGGTTCGATATGTCTGGACCCGTCGGCCGGATCGACCGGCCTGATCCGGGCGGCGCAGCGGACGGGGGCCGCCGGGTCAGGCTCCGGCGTCCGGTCCGTCGGCCACGGGCGTCGGCCAGAGTGACGCGGCGATGAAGGATGCGATCGCCAGCGCGATCAGCGCCACCACCCAGCCGGCGCCGACCAGCAGGCCGAGCGACGCGACGCGCTCCTCGACGACGCGGAGCGACCGGCCCGCCAGGACGGTGCCGCCGCTCCAGGGGACCGTGACCGTGGCGACCCGCACGCCCGCGCGCGGTTGCCACGTGACTGCGTCCCGGCCGGACGCTCGAGCGCTCTGGAGCACGCCATGGGGCACACGGGGCGCGACGCCGTCGAGCATGCCGTCGGTCGCCAGGACGGCTCCGGACCCGTCGTAGACGACGACGAACGGCGCCAGGCTCCGGGCGATGTCGACGGTGTCCGGGCCGACGATCGCGGTCGGAGCGGCACCGGCGTCGAGCCTCGCGGCGGCGTCCTCGACGATCTGCTGCTGGGGATCGTTCGCGCCAGTCCTGAGATCCTGCTGGACGGTGAGATAGACCAGCCCGCACAGCGCGCTCGCGAGGACGACGCCGGGCAGGAAGAAGGCGAGGGCTCGGCGGGATCGCATCGGTCAGGTGACGGGCCCCGGCCCGCGGCTGTTACGACCGTCAGGCGCTGGGGGAGGGCGTTGGCGCCGGCTCGGTGGGGCTGGCCGTCGGCGTCGATGTCGGATCAGGCGTCGCCGTCGGGCTCTCGGCGGGGGCATCCGTCGGGGACGGGGTGGATGTCGGGATGGGCGTGGAGGTCGGCGTCGGGAGGGGCGTCGAGGTGGTCGTGACACCGCCCTTCGGCTCCCACGCGCCCGACGGGAGGGTGGCGCCCTCGGCGAGCGGGACGATCGCCACGAACAACCCCTCGATCCGGTCGTCCCTCCGTGCGTCGTGGTAGGTGGTGAAGTTCCGGGCGAGCGTGCCCATGTACAAGCGCGTCCCCGGGCGGTAGATCCTGTACCGGTTCACCCGGTAGTAGGGCCACAGCGGGTCCGCGATCCGAACGGTCACGACCCGGTAGTCGTCCGTCTTCGAGGGGTCCGCTGTGGCCTCGAAGCCGGTCACGACCCAGGCGTGCGCGCCATGCCACACGACGATCCCGGCCGGACGTCCGGTGGTCGCGATGCCCTGGGCGGCCGCCTTGACGGCTCCCGCCATCGTCGGTGCGGCGATCAGGACGTAGCGGCCCTGGCCGGCGAGCGACGTCGCGGTCGCCCAGCCGTACGGGTCGGCGCCGCCGTCCGCGGTGTAGCGGCTGTTGGCCCGGGCGATCCGCCACAGTCGCCGCTGGAGATTGGGACCGCGATTGTTGAAGCTCCAGATCATGTTGCGCATGATCTGGAGGGATGCGCCGACGCACTGATAGCGGGTGTACTGCCGGGCGAAATCGCCGCTGTGGAGGAGTGACGTCCGATAGGCGATGACGATCGGCGACGGAGTCGGACTCGGGGTCGGCGTGGCGGTGGGGTCGCCCGGGTCGGTCGGTGTCGGGGTGGGGGTCGGGTCCGCGGCGGCCGCGCCTCCCGCGAGCGGTCCCACGAGCAGCGCCGCTGCGAGCACGGCGGCCCAGCCGATCGCCAGCAGACGAGCGCGTCGTTCGCGGGATGGCGCGGCGGTCATGCGTCCCACCTTAGCCGAGGAGGCGGGCAGCCCCGTATCGCCCGTTCGTCCCCCTCCGGCCCGCCGTCCCACCTATGTAGACTCGGGCGGATGAGCACGGATCTCGATCCCGAGCAGGTCTCCGGCGCGCTCGACATGGACCCGGAGGCGTTCCGCAGCGCCGCCCACGCCGTCGTCGACCTGATGGCCGACTACCTTGCCGGTGTCGAGGCTTTCCCGGTCCTCCCGCCGGTCGAACCCGGATCGATCCACTCCCTGTTCGCGGCCGCCCCACCGGAGGCGCCCGAGGCGATCGAGGCGATCCTGGCCGACTATCGGGCGCTGGTCGAGCCGAACGCGACGCACTGGCAGCATCCCGGGTTCATGGCCTACTTTGCGACGACGGCCTCGGGACCGGGCGTCCTGGGCGAGATGCTCACGGCCGCGCTCGGTCAGAACGCGATGCTGTGGCGGACGTCGCCGGTCGGCACCGAGCTGGAGGAGGTCGTCGTCGATTGGCTTCGACAGGCGCTCGGCCTTCCGGCCGGATTCGACGGCCTCCTGACCGACACGGCGTCGACCTCGACCCTGATCGCCCTGGCCGCGGCTCGTGAGGCGAGCGGTGCCGACGTCGCCGCGCTCGGACTGACCGGGCGGGAGGAGCTCGGTGGCGGGCTCCGGGTCTACGCGTCGGCCGAGGCGCACTCCTCCGTCGAGAGGGCGTGCATGACCCTGGGCCTGGGGCGAGCCGGCCTGCGCCGCATCCCGACCGACGAGCAGTACCGGATGCGGGTCGATGCCCTCGAGCTGGCGATCGCGGACGACCGGGCGGCCGGGCTCCGGCCCATCGCGATCGTCGCGACCGCCGGGACGACGAGCTCGACGTCGGTCGATCCCCTGGCGGCCCTCGCGGATGTCGCCGCGCGAGAGGGCCTCTGGCTCCACGTCGATGCGGCCTATGCGGGTGCCGTCGCGGTCCTGCCCGAGCGTCGGGCTCCGTTCGACGGCTGGGAGCGAGCCGACTCCGTCGTCGTCAATCCGCACAAATGGCTGTTCACCCCGCTCGACGCATCGCTCCTGCTGAGTCGGCGGATGGCAGCGATCCGGTCGGCGTTCAGCCTCGTCCCCGAGTACCTGCGCACGCTGGACCGCGCGGCGCCGGTCCGCGACTACAACGAGTACCAGCCTCAGCTCGGTCGCCGGTTCCGGGCGCTCAAGCTGTGGTTCCTGATCCGATGGTTCGGGTTGGACGGGCTGCGGCGGCGGATCGCCCACCACCTCGAGCTGGCGGCGAGCTTCGCGGCGACGGTCGATGCGGACCCGGACTGGGAACGCCTCGCGCCGGTGCCGTTCTCGACCGTCTGCTTCCGCTGGCGTCCCGCCCGGCTCGCCGGTCGCACGGACGAGCCCGAGGTCCGCGTCCTTCTCGACGACCGCAATGCCCGGATCATGGACGCGGTGAACCGCTCCGGCGAGGTGTTCCTGTCCCATACCCGGCTCGACGACCGCTTCACGATCCGGCTCTCGGTCGGCAACCTGCGGACCGAGGCGCGCCACGTCGAACGAGCGTGGGAGCTCCTGCGGCGCGAGGCCATCCGCCTCGACGCGCAGGATGAGCCGCCCGGATCGATGGCGGAGCGGACCTGAGCTCAGGAGCCCGGCAGCGCCACCGTCGGGAACGTCGCCCCGTACTCGACGGTCCAGGTCGTCCGGCCGATCGGATCCTTGCGTGACGACCTGACGATCCGCCCGGTCGCAGGATCGAGCCAGACGCTGGCCGCGACCGGACCACCGTACTGCGGCGAGTCCGCGGCGTAGTCCCAGCGCCAGGTCCCGTCCGCCTCGGCGGCCACGGTCTCCTTGATGTGCTTGCTCGCCTCGAGCTCCCGGCTCCACGCGTCCACCGGCTGGCCGAGATGGCGGAATCCGCCGACGAAGGCGTCGACTCCACAATCCCACGGTCCAGGCGTCGGCTCGAAGCCGTTCTGGCCGTCGTACGCGACGCCGTCGACGCAGACGAAGATCGGCATGTCGGCCAGGATCGTGGCCGAGCGCTTCGGCTCGTAGCGGATCTCGCCTGGGCTCGGACCCTTGGCGATGACCCGCACACGCTGTGCGGCGTCGAGCGCCCCGGCGGCGCGGGCCCAGAAGCCCGTGGGATCCGGCATCGTGCCGATGCTCGCGACGGGGGAGGCGGATGGAGCTCGGTCCTCCGCCGGTGGGTCCGCTCGAGGCCGGGCTCGACGCCGCGGTCGTCGGCGGTGCCGAGGTGACCGGGCCGGCCGAAGCTGGAGCTGTGGCAGCGAGCGAGGTTCCCGTGCCGAGGCCGCTCGAGCCACCGGGCGCCGATGACCCACAGGCAGCCAGAAGGACCGTCGCGAACAGGCCGCCGAGGAGCGCTCGGGCCCGGGTCATGACGTCATGGTAGTCCCGGCGGCTAGCATGGGCCGATGCGCGAACAACTCGCCGATCGACTGATCGATGCACAGGCTCGACTCCGGGCTCTCCCGCTCGGCGATGTCTTCGATCCCGGGGCGCCGGCGGCTCTGGTCGCGGCCGGGCTGCATCTCGCCCCTGTCCCGGCGGAGTCCGGTGGGCTCGGCATCGGGATGGTCGAGGCGGTCGATCTGCTTGCTGCCTTGGCCGCGGTCGACGGATCGGTCGGGCTCGGCTTCGCGATGCACGTCCACGTCGTCGGGTCGATGCCCCAGTCGAGCGGGTGGCCGATCGGGCGCCGGGAGGCGATCTACGGTCTCATCCGGGACCATGGTGCGTTGCTCAATGCGGCGTCGACCGAGGACGAGGGCGGCAGCCCGGCACGCGGCGCGATCCCCGGGACGACGGCGGTCATGGAGCGTGACGGCGGATACACGCTCACCGGCGAGAAGTCATGGACGACGTGGCTTCCGGCCCTCCGCCTGGCGATCGTCAGCGCGCGGATCTCCGATCCGTCCGCCGCCCCGGCCGACGTCCCCGAGGTCGGCCTGTTCGTGGTCGATCTCGACTCGGTCGGCGTGACCCGGTTGCCGGGCTTCGAAGCGCTCGGGATGCGCGGCTCGGCCTCCGGACGGCTGGGCCTCGACGGCGTCCCGGTGCCGTCCGAGGCGCTCGTCGTGCGCCGACGCGCGACGGAGCCCGATCCCCGAGGACCCGCCCCGGGTGCCTGGTTCCAGATGGCCATCGCCGCGGTCTACGTCGGGGTCGGGGAGGGGGCCCGCCGCGACGTGGTCCGCTGGGCGATCGACCGGCGGCCGGGTGACGGCTCGACGGCGGTCGCCGACATCCCGTCCGTCCAGGTCCGCCTCGGTCGGCTCGATGCGACCGTCCGAGGCGCCCGGATCGTCGTCGGCGACGTGGCGCGCCGCTGGGATGTGGCTGCTCCCGACGAGCGTGCCGCCCTCCTCGGCGACGTGGCGCTCGCCAAGTCCACGGCGACGAAGGCCGCCGTCGAGGCCACCGACGAGGCCCTCCGGATCGCCGGTGGGCCCGGCTTCCTCGCCGGTCCGCTCGAGCGTGCCTTCCGCGACGCACGGGCCGGTCTGATCAACCCGCCGCTCGAGGACGTCCTGCTGGCCGGCTTCGCGAGGACGCTGGTGGAACGCGAGCGCGCCCGCGGCTGAGCGTGGGCTAGACTCGATCCCCGATCATCCGAACGCCCATCGCGCCGCCCTTCGCCGGCCGCGCCACGAGGAGATCCACCATGGCCGTCACGGTCGTCACCGACCACCCGATGTTCATCGACGGCGTGTCCACACCGTCCGCGTCCGGGGCCTGGCTCGAGGTCCACAGTCCGGCGACGGGCGAGCTGGTCGGCCGCGTCCCGGCCGGGACCGAAGCCGACGTCGACCGGGCCGTCGTCGCGGCCCGCGCCGCCTTCCGCGACGGCCGCTGGTCTCGGATGGGCCTGCCCGACCGCGTCGCCGCGATGAACCGGCTGGCAGACCTGTGCGACGAGCACGCGGATGAGCTGGCGCTGATCGAGACCCGCCAGACCGGGACCGCCTACAAGCTCCGGCGCGAGTCCGACTTCGCCTTCGCCTCGGACAACCTGCGCTTCTTCGCCGGCCAGATCCGACACCTGGAAGGCAAGGCCGCATACGAGTACAGCGGCAGCCACACGTCGATGGTCCGACGCGAGCCGATCGGCGTGGTGGCCCAGGTGGCGCCGTGGAACTACCCGTTCTGGATGGCGATCTGGAAGGTCGGCCCCGCGCTCGCGGCGGGGAACTCGGTCGTCCTCAAGCCCGCCAGCGCGACCCCGATCACGACGATCCGCCTGGCGGAGCTGGCCGCGGAAGCCGGGGTGCCGGCCGGCGTCCTCAACGTCGTGACCGGTCGAGGAGACGTCGTCGGGGCGGCGATGGCCGCCCACATGGACGTCGACCTCATCTCCCTGACGGGCGACTCCGAGACGGGCAAGCGGATCCAGGCGTTGGCGGCGAACAACGTCAAGCGGGTCCACCTCGAGCTCGGTGGCAAGGCGCCGTTCATCGTCCATGCCGACGCCGACCTCGAGGCCGCCGCGCGCGGAGCGACGGCCGGCGCGCTGATCAATGGCGGCCAGGACTGCACGGCGGCGACGCGCGTGTACGTCCATCGATCGGTCTACGACGCGTTCCTGGCACGGACCGCGGTCCTGTTCGACGGCGTCCGGGTCGGTGACCCGATGGATCCGTCTACCGATCTCGGCACTCTGATCAGCCAGGCCCAGGTCGAGCGGGTGGACGGGTTCGTCCGGCGCGCGGAGCAGGCCGGCGCTACCATCGCTGCGGGCGGCTATCGACCCGACGTGCCCGGCTTCCCGAACGGCGCGTTCTATCGACCGACGATCGTCGCCGACTGCGCCCAGGACAGCGAGATCGTCCAGAACGAGGTGTTCGGCCCGGTCCTGACGGTCCTGCCGTTCGACACCGACGAAGAGGCACTGGCCAAGGCCAACGACACGAGGTACGGCTTGGCCGCCTCGATCTGGACCCGCGACGTCTTCCGGGCGATGGAGGCCGCGCGGAGCCTGAACTTCGGCCACGTCCAGATCAACGACCACCTGATGGTGACGTCGGAGATGCCCCACGGCGGCTTCAAGCAGTCGGGCTTCGGCAAGGACATGTCGAGCTACTCGTTCGACGAGTACACCCAGGTCAAGCACGTGATGATCGAGCTGACCGGCGTGCCCGAGAAGCCCTGGCACTACACGATCTTCGGCGCCAAGCCGGAGTAGACGGCGGGGTTCGGGCGTGAAGGGTGCGCCGAGGGTGTCCCCTAGGGCCCCTTGACTACGATGGCCGGTCGGGCCCCAGCCCTGCGCTACCCGGCCGAACCATCTGTGCCGCCGGGCGTGGGGATCGCCATGGCAAGCACCTCCTCCCGGGTCGGCGTCATGTTGTGCATCCGACGGCCGTGGTCCGCGGTCGCCTCCACGACGAGGTCCTCTGGTCCGCTGGTCTCCCACCCGCAGACGCAGCGGACCGTGATCGTCTGTTCATCCATCGCGCCCTCCGTCAGCCGAGGTTGCGGAACGGCTCAGGGACGTACTCCGCGAGCACGGTTCGCCAACCTTCCGGAAGCTCAGCCGCCACGGCGGGGTCGTCCTTCGCCAACCACGCCATATGTCGGAGCCCATGCTCGACCACCTGCGCCGTCGCGATCTCGCGCGGTGCGGCCGTGGCCTCCCCGCGCGCTACCTCGCGACGCGCGATCGGGAGGCTGGCCATCGATCCGACCAGGGAACCGTCGATGACGACGACGAAGCTGAGGATCACCGCGCCGCGATCCCGTCGCCACGACGTCGAATGGACAAGCATCGGATCGCCGATCACATCGCGAACGATCCGGGAGACGACCTCGACCGGGTGATCCGTCGAACCGAGTTCAAGTAGCCACGGTGCAGGGCCGCAAGGACCCGTCAATTCGAGGTGATCGTCCGCCAACCAGACGACGAAGAGCTCCGCTTGGACCGGACCTTCGACGTCGAGGCCGTCCGGGTATCTCATCACGTCCCGATGGTACGTCGCGACGCACCTGTACTGAATGGAACGCGACGTCCGATGCGGACGCGCGGGACCGGAGCCCATGCTGCCCGGCTCGATCCGTTAACGCCCGCGGGGCATCCCTGAGCCCGTCGGGCGGCCAGCGATCGCGTCGCAACGCCGTCGCCGACGGCAGGGAACCACCGGGACCAGAGACGGTCGGCGTCTACTCTCGGCTGAAGCAAGAGAGGGAAACGCGGATGAAACTGATCCTGGTGGCCACCGTGGCGGTAATGCTCGCGGGCTGCGCTGTCAGCACGACCGACACGCCGCCAGTGCCCGTGACTGCCGGCGCCACAGTCGCTCCGGCGGCTGCGACCGCTGCGATCGCGACCGCATCGCCATCGCCCGAGGCATCCGTTCCGGCTCTGCCGACGTTCGCGAAACAGGCCGGCATGATCGCCTTCATGAAGGATGACCAGACGTGGACGGCCTGTGCCGACCTGACCCATGCCAAGCAGCTGACGAACTTGGACGGGCGCACCAGCGGCTGGCCGGTCTGGTCGCCGGATGGCTCACGGATCGCCATCGACACCGACCGCGATGACCCCAACACCGCCGACGGTGTCGACGTCAACGACGTCTACACCATGAAGGCCGACGGCACCGACCTCCGCAAGCTCACCGACTCGAAGGGCGTCAGCGGCGATCCCGGCTACTCGCCCGATGGAAAGCTCATCGCGTTCGAGGCCGACCGAGGCGGCGGTCACGCCAAACAAGGCATCTACGTGATGAATGCCAAGGACGGGACTGGCGTTCGACGTGTGACCACGGTTCCGCAGGAGGCGTCGGAGGACCACGCGCCACGCTTCTCGCCCGATGGCAAGCGCCTGGTCTTCACCCGCAACGTCAACGACACCACCTCCGCCCTGTTCGTCGTGGACCTGGACGGATCGAACCTCGTTCGGATCACCCCGGACACGATGAGACCCGGCGACGCCGTCTGGTCGCCCGACGGGAGGCAGATCGCGTTCGAGGCCGATACCCCCGAGTACCCGCGCGGTGGCGCCTGGCTCACCGGGCCGGACGGGACCGGGCTGCGGAGCCTGGTCCCTCAGAGTACGGTCCCCGGCGTGACAGACGGGTTCGCCGACCCGGTGTGGTCGCCGGACGGCACCGTCATCCTCCTTCTGCATGGCCAATTCCTCGATGACGGCTCATCGACCGTGGGACTCGCCATGATCCGACCGGACGGCAGCGACTTCGGCAACGTCGCCGACGGAACCGGGAACGAGCACCAGCCGGACTGGACCGACGCCACGAACTGCTAGGCGCGCCCATTGGTACCGCGGTCGTCCGGACCATCAGCGGCCCGTGCGGCGGTAACGCGGACAGGCCGGGTGTCGTTCTTCGGGTAGACGGGCAGGGCAGCGAAGTCCCGCGGCGCTGCTGGTGCCCCCGGCTCGAGCAGGGAGTGGTCATGCGACAACGCCTCATCATCACGCTGGCATCAGTGAGCCTCTTGGTCGGTCTTGTGGCAGCTCCGGCGTTGGCCGTCGGGGGCGGCCCGGCCCGGTACCAAGTGGCCACCACGTCGTACACGGTCGCCGTCCTCGATACCTTCATCCATACCTTCGTGGTGGTGGCTAACCCGTGCGACGGGTCGATCGCGATCGCGGGTTCGACGCCGATCGATAGCGGTTACTACACGACCGAGACGGTCACCGGCACGCTTTCGGGAGGCGTGATCACGTTCAGCTCGACCTACGACGGGCCCTACAACCCGGGCTTCATGTGGTCGGGATCGTTCCCGGTCGGTGGCGGCGCTCTTTCAGGCGACTACACCGGCACGGTGACGGCTGCCCCCACCACCATGACCTCCTACAAGAACCATGGCGACTTCGTGTCGTCGATGGGTGGCGGACCGGAGGCGGCGCATTCGTGCATCGGCAAGCCAAATCACGGAGGGGACATCGCCGCCGCTCACATCAACGGACACGCGCCCAAGCACGTTCTGGACCAGGTGGCCGAGGGTCCGGACCTCTCCGGTCCTTCCACCAAGACGGACACCCATCCCAAGGATCACTCGAACAACGGCCATTCCAACCAAGGCCATTCCAACCAAGGCCACTCGAACAACAGCCACTCGAACAACGGCCACTCGAACCACGGCCACTCGAACCACGGCCACCACGGCCAGGGATAGCGTTCCTCCCGGACCCCGTGACTCGCTACCAGCTAGCCGTCGGGCGGACTCCCGACGGCTAGCCGTGTCTCGCCGTGCCGAACGGCTCTTGGCGCCAGACGACGTGTCCGATGAGACTCGACTGAACCCCATGGCAGGTGACGAAGCATGGCCAATGGGAAGACGGGTCTCATCCGGCGACTCGTGGACGGCCTGATCGGCCTGCTCCCGGACGGTGGGATCGGCAACGAGGGTCCAGCCCCGGACATCGACGGCAGACGAGACACGGACGCCGCCTACCGGCAGTCGGTCCTCCGCGCGAAGTCCCAGATGTCCCCGGACGGGAAGGGCACGACGAGCTACGACTCGGCGGATCCGGGTGCGAAGCGCGATTGATCAGAGCCGGTGATCCCGGCCGAGCGGACGC
The DNA here is from genome assembly GCA_963749735.1 of uncultured Chloroflexia bacterium. GTDB lineage: Bacteria > Chloroflexota > Limnocylindria > Limnocylindrales > CSP1-4 > Chersky-267. Next base: position 141,420 of record CAVVNZ010000012.1, read on the forward strand.
CGGCCGGGGTCACACCCTGCGGACGATCGCTCAATTGATTTTTCTCACGACTCTTGACCTTGGACAGTACTCGGCATCTGTGGGCATGGCGTAAAGCCCTTGGCTGAGCGATCCGCGTCCGGCAGACTTGAAGCGATGCTGCGCCTGAGCCTCCTCCTTGCGCTGATCGCGGCCCTCGTCTCGGTCGCACCGAGCGCGGCGGCCGACCAGAGCCGGGTCAAGAGCTACTGCAGCGGGACCGGCGACGTCTGCTACGGGATCTTCAAGACCGGCGGCGTCTACAGCTTCCGGCTGACTCTCGCGGCGAAGTACTTCCAGCGCTACCGGATCTGCGTGCGGCCGCTCGGCCAGCAGGCGACGTGCAAGAGCTTCCCGGTCAAGAAGACCGGCGCCGCCTGGGGCGGAACCGTCTACTGGCTGCGCAACTACCCGGTGCGCGGCCCGCGTGGCTACCGCGTCACCTGGCGTCAGGGGGCGACGCGGCTCGGCCCGCCGCTCACGTTCTACCTGCCGGCTCCGGTCTGAGCCGGTAGCGCAGCGCGACTGCGATCGTCGTCGCGCCGACCGTGAATGCGACCGCGTTCGGCACCACGAGGTACCAGTTCTTGATCGTCACCCCGTATGCGACCCAGAGCGTGAAGCCGACGAGGAGCACCCAGAAGTAGGCGATCGAGACCTCGCGCGACGAGCGGTGCAGCAGCATCTTGCGGATCTGCAGGCCGGGTGAGATCGCCATCAGGATCCCCCACGCAGCCGCCGTGGCGGCGAGCACGGTCTCGAACATGTGCCCGACTTCGCGCCTCGGCGATCATCCCCTTGCAATGGCGATCAGCTTCCGGCCGATGACCCGCGACGACCTGCCGCTCGTCCACGAGTGGCACCAACGGCCTCACGTCGTCCGCTGGTGGACCATGCGCAAGACGTTCGAGGAGACCGAGGCGCATTACCTGCCGACGATCGAGGGCACCGATCCGACCCAGCACTACCTCGCGCTCCTCGACGGAGAGCCGCTCGGGATGATCCAGACCTACCTCGTGTCCGACTACCCGGACTACGCAGCGCTGATCGAGGAAGGCAAGGGGACGGCGGGGCTCGACCTGTTCATCGGAGACGAGGCCCGGACCGGGCAGGGCTTCGGCACGGAGATGATCCGCCGCTTCGTCGAGGAGATCGTCTTCGCGCGGCCCGAGACGACGGCCTGCACGGCCGACCCGGATCTCAAGAACACCGCCTCGCTGCGGGCCTTCGAGAAGGCCGGCTTTCGCGTCGTGCGCGAGTTCGTCGATCCGGAAGACAACGAGTTGCACGCGCTCGTCCGGCGCGAGCGAAACTAGGCGGCCGCCGCTACCCGCTCACGTGCCCGCGCGCACTCGGTCGGGTGGTCCGGCTCCTCCGCTTCCGAGAAGTGCGCGGCGAGGCGGACGACCTCGCTGCCGAGCATCCTGAGCTGCCGTTCGACGCCCTCGTCCCGAACCTCTTCGTGCTCGTCGAAGGCGGTGCCGGGGACCGGCACGACATATGGCACCGCCCACGCCCGGAGCGCGCGCACGGAGAACTCCATCGCGTTGATCGCCTGCAGCCCCTGCGTCCCGCCGGACACACTGATCAGGCCGATCGGCTTGTCCGTCAGGTACACGCTGCCGCTGGGTAGGTGCAGCCAGTCGAGGGCGTTCTTGAACGAGCCCGCGACCGACCCCTGGTAGAGCGGGCTACTCCAGAGCAGGCCGTCGGCGCTCTCGAGGGCCTCGACCATGTCCAGCGTGCGCGGGGTCGGCTCGTCGTCGGGGTTGTAGAGCGGCAGATCGAGCGACCGAATGTCGAGCAGCTCCGTCTCGGCTTCCTCAATGCCTGCGAGGGCCGTCTCGAGCGCGGAGCGGCTGCGCGACGTCGACGCCAGCGAGCCGCCTAGTCCGACGATCTTCAGCGCACGACTCCGCTAGGCGTTCGCGGGCCGCAGCATCGTGTACACGAGCAGCCCGATGAACGGCAGGATCAGCATGAAGATCGTCCAGCCCGCCTTGCCGCCTACCCCGAGGTCATGTCGCCTGAAACAGTCGATCACGGCCCGCACCCAGAGGACGAGGAAGAGGACGATGACGATGCCGAGGAGGATCCGCACAGGACAACCTTAGTCCGTTCGCGGCGCAGCGTGCGCATCGGCCAACTTCCGTCCGGGGCCGCCGTCTATCAAGACACGTGCGAGGTTTCGCTCTGGCGATCGGAATCGGGCTCCTGCTGGTTGCGGGATCCGGCGACGCGGCCGTCGGGCACAAGGCTGGCCCGGCGGCCCGCACGCCGGCCTCGACTCGAGCGCTGGCCCGGGCGATCACGCCCGGCCATCTGAAGGCGCATCTCGAGGCCCTCGAAGCGGTCGCGGAACGGAACAAGGGAACGCGCGCTGTAGGCACGCCGGGATACTCGGAGTCGGTGGCTTATGTGGTGCGGCAGCTCCGGGCTGCCGGTCTCCGACCCCGGCAGAAGACCTTCGCCTTCCAGTACTTCCGCGAGACGAAGCCGACGGTGTTCGAGCGCGTCTCGCCCGGGCTCGTGCGCTACGCGCGCAACCGCGACTTCCTGACGATGCGCTACTCGGGCGGCGGGAACGTCACGGCTCCGGTCGCCTCCGTCGGGGGCTCGAGCGGCTGTGCGGACTCCGACTTCAGCGGATTCCCGCACGGCGCGGTTGCCCTGATGCGGCGAGGCGGGTGCCCGTTCTCGCAGAAGGCCGGCGCCGCGCAGGCGGTCGGCGCTTCGGCCGCGCTGATCGCGAACGACGGCCTTCCGGGACGCACGGCGCCGCTCTCGGCCACGCTCTTCGGCCAGGGCGTCCGGATCCCGGTGCTCGTCATCTCGTCCAACGTGGGCTCGGAGCTGACGCGGCTCGCCCAGGTGGGCACGGTCCGGGTGCACCTCGACCTCTCGGTCAAGACGACACGAGCGAAGGCGGCGAACGTGATCGCCGATCTCCCGGGGCGGACGAGCGGCGTGATCCTCCTCGGCGGGCATCTCGACTCGGTCGCCAACGGGCCGGGGATCAACGACAACGGCTCGGGCACCGCGGCCGTCCTCGAGATCGCGAGGCAGGCGCGTCGCCTCCACGTGCGGCCGAAGCACGGGCTGCGGTTCGCGTTCTGGGGCGGGGAGGAGCTCGGGCTCCTCGGGTCCAGGAGCTACGTGCAGAGCCTGAGCCCGCGCGCGCGGAGACGGATCCTCGGCGTGATCAATCTGGACATGGTCGGCTCGCCGAACTACGACCGGATCGTGTATGACGGTGACGATGGCCCGCCCGGCTCACGCAAGATCGAGAACGCGTTCCGCGCCTACTTCGCGGCGCGCCACTTGCCCGTCGAGCAGGAGTCGCTCGGCGGCGCGTCCGACCACGCGTCGTTCGCCGATGTCGGGATCCCGGTCGGCGGCCTGTTCACAGGCGCGGACGATCTCAAGTCGACTGCATCCGCGCGCCGCATGGGCGGGTCTGCCAATCTTCCGTTCGATGCCTGCTACCACAAGCTCTGCGACACGCCGGCGAATGTCGACTACCGGATGCTGGGCCAGATGGCGGACGCGGCCGCTGTCGTCGCGGTTCGGCTCGCCAACTAACGCCCCATGACGCGCATTGCCGGATTGCTTCTGGTCGTGCTTCTGCTCGCCGGGTGCGGGCAGGGCGACACGACCGCGATGAACCACGAGTTCCAGAGGCTCGACTTCCAGATCTCGACTCTCGAGACCATCAACTCCATGTACAACCAGCAGCACTTCGCGCAGCTGACGCAGAAGTACATCGCGCTCGTCCACCAGTACTAGGATCAGCTCGGGAAGGACGAATCCAAGCGACGACTCGTCCAGCTGGGCGACGAGCTCAACACGTACTGCCTCCCGTGCACGGGAGTGCTCTACCTCGAGGCGCGGAAGTTCTGACGGCTTGACGCCCGAGAACTACTTCGGCGAGGACGTGGCGGAGCGCTACGACGAGTCCTCGGCTGACATGTTCGAACCGGACGTGCTCGATCCGGCGGTCGACTTCCTCGCCGAGCTCGCCGGCGACGGAGCCGCGCTCGAGCTCGGGATAGGCACAGGCCGGATCGCGCTGCCGCTCGCGCAGGCCGGGGTCCGCGTGCACGGGATCGATCTCTCCGCAGCGATGGTCGCCAAGCTGCACGAGAAACCCGGCGGGGAGGAGATCGAGGTCGCGATCGGCGACTTCGCGACGACGAAGGTCGACGGCTCGTTCTCGCTCGCGTACATCGTCTTCAACACGATCGGCAACCTGACGACGCAGGACGCGCAGGTCGCATGCTTCGAGAACGTCGCAGCGCACCTCGGGCCGGGCGGCTGCTTCGTGATCGAGATCGGCGTTCCCGCTCTGAGGACGCTTCCCCCGGGCGAGCGGTTCCAGGTCTTCGACTTCAGCGCGGAGCACATCGGAATCGACGAGCGCGACGTCGAGAACCAGGGCCTGATCTCGCATCACCTCTCGCGTGGCGACGGCAAGTGGGAGCTGGTGTCGGTGCCGTTCCGCTACGTGTGGCCGGCGGAGCTCGACCTGATGGCCCGCATCGCCGGGATGACGCTGCGCGAGCGCTGGAGCGGCTGGAACCGCGAGCCGTTCACGAGCGAGAGCACGAAGCACGTCTCCGTCTGGGAGAAGCCCACCTAGGCCTGAGCGCCGCGCGCGCGGGTCATGAGCCCCCACGCGGTGACGATCGTCCAGACGATCTCGAGGAGCAGGAACCCGTACTGCCGCTCGTGCCACGCGACGATCCCGAGGATCAGCGCGCCGACCAGGTTCAGCCACAGGTACGACCACGAGCGGACGTCGAAGACGCCCAGCTGCGCCGCGATGAACGCGACCAGGATCGCGAGCGCGCCGACGATTTGAACGACCTGGCTCATGGACGGGTCCGACAGAGTGCCACGGGGCGTTCGTGCTGATGACCTGGAAGCCCTAGCGCAGATGCAGCCTGCGCAGGATCTCCGCGAGGTTGAAGTCGTAGCCCCAGCCGAAGCTCTTCGGAGTGAACACCCGGCGCGACCTCGGATTCCACCAGCGCCGCTGCACGCGCTTCCAGGTCGGGCGCCGCCAGTCGTACGGAACGCCGAGCCAGGTTCCAGTTCGCCTCCTGCGCACGGGACTCAAGGTAGCGAGTGGTTAGCCGCCGGCGATGACGTAGAAAACCCGCATTCGAACCTGGGGCCGCGGGCGTACCGTCCGGGTGATGGACGGAAACGAGACCCTCACCGCGGATCAGATCGAGGAAGACTGGACGCGAGCGCTCGACTCGGCCAGCGAGGCTGTGAGCTTCTGTGCCGAATCGAAGCTGCTGACGCCGGCCTACGCTGCGCGCGAGGCCGTTCGAATCCGCGCTGAACGGGAGTGGTTGGCACGCATGAGCCCGACCTTGCGCCGTCTCTTTCCGCCTGTCTCGAGATCTGCGGGAGGCAGTACGTCGTCAACGCGCTGCTCCCGTTCGGTGTAATCACGAGACGCGGATAACCGCCGCCCGGGAGGAGCCGGGGCAGCCGCGTTCAAGTCACTGCGATGAAACCCCAACTCAGAAGGGCGGTATCTCATGCTTGATTGGGAGCGCAGCTGGCGCGGAGCCGGCGTCGTCTTCGCCGTGCTGATCATCATCGCGTCCCTCGTCTACGGCAGCGCGCCGAAGGCGGGTTCGGGGGCCGATCAACTCGTCGCGTTCTTCAACGGCGACCGCGGCCGGATTCTGATCGCGGCAGTCATCTTCAGCTTTGGGTGCCTGGCGTTGCTTTGGTTTGGAGCAGCCCTCTCGAGCGTGCTGCGTGACGCCGGCCAGGGCGGTTGGGGCGCGGCGGCGACCGCCTCGAGCGCTGCGCTCGGTGCCATGCTGTTTCTGCTCATCGCGCTGCGCGCTGCGCTGGCCTTCTCGATCGCCGACTCGGGCCATCCTGAGTTCACAACCGGGCTCCATCAGTTTTCATGGGCCCTGTTGGTGATTGCGTCGTTCCCGGCTGCGATGTTCGTGATGGCCGGAGCGTTCGGGCTGTGGCGGGCCAACCTCATCTCGAGCAGGTTCTTCTCGGTGGGAGTGCTAGCCGTCGTGCTCGTCCTGCTCGGCGGAACCACCTGGGCGACCAACGGCGTCTGGGCGCCGGACGGTGGGTACGCGCTTGTTTCGCGACTCGTCCTCATTGCCTGGATCGCGGTCATCAGCGGGGCTCTCTACATGCAGGGTCTCTCCGCCGTGAAGACGCCTGAACGGGCGGCGGTTCCCACCGCGTAGCCGTGAGCACCTACGACACCGGCACGTGAGCCTGTTCGCCAAGCTGCGAGCCGAGACCCACCTGCCCAGCTTCGAGGGCGCGACCGGCTGGTTCAACTCCGAGCCGCTCACCCCGGAGGGCCTGCGCGGGAAGGTCGTGCTCGTCGACTTCTGGACGTACACGTGCATCAACTGGCTGCGCACGCTCGGCCACGTCCGCGCGTGGCACGAGAAGTACGTGGATCAAGGCCTGGTCGTCATCGGCGTCCACACGCCGGAGTTCCCGTTCGAGCACGACCCCGACAACGTCCGCTGGGCCGCGGAGGACATGCGCGTCGAGTATCCGATCGCGCTCGACCCCGACTTCGCGGTCTGGCACGCGTTCGACAACAACTACTGGCCCGCCGTGTACATCGCGGACGTGGAAGGGCGGATCCGACACAACCACTTCGGCGAGGGCGGCTACGAGGAGTGCGAGATGGCCATCCAGATGCTCCTGCGCGAGGCCGGCCATGACGACGTGGGCCGCGACCTGGTCTCGGTGGCCGGCGAGGGCTTCGAGGCGCAGGCCGACTGGACGACGCTGGGCTCCCCAGAGACCTACCTCGGCTACGAGCAAGGGCAGAGCTTCGTGTCCGCGAACGTCGCCGAGTTCGACGAGCCGCAGGATTTCGGCGTGCCGGATCTGCTTGAGCGCAACCAGTGGGCGCTCTCGGGCAACTGGACGCTCGGGCCGGCGCGAGCGTGGTGAACGAAGCCGATGGACGGCTCGTGTTCCGCTTCCACGCCCGCGACGTCAATCTCGTCATGGCCCCGCCCGCGTCGGGCCCTGTCCGGTTCCGCGTGCTGGTCGACGGAGAGCCTCCCGGCGACTCCCACGGGCTCGATATCGATGAGGCGGGCAACGGGAAGCTCGATCGTCCGCGGCTCCATCAGCTGATCCGCGAGCCGGGGTCGATCACTGACCGTACGTTCGAGATCAGCTTCCTCGCCCCCGGCGCCGAGGCGTACTGCTTCACGTTCGGTTAGGTCGCACCGTGAAAGCTGACCGGACTGGGTCGGGGGCGACCGAAGCCGCCCCCATCCCGGTTGCCAGGACGTTGGAGTCCTGGAGCTTTCGGCGGTTACTGTCCGATCTGGTAAACGCCGCCCTGAACGGCAAGCCACAGTTGCTGTGCGTCGGCTGCCACCCATGACTGGCCGGCAGGTAGCTGGACCGTCCCTGTCACGGTGTGGCTCGCCGGGTCGACGCGGCTGAGCTTGCCGGTCAGCGCCCAGACAGAGCCCCAGCCGGCTGCGACTGCGTATGGCGAGTCGTCGAGCGCGACGCTGCCCATAACCGATCCTGAGACCGTGTCGATGTCGAGCAACGAGGCGGGCAAGCCCTGCCCGCAGCCCGTGACCCCGGCAACGAGCCAGACGTGCGTGCCAACGCCCGCCTTGGCATCGCAGCCGTTGGCGACGTCGATCACGGGTGTGGCGACATTGGTGGCCGGGTCGATTCGCTCCAACGCCGGGCCTCCGAACCCACTCGAGCCGCCCGCGTAGACGAAGCCGTTCGCCGCTGTGAGTTCCTGCGGGCCTTGGGGACCGCCGGAACCCAGTGAGACCGTCGCGACCACCGTGTTCGTCGCCGGGTCGATGCGGGCGACTGCCCACTCGTGATGGAGGACGACCCAGACCGCGCCCGGCGTAAAGGCGATCGCAGTCGGCGACGAGCAGGTGAGCGGATCGGGCCCGCAGGAATTGGCCGGCCAGACCGGGATGGTCGCGACGACCCGATTCGTCGCCGGGTCGATCCGCGTGACCGTGCCAGAGTTGATGTTGGAGGTCCAGATCGCCCCTTCACCGGCCGCGACGTACTGGCTGAAGGCGAACGGCGACGTCGAAAGCCCATCGACGTGCGCCGTCACCCGGCCGGTCGTGGTGTCGTACCGATAGAGGTCGTACCCGGGAGCGGTGCGGACCCAGTACGAGCCGAAGCCGAGCGCAGCGCCGACCGGCCCGCCGTGCAAAGGGAGTGCCTGGATCGAGTGCAGGCCTCCCGTTCCGTTCAAGGGCGCAGGCGGGGGATCCGGAGGCGGCGGTGCTGGCGGCGGCGGAGGTGGGGGTGGTGGATGCTTGTGCAGCTTCCGCAGGCGGCCCGCCTGGCAATGGAAGCCGTGTCGCCGGTACTGCCGCTCGAACCGCTTCTTGCAGCGCAGTCCGGCTCGTAGGCAGCGCCGCTTGCCGCCGATGCGTGCGGCGACCGATCCTTTGTGGCACGAGCCAGCCGCAGCGGAAGCCCTTTCTGCGGCCCTGCCGGACGACTGGGCAGGCGCAGACTGAAGCCCGATCGTCAGGCCGGCGATAGCAGCGCCGGCGATCAACGCGGACAACAGCCCTCGCCGTCTTGCAAGCACGTGAATCATCGAGATCCTCCTTCGTTCCGTAGCAACCGCTGCCGACGCTAGTCAGCAGTGACCGCGGTCACATCACGGAAATCCGTGAACCTGGCCGCCAGCTCGGTGCGCGAGCGGACGCCGAGCTTCTGGAAGACGTGACGCAGGTGGGTCTCGATCGTGTTCGTGCTGAGGAAGAGCTGGGCCGCAACTTCCTTGTTTCGCAATCCCTGGGCGACGAGCCGTGCGACGACGAGCTCTTGCGGCGTCAGCTCGTCACGTGTCTCCTCGACACGGCGACGTGCGTGCTCTCCAGTCGCGGCGAGTTCCGCCTCAGCACGTCGCTCCCAGGCGGTCGCTCCCATCCACCGAAACGCATCGAGAGCCTCGCGGATCCGGGAGCGAGCGTCGAGACGCCGACCTTCGCGGCGGAGACGCTCTCCATAACAGAGCCGCGTCCTGGCCTCCTCGAAGGGACGAGGCTCGGGGCGGTGTTCTTCGAGCGCGCGCTCGAACTCGGTCTCGAACGAAGAACGATCCGCCATCAGGCCGCGACACCGGCCGGCAAGGGCTCTCGACGGCGGATCCTCGATCACTCGTGGATCCGACTCGAAGCGCTGCAGTATGGGCTCCGCGTCGCTGATCCGCCCTGCCTGCGCCAACGCTTCGATGAGGAGCGCGAGGTCGACAGGAGCCAAGATGCCACGGCCCTCGCGAACACGCATGGTCGGCTCAATCGCTGCCACTGCTTCTTCGAACCGGCCCTGAGCGAGCTCGAGGAGCGCGAGCGAGGGGTGGACGATGGGGTCGGCGCGACCCATGGCACTGAGCTCGAAACGTTCGCCAACGTGACTTCGACAGCGCTCCTCCTCGCCGCGAACGGCGTAGCACCAGGCGACGTGCCCGAGCGCCTCGATTCGCGCCGAACGTCTGGCCAGCCCGTGTGCGAGCTCGAGCTCCTCCTCGGCGGCTGCGAGCGCAAGAAGAATCCGGGCCGACTGGAACTCGTAGGTGAAGACCGACGCCAGTGCAATCCGCAGGAGCGCGAGTGCTCCGATGCTCCGAGCTTCGCGAACGGTCTCTCGAGCGAGCGGTGTGGCCCGATCGAGCTCGCCGCCGGAGAAGAAGGCCTCGGCAAGGAGCAGGAGGCCTTCCAGGCCACCGAGCTCCTCGATGCTCTGACGCTCGGCGGCCTGTGCGGTTTCGAGCGCAAGCGCCCGCGCCTCCGGGAAGCGCCCCGAGAAGTGAAGTGCGTCGGAGTGCCGCAACCCGACATGCAGACGGGTGAGCGGATCGCTGTTCCGAGCCAGGTCACGCGCGACCTCCGCGAGCTCGAGTCCACGTTCGGTTTGACCTGTCGAGGCACACGGCTCGACCGTGTCGGCAAGCATCCGAGCAGCTCGGGCCGGCGCGAGCCCCGCGATCGATCGTGCCGCCCGCTCGAGTCGGTCGACAGTGTCGCGGGGTCGATCTCGCTCGAACTCCGCAAGTGCGATCAGCCGCTCCGCCTCCGCTCCTGCCAGCTCATCGTCCAGCGGTCCTCGGGACTCGGCTGCAAGGCGAGCGGAGGCTTGGAACTCGCCCGCCTCGTGCGCGGCGCTAGCGGCGGCCAGCAGGCGGCGAGCGGCCTCGCCGGCGTCGGGCGTCAGTCGGGCCGAGCGTTCATAGGCCGTCGCCGCTGCGGCTGCGGGGCTCCGCGCGGCGAGCTCAGCGAGCTTGTCCGCGGTCTCACGGTCGGGTCCCGTAGCGGCGAGCGCAGCGTGCCAGATCGCCTCCTCGCGTTCCGCGTCGGTGCCCACGCGCCCGGCCGCGGCCAAGGCGGCGTGCACACGACGTCGCTCGACAGCACTTGCCTCGCTGTAGGCGAGCGAGCGGACGAGAGGGTGGCGGAAATCCAGTTGTCCGCCTTCGAGGATGACGAGGCCGCTGCTCTCCGCCTCCTCGATCATCCCGGCAATCACTAGCTCGTCCCACGCTCGGGTGAGGAGACGAAGGTCGCCGCCGCGAGCCGCTGCTGCGACGAGTAGCGCGAGCCGGCCGTCCGCGCTGAGTTTCGAGAGCCGGCGCCCGAATAGCTGCTGTGCGGCATCTCCGGCCGGCGGCGGTTCCGCCAACACGGATGCCCCGTCATCGCCCGACAAGAGTGCGGGGAGCTCGAGCAGGGCCAGCGGGTTGCCTGCTCCTGCGCTCATGACACGCGCCGCGGTCGCCTCGTCGAGCGACGGGAACGCGTGAACGACGAGCTTCTCGGCAGATCCTGGACCGAGCGGCTCGACGATGAGGCGATCGATGTCATCGAGCGAGGCGCGCAGCTCCTCTTCGACACGCGTCGCGAAGACGATGGCCAGCGCTGTGTCGCGCCCGCACGGCGTGCGGCGAAGCCCAGCGCGAGGCCGCTGGCAAGGTCCAGCCAGTGGGCGTCATCGACGACGACGAGCACGGGTAACTGTCCGCGGCGGCCGTGAGCAGCGCCAGGGTTGCGGCGGCGGCCTCGCCTAGTCAACTCTGCGCCTCGGAAAGGGAAACCATCGCCTGCAGCGCTGCGGCCTGAGCGGCAGGCATCGTCTCGATCAAATCCGCGAGGGGAGCGAGGAGCTCGACGAGGGGCGCGAACGAGAGCTCGGCTTCCGCCTCGACGCCTCGCGTGCGCAGGGTGCGAAATCCCTCCGCCTGCTCGGCCACCGCTTCGAGCAGCGCAGTCTTGCCGACACCGGGCTCGCCGACCAACACAATGGACGGACTTCGGCAGGCGCAGCTCCAGCAGCTCACGCAGGCGCCCGAGCTCCGAGTCACGTCCGACGAGCATGGCCCAAGCCTAGGGTTGTCCCGCGCGGGGAGCTACGCGTTCAGGTTCGGCTAGCCCTACGGCCGCCGAGAAGGTGATCGACCACTGTTCGTGCAGGTTCGTCGTGTACGTCGCGCCGCCGTCGGTCTGGTTGAAGACGTACGTCCTGTCGCGGCCGATCGTCAGCTTGCAATGCCGCGGCTTCTTGATGCCGCAGCGATAGAGCTGCTTCGCGCGAAGCGCGGCCGCCTG
>CAVVNZ010000013.1:0-37804 GCA_963749735.1 uncultured Chloroflexia bacterium
CCATTCCCGCAAGTTGACGCTCGACGTCGTTCCGATCGCCAATGAGCAAGACATCGCGGCCCTCGATCAACCCGTCGGCGACGATCTGGGCGCGCACAGCGGCGGAGTATCGAGCGTGTGTCTCGTATTCAGCGCCGACCAGGACGAGTCGGGAGGACGGATAACGCGAATGCACCGCGGCGAAGGCCCTCAGAAGCTCGATGATGCCCTTCTGGGGATTGATGTTGGCCACACAGCCCACGACGAGATCCGCCGCGGACACGCCCCATTCGGACCGCACCCCCGCCCTCCAGTTCGGTCGGGGTGCGAAGCGGTCGAGATCCACGGGGGAAAGAACGGAATGACCCGATCTGCGATCGCCGGATATCCCGGATGCCATTCGGCAACGGCTGACCCTGTCGTCATGACGACGTCCGCGAGCTCCCGTACCCAGACCATCGCGGCGGTCGCCACCAGCCTTGGCGCGCGCGTATCGAGGAGCTGCCACACGACCGGGATGTGCTCGAGACGGGCTGCGATCGCGGCGTGCGGATTGACCAGGCCGCCGACTTGCACGATGTCGATCCCCTCGGCGCGGATGAGCTTCCGGAGTCGCCGTACCTCGGCGGGCATCGCAGCCATCGTGCCCATGTGTAGGCGGAGATCGGTCGACGCCCGCAAGCGACCCAACGACATCTCGCGGAGATCGATGCCACCCGTCCGAAGCCGGTCGGCGGCGCTTCCCGGCTTCGACTGGGGACCACGACGAGCGTCTCGAATCCGCGAGCCGCGAGAGGCGATGCGAGTCGCAGGGCCTGATTGTGCGGACCGCCGAAGACCGGGAAGTGGATGACGTGAAGTACCTTCACGGCCCCGGTCGTCCGTACTCGCGTCATCCGACGACGGGCCCGGACGTGAGACGGGCTGCGCGGAACAGCAACGGCGATGATCTCCCTTCTTCGCCGGCCGATCGCCCAGGCCAGGCACACCGCCTCCCATATCGGCCGCGGCAGACGGCGATGCAGTCGGACATAGTTCCGCGGCCACGCTCGATGTCGCATCGTCACAGAGACCGGGTCGAACCCTGCCTCGGTGAGGAGGTTCCCAAGCGTCAGCGGTGTCCACGCGAATACGTGGTGATTCGGATCGTCGGGTCGCCACTTCCGAGCGTTCCGCCAGTCGTCGGCCGGAACACAGATGACCAGTCGGCCAGTCGAGCGGAGCACCCGTCTCAGCTCTACCAGTGCCTCATAAGGGGCCAGGACGTGCTCGAGCGCATGATTGCTCACTGCGACATCGATGCTCTGATCCTGGACGGAGCTGATCGACTCATAGGTTCGTAGACCCGCCCGTTCGGCCTCCGAGCGCGTCGCCGCATTGACTTCGATCCCGATCCGTTCAGCGGCATCAAGTGTCAGCAGCAGTGATCCACTGGCGCACCCGAAATCGAGAACGGTGTCGCTCGGGTGAACGAACTTCGCGAACTTATCGTGATTGATCGCGCCTTCGGCCGCCCGGTTCCGCTGGACCGTGTCCGCGTAATCCTGGCCGCACGCACCTTGGTACTGCGCCGAGACCGCGTCCTTCTCGGTCCGCTGTCCTTCCGCCGTTCGATCGTCTCTCACTTGCCGCGCGTCCCCGACGGACGCGCGATCGTCAGGGTCGAGTTCGTCCACCGGCGACGCCGTGGCCATGTCGAGGCGCCGACCGAGCGACGCGAGACGGACGTCGACGCGTTCCACTAGCGGCCACCGCTACAACGAGCGGCACATAGATGTACAACGCAAGCCCCAGAGTCAGAGGGATGTCACCCCGCAGCCCGACGACGAACAGCGGGATGAACGGAGAGTAGAGAAGAAGAGCGGCTTGGCTTGTGGACGCTCCGGATAGGAGGCCTTGCATCAACCGCGCTCCAAATCCCAGGGCGAACATTCCGAGGGCAACACCAAGGGCACCGAGGTCGAAGTAGAAGTCCCCCAGCACGGAGAACTGTGCGTTCGCTTTGCTATAGAAGTAGTACTCGGGGAAGAAGCGTGAGTACAAGAGTTCGGCGCTACTTAGCGGTTTATCGGCCCAAAAGCCGCCAGGGACCCAGTGCGTCGCGACCGCGGCGACCAGGTAACCAGGCGTGAACGTCCAGGTTGTCCCCTCCGTTTCAACCTGGAGCGCCAGAGCCGGGAGCATCTCCGTGGAGGCCCCCGTCAACAGCCGCTTGACGGCAGCGTCTGGCGCGAAATCCTCAGCGGCAACGAGGGTCGGGTCGAATGGCTGCCCTGCTAGGGCAGGCCCACGGAGGACCTCGAGGCCGTTCACAACCAGGAGGACGAACAGTAGGGTTCCGATCAAGAAGGTTGCGGACTTTGGCCGTCGATTTCTTCGCAGGTAGTAGAAGACCACCACCGACCCGCCGACGAATAGCACGGTCGAGCGCTGGCCGACGGCCAGCCCCTGTAGAAGCGGCAGGACAAGGGCCCCGGCAGCGATCAGAGGGGCAACGCTCCACCGAGAACGCTGCACGACGAGCAGGAGCAGAGACCCCGGGACCGCGAGCAGGGGCAGGTAGCTGACGTAGGCAGTCCCGACGTTTGCGGAATTTGCGATGCCACCCGCTGCCGCTAGCGCGATACAGAGCAGCGCAATCGCGTTCCCAACGCCGGGGCGCACTCCCCACTGTGGGGCGCGGATGCGGACTCCGTCAGCCAGGGCCCGTGCGCGGCTCGTCGCGTATCCGGCCCCAAAGGCCACCGCGCCGACCGAGGCAAGCAGGAGGGCAAACGGCAGACCGCTGCTGACATCGTAGATCCCGCGGAGCGTCGTATCGTCGAACGCCAGCATCCCGATCGGCCTCAGGACAAACATCACCGCCCAGGCGGCAACGAAGACACAAACGGGCTCGAAGGGGTCGATCGCTCCGGACGAACGCCGAGCCAATAGGGCGAACACGAGGGCAACGATGTTCAACAACACGAGGGCGACCAATGCCGTGGGACTGCCAGCCCCGATCAGGAGCCCAGCTATCAGGGCCGCTGCGGCGATGACGATCGGGGTGGTTGTGGAGGATCGCGTGAACATCACGACGCAGCGTCCCTCAAGACGGGCACCTGCTGGTTGCAAATCCCTCATCGATCGTCTGCGCACCGAGGGACGCACCGGAAGAAGGGGGCGGGCCTGGCCTCCCAGCCTGCCGGCAGCCGGACGCGGACCCCGCGCCCCCGGCGCGGTCCGCCCTTGACCCTGCTCACCGAGACGGGTCACCGGCTCGGCACCTCTGCCGCCGGAGCGACGCCATGGGCCCGCAGCGCGCGCCAGAGAAGCCAACGCCACAACAAGGGAGACCGCCGATGCCAGCGAGCACAACGCCCGCGACAGCTTCGATCCCACCTCCAAAGCGCACCGGCACCGACGGCCATGATCCCGCCGACCAGCAAGATCGGCCAGGACGTCATCTCGGCGATCGACTCTACGCCCGGCCTCCCGAGGCCGCGTACCAGATCTGTTACGAGACGCCGAAGGCCGAGTGCTGCAGCAGCGAGTAGCAGAAGCCTCGAGCACGTAAGGGCCGGCAGGAACGCCTCGCCGAAGAGGAACGGGATCAGAAACGGCAGCAGTACCTCGATGGCCAGCGACCGTGAGAGCCACGAGAAGGAGCGCCGTGACCAGGAATCCCCGCGCGGTCACGCTCGACGTTGTGCGTCGGGCCCGGCGGCCACCTCGGCCGATGCGATCAGCCCAAGGCTCTGCGTCATGAGCCGAGGCAACACCGAGAAGGCCGTCGCGACGCTGTAGTACGCCGAGCTCGGCCGCAGGCAAGATGCCGCGCCGACGAGCAGTTGGTCCGCCCGAAATGTCTCGATCGGCGACAGGCTCACTGCGAAACCCCGTGCGCCGAAACCGATGATCGAGCGAGCGGGGCGGAGGCGACCGAACGGTCGGCATTCGCCAACGAGCTACGCATGATAGAGATGCTAACGATCGCGACCGATCCGTAGGCGAAGGTGTAGGACCAAACGATCAGCGAGAGCGAGCGAGCCTGCAGCAGGTAGCATGCCGGCAACCCCCGCCGCGTAGAGGACATACGGAGCCACATCGCAGCGCGTTCATGGCGCCATACCGCGCCGATGCCTTGGAGGTGCGCAGCCGCCAGCAGCTGAACGAACAGCGCCGGCGCAACGAGCAAGGAGGGCAACACGGCGGAGCGGATCTCCGCGTCGTCGCTCACTGAAGAGGAGCCACAGGAGCAGCACGTTAGCCAGCTCGGCCACGACGACCATCGGGACTGCTAGTCCGAGCGAACTTGCCAGGATGTTCGGCGCCTCGGCCCGATCGCGCGCGGTGAAGTAGACGATGGCATTCGGAAGGCCCAGTGACGCCACCGCTGCCGACCACGCCGGGCAACAAGATGGCGAGCGTCGAGGTACCCGCGGAGGTCCGGACCCAACAGCCGGGCGGAAAGCACTCCGCTGAAGACGAGAAAGCCTTGGATCGCCAAGCTGGGCGCCATCGAGTTGGCGGCCTGGTGACGACGGCGCACCTACGGTCCGCCGTACCGAGTCACCGGTCCCGGGCAGGCACGCTGGCGGCGCCTGGAACCAATGTAGGCACGCGATCGGTGGAGATAGGCGTCGGACTCAGAGAGGGCCTTCACTGGGCGCGCGGGCACGCCGACGTAGAGGCGACCGGGCTCTCGGAGCTGCCCCACAACCACAGCGCCCATTCCAACCACCGAATCTCGCGGAACGGACGCGCCGGGCGTGAACTTGACATTCGGAAGAGATCAACGAACGATCGCCGATCGTGACGGGAGCCACTGACTGCACGCCGTCTGCACGGTCGATCTGGTGCGTGATGATCGTCGAGCGAACGCCGGCCAATGTCACAAGTGCGCCAATCTCAACCCCCCGGAGCAGTCGATGTAGTGTCGCGACGTGATCGCGCTCTCGTGCCCGATGCGGAGTATTCCGGCTGTCGCCGCTTGGTGTCGAAGCAGGCGTGCCGCCGTGATCCAGTTCCAGCTCCCGATCATCGACCCCGCGCCCATATCGAGACGCCTCAGGTCACGGATCACGGTGAAGTGGCCGATTCGGGCTCCCTCCGCGAGGACGACGACATCTGCGTCTACGATCGACAGTCCGATGCGACTCGTCGGATGCAGACGCCAGCGGAGGATCTTCGAACAGAGCCGCCGCCGGATCGGCCACGGCATGATGACCATCAGAACTTGCAACACGGTGCGGGCGCGGAAAGGCCGCGTCGCTGCGGTGGTCATGCCCTTGCCTGGTGCCAAGCGATCGTGCGTCGCAGGCCGTCCGCGAATGACGTGCTGGCGCCGAACGCGAACCGTTCGCGCGCCCGGCTGTGTCCAAGCGCGCGCCGCGGCTGGCCATCGGGCTTGGTCGGGTCCCAGCGGATCTCGCCCGTGAAGCCGGTGACCTCGGCGATCAACTCCACGAGGTCGCGGATCGTGATCTCCTGGCCGGTGCCGAGGTTGACCGGCTCCGCGCCGTCGTACCGCTCGGCCGCGAGGACGATACCCTCGGCGGCGTCGTCGACGTAGAGGAACTCCCGGGAAGCCGCGCCGGTGCCCCACACGTCGATGTGATCGGCCCCGCGTCTCGACGCGCGTCGACGCACTTCTTGATCAGCGCCGGGATGACGTGCGAGCTGCGCGGGTCGAAGTTGTCGCCCGGGCCGTAGAGGTTGACCGGGATCAGGTGGATGGCGTTGAAGCCGTACTGCTGGCGATAGGCCTGCCCCTGGACCAGGAGCATCCTCTTGGCCAGGCCGTACGGGGCGTTCGTCTCCTCCGGGTAGCCGTTCCAGAGGTCGTCCTCCCGGAACGGCACCGGCGTGAACTTCGGGTAGGCGCAGACCGTCCCGATCGTGACGAACTTCTCCACGCCGGCGAGCCGAGCCTGCTCCATGAGCTGGATGCCCATGATCGCGTTCTCGTAGAAGAAGCGGCCCGGGTTCTCCCGGTTCGCGCCGATGCCGCCGACGACCGCCGCCAGGTGGATGACGAGCTGCGGGCCGTCCGTCGGCCAGCGCGCGGTCGATGCCCGTCCTTCGTCCGCAGGTCGTAGTCCTTTGAGCGGGGGACGAAGATCTGGTCGGCTCCGCCAGCCTCGAGTCGCCGCACCACGGCACTGCCGAGGAAGCCACCGCCGCCGGTCACCATCACTCGGCGACCGGGCCAGAAGTCAGCCACCGGTCACCGCGCCCGCATCCATCCCGGCCTCGGCCAGGTCGTGCTCCAGCATCAGTCGCACCAGATCTCGGAACGGTCGTGCGAGCCTCCCAGCCGAGCACGCGCTGCGGCCTTCGAGGCGTCCCCGCACAGCTCCTCGACTTCGGTCGGGCGAAGGTATCGCTCGTCGACGCGGACGTAGCGCTCCCAGTCGAGCCCGACGAGGCCGAAGGCGACCTCGCACAGCTCGCGGACGGAGTGCATCTCGCCCGTGGCGATCACGTAGTCGTCCGGCTCGGGCTGCTGGAGCATCCGCCACATCGCCTCGACGTATTCCGGCGCGTAGCCCCAGTCGCGCCGGGCGTCCAGGTTGCCCAGGAAGAGGTGCTCCTGCTCGCCCTTGAGGATCGCCGCGACCGCGCGGGTCACCTTGCGGGTGACGAACGTGCCGCCGCGCCGCGGCGACTCATGGTTGAACAGGATGCCGTTGCTGGCGTGCAGGCCGTACGCCTCGCGGTAGTCGACCGTCATGAAGTGGGCGAAGAGCTTGGCGATGGCATACGGGCGAGCGCGGGTTGAACGGCGTGGTCTCCCGCTGCGGCGACTCCAGCGACCTTGCCGTACATCTCCGAGCTGCCGGCCTGGTAGAAGCGGATCGGCCAGTCGGCCGTCCGGACCGCCTCCAGCATCCGGAGCGTGCCCATCCCCGCGGTCTCGGCGGTGAACTCGGGCATCTCGAAGCTGACCTTGACGTGGCTCTGCGCGCCCAGGTTGTAGACCTCGTCCGGCTTGATCCGGTGGAGGTGGCCGATGAGGCTGAGAGCTGTCGGTGAGGTCCGCGTAGTGGAGGAAGAGCCGCGTCTCCGCCTGGAGCGGGTCGCGATAGAGGTGGTCGATCCGGCCGGTGTTGAACGAGCTGGAGCGGCGGATCAGCCCGTGGACCTCGTAGCCCTTCTCCAGGAGGAGCTCGGCGAGGTACGAGCCGTCCTGGCCGGTGATCCCGGTGATCAGGGCCTTCTTGCCGTTGGCGTCCCCGATGCGTCATGCGGCGATCGTCAAGCCCGCCGGCATGCGCGAGGCCGGCGGCGATCTGATCGACGAGGGCGGCCGCGCGCGCCAGGCACGTCTGGGCAGACGTGTGCGTTTCGCGTATGCGGGGCCGGCGGCGGCCGAGCTCCGGCTGCCAGCGCGGGCTCGGCGCGCAGACCGTGCGAGCGCGGCCAGCAGACGCTCGGGCTCGCCCGGCCGGGACGACGAGGCCCGCACCCGAGCGCTCGACCTCGGCCGCCGAGCCTCCTTCGAGCGGGACCGCCGCGACGATCGGCCGGCCGGCGGCGAAGTACGACGTCAGCTTGCTCGGCAGGCTCATGTCGATCTGGGTCGGACGCTCCGACAGCAGCAGCACATCCGCGGCGGCCAAGAGGCTCGCGTGAGACCGTCAGGCTGAACGCCAAGGAAGCTCACGTCTGGAGCGTCGCCGCCGCGGCGCGGATCGTGGCGGCCTGGTTGCCGCCGCCCGACAGGACGAACCGGACCGGGGTCGCCATGGCCCTGCGGCCAGCCGCGCGGCCTCGACGACCTGTTCGAGACCTTGCTTGAGGCCGATATTCCCCGCATGCAGGACGACCTGCTCGCCGTCCGCCCAGCCGAAGCGGGCGCGCGTCTCCTGCGACGGTCAGCTCCGGCGCGGCGAGGATGGTCCAGTTCGGGACGTGGGCGATCCGGTCGACGTCGGGACGCCCAGCGAGCGGAGATACGGGATGAACGACGTCGCGACGACCCCGATCGCGCCGGCGCCGGCGGATCGCCCAGCGCCTCGGCCGCGGCGGTCGCCCTCGCGACAGCCGCCGCCGCCGGCCATCCCGGATTGGCTCGCGGCCGGGCCCATCAGGTCCTGGAAGAGGAGCCCGTAGGGGACGCCGAGACGGCTCGCCGGTGAGCCGCGCCAGGATGCCGCCGGACAGGCTCGGGACGATCCCGAGGATCGCGTCGGGACGCGGCAGACGCCCAGGCTGCCAGGAGCCCGGTGAGACCGAACGTTCCTTCGTACATGGCCCGCCTGATGCGTCCTGACTGGTCGCCGGGACGTAGTGCGCCGCGCGGATGACGGTCGACGCCGCGGATCGTCTCGGCGTCGGAGGAGCGAGCGTGGGGTGCCGCGGGCGATCCGCCAGGCCGGGTAGTGCGGCAGGCCGGTGATCACCGTGACGCTCGTCGCCCCGTGCGACCAGGTGCTCGGCAAGGCCTGCCGTATACGGCCCTACCGCGGTGAGCTCCGGGCGATAGTTGATCCCGATGATCAACACGCGCATCGGTCGGCCTCCCGCTCGCGCGTATCGATCACCCGCTCTTGTCGGCGTATGGCGCCGACGTCGTCGCCGTGGCTCCAGCTCCGCCTTGGCCGCCGGCGCCGTCTCGGCCGCCGTAGTACTCGTAGTAGTAGTAGCCGCCGCTGGACCGTTCTCGGGCAGCCGATTGAGGGCGACGCCCGAGGACGCGCGCACCCGCCTTGGCCAGCGCCTCGCGGCCGCTCGCGGACGGCGCCGCGGCGGGTCCGGCCGGCGTCGACCACGAAGAGCGTCCCGTCGGTGATCGAGGCGAGGATCGCCGCATCCGTGACGGCCTGGAGCGGCGGGCTGTCGATGATGACGAGGTCCGCCGCTCCGGCCAGCCGGTCCAGGATCGATCCGCATCCGCTGCGAGCCCAGCAGCTCGGCCGGGTTCGGCGGCAGCGGCCCGGTCGTGATCACCCGCAGGTTCTCCTGCTCGGTGGACTGGGCGACGTCGTCGATCGCAGTCTCGTCGGAGCGCAGCAGGCTGGACAGGCCGCTGCGCGTTCGGCAGGTCGAAGATCTTGTGGACGCCCGGCTTGCGGAAGTCCGCGTCCAGCAGGATCGTCCGGCGGCCGGCCTGGGCGAAGACGACCGCGAGGTTCGCGGCGGTGGTCGTCTTGCCCTCGCCCGGGATCGAGCTGGTGACGAGGAGCGTCCTCACCGGCGCGTCGACCGCGGCGAACTCGACGTTCGTGCGCAGGCTCCGGTACGCCTCGGCGACCGGCGCCCGCGGATAGAGGAGCGTGGCGAGCCGGTAGATCTCGCTCCGGCCCTTGCCGCCCTGCATCTTGATGATCGTGCCCGAGGGTCGGCAGGCCGGCCACCGCCTCGACGTCGTCGCTCGACTTGACGGTGTCGTCCAGGTACTCGAGCAGGAAGACGAGGCCGAGCGCGAGGAGCAGCCCGACCAGCGCGGCGAGGAGGGTGTTGAGCAGGACGCGGGGCGAGGCCGGGTCCGGCCGGCGGCCGAGGCCGGGTCCGACGACCGTGAGCAGGTTCGCCCCGCTGTTCGACGAGAAGCCGAGCATCGTGGCGTACGTCTGGCGGAGGGTGACGATCCGGCCCTGGAGCGCCTGCAACTGCTGCTCGTCGATCGACCGAGCGCGACGGGAGGCTCGGTCAGTCGCTGGATCTCGGCCTGGGTGTCCTGGATCTGGGTCTGCATCGCGGCCAGGTCGCTCGTCGATGAACTGCTGGACCTCGGCGTCCCGCCCGGCGATCGCCGGCGAGGCGGCGATCATCTCGTCCGCCAGCGAGTTCGCGAGGGTCGCCGCCTGCTCCGGGTCGCCGTCCTGGACGGTCAGGTGGACGAGGGTCGAGTCGCGCGGCGCGTCGGCGACGATCCGCTTCGCGAAGTCCTCCGGCGTGATCGCCGAGGCCGTTCTTCGCGATGACCTGCTCGAGGAGCGGCGTCGTCGTCGCGAGCTCGGCGTACGTCTGGGAGAGCCGCTGGCTCGCGAGCAGCTGGTTGAGGTCCGGGTTGGCCGCCTGGATGCTCTGGCCGACGATCAGGGTGGCCGTGCCCTCGTAGACCTTGGGCAGGCTGTTCGAGACGAGGAAGGCGGCCGCGCCCGCCAGCAGGACGCTCGCGACGAACAGCCAGACCAGGAGCGCAGGACGCTGAGCTGCTGGCGGAGTTCCATCGGGCTGGAGGTCCCCCTGCGGAGTCGGTCGGCGCGAGTATAGGCCGGCGCGCTGTGACGCGCTACGGGGCCGTGGTCCGGGTCGTTCGGGCGTAGCCGAGGCCGAGCTCGATGTCCTGGTCGAAGGTCGTGGTGAGCGTGGCGGTCCGCCCGATGACCTGAGGTCCTCGCTCGCGTCGGTGATCCGGAAGCCGTCGGGGACGTGGATGGTGAGGTCAGCGGCCCGGGCAGCAGGCCCGGCTGCTTCTGGATCGTGAGGCGGTAGACGACCCCCGGTCTCGTCGGCGTCGGCCGCATACGGGCTGGTCCAGGCGTAGCGCAGGCTGGCCGTGCCGGGCGGGACCATGAGGTACGTCGCCGATCACCGTCCGGCCCGCCTCCTACGCCGACGAGGGCCGGCGCCGTCGATCGGACGAGCTTGCCGCCCGACACCGACTCCACCCGGCTGCGGTCCGGGCACCAGGACCCGGAAGTACATGCCCAGGATCCGCAGGTCCTCGAGCGTCGGGCAGCTCGCGGTAGGGCTTGCCGACGGGCGTCTCGATCGGGTTGTCCCAGGTCACATCGAGCGTGTTCGCGGGCGTTGCCGAACGCGTCGATCGCCACGTCGAGGTTCAGGCTGCGGGTCGTGATCGCGTTGAGCTTCGAGGCCGGCGCGACGTTGGAGTCGACCGGGTAGAGGTAGTCGCCGGGGTCCTGGCGGACCGCGCCGTCGAAGCCGGCCCTGGCGGCGACCGCCTCGTCGGTCGGGTTCTTGAACCAGGCCAGCAGGAGCCGCTGGGCTGCGGAACGTGTCGGCCTGGCCGAGCAGGTCGGCCCACTTGCTGGGTGGGAGGCCGAGCAGCCCGGCGAAGAGCTGGTCGGCGAAGGCGGACAGGAACGCCTTGCGGTTCTCGCCCGGCTTGGCGACCCGCGTCTGCTGGAGCGTCTTGAGGGTGGTCTCGCCGGAGGCGATCGTCGTGCCGTACTCGGGGACCGTGATCGGGCCCGGTGACCTTGAGCAGCTCGTCGATCGTGTAGGTGGTGATCCCGAACACGCCGTCGATCTGCGTGTCGCCGGACTCGTTCGCGTACAGGCGGACGGCGTCCTGGGCGCTCGTCGGGAAGTCGGGCGACCAGTTCGCGTCGGCCAGCTGCCAGGGCTGCTTCGGGCCGAGCAGGTAGTTGGCCAGCTCCGTCGGCGGCTTGATGAACGGGTAGTCCCAGGGCAGGTCGAGCAGGAAGATGTCCTGGAACGTCCGCTCGGTGACCTTGCCCTGGTCGAAGGCGATGATCCCGTAGCTCCCGGTGTAGCCGCCGGTCGGCCGGAGCTCGGCCGGGTTCTGGGTCAGGACCAGGTAGCGCCGCGGGCCGTCCCAGCCCAGCATCGCCGGCAGTCGCTCGCTGAGCGCGAGGTACGAGTCGAGCAGCGGGCCGTACTTGTCGATCCGCTCGACCATCGCGTCGCGGGCGCTCTCGAGCGGGGCGGCCAGCCCGTCCGGGCACGGTCGCCAGCGGCGTCGCGGGCCTGCGCGAGGGAGGCCTGCGCGGCGAGGGCCTCGTCGCGCGACGTCGCCATCAGCTCGACCAGCTGGGCCAGCGCCGAGGCGGAGCCCGGATCCGCCGCCTGGGCCTCCTTGATCTCGACGAACCGGTCGCCGATGGCCAGCCCCTGGTCGGCGGCGTCGAACAGGTCGCGGGCCGCCGCAACGACGGTGTCGGCGCCCTGCACGTCGGCCTGCGCCTGCGGCACGGAGCGGGCGAGCGCCGACGAGCGGGTCGTGCGCGAGCAGGTCGGCCAGGCGGTCGAGCCGCGCCCGGGCGGCGGCCAGGTCGCTGCCGCAGGCCGTCGATGGTCGGCCGGTCGATGTCCAGCCCGGCGGCCTGGACCCGCGTCGCCATCGCCTCGAGGTCGGTCCGGAGCGTGCGCGCGTCGTCCACGGCGGGCAGGTAGCGGACGTAGAGCGAGCCCGGCTGCCGGCGGCCACGAGGAGCAGGAGCGCCAGCCAGGGCGAATCCGCAGGCGCGATGGGACCTGCGGCGGCGACGCCGCGGTGGCGGTAGCCGTGCGGGCGGCGGCGGCGGCTGGCGCGCGGTCGGCTCGGGCGGCGTGCGCGGCTCGGGCGAGCGGCTGGTCGCCTGGCGTCGGTCACGGTGCCGGATGGGCGATGACGACGAAGCGCGGCGCGGTCTCGTCGGGCGCCGGTCGACGTCTGGAGGGTCAGCTGCTCGGTCGGCGTCGGGTGCAGGTACTCGATCGCGTCCCAGGGGACCTTCGGGCAGGACCTGGTCGACGACGTACGAGCGGGTCGAGCCATCCACCAGGGTCAGGTCGACCTGGTCGCCCACCCTGGCGTCCCACAGCGACAGGAACATCCCCGTCCTGGCATGGGCGTAGATGTAGATGTTCGTTCCGCCGTCGGGCCAGCCGGTGCCCGGGTAGTGCGCGGCCTTGGTCAGCGGCGCATCGATGCCGTCGCCCTCGACGATCGGCAGGTCGATCCCCAGCCGCGCGATCTGGATCCGCTTCGCCCGGATCCCCGGGCCGCCGATCGCGACGCGGCTCGAAGCTGGGGTTCCGACCGGGATCGGCGAGCTGCTGGCGACGACGACCGGACTGGGGTTGGCCGTCGCCGGGATGGCGCTTCCGCCGGTCAGGCTCGGGGCGGGCGTAGCCGGCGAGACGCTAGCGGCTCCGGGGACTCCCCCACTGAGGGCGATCGTCAGGGCCGTGGCGATGATGACGATCAACGCCAGCCCGCCGAGGATCAGGAGCGGCCGTGGACGGCGGGATCGCTCGGTCACCCGGGTAGCCTAGCGGAGACACCGTTCGGGGCCGTTCACTGAACGGCCCCGCGGCGCCAGAACCACGCGCGACCCGCTGGTTCAGCGACGATCGTGGACGGAGATCGTCGAAGTATTCGGAAGCGTGTGCGAGACGAGAGCCAGGACCGCGCCTTTCTTCGAGGGGATCCTCACGTGGACGATCGCGTTGGAGCTCACGTTCCCCGACTTGGCGGAGATCCGGCGATTGCCGGACTTGCAGCCGAACTTGACCTGGACCCAGGCCCGACCGTACTTGTTCGTGTGGGTCGTGGTGGGCGTGACCGAGTCGAAGACGGAACGCCTGGACTTGATCGTCCAGGTCACCTTCGCGCCCTTGATCGGCTGGCCGGAGGCGTTGAGGACGGTGGCCTTGACCGCGTAAGAGTGTCCGCATGTGAACGTCCCCTGGGACGGAGTCACGGTGATGAACCTGGGCACGGTGCCGCCGTATGCGGATACGGAGGTCGTCATGGCGACGACGAGACTCAAAGCGGCCAATACCGCCAACGCTGCGCTTCGGCGACTCATTATCGTCGCTCCTTCCGCTCCCCCGCGGGAGTCTCGACAGTGCATCGGGGCGGCGTGCGGACCCTGGTTGGATCGCACGAAACTCACACTATGTCTCGCTTACCATACACCTCCAAGGAGCGCATCGATACCCGCCATGGAAGTTCGCTGCCGACGTTCGCCGCGGTTCAGCGCGCCACCGGGATGATGAGCTTCTGGCCGACCTGGAGGAGGTTCGCGCTCTTCAGGTGATTGGCGCGCCGGATCGCCTGGGGGGTCACGCCGTACCTGACGGCGATCGCTGTCAGGCTGTCGCCCGCCTTCACGATGTAGATCACCGGTTTCGGTGTGGGCGAAGCCGTTGGGCTCGGGCTCAGGCTGGCGGTCGTCGCCGGGGTCGGCGCCGGGGTCGCGGTCGCGCTCGGCGCGGGCGAGAGTGTCGCGACTAGCGTCGGTTCGACACTGGGGGCCGAGGCGATCCCGGCCGCAGGCGTCTGGGGCGGCGTGGCGACCGCGTCAAGGATCCCGCCGCCCGGTTGCGTCCGGATCACGCCCGTGGCCAGCCCCCCGAGCAGCACGGCCGCGGCGATCAGCACGAGCAGGACGAGGACACGACGCACGTGGAGTCGTCTCCTGCGTACGGGTGGCTTGACCGGCGGCTCGGAGGCCGCTGCGACCATGGCCGTCCCCGCGAGACCGGACCCATCGAGCCGGGCTCGGAGGTCGCCGACTGGGGTCGGCGGCTCGGACGCGGCGGCCGGCGTGACGCGGATGACCGGTACCGGCGGGATTTCGGAGGCCGGTGCGACAGGTGCCGGCGCGACGGGCTCGGACGCCGAGGTTACGGCCGGGGCGGGCGCGATCGGTGGGGCCGCCGCTAGCACGCTGGGGGCTGCCGCCACGACCGGCGACGGCGCGTTTGGATGCGACGCGGCAGCGAGCACGATGGGTGCCGCCGCCGTGTCGGGTGCCTTCTCGATCGGGTCTGAGGCGGCCATCACCGCGACGGGTTCGGCCGCCAGGACGATCCGTTCGGGCACGACCGGCTCGGGGACAGCGACGACGGGTTCGGCTTCGGTTACGACCGGTTCGGGCGTCGGGGGCAAATCAGTCGATACGGCAGCATCGGCAACCACGGCCGCAGCCGGAGCAACCATCGGTACGGGCTCGGGCGCGACGGATTCCGCGATCGGCGCGACCGGTTCGGGCGCGGGCGTCGACGCGACCGCCGCCTCCGCGACCGGAGCCGACGCCGCGGCGACGACCGGAGCCGCCTTGGCGCCACGAGCCGCGGTCGGCGCGCGGTACCACTTGCATGTCGGGTACTCGCTCGTCAGGCAGTACGCGCCTTGCTGGCCAATATCGACCTTTGCCGGCTTCCCCCTGGCGTGACACCGGTGGGCGGGCGTCGCGAAGGTGAATCGCGTGCGCGGGTCATCGGGCAGGCCCAGGTAGG
Organism: uncultured Chloroflexia bacterium; assembly: GCA_963749735.1. Lineage (GTDB taxonomy): Bacteria > Chloroflexota > Limnocylindria > Limnocylindrales > CSP1-4 > Chersky-267. The sequence goes on from CAVVNZ010000013.1 coordinate 14,908, forward strand.
GACAGGCCTCGGGCTCGACGGTCATGGGGTCGTCCGAAGGCGTCCTGATCCGGCCGGGTCCGGATCCTGGCGTCGCGCGATCGCCAGGGCGAGAAGCTGGGAGCATCCCCCGATAGTACGCGAGGCCGTCGAGCCGTCCGCTCAGGTGAAGGCGTTCACCGCGCGGGCGATGACCAGGCCGACGATGACGAACGAGATGAGGGCCTGGGTCGCCATCGCCACCTTGGCCCACGGCGTCAGCGGGAGCGTATCGGTCGGGCTGAAGGCGTTGGCCGTCGTGAAGCCGATGTACAGGTAGTCGATGAACTGCGGTCGCCAGTCCGGTGGTGCGAGTTCCGGGTTCGCCAGCTGCGGGAACGCGAAGTCGGGGTAGCTCGGAAGTCCGTGGGCGCGTTCCGCGGGGCCGCCGCCGTCGAACTGCCAGTAGAGCAGGGCGAACGCCACGTTGTTGGTCAGCCACACCTTGGCTCCGGCGACCAGGAGCGTCTTCGGGTCATTGGTGAACGTCGACCCGGTGACGAGGTCGACGACGAGGATCGCGGTCCCGACGAGCGCGGTACCGACGAGGAACGCGACCAGGAGGAAGCCGGTCCGCCGCAGCCACGGGGTCCGCCGATCGATCCGACCGGGGTCGCCGATGATCAGGGCCGCCAGCAACACCCCCTCGATGCCAGCGATCCCCCACACGAGCGCGGTCACCGACTCGCGGGCTCCGACGACCGTGGCGCCCATCAGGACGAGGACGGCGATGGCCATCGGCCAGCGCGATTCGCCGACCACCTGCTCGGGAGCGGCCTCGACGTCGGTCATCGCCGCGTCATTGTGCGCCGTCGGTCCGCGCGGGATCGATGGTGCCGAGACGTGCGGTGAGGGCTACTATCGGCGGGTCCGTTCGCGGTGACGCGCGCTCCGCGGGGGACGAGGAGAAGGGACCGATGACCGCCACGACCAGCAACCGCGCCGCCAAGGCGAAGAAGCGGTTCCCGTTCCTCGAGGGCATCCTGCCGTTCGATCGGGCCAAGCTCCCCGACTGAGCTCATCGCCGGCGCCACCCTGGCGGCGCTGGCGATGCCCGAGGTCATGGGCTACTCCAAGATCGCCGAGATGCCCGTCATCACGGGCCTCTACACGCTCGTCCTGCCGATGCGGCGTTCGCGCTCTTCGGCTCGTCGCGCCACCTCGTGGTCGGCGCGGACTCGGCGACCGCCGCGGTCATGGCGACCGGCCTGGCCGGGATCGCCGCCGCCGGCGCAGCCGGGCTCTCCGCAGTGGGTCGCGATGGCCGGGCTCGCTGCCCTGATGTGCGGCGTATTCATGATCGTCGCCCGGCTCATCCGGCTCGGGTTCATCGCCAACTTCCTGTCGCACAGCGTCCTCATCGGCTTCCTCACCGGCGTCGGCATCCAGGTCGCGCTGGGCCAGTTCGGTGGGCTGTTCGGGGTCAGCGAAGGCAGCGGCACCACCCTCGAGAAGTTCGGCAACGCGCTCAGGGCGATCGCGAACGGCGAGACGAGCTTGCCGACGCTGGCCGTGTCGATCACGGTCCTCGGCGATCATCGTGGGCCTGGGCCGGGTCAACAAGAAGATCCCCGGCGCCCTCATCGCGGTCGTCGGGATGATCGTCGCGAGCTACCTGTTCGACTTCGCAGCCCGCGGCATCACCACCATCGGCACGGTGCCCAGCGGCCTGCCGCCGATCGGCCTGCCGGCGATCCCGGCCGACCAGGTCGCTGAGCGACATCGGCGCGCTCCTGCCGGTCGTGTTCTCGATGTTCGTCCTCATCCTCGCCCAGAGCGCGGCCACGTCGCGCGCCTATGCGATGAAGTACGACGACAGCTTCGACGAGAACGTCGACCTCATCGGTCTCGGCCTCGGCAACCTGGCGGCGGGCATCTCCGGCACGTTCGTCGTCAACGGCAGCCCGACCAAGACCGAGATGGTCGACAGCGCCGGCGGCCGGAGCCAGATCGCCCAGGTGACGACCGCGGCGTCATCGTCGTGGTCGTCCTGCTGTTCCTCACCGTGCCCGCTGTCGTACATGCCCAACGCGGTCCTGTCGGCGGTGGTCTTCCTCATCGGCATCAAGCTCGTCGACTACCTGGGCATGGAGTCGCATCTACCGGCTGCGGCCGTGCGAGTTCGTGGTGGCGCTCGATCACCGCCGCCGTCGTCGTCGTCGTCGGCGTGGAGCAGGGCATCATCCTGGCCATCATCCTGTCGCTCGTCGTCGTCCTGATGCACGTCTACAAGCCGCACGACCGGGTCATCTCGTATCGCGCCCGATGGCACGCCGAAGCTCGGCCCGGTCGACCGAGCGCTGGTCCAGGCGGCCAGCCCGGCCTGGCTGGTCTTACATCTTCGGTGCCGAGCTGTTCTACGCGAACGCGAACCGCTTCACGCGAGGAGATCATGGAGCATCGTCGAAGGCGGCCCAGCCACCGGTGAAGTGGTTCGCGCTCGACGCCGCCGCCATGGGCGACCTCGACTACTCCGGCGCCGACTCCGCTGCGCCAGGTCGCCGACGAGCTGGAACGACGGCAGGCGCAGGCTGGTCCTGTGCTCGCGTCGATCCGGCGGTCCGGAAGCTGCTCGACGCCTACGGCCTGACCGAGAAGATCGGCGCCGCGTACATCTTCGATACCCCGCAGGACGTCATGGCTGCCTACCGGAAGCTGACCAACGCCACCTAGAATTCGAAGGATCAATGGACACGATCCCAACGCGCGAGGACACGAGCCCGAGCATCGGACGGGAGGCGCGTATCGCGAGTCGCCGGCTTCCAGCCATCGCGACTGGAAGCCGGCATCCGACCGGCCGGATCCGGTCGCCCTCCTCGAGGAGCAGGCAACGACCCGGGTCCCGGAGCTGGTGCCGGTCCGCTACGGGCGGATGGCGGTCTCGCCGTTCACGTTCTACCGCGGGGCGGCGCTGCCGATGGCGTCGGACCTGGCCCCGACTGCCGCTCAGCGGCATCACGGTCCAGGCGTGCGGCGACGCGCACCTGTCGAACTTCGGCCTGTTCGCCTCTCCCGAGCGGGACCTGCTGTTCGACATCAACGACTTCGACGAGACCTTGCCCGGCGCCTGGGAATGGGACCTCATGCGGCTGGCGGCCAGCCTGGTCGTCGCCGGCCGTGCGCTCGGGCTCGATGCCACGGCCAGCGCCCACACGCGTCCACGCCGCCGTCCATAGCTACCGCGAGCGGATGGCGGAGTACGCCGAGATGCGGCCATCGACGTCTTCTACTCCCGGGTCGACGTCCAGCAGGTCATCGGCCTATGTCGACAAGCGCGCCCGCCCGTTCATGGAGTCGACCGTCCGATCGACCTCCAAGCACGACGCCTCCATGAGCTGCCGAAGCTCACCGAGGTCGACAGCGCCGGCCAACGCCGGATCAAGGAGCATCCGCCGGTCCTCTACCACGAGGCCCGGATGACCGATGAGGCGAAGGCGATCGGCCTGGCCTCCTACGCCGAATCGCTCCTCAGTGACCGCCGGGTCCTGCTCGACCGCTATCGGTTCATCGACTGCGGCGCTCAAGGTGGTCGGCGTCGGGAGCGTCGGGCTGGTCGCGGCGGTCGTCCTCCTCGACGAGGGCGCCGACGAGGACCCGGTGTTCCTCCAGGTCAAGGAGGCGGAGGCATCGGTCTTCGAACGCTTCCTGCCCAGGAGCACCTTCGCCACCAGCGGCGAGCGGGTCGTGGCGGGGCAGCGGATCCTCCAGGCGGCGACGCGACGTGCTGCTCGGCTGGGCGGTCGGGTCCGGCCGGACGACAGTTCTACATCCGCCAGCTCCAGGACCAGAAGGGCAGCGCCGTCATCGAGGTGATGACCGCGGACGACCTCGTCGCCTGGGGCAGGCTGTGCGGCTGGGCGCTGGCCCGGGGCCACGCCCGGTCCGGCGACCCGGTCGGCGATCGCCGCCTATCTCGGCGACGACAACGCCGTCGACCACGCGATGGCCGAGTTCGCCGCTGCGTACGCCGACCAGAACGAGAAGGACCACGCGGCGTTGGTGGCGGCGATCGCGTCGGGCCGGGTGACCGCCGAGTCGGGGGTCTGACCCGGGCGACGAGTGCCGTCAGCGCGGTCGCGAACCGTGTCCGGCGACGGACGGCTCCGGCTCGGCCTCGCCGGTCGGCTGGCTCGATTCGGTCGACGCATCGCGATCGCCGAGACGGCGGACCCAGACGGGACTGCCCGCCTCCGACGGATCGGTCGGCGCGACGATCCGGACGCCGGCCGCCGCAGCGGTCTGGCCGGTCGTCGGGGGTCGATCGCCGACCGCAAGGCGGCCGTAGCGGGTCGCGACATCGAGGAGCCGCTGTTCGGGCAGCCTCAGGTCGTCGGCGGGGGCCGGATCGTTCGACGACGCGGCGTCCTTGCGGGCCGGATCGGGGGTGATCCGCGCGAGCAGGCGACGGATGGGACCCGGGCGCGGGGATGGTGCCATGGTCAGCCGAACGTCCCCGTCGCGTCGCGGGCGGGACCCCCGGCCGCGGCGACGTCGTCGATGGCTTCGAGTGGCGCGGCGGTCCGTCGCCGCGCGTGGAGCTCGTCGTGGATCTGCGAGTGCGGCCGTTCGTCGCCCGGGTGCGGATGGGCGTGCTCGAAGTTCTGCTCGTCGGGCCGCCACGGGACGCCGCTCGCGAACAGGACGGTGAACAGGCGGACGAGCTCCGGATCGAACTGCAGGCCGGCGTGTCGCCGCAGCTCCGTGAGCGCCTGCTCATGGGAGATCGCCCGACGATACGGGCGGCCGGCGATCATCGCCTCGTAGGCGTCCGCGATCGCCACGATGCGCGCTCCGACGGGGATCTCCTGGCCGGCCAGCCCGTGCGGGTACCCGCGACCGTCGTACCACTCGTGGTGATGCAGGACGATCGTCGCCGCGTCGCGGAGGGCGCCGGCCTGCTCGAGGACGACCTGGCCGATCTTGGGGTGCTCGGATACCACCCGCCACTCGGGATCGGTCAGCTCGCCGGGGTTGGTCAGGATGTCGTCGGGGATCGCCAGCTTGCCGAGGTCGTGGAGCAGGCTGGCCGTCCGGACTCGCTCGACTTCACCGTTGGGGAGGTCGAGGGCGCGAGCCAGCGTGACCGACATCTCCGCGATCATGTTCGACGGCTTGCCGGCCCAGGCCGGGCGGGCCAGGAGCGCCTCGTGGAGCGCGGCGGTCGCGGCACCCATCGCCGCTCGACCGACCTCGACCGCCTTTTCGCGGGCCTGGGGTCCGATCGCCGCCCGACGGATGAGGCTGCCCTCCTCCAGCTCGTGGAAGACGTAGACCTGGTCGCGACCGAGCGACTTGGCCGAATACAGCGCCGCGTCGGCGTCGCGGATGAGGGCGTCGACCTGGAGGAGCGGGCCGAGCCCGCCGGCGACACCGGCGCTCAGGGTCACCCCCAGGACGTGGCCGTCATCGAGGCGCACCTGGCGCGAGCCGACCAGCCGGCGGAGCTTCTCGGCGGTGGCCGCCGCGGCGTCGGCGTCGGTCTCGGGCATGACCACCATGAATTCCTCACCGCCGTAGCGGCCCACGAAGTCCGCGTTCCGGACGTTCCCGGTGAGCACGTCGGCGACCTCGCGGAGGACCGCGTCGCCGGCGGCATGCCCATGGGTGTCGTTGACCCGCTTGAAGTGGTCGAGGTCGACCAGGATGATCGAGCACGGGCGACCGTACCGCGCGGCCCGGGCGAGCTCGTCCTCGAGCCGGGCCAGCAGGGCCTGTCGATTGAGCGCGCCGGTCAGGAGGTCGATGGTCGCGAGCGTCCAGGCCTGGCCCATCCGCTCGGCGAGCCGGCCGAACCCGGCGCGCAGGCGAGCGTCGTCGACCGTCCCCGTATCGACCGCCGCGGTCATGTCGGTCGTGTTGGCGAGCCGTTCGGTGAGCTGGACGATCCGGCGCATCTGCCGACGTCCGATGGTGGCCGCGTAGCCGGCGGTCCCGACCAGCGCCCCGACGAGGGCGACCGCGAGGATCGCGAGGAGGAGACCCGTCTGATCTGTGATCGTCACCGGCGCCGGACACTCCCAAGATGCACGACGTGGACGCGACCCGTGAGCTCGGGGAACGCCTTCGTTTCGGTCTCGGGGCAATCCTCGCGGCGGGCCGACCGCGGAGCCATAGCGCGATGGTCACGAGCGGACGGGGTCCAGGGTGGTACCAGTCACGGACAGGGCCGGTGCCAGGACGCACGTCCCGCCCGAGCCCCGGACCATCGTCCGGGTCGAGGTGCGAGCAGGTGGGCTCTGTTGCGGTGATCGGTGACCGCCGGCACCGGGCCGTCCGGCGGACCCATGACCGCGACCGAGGGGGACCTCGATGGCCCTTTCGTCAGGTCCGTTGTAAGGTCCCGAACCGAGCCCCCAGGATGCGTTCGCCGGTGTCCGCGGTCTCGATCCGGCAGTGGCGATCGGACCCATCCGACCAGGCCGTCGCCACCGCCCGATCGCCCGGTGCCGCGGCGCGCGCGTATTCGAGCTCCCAGCGGCGCGGGACGGCGTCCAGCGCCGAGGCACCGCCGCCCGATCCCTCGGCCGTGCGCAGCGCCTCCTCCGCCCAATCGAGATAGACGGCGTTGTTGACGTGGCCCATCGGGTCGAGCTCCTGCGGCCGGACCTGGATGGCAAACCGGCTGACCGTGGCGCCCGCCGGAGGGGTCGAGCGGGCACGGATCGGATCGAAGGTCGACTCCGGCACCTCGAAGGCCGCGTCGAAGGCCGCTGGGATCCGGGTCGGGGCGCCGTTCGCCGAGGTCATCGCCCAGTCGACGAGGATGAGAGCGGCAAGCTCACCGCTGGCATCGCGGAACTCGGTCCGGCGCCGCGCCAGGACCTTCCGGGCGGCGAGCGGCCGGGTGGTCCCGCTGAGGACCTCGCCGTGGGCGATCGGCCGCAGGACCTGCAGGTCGACGCCCCGGACGAGCCAGGCGAGGCCGTGCTCGCGGTACCAGGCGCGGTCGAACCCGCGTCGTTCGGAATGGACCGCAGCGAGGTCGGATGCATAGCGGAGCAGCGTCGACGTGCGGATGACGCCGGTGGGCGTCGCCTCGTCGAACCGGACGCGGAAGTCGAGGCTCGCGTGGGTCATCGAGCCGCGGTCATCGAGCCGCGGTCATCGAGCCGCGGCCAGCTCGTCGAGCGTCTCGAGGGTGACCAGCCGGGTCCCCTCCGTCGGCGCGGTCTGGCGATCCAGCCGGACCCGGCACGATCGCTCGGCGTCGAACACGACCAGTCCGACGACGAGCGCCTCGTCCTCGTCGGCGGCGTGGACCCGCGCGTCGTCGAGCTGGTGGAGGACATCCGGTCCGATGCCGCGCGCGCCCCACTTGCAGTCCCAGGCCTCCGCCGCGCGGTCGGCCTCGACGGTGACGTCGTATGGGTGGATCTCGGCCGGCACGCCGTCGAACAGGATCCGCCGCTCGCGCCGGACGGCCGACCCGACCGACGGACCGCGCCGGGCCAGCAGGACGCGCGGTCATGGCCTCGACGATCGCCCCGCGGATCTGGCTGCGGACCTGGTCTCCCCGGTCGGCGACCTCGAGCGACACCGCCAGGATCGCCTCGGCCCGTTCGCGCTCGACGGTCGGGACCCCTGACCCGAACAGCGTCGGGAACATCCTTCGCCAACCATCCGGGTCGGTCCGTTCGCCGTTCATGACGGCCCGCGCCAGGACCCGGCCCGGCCGATCGGCGTCGACGAGCAATCCGGCGGCCCGGGTCACGAGCGGGTCCGCCTGGACCGCGGCGTAGACCACGGCCCGACCGTCGCGGGCCGCATCCTGGAAGCGCATCGTCAGGTGACGCTCATGCCGGCTCGCCGAACGCGATCAGGACGACCTGCGGGAACGTCGACAGCCAGTCGATCGCACGGTGCGGGTCGGCGATCGCCTCGACCTCGGCGAGGGCTTCGTCGAGGGCCGTGGCGACCGCCGGGTCGCACGGCTCATCGCCGCGAGCGGCCGCGACGTCCTCGAGCCGGGCCGACCAGGCCTCGTGGAGATCGTTGACGTAGGACCACTCGTCCTCGATCTCCTCCCCGCGATCGGCGAGCGCCCGATGGGCGACGATGGCTCGCTCGACGAGGTCGCGGATCCGGAGCTCGGGCGGCACCATGGCCGCAGCCTAGCGGATGACGGCCCGGTCAGCCCGCCGTGACGAGCGAGCCGGGAGGCGCCACCCTCGGCGCAGGGGTGCCGGCGGCGGCATGGGCGCGTTCGATGGTCTCCTCGAGGGCACGCCGACAACGGTCGTCCCAGGCCCGGGCGTAGGCCTCGGCTGCCTTCGTCCGCAGCCGTGCGGCCTCGGTCCGGCCACCCGCGCGCGCGAGCTCGTCGACCGAGTCGAGGGCGACCCGATACAGGACCGGCAGATAGGCAGCGAGGGTGGGATCCGTCCCCATGACCTTACTGTGACCGTAAGGTGTCCGGGCAGACATGGGCGACTCGTCCGGGTCCACGACGAACGTTCGGGTCACGCTGGTCCGAGGCCACCCTGCCCTCACCGGACAGGGCCACCGGGCCTGGATCCACCCGTGGCACCATTGCGCGGCCATGCCCGACCCCCGCTCCGCACCTCCGCAGCTTCGTGGAACCTGGTACATCCTCCCTACGCCGTTCGACGCAGCCGGCCGGCTCGACACCGGATCGCTCGCCCGGCTGGTCCGGGCCGCGGCGGCGTGGGGGGTCGACGGCCTGACGGCAATGGGCGTCATGGCCGAGCCCGGCAGCCTGACGCCCGACGAGCGCGAGACCGCCCTTCGCACCATCGCCGAGGCGGCCGAGGGCCTCCCCTTCGCCGTCGGCTGCTCCGGACCGACCGCCGATGCGGTCGCCGCCAACGCCCGGCAGGCCGATCGCCTCGGTGCGATCGCGGCGATGGTCGCGGCGCCGCCGTTGCTACGGAACCTCGACGTGCTGCCCGGGTTCTTTCGCTCGGTCGCCGCCGAGACCGGACTCCCGCTGATCGTCCAGGACGAGCCGGCGGCGACCGGGGTCGTGATCCCGGTCAGCATCCTGCTCGCCTGCCTCGAAGCGTCGGGGGCGAGGGTCGTCAAGCTCGAGGATCCGCCGACACCGCCGAAGATCGGTCGCCTGCTGTCGGCCGACCCGACCCTGGCCGTCTTCGGGGGCCTGGGCGGCGCCGCCGCGTTATGGGAGCTCGAGCGGGGCGCCTGCGGCACGATGACGGGGTTCGCCTATCCGGAGATCCTGCGGGCCATCCGGATCGCGGTCGAGGGCGGCGAACGCACCGAGGCGGGCCGGCTGTTCGATCGTTACCTGCCGCTGCTCGCCTACGAGGCGCAACCGGTCGTCGGATTGGCGATCCGCAAGGAGGTCCTCCGGCGGCGCGGTGCGCTCACCTCCGCGGCGACCCGCGGGCCCGGCGGTCCGCTCGACCCGGCCGGGCTGGCCGCGCTCGATGCCGTCCTCGATCGACTGGCGATCGTCCCGTCGCTCGAAACGTTCATCCCGAGTCTCGTCCCGACGGCCTGACCGTTCCCGACCCGGAGGAAGCACCATGGATCTCGGACTCACCGGCCGCACCGCCCTCGTCGGCGGCGCCTCGTCCGGACTCGGCCGCGCCTCCGCGGCCGCGCTCGCCGCGGAGGGTTGCCGCCTGGCGATCTGGTCGCGCGGACGCGACGGCCTCGAGGCGGTCGCGGCCGACCTGCGGGAGCGACACGGGAGCAGCGTCGTCGTGCTCGACGGCGATGCCGCGGAACCGGGGACCGGTGCCCGGATCGCCGCCGAGGCGGAGGCGGCCCTCGGTCCCATCGACATCGTCGTGCTCAACGCCGGCGGGCCGCCCCCGACCGACCCGACCGCCACGGACGCCGCCGCCTGGCAGCGGGCCTTCCAGCTGCTGGCCATCACCCCGATCGAGCTCGCCAGTGCGCTCCTGCCGAGCATGCGCGAGCGAGCCTGGGGTCGCGTCGTCGCCATCCTCTCGTCCGGCGTCCGGCAGCCGATCCCGGACCTGGTCTACTCGAACGGTGGCCGCGGAGCGCTCGCGGCGTGGATGAAGACGACGGCCCGGGTCGTGGCGTCCGACGGGGTGACGATCAACGGCGTGCTGCCCGGAAGGCTCGACACGCCACGGATCGCGAGCCTGGACGACGGCCGGGCGGCACGAACCGGCGAGACGCCCGAGGCGGTCCGGACGGCGCACATCGCCGTCATCCCAGCCGGGCGGTACGGGCGACCGGAGGAGCTGGGAAGCTACGTGGCCTACGTCTGCTCGGGCCTCGCGAGCTACCAGACCGGGACGTTCACCGCGATCGACGGTGGGCAGATCGTCGGGCTGCCGTAGTCGTTCGTCGGCCGACGCCGCGCCTGCCAGCGCGGCCGCGCCCCGAGCGAGGGCGAGCCCGGTGTCGGGACCCGGCGATCAGGCGGGATCGACCTCGATCCGGTCGCCGACCCGGAGCTCGCCGTCGTCGAGCAACCTCGCCCGAAGTCCCGCCCGATGGACGAGCGGTTCCAGGATCGGCTTCCCGACCTGGCCCTGGAGATAGGCGCACGGCTCGCACAGCCGGAGGCCCTCGGCGCGCAGCGAACCGATGCGGAACGTGCGTCCGACGAGGTCGTTGAGCCGGATGCCGCGGGTCGTCAGGTTCCGGCGCGTCTCGCCGGGAGCGAGCTCGATCCCGGTCTCCCGCGCCAACCACTCGATCTGCTCGGCCTCGACCAGCGTCACGTCGCCCCGCTCGTTGCCGCTCGACCCGACCCGCGACTCGGCGAGGTCGCCGTACCGATCGCCGACGAGTCCCACACCGGCGCGAGCGGCCACCGTCTGGACGGAACGCACCGGCGCGCCGACCCGGTCCGCGAGATGGATCGCCTCGATCGTGCCCACGTCAATCACCTCCATGCCAGCCGGACCGTAGCGCGAAACGGTCGAACGTGCCGGTCGCCGGCGACCAGACCGACTCCACCCGGTCGACGCTCGAACCCGGCGGGCCGGTCGCGAGATCCCTCGCGAACGCCTCGAGTGCGGGGCGAGGACCCTCCGCCACGCATTCGACCGAGCCGTCGGACGCATTCGCCACCCAGCCGACGATCCCGCGCTCGGCCGCCGCTCGACCGGCGAACATCCGGAAGCCGACACCCTGGACACGGCCGCGGATGACGGCCTCGAGCCGGACGGGCCCACCGCGCTCGCCAGGGTCCGGGCTCATGCCGCCGCCCGCGTGGGCCGCGGCCAGGCCAGCACCAGGACGTCGATCGCCAGCTCGGGACTCACGTTCCCGGCGACGAGGCCGGCCGTGTCGTCGAGGCGGGCGAGGAACGACGCCATGCTGCCGGGCGGCAGGTGGGCGGCCGCGGACTCGATCTCCTCGAGCAGCGCGACGTCGTTGACGGCGCGACGGCCGCCCGCCCCCGCCACGGCCAGGTCGCGGGCAAGCTCTCGCCAGATCGCCAGGAGCTGCCGCGCGGCACGGCGGCGCTCCGCGGGCGCGACCTTCGGGGCCGGGGACGGATCGGCCGGATCGATCGCCTCGGCCGCCTCCGGCTCGGTCGACCCGGCGCTCGCGTCCGGTGCTCCGTCGGGACCCGCCGACGCACCGCTCGTCCGTGCGTTCGGCGCACGGCCGCGTCCGCCGCGCCCGGTCCTCGGGAGCGCATCCGTCGAGACCGACTTCGGCTCGGCGAGCGCTTCGGCGAGGTCCTTCGCGCGGCCCAGCAATCCGCGACCCGCGGCCAATCGCTGCGACCGACCCGCGGGCAGGAGGTCGAGCAGCGCGCGGGCGATCTCGTCGCGGATGGCCGCCGCCTCCGGCGCCCGGGCGTAGGCCATCGCCACGCCCGGGCGCCCCTCGGCCAGGCGGGCGAACCGGGCCGCATCGACCGGGTCGACGGACCCGAGCTCCCCGAGCAGCGCCTCGATGTCTCGAGCGCCGAGCGGGCCGAGCCGGATCCTGGCGCAGCGAGATCGCACCGTGGGCAGGAGCGGGTCCTCGCGATCCGCGCACAGGACGATCGTGACGCCGGCCGGCGGCTCCTCGAGGGTCTTGAGCAGGGCGTTCTGGGCGTCCTCGTTCATCTGAGCGGCGCCCTCGATGATGGCGACCCTGGCACCCCCTTCGACCGGCAGGAACGCCAGCTCACGAACGAGATCGCGGACGCCGCGCGGACCTGCGCCATCGGCCGACCCGCCGATCACGACCTGGCCACCGGGCCCTTCGGGACCCAGCCGATGCAGGTCGGGATGGTTGCCGCTGGCCACCATCCGGCAGGCGCGGCACGACCGGCACGGCCGATCCGCGCGATCGGCCGCGACGCACAGCAGACCGGCCGCGAGGTCCGTCGCGAGGGTCGTCTTGCCGACCGCCGGCGGACCGACGACGAGGACGGCATGCGGCGGGTGACCGACCACCATCCGGGCGACGGCCGCCACGGCCGCAGCCTGACCGCGGGTCAGCCAGACCGGTCCCGCGGTCGACGCCATCCCCGACCTACTCGTCGGCTGGGGCCGCTGCCTTCTTGGCCGTGGTCCGGCGCTTGGTCGCCGGGGCGGCGGCATCGCCGTCGGCGGCCTTCGGCTTGGCGGTCGATGCCTTCGCCCGGGTCGCTCGCGGCTTCGGCGCGTCGCCGGCCGGAGCGACATCGGCCGAAGCGGCCTTCGTCGTCGTCGCCTTGGCTCGCGTCGCCCGTGGCTTCGGCGCAGCCGCTGCCGTCTCCTCGCCGGGCGAAGCCTCGGCGGCCGTCGTCGCCTTGGTCCGGGTCGACGTCCGCGGCTTGCGCGCCGGGGAGGCGGCCTCGGCCTTGGGAGCGTCGTCGGACACCCGAGCGTCGGTCACCGGCGGCCTCGCCGATCCGGTGGCGGGTCGATCCACGCCACGGTTCGCCTGCTGGGCTCGAAGCATCGCCTCGAGCTCGGGCGGGACCTCGCTCCACGGTTCATCCGACCGCGAGCCGGCCGGACGTTCGCGATCGGGCCGGGGGCTCGAGACGGGCCGACGATCGTCGCGCCGGGGCTCCCGCCGGGGTTCACTCCGACCGGCGGTCCCTCCGCCGGTCGTCGTCCGGCCCGAGACGTCCGGATAGCGGTTGATGCCGCCACCGCCGCCCCGGCCGTACCGCTCGCGATCCATCGCCGAGGCGTAGGCGGCACGGTTCCCGCCGCCTCCTCGGCCACCGCGATTCCCGCCGCCGCCGCTCCGCGTGGCTGCGCTGCCGCGGCGTTGCTCGGCGAGGATGTACTCCGGGATCGCCGGCTCGTCCTCATCGTCGATGTCGAACGGGGTCGACTCGATCGACGGAGTCCGGGTCTGCCCGATCTGCGAGTCCCAGACGGATCCGAACGCCCCCGGGCGCGGGCCGCGCGGGGCATTGGCAACGGGTTCCTCCTGCTCGTCCAGGTCCTCGGCGGCGCTCGCCACCCGCTCGCGCGGGACGTCCTGACCGGCGACGGCGTCGGCGCCGCCCTCCTCACGACCGCGGCCCCGGCCGCGACCACGCCCACCGCGACGACGACGTCGCCGGGTGGCCTCACCCTCGGGCCCGTCCTCGGGGCCGCCGGCGATCTCGACGACCTCGCCGTCATCGCCCTCCTCGGAGGCGGCGATCGGAGCGACCGATCGCGCGGCCGCGGCATGGGACAGCTTCTCGCCCGGGAGCGGGACGAGGCCGATGGTCGGACCTCCGACGGCGGCGACGGCCTCCGTCTCCGCGACGTCGGGTCGACGGCCACGGACGGCGCCGCGCGCGGCGGTGCGTCCACCGGCCGCCACCGGCTCACGGTCGGTCTCGCCGGACCGGCCTCGACCGCGACCGGTCCCCCGACCGCGTCCGCGCCCGGTGCCTTCGGTCAGCTTGTCGGGGACCTCGGTCATCGACAGGTCCTCGCCGTCGTCGGCGACCCGCCGACCGCTCCGCGACGAGCCCTTCTCGACCTTGGCCATCTGGATGATGTCGGTGAACTGGTCGGCGACCTCGATGAGGTCCGACGACGTGTTCCCGCGGAAGCTCACGACCTCGACCCGGACGCCCATCTCCTGGACGGCGCGGATGGCCGGCGCGAAGTCGCCGTCGCCCGACACGACGATCGCGACGTCCAGGTTCCGGGCGGTCTTCATCATGTCGACGACGAGCTCGATATCGAGGTTCGCCTTGACCTTCCCGTCGCCGTACTTGCGGATGTCCTTGCTCACGACCTTGTAGTCGTGGCGCGCCAGGAAGTTATGGAAGTTGCGCTGGTTCTCGTTGTCCGGGTCGAGACCCGTGTACGCGTAGGCGCGCACGAAGTCCCGGCCGGCGATCGCCGACTTGAGAAGCGTGACGTAATCGATGTCCACGCCCGCGGCCTTGGCCGCATAGAAGATGTTCGCCACGTCCACGAAGACGGCGACGTTCTTGCCCACATTGACTCCTTGATCTGGTGTGCTGGCCGACCGGCGCGCTGCGCGCGGCTCGGTGGCCGTGATGGTGGTGGTTCAGGTTGTTCGGGCGACGGCCCTCCCCGCCGCCACGGGTCGTGACAGGAGCGGTCCGCCCTCGCCGAATCCCCGGCGCTCCCAGCGGGCCCGCTCCGCGGGATCGGTCGGGCGGGCCACCTCGACGGTGGTGCACCCCTTGTTCTTGGCTGATCGCAGGACTTCCTCGATGAGGACGTCGGCGACGGCGTCGACATCGTGGTCGGCGTCGCTCGCGAGGAGATCGACCGTTCCGACGAAGCCGCCCGCGCGGACCGACGGCCGGAGCGCCAGCACCGCCACGCCGATGACCGTCCGGCGCGATTCGGCGACCAGGACGCTGGCCTGCGGGAGATAGACGAGCTGGCGCAGCAGATCGGGGGCGACGAGCGGCGCGTCACCGGCGGCCTTCGAGGTCGCCTCGGCGCACAGCGCGACGAGTCGATCGATGTCCGTGATCCGAGCCGCTCGAACCTGATAGTCCACGCTGACGGGCAGTGACCTCGCGAGGCTGGGGCGCGTCTGTTGCGATCGTGCGATCGGGTTCGACCTGGATCGCCCACCGGCCCGCGAGCGCGCCTCCGGGGGCGAGCGGTGAACCGCTCGACAGCCGCCAGGGGCGCTCGCCGACCTGATGTTGCAATCGACGCGCCGAAGGCTAATATACGGCATCGCTTCGGCGGCCACCTGCGCGCCGCCCGAGCCCGGCCGTCGTGCCGTCATCCGCACCGCACCGACGCCATCAGCGCGAGTCCCAGTCGACGACCCCGGGAGGAGGGGCCGACCGGCCGACCGCCCCGGTGGCAGATGGGCGCCGGGGACGCCGCGTCGCCCGGCCGGGCACGTCGCGCAGGAGGATCGACCGGGTCGCTCGCCCATCCGGGGCGGGTGCAGATCTAGGAGGAGTCGTACATGAAGAACGCCAAGATCGGCGCATTCGTCGCCGGCGCGGTGATCGTACTGGCGGCGTGCTCGTCCGGCGGGTCGACCGCCGCACCGACGACCGCGCCCGCGAGCGCGGCGACGGGCGGAAGTGCCGCCCCCAGCACGGGCGCATCCAAGGGCGAGCTCAAGCTCGGCGTGACGCTGCCGCTGTCCGGTGGCGCTGCCGCCGACGGTCAGCCCACGCTCAAGGGCGCGCAGCTCGCGGTCGACCAGATCAACGCGGCCGGCGGCGTCGACGGCTACACGATCAAGCTCGTCCCGCTTGATCACGCCGTCAACGGCAAGTACAACGAGCAGCAGGGCGCCCAGGACATGCAGACGTTCGTCTCGGACGCTGGTGTCATCGGTGTCGTCGGCCCGTACAACTCGGCCGTCGCCAAGGTCCAGATCCCGATCAGCAACGCGGCCGGCCTGCTCCAGTGCAGCCCGGCGAACACCAACGAGTCGCTGACCAAGCCCGAGTTCGGCGCGCTCGACTATCGCAAGACCAATCCTGACAAGATCAACTACATCCGGGTCGCCGCCACCGACGACATCCAGGGTCCGGCGATGGCGGTCTACGCCTACAACACGCTCGGCCTCAAGAACATGCTCGTGGTCGACGACGTGACGACCTTCGGCAAGGGTGTCGCGGACAACTTCCAGAAGAAGTTCGAGTCCCTCGGCGGGACCGTGATCCGCGTCGGCGCCGGTGCCGACACGACCGACTTCAACTCGATCATCACCGACGCCAAGACCAAGAACCCCGACGGCGTCTACTACGGCGGCGTCGTCACCTCCGGTGGCGGCCTGCTCCTCAAGCAGCTTCGTCAGCAGGGCCTGACCATCCCGTTCACCGGGCCTGACGGCATCGTCAACGGCGCCGGCGACGCGAAGGGCTCGCTGATCCAGATCGCCGGGGCCCAGGCTTCGGACAACTCGTACGGGACCGTCGCCGCCATCGGTGACTTCCCGGGCAAGGCCGACTTCGAGAAGGCCTTCGCCGACCACTTCGCGAGCGATGCGGACTTCAAGGTCGCAGGCGCCTACAGCGGTCCGGCCTACGCGTGCGCGACGGTCATCCTCGACTCGCTCAAGGCTGCCCTGGACGCCAACCCGACGGCCGACCAGGCCGCCATCCGCGAGGCCGTCCGGGCCTACGCTTCCGATCCTTCCCACACCTTCAAGACCGTCCTGGGCGACGAGTCGTTCGACAAGAACGGCGACACCACCCAGCCGTTCATCTCCTTCTACAAGGTCGATCCGACCGCCAAGGGTGGCGTCGGCGACTGGGTCTTCAAGGAGCAGCAGAACTTCTCCGCCAACGCGCCGGCGGCGTCGCCGGCCGGGGCGTCACCCTCGCCGTAACGCGACAACCCAGAGGGCCGGGGCGCTTCGCCGCTCCGGCCCTCTGACCTAACCAGGATCCGGGCAGGCCGAGGAGACCGGATGACGACGTCCACGCTTCGGCGGGAGCAGCCCCCCGCGTTCGTCGAAACGTTCCAGCGTCTCCGTCTCGGGCCATATCTCTTCGTCCTCGGCGTGGCGATCGTCGACTTCCTCGTGATCGGCCCCGCCCAGTTCGTCAACGGCCTCACGATCGGCGCCATCTACGCGCTGGTGGCCATCGGCTACACGATGGTCTACGGGATCATCGAGCTGATCAACTTCGCCCACGGCGACGTGTTCATGGTCGGCGCCTTCACCTCGATGTACGTCCTGACCAACGTCCTCGGCCAGGATGGTCCGATCAACGACCCGCCAGTGCTTGCCGCGGTCCTGTTCGTGGACTTCGCCGTCACGATGATCCTGCTGGGCATCCTCGGGACGGTCATCGAGCGATTCGCCTATCGACCGCTCCGCCACGCGCCGCGGCTCGCCCCGCTGATCACCGCCATCGGCGTCTCGTTCATCCTGCAGAACACGATCCAGATCCTGTTCGGCCCGTCGCCGGTGAACACGCCGCAGCTGATCTCCCCGACCGCACGGGTCAACGTCTTCGGCCTCGAGGTCGGCGTCGTGAACATCTTCACGATCGTCGTCTCGGTCTCGCTGATGATCGCGCTCCAGCTGTTCGTCAGCCGGACGCGGATCGGCCGCGCGATGCGCTCGACCGCGATGGATCGTGAGGCCGCCCAGCTGATGGGCGTCGACATCAACCGGACGATCGCGATCACCTTCTTCATCGGCTCGGCGCTGGCCGGTGCCGCCGGCGTGGTCCAGGGTCTGTACTTCGGCAACATCCAGTTCACCCTGGGCTTCCAGGCCGGTCTCAAGGCCTTCACGGCAGCCGTCCTCGGCGGGATCGGCAATATCACCGGCGCGGCGCTGGGCGGGTTCATCATCGGCTTCGTCGAGGTGACCGCCGGCGCGAAGGGCGTCTTCGTGTGGGGCCAGGCGGCCGTCTTCGTGGTCCTCATCCTGACGCTCCTGTTCCGGCCGGCGGGTCTGCTCGGGCAGCAGCTCGGAGAGCGAGCGTGACCGCCGTCGGCCACGCCCCGACGGCGAGCAGCCCGGGGATCCGAGAGCGGGTGGCGGCCTGGTCGAGTCGCCACCGATCGCTCAGCGTGATCGTCGGGATGACCATCGTGGCGGCGATCCTCCCGCTGGTCGTGCTCGTGCCGCCGTTCAACAGCTTCAGCGGCCAGGCGGTCTGGATGGACGGCTTCACCATCGCCGGCATCTACGTCCTGCTCGCCCTCGGGCTGAACATCGTGGTCGGGATGTCGGGGTTGCTCGACCTCGGCTATGCGGCGTTCTTCGCGATCGGCGCGTATTCGTACGCCTTCGCGGCCTCGTCGTTCACCCATATCGACATCCCGTTCTGGCCGATGCTCCTCGCCGGCGCGGCGATCGCCGCGGTCTTCGGGATCCTGCTCGGAGCCCCGACGTTGCGCCTCCGCGGCGACTACCTGGCCATCGTCACCCTCGGGTTCGGGGAGATCGTGCCGATCACGATCCTCAACTCGAGCAAGTACACCGAGGGTCCGAACGGGATCGGCGGGATCTCGGCGCCATCCCTGCTGGGTACGGACTTCCCGACGACCGGCAACCCGTGGCCGTTCTACCTGACCATGCTGGTCATGATCTGTATCTCGATGATCCTCATCTACCGGCTCCAGGACTCCCGGCTCGGACGGGCCTGGGCCGCGATCCGCGAGGACGAGCTCGCGGCGGCGGCCAACGGCGTGAACACGGTCGTGACCAAGCTCCTGGCGTTCGCGCTCGGTGCGTCGACGGCCGGCCTGGCGGGCGTGTTCATCGCCGCGAAGCTCCAGACCGTCACGCCCAACCTGTTCCGGTTCGACGTCTCGTTCACCGTCCTGGCGATGGTCGTCCTCGGCGGGATGGGTAACGTCTGGGGCGTCGCGGTCGGCGCGTTCGTGGTCTTCATGATCCAGAGCGTCTTCCTCAAGCAGCTCAACCTGTTCTTCGACAACGCCCATGTCCCGTTCCTCCAGGACATCAACTTCCTGGACTATCAGTTCCTTCTCTATGGCATCGCCCTGGTGGCGATGATGCTGCTGCGGCCGGAGGGACTGTTCCCGAGCCGGCGGAGACGGCGCGAGCTGCACACGGACGAGGACCAGGAGTTCGGCGAGCTCGGCGATGAGCTCGGAGCGTCGCCCGAATGAGCGAGCCGCGTGACGCTGTCGTGGCCGTCGGGGCAGTGGACCCCAGCGCGACCGAGGACGGGGTCGAATACCTGCTCCAGGCCAAGTCCATCACCAAGCGGTTCGGCGGGCTGGTCGCCGTGCGGGACGTGAACCTGGACATCCCCAAGGGGGCGATCGTCAGCATCATCGGCCCGAACGGCGCCGGCAAGACGACCTTCTTCAACGTCGTCGCCGGGATCATCGATCCGTCGTCAGGCCACGTCCAATTCCGCGGGCGCTACCTGATCCTGCGCCCACAACGAACCTGGATCGAGCCGATCCTGTGGGTCGCCCCGTCGTTGATCGCGGTCGCCGTGGCGGGCCTGCTCGGCGCCCAGAACCGCGGCGACCAGGGGATCGGGATCACCGGGCTCGTCGTCCTGGGCCTGCTCATCACGATGCTGCTGCTGGCGATCATCCGCCCGCCGTGGTACTCCCTCCTGCTCGGCCGGCTCGGCATCCTGCGAAGCGCTCGCCCGAACGATGTGGTCGCGGCCGGGATCGGACGAACCTTCCAGAACATCCGCCTGTTCCAGAACATGTCGGCCCAGGAGAACGTGCTCGTCGGGATGCACCTACAGCTGCGGTCCAACCTCATCGATCACGTCATCTCGTCACGACGTCAGCATCGAGAAGAGGAGGCCGGCGCCAAGCGGGCGAATGAGCTCCTGCGCCTGGTCGGGCTGCGCGGCCGTGACCAGGAGCTCGCCAAGAACCTGCCGTACGGCGACCAGCGCCGCCTCGAGTTGGCGCGAGCGCTCGCCAACGATCCGGTCCTGCTCCTGCTCGACGAGCCGACCGCCGGGATGAACCCGAACGAGACCGCCGCGATGACCGCGCTCATCGGCCGGCTGCGCAAGGAGCTCGGCCTGACGATCCTCCTGATCGAGCACGACATGCGGGTGGTCATGGGCGTCAGCGACCATATCCTGGTGATGGACCACGGCGAGCGCATCTCCGAGGGAACACCCGAGGAGGTCCGGCGCGATCCGAAGGTCATCGAGGCCTACCTGGGGACACCGGCGTCATGACCGAGCAATCGATCCCGCCCACGACGGACCCGGGCCGGCCACCGATGGTCGGGAGCGACGAGCCGTCGAAGCCCGCACCCGGCCCCCGCACGGCGGGCGACGTCATCCTCGAGCTTCGTGACGTCCACACGTACTACGGGAAGATCCATGCGCTCCAGGGCATCGACCTCGACGTCCGCGAGGGCGAGATCGTCACCCTCATCGGCTCGAACGGCGCCGGCAAGACCACCACCCTCAAGACGATCAGCGGTCTGCTCCATCCTCGGATGGGCTCGGTCCATTTCGCGGGACGGGACGTCACCCACGCGGCGGCCCACGAGATGGCCCGCGACGGCATCGGTCATGCGCCCGAGGGTCGTCGCATCTTCTCGCGCCTGACGGTCACTGAGAACCTGCAGATGGGGGGCTACACCCGGACGAGTCGCGAGGTGGCCGAGAACATCGAGCACGTCTTCACGATGTTCCCGCGGCTGCGCGAACGGGCCGGGCAACGGGGTGGCACGCTGTCAGGCGGGGAGCAGCAGATGCTGGCGATCGGACGCGCGATCATGACCCGCCCGAAGGTGCTCCTCCTCGATGAACCCTCGCTGGGTCTGTCGCCGATCCTCATCCAGCAGATCTTCACGATCATCCGTGAGATCAACGCGGGAGGGACGACCATCCTGCTCGTCGAGCAGAACGCGCTGCAGGCGCTCGAGGTCGCCGACCGCGGCTACGTCCTGCAGACCGGACGGGTGATCCTGGCAGACTCCGCGAGCGCCCTCGCGGCGAACCAGGACGTCCGACGGGCCTACCTCGGGGAGATCTGACCAACGCAGGGCGGGCAGGATCCGCGGCGTCAGTCCGGAGACGGACTCCCGAGCGAGCCTGGCGCTCCGGGCGTCGGGCCACGCGCGGATCGCCCGGTGGAGCTCCAGTCCCTGCGAACGCCGGGGCCGGGGTCGCGGCCGGCGATCATCGTCGCCGTCGCCCTGCTCGGCGTCGCGCTGGCGATCGCCAAACCCTGGGACACGGGTGGGCCCGTCCGTTCGGCGCCTCCGATCGTCGCGGAGGCGCCAGCGTCGACGTCGGCTGAGCCGGCCACGCCGAAGCCGGGACAAACGCCATGGGTGTCCCTCCTCGCCCGCTCGTGGCAGTGCTACTACGCCAGCGACTGGCGGGTCTTCGCGCTCGGTATGCCGGTGAAGCAGCTCGAGGAGCTCGCCAGCACGCCCGCACCGGCCCCGTCCGGGAGCAAGACCGCGCCGCCGTCCCCGGCAGCGGGGGCGCCGCTGTCGCCGCCGGACCTGGTCAACCCGATCCGGACCTGGATCCAGGTCACTCCGGCGGGCGACATCACCGACCCGACGGACCCTCGGATCCCGTTCATCCGGATCGTCGACGACGGGATCCCGGCGCTCGGCTACTGCGCGCCGCTCACCGAGACCGACCGCCCACCGGACCAGGCCCGGACCAGTGCCTGGTCCCTGGGGCTGGACGGCTCGCCGGTCCCGGTCGAGCTGACGGCCGTCCGCGCACCGGACGCCCCCGCCGACACCACGGAGGGGCTGTACGCGCCCGTGGGCCAGCGGACGATCGAATGGACCGCCGGACGCTATGTCTTCGTCGTCCGTGACCCGACGCCGGGCGCGTACGCCCGCTGGTTCGGAGTCGAGATCGTCGATCCGCCGGGGCCGTTGCGGAGTGCCACGCCGTGACCCGAGCGACCGTTCGCGGAGGACCGGAACGTCGGAGCCGACCGGCCCATGGACCGCCGCCATCATCCGGAGACCATGCGTCGTAGACTGTGCGCCCGATTCGCGGACACGCCACCCGATCGTTCGCGGACGTAGGAGGAGGACGAGATGTTCAAGCGAGGGATTCGCTGCTTGCGGTCCTGGCGGTGATCACCGCGGCCTGCACCAGCGCCGGAGCCAGCTCCGCCCCGTCGGCTGCGGCACCAACGGCCGCCGCGCCGAGTGCAGCCGCTCCGTCCGGCGGAGCGTCCGCGGCCCCGTCCGTGGCGGCCTCGGTCGCACCGGTCGCCGGCGGCCTGCTCGAGAAGGTGCTCAAGGCCGGCGTGCTCAAGGTCTCCACCGATCCGAACTACGCTCCCCAGTCGTTCCTCAAGCCCGACGGGACCTTCGAGGGCTTCGACATCGACGTCGCCAATGAGATCGCCAAGCGACTCGGCGTGAAGACCGAGTTCCAGACGCCGAGCTGGGGCACGATCACCGCCGGCTCCTGGGGTGGACGGTGGAACGCCAGCGTCGGATCGATGACGATCACGACCGACCGCCAGAAGTTCCTCGACTTCAGCCCCGCCTACTACTACACGCCGGCGCAGATGACGGCCACGACCGCCTCGGGGATCACCTCGCTCGACGGGCTGGCCGGCAAGACCGTCTGCGTCGGAACGGCGACGACCTACGCGGATTGGCTGGCGGGCAAGCTCACCAGCGTGTCGCTCGGTCCGGTGGCGACGGCGCCGGCCGGGGTCAAGATCGAGACGCTCCCGACCGACCAGGAATGCGCCCAGGCGATCGCCGCCGGTCGCAAGGAAGCAGAGGGGTTCCTCACCTCGAGCACGACCGTCGACGCGGCGCTGGCCAACGGCACCCCGATCGTCAAGGTCGGAGCGCCCGTGTTCACCGAGCAGCTCGCCGTCGCGGTCGACAAGAGCGGTCCCAACGACACGGACTTCGTCGCCGCCGTCACCAAGATCGTCAACGACATGCACACGGACGGGACACTCAGTGCGCTGTCCAACAAGTGGTTCAAGGCCGACCTGACGACCCCACCGTCGCCATAGGGCCGGCACGGCTCACGGACCAGGGTTCCTGAAGATCCAGGGGCGCCCAGCCGGGCGCCCCTGCCTCGTTTCGA
>CAVVNZ010000014.1:0-45610 GCA_963749735.1 uncultured Chloroflexia bacterium
ACTTTGCCAGCAAGACCTGAAAGTTGAACGAGTACGTGGAGAAGAATGACGCCACCGACGAGGGAGCTGCCGACGCGGCGGCGGACGACACCCCGACCGACGAAGACGCCTGATCGTGTTCGAGAGCCTGCTCAACGCCTTCCGTGCGCCGGACATCCGGCGCCGACTGCTGTTCGTCGCGGGCATCCTGATCGTCTTCCGGTTCCTGTCGCACGTGCCCGTCCCGGGCGCCGACCCGAACGCCCTCGCGACGTTCTTCAGCAGCAACTCGCTGCTCGGTCTGCTGGACCTGTTCTCGGGCGGTGGGCTGGCCAGGTTCTCGATCGTCGGGCTGGGCGTCAACCCGTACATCAACGCCTCGATCATCATGCAGCTGATGACCGGCGTCGTGCCGTCGCTCCAGGCGCTCAGCCGCGAGGGTGAGTACGGCCGGAACAAGATCAACCAGTACACCCGCTACCTGTCGGTGCCGCTGGCGCTCCTCCAGTCGTACGGCTTCCTGGCCCTCCTCCACAACACCCAGCCGCCGGTCCTGTCCGGCTCGTTCGGCCTGGCCGACCTCACGACCCTGACCCAGATCATCTCGCTGACCGCCGGGTCGGTCCTCCTGATGTGGCTGGGCGAGCTGATCACCGAGAAGGGGATCGGCAACGGCATCAGCTTCATCATCTTCGCCGGCATCGTCGGGCGTGCGCCGTCGGCCCTGGTCGTATTCCTTCGCTCGCCGGACATCCTGGCGTTCGTCGCCTTCGCCGTCGTCGCCGTGGCGGCCGTCCTGACGATCGTCTACATCCAGGAGGGCCAGCGTCGGATCCCCATCCAGTACGCCAGTCGCGTGCGTGGCCGGCGGATGTACCAGGGCGGCTCGACGTTCCTCCCGCTCCGGGTCAACCAGGCCGGGGTCATCCCCATCATCTTCGCGGTGAGCATCCTGCTGTTCCCCTCCCAGGTCGCCCAGTACTTCACCACGTCCCAGATCACGATCGTGGCCGACATCGCGACGGCGATCGTCAACCTGATGAGCCCAACGCGACCCCTCTACGCGATCATGTATTTCCTCCTGACGTTCGGCTTCACCTACTTCTACACGGCCTTCACGTTCAAGCCGGATGAGACCGCGGAGCAGCTCCGGAAGAACGGCGGGTTCATCCCCGGGATCAGACCCGGGCGCCCGACCCAGGACTACCTCAGCAAGGTCGTCTATCGGATCACGATCGCCGGCGCGTTCTTCCTCGCCGTGGTCGCGGTCTCGCCGATCCTCATCGGGCTGATCTTCCCGTCGCTCGGTGGGCTGACCCTGGGCGGCACCAGCCTGCTCATCGTCGTCAGCGTCGTGGTCGAGACGATGAAACAGATCGAGGCCCAACTGATGATGCGCAACTACGAGGGCTTCATCCGGTGAACTTCCTGGTCCTCCTCGGCGCCCCTGGCGCTGGGAAGGGCACCCAGGCGGCGATCCTGTCCGAGCGGCTCGACATCCCCCACGTCGCCACGGGCGATCTCTTCCGAGCCGCCGTTCGGGAGCGCTCGGCGATGGGCCTCGAGGCCCGCCGGTACATGGAGCGCGGCCAGCTCGTCCCCGATGAGATCACCGTCCAGATGCTGCTCGAGCGACTGGCTCAGACCGACGCCGCCGAGGGCGTCATCCTCGACGGCTTCCCCCGCACGCCGGCCCAGGCGGTGGCCCTCGACTCGGCGTTGGCGGTCCGCGACGCCCGGGTGGACCACGCCCTCGAGATCCAGGTCCCTTTCGAGGAGCTGGTCCGCCGGATGTCCGGCCGCTGGATCTGCGCCGAGAACGGCCACGTCTACAACGAGGTCAGCCACCCGCCGCGCGTCGCCGGTCGATGCGACCTGGATGATTCGCCGCTGCTCCAGCGCGAGGACGACAAGGCCGAGACGATCCGCGCCCGGCTCGATCTGCAGCTCGGGGCCCTGGCCGAGGTGAGCCGTCACTACGACGAACGCGGCGTCCTGCGGACCGTCGACGGCCGACGCTCGATCGAGGAGGTCTCCGACGACCTCATGGCCGCGATCGGCCCGGTCACCCGGGGGGCCGCCTGATGGCCGTGACGCTCAAGACGCCGGCCGAGATCGACCGGATGCGGCGCGCCGGCCGGCTCGTCGCCGAGGTCCTGGCGCTGGTGGAGTCGGAGCTCACCGTCGGCGTGTCGACCGCGCACCTCGACGCGCTCGCCGAGGCGCACATCCGACGAGCCGGTGCGACCCCGTCGTTCAAGGGCTACCCGGGCGCCAATCCCAGGCGACCGTTCCCGGCCAGCCTGTGCATCTCGATCGACCAGGAGATCGTCCACGGCATCCCCGGTGACCGGACGATCCGCGAAGGCCAGGTCGTGTCGATCGACGCCGGGGCGATCGTCGACGGCTGGCACGGCGATGCCGCCCGGACCTTCTACATCGGCCAGGCGCCGGCGCCGGTCCGCGACCTCATCGACACGACCCGACTGGCGATGATGGCCGGCATCGCCGCGGCGGTCCCGGGCGCCTACCTCGAGGACATCTCGGGGGCGGTCGAGGACGTCGCCGCGCCGCGCGGGTATGGGATCGTCCGCCAGTTCGTCGGCCACGGGATCGGTCGGTCGATGCACGAGGAGCCCCAGGTCCCGAACTACCGGGTCGGACGGAAGGGGCGGCGGCTCGAGCCGGGCCTGTGCCTGGCCATCGAGCCGATGCTGACGATGGGCTCGCCCGACGCCCGGATGCTCGAGGACGACTGGACCATCGTCACGCGTGACGGGATGCTGGCCGCCCATTTCGAGCACTCCATCGCCATCACCGAACAGGGGCCGCAGATCCTGACCACCATCTGAACCTCCGGCTGGTTGCCGGAACGTGGAGGGTTTGGTATCCTGACCCTTCGTGTGCCGACCCAAGGGGGCCGGCACTCCGTGCGCGAAAGGGAACCTGGACGCCTTGGCAAAGAAAGACGCGATCGAGGTCGAGGGAACGGTCATCGAGCCGCTGCCCAATACCATGTTCGCGGTCGAGTTGGAGAACGGCCACCGCGTCCTGGCCCACATCAGCGGCAAGCTCCGGATGAACTTCATCCGGATCCTGCCAGGCGACCGTGTCCGCGTGGAGCTGTCGCCGTACGACCTCACCCGGGGTCGCATCACCTACCGACTCAAGTGACCAGACGGCCGTTCTTCCGGCCGACCGAAGACCGATCGAGGATCCGTTGAAAGTCCGAGCCTCCGTCAAGGCGCGCTGCGACAACTGCAAGGTCATCCGCCGCCACGGGACCGTGATGGTCATCTGCACCAATCCGAAGCACAAGCAGCGGCAGGGGTAACCGATGGCACGAATCGCCGGCGTCGATATCCCGCGTGAGAAGCGCGTCGAGATCTCCCTCACCTACATCTTCGGGATCGGCCTGCCGACCAGCCAGAAGGTCCTCGCCCAGGCCAACATCAACCCGGACACCCGCGTCCGTGACCTGACCGAGGAGCAGGTGAACCGCCTGCGCGAGATCGTCGACCGCCGCTACAAGGTGGAGGGCGATCTTCGCCGCGAGGTGGCCCTCAACATCAAGCGACTGATCGAGATCGGCTCGTACCGCGGCCTGCGCCACCGGCGCAACCTGCCGGTGCGGGGCCAGCGGACCAAGACCAACGCACGCCAGCGGCGCGGACCGAAGAAGACGGTCGGCGTGCGGCGGAAGAAGTAAGGGGCACCGACCACTCCCATGGCCGAACGCAAACGAGCTCCCAAGCAGCGTCGCCGCGAGAAGAAGAACGTGCCCCAGGGTCACGTCCACATCCAGGCGACCTTCAATAACACGATCATCACCATCACCGACCAGGTCGGGGCGGTGATCAGCTGGGGCTCGGCCGGCACGGCTGGCTTCAAGGGCTCGCGCAAGAGCACCCCGTACGCGGCGGCCCTGTCGGCCGAGGGCGCGGCCAAGCGCGCCATGGAGCACGGCATGCGCCAGGTCGAGGTCTACGTCAAGGGTCCGGGCGCCGGACGCGAACAGGCCATCCGGTCACTCCAGTCCGCGGGGCTGGAAGTGACGGCGATCACCGACGTCACCCCCATCCCGCACAACGGCTGCCGCGCCCCCAAGCGGCGCCGGGTCTAGGCGGGAGAGGTCCGAATGGCTCGCTACACTGAATCCGTCTGCCGCCTGTGCCGCCGGGAGGGTGCCAAGCTCTTCCTCAAGGGCTCGCGCTGCTATTCCAAGAAGTGCGCCTTCGAGCGCCGGCCCACGCCGCCCGGCCAGCACGGCGTCCGTCGCCGCAAGGTCGGGGACTACGGGCTCCAGCTGCGCGAGAAGCAGAAGGTCCGCCGGACGTACTCCGTCCTCGAGCGGCAGTTCCGCAACTACTTCGATGCGGCCGATGCGCGGCCCGGGATGACCGGTGAGAACCTGCTCCGGATGCTCGAGCTCCGCCTCGACAACGCCGTCTATCGGATGGGCTTCGCCCCGAGCCGGGCGGCCGCCCGCCAGCTCGTCAACCACGGCCACTTCTCCGTGAACGGCCGGCCCACCAACGTGTCCTCGTATCAGCTCAAGGCCGGCGATCGGGTCGAGGTCCGCGAGTCGCACCGCGAGCGCGAGCCGTTCAAGGTCGCCAAGGAGACCCTCCGTTCCCATCAGGCCCCGGACTGGCTGAGCATCGATGCCGCGAAGCTGTCCGGCTCGGTCCTCGACCAGCCCCGCCGAGACCAGATGCCGCTCGACCTCAACGAGCAGCTCGTGGTCGAGTACTACTCGAGGTAAGCCCCAGACCATGATCGAACTCGATAGCCCGCAGATCGAGCCCGTAGAGGAGCTCGGGACCTACGCCAAGTACGAGGCGGGTCCGCTTCCCGCCGGGTACGGGGTCACCCTCGGCAACGCCCTCCG
The DNA here is from genome assembly GCA_963749735.1 of uncultured Chloroflexia bacterium. GTDB lineage: Bacteria > Chloroflexota > Limnocylindria > Limnocylindrales > CSP1-4 > Chersky-267. The sequence continues at coordinate 4,871 of CAVVNZ010000014.1, forward strand.
ACGTGTCCTGCTGTCGTCGCTGGAGGGGGCCGCGGTGACCTCCGTCCAGCTGCGCGACGTGTACCAGGAGTTCTCGACGATCCCGGGGGTCAAGGAAGACGTCACCCAGATCGTGCTCAACGTCAAGAAGCTCCGCCTGAAGAGCTTCGCGACCCACCCCGTCCAGCTTCGCCTGGTCAAGAGCGGGGCCGGGGCGGTCACCGCCGCGGACATCGCCGAGTCGGCCGACGTCGAGATCGTCAACCCGGACCAGATCCTGATGACCCTCGACACGGACGACGTGCCGATCGAGGTGGATCTCACCGTCGAGCGTGGCGTCGGCTACCTCGCCGCCGAGCGATCGGAGGCGCTCCCGATCGGCGTGATCGCCGTCGATGCGATCTTCACGCCGGTCCGCAAGGTCAACTACTGGGTCGAGCCGACCCGGGTCGGCCAGATCACCAACTACGACAAGCTGACGCTCGAGATCGAGACCGACGGGACCGTCAGCCCCGAGGAGGCGCTTGCCCGCTCGGCCGACATCCTCGTCCGCCAGTTCGCGTTGTTCGCCAACATCGGGATGATCGCCACCGCGGCCATCCCCGGCAACGGCACCCCGCAGCTGCCTCCGAACATGCTCGACATGCCGATCGAGGAGCTGGACCTGCCGATGCGGGCCTACAACTCGCTCAAGCGGAACAACATCGTCAAGGTCGGCCAGCTCCTCCAGCTGTCCGATGACGATCTCCTGCGGATGCGCAACTTCGGACGGAAGTCGCTCGACGAGATGAAGGAGCGCCTGCGCATGCGCGGCTTCGTCATCCCCGACACCGAGCCGACCGAGGACGACCTGGCCGATGAGCCGTTCGCCGACGACGAGACCGAGGAGGTCTGAGTCGTGGCCTCCCATCGGATCGACGGGCGCAAGCTGTCGCGCAAGCAGGGTCCGCGGCTGGCGCTGTACAAGAACCTGACCGTGTCGGTCCTTCGCTACGAGAAGGTCAGGACCACCGAGGCCAAGGCCAAGGAGATCCGCGGTCGGGTCGAGCGGGCGATCACCCTCGCCAAGCGCGGCGACCTGGCCGCCCGTCGGGCGATCGTCGCGCAGTTCCCGAACGAGCCGCTCGTCATCGACAAGCTGTTCGACGAGATCGCGCCGAAATACAAGGATCGGACGTCCGGCTACACCCGGATCGTCCGGATCGGTCAGCGTCTCGGCGATGCCGCGGAAATCGTGCAGATCGAGCTCGTCTGAAGCGAGCGTGAATGCCCGAGAGGGCAGCCCCGTCCGGTACTCGGCACGGGTGGAATATGACGGCACGGACTTCGCCGGCTTCCAGGTCAACCCTGGCAGGCGGACGGTCCAGGGAGAACTCGAGGCCGCGCTGGCGCGGCTCGACCCTTCGGGGCCGGGTCCGGTCGACGCGGCGGGACGGACGGACGCGGGGGTCCACGCCTCGGGGCAGGTGATCGCATTCACCTACCGGGGTCGGTCCTCGGCGAACGAGCTCGGTCGAGCGCTCGATGCGCTCCTCCCGGCGGACGTCTCGATCGGTGCTCTGCACCGCGTCTCCGACGGGTTCGACCCACGCTACGCGGCGCGGTACCGGGAGTATCGCTACACCGTCTGGAACGGGCCGCGCAGTCCGCTCCGCGAGCGTCATGCGCTCGGGGTCCGGATCCCGCTCGACACCGCTGCGATGGCGGAAGCCGGGAGGGCCTTCATCGGCCGTCACGACTTCGCGGCCTTCGGGGCGGCGAAACCAGGCCGGTCGTCGGTCCGGACCGTTCACGCGGTGCGGGTCGCGCGGAAGGGCAAGGTCGTGACGATCGACGTCGCGGCGGATGCCTTCCTCCGTGGGATGGTCCGACGGATGGTCGCCCTCCTGATCGAGGTCGGCCTCGGCAAGATGGATGCGACAGGGGTCGCCACGGCGCTGGTCGCCGGGCGTCCGGCCCTCGACGGAGCGAGTGCTCCGCCGCACGGCCTGTGCCTGCGGAGGGTCGTTCTCGGACGGTCCGAGCCGGCCGAAGGTGGACACGGAGAACACGGAGAACCATGACCGCGAAGACTTATGCGCCTCGCGCAAGCGAGATCGAGCGACAGTGGTACGTCGTCGACGCGGCGGACGAGACGCTCGGTCGCCTCGCGTCGCGGATCGCGCCCGTGCTCGAGGGCAAGCACAAGCCGACGTACGCTCCGAACATCGATTCGGGCGATCACGTCATCGTGCTCAACGCTTCGCGGATCGCCGTGACCCGGGACAAGCTCGACTCGAAGATCTACCACCGCCACAGCGGGCATCCGCAGGGCTACAAGGAAGAGACCCTCGGCCACCTGCTCCAGCGTCGCCCGGAGGAAGTCATCCGCCGCGCGGTTAAGGGCATGCTCCCGCACAACCGTCTCGGGGCGCAGCAGCTCCGGAAGCTCAAGATCTATGCCGGCACGGACCACCCCCACCAGGCCCAGCGGCCCGAGCCGCTCGTCCCAGGAGCCCGAACCTCATGACCACTCCCGCCTTCTACTACGGCACCGGTCGGCGCAAGACCGCGGTCGCCCGCGTCCGGCTCCTGCCGGGCGAGGGTGAGATCGTCGTCAACGGCCGGACCATGGACGAGCACTTCGGCAACGCCGTCAACGAGGCGGAGGTCCGGATGCCCTTCCGGGTGACCGGGACCGAGGGCCGGTTCAACGCGATGATCAAGGTCGAGGGCGGCGGCGTGACCGGCCAGGCCGGGGCGATCCGACACGGCATCGCCCGGGCGCTCCTTCAGCTGGATCCGGAGGGCAACCGGCTGGCGCTCCGCCAGGCCGGTCTCCTGACCCGCGACCCGCGGATGAAGGAGCGCAAGAAGTACGGGCTGAAGCGCGCCCGCAAGGCCCCCCAGTACACCAAGCGCTAGGCGCGCCCTGCCCGACGGCCGATCCCTTCGTTGTCGGCTGCGCTCCTCGCTCACGCACCTTCGAGTGCGCTCGCTCCGGTGCTCGCCTCCGCCTCGGCCTCGACCGCCGGATCAGGGGCGCTAAGAACGACCCGACGGCCGATCCCTTCGTTGTCGGGTCCGCTCGTCGCTCACGCACGCTCGGGTGCGCTCGCTCGCGTCCGTCGTGTCCGCCTTGGCCTCGACCGCCGTCCACGTCGCTAGCGTGGCGCCGTAGACCGGATCGCCGGGCCGTCCGCCTCGGCCTCGACCGCCGGTCCCGGGCGCTCGTGACGACCTCGCGCCATCCGCGCCGGTAGAGTGGTGCGATGAACGAGGCCGCGGGACTGCCCGCCTCGCTGCGGGGACGTGACCTGATCAGTGTCGCCGACCTGTCGGCGGCGGAGGTCGAGCTGGTGTTCGGCCGGGCGACGGCGCTCAAGGCCGAGTTCCAGGCGGACCGACGCCACGCCGTGCAGCCGCTCGCCGGACGGACGCTCGCGATGCTGTTCCAGAAGGCGAGTCTGCGGACCCGCGTGACCTTCGAGGCGGGGATGACCCAGCTGGGCGGTCACGCCGTCCACCTGGCGACGTCGGATGTCGGCGTGGGGACCCGCGAGAGCGTGGCCGACGTCGCGCGCAACCTCGATCGGTGGGTCGACGGGATCATGGTCCGGACGTTCGCCCACGAGATCGCCGAGGAGATCGCCGCCACGGCCGACATCCCGGTGATCAACGCGCTGACCGACCTCGAGCATCCCTGCCAGGCGCTCGCCGACGTGTTCACCCTCCGCGAGCGATTCGGGGTGCTCGACGGACTCGTCATCGCCTTCGTCGGTGACGGCAACAACGTCTATCACTCGCTCGCCCTGCTTGGTGCCCGGATGGGCCTCGAGGTCCGGCTCGCCCATCCCGCCGGGTTCGGTCCCGATGAGGCCGTCGTCGACCGTGCCCGGGCACTCGCGCCGAACCCGGACCGGATCGTCATCGACGAAGACCCCAGGTCGGTCGTCCGCGGCGCCGACGTGGTCTACACCGACGCCTGGACGTCGATGGGCCAGGAGGCCGAAGCGGAGCGGCGACGCACCGTATTCGCGCCCTATCGCGTCGACGAGGCGCTGCTTTCGATCGCCGGACCGACTACCCTCGTCATGCACTGCCTGCCGGCCCACCGCGGCGAGGAGATCACGTCGGACGTGCTCGACGGTCCGCGGAGTCTCGTCCTCGAGCAGGCCGAGAACCGGCTCCATGTGCAAAAGGGATTCCTGGCCGAGAGCCTCGGGAGTCGATGAGCGAAGAAGCCCTCTACGAGCGCTACAAGAGTGCCCTCCGGACAGGGCATGTCGCCACGGTCCGGGGTCGGAACGAGGACGCGATCGCGGCCTACGCCGAGGCTGCCACGCTGGCGCCCGACCGGCCCCTCCCACACACGAGCATGGGCCGGACGCTGCTCAAGCTCGGCCGGGTGGACGAGGCGCTCGCGGCGTTCGGGGCCGCCCTGCGGCTGGCGCCCCGCGACGAGGGCGGCCTGGCGGGTCGGGCCGATGCGCTCGTCGCCGCCGGCCGACCGGCCGAGGCCGCCGGCGTGCTCGACCTGCTGGCCGACACGCAGGAGACCGCGGGGCGGCTGCCGGATGCCTGCGATACCGCTCGGCGCGCCCTCGAGCTGGCCGAGTCGCGGGCCCGCCGTCGCTACCTGGAGACGCTCGTCGCCGAGCTGCAGAGCTGGGCGCCCGAGCGCGGGGGCGCGGACCAGCTGGCCCGGGCCCTGCGCGCCCTCGAGGTGCCCGTCGCCGCCAGGACGATCCCGGAGCCCGTTCCTGATGCACCGCCCGTCCTCGCGGTGATGGTCGTGCCTCCGCCGGAGGCCGGTCCCGCGCCGCTGACCGCGGACGCTCGGGAGGCGATCGCCGCCGCGGATGGATCGGGGGCGCCGGAGGTCTCGACCCAGGCGCCAGCCGCCCCGCCGGATCCCGACCACGAGCCGGCTCAGGACGCGCCCACTGAGGTCCCGGCCGCGGCCGACGCGGCGACTCCGCCCGTCCTCGTCGCGCCCGGCATCGCCGACTGGCCGGCGGTCGACCTGGTGGCGCCGCCGCCAGACGTCGGCGCCCTGTCGCTGGCGGTCGAGGCGGCCGTCTCGACCGGCGATCCGCGGGTCGTCCACCGGGTGATCCTCGACGCCGTGGCCGATCTGCGACGCGGCGGGCTGCTCGATGCCGCCGTCGACGCCTGCCAGCTCGGCCTCACGGTCGCCCCGGCCGATCCCGATATCCATCTCGCCCTGGCCGAGCTCGACCTCGACCACGGCTGGGTCGTGGCAGCCGCGGAGAAGCTCGTCCTGCTCTCGCGGTTCGTCGAGCTGGCGGGCGACGAGGGCACCCGACACCGGGTCCGGGTGGTCATGGAGACCCGCTTGCCGGACGACCGCCGGCTGTCCGTCCACCCGGCCTGACGTACACTCTGGCGACGATGCCGCAGGCCATCCAGTCGATCCTCGACCAGGTCCGCCTGACCACGCTGGTGGACATCGGGATCACCGCCGTCCTCATCTATTGGCTGTTCAGCCTCATCCGAGGGACCCGGGCGGTCCGCCTCGTCATCGGTGTCAGCGTCCTCTTCGCGGTGTACGCGGCGGCGCGTCTGCTCAACCTCCAGCTGCTGCGCCAGATCCTGGAGACCGGCGCGATCGTCGGCGTGTTCGCCCTCGTCGTCGTCTTCCAGCCGGAGCTCCGCCGAGCGCTCGAGCGGATCGGACGGGTCGGCTCGATGGCCTGGCTGTTCTCGCCGGCCGATGAGCGCAGCGCCGAGCACATGGCCGCGGAGATCGCCCGGGCCGCTGCGGTCCTCGCCTCGCAGGGGCACGGGGCGCTGATCGTCATCGAGCGTGACACCGGCCTCGAGGAGATCGCCGAGTCCGGGGTGATGGTCCATGCCGACCTGTCGGCCGACCTGCTCGCCACGATCTTCATGCCCCGGACCGCCCTGCACGACGGTGCGGTCATCGTCCGCGGCGAGAAGATCGTCGCGGCGGGAGCGCTCCTGCCGTTGGCAGAGATGACCGTCCAGTCCGAGCGCCTCGGGACGCGCCACCGGGCCGCCCTCGGCATCGCCGAACAGACCGACGCGGTGGTGGTCGTCGTCAGCGAGGAGAGCGCGCAGGTCAGCCTCGTCGAGCGCTCCCGCATCCGGCGCAACCTCAACGAGGCGCAGCTGACGCGAGCCATCGTCCAGCTCCTCCACCCGGACGGCGGACGATCGATCGTCGAGCGTGGGACCGGTGCCGTCCGCTCGGTGTCCGTCTCGCGTCCGCAGGCGAGCCGGGTGGGGCTCGGCCGCCTCGGCCGCCGGTCGACCGTGCCGACCGGGGCGGCCGGCACGGCGACGCTGGTCGCGGTCCCGTCGACGGAACCCGCGGGATCGGTCGACAGCGCGAAGACGGATCGACCGCCGGCCGGGGCGCCGGCCGGTGGGGCATCGACCCCCGCTTCGGCCGCCGGCGGTCCGGCCCCCGACGCGCCGGCAGCCGACTCGCCACCCGGACCGACCGCGAGCCCGACCGACGCGCCCGCGGCCTCGTCTCGCCGATGAGACGCGCCTTCCAGTTCGTCGTCCGCAACTGGCCCTTGAAGCTCGCCGCGATCATCCTCGCGACGTTCCTGTACGCCGGGCTCGTCCTGTCGCAGAGCGCCCAGGTCTGGACCGGCAGCGTGCCGATCGTCCCGCTCAAGCTCCCGACCTCGGCCGTCCTGCTGAGCAACCTGCCGTCGGTCACGAGCATCCGCTACTTCGCCCCGGCCGACGTCGCCGAGCGGATCAACAGCTCGAGCTTCAGCGCCACCGTCGACCTGTCGTCGGCGCAGGCCCAGACGGACAACCCGATCGTCATCGAGAAGGTGACCGTGACCGCGACCGATCCGCGGGTGACGATCCTCGACTACGACCCGCCATCGATCGTCGTCCGGCTGGATCCGCTCGTCTCGAAGACGGTCCCGATCGCGGTCGACCACGGCACCGTCCCGCCCGGGCTCCAGCTCCGGGAGCCGGTCCTGTCGGCGGACCAGGCGACCGTGTCCGGTCCGGAATCCGTCGTCCGGCTGGTCACGACCGCCGAGGCCCGCGTCGTCGTCCAGCCATCGGGGATCGACGTGGACCAGACGGTCGACCTGGTGGCGGTCGACGCCCGCGGCGAGGTCCAGAGCCCGGTCGACATCGAGCCGTCGAGCGTCCACGTCAAGATCTCGGTCGGGAGCGGGCTCCAGACCAAGCAGCTGCCGGTCAACCCGATCGTCACCGGGACGCCGGCGAATGGGTTCGAGATCGACACGGTCACCGTCGAGCCGGCGATCGTCAGCGTCGAAGGCGACGCCGACGCCCTGGCGAGCCTGTCGCGACTCGACACCCAGCCGGTCTCGATCAGCGGTGCGGCGACGGACATCACCCGGACGGTCGCCCTCGACATCCCCGCCGGGGTCGACCCGCTGGCGGAGGGCGACGTGACGATGAAGATCACCCTGCGTCCGGTCGCGGCGACCCGGACGTACTCGGCCGGGATCGTCCTGTCGGGCGCGCGGGACGACCGGACCTATGACCTGTCCACCGCGTCCATCCTGGTCACGGTCGGCGGGACGGTCGAGGCGCTCGACGCGCTCGACCCGCGAACGCTGGCCGTCGTCGTCGACGTCGACGGTCTGGGGCCCGGTAGCCACAAGGTCAAGCCGAAGCTGACGCTGCCGGCCGACGTGAACGTCGTGGCGATGAGCCCGCCCGAGGTGACCGTCACGGTGACCGAGAACGCGAGCCCGCCGCCCGAGAGCCCCGCCCCCTCCCCGAGCGGTCCGTAGATGGCCCGACTGTTCGGGACGGACGGGATCCGCGGCGTCGCCAATATCGACCTCAAGCCGACGGTCGCCCACGACCTGGGTCGCGCCGTCGCGCACCGCCTGGCCGGCCCAGGGCGGGCGATCGTCGTGGGCCAGGACACGCGGCGATCCGGGGACATGTTCGTCGCGGCGATCGTCAGCGGCGCGACCAGCCTGGGCGTGGACGTCCACCGGGTCGGCGTCGTGCCGACGCCCGCCCTCGCCTTCCTCGCCGGGTCGGGTGACTTCGCCGCCGGGATCATGGTCTCGGCGTCGCACAATCCCGCCGACGACAACGGGCTCAAGGTCCTCGACTCGTCGGGGCTCAAGCTGGACGATGACATCGAGGACGAGCTCGAGCGGCTGATCTGGCGATCGGGCGAGCTGGGTTCGGTGAGCAACGCCGGGATCGGCTGGTCGATCGACGGGACCGGGCTCGTCGAGCAGTACCGCCAGCACCGCATCTCGATGGCGCGATCGATCCGGACCGACCTGCGGATCCTCCTCGATTGCGCGAACGGGTCGGGCTGTCTCGTCGGCGGGGACATCCTCGCCGCCACGGGCGCCCAGGTGGAGGTGATCAACGCCGAGCCCGACGGGGCCAACATCAATCTCGGCTGCGGCGCGACGGCCCCCGGCGCCCTGGCGGCCGCGGTCATCGAGCGCGGGGCGGACATCGGCTTCGCCCTGGACGGCGATGCCGACCGCTGCGTCGCCGTCGACGCGACGGGCCGGGTCGTCGACGGCGACCAGCTCATCGGGCTGCTGGCCCTCGATCGGCTGGCGCGTGGCGTCCTCGATGGGGGCGGGCTGGTCGTCTCGGTCCTGTCGAACGGCGGGCTGCAGGGCGCGATCGAATTGGCCGGGGGCCAGGTCATCCGGACCCCCGTGGGCGACAAGTACATCCTCGAGGGGATGCAGGTCTCCGGCGCCGTCCTGGGCGGGGAGAAGAGCGGCCACGTGATCATCCGTGAGCACAGCACGTCGGGCGACGGCCTGGTCACCGCGCTCGAGGTCCTGCGGGTCGTCAGCCGTCGGGACCGGCCGATCGCCGAGCTGGCGGCCGAGATCCCCCTGCTGCCCCAGCAGCAACGCGCGGTCCCCGCTCGTCACAGGGACCAGTGGGAGGGGGATCCGGTCCTCCAGCGCGCCATCGGCCAGGCCACGGCTCGGCTCGGCGTGACGGGTCGGATCCTCGTTCGACCGTCCGGTACCGAGCCCGCCCTCCGGGTCATGGTCGAGGGACCGGACGCGACGCTCGTCGGCGAGCTGGCCGACGAGATCGCGACCCTCGCGGGGGAGCGTCTAAACTAGCCCAGCCCGGCGGGTCGCCCCGGGTCGCTCAGGAGACTCGGAACGACATGTGCGGGATCGTCGGGTACACGGGGCCGCGGGAAGCGGGGCCCATCCTCATCGAGGGGCTCAAGCGGCTCGAGTACCGCGGCTACGACTCGGCCGGGATCGCCCTCGTCGACGACGCCGGCGACCTGTTCGTCGAGAAGAAGGCCGGCAAGCTGGCCAATCTCCAGACCGCCATCGCGGATCGGACACCGCACGCCGCGATCGGCCTGGCCCACACCCGCTGGGCGACCCACGGCCGGCCGAACGACCTCAACGCCCATCCGCACCAGGATTGCACCGGCGACATCACCGTCATCCACAACGGGATCATCGAGAACTTCCGCGAGCTTCGCGACGGGCTCGAGTCGCGCGGCCACGTCCTCACCTCGGAGACCGACACGGAGGCGATCGCCCACCTCATCGAGGAGGCCTACACGGGTGACCTCGCGGATGCCGTTCGCGCTGCCCTGCGTCGGGTCCGCGGCGCCTACGCCCTGGCGGTGATGCACCGGGCCGAGCCGGACCGGCTGATCGGCGCCCGGATGGACGTCCCGCTGGTCGTCGGCGTCGGCGACGGCGAGAGCTTCCTGGCCAGCGACGTCGCGGCGATCCTGGCCCACACGGACCGGGTCATCTTCCTCGAGGAGGGCGACGTCGCCGACCTTCGGCCGTGGGGCGTCACGATCACCGACGTCGCGGGGATCGCGATCGAGCGCGCGGTCAGCACCATCGACTGGACGCCCGAGGCCGCCGAGAAGGGCGGCTACGAGCATTTCATGCTCAAGGAGATGCACGAGCAGCCGACCGCGCTCCTGCAGGCCATCACCGGCCGGGTCACCACCGACGACCGGATCGAGGTCCTCGAGCTGGCCGAGCTGGGCGACGTCCTCCGGACGATCGACCGCGTCGAGCTGATCGCCTGCGGGACGGCCTACTACGCGTCGCTCGTCGGGGCCGCCGCGATCCAGGACTGGGTCGGGATCCCGGCTCGGGCGAACATCGGTTCCGAGTTCCGCTACAGCCCGCCGCCGCTCGACGAGCGGACCCTGGTCATCGCGGTGACCCAGTCGGGCGAGACCGCCGACACGATCGCCCCGACCCGGCTCGCCCGCGAGCGCGGCTGTCCGGTCATCGCGGTCACGAACACGGTCGGCTCGGCGATCACCCGGGAGGCCGCGGCCGTGCTCTTCCTCCAGGCCGGCCCGGAGATCGCGGTCGCCGCCTCGAAGACGTTCGTCACGCAGGTGACCACCGTGGTCATCCTGGCCGCCGCCATCGCCAAGGCACGCGGCCGCCTGGGAGTCGAGCAGGAGCTCGAGCTCGGCGCCGCGCTCCGTCGTCTGCCGAAGCAGGCGCAGACGGCCCTCGATTCCGCCGCCGGCGTGCCCGAGCTGGCCCGGCGGTATGTGAATTCGCGCGGGTTCATGTTCGTCGGGCGGGGCTACACCTACCCGGCGGCGCTCGAGGGAGCGCTCAAGCTCAAGGAGGTCAGCTACGTCCACGCCGAGGGCTACGCCGCCGGCGAGCTCAAGCACGGTCCGATCTCCCTGCTCGATGCCGAGGTCCCGCTGGTGGCGGTGGCCACCCGATCGTCGGTCTACGACAAGCTCATCAGCAACGTCATGGAAGGCCGTGCCCGGGACGCCCGGGTGATCGCCGTCGCGTCGGAGGGCGACGTCCAGATCGAGCGCTTCGCCGACGAGGTCCTGTGGGTCCCCGACACCCACGAGGCGCTCAGCCCCGTCCTGGCCATCATCCCGCTCCAGCTGTTCGCCTACCACACGGCGCTCGCCCGCGGCACCGACGTCGACCAGCCGCGCAACCTGGCCAAGTCCGTCACGGTCGAATAGCCGATGGGCGACGACGGGGACGCCCGAGAGGCCGTCGCGCCGGCTGTCGTCCCGGCGGGGACCACCGAGCTCGGGATCGACATCATCAAGGTCGAGCGGATCCGGGCTGCGCTCGAGCGGTTCGGGCCGCGCTTCTCGGGCCGCGTCCTGACCCCCGCCGAAGCACGCTACGTGCGCGACCGTCCGGAGACGTTCGCCGGGCGCTGGGCGGCCAAGGAGGCCGTCAGCAAGGTCCTCGGGCTCGGGGTCCGCGGGATCGGCTGGCGGGACATCGAGATCGAGCGCCTGCCGACCGGCCAGCCGGCCGTGCGACTTCACGGCCGTGCCGCCGCGCGATCCGACCAGCTGGGCATGGACCGGATCGCGGTGTCGATCACGCACGAATCCGACTACGCCGTCGCGATCGCCTTCGGGATCCGGACCGCCGGCGGGCGGTACGTCTTCCCGCCTGATATCGAGGCGCGGCTCGACGATCACGAGCGGCGGCTGCTGGCCCGGATGGATCGGATCCGGGCCCTTGCCGCCGAGGTCGACCGTGGCTGAGCGTGGACGCCCCGACGGGTCATCGGCGGGTGGCGCCAAGCGTGCCGGGGCGGCCGCGGGTCCCCGCCGCGGCACGCGCCCCAGGCCGGCCGCGGCCATCGCGTCGGACGAGGCCGCGTCGGGGATCCCGACCGCGGCCCCGCTCGAGCTGCTCGACGACCGGGTGGTTGCGGAGCTGCTGCCGCTGCGACCGGACCGCGGCCACAAGGGGACGTTCGGCAAGCTCCTCGTGATCGCTGGGTCGCTCGACTACGCGGGCGCCGCGCTCCTCGTCTGCCGCGCGGCGGGCCGGGCGGGCGCGGGCCTCGTCACCCTCGCCGTCCCCGAGTCCCTCCAGCCGCTGTTCGCGGCCAAGGTGGTCGAGGCGACGACGATGGCCCTGCCCGAGGACGACGTCGAGGAGGTCGAGCCGGAGGACGCGCTGGCGAGGATCCTCGACCACGAGCACGACGCCCTGGTGATCGGCCCGGGTCTCCGTCCGGGTCTCGCCACCGCCGACCTGATCCGCGCCCTCCTGGCGGTCGAAGACGAGGGCGCCCCGCCGGCGGTCGTCGACGCCGAGGCGCTCCGCTCGCTCGCCGTGCGCGACGCGTGGTGGGTCGGGATCGGGCGCCCGTGCATCCTAACTCCGCATGCCGGCGAGTTCGCCCGCCTGCGCGCCGCCAGCGGCGTCGAGGCGGGCGCGGACGGCGACCTGGCCGGGGACGACGACGCACGGGAGGCGGCCGCGCGGGATGCGGCGTCGCGCTGGAACCAGGTGGTCGTCCTCAAGGGAGCCCATACCGTCGTCGCTGCACCGGACGGGCGCGCGGCGCGGGCACCGTTCGAGAACCCGGCCCTCGCGACCGGCGGGACCGGGGACGTCCTGGCCGGCACGATCGGTTCGCTGCTCGCGCAGGGCCTCGTCCCGTACGACGCGGCCCGTCTCGGCGTCTACCTCCACGGCGCCGCAGGGGACGTCCTGCGCGACCGTCTCGGCTCGGCCGGGCTGCTGGCCTCGGATCTGCCGATCGAGGTGACCCTCGCCCGGAAGCGCCTGGCCGTCTCGGCCGAGCGTCGCACCCGCCCGCCTCGTCTCGGCTTCGGTGTCGCGGATCGCGCCGCCCCGCCGTCCGACGGCTCGTGACCGGGCCACGGTCGATCGAGCTCCGTCTCGCCGCGGCCGGCCTGCCGCCGCTCCCCGAACTGCGTGGCTCGAGATCGATCTCGACCGCCTGCGCGGCAATCTCGAGGCGTTCCGTGCGGCCGTCCCCGATGGCGTCCGGATCGAGCCCGTGGTCAAGGCCGATGCCTATGGGCACGGCGCCGTGCCGATCGCGCGGTCGCTCGAGTCGGCGGGTGTCGACGGCCTGTCGGTCGCGGCCTTCGACGAGGCGGTCGAGCTCCGCTCGGCCGGCATCCGCTGTCCCGTCCTGTGCCTGTACGCGGTTCCTCCGGCGGTCGTCCCGACGGCGATGCGTCTCGACATCGCCGTCGCGGCCACCGGCGAGGAGCTCCTCGAACGGACGGTGGCCGCGGCCGGGGCGGCGTGGCGTGGCGACCACGGCCCTCGTCCGCGCCGGGCGCTCCGGATCCATCTCGACGTCGAGACAGGCCTCGGTCGCACCGGGCTCGCGGTGGACCGGGTGAGTGTCTGGACCCGGCGGCTGGCAGCCGCCCCGGGTGTCCGGCTCGCCGGGATCTGGTCGCATCTCCAGCAGGCCGACGACCGGCCCCGCTCGGACGCCCAGGCCGAACGCTTCGAGGATGTCCTCGGACGTCTGGCCGAGGCGGGGAGCCGGCTCCCGCACCGCCATCTGGCGGCGAGCGCGGGCTTGCTCGGGCGGGCGGTCCCGGCCTACGACGGGGTCAGGATCGGGCTCGCGACGTATGGGATCGTGCCCGATGACGTCACGCCCGAGGCCGCGGTCCGACCGCCGGCCAGCCTGATCCGACCGATCCTGTCCCTCCACGCTCGTCCGGTCCGGGTCGCCGACCTCCCGACCGGGACGGGGATCAGCTACGGACCGACGTTCACCACGACCCGGCCGAGCCGGATCGCCACGCTGCCCCTCGGCTACGGCGACGGCGTGCCGCGCGCGGTCTCGAACCGGGCCTTCGCCCTCGTCCGGGGCCGGCGCGTCCCGCTGGTCGGGAACGTGGCGATGGACGCCGTGATGGCCGACGTGACCGACCTGCCCGGCCCGCCGCTGACCGTCGATGACGAGTTCGTGCTGGTCGGGTCGCAGGGCGACGAGGCGATCCCGATCGAGGAGCTGGCGCGGATGCGCACCACGAATACGTGGGAAACGGTTACTGCGATGTCCCGCCGGTTACCCCGGGTGTACCATGCCGCGGCGGTACCGGTGGCGGTCCGGACCCTGGCGACGTGGAGGGATCGGTGACGCGGATCCAGCTCTGGAACGGCGATATCTGCGAGCTCGAGGTCGACGCGATCGTCAACCCCGCCAACCCCAGCCTGTGGATGTCGACCGGCGTCGGGGGTGCCCTCAAGGCGGCCGCCGGTGACCAGGTCGAGTTCGCCGCGATCCGCCAGCTCCCCGTCTCGGTCGGTGACGCGATCGTCACGCCGGCCGGAGGCCTGGCGGCGAGGATGCTGATCCACGCCGTCTCGCTCGACCGTGACCGCCGGACGAGCGCCGGCGCCATCGAAGCGGCCATCCGGAGCGCGTTCGCTCGCGCCCGGGAGTACGACGTCGTCACGATCGCGCTGCCCGCGCTCGGGACCGGGGTGGGCGGCTTCCCGATGGACGATGCGGCCCGGATCACGGTGGCGACCGTCCGCGACGAGCTGCGTCGATCGCCCGGGATCCAGTCAGTGATCCTGGCGATGCGCGGCGCGGCCGCGTATGCCGCATTCGACCGAGTGTTGACGGCGCCTGTCGCGCTCGACGTCGTCGCCGAGGGACCGGCTGGCGGGGACGATCTGCGACCGATCGACCGGGTGTCCGCGTGAGCTTCCCGCGCGAGCGAACGGACGAGCAGCGGGACGACCTGGTCGAGCAGGTCGCCCGGGAGATCCAGTTCCGCGGCCTGACCGCGCCGGCGGTCCACTTCCTCCACGCCAGCCGCCCGTACCGGCCGCTCGGCAGCAACGCGATGCTGTTCTTCGACCCGACCCTGCGCGGGCTGTTCGGCGGCGACGTGTCATCGGCGTCGGCGATCCTCGCCGACGACATCGGGATCGAGCTCCTCATCGACCGGCTCGAGGAGTACGACGAGGACGACACGCTCGACGCGTGAGGCTCGGGCCGGAGCTCTCGGCTAGCATGGACCGGTGACGGTCGACCCCAACGTCCTGTTCGCCATCGACCTCGGCGCCGCCACGGCATCCGCCGCACTCATCGGCCCCGTCGACGGCCGCCGCCGCCTCCTCGGCTCGGTCGCCCTCCCGGCAGGGGTCACCGAGGACGTGCTGGTGGCCCACCTGCTCGACCGCATCCGCCGCGCGGACCCGACCCTGGCCGATGACCTGGGCCTCGACCCCGACGCGCTAGCGACGATCCCGCGGCGGGTCGTCCGGTCGGTCCCGCCACCGACCCTGGTCGTACTCGCGCCGACTGTCCGCGCCCGGCTTGCCGTCGAGCGTGTCGCCGGCCTCGCGGGCTGGCGGACCCGGGGCGCCAGCCTCGAGCCCGACGGGACGATCGGCCTGACCCGGACCGCGCTCGAGCAGGGCGTCGATGCGTTGGCGGTGACCGGCGACCCGGCGACCAGCCGCGAGGAGACCACCGCGATGGCCGAGCTCGCGGCGACGGTCGAGGGGATCGTCGGGCGGCCGTCCGCGCCGCCGCTCATCCGGGTCGGCGAGCTCGCCCGAGACGACCTCGGGCTCGAGCCCGAGGCGCCGACCGGCGAGGGGTCGATCTATGCGCCCGGTCCGGAGGCCGGCGAGCCACCGGGCGAGCCCCTGCGTCACCTGCTCGAGCGGCTCGACCCGACGGGCCCCACCTCGCGTCGTTCGGCGCTGACCGCGCTCATCGACCTGGCCGCCGCCCTCGATCGCCGGATCGAGCTGGTCGAGGTCGGCTTCGACGGCGCGCTTCGCGCGGTCGCCGGGCCGCACGGCCTCGAGGCGCCCCCCGCGTTCGTCCCGGCCGCCTCGGCGGTCCCGCTCGATCTCGACGACGATGCCGTGGACGAGGTCCTCGCCTGGTCGACGGTCGCCCTCGATCGGCATCGGATGCGCGATCGCCTCCGTGACCTGCGGCTGTCCCCCTGGCTCGAGGCGCATGGCGACGGCGCGCGGCTCCGGCTCGCGGCAGCGCGCGCCGCGGTCACCCGGCTGGTCGCCGTGACGCCCTGGCTCGAGGCGCTGCCGGCCCCGGATCTCATCATCGTCGCCGGGGGCGCGTGGGCCGCGGCACCCGGACCGGCCATCGCGCTCGCCATCGCCGACGTGATCCGCCGTCCGGGGACCTCGCAGCTGGCGTTCGACCACGCCCGGCTCCTCGGCCCGCTCGGCGCGATCGAGGACCCGGTCGAGCGACAGGCGCTGTTCGCCGAGCTGGCGGACGATCTCCTGGCTCCGCTCGGCAGCCTGATCGTCCCGCTCGGTCTTCGGGCCGGCCGGAGCGCCGGACGGCTCACGGTCCGCGGCCCCGCCGGCGAGACGAGCCTCGACCTCGTCCCCGGCGGACTCCAGCTGGTCGACCTGCCGCCCGGCCAGCTCGCCCAGGTCGATCTCCGCTTCCGCGACCCGGTCGGGATGGGGACCCGCGGCCGGCACCTCACGGTCCAGGTCGGCGGCGGGCTCGGGGGCCTGCTGGTCGACCTGCGCGACATCCCGCTCCGGCTGCCCGAGCGTGCCGAGCGACGGCGGGCGCTGCTCGAGGCGTGGCAGGCCGCCTTCTGGGCCGGGGGGGATGAATGACGACGGATCTCGAGACCCGGCAGCACGACCTCGAACGCGACCTCGAGCTCGTCCCGGCCCGACGCCTGCTCGATCCCGAGCCGATCGCCCGCTTCGAGCTGGCGCCCGGCGATCGCATCCTCGTCGCCCAGGGGGACCGCGTCTCCGTCGGAATGGCGCTCGCCGAACGCCAGCGCGAGCCACGGGTCGACGACGGGCCGCCCGCCGCCGGGGCCGCCGAGGTCGACCATCCGGTCCTTCGCGCGGGCGACTGGTGGCCGGGCGACGGGCACGAGTCCGGCGGGCCGCTCCGCCGGCGGCACCCGCGGAGCCCGGCCGGTGAGCTGCTCCATCCCGAGGACGGCCGCTGGCGGATCGCGACCGGCTCGCATGTCGATGTGCTCGAAGCCCCCGCTGCCGGCACCGTCGTCGAGGCGATCCCCGGTCGCGGCCTGACGATCCGGCTGACCGGGTCCGCGCTCGTCGGGACGTCGGCGGCCGGGATCCCGACGCGGGGCCGGCTGGAGCGGGCGATCGGCGAGACCGGCCTGCGCGGGGCGCTGGACGTCGGTCGGGCCGGGGCGATCCTGGTGGTCGACGGGCGGATCGACTCGGAGGCGATCATCCGGGCCAGGGCGACCGGCGTCCGCGGCGTGATCGCAGCGAGCCTCGCCGGCAAGGACCTCCGCGACCTGCAGGCCTCCGAGGCGCGCCAGCGGGCGAGCCTCCAGCCGCTGGCGCCGTTCGCCGTCCTCGTGCTCGACGGCACCGCGCGCCGGCCGCTCGCCGGCCCGGTGGCCGATCTGCTCGGTGCGCTCGAGGGCCGCGAGGTGGCGATCGTGGTCGACCCGCCGCGCGTCGTCTTCACCGCACCGAGCCCGCCCATCGCCCGGCCCGCCCGCGATCGCGTCCGGGTCATGGGCGGCGACCTCGTCGGTCGCGAGGGCCGCTGGCTGCACGGCGCGGGCCTGCGTCGGTTCCCGGCCGGCGTCCTGCTCGAGTCCGCGACGGTCGCCCTCGACGATGGAGAGGTCGCGACCGTCGCGCTGGCGGACCTCGAGCGCTTCGTCTGACGGCAGGCCGCCGCCGACTCGGCTACGCTCCGGGCATGGCTCCCGGCTCCACCAGCTCCCAGCCGTCCGCCGCGCTCTCCGCGGTCGTGACCAGCCGTTCGCCCGAGGCGACGGAACGGCTCGCCGGACATCTCGCCGCGGTCGCCGAGCCGGGCGACCTGATCGCCCTCGTCGGCGATCTCGGGGCGGGCAAGACCCGGTTCGCGAAGGGGTTCGCGGCCGGGCTCGGGGTCGCTGCGACGGTCAACTCGCCGAGCTTCGTGCTGATGACCGAATACACCGGACGGCTGCCGCTCTTCCACCTGGACCTCTACCGGCTGGCCGACGCCTCGGACGCGCTGGCCAGTGGCCTCCTCGACGAGCGCCAGCGGGAGGGGGTCACCCTGGTCGAATGGGCCGATCGGTTCGGATCGGCGCTGCCGGCCACGAACCTCCGGGTGACCATCGAGGGCACCGGCGAGGATCCCCGCACGATCCGGCTCGTCGCGGGCGTTCCTGCGCTGGCGCGCTACCTCGAGGTCGTTCCTTGACGACCGGTCCGCTGCTCGCCTTCGACACGGCCACGACGGTGGCGGTCGCGGCGATCGGCCGGTCCGATGGCCGGCTCGTGGCCGAGACGTCGTGGACCGCCGGGTACCGGCACGGCGAGGAGCTCCTGGCCCGGGTCGACGCGCTGCTGGTCGAGTCCCGGGTCGAGCTGGCCGGGATCGGCGGGATCGTGGTCGGGACGGGTCCGGGAGCGTTCACCGGGCTCAGGGTCGGGCTGGCCACGGCCAAGGGCCTGGCCCACGCGCTCGGTGTCCCGATCGTCGGCATCCCGACCCGGGCGGCCCTGCTGGCTGCCGCCGCCGTGGTCCGGCCGGCCGCAGCCGGGTTCGCGCTCATCCTCCCGGCCGGCCCGTCGGACCGCCTGTTCCTCGAGCCGGATGGTCGGACGACGGTCCTGACCGGGACGCCGGCGCCCGCCGGGTCCGACGACGGCGCGACCGGCCTCGCGGAGCTGGCCGCCGGACGGACCCTGGTCGCGGTCGACCTCGACGACCGGGCGCCGGAGGATGCGGTCGACCTCGGCGCGCGCGCTCGGGTCGGACTGGCCGCCGCGCTCCTGGCGCTGGGGGCGGCCGAGCTCGAGGCCGGACGTCCGAGCGATCTGGCCGGCCTCGTCCCGGACTACGTGACCCTGCCGCGCGGCGTGCGACGGGAGACGGGAGCGGTGGCATGGTCGCGCGACCCCGTCTGAGCGTCGTCGTCGCGCCGATGACGATCGCCGACGTCGAGGCGGTCCAGGCCATCGAGCTCGCCAGCTTCAGCGCGCCCTGGCCGCCGAACGCCTACCTGACCGAGCTCCAGACGAACCGGCTCGCCCATTACATGGTCATCCGGATCGGGACCGAGGTCGTCGGCTACGCGGGCCTCTGGCTGATGGTCGACGAGGCGCATGTCACGACGTTCGCGATCCATCCCGACTGGCGGCGGCGCCACCTCGGCGACCGGCTCCTGCTCGCCCTGCTCGACATCGCGCTCGACCGGCGAGCGGCCGAGGCGACCCTGGAGGTGCGCTTGTCGAACCTGCCGGCCCGTCGGCTCTACGAGAAGTTCGGGTTCCGACCGGTCGGGATCCGCCCGCGCTACTACACCGACAACCAGGAAGACGCGCTGATCATGACCACCGAACGTCTCGACAGTCCCGCGATGCGCGAGCGGCTGGCGGACCTCCGGGCCGCCACCGACGCGGCGCCCGACCCGACCCGGCCTGCCGATGCGGCGGCGGACCGCCCGGGCCGCGTCCGACCGAACGACGCGCCGGACCGGACCGGATGAGCGGTCCGCTCCTGCTCGCCATCGAGTCGAGCTGCGACGAGACCGGGATCGCGCTGGTCGAGGGAGGCCGGCGGATCCACGCCAACGTCGTCGCCAGCCAGGTGGCCCTCCATGCCGCGACCGGCGGGATCGTCCCGGAGGTGGCCGCGCGGGCCCACCTGCGCTGGATCGTGCCGGTCCTCGACGCGGCGCTCGCCGACGGCGGGGCGGACTGGCGGGATATCGACGCCGTCGCGGTCACCTACGGGCCGGGCCTCGCCGGGTCGCTCCTGGTCGGGATCAACTTCGCCAAGGCGCTCGCCCACGTCCACGCCAAGCCGTTGATCGGGGTGAACCACCTCGAGGGTCACGTCGAGGCCGGCTGGCTGCTCGACCCCGACGATGACGCCGCGACCCGGCCCGAGCCGGCATTCCCCATCGTGGCGCTGGTCGTGTCCGGCGGTCACACCTTCCTCGTCGAGATGCGCGACCACGGGGACTTCCGGCTGCTCGGTCAGACCGTCGACGACGCGGCCGGCGAGGCGTTCGACAAGGTCGGCCGGCTGCTCGGGCTCGGCTATCCCGGAGGTCCGGCCATCCAGCGCGCCGCCGAGGCCGCCGTGACCCGCGACGTCGACTTCCCGCGGGCCTGGCTGGGGGACTCGTACGACTTCAGCTTCAGCGGGCTCAAGACGGCCGCCCGCCGGATCGTCGCCACGGCGCGGGCCGAGGCGGGGCTCGCAGCGGACGACGCCGACACCCCGCTTCCCGAGGCGACGGTCGCCGAGCTCGCCTACGGCTTCCAGGCCGCCGTCGTCGACGTCCTGGCGACCAAGACGCTCCGTGCCGCACGCGCGGTCGGGGCACGGGCCATCCTCGTCGGGGGTGGCGTCGCGGCCAACGCGGTCCTGCGGGAGCGGATCCAGGCCGATGCGGCTGCCGTCGGCCTGCCGGTGGTCATCCCGCGACCCGGGCTGTGCACCGACAACGGGGCGATGATCGGCGCCGCCGGCGGCCGCCGATTCGAGGCCGGCGAGCGGGCGGGGCTCGACCTCGACGCCCGACCCTCGCTCCCACTGGCCGGCCGATGAGCACCGCGGCCCGGGTCGATCCGTCCGACGTCCGGCGAGCCCTCCGCGAGTCGGGCCTGAGCGCACGCCACTCGCTGAGCCAGAACTTCCTGGTCGATGTCGACGTCCTCGAGCGGATCCTCGCGGAGGCGGCGCCGGGGCCCGGCCGCGCGGTCCTCGAGATCGGGCCCGGGCTCGGCATCCTGACCGGCGCGCTCCTCGCCGCCGATGCGGCGGTCACCGCCGTCGAGCTCGACCGGGGCCTCGCCGCGCGGTTGCGCGATCGGTTCGCCGACGCGATCGCCCGGGAGGCGGCGTCGCCGGGCGCGCCGGGCGGGTTGCGCCTGATCGAGGGCGATGCGCTCGACCAGGACCTCACCACGCTGTGCCCCGAGCCGTACGACGTCGTCGCCAACCTGCCGTATCACATCACCAGCCCGATCCTCCACCGACTCCTGGGGGCTCCGCCGCGACCCGAGCGGCTGGTCCTCATGGTCCAGCGCGAGGTTGCCGAACGCATCGCCGCGCCGCCCGGCAAGATGAGCTACTTGTCGGTCTTCGTGCAGTACCACGCGGCGGTCCGCATCGCCCTGCGCGTCCCGCCGACCGCCTTCGAGCCGGCTCCCGAGGTCGACTCGGCGGTCATCGTCGCCGAGCCCTTCGCCGGGGACGACCGCCTCGACCCGGCCGCCGAGGACGAGCTCTGGCGTCTCGTCCAGGCGGCGTTCCGCGAGCGGCGCAAGATGATCCACAACGTCCTGTCCCGGCAGCTGCCCTTGTCGTCGAGCCAGGTGACGGAGGCGCTCGAGGCCGCCGGGATCGCGCCGGACCGGCGTCCGCAGACGCTGGCCGTGGGGGAGTGGCTGCGCCTGCTCGAGGTCGTCGGGCCGATCGGCCCCGACACCCGCGGACGATGAGCCAGGTGAGCGATCCGATCCGCCGGCTGACCCCGGTCGTCCGGCTGGCTCCCGCGAAGCTCAACCTCAGCCTTGCCGTCGTCGGGCGGCGGCCGGACGGCTACCACGAGCTCCACTCGGTCATGGTGCCGCTCGCGCTGGCCGACCGGCTCAGCCTCGCCGCCGCCGGCGGGCCGGACGACACGCTCCACGTCGACGGCTTCGGGACCGGTCCGGCTCCGGCGAACCTCGTCCTGCGGGCCCTGGCAGCGACGCGCGAGGCGGTCGGCGCCGGGTGGGGCGGATCCGGCGGCCCGCCGCCGGCCCTCGCGGCCCGGCTGGAGAAGCGGATCCCCGTCGCCGCGGGTCTGGCGGGCGGCTCGAGCGACGCGGCAGCGGCCCTCGACGGCGCGCTCGACGCCTGGGCGGTCAGCCTGACCGTCCACGAGCGACTCCGCATCGCGGCGCGTCTCGGCTCGGACGTCCCGTTCTTCCTGGCCGACGGCGCGGCGCTGGTCGAAGGGCGCGGCGAGTCCGTCACCCCGCTCCGGGGCGTGACCGGTGACCCGCCGGGCGTCCTGCTCGTCACGCCGCGGGTCGCCGTGTCGACGCAGGGCGTGTTCGCGGCGTTCGACGCGGCGGACGGGACCGCCGGCGGATCGACGCGGACGAGCTCCCATCACCTGGCCGACGAGCTCCGCGCCGGGCTGACCGCGTCGGCCCTGGTCGACCGGGCCGGGGTCCTCGCCGTGGCCAACGATCTCATCGCGCCGGCGGTCGCGGTCGTCCCGGACCTGCTCGCGCTCCGTCGTCGGCTGGCGCGCCTGCTCGGCCGTCCCGTCGGCCAATCCGGCTCGGGCCCGACCTTGTGGGTCCTCTATCCTTCGCTGGTCGATGCCGAGACCGCCGCGGACGCGGTCCGCGCGGCGAGCACGTCCGGCGAGCTCCCGGCGCCCGGTGATGGGCAGCCGTTCGTCGCGGCCACCACCATCCTCAGCCGTCCGCAGCCAGACAGGAGCGACCGATGACCCGCCAGGCGATCACGACCACCGGTGCCCCGGCGGCCCTCGGCCCGTACAGCCAGGGCATCGCGATCGACGGCCTCCTGTTCTGCTCGGGGCAGATCGGCCTCGACCCGACGACCGGCGAGCTGGCGGCCGGCGTCGAGGCCCAGGCGGAGCGCGCCCTGCTGAACCTCGCCGCCGTCCTGGCGGCCGACGGCCTCGGCTGGGCCGACGTGGTCAAGACGACGATCTTCCTCGCCGACATCGGCGACTTCGCCGCGATCAACACCGTCTACGCGACCCACGTCGCCGACCCGCCTCCGGCGCGCTCGACGTTCGCCGTCGGGGCCCTCCCGCGAGGCGCGCTGATCGAGATCGAGGCGATCGCCCGCCGGCGCTGACCGGTCGCCGCCTCACGGGGGAGCGTGTCCTCGGCATCGGCGTCGCATCTCGTCCGCATCCGCCTTGACGGGCAGCGCAGGATACCGTGATGGGTCTTCGCACCGAGCATGCGGCCGTCATGGCCGGCTATTTCCAGGCCATCGTCGACCGCGACTTCACGACGGCCGCCCGGCTGCTCGATGACGACTTCGTCGAGGTCTATCCCCAGTCCGGCGAACGGATCGCGGGGCGCGACGCGGCCGCCGAGGCGATCGCCCGGCAGCCCGGCGGGGTGACCGTGGTCGGCGATCCGCACCTGACCTCGTGCGGTGAGGACCGCGTCATCGTCGAGGCGCTCCTCGACTACGACGGGCCGCTCTACTGGATGGTCGGGCTCTACCAGATCAGCCGCGGCCGGATCCATGCGAGCTCGGCGTACTTCGCGGCCCCGTTCCCGGCACCCGACTGGCGGGCGCACTGGGTCGAGCCGTTCGACCCGCTCGGGCCGGCCGCCTGGACCGGCGACGGCGACGGCGGGGCCATCGCACGGGCCGAGATGGAACGGATCGCTCGCGCCGGCGCGTCCGACGACGTCGCGATCGTGCGCAGCTCGACGCATCCGGACTACCGGGGCTGGTACGCCCAATCCGGCGAGTCGTTCGACCTCGAGAACCTGCTCGCGATCGACGCCGCCTACCCGGGTGGTCTCCCGAGCATGCAGGTGAAGAAGGTCGAAGGCGAGAGCGAACGCTGGATCCTCGATCCGGCGAACCTCCCGATGCGCGTGTCCGGCGGCGGCGACACGTGGTTCTCGGAGTTCCTGATGCGCTATCCGTCCGGCGAGCACTACTTCGGGGTAGCGGTCCACATCCTCCGCCGAGGCCTGATCTGGCGCCAGCGGTTCTACTACTGCGCGCCGTTCGAACCGGCGCCGTTCCGGGCCGATCTCGTCGAGCGCATCGATCCCGTCGAGACCCTCGACTGAGCGTCGGGGACGACCCGTCGCACGTTTGACACCCCGCTCGGGACGCCCCTACGATGCCTCAGCCCTGATGAGACCCGAACCACCCCAGTCCCGGACCGTCGCGATCGTCCTCGCCGCGGGACTCGGGACGCGGATGAAGTCGCCCCTCCCGAAGGTCCTCCACGAGCTGTGCGGCCGGCCGATGCTGGGGTACGTCCTCGATGCCGCCATCGCGGCGACCGGCGGCCGACCGCTTGTCGTCTATTCACCCCAGAGCGCGGCGATCGTCGACGCCTTCGCCGAGCGGGCCGACTTCGCGCTCCAGGCCGAGCCGCGGGGCACCGCCGACGCGCTGGCCGCCGCGCTCGCCGTCCTGCCGGTGGAGGTCGGCGAGATCCTCGTCGTCTACGGGGACGTGCCGCTGCTCGAGGCCGACCTCCTGTCCGCGCTCGTCGACGAGCACCACGAGTCGGGCGCCGCGATCTCCCTGGTCAGCGTCGTCACGCTCGATCCGGCGGCGCTCGGACGGGTCGTCCGGGACGACCTGGGCGAGGTCAGCGGCATCGTCGAGGCGCGCGACGCCACCGAGGACGAGCTCGAGATCGACGAGATCAACGCCGGGATCTATGTCATGGACGTGGCCTGGCTGCGGGTCAGGATCGCCGACCTGAGACCGTCATCGGCGACCGGCGAGCTGTACCTGACGGAGCTCGTCGCGTTCGCCCGCGCCGACGGCCGAGCCGTCTCGACGATCGAGGTCGGCGACGACGGGACGCTCCTGGGGATCAACGACCGGGCCCAGCTGGCCGATGCGACGTACCGTCTTCGCGAACGGATCAACGATCGGCACCTGCTCGCCGGCGTGACCATGCACGACCCGTCGACGGCGTACATCGACGCCGACGTCACGATCGCGCCGGACGTCGTGCTCGAGCCGAACGTCGCGCTGCGCGGCCGGTCTTCGATCGGTGCCGGGACCGTCGTCGGCTCGGGGGCGCAGATCATCGACAGCGTGATCGGCCGCGACTGCCGCGTCTGGGCCAGCGTCCTCGAATCGTCCGAGGTCGAGGACGAGGTCTCGATCGGACCGTTCGCCCATCTCCGGCCGGGCTCGTCGATCGGGCGCGGCGCGAAGCTCGGCAACTACGCCGAGGTCAAGAACAGCCGGCTCGAGGCCGGGGTCCAGCAGCACCACATGAGCTATCTCGGCGATGCCCACGTCGGGGCGCGGACGAACATCGGGGCCGGGACGATCACCGCGAACTATGACGGGACGCACAAGACGCGGACGACGATCGGGACCGCCGCGTTCATCGGGGTGGACACGATGCTGGTCGCGCCGGTCGAGGTCGGCGACGGCGCCCGGACCGGCGCCGGGGCGGTGGTGACTCGCGACGTGCCGGCCGGCAAGCTCGCCGTCGGCGTGCCTGCCCGGATCCGCGAACCTCGGCCGCGACCGCCCGAGGTCGACGCCGCGGCCCAGCCCGCGCCATCGGACGGACGCCGCACCGAGCGATGAACCTGCCGGTCGCCGAGCTCCTGTTCATCGTCCTACTGACGATCCTCGAGGGGTTCTTCGTCGCCTCGGAGATCGCCCTCGTGTCGATCCGGCGGAGCCGTGTCGAGCAGCTCATCGAGGAGGGCCACCGGGGAGCCCGCCGTGTCCGTCGGCTGCTCGACGACCCGGGCCGGTTCCTGGCGGTCGCCCAGATCGGACTGACCTTCCTGGGGTTCTTCGCGTCGGCCTACGCCGCCGTCAGCCTGACCGAACGGCTGACCGGTCTGCTCGAGCAGATCCCCGCCCTCGGCGGCTCCGCGGCCGGGGTCGCCCTGGTCATCGTGACGATCCTCCTCGCCGGATTCACGATCGTCTTCGGCGAGCTCGTGCCGAAGACGCTCGCGCTGGCGTTCCCCGAGCGGTTCGCGCTCGCGGTGGCCGGACCGATCGACGTCATCGGCCGGATCCTGGCGCCGCTCGTCGCGCTTCTGACGGCGATCACCCGCGTCCTCACCCGGCCGTTCGGGGCGGACGTCTCGACCGAGAGCCAGATCACCGCGGAGGAGCTCCGCCTGATCGTCGAACGGGGCGGTCAGCAGGGGATCCTCGAGGCGGAGGAGGAGCAGATGATCAACGCGGTCATCGAGCTCGGCGACCGACGCCTCCACGAGGTGATGATCCCCCGGATCGACATCGTCGCCCTGCCGGCGACGGCCAGCTTCGAGCAGGCGATCGACACCTTCGTCGAGGAGGGCCACAGCCGCGTCCCGGTCTACGACGAATCCATCGACGAGGTGCTCGGGATCCTCTACGCCAAGGACCTCCTCCAGTACCTCAAGTCGTCGGCCGCACCGCGTCCGGCGATCCGGTCGATCCTCCGCACGCCGGTCTTCGCGCCCGAGTCGATGACGATCGACGACCTGCTCCACGACTTCCAGCGCAAGAAGGTCCACATCGCGATCGTCCTCGACGAATACGGCGGCACGGCCGGCCTGGTGTCGATCGAAGACCTCCTGGAGGAGATCGTCGGGGAGATCCAGGACGAGTACGACGTCGAGGAGGAGATGATCGTGCGGCTGTCGGCCGACGAGATCCGGATCGACGGCCGGGTGGCGGTCGACGAGCTGGCCGAGCTGTTCGACACGTCGATCGAGCTCGAGGACGAGGACGAGTACGACACGATCGGCGGGCTCGTCTTCCATCGGATCGGACGGGTGCCCGTTCCGGGCGACCAGGTCGAGGTGGACGGCGTGCGGCTGACGGTCGAGTCGACCGACGGCCGGCGGGTCGGCAAGGTGCTTGCGGTGCGGGAGCGCCCGGCCCCCGGTGACGACGACGAGGCGGACCGCTAGGCGCTCCTCCTCGCCGGTGATGCGCGATCCGCGAGTGACGGACCGGAGTCGCCGTCCTGAGGGGTCGGGTCAGGCGCTGATGACCGAGACGATGATCCGTTCCAGACCGGCCCGTGCCTCGGCGTCGACGGTGCCGGCCGCGTCGAGCTCGGCCAGCGCCGCGTCGCGATGGCGGCGCGCCTCGTCGCGGGTGTAGTCACGGGCGCCGGACCGCTCGAGGATGGCGATCGCCTCGGCGACCTCGTCCCGGGTCGGAGCGTCGGCCGCCTGGATCGTCCGGAGCCGGGCGCGGTCCTCCGGTCCGGCGTGCTCGAGCGCGTAGATCACCGGGAGCGTCTTCTTGTGCCGGGCGAGATCGGTCGGCTCCTTGCCGGTCGCCTGTTCCTCGCCCCAGATCCCGAGCAGATCGTCGTTGAGCTGGAACGCGAGCCCGAGGGCCCAGCCGAACGCCCGGTAGCGAGCGATGACCGCCTCGTCGTCGGTCGCGAGGAGCGCGCCGGCCTCGATCGACGCGCTGATCAGGGCCGCCGTCTTCCGGCCGATCATGTCGAAGTACAGCTCGACCGACATCGTCTCGTCGTGCTCCGAGGTCCAGATATCGATGTACTGGCCCTCGCACAACGCGACGCAGGTCGTGTCGTACAGGCGGGTCAGGCGGAGGACCTTCTTGTCGCTGAACCCGAGGTCCGTCAACCGATGGAGGGCGACCCGGCTGAGGCTGAACAGCATGTCGCCGGTGTTGATCGCCTGCGGGATGCCGTGCTTCGCCCAGAGCGTGGGCCGGTGGCGCCGCTCGACGTCGCCGTCCTCGATGTCGTCGTGGACCAGGCTGAAGTTGTGACCCAGCTCGACCGCCGCGGCGCCCGGCAGCGCCGGCTCGTACTCCCCGGTGATCGAGGCATACGCGAGCAGGCCGAGGAGCGGCCGCATCCGCTTCCCGGCGGCCGCCCCGCTGCCGTCCAGCCCGAGGTGGTAGCGGACCATCTCGTACACGCCGTGGGTCGACGGGTCGCGATCCCGGACCAGGGCCAGGATCTCGTTCTCGGTCGCGGCGATCAGCTCGGCGAGCTCGAAGCCGGGGGTCGTCGTGGTCATCCTGGGCCGAGTGTAAGTCACCCCGACCCCCTCGACCCGGGTGGCCGACCGGATCGACGGAGCGCGCGTCCGCGCCGGGCACCGGTGCTACCGTGACCGCGTGCCCCGCCCGCGGACCTTCACCACCGACGCCATCGTCCTCAGCCGGTTCGATCTGGGCGAGGCCGATCGGGTCCTGACCCTGATCACGCCGCACGACGGCAAGCTCAAGGCGATCGCCAAGGGCGTCCGCCGGCCGACCTCGCGCCTCGGCGGGAGTGTCGAGCCGTTCGCCGAGCTGCGCGTCCAGCTGGCCCACGGCCGGACCTTCGACGTCGTCACCCAGGTCAGCGTCGGCCACGCCTGGCTCCGGATGCGGGACTCGCTCGAACCGGCGGCCACCGCCTGGTACCTCGCCGAGCTGGCGGATCGGTCGCTCGAGGAACGGCACCCCGCCGAGCCGCTGTACCTCCTGCTCCGCCGGGCCTACGAGCTGCTCGACGCGGGGATGGCCCCGGGACGGGTCGCGCGCTGGTACGAGATGCGCCTGACCGACGAGCTGGGCGTCCGGCCCGAGGTCGACCGCTGCGTCGAATGTGACCGGATGCTCGAATCGACCGACACCTTCCGCTGGGTCCCGCCGCTCGGCGGCGTCCTGTGCCAGCGCGAGGCGGGGCCGCCGGCGGACCGGACGGGACTGTCACTCGACGCGCTGAAGCTGCTCAAGGCGTACCAGCGGATGGATGCCGAGGGCCTCGCCCTGCTCCGGGTGCCCATCGCGGTCGAGCGCGAGGTCGAGAGCGCCATGCGGGACTTCGTGCGGATCGCGCTCGAGCGCGACGCTCGCTCGCTCCCGTTCCTCGACGAGGTCCGGGCCGGGCACTGAACCCGACCGGACCGCAGCGGACCGCACCGGACCGCAGCGCCGCGGTGACGCCGTCGGACTAGAATGACCAGCGGCACGCCGGGAACGAGCCAACGTTGGTAGCGCGAACGCGATCCGGAGGTGGCGTGCGGACGCTGGCGGTCATCAACCACAAGGGCGGCGCGGGCAAGACCACCACGTCGGTCAACCTGGCGGCGGCGATCGGTGAGACCGGCGCCAAGGTTCTCCTCATCGACCTCGATCCCCAGGGCTCGGCCTCGGACTGGCTCGGCGCGCACGATGCGTCGCGCGGGATGTTCGATGTGTTCGTGGGATCGGCCGAGCTCGCCTCGCTCGCCCAGCGGACGATCGTCCCGAACGTCGACGTCGTGCCGGCGTCGCCGTGGCTCGTGACCGCCGAACGGACCTTGCTGGGCGATCTCGCCGCCGCGTTCGTCCGGGCGATCGATCGTCTGCCCGCCAACTGGGATGTGGTCATGGCCGACTGCCCGCCGTCGATCGCCTTCCTGAGCGTCGCCGCGCTCGCCGCCTTCCGGGAGGTGCTGATCCCGGTGGAGACCCACGCGATCGCGCTGCCGGGCGTGGCCAGCCTCGTCCGGGAGATGGACCAGGTGCGAACCAGCCTGAACCCCGCGCTCGAGCAGCCGCGGATCCTCGCCGGGAGGGTGAACCGGACCGTCCACTCCCGACTGATCCAGGCCGAGCTCCGGCAGACCTACGGCGAGCTCGTCCTCGAGTCGACCATCCGGGACAGCGTCCGCCTCGCGGAGGCGGCGGGGCTCCGCCTGCCGATCACCCTGAGCGCTCACGACAGCAAGGTCGCCAATGACTTCCGGTCGGTCGCGACCGAGATCCTGACCGGGGTGGCACCCGTCCCGCTCCCGGCCGAGGTGACCGCTGAACCGTCGAGCGGCTGGCGGCGCTTCCTGAGCCGCACTCCCGCCTCCCGCTGACCCGACCGATGGACGAGGCGACGGTGCTCTGGCTTCTCGTCGTCGTGACGGCGTTGAACACCGCGGTGATCGCGGTGCTGGCGGTCTCGACGATCCGGTCAAGAGCCGCCACGGCGACGACCGCCAGCGGGCCGCCGGCTCAGCGGTCGGCATCGGCGGTCGTACGGTCGGTCGCCACGGCCGCGCCGACCGCACCCGCGCCCCGGCCGATCGCCCCCGGCGCGGTCCCCGGGGGCGGGGAGGCGGGTCCCGACGGCGACGATCCACTGGCTGGCGCGATCTCCGCCTTCCTGAGCCGTCCCGACGGTCTGTTCCGGACGGGTGGACCGCCGACCGGACCGGGATCACCGGGAGTCTCCCCGATGCGCCCGTCCGCGGCCGTGCCGTCGCCCGGGACCGTGGCGTCGCCGCCCGGGACCGTGGCGTCGTCGCCCGGGACCGTGGCGTCGTCGCCCGGAGCCGCCGCGCCACCCGTGCGCTATGTGGCCTCGGCCCCGCGCCCGACCGTCCGTCCCGCCTCCGCGCCGCGTCCGGCCGAGAAGCCGCCCATGGCGCCGCCCCGACCGCCCGGGCCGGGAGCGCCACCACCACGTCCGGCCTCGCCACCCGTCGCCCCCGATCCGACCCCGGTCGCGCGCCGCACACCGATGGCCTCGCCCGCGCCCGCGCCGCCGCGCCGGCGCGGCCGCGGCTTGGCCTGCGCCGGCGTCTGCGTCCGTGCCCCCGGCTGCGTCCTCGATCGGCTCCGCCGTCTCGCCCGTCAGCCGGGTCTCGATCTGGTTCGTCGGTCGCGATCCGTCGCGCTCGACCGTCGAGCCCGCCGCGGTCGGTCGCCTCGGCCCGGTCATCGCCGGCCTCCTCCACGAGCGGACCCGGGCGGAGGACCGGGTCGCGGTCGAGGCCGGTCGGCGGTTCGTCGTCACGCTGCCCGACACGCCCATCGACGGCGCAGCGGCCCTGACCCGGCGACTCGCCCGGAGCTGCGATGCCTGGCTCGCTGCCGAGGAGCCGCCGCTCCGGCTGGAGTTCGGGATGACCGAGCTCCCGGGGACGCCGGGACGGCCCGGGAGGACCGCCGACCGAGGATCCGGCGCGGAACGACGCCGGCCCATCAGGGTCGACGCCTGACCCGGGCCCGGCGATGCCGAGCCCTCGCAGCTACGGCGTGTTGCCCGGGGACACCGACGCTGAAGGTGTTCACGAGGGCCGTCCGGAGTGGACCGGTG
This sequence comes from uncultured Chloroflexia bacterium, assembly GCA_963749735.1. Classification (GTDB taxonomy): domain Bacteria; phylum Chloroflexota; class Limnocylindria; order Limnocylindrales; family CSP1-4; genus Chersky-267. The sequence continues at coordinate 35,397 of CAVVNZ010000014.1, forward strand.
TGGTCCGGTCCAGATGCGATAGAACGTTCGTACTGGACTATTGCCGCCGATTAGGCCATGATTCAGCGATCATCGACCGGATCCGGCGAATGCCGGAGCACGGACATCATCGGGCCGGTGCTCGGCCCAAGGAGGAACAGGCCATGCGGACGAGTGTCCGTCATCGGTTCGTTCACGGCAGGGGGGGACGGATGGTCCGTCCGATCGGTTGGGCAGCGGCCGCTGCTCTACTTGCCCTGTCGGTGCTCTCGCCCGCCGGGGTCGGAGCCGCGAACCCACCGTCCCCGACGTACGGGACCGCTGTCGTTGACGGAGCCACCGGGGACTGGAACCTGGGTAGCGACAAGTTCGCCGGGATGTCCGACGACGGCTACGCCAAGAATCCGGTCCGTGCGAACCTCTACCTGCGCTACGACTGCAGCAGCAAGACGCTGTTCGCACTCGTCCTCACCGTCGACGGGACGACGCTCAACACGAGCGATCCCGAAGAGGCCTACATCCGGATCGACGGCTCGGGCAAGCTGTTCAGCGGCCTGAGCGGGAACAACGGGACGCCACCCGACTTCTCGTGGGTGGACCCGACCGATGGCCAGGCCAACGGCTACGAAGGATCCGGCAAGCTCGACCCGGGCAGCTATACGATCCGCGCCCACGCGCTCCGCGTGGCCGATCGGGCCGAGGGCTACGACGAGCTCGACAACATCGGACGATCCGACCCGCTCGTCATCGAGTGTACCGATCCGACGCCGACCCCGAAGGCCTCCGTCGAGGCTTCGGTCTCCGCGTCGCAGCCGGGTGGGAGCGTCCTCGACGTCACGAGCAAGCCTCACGTGACCCTTCCTCCGACATCGACGCTCGGTGCAGGCGATCCGCCGACCACCTCGCTCGGCCTGGTCTTCCTCGGACTCGGCCTGGTCATCGGCGGGGCGATGGTCCTGCTCGAGAAGCCGAGACTGGCGCGCGGCCGCCGCCGCCGCTGATCCGATCACGGATGGATCGATCGGCCGGGGTCACCCCCCGGCCGATCGTCGTTTCAGGCCGCGTGAGCGGTCGGCGCCGATGACCGCCCGATCGCGCCGCCGGCCGGTCATCGCCGTGTCCGCCGCCCTGATCGCGGGGGTGGTCGTCGCCCCGGCGGCCATCGACAAGGTCATGGCTCGGGTCGCGCGCTGGAAGAACCCGGTCGCACGACCAGGGCCGTACCCGGCGTCGGACCGCGCGATCGACCTCCATCGCCGGCTCGTCGTCGTCGACCTGCACGCGGACTCGCTGCTCTGGGGCCGGGATCTGCTCGAACGGGTCGGGCACAGCCATGTGGACGTGCCCAGGCTGATCGAGGGTGGGATCGCGCTCGAGGCACTGGCCGTCAGCACGAAGGTCCCGCGCCGGGCGAACCTCGACCGGAACGACGACCGCCACGACGACGTGACCCTGCTGGCGCTCGCCCAGCGCTGGCCACCCTCGACCTGGCGCAGCCTGCTGGCCCGAGCGCTCTACCACGCCGCTCGCGCCCGCGACATGGCGGAGCGGTCCGCGGGGCGGCTCACCCTGATCGCCAGCGCGGCCGACCTCGCCGCGTATCTCGCCCGGCGTCAGCGCGACCAGGCGATCACGGCGGCCTTCCTCGCGATCGAGGGCGCCCACGCGCTCGACGGCGATCCGGCCAACGTCGAGGTGCTGGCGGACGCCGGCTTCCGGATGATGTCGCCGGCCCACTTCTTCGACAACGCCTTCGGCGGCTCGGCGCACGGGATCGAGAAGGGGGGTCTCACCGTGGCGGGGCGCGAGATGATCGCCCGGATGGAGGCGCGCTCGATGATCGTCGATGTGGCCCACGCTTCGACCCGGACGATCGACGACATCCTGGCCGTCGCGACCCGGCCGGTCGTCGCATCGCACACCGGCCTGCGGGCGAACGTCGACTCGGTCCGCAACCTCCCGGATGCCCAGGTCCGCGGGATCGCGGCCACCGGCGGCCTCATCGGGATCGGGTTCTGGCCGACCGCCACCGGCGGCATCGACGCCGCCTCGATCGCGCGCTCGGTCGGCGCAGCCGTCGAGCTGGTCGGCGCGGCCCACGTGGCCCTCGGCTCGGACTTCGACGGCGCCGTGCCGATCCCGTTCGACGCCAGCGGCATGGTCCAGGTGACCGATGCGCTGCTGGCCGACGGCTTCGACGATGGACAGGTCGCGGCGGTCATGGGCGGGAACGCGATCCGGCTCCTCATGACGGCGCTGCCCCCGGGCTGATCGCGTCGCGACGTCTGCTAGCATCGAGTCATCAACGTCGTCCCCGCGACCGTCCCTGCCACGGCCGGTCGCCCACGTGGAGCGTGTCCGTCGTGTCCGAACCCCCGATCGCCTCGCCCGATCCCGTCACGCCCGCCGTGCCCGATCTCGACACGATCGTGTCGCTGAGCAAGCGTCGCGGCTTCGTCTTCCCCTCGTCCGAGATCTACGGCGGGATCAATGCCGTGTGGGACTACGGGCCGCTCGGCGTCGAGCTCAAGAACAACGTCAAGCGGGCCTGGTGGCGGGCGATGGTCCAGGAGCGCGACGACATCGTCGGGCTCGATGCGGGGATCCTGATGCACCCGCAGGTCTGGGTGACCTCGGGCCACGTCGGGTCGTTCAGCGACCCGCTCGTCGAGTGCGCGACCTGCCATCGCCGCTACCGGCTCGATGAGTTGCCCGGCGCCGAGGACCTTTCGGCGACCGACCTGCACGACCCCGGCGTGGTCGCCCGCCTGGGTCTGACCTGTCCGAACGACGGCGGGCCGCTGTCGGCCCCGCGTCAGTTCAACCTCATGTTCCAGACCTACATGGGCCCGGTCCAGGAGGAGGCCTCGATCGTCTACTTCCGGCCCGAGACGGCGCAGGGCAGCTACGTCAACTTCAAGAACGTCCAGCAGTCGAGCCGCAAGAAGGTCCCGTTCGGCATCGCCCAGATCGGGAAGAGCTTCCGGAACGAGATCAGCCCCGGCAACTTCGTCTTCCGGATGCGCGAGTTCGAGCAGATGGAGATGCAGTACTTCGTCCGCCCGGGCGAGGCCGCGGCCGCAGCCTTCGAGGACTGGCTCCCGAGGCGTCGGGCGTGGTACGAGGCGTACGGGGTGGAACCGACCCGGCTTCGGCTGCGCGAACACGCGCCCGACGAGCTGGCCCACTACGCCAAGAAGGCGATCGATGTCGAGTATCGCTTCCCGTTCGGCTGGAAGGAGCTGGAAGGGATCCACAACCGCGGCGACTTCGACCTGTCCCGCCATGCGGAAGCCTCGGGCGAGAACCTCGAGTACTTCGATCCGGCGACCGAGGAGAAGTTCATCCCCTGGATCGTCGAGACGGCCGCCGGCGCCGACCGCGCGGCGTTCACGTTCCTGATCGACAGCTACCGCGAGGAGGAGGTCAAGGGCGAGACGCGCGTGTCGCTGGCCCTCCATCCGGAGCTGGCCCCGTACAAGGTCGCCGTCCTTCCGTTGCTCAAGAAGCGGCCCGAGATCGTCGAGCTGTGCCACCGCATCAAGGCCGACCTCAAGCGCGACATCATGGCCGTCTACGACGACACCGCGGCGATCGGCAAGCTCTACCGTCGGCAGGACGAGATCGGCACCCCGTGGTGCGTGACCGTCGACGTGGACACGCTCGAGGATGGGGCGGTCACGATCCGGGACCGGGACACGATGACGCAGGAGCGCGTCTCGATGGACCGGGTCAAGGCGGTCATCCTCGGGCGGCTTGCGGCGGCCCGCCCCTGACGGTGGTGCGCACCGGCACCGGACCCATCGCCACGATGACGCGCGCGGTGTAGCGTCCGTCCTCCAGGGGCCCCGGGGCGGCCCCGTCCAGGGCGTCAGGACGAGACGTGGTCGGCATCATGTTCGGTCGGCTCGCGCGTGCGCTCATCCTCGCCGCGGTCTGTGTCGCGACCTTCGCGTCCGGATCGGTCGCGGCGACGCCCGGTCCGCTCCCGGTGGCGGGCACCGCCGCCCGACAACCCCGCGGCCCGGCGCCGGCGGCCGTGACGACCCTCCGGGACGGCTGCGCGGCGAAGGGCGACGTGATCGCCGCCGCCAACCGGCTCATGCGCAACCGCTATACGCTCGGATCGGAGCCGACGGTCCGTCTGCCCGCGAACCCGACCTGGCGCGAGAACCCGTTCGGCGACGACAACTGGCGGTTCGACTACCACTCGCTCCGCTTCGTCCTCAAGCTCGAGACCGCGTGGGCCCGGACCGGCAACGGTCGCTATCTCGACCGGGCGGTCTTCCTGCTCCGCGACTGGCTGGGCGACAATCCGCGCTCCGCCCCGCGCTCGCGCTTCTCCTGGGACGACCACGCCACCGCCTGGCGGGCGATGGTCCTCGCCTGTACCGCGGACATCGTCCCGATGTCGGCCTGGCTGCGCTCGGCGCTCCTTCTCCACGGCGCCGTCCTGGCCAGCCCCGGGTTCTTCGTCCGGCACGGGAACCACGCGCTCAACCAGTCGATCGGGTTGCTCGACGTGGGCTGTGTCCTCGGTCGGTCCGACTGGATGGGCGTGGCCGCCCGGCGGATCGGCACGCTGGTCGTCGAGAGCATCGATCCGCAAGGGGTCTCGAACGAGCAGTCGATCGGCTACGAGTACTACGACTACCTGCGCTACACGGCCGCCGAGAACCGCCTGCGTGCCTGCGGCCGCAGCGTCCCTGCGGCATTCGCGCGGGTCGACAAGATGCCGACCTTCCTCGGATGGGCGACGCTGCCGAACGGCCAGTACGAGCTGATCGGCGATACCCACGCCGGCCACGCCACGCCGATCCCGGGCACGCTGGCCGAATTCGCCGCCACGGGCGGCGCTTCGGGCCCACGGCCGTTCGGCACGTTCGCCGGCTACATGGCCGGCTACGCCTTCGGGCGCTCGGGCTGGGGCCAGACCCGGCCGTTCGCCGATGAGATCGCCTTCGCCGTCCGGTATGGGCGGGGGAGGGCCTTCCACGGCCACGCCGAGGGTGGCTCGCTGACCGTCTACGGTCTCGGCTCGCGGCTCATCGTCGGCAGCGGGACGTACAGCTACAACGCCGGACCCTATCGCTCGTACTTCATCGGTCGGTCGGCGCAGAACGTGGTGACCGTCTCGGGCTCGGCCTACCGCGTCGGAGCGACCACGCCGCTCCGGTTCCGCGCGGAGACGCTCGACGCGCTCGCGATCGGGGTGACCGTCCAGGGCTATTCCGGCGTCCGGGATCGTCGGACGGTCGTCTTCTCGAAGTCGGGCGGCTTCCTGGTCGTCGACGACCGGCTGGCGTCGACCCGTCCGCGCACCTTCACCCAGCAGTGGCATCTCGCGCCGGGCTCGCGTCCGACGGTCGTCGGGCGGACCGTCCGGACGCACTCGGCCGGCGGCGACGTGGTCATCGTCCAGCTCGCCGCGCGGCCGCGGACCGCGGTCGTCACCGGCGCGACGAACCCGATCCAGGGCTGGCGGACCTATGCCTACAACCAGAAGCGCCGGTCGCCGACGGTCGAGGCGCGCCTCCACGGGCGGACGGCTCGGTTCCTGACATTGATCGTTCCGGTCCGTGACGCGAGCGACACCGTCCGCGTCCTGTCGACCTCGCTGCGGGCCGACGGCTACACGGTCGATGTCGAGGTCGACGGGCACGCCCAGCGCCTGGTCGTCGACGGGTCGAGCGTGTCGATCGTGCCGGCGACCTGACCCCAGGCAGCGCCCCGGTCACGCCCCGGTTTGCACGCGCGGGTCAACGGCGGTACCGTCCGGAGCAGCCTCGTCGAGGCCGAAGGAGCCGTCCCGATGTCGTCACGCTCTCGCCGCCTGGCGACCGTCGCCCTCGCCGCGCTGTTCGTCCTCGTGGCGGTGCTTCCCGTCGCCGCGGCGGGGCCGGCGATCCTGGCATCCGATGCGGCGGCCCCCGGCGGCCGGCTCGTCGTCGTGTGGCGGGGCAGCGCCCCGAGCAGCCTCCCGCTCAGCGGCGTCCGGTCGCTCCGCGCGTCGGCAGTCGAACAGCGGAGCGTCGTCGTGGCCGGCCCCGGTCGGGCCGGTGAGGTGGCGGCCGAGCTCCGCGCCGATCCTCGCGTCCTCGGCGTCGTCCCGGATGCCGTCGTCCACGCCTTCGACTGGCCGGCCGACGGCCCGCCCTCCGACACGCTCTACGCCCAGCAGGGCGATCTCGAGCAGATCCGCGTCCCGGAGGCCTGGCCGACGACGACCGGCGACCCGAGCGTGGTCGTGGCGGTCATCGACAGCGGCGTGGACCTGGCCCACCCGGACCTCGCCGGGGTGAAAGTGGTCGCACCGCGCAACGAGACGTTCAACAACACCGATGTGACCGACGTCGTGGGCCACGGCACCCATGTCGCGGGAACGATCTTCGCCCGGACGGACAACGGGCTGGGGATCGCCGGGATCGCGCCAGACAGCGCGCTGATGCCGATCAAGGTCCTTGACGGCTCGGGCTCGGGCTTCTTCTCGGACGTCCTGGATGCCGTCGACTGGGCGCGGACCCACCACGCCGACATCGTCAACCTGTCGCTCGGTGGGCTCCTGACGAGCGACGAGATCGCCCTGTTCCAACCCACCTTCAGCGCGGCGCGCGCCGCCGGCATGCTGGTCGTGGCGGCCGCCGGGAACAGCGGGAACCGGTTCATGTACTACCCGGCCGGGCTGGCCGGCGTGGTCTCGGTCGGCGCCGTCGACGGCGAGGACGCGGCCGCCGACTTCTCGACCTTCAACCGGGCGGTCGACCTGTCCGCCCCGGGCGTCGACACGCTGTCGACCGTCCTCGACGCCGACGATCCGTCGGGCTACGCCCGGTTCAGCGGGACGAGCATGGCCTCGCCGCACGTCGCGGGCGTCGCGGCCCTCGTCTGGGCGGCCCGGCCGTCGCTCGACGTGGCCGAGCTGGAAGGTGTGCTCCGCGCGGGCGCGACGGACCTCGGCGATCCCGGACGCGACGACCACTTCGGCTCCGGGGAGGTCGATGCGCTCGGAGCGCTCGACGCCGCGGTCCCCTCACCGTTGCCCGACTTCGACCCCGTGCCGGGCCCGGCCGGGCCGCTCGAGGTGACGTTCTCCTCGCCGCTCGTCCCGATCCACCAGCTGTCGGCCGAGTTCTCGGTCGCCTGGACGGCCAGCCATGCGATCGTCGACGGGGAGCTGGTCCGGCTGGAGTGGGTCCTGGCCCACGGCGGTCGATGCCCGGACCCGCTCGACGATATCTTCGACTACGTGATCCTGCCGTTCGAGAGCCCGGTCCTGGACACGGGGCTGCGGCCCGGGTTCTGCTATCGCTGGGAGGCGCTCGCCTTCGACGAGAACGGCGAGTTCGGCGACACCGTCAGCGAGTCGGTCACGATCGTCGACCATGTCCGCCCGAGGATCCAGTCCCGGACGCCCGGGCCGGGCGCGTCGCGCGTCTCACGCAAGGCGTCGCCGCGGATCGTCTTCTCCGAGCCGGTGATCGGTGCCTCGGCGACGACGATCCGCCTGAAGAACCTGTCGACCGGACGATGGGTCAAGGCCCGGGTGACGTACGACCAGGCCTCGATGACCGCCACGATCGATCCGAGCCTGTGGATGATCCCGGGGCGACGCTACGCGGTCTACGTGTCGACCGCGATCCGGGACGGGTCGGGCAATCACCTGTTCGGCACGCACTGGGCGTTCGCCGTCCGGCGGTGACGCCGTCGGATCAGGACGGTTCGGTGACCGGCGCGGCCTGCTCCGCCAGCGCGGGCGCTTCGCCGCGGAGGTAGCGGTCGATGGCCGCCGCGGCGCGCTTCCCGTCGCCCATGGCCAGGATGACCGTCGCGGCTCCGCGGACGATGTCGCCGCCGGCGAAGACCCCGTCGATGCTCGTCATGCCGGCCTCGTCGACCTCGATATAGCCGCGATCGCTGACCGCGAGGTCCGGCGCCGTCGCCGTCAGCAACGGGTTCGAGCGCGTCCCGATCGCGACCACCACCATCTCGCACGGGATCTCGAACTCGGACCCGGGGACCGGGACGGGGCGGGCCCGCCCGGAGGCGTCCGGCTCGCCCGGCTCCATCCGGATGCAGCGCAGCGCGCGGACCCAGCCCGCGTCGTCACCGAGGACCTCGACCGGAGCGACCTGGAGGTCGAACCGGATCCCCTCCTGTTCGGCGTGATGGACCTCCTCCGCGCGTGCCGGGAGCTCGTCCCGACCGCGCCGGTAGACGATCACGGCCGCATCCGCCCCGAGACGGCGAGCGGTCCGGACCGAGTCCATCGCGACGTTCCCGCCGCCGACCACCGCGACCCGCTGGCCGTGCAGGACCGGCGTCTCCGAGCCCGGGTTCCAGGCGCCCATCAGGTTGACGCGGGTCAGGTACTCGTTGGCGGAGTAGACGCCCTTGAGGTTCTCGCCCGGGACGTCCATGAAGACCGGCAGGCCGGCTCCCGACCGCCAGGAACACCGCGTCGAACCGGGCCCGCAGCTCCGGCAGCGTGTAGGTCTTCCCGATGATCGAGTTGGGCTCGATCGTGACCCCCGCGGCGACCAGCCGGTCCACCTCGGCTTGGACGATGTCCTTGGGCAACCGGAACTCGGGGATGCCGTAAACGAGGACGCCGCCCGCGGCGTGGAAGGCTTCGAAGACGGTGACCGCGTGACCGAGCTTGACGAGCTCGCCGGCGGCGGTCAGACCGGCCGGCCCCGACCCAACGATGGCGACGGTCCGGCCGGTCGGCTGGGGCCGGACGTGGACCAGCTCGTCGGGATGCGCCTGCGCCCAGTCCGCGACGAAGCGCTCGAGGTGACCGATCGCGACCGCGTTGCCCTTCTTCGCCCGGAGGCAGACACCCTCGCACTGGTGCTCCTGGGGGCAGACCCGCCCGGTCACGCAGGGGAGCGCGTTGTCGTCGAGGAGCGAGTCGGCGGCGGCCGGCAGATCGCCTTCGCGGAGGAGCTTCAGGAAGCGCGGGATGTTGACGCTGACGGGGCAGCCGCCGATGCAGTACGGCTTCGGGCACTGGAGGCAGCGCTCGGCCTCGAGCATCGCGATCTGGCGGGTGAGGCCCAGGTTCACTTCGCGGAAGTTGACCGCCCGGATCGCGGGGTCCTGCTCGGGCATCGCCACGCGGTCGATCGCCATCCGCTCTTTCTGGGTGAGCGGTGGCCGGTCCTCGGCCGTCAGCGGTCGCTCCTCGGTCATCGGGCGGCGCTCCCGGCGATGGGGCCTGCGGCGGGGGCGGGGTCGCCGGCGGCGGCACCGAGCTTGTCGGCCAGCGCCGGGATCAGGCACGCCTCGTGGCGGGCGAGGGCTTCCTGTTCGAACGAGCGATAGGTCGTCAGGCGGTCGGCCAGGCTCGCGAAGTCCACCATGTGCGCATCGAACTCGGGGCCGTCGACGCAGGCGTATCGGCTCTGGCCGGCGACCGACACGCGGCACCCGCCGCACATCCCCGTCCCGTCGACCATGATCGCGTTGAGCGACGCCGTGGTCCGGATCCCGTACGGTCGGGTCAGCTCGGCCACGGCTCGCATCATCGGGACGGGGCCGACGGCGAAGACCTCGTCGATCGGGCCGGCGTCGCACAGGTCCCGCAGCGCTTCGGTGACGAACCCGTGGCGACCGTAGCTCCCATCGTCGGTGCAGACCACGACCTCCCCGGCGGTCCGCAGCTCGTCCTCGAGGATCACCCATTCGCGCGAGCGTCCGCCGATGACGGAGGTGACGGACACCCCGCGACGATGGAGCTCCTGCGCGATCGGGAAGACGACCGCCGTGCCGACGCCCCCGCCGACGCAGACCGCCTGCCCGTGGTCGATGAGGTCGGTCGGCCGGCCGAGAGGCCCGGCCACATCGCGGATCGCATCACCGGGCTGGAGGGCGACGAGGTCCATCGTGCTCGCGCCGACGGACTGGATGATCAGGCTGATCGTCCCCGCGTCCGGGTCGGCGTCGGCGATCGTCAGAGGGATCCGCTCGGCGCCCTCGCCGAGGCGGACGATCACGAACTGGCCGGGACGGCGGATCTCGGCGATCCGGGGCCCCTCGACGACGAGCCGGGTGACGTTCGGGGAGAGTTGGTCGCGTGCGACGATCGGATGCATCCGCCTGCCCATGGTTGCGTGCCGGCCGGGGTTCGGCCGCGACTCGATCGTAGGTGCCGGCCGAGATCGACCCTACCGTCAGGTGGCCCGTTGGGGGCGGGCCGAAGGTCACACGCTCAGCCGGTCACCGCCGGAACGACC
>CAVVNZ010000015.1:0-14634 GCA_963749735.1 uncultured Chloroflexia bacterium
CATCTCGGCCGAGATCCGCCGCGTCACCGGCGGCTAGCCTCAGCTGCCCTGGGCCATGCTCCAGAGCGTCCAGTACTGCGTGCGGAGACGGCGCGGCTGTTCGAGGACGGTTCGGATGGCGAAGGCGATGTCCTCCGGCTTGAGGTAGGTCTTCAGCTCCGGCATGTCCTCGGTCCGGCCGGTCCCCATCGCGAACTCGGTCGAGGTCCCGGCCGGCCCGATCGTGGTCACCCGGATCCCCTTGTCGCGGAGCTCCCGATCGAGCGCGCCGGCAAGCCCGACCTGGGCGAACTTGGTCGCCGCATAGACGGCCTCGTCGGCACCGCCGCGGAACCCCGCGACCGAGGCGACGATGACGATGTCGCCATGACCCGCCTTGAGCATCTCGGGGACCGCGGCCCGGATCGGCCAGACCGTGCCCGCGACGTTCGTGTCGAGCATCGTTTTGAGGGCGTCGTCGGTGTTCTCGAGGATCCCGCCGTACATCCCGATCCCGGCGTTCGCGACGAGCGCATCGAGACGCCCGAACCGCGCGACCGCCTCGCGGACGAGGCGCCGGCCGTCGTCGGGTGAGCGGACGTCCATCTCGACCGCGATGGCCCGTCCGGGGAACTCGGCCTCGAGCGCCTCGAGCCGGTCCCTTCGTCGGGCGCCGAGCACGACGTTCGCGCCGGCGCCCGCCAGCTCACGAGCCGTCGCTCGCCCGATCCCCGCGCTCGCTCCCGTGATCGCCACCACCTTGCCGGTGAGGTCCTCCATCCCGTTGCCTCCAACCTGCGCCCGCCGTTCATCCATGACTCGTCCGGGGTCAACGATACGACGACGTCCCGACCGCCGGACCGTCCCCGGACCTCGCTAGACTCGGCCGATGAGCGACCGCACGCCGGGGCACGAGGCACCGTCGGCCGGGCCCAGGCCGGCCGCGCCGACGCCCGAGCCGACCCCGGCGCAGCCCGAGACGGCCGAGCCCACGCCGCCGGCCGAGGCGAGGCCCGCCGCCGCCGCCGCCGCCGCGTCCGGGCCGCGGACCTTCGATCCGGAGCGCCTGACTCTCTTCAGCGATGCCGTGATGGCGATCGCGATCACGCTGCTGGTGATCGACCTTCGCGTCCCCGAGCTCGGTCCCGATCCGACCGAGGCCGCCCTCGAGGCGGCGCTGCGTTCGCTCGTCCCGCAGCTCTTTGCGTTCTTCCTCAGCTTCGTCGTCATCGCCGTCTGGTGGAACGGTCATCACCGGCTGTTCGCCGAGCTGCGAGCCGGTGATGTCTGGATCCTCGTCCTGAACTTCGTGTTCCTCGCGGCGGTCGCCTTCCTGCCGTTCCCGACGGCCGTGCTCGGTCGCTACTCGAACCTTGCGTCGGCGGTCATGCTCTACGCCGCGACCAACGTCGTGATCGGGTCGGCAGCGTTCGCGATGTGGTGGCACGCCGACCGGGCCGGTCTGCTCTCGCCGCAGCTCGGCCCGGACGAGGTCCGCCTCCGTCTCGGGCGCAGCCTGATCGCCCCGGTCGTGTTCGGGCTGTCGATCCCGATCGCGCTGGTCGACCCCACGCTCGCCACCTGGTCGTGGAACCTGGTCTGGATCGTGCTCATCGCCTGGCGACTCGTGCGGCGACGGAACAGGCGACCCGGGATCGCCGCAGGATGAGCCAGGCCCGTGGTACGTGGTGGGGAGTGGAGCGGGAGACGAGGTTCGAACTCGCGACATTCAGCTTGGAAGGCTGACGCTCTACCGACTGAGCTACTCCCGCCCGAGGCAGGGCAGTCTATCAGGCGTTCCCGACAACATCGACGTTCGGTCGACTGGAACGGAACGGGATCTGCGACCATGTCGTCCGGATGATCGGATCCGCAGACCGAGCAGCTTGACCGGGCGCTTGCTGAGCGCTCATCGATGAGGGATCCCATTCCGATCGTCACGCGGCATTCACGGCGGGCCAGTTCTGAGCGCCGCCAGCTCATGGGCTATCGCGGTCGCCCAACCGCCGTCGCGCAGCGGATGCACGTTCACCCAGACCCGGCCCAGCCATGCGTTCAACTCCAACGTGCCCGGACTGCCCGGAAACCGCAGATGCCAGTGACGGCTGTCGGTACGCCCCGCCAGCTCACGTTCGCTGCGAACCACGAGGCCGCGCCGGCCACACTCCTCGAGGGCCTGCTCGGCAGTGAGATCGAGATCGAGTACGAGCATGGCCGATCCTCTCCGTCCACTAGCGCGTGTGCCCGGATCCTAAGTTCCGCCGACCACCACCCGAGTCAGGCGGGCGACAGGACGGGTGCGACGGCCACGCCGTCCCCGATGCAGTCGCAGCCGTCGCAGAAGTTGGGCATTGGCTGCGACCACGATGGCATCGACGGGCGGATGGTGTTCGGGGTGCTTCACGGCCCTCTCTTCGATACTCCCTGGGAGTACCGTATCAGGTCGTCCAGGACCGGCGATCAGCCGGCCGTCGAGGAGCCTGCGAGCCGCCTGTGGACCGTGGCCGTCGTTGCGGGCGGTGTCGCGATGGGCGCGCGGGTCACCCGGACGTCATGCGTCTTCGCGAGTCGCGGTGATCGGCAGGAGGAACGCGAGCCCGATGTAGACGAGTCCGACGATGCCGCCCGTGGCGAGCGCCCCGAGGACGAACAGGGTGCGCACCCAGTCGACCCGGATGTCGGCATAGGCAGACAGGCCGGTGCACACGCCGGCGATCTGCTGGCCCTGGCGGATCCGCCGGAGGCGGCGGGGACGAGGCTGCGGACCCGCCTCGTCAGCCACCGGGTCGTGGCCCGTGTCGACGGCGCCGATCTCCTCGAGGATGCCGTCGATATCGGCCGCCGTGACGAGGCGATCGCCCGATCCCAGCACGACCTCGAGCTTGTCGCCGACCGACCGCTCGAGGTCACCCAGGACCTCCGCCCGATCGGGATCGTCCTGCAGGCGCGAAGAGGCGCGGTCGAGGTATCGCTGGAGCCGGTCGTAGGCGGCCTGCTCGAGGCGATACTGGCGTGGCTGCCCGTTAAGGCCGATGACGATCGTCTTGTCCATGGTTCACCTTCCCAATTCGTCGATGAGTGAGGTCAGGGACGCCCAGTAGGCTCGGAACTCGGCGAGGTGCTCCCGTCCCAGACCGGTCAGGCGGTAGTACTTGCGCGGCGGTCCGGCGGCCGACTCACGCCAGTCGTAGTCGAGCAGGCCCTCGCTCCGCATCTTGCTGAGCAGCGGATAGAGGGTGCCCTCTCGGGTCGTGAAGTCGGTCTTGCCGAGGCGCCCCAGGATGTCCGCGACGTAGACATCGCCCGTCGAGACGATGTCGAGGATCAGGAACTCCAGGAGGCCCTTGCGGAGCGGGCTGAGCTTCGACGGATCCATATGCTCCTTGACCATACTACCTTGCTAGACCAAGGTAGCAGGTTCAAGGACGGCCCGTCAAGCCCTCATCTCGACCTGGTCGCCGGCCGAGCGCTCGCTCACCGGCGCACGAACTTCTGGATGCTCCGGCTACCGCGGTCCAGACCGATCCACGACTCCGAGGATTCGGCGACGTAGAAGCTGCCCTCCGAGTCGACCGCGATGCCGTGGGGGGCGCAGAAGAGGCCCGGGCCCGGATCGTTCGGGACCCGGCCCTGGACCATGGGGCTTCGTGAGGGGGCGTTCGGCAGGGCCAGCGCGACCCCGCCGACCTCCACGTCATCGACGTCGACCCCGTCGCCCCATCGCGCCTGGACGGTGCCCGCGCGATCAAGGACCGTGACCCGGTGGGACAGCTCGGCGACGTAGAACGCTCCATCGGGGCCCTTTCGGACGCTCTGCGGCAACCGGAGATCGCCCCACTGGCCGATGAACTCGCCGGCCGGCGTGAAGAACTGGACGCGGTTGTTGTAGCGGTCGGCGGCATACACGGTGTCGTTGTCGTCGTGGTCGATGAAGACACTGTGGACGGTGTTGAACTCGCCTGGGCCGCTGCCCGAGACGCCCCACGAGAACTTGAGCTCGCCGAGCGGGCTGAAACAGTGGATCCTGGCGTTGCCGTAGCCGTCGCTCACATAGATGTCGCCGTTCGAAGCGACGGTCGCATGGGTCGGCCGGTTGAACGGGGTCCCGCTGAACGCCGGTGCGTTCTGATGGGGGCTGCCAAGGGTCAGGACGGGCTTGCCGTCGCTCGTCCACTTCCGTACGGAGTGGTCCCGGCTGTCGGCCGTATAGATGAAGCCGTCCCGGCCGACGCTGAGCCCGTGGGGGAAGGTGAAGTAATTCTCGCCACCCATCTCTCCCCAGGCGTCGAGGAACCGACCTTCCTTGTCGAAGATCATGACGGGATGGGTGCCCCGGCAGAAGACGAAGACGTTGTCGTCGCCATCGACACCGACGTCGGCGACTTCGACGAAGGTCCAGCCCCTGGGACGCCGGAAGAAGCCGTCGACGACTTCGTACCGATCGCGACCGATCTCGACGTCCATGAGGTCCTCCGCAGCGCTCGTCGGACCAGAGGGTAGCGCCGTTCCGGACCGCTCGAACGGCGGTTTCGGTGCCATCGGACGGGCGTTGTTGCGGGGGTGCAACGGGACTATCGACCGTTAACCCCAGGACCATTGACAGCGACCTCCGGGTGCCGCTGTATAGGGCTCCACCCCGAATCGAGGAGACCCGGTCATCGCCACGCCAGCTGCCACCGATCTCGCCGCGCGGGCGGCCACCAGCGCTCCGCCGCCAGCGACCGCTTCGGCGGCCACCGGCACCGTGACGACGACCGCGACGGCCGTCGCGCTCGAGCTCCAGGCCCTCGGCGTCGAGCACTTCTTCCTGATGACGGGCCGCGACAACAAGCTCTGGATCGCGCTCGAGTCGATCGGGATCCGTCAGATCCTGACCCGGAGCGAGGCGACGGCCGTCTACATGGCCGACGCATACGCTCGACTGCGCGGCCGGCCGACCTTCGTCTACGGGGCGTACGGTCCGGGGGCGGCCAACGTGGCGGGGGCCATGGCCGAGCCCTTCTGGTCCGGGAGCCCGGTCGTCGCGATGACCTCGGCCATGCGCCGGTCGGAGCGGACCCGCAAGGAATACCAGGAGCTGGACCAACCGTCGCTGTTCGCCTCGGTGACCAAGTGGGGGGTCGAGGCGTCCGTCCCGACACAGGTGCCGAGGCTCGTCCGCGAGGCGGCACGACACGCGATCAGCGGTGCGCCGGGCCCCGTCTACCTCGGGATCCCGGGCGACCTGTTCGAGATGGACATCGCCGACTACCACGAGCCCGGAGTCCCGGCCCAGGCGATGGAGATCCCGCTCGCCCGTCCCACGGTCTCCGCCACCGACGCCGAGGCCGTCGTCCGGGCCCTGAGCGGCGCCGCCCGGCCGATCATCCTCGCCGGCAACGGCATCCACCAGTCCGGCGCCCACGACGCGCTTCGGAAGCTGGCTGAGGCGCTGGCGATCCCGGTCGTCACGAGCAGCGCGGGCAAGGGCAGCATCGCGGAGACGCACGATCTGGCGCTCGGCAGCGTCGGGCGCTACTCGCGCAACTACGCCAACGCCGCCCTGCGCGACGCGGACGTGATCCTGGCCATCGGCACCCAGCTCGGCGGTCTCGTCACCGACTCCTACAAGCTCATCGGTCCCGATGCCCAGCTTATCCACGTCAGCGTGGATCCGGACGTCATCGGGTTGAACTTCCCGACCAGCATCGGCCTGGTGGCCGATGCTCGCGCCTTCCTCGAGACCCTGCTCGACGCGTGCGATCGGTCCGAGGTCCTTCCGTCGGCGACATCGTCGGCATACGTGGCGGCCCTGGCCCAGGAGCGGAGCGCGTGGCGTGAGCGACGCGCCGGCCTGGCCGCGCGCGACGGCAACGACGGCGGTCCGATGCGTCCCGAGGCCATCATGGCCGAGGTCGGGGCGCGGATGGCGAACGACGCGGTGCTCGTCGCCGATACCGGCTACTCGGCGGCGTGGGCGGGCGCGCTCGCCGAGGTCAAGACCGCCGGGCGTCAGTTCCTGCGCGCGGACGGGTCGCTCGGCTGGGCGTTCCCGGCATCGATGGGGGCCCAGCTCGCGGAGCCCGACAAGCAGGTCATCTGCGTCACGGGCGACGGCGGGTTCGGGTACCACATCGGCGACATCGAGACGGCGTTGCGTCTCCGCCTGCCGGTCATCGTGATCGTCCTCAACAATCAGACCCTTGCCTTCGAGCGACACGTGCAGGATCTGCTCTACGGCAAGGTGGTCAACGAGGTCAACGACTTCCTCGACGTGGATTACGGCCTGGTCGCCCGCTCGTTCGGTGCCCAGGGCGTCCGGGTACGAACCTCGCCGAGTTCAGCCGGGCATTCGCGCTCGGTCTCGAGCGACGGGGCCCCACGATCATCGACGCGGTCATCGACCGCGACGCCATCGCGCCGGTCACCCGGTACGACCGCGTGCGCGTCCGCGAGCTGTGAGCCTCTCCACGCCGGACGTCGAGATCCCGGAGGTTCCCGGGGTCGACACGGTCCGCCAACTGTCCGAGCGCTACTCCAACTGGGGGCGCTGGGGACCCGATGATGAGCTCGGGACGCTGAACCACATCCGTCAGAGCGACGTCGTCGCCGCCTCGGGACTCGTCCGCACCGGGCGCGTCTTCTCGCTGTCGATCCCGCTCGACGAGAACGGTCCGCAGACCGGCGGCTTCGGCCGCTTCAATCCGATCCACCTGATGATCCGCGACGGCAACGGGGCGGTGACCGGAACGACCGTCCGCGACTTCTACGGCGGACGCGACCGGTGGATCCGCGGCACCGACGATCTGCTGATCCTGCCGCTCCAGTCTGGGACGCAGTGGGATTCGCTGGCCCACATCGTCTTCGACGGCCGGATCTACAACGGCTACGACGCCACGGTCGTCGGGAGCAAGGGTGCGCTGCAGAACGACATCACCAACGCCCGCGATCGGGTCGTCGGCCGCGGCGTCCTGCTGGACATCGCCCGTCATCGCGGTCGCCGGTGGCTCGAACCGGGCGACCAGATCCACGCCGAGGATCTCGAGGCATGTGCCCGCGATCAGGGCGTGACCGTCGGTCGCGGGGATATCGTCCTGCTCCGGACCGGACAGATGGCGCAGTGCCGGGACGCCGGCAGCTGGGGTACCTACGCCGGGGGGGCGGCTCCGGGCCTGGCCCTCGACGCCGCCGGCTGGATCTTCGAGCATGAGCTCGCCGGAGTCGCCTGCGACACGTGGGGCCTCGAAGTCCAGCCCAATCAGACCCCGGACGTCTTCCAGCCGCTGCACATCATCCTGATCGTCCACATGGGCCTGCTCATCGGCGAGATCTTCGACCTCGAGGCACTGGCCGATGATTGCGCCGGGGATGGGCGGTACGAGTTCCTGCTGACCGCCGTACCGCTGCCGATCACCGGCGGGGTCGGATCACCGGTCAACCCGCTGGCGATCAAGTAAGGGGCCGGCCGGATCGACCGGCTCGCCGCCGCCGCTCGAGATCCGGCCCGATCCTCTGCTAGACCCGCCCGTGGGCTCGACGTGAGCGACCGAGCGTACGCGTCACACGGCGGCTGAGGATCTGCGACACGTCCGCGACGGCGGGCATCGGATCGCGCCACCAGAAGAGCGCGCGATCTCCACGGAGCCACGGCGCCAGGACGGGACCCTCCGGCCGATGACCGGAGCTCCAGGCGCGGAACACGGCTGCCGCGTCCGGGGATCTCGTATCGACCGTAGCGGCCGATCTGGTACGGCGGAGGCGCGGGGATCGAGAGATCCTGCGCATCGAGATAGCTCATCCACGGGAGATCCAACCCGGCCCGGGCGATGTGTCCGACGAGCCAGAACGGTCGCGGGTTGACCTCGATGATCTTGAATTGCCGATCCCGCTCGTCGAACTTGAACTCGACGTTGAAGATGCCGCGATAGTTCACATCGGCAAGGAGTTCGCGGAGCGGCGCGATGCAGGCGCTCACGTCCGACAGCGGGATCGTCACGTCCGTGCAGGTGTTCGCCAGCCTGGGCGGGTCCATCCGCACGCGACGGCGGGCCACCATCGAGACGATCGTCCCATGGCGGTCGACGAAGCCGTCGATCAGGAATGTCTTGGACATGTTCCCGGGGATCCACTCCTGGAGCATGAACGTGATCCCAGCCGCGTTCGCCTGCTCGACGAGCCGGGCCGCCTGCTCGCGCGAGTGCACGAAGAAGCCCTTCGTGCCGAACCGGCGGTTGTGGAGCGCCGATTCGGTCGGCTTGAGGAACCCGCTGGCCAGCTCGTCATCGGTTGCCTTGGCGAGGTCCGCGGGGCCCCGGAGTGGGAGCGTCCGCGGACGCGGGATCCCGAGGCGATCGACAAGCGCCCTGAAGCGATCCTTGTCGGCGAACTGTTCGATGACGTCCCGGCTCGGGATGCTGGCCGGGAATCGTCGTCGCGCCTCAGCCGGCAGGCCGGCGACCGCGAGGGCCCATTGATCGCTGCACGGCATGAGCACGGCGCGGGGCAGGGCGAGCGAGTCGAGGAACGCGGCGAGCACCCGGCTGTCGGGTGTCTCCGCGAGCGTCCGCTCGGCCGGGCGATACCACCGCGATCGCATGATGATATTCGGCGCCGCGTCCACGACCTGGGTCGGAACCCCCTGCTTCGCGAGCGTCCGGAGGACCCCGAGCGCCGCGATGTGCGTGCCGAAGATCAGGACGGGGAGACGGGGGGTCGGCAGGGCGGTCGACACCACGCCATTATGTCGGGCCTGGCCGGGCGGGTTGTGACGGGTGGTCATCGAACCGAAAGGTTGCGGGACGGAGATTAACGGCATGACATCGCGAGCCGACCGTCGCATCCGTTCCTGGGTCCGATCG
Organism: uncultured Chloroflexia bacterium; assembly: GCA_963749735.1. Taxonomy (GTDB): domain Bacteria; phylum Chloroflexota; class Limnocylindria; order Limnocylindrales; family CSP1-4; genus Chersky-267. The sequence goes on from CAVVNZ010000015.1 coordinate 8,817, forward strand.
CCTCGATCCTCCACGAGGCGGATCGGTTCACCGGCTGTGAACTCCTCCCCGCAGTCGGGCGGCGCCGACTCGCGGTGTCACAATCCCTGACGATGCGCATCCTCGTCGCCGAAGACGACCCCGGCCTGCGTGACGTGCTCGTCCTCGGGCTCGAAGATCAGGGCTACAACGTGGATGCCGTCGAGCGAGGCGACGACGCGATCGACCAGCTCAAGTGGTACGACTACGACGTCGCGATCATCGACTGGCGGATGCCCGGCGCTCCCGGCATCGATGTCATCAGCTGGGCCCGCCGCCAGGGCAAGCCGACGGCGATGCTCATGCTGACCGCCCGCGACACCCCGCCCGACCGGATCCAGGGCCTCGACGCCGGCGCCGACGACTACCTCGTCAAACCGTTCGACTTCGGGGAGCTGCTCGCCCGGGTGCGAGCCCTCCAGCGGCGTCCCCGCGGGGTCGACGCACCCGTCATCGGGCGCGGCCGGCTCAGCCTCGACCCGGTCCGTCGTGAGGTCGCCCTCGCCGACCGACCCCTCGCGCTGACCCCGACCGAGTACCAGATCCTCGAGCTGCTCGATCCGCCGCTCACCCGCGGTCGTGGACCGCAAGGCCATCGCCGAGCACGCCTGGCAGGACGAGACCGATCCGCTCGGATCGAATGCGATCGACGTCCAGATCAGCCGCCTTCGGGCGAAGCTGCCCGGTGCCGGCGTCCGGATCGTCACCGTACGTGGCGCCGGATACCGGCTGGACGAGGGGTGAACGCTCCCCCGTCGGAGGTCCGTTCCAGCTCGATCAGGGTCGCCCTCGCCACGACCGCGATCGTCGCCACGGCCTACCTGCTCGTCTGCGTCGCGGTCGTCGCGATCGTGACCAGTGCGCTGACCCGCGACATCGACCGCCGGCTCGACCAGGCGCTCGACCAGATCTCGCATGGACCGCCACCGTCCGGTCCCGGCTACGACGCTCCCCGGGGCGGTCCACGCTTCGGCCCGACGCTGCTCGTCTGGACCGTCCTGCCGGACGGTTCGATCATCTCGAACACGACCGATGCGACGCTGCCGGCCGATCAGCAGTCGTCGGCCGGTCCGGCGACGGTCACGATCGGGGACGCCGAGGTCCGGATCATGGGGGCACCGACCGAGCACGGCTACGTGGTCGTCGGCCAGACGACGGACGCGGTCACCCAGGCGCGGACGACGCTCATTCTGGCGATGCTCGTCATCGCCCCGATCCTGCTGATCGTCGTGTTCCTCGGCGCGGTGGCGATCGGCCGGCGCGTCGCCGCCCCCATCGAGCAGGCGCGCATCCGGCAGCTCGAGTTCACGGCGGACGCATCGCACGAGCTGCGCACGCCGCTGTCGGTCATCGAGGCGCATACGAGTCTCGCCCTGGCCCAGGAACGCGACGCGACGTGGTACCGCTCCGCATTCACGAAGATCGATGTCGAGGGCCGGCGGATGGCCCGCCTCGTCGAGGATCTGCTGTGGCTCGCGAGGTTCGACGCGACGCGGGAACCTGCCCATGTCGATCCGGTCGACCTCGGGGTCCTCGCGACCGACACGGTCGACCGTTTCCGGATCGTCGCCGAGGCGCGCCAGCTGGGCCTGCGGCTCGACGTCCAGCCGGGCGACCACGCCGTGGCGGTCCCCGCCGACTGGCTCGATCGTCTGCTCGGCGTCCTGCTCGACAACGCCTGCAAGTACGCCCCGCCCGGGACCGAGGTGGCCGTCGCCGTCGCGACCGACGGCGGTCGTGTCCGGCTGACCGTCGACGACGCGGGACCCGGGATCCCGGAGGCCGAGCGCCCCCGGATCTTCGACCGGTTCCACCGCGCGACCGACACGGCCGGCGGATCGGGGCTCGGCCTGTCGATCGCCGACGCGATCGTCCGGGCCACCAACGGCCGCTGGCGGGTCGGCGAGTCGGCCGCCGGCGGAGCGTCGATGTCGGTCGCCTGGAAGCGCGAGGGCGCGTAACGGATCCGAAAGGGAGCCCGGCCGAGACTCGGCTCATCAGGTCGATCCCGGCCCACATCGGGGATCGCGCAGAGGCTCGATCCGAAAGGGTGCTCCCGATGGCCCTCCCGCTGCTCCGCCCGCTCCTGCGGTCGTGGATCGATCGCCCGTACACTGCCGAGGCTCGCCCTCAGGCCGGCCCTGAAGGAGCCACTCGATGACGTCCATCGCACGACCCGCGCTCGGGCTGACCGACGTGGGCGACGACGCCCGCAACCCGCTCGCCCGGGCGATCCTCGGCCCGCTCGACCAGGCGGCCTGGGTCCGACCGGCATTCCTCGGGATGACCGTCCTGGCTGCCGTCCTGTACCTATGGGGCCTGACGGTCAGCGGCTATGCCAACACGTACTACTCGGCGGCCGCGCTGGCGGCATCGCAGAGCTGGGCGGCCTGGTTCTTCGGCTCGTTCGACGCCGCGAACTTCATCACCGTCGACAAGCCACCGCTCGGCACGATGATCATGGGCCTGTCGGTCCGTCTCTTCGGCCTGAGCTCGTGGAGCGTGCTCCTGCCGCAGGCGGTGGCCGGCATCGCGACGGTCGTGGTGCTCTATGCCGGGGTCCGCCGCTCGTTCGGGCCGGCTGCGGCGACCATCGCCGGTGTCGTCATGGCCGTGACGCCGGTGAGCGTCCTGATCTTCCGCTACAACAACCCGGACGCGATCCTGACCCTGCTGCTCGTCGCTGCGGGCGCCGCATTCATCCGCGCGCTCGAGACCGGGCGGCTGCGGTGGGTCGCCCTCGCCGCGGCCTTCGTCGGCCTCGGCTTCGACGCCAAGTACCTCCAGGCGTATCTCGTCCTGCCGGCCTTCGCCCTGACCTACGCCGTCGCCGCCCCGGGCAGCGTCCGACGACGCGCGGTCGGGCTCGTGGTCGCCGTCGCGACGGTCGTCGTGACCAGCCTGTGGTGGGTGATCGTCGTCGAGCTCATCCCGACGAACCTCCGGCCGTACATCGGCGGCAGCACGACCGATTCGGCGATCCAGCTGCTGCTCGGCTATGACGGACTCGGCCGGATCTTCGGCGCCGGCGGGCCACGCGGCGGCGGCGGCGCGAACTTCTCGGGGGCGGTCGGCATCCTGCGCCTCTTCAACGACGAGTTCGGGGGCCAGGTCAGCTGGTTCATCCCGTTCGCGGTGATCGGTCTGGCCACCGGCCTGCTGACCCGGCTGCGCGTCGTCCGGACCGACCTCCCGCGCGCGGCCTACCTGGTGTGGGGCGGCTGGTTCGTCGTGACCGCGCTCGTGTTCAGCTTCATGTCCGGCATCGTCCACACGTACTACGCGGTGGCGCTCGCCCCCGCGATCGCGGCGCTCGTCGGAGCCGGTGCGGTCGACATGTGGAAGCTGCGGGAGCGGACCCGGTTCGGGGGGCTCGTGCTGGCCGGCGCGGTCCTCGCCTCGGCGATCTGGTCCTGGCAGCTCCTCGAGCGGACGCCGGCGTTCGCGCCCGGCCTCGGGATCGGGATCCTGATCGTGGGCGCCAGCGCCTCGGTCATGCTTGCATTCCCGACGATCGCGACCGGTCGACGGCCGGCCCTCGCGGCCGCGGCCCTGGCCGTCGCGGTCTTGCTCGCGGGACCGCTCGCCTACGGCATCCAGACGGTGGCCTCGGCTCACAGCGGCGGCGACCCATCGGCCGGACCCGCGGTCGCCGGTGGCGGCGGCTTCGGCGGAGGCGGCGGTAACGGCGGACCGCCCGCCGGTGCTGCCGGGTTCGGTGGCGGCGGCTTCGGCGGGGGCGGGATCGACCAGGCGACCGTGGACTACCTCGTCGCCAATCAGGGCCAGGCCAGCTGGCTCGTGGCGACGGTCTCGGCGGGGACCGCCGGGTCGATCGAGCTGTCCACCGGCCGGCCCGTGATGGCCATGGGCGGATTCTCGGGCTCCGATCCGGCTCCGACCCTGGCCGAGCTCAAGTCGTATGTCGCTTCGGGTCAGCTCCGGTTCGTGATCCTCGGGGGCGGCGGCCCGGGCGGCGGAGGGGGTCCGGGCGGCGACGGCGGCGTGGCGAGCGAACGGAACGCCTGGATCACGTCGACCTGCTCGGTGGCGGACACCGGTTCCGGCTCGACCACGGTCTATGACTGCGCAGGCACGGTCCAGTGACCACCGACCGCACGACCGTTCGAACGGTCATCGGGGCGTCGGTCCTGTCGGCCGCCATCGCCTGCACGGCGACGTTCGCCCTCGCGACGGCCCTTCCGCAGGGTCACGCCGCGCCGAGCGGCACGGCCGCTCCCGCGGGCAGCGCCTCGTCGGCCGCCCTGACCATCGCCGCCGACCCGCAGGACGACCCGGCGATCGTCGCCTCCGTCCAGGCCTCGGTGGTCACGATCACGATCTCCGCCGGACGAGGCAGCGGCGTCGGCACGGGCATCGTCCTGACGGCCGATGGCCTGATCCTGACGAACGACCACGTGGTGGCCGGCGGTGGCGGGATCACGGTGACCCTCCAGGACGGCCGCACCTTCGATGCGACCCTCGTGGTGGACGACGCGGCGGCCGACCTGGCGGTCATCCGGGCCAACACGACCGGGCTGACCCCGGCCAGGCTCGGTGACTCGTCGGCGGTCCAGGTGGGCGCCTCGGTCCTGGCGATCGGGAGTCCCCTCGGGACGTACACCGAGACCGTCACCAAGGGGATCGTGTCCGGCCTCGACCGTCAGATCACGGTCCGCAACGAGGTGACGGGTCGACCGACCGACCTGACCCACCTGATCCAGACGGACGCGGCGATCAATCCCGGCAACAGCGGCGGCCCCTTGGTCGACGCCGCCGGCCGGGTCATCGCCGTCAACACGGCGACATCGACGAACGCCGCCGGGTTGGGGTTCGCGATCCCGATCGACGCGGCGAAGGCACTCATCGCGCGCGCCGAACAGAGCTAGCGGCGGTCGGGCCGTTCGGCTCCCACCAAGGCATCCGATGGCCGTTGCGAGCCGCTGGTGGGCCGACCGAGACTCGTCGCACCAGGCACTCATCGGGAGGCACGCTGAGATGGACGCCGACCGCCGCACCTCGCCCGATATGGAACGCCCCCATGCCCTCGTCTGGATCGACTCCAAGGCGGCCATCGTCGTGCGCTGGGAGGACGACCAGGCTCGGATCGAGCGCGTCACCGCGGAGGTGCCGGACCACGCCACGACGGGCGGCCATCTCCGTCACGACCCGGTGATCCGGCACGGCGGCGGGCGGTCCCAGGACGCCGAGGAGTCCCGCCGCCACGAGTACCGCGCCCGGTTCATGAAGGATGTCGTGCACCGGATCCCGAACGACGCGGACCTGACCGTCCTCGGGCCCGGGACCATCCACGAGCACCTGGTCAGGGCCATCCGCACCGGGGACGCCGAGCATCATCGCGTCCGCCAAGTCCTGGGACGGCGCTCGTCGCGGCTGAGCGACCGCCAGCTGGTCGCCTTGCTCCGGGAGCTCGAGGGGGACGAGGCGCCACGGCGGACGGCGCTCGACCTCGCCGGTCACGGCCATCCGGCCCGACATCACGAGGTCGCACCCGGCTGACGGACCGGCTCGCGCAGTGGGCGCCGGCTGGATCAGGCAGCGCGGCGCGTCGTCCCTCAGCCCGTTTCGAACGATCGACCCCAGGAACGAGCAGACCGTCCGAGCAGGGTTCGCCTGCCCGGACGGCCCGTCGTCCTCCTCCGGAGATGGTCAGCGGGCGATGACCACCGTGGTTTCGGCGTGGGTCGCGATGTGCTCGGAGACGCTTCCCTGGAGGAAGCGCTCGATCGCGCTCAATCCGCGGGCGCCGACGACGATCGTGTCGTAGTCGCCCGTCGCG
>CAVVNZ010000016.1:0-153307 GCA_963749735.1 uncultured Chloroflexia bacterium
GCCAGCGACCATCGCGACAGGTTGCTCGCCAGGCCGATCTTGTCCGTCGTCGTACCCGGCGCAGGGTAGTCGGGCAGCGCGTCGTCGAACTCGATGAAGCTCTGGTCCCAGATCCCGGCGGCGTCCGAGTTCCGCGACACGGCCAGGTCGATATACCCGTGACCGAATTGGACGTTCGGATCCGAGTTGTCGCAGTCCCAGCTGACCTCGGTCGCCAGCCAGCGGCCGTGGAGGCTGTCGTAGATCACATGTGGGTCCGAGTCGAAGGTCGGGACGGTCGGCAGCTCGAAGAAGTCCGGCATCGCCACGTCGGAATGGATCGGCGCCCTGGCGATCGTGAATACGGATGTCCAGGTTGACCGCCTGGACGATGTGGTCCGGCCCGACGGCGACCCAAGGGTCGGGCGGTTCGCCGTTCGTCTGAGGGAGGCTCGTCCGGGTGAGGCCGTCGAAGCTCGTCTGGGCGGCGGTCGGGTCGCCAGGGTTCGAGGTGGCCTCGATCGGGTCCGGCGCGGCCGATGACCAGTGGCTTCTTCGTGCGCTGCCGGGCTTCTGAATCCCCGTCGCCGCTGGTCGCCCGAGGAACGGCAGCGCTGCGGTGGGTGCCGCTTGGTCGGCTTCTTCGCCGCCAGGTGGCGCACGTTGACCGATCCGCGGGTGCCCGGCCGTGCGGGACGTGAGCTTCAGGTCGGCCACGGACCGCCTGCTGCCGCAACCGGTTGGGTCCCGCCCACGTGACGTCGCGCTCGCCCCGGACGATCCACGGGAACCCGCGGCGATGCAGCGCTCGACGCGGTCGCCACGAGGACCAGGCGCGGCGGCCAGCGAGGCGCCGATCCGGAGCGAGCGACCTGGAGCCATCCGTGATCCCCTCCACCAGGTCGCCCGACGCGGGTCATCGGCCGCGATCGCCACGACGTCGCGACGGTATCACGCCCGCATCGCGTTGTCCATGGACGTTCCTGCAAGGTGCCCGGACCGCAGCCGGGACTCCTCGTCAAGGTGTCGGCGCGCTAGCAGTCCCTCCATGACGATGTCGCTCGAGACCATCCGTGCGGCGCCGAAGGTCCTCCTCCACGACCACCTCGACGGCGGCCTCCGGCCGCGGACGATCGTCGAGCTGGCCGCCGAGACCGGCTACGACGGCCTGCCGACCGCCGACGCGGACGAGCTCGCCGCGTGGATCCGACGCGGGGCGGACCGCAAGTCGCTCGAGCTCTATCTCGAGACGTTCGCCCACACCGTCGGGGTCATGCAGACCGCCGCGGCGATCAGTCGGGTCGCGGCCGAGTGCGCCGAGGACCTCGCCGCCGACGGGGTCGTCTACGCCGAGGTCCGCTACGCTCCCGAGCTCTCGACGGCCCGTGGCCTCAGCCTCGATGAGGTCGTCGACGCGACGACGCACGGGTTCCGGCCTCGGGATGGAGCGCGCGGCCGCGGCCGGGCGGACGATCATCGTCCGGTCGCTGGCGACGGCGATGCGCCAGGAGGACCGTGCGCTCGAGATCGCCGAGCTGGCGCTCCGCCACCGCGACGACGGGGTCGTCGGCTTCGACATCGCCGGACCGGAGGCCGGGTTCCCGCCGGGTCGCTTCGCGGACGCCTTCGAGCGGCTCGTCCACGCCAGCTTCCATCTCACCCTCCACGCCGGCGAGGGGTACGGCCTGCCGTCGATCCGCGAGGCGCTCGACCTCGGAGCCGAGCGGCTCGGGCACGGCGTCCGGATCGTCGACGACATCGAGCTCGATCGGGACGGCCGCGCCCATCTCGGCCGGCTCGCCGCCTACGTCCGGGACCGGCGGATCCCGCTCGAGCTGTGTCCCACCTCGAACGTCCACACGGGCCTTGCCGGGTCGGTCGCCGACCACCCGATCGACCTCCTCCGGCGGCTCCGCTTCCGGATCACGGTCAACACCGACAACCGCCTGATGAGCGACGTGACGCTGTCGAGCGAGTTCGCCGCGCTCGACTCGGCATTCGGGATCGGCCTCGGTGAGATGGAGTGGCTGACCCTGAACGCGATGAAGTCGGCATTCCTGCCGTTCGACGAGCGCCTGCGGCTGATCGACGAGGTCATCAAGCCGGGCTATGCCCGACTGCGTCGCGAGGCAGCCGGATGATCGTCCGGACCTGGCGCGGTGCGACCCGGGCAGCGGACGCGGCGCGTACGTCGAGTACCTGATGCGGACGGGGATCCCCGAGTACGAGGCGACGCCCGGCAACCTCGGGACGCTCCTCCTCCACCGGACCGCCGGCGACCGCGAGGAGTACCTCATCTGTCGTGGTGGTCGTCGATCGACGACGTCCACGGGTTCGCCGGCGCGGACATCGGCAGGGCCGTCATCTCTACCCTGAAGACGAGCGCTTCCTCGTCGACCGCGACCTCGAGGCGTTCCACTGGGAGATCGGCCACTCGAGCGCAGCCGCGCCGGCCCTAGGCGCTGGTCGCCCCGGCGGCCTCCTCGATCGTCGTCGGGAGCGAATCCAGGAGGGGATCGGTCCACGTCCAGGCCGCGCCGTGATGCTTGCCGACGGCACCGTGGCGAGCCGCCTCGACCCGGAGCGGCAGGCCGAAGATCTCGATGAACCCGACGGCCGCGGCGTGGTCGAAGGCGTCGCCCTCGTCGTAGGTCGCCAGGCTCCGGTCGTACAGCGACAGCGGCGAGCGCCGCCCGACGACGATGGCCGAACCGTGATCGAGCCGGATCCGCGCATCCCCGCTGACGACGCGCTGCGACGAGGCCACGTAGCCGCGCAGGTCGCGGTGCAGGGCGCTGAACCACAGGCCGTCGTAGGTCAGCTGGGCGAGCTCGTCGGCGACGAGGCGGTCGAACCGGAGCGTGTCCTTGGACAGCGTCAGGCCCTCGAGCGCGCGATGGGCGGCGTGGAGGATCGTCGCGGCCGGGGCCTCGTAGATCTCGCGGCTCTTGATCCCGACGAGGCGATCCTCGACGTGGTCGATCCGCCCGACGCCGTGGGCACCGCCGAGGGTGTGGAGGCGCTCGATGAGCTCGACCGGCGGCAGCCGATCGCCGTCGAGGGCCACCGGGATGCCGCCCTCGAAGGCGATGGTCACCTCGACCGGGTCGGGCGCCGCGCTCGGGGCGACGGTCCACTCGTAGGCATCGGCGGGTGGGGCGACCCACGGGTCCTCGAGGACGCCCGTCTCGCACGAGCGGCCCCACAGGTTGACATCGATCGAGTAGGGCGAGCTCTTGGTGATCGGGATCTCGATCCCGCGCTCGTTGGCGTAGTCGATCTCCTGGTCCCGGGACAGGCCCATCCCGACGCGCATCGGGGCGACCACCTCGAGGCCGGGGTCCAGCGCGTGGACCGCCACGTCGAAGCGGACCTGGTCGTTGCCCTTGCCCGTGCAGCCGTGGGCGACCGCATCGGCACCCTCGCGCGCCGCGACCTCGACGAGGAGCTGGGCGATCAGTGGGCGGGCGAGCGCGGTGGCCAGCGGGTAGGCCCCCTGGTACAGGGCGTTCGCCTGGAGGTGCGGCCAGACGAAGTCGGTGGTGAACCGCTCGCGCGCGTCGATGACGTAGGCCTTGCTGGCCCCGGCGCTCATCGCCCGCCGCTCGACGCCCGCCCGGAGCGACCCGCCGCCGACGTCGATCGTCAGGGTCACGACCTCGACGCCGAACTGCTCGCGGAGCCAGGCGACGGCGACCGACGTGTCGAGCCCGCCCGAGTAGGCGAGGACGACCTTGTTCATGACATGGCCTCCGACGATGCGCGGACTGGGCCTCGATCGCCCGGAACCGCTCGAGCCAGCGCTCGAGCCGAGCCTCATCGGCGAACAGGACGAGGAGGGTATTGTCCCCGGCCAGCGTGCCCTCCTGCTCGGTCAGCGAGGAGTCATCGATGGCCTGGGCGATCGTCGAGGCGGTCCCCGGCGTCGCCGACACGAGCAGCGTCAGCCCGCTCCGCCCGACCGTCACGGGGATATCGGCGAGGATCCGGCGGAGGCTTGTCGTCCGACCGCGGCGGTCGGACGGCCAGGTCCTCGGGTGCCACGTAGACGTGCCGGTCGCCGCGCGGGATCTTGACCAGGCCGAGCTCGGCGATGTCGCGCGAGACCGTCGCCTGGGTCACCAGGTAGCCGCGCCGGCCGAGCTGCTCGGCGAGCTCGCCCTGGCTCCCGATCGGCATCCGGGCGACCAGCTCGCGGATGGCCCGCTGGCGGTCGACCCGCGTCCCGCTCGACGTCCCGTTGCGCATCGTGGCCTCCTCAGACCGCCCCGACCCGGGGCGAGCGGCTGGCCGTCAGACGCGTCCCGAACGTCGGGTCGTCGAGGGCACGGGTCGAGGGCCTCGGGGGCCGAGGCATCGGCGATGATCGCCTCGGCGCCGTCCCAGCCGAGCGCCAGCAGGGCGGCCCGGATCTTCGGGACCATCCCGCCGGCGATCGTGCCGTTGTCGATGAGCGCCTCCGCCTCGCCGGCGGTCAGGCTGTCCAGCCGTCGGCCGTCGGCGTCGCGGACCCCGTCGACGTCGGTCAGCAGGACGAGCTGGCGCGCACCGAGTCCGCCGCGATGCCCGCGGCGACGTCGTCGGCGTTGACGTTGCAGACGATCCCGTCCTCATCGCGGGCGAGGGGCGCGACGACCGGCACCTGTCCGCCGACGAGGAGCGAGTCGATGAGGTCGCGCCGCAGGCCGACCACGTGGGCGACCAGGCCCATCCCCGGGACACCGCTCCGCGACCAGCATCCCGCCGTCGACGCCGGACAGGCCGACGGCATCGACGCCGAGGTCGCGCAGCCCGGCCACCAGCTCGCTGTTGACGACGCCGCGCAGCACCGCCGCGGCGACCTCGAGCGAGGCCGCGTCGGTGACCCGCAGGCCTCCTTCGAACGTCGACGGGACGCCCAGCCGGTCGAGCCATTCGGTGATCCGCTTGCCGCCACCATGGACGAGGACGACCGGTCGCCGCCGGGCCACCGCCGCGACCTCGCCCAGCACCTGGCGCTGGTCGGCGATCGTGCTCCCGCCGAGCTTGACGACGAGGACCTCGCTCACGTCGTGTACTCCGAGTTCTCGATGACGTACGCCTCGGTCAGGTCGCAGCCGAACGCCTCGCCGGTCCCCTCGCCGAGACCCAGGTCGAGGCGGACGAGCAGCTCCGGGGCATCCATCGCGGCCCGGGCGGCCGCCCGGTCGAACGTGACCGGGCCGCCCGCCGGCCCGTCGAACACGAGGTGACCCGCGATCGCCACCCGAAGACGTCGGGATCGACGTCGCCGGCCCGCCGCCGCGCCGGTTCGCCTCGGCCGGGGTCAGGCCGCCGGCCTCGAGGACGCGTGCGTCGGCCAGCCTGGCGTTGCCCGCCGCCCCGACGATCCGGCCCCAGTTCGGGTCGCGGCCGTGGGCAGCGGCCTTGACCAGGCTGCTCGAGATGACCGGCCGGGCGACCGCGCGGGCGTCGGCGTCATCGAGCGCACCGGACACCTGGCAGGTCAGCAGCGTCGTGGCTCCCTCGCCGTCGGCCGCCTGCTGGCGGGCGAGGTCCCGGGCGACCGCCTCGATGGCGGCGCCGAGCCGCGCGGCTTCGGCGGTGCCGGCGCGGACCGCGTCCGACCCCGCAGCGCCGGAGGCCAGGAGGAAGACCGTGTCGTTCGTGCTGGTGTCGCCGTCGACGCTGAGCTGATCCCACGTCCGGACGGCGGCCGGGCGGAGCAGCCTCTGAAGGACCTCCGGCGAGACCGTCGCGTCGGTCAGGACGACCGCGAGCATCGTTGCCATCCGGGGGTGGATCATCCCGACGCCCTTGGCGATCCCGGTGACCCGGACCGCGACGGGCGCCGGCCGCGTCCCGGGAGGGTCAGCGTCACGGTCGCGGCCTTGGTCCGCGAATCGGTCGTCCGGAGTGCGACCGCGGCGGCCTCGAGCGCGGCGTCGGTCGCGTCCAGGCCGGCCGCCCAGAGACCGGTCACGCCGGCGCGGACCTTGTCGAGCGGCAGGCGCGTCCCGATCACGCCCGTCGAGAGGAGGAGCGTCGACCCGACGTCGACCCCGACCGTCGCCGCGACCGCCTCGGCGACCGCGAGCTGGTCTGCATCGCCGAGGGCCCCCGTCGCCGCATTCGCGCAACCGCTGGTCGAGACGATCGCCCGTGCCCAGCCGGAACGGCCGTCGCCCGCGGGCCCGATGCTCGCGGCCAGGTGCCGCTGCGACAGGCGGACCGGTGCCGCGGCGAACGCGTTCGGGGTGAACACCGCCGCGACCGCGGCCGGCTCGCCGGTGGCGCCACGATCAGGGCGAGGTCCGGTCGGCCGGATGCCTTGATCCCCGCCGCGCTCGCGCCGGCGGCGAACCCGCCGGGGATGGCCGGCCGCCGCTCGACCCCCGGTCGGGTCGAGGGCAGGGACCGGAGGAGCATCGCGTCGCCTCCGGCGACGGTCCGGTGGCCGCCGGCCGCTCGGTCGGCCGGGTCCGGTCGGCGGTCGTCATGGCGCGATCGGTAGCTGTTCGAGGCCGAGCGTCTCGGGCAGGCCATGGACCAGGTTGAACGCCTGGATCGCCTGGCCGGCGGCGCCCTTGACGAGGTTGTCGATGGCGCCGAACGCGAGGATCCGCCCGTCCTGGTGTCAAGCCGAACGTGGACCCGGGCGAAGTTGCTGCCGTGGACGTGCCGGGTCGCCGGCGCCGTCTCGACGACGTCGACGAACGGCTCGTCGTCGTAGGCGATGGCGTAGAGCTCGTCGAGCTCCTCCTGGGCGACCGGCCGGGTGGGCCGGACGTGGCAGCTCGACAGGATGCCGCGGTTCATCGGGACGAGATGGGGCAGGAAGTCCACCCGGGCGCTGCCGGGGTTCGCCCCGGCCTCGAGGCCGGCCGAGGTCGTCGTCGCAGCCAGCTCCTGCTCGATCTCGGCGACGTGCCGATGGCCGCCGACGCCGTACGCCTTGACGCTCTCGTTGACCTCGCCGAAGTGGAGCTCCGCCTTGGGTTCGCGACCGGCGCCGGAGACCCCGCTCTTGGCGTCGACGACGAGGTCGCCGATGAGCCCCGCGCGGGCCAGCGGGGCCAGGGCGAGGAGGGTGGCCGTGGGGTAGCAGCCCGGCGCGCCGACGATCCGGATGGCCTCGCGCCCGAGCGCGCGCAGCCGCTCACGGTGGAGCTCGGGCAGCCCGTAGACCGCGACCGGCAGCAGCTCAGGGTGCGGGTGCTCGAAGCCGTACCAGTGCGGGTAGTCGGCCGGGTCCCGGAGACGGAAGTCCGGGCCGAGGTCGATCGCGCTCGCCCCACTCTCGACGATCCCCGGGACGATCTCGGCGGCGGTCCCGTGGGGGAGCGCCAGGAAGACCGCGTCGGCCGTCGGGAGGTCCGCGTCGACGAGGTGGAGGGTCGTTGCCAGGTGAGGGTGGATCTTGCCGATCGCCTCGTCCTCGCGACCACGCCCGACGAGCCCCACGATCGAGACCGCCGGGTGACGATCGAGGAGCCGGACGAGCTCGGCGCCGACATACCCGGTGGCCCCGACGACTGCGACCCGGATCGGCGAGACGCTGCCAGGCCGGCGATCCGCCTCGGTCGCCGCGTCGAGACTCGCGCTCACGGGCGCGTTCGGCCGCTCGCGGTCGGCCGTCTCGTGCGGGGTCCGGGGTGGATCGCCGTCATGGATGCATGACTATACACCGCAGACGCATAGTCATGCAAGTACCTGGTCGCGCCCGAGCGGCGGACCGTGGCGTCCCGGCGGCGGGACGGTGACGCGGCTAGTCGGTCTGGTCGGCCAGCACGTCCGGGCGACGATACGGTCCGGTGACGACGACCTCGGCCGACTCGTCGAACGGTCGCGGACCGGTCCCGATCACGTGGTAGCCGTGATGGACCTCGGTCGCCCCGGCCGACAGCATCGCGTTGACCGGGCAGTACTTCAGGGCCGACAGCTCGATGCAGCGTCGGATCGCCGCGACCGACACCCCCGGCCCCTCGACCTCATGGGTCACGTCGACCCGGGTCAGGACCTGCGGATACTCGTCGCGCTGGTCGCCGCGGACATGGACCTCGTAGCGGGTGAAGTCCTGGCGCTTCTTGAGCGCGATCGATACGACGTCCATCGCGCTGCAGGCCGCCAGGGCGACGACGACCGTCTCGACCGGGCTGAGCTCGCCGTCGGCCGCGGCGTCGCCGAAGACCGGCGATCGGCCCGTGCCGGTCACCGTACTGAAGCGCAGCGCGCCCTCGTGATGGAGGACGGCGGTCCGGATCGTGGTCATGTCAGGACGGGCTCCAGGTCGGCGGGGTGGTCGGACAGGAACTGCTCGCGGTAGAGGTTGGCATACAGGCCGTCCTGCGCGAGGAGCTCGGCGTGCGTCCCGCGCTCGACGATCCGGCCGTGGTCGTAGACCAGGATCCGGTCGGCCCGCAGGATCGTCGACAGCCGGTGGGCGATGGCGATCGTCGTCCGGCCCTCGACCAGCCGCTCGAGCCCGGCCTGGATCAGCCGCTCGCTGACGGTGTCGAGCGCCGAGGTGGCCTCGTCGAGGATCAGGATCTTGGGGTCCTTGAGGAGGACCCGGGCGATGGCGATCCGCTGCTTCTCGCCACCGGACAGCTTGTAGCCGCGCTCGCCGACGACGGTCTCGTAGCCGTCGGGGAACTCGAGGATCCGATCGTGGATCGCCGCGGCCCGGGCGGCGACCTCGAGCTCGTCGTCCGTCGCCTCGGGCTTGGCGTAGCGCAGGTTGTCGCGGATCGACGAGTGGAAGAGGTAGGTCTCCTGGGTCACGAAGCCGATGACCTTGCCCAGCGACTCGAGGGTGACCGCCCGTAGGTCGTGACCGTCGATCAGGATCGCCCCGCTGTCGACGTCGTACAGGCGGGGGATCAGGTAGGTCGTGGTCGTCTTGCCCGAGCCGGACGGTCCGACCAGCGCGACGAGCTCCCCCGGCGCCGCCTCGAAGCTGATCCCCCGGAGGGCGAACCCGCCGGTGGTCGGGGCGACGGGAACGTCGGTTGTCGCATCCATGGTCGCGTCGAGCGGTCGGTCGATCTCTGGGCCGCCGCCGATCGCGTCGAGGGCCGCCCGTTGGGCGGCCCGCTCGTCGGCCACCTCGACCGCCAGGGCCGCGGCGTCGGCGGCCGCACCGGCCTCGATCGCGGCGATGCCCGTCCCTTCGGCCTCGTCGACCCGTTCGGCATCCTCTCCGGCGGTCGGCTCGCCCGACCGGACGTCCTCCTCCGCCGGCGCGACGTCGCCGCCTTCCTCGTCGGTGTCGGCAGTGGCCGGTCTGGGAGGCGCCGCGGGATAGGCGAAGGCGACGTCCCGCAGCTCGACCCGTCCGCGCACGGTCGCCGGGTCGAGGACGACCGCATCGGGCGCGTCGACGATGCCGGGCTCGAGGTCGAGGTACTCGAAGATCCGGTCGAACAGCGCCAGCGAGCCCTGGATCTCGACCTGGACGTTGAGCAGGGCACCGAGCGGGAAGAAGAGGCGGCTCTGGAGGGTCGTGAAGGCGACGACGGCGCCCGGGCTCGGTGCCGATGGGTTGCCGTTCTGGGCCAGCGTCGCGGCCAGCCAGTACACGAACGCCGGCGTGATGCTGAAGATCGTGCCGATGATCATGAAGAACCAGCGACCGACCATCGCCTGCCGGATCTGGAGGGCCGCCAGCCGGCGGTTGAGGTCGCGGAACCGGGCGATCGACGTCTGCTGCTGACCGAACGTCTTGGACAGCAGGATGCCGCTGACGCTGAGCGTCTCCTCGGTGGCCGCGGACAGGTCGGCCAGCGACTTCTGGGTCTCGGTCGAGACCGTCCGGCGGACGCGGCCGACCCGGTAGGTCAGGTACAGGAAGAACGGCATCATCCCGAGCGACAGCAGCGTCAGCTGCCAGCTGATGATGAACATCGCGATGATCGTGCTGATCGCCACGGCGAAGTTGCTGGTGAGGTTGGCGGCGGTATCGGTGACCACCGCCTGGACCCCGCCGACGTCGTTGGCGAGGCGGCTCTGGATCTCCCCGGTCCGCGTCTCGGTGAAGAACCGCAGCGGCATCCGCTGGAGGTGGGCGTACAGCGCGTTGCGGAGGTCCTGCATGACGTTCTGGCCGACGACGTTGTTGAGGTACGCCTGGCCGACGCCGATCAGGCCGGTCACGATCGGGATGACGATCATCAGCCCGACGTACAGCCCGAGGTGGGCGTAGTCCTTGCCGACCAGGACCTGGTCGAACAGCGCCCCGAGCAGGAGCGGATTGATCAGCCCGAGGAGGCTCGTGACGATGATCGCGACGAAGACGATCGCGACCTGCGGGCGGTAGGGCCGGAAGAACGCCGCGATCCGTCGGATCGTCTGGGCCCGTCGCTCCTTGGGGATCGGCCGGCTCGGCGCCTGCGAGCGTCCGAACATCCCGCCGCGCGGTCCCATCAGACGGCTCCGCGTGGCGGTGAGACGGTTCGGGTCATCGCGGGGACGCTAGCACGAAGGCGGTCAGACGGCGGCGGCACGGGCCTCCGTCGGAGCGTGGGCCGCGGCGCCGGCGTCGGCTTGCGCCTCCAGCCAGCGCTCGGCGTCGATCGCGGCCCGGCAGCCGTCACCCGCCGCGGTGACCGCCTGGCGATAGCGATGGTCGTGGACATCGCCGGCCACGAAGACGCCCTCGATCCGCGTGCCCGTGTGGTCGTGGACCTTGAGGTAGCCCTTCTCGTCGACATCGAGCCAGTCCCGGAAGACCTCGCTGTCCGGCTTGTGGCCGATCGCCACGAACAGGCCCTCGGCGGGCATCGTCCGCTCGGCGCCGGTCACGGTGTCGCGCAGGCGCAGACCCTCGACGTGGGCGTCGCCGACGATCTCCTCGACGGCGGTGTTGACGTGGATCTCGATCTTCGGGTTCTGGGCGGCGCGCTCGACCATGATCTTGCTGCCCCGGAACTCGTCGCGTCGGTGGAGCAGGTGGACCCGGGTCGCGAAGCGGGTCAGGAAGGTCGCCTCCTCGAGCGCGGTGTCGCCACCGCCGACGACGGCGATCTCCTTGTCCCGGAAGAAGAAGCCGTCGCACGTCGCGCAGGCGCTCACCCCGCGGCCGCGCAGGCGGGTCTCGCTCTCCAGCCCGAGCCAGATCGCGCTCGCACCGGTGGCCACGATGACGGCGTCGCCCCGGTATTCGACACCGCGGGCCCACAGTCGGAACGGGCGCTCTGAGAAGTCGACGCGATCGACGTCGACGTCGACGACGCGCGTCCCGAACCGCTCGGCCTGCGCGCGGAAGGCCGCCATGAGGTCGGGACCCTGGATCCCGTCCGGGAAGCCCGGGTAGTTCTCGACGTCGCTCGTGATCATCAGCTGGCCGCCCGGCGCCGAGCCGGCCAGGACGATGGGATCGAGGTCGGCGCGGGCCGCGTAGATCGCGGCGGTGAGCCCGGCGGGGCCCGACCCGACGATGATGACCTTGGCGGTCGTCCGCCCATGGTCCGACCCGTTCAGGCTCACGGCGCCGCCGACGCCTGCAGGCCCGAGCGGCTCGGCCGTGAAGGCGATCGGGGTGACCGCATCGGCGAGCGGGACGGCGCCAGTATCGGAGCTGAAGTCGATCGACAGCCCGCCGAACGGAGTCGTCGGCGCCGGAGCGGCGTCGTCGTCGTTCGTGGTGGGCTGGGGGGTCTTGGGTTCGTCGGTCATCGCCGCGCTGGTCCTTCGCGCCTGTGCAAGCGTCGTCGTGTGGTTCTGGTCGACCTCATCGTATCACGAGGGCGATACTCCAGGGGGGTATACGCCGAGACAAGGCGTCAGACCCGTTCGATGACCCCGTCATCGGGTGGGTCCGTCGAGACCTTCTTGAGCTCCCCGATCCGTCGGCCGAGGCGCTCGCGCGCCGCGGCCAGGTCCGACCCGACCGTGCGCGACACCGTGATCCGTGGACGGACCGGCTTGGCCATCTTGCCGAAGGTCCGCTCGAACTCGGCGAGCCAGTCTCCGCGGAAGGCGTCGAGACGGTCGTACAGTCCGGCGTCGCCCGGCGTGCCGACCACCAGGAACTCGTCGCCTCCGTCTCGGATCGTCCGGCTGCCCGGGACCCTGGCCAGCGCCCGCCCGAAGGCACCGATGACGTCGTCGCCGCGGACCTGGCCGTGCTCCGTGTTGAACATCCCGAAGCCGGCCAGGTCGATGAACGCGATGTCCCACTCGGACGCCGCCAGCCCCGGCATCTCGGCGACGCTCCGGCCGAGGTCGGCGAACCAGGCGAAGGTCGGCAGCTGGGTCCGCCGGTCGAGGTCGAGCTTGAGGGCGCCCGGCCAACGGAACCGGTCGAGCACCGGCCCGGTCGCCCGCTCGAGCCAGTCGACGACGGCGCCGGTCAGCCATGGCACCTCGGGTCCGAGCGCACGCCACCAGCCTTCGGGCTCCTGGGCGCGGGCGAACCAGGCGATCGTCGGCTGCGGATCGAACGTCGGGTCGAGCGCCAGCATCAGGTCGGCCGCCATCAGTGTCGTGAGCACGTCCGACGGCTGCCCGGGATCGCTCCAGCCGCCGTCCGCGTTCGCGCTGTCGCCGACGAACGCCGCCAGCTCGGGCACCAGCGACGGATAGATCCGGAGCTGCCACAGCACGGACCCGAGCCCGGCGCTGGCCGAGACCAGCTGCTCGCCGTCGAACGGCCCGGTCCCGATGACCGGTCCGGCGACGCGTCGCGCCAGGGTCGCGTAGCGGTAGGCGATCGCCGTGGCGAGGTACCACAGGTCGTTGAGCGTCGCCGGCGCCTGCCCGAGGAGCCACAGCGCGAACAGGTCGCGCCACGGGTCGTCGGCGGCGACGTGGAGCGCGAAATCGGCCTCGATCAGCGGCAGGAGCTGGGCCCGGATCGGTGCGGCAGCATCACCCCGGGCGTCGCCTCGCGCGGTCAGCTCGGCGAGCAGCTCGAGGACCTGGACCTGGGCGATCGGCTCGACGAACCAGCGCGCATAGCCCACCGGGTCGAGCGCGAGTCGTCGGCGGTCGCGCGGCCGCCAGTGGGCGGGCTCGCCGTCGGTCCGGGCGTAGATCGGCGAGCCGGGACCGCCGCCCGGCTCGAACGTCCAGGGGAAGCCGCCGGACCGACCCAGCTGGACCCCCGCCCGGTCGTAAGCGGCGAGCAGGCGCGTCACGTTGACCCGCGCGCCCCGGCTTCGGGCGAACCGGTAGGCCGACGCGATGATCGGGTCGGTCAGCTCCTTCTTGCCGATGGCGCCGCCGAGGCCGATCAACGCGTCGGTGCCGAGACGGATGGCGTCGGGACCCAGCTCACCGGGTCGCCCGAGGCGCCGGGGGCGGATGGGCCGCGGTCGGTCGTCGAGCCGTTCGGACCGAGGGTGCAGCCCATCGTGGCTCGTCCGGGCCGCACGTCCGCCCGGAGGCGGTCCGACGTCGCCGTCGAGGGGGAGCGGGTAGGGACCCGGATCGATGGGGCTCTCGACGCCGGTCCAGGCGGGGTATCGGACGAGGCTGCCCGACGTCCGGGCCTTGCGCCGCGGGACCGGTGGATCCCCCCAAGCCTTCACGGCCGGGATCGTCCCAGAACGGCCGGCCTAGTCGATATGGTACGAACGTACCAGGGACACGGCCGCTACAGGCCGCCGAGCTGCGGGATCACGTCCCGGCCGATCGCCTCGAGGGCGGACGGCTCGGCCACCCGGCGGACGCTGACGATGACGTGCTGCGCACCGGCGTCGGACAGCTCGCCGAGACGCTCGACGATCCGGGACGCGGGCTGACCGCGGTCGCCCTCGTGGAGCTGCGGATCGATGTCCTGCATGGTGCTCCGCTCGATCTCGTCGTAATCGCGCCCGAGCCGCTCGCAGTGCTCACGGAGCACCCGGTACTTGTGGGCGATCCGTGGTCCGTCGCCGAAGACGTTGGTCGCGTCGCCGTACTGGGCCACGAGGCGGAGCGTCTTCTGCTCGCCGCCGCCGCCGATCATGATCGGGACCCGGGGCCGGGACAGGCTCTGCGGCGAGTTCAGCAACCGGCCGGCATCGGTGTGCCGGCCGTGGAAGTCCTCGAGGCTGCCGTGCTCGCCCTGCCACATGCCGTGGGCCATCTGGAGCGTGTCCTCGAGCAGCTCGAAGCGATCGCCCAGCGGCGGGAAGGGGAAGCCGAGGGCGCGGCTCTCGCTCTCGTTCCAGGCCGCGCCGATCCCCAGCCAGGCCCGTCCGCCCGAGAGCACGTCGAGCGTCGTCGCCGCCTTGATCCAGAGGCCCGGCTGCCGGTAATGCACCCCGCCGACCAGCAGGCCCAGGCGAGCCCGTTCCGAGTGCGCCGCCATGAACCCCAGGGTCGTCCAGCCCTCGAGCATCGGGTCGTCCTCGGGACCGATCGAGCGGATCTGGAAGAAGTGGTCCATCACCCAGATCGAATCGAAGCCGACGTCGTCGGCGGTCCGCACCAGCCGGGCGAGGGTCGGGCCGATGGCCGCCGGTCCGCCGGGCCAGTCGAAGGCGTTGATCTGCAGGCCGAGCTTCACCCGTGCCGACTCCCTGTCTCGTGCCGGCCGCTCCGGCCGATGGTTGCAGGGTAAACGAGAACCGACGGCGGGAGCCCGCAGGGCCGCCGCGCGCCGCGGTCAGGCGAGGACGAGACCCTCGATGCCCGCCGAGACGGGGTCCGGCTGGCGCATCATCCGGAACGAGTCCAGCAGCCCGAGGACGCTGGCGAAGATCGGGATCAGCAGGGCCACCTGCAGGGCGAACGGTCGGGCCTCGGTGTTGATCCGGATGATCTCGGCCTGGACCGCGGGTGGCTGACCGACCAGCATGACTTCGAGATCCGTGTTCGTCATGATCTCCGCGTCATGCTCCAGCGCGTCGGCGACCACCTGCTGCTGGGTCGGGTCGAGCACCGCGCTCGCATCCGCCAGGGCCGTGAAGCTGAAGGCGAGCGTCGCCAGCATGATCGCGCCGGCGAACGCCAGCCCGAACGACAGTCCGAACGAGCCCGCGGCCGAGTTCACACCGGCGGCTTCGCTGACCCGCTCCTCTTCGATCGGGGCGAGCGTGTAGTTGTTCAGCTGCGAGACGAGGAGCCCGAGGCCGGTCCCCGCGACGACCAGCGGGAGGGCCAGGTACCAGCCTGCGTCGGCGCGGGGCACGATCGGGATCAGCAGGACCATCCCGATCAGCAGCAGGCCGAACCCGGCCCGGATGATGCTGCTCGGGCGTCGGGCGCCGGAGCGCCGACCGGCGACGATCGCCGTGGCGAACATGCTGAGGGAGAGTGGAGCCAGGGACAGGCCCGCCTGCAGGGCGTTGTATTCGAGGACCATCTGGAGGTAGATCGGGATGGTGATCATCGCTCCACCCAGGGCGATGTTCTGGAGCATCTGCCCCGAGATCCCCAACCGGAAGAGCTTGGACGTGAACAGGTCCGGATCGATCAGCGTCGCCTTCCCGGCGCGTTTCCGGCGCACGAGCCAATAGGCGAGCGCGGCGAGCGACGTCGCGCCGATCGCCAGGAGCAGGCCGACGGATTCCGCACCTTCCTGCCAGGCGAGGATCCCGAGCACCAGGCCGCCCATGCCGAGGACCGACAGGACCGAGCCGACGATGTCGACCTGGCGCGGTCCGGTGTACGGCACGTCGCGGACGAGCCGGCTGCCGAGCAGGACGATCGCGATGACGACGACCTCGAGCAGGAAGGCCACGCGGTACGACAGGAATGTCGTGATGAAGCCGCCGATGAGTGGGCCGATCGCCGCCGCGATCGCCGCCGCGGCCCCCACCAGGGCGTACGTCGCCTTCTGCGCCGCGCCTTCGAAGTTGCCGTGGATCAGTGACTGCATCGCGGGCAGCAGGAGGGACGCCCCGAGCCCACCGATGACGGCCCAGAAGATGATGATCGCCGTCACGCTCTGGGCCAGCGCCATCGCCAGGGCGCCGATCGCATAGGCGAGCAGGCCCAGCACATAGGCCCGCTTGCGTCCGAACAGGTCGCCGACCTTGCTGCCGATCAGGATGAACGCGGCCGACACCAGCGCTTCGAGCGCGATCGCGGACTGGATGGCGCTGACGGTCGTGCCGAGGTCGGCGACGACCGCCGAGATCGACACGTTCATGATCGACGTGTCCACGACGAGGACGAACATCGCCATCGCCAGGAGGAGCGGCAGTCGCCGATCGGTGGGGGTCGCGGTCGGGACCGGGGCAGCGGTGGCTTCGGTCATCGGCAAGCCGAGACCCGGATGCCGAGCGATCCGCGTGCGGCCCTCATCGCAGCCCTTGCCTCCCCACGTCCGCCGGCGACCTGTGGTCGCATCGGACGTGCATCGTACGACACGGATCGCCGCCGATGACCGCTGCCCGATGACCGCGGGTCTTGGCGACGAGAGCCCCGATGACGTATCGTCCGGCGGCCGCGACGATGCCACGACAGAGCGGAGAGGTCGACCGTGCCTGACCGGCGGGTTCCATGAGCACACGGATCGAACACTGGATCCCGGGCGTCCGGGTGATCCGGACCTACGAGCGGACGTGGCTTTCCCGCGACCTGGTGGCGGGCATCGTGCTCGTGACACTGCTCGTGCCGCAGGGGATGGCCTATGCCGAGCTGGCTGGCCTGCCCCCCATCACCGGGCTCTACACGACGGTGATCTGCCTCGTCGCCTACGCCCTCGTCGGGCCGTCGCCGATCCTCATCCTCGGACCGGACTCGTCCCTGGGTCCGATGATCGCGGCGACGATCCTGCCGCTCGCCGCCGGCAGCCAGGAGATGGCGATCGCGCTGGCGGGGATGCTCGCCCTGCTCGTCGGGGTCGTGACGCTCAGCGCCGGCGCCCTCAGGCTCGGGTTCGTCGCGGACCTGCTGTCCAACCCGGTCCGGACGGGGTACCTGGCCGGTCTGGCGATCGTCATCTTCGTCGGCCAGCTGCCGAAGCTGTTCGGGTTCTCGACCGATGCCGACGGCCTCGTCGCCGAGGTCGTGGCGTTCTTCCACGGCCTCGACATGACGAACCCGTGGGCGCTCGGGATCGGCCTGACCAGCCTCGTCATCATCCTGGGCCTCAAGCGGCTCTCGCCGAGGACGCCCGGCATCCTCATCGCCGTCGTGGTCGCGATCGTGCTGTCGATCGTCCTGGACCTCGCCGCCCGTGGCGTCGCCGTGATCGGGGTCCTTCCGCAGGGCTTCCCGACCCCGACGTTCCCTTCCGTGCCGACGTCGGACCTCCCGGTGCTGTTCGCGGCGGCGGTCGGGATCTCGCTGGTCGCCATCGGCGACACGATCTCCGTCTCGGGTGGCTTCTCGGCGCGCGCCGGATATGAGGTCGACGGCAACCAGGAGCTGGCGGGGATCGGGGCGGCCAACCTCGCCGCGGGCCTGTTCTCCGGGTTCGCGGTCAGCACGAGCGGTTCCCGGACGGCGGTCGCGTTCCAGTCCGGGGCCAAGACCCAGCTGACCGGGCTCGTGGCCGCGGCCCTCGTCCTCCTGATGCTGTTGGCCGTGCCGGGGCTGGTCGAGGCGATGCCGCAGCCGGTCCTCGCGGCGGTCGTCATCGCCGCGTCGGTCAGCCTGTTCGACGTCGCCGAGCTGCGCCGGCTCTCCCGCGTTCGCAGGACGGAGTTCGGGTTGGCCCTGGCCTGCGCTCTGGGCGTGATGTTCGTCGGCGTCCTCCAGGGGATCGTCATCGCCGTCGTCCTGTCGGTGATCTACGTCTTCAAGCGGACGTGGGCGCCGTATTCGGCCGTCCTCGGGAAGCCACCGGAGGTGCCCGGATACCACGACATCCGGAGCTATCCGGACGCGCGGCAGGTGCCGGGCCTGCTCATCATCCGGTGGTCGGCGCCGCTCTTCTTCGCCAACGCCAACCAATTCCGCGACCGGATCCGCGACCTGGTGAAGGCGTCGTCGCCCTCGCCGCGCTGGGTGCTCGTCGCCGCCGAGCCGATCACGGACATCGACACGACCGCCGCGGCCATGCTGGCGGACCTCGATATCGAGCTGAACACGGCCGGGACCCATCTCGCGTTCGCCGAGCTCCAGTCGGCCGTCCGCGACACGATCACGAGGTACGGGCTTCTCGAGACCATCGAAGAAGGCCGCTTCTACCGGTCTGTCAGCGAGGCCGTCGAGGCTCTCCAGCGCGAGATGGTCGCAGAACACGAGACGGGCTCAGCGGAATAGGTCCATCCCGCCGGGGATGAGCGCCTCGCGGATGGTCCCCTCGCCGCGCGACGGGTGCGCACCGCGGACGAGCGCGACCGGTCGGCCGGCGCTCTTGCCGAGGGCCAGCTCGGCGGCCGAGGCGATCTCGTCGGCGACCGCGCGGACCGTCGAGCGCATGACCCGCCCGTCGGCGTCCGGGCTGCCGCGCAGGTCCTCCAGTGGGGCGATCCCGGACACTCCGATCGCGACATCGACGATGCCCCAGCGCCACGGTCGACCGAACGAGTCGGACACGATGACCGGCAGGTCGACCCGGAGAGCGTCCCGGATGGCCGTGCGGATCCGGGCGGCGGAGGCGTCGGGGTCGACCGGGAGCAGGGTCACGACGGAGCCGCTGGCCGGTCCCACGTTGCTGGCGTCGATCCCTCCGTTGGCGCAAACGAACCCGTGATGGGTCTCGGTGATGATCACCCCGTTCGCCATCCGGACGACCCGGCGCGCCTCGCGCAGGACGACCTCGACCTGGCGCGGATCCCGATCCCAGAGCTCGGCGAAGGCGACCGCCTCGGGCCGCGGCTCGATGGTCGCCAGGTCGACGATCGCACCCTCGGCCTTCGAGACGACCTTCTGGGTCACGACCACGACGTCGTCGGGGCCCAGCGCACCGACCTCCGGGATCCGCTGGAGGTCCGCGAGCTTCGCGACCAGGATCCCCGGAAGGTCGTCGCCGGGTCGGATCTCGGGG
Organism: uncultured Chloroflexia bacterium; assembly: GCA_963749735.1. Classification (GTDB taxonomy): domain Bacteria; phylum Chloroflexota; class Limnocylindria; order Limnocylindrales; family CSP1-4; genus Chersky-267. Next base: position 18,830 of record CAVVNZ010000016.1, read on the forward strand.
ATCCCGTCGAGGGTGAAGACCTCGAGCCGCGCGACCCGGTCCACGGCCATCGCCGCCTCAGACGACCCGGGCTGGGTCGAGCAGCCCGAGCTCGTCGGCGAGGATCAGGTCCTCGGGCAGGTCCAGGTCGAGGGCCAGCGGACCCTCCAGCTCCACCGCGATCGCATCCACGGCGCCGGCGCCGGCCAGGTGGGCCGCCCGGCTTCCGGGCCCGAACCGGAAGGCGATCGCGTCCGGCGGGCTGACCAGGAGGACGTTGGTGCCGCGACCGTGGCGGTCGGCGACGATCGCGACGACGGGCCGGTCCGGCCGACGGGCCTTGGCCGCCGCGGCCACGACCGCCTCGATCGCGGCCGCCGAGATGGCGGGCAGATCGGCCGCGAGGACGATCACCGCCGTCGCGCCGTCCGCGGTCGCCCAGCGGGTCGCCGACCGAAGGCCCTCGTTCAGGCCGTCGTCCGGCTGGCGGACGGGCGTCGCGCCGGCGGCTGCGGCCGCTCTCAGGACGGCCGGATCAGGGCTGACGACGACGACCGACTCGATCGCCTCGACGCCGCTCGCTGCGCGGATGGTCCGGTCCAGCAGGCCGGCGACCAGGGTCTGCCGCTCCTCAGCGTCGAGCGGCTCGCCGAGGCGCGACTTGGCACTCTCGAACGACCGGACCGGGACGATCGCGACGAGGTGGGACAGGTCGGCGGCATGGGCGAGGGTCACCCCGACATCCTAGCCGCGCTGCCCGGACGGCGACCCCTCACCCGCCGCCGATCCGACCGCCGAAGTCAAGGACGTCGCGCGCCAGGCGGACCCGGGCGGCGTCGTCCGACATGACCGTGTCGACGACCAGGGTCGTCGGCCCGAGTGCCGCGATGCCCGGCGCGAGCTCCGCGTCGATCGCGTCGAGGACGAACCCGTCGAGCAGGCCGGCGTAAAGCCGCGCCACGCCGAGCGCGCTCGACTCGTGGCCGAGCGACGTCAGCATCCGGTCCGCCGGACCCTTGAGGGCGCGGCCGCCGACGATCCCCGAGACGGCCACGACCGGGATCCCGCTGGCGCGGGCGGCCGCGACGGCCTGACGCATCCCCGGCACGGCCAGGATCGGGCCGATCGACACGATCGGGTTCGACGGAGCGACGACGATGACCCTGGCCCCGGCCAGGGCGTCGAGGACCTCGGGGGTCGGGCGGGCAGCCTCGATCCCACGGAACCGGACCTCGTGGACCTCGGGCGCCTGATGGCGATGGACGAAGTACTCCTGGAACTCGAGCCAGCCGTCGTCGGTCAGGACCTCGGTCCGGACCGGCTCGTCGGTCATCGGCAGGATCCGGGCGGCGATGCCGAGTGACCGCTGCAGACCGAGGGCCACGTCGGTCGGCCGGGCACCGGCCCGCAGTCGGGCGGTCCGGACGATATGGGCGGCCAGGTCCCGGTCGCCGAGGCGGAACCAGGTCTCCTCGCCGTAGACCGCCAGCTGGTCCGCAACGGCGTATGTCTCGCCGCGGATCCCCCAGCCCTGGTCGCGATCGTCGAGGCCAGCCAGGTTGTAGAGGACCGTGTCGTGGTCCGGGCACACGAGCAGGCCGTGCCGCTCGACGTCATCGCCGGTGTTGACGACGACCGACAGATCGGCGCCGGCGAGCGCCTGGACGCCATGCGCCAGCTTGGCGCCGCCGACCCCGCCGGCCAGCACGACGACGGTCACGCGGCGGACCCTGGACCGACCTCGGCGTCGAGGGCCGCGCGGACCTCGCCGACACGCGCCAGGGTCTCCGCGTCGTACGGCGCCGGCAGCCGGATGATGAACGTGGCGAACCCGAGCCGGCGGAAGGGAAGCAGGCTGGCCGCGATCTCGTCGGGCGAACCGAGCAGCGTCGGGATCGGCGTGGTCCCGCCGATGAGGTCCGCCTCCACCCCGTTCGCTGCGAGGATCGAGCGGTAGGCCGCCCGGGCCTCGTCCGCCGTGTCCCGGACGATCATCGGGAAGCTGACGGTCAGCTCGATCGACGCGGGATCCCGGCCGACGTCCGCGCAATGCGCGGTGAGCGTGGCCAGCGAGTCGGTGACGGCCTCGAGGCTGCCGTTGGTGTTCCACGCGTCGGCGTAGCGGGCGACCGTCCGGAGGGTCTTCTTCGGGCCGGACCCGCCGACCAGGATCGGCAGGTGGGCCTGGATCGGGCGGGGCAGGTGCGCGGCGTCGTGCATGGTGTAAGCCGGGCCGGCGTGATCGACGGTCTCGCCGTCGAGCAACCGGCGGATGAGCCCGACCGCCTCGTCGAGCCGATCGAGACGCTCGCCGAACCCGCCGCCGAAGTCGATCCCGTGGGCGTCGTGCTCGCGCTCGAACCAGGCGCCGCCGATGCCCAGGATCGCCCGGCCGTCGCTGATGTGGTCGAGCGTCGTGGCGAGCTTGGCGGTCAGGCCCGGGTTGCGGAAGGTGTTCGCGCCGACCATCAGCCCCAGCCGGATGCGCGAGGTCATCGCCGCCCACGCCGCGAGCGAGGTCCAGCCCTCGAAGATCGGCTGACGCCATGGGCCCTGGATCGCGAGGAGGTGGTCCCATGTCCAGAGCGAGTCCCAGCCGGCGGCTTCCGCCTCGAGCGCGGCCGCGCGGATCCGCGGCCAGTCACTGCCCTGGGCCCACAGCTGCGCCCCGAACGCCGTGGTCACAGGTCCGCCCGGATGCGCGTGGGGCGGAGCCGGAAGGTGACCCGCCGCTGCCGGGTGAAGCGGTTCCGGATGAGCCGCTCGGCCTCGTCGGGCTCATCGGCGTGATAGCGCCGGGCCATCTCCGCGATGTCCGCCTGGGCGATCGTCTGGTCCTCGGTCGCCGTCACGGTCCCGCTCAGCTCGACGAAGCGGTAGCCGTCGGGGATGGTCAGGATCAGCCGGGGATCGCGGACGAGGTCACCCGGCCACAGCCGTCCGACGGCGGAGTTGATGACGACCTCGTCGCCCTCGAGCCGGTACCAGACGACCGCCTGGTGCGGGCTGCCGTCGGCCCCGATCGTCGCCAGGACCCCGAACCGCTCGGCCGAGAGGAACGCCCGGGCCTCCGGCGTCAGGGTCGGGCGGGGCGGGGGGACGGCATCGGTGGTCACCCGCCGGATGGTACGAGACGCCGCGCGGTCGCGTCGTCCGGGGCCCGTCGGCGGGTGCGTGCCGGAGCGGTGACGGATCGTTTTCAGGATGTTGATGCGCGACCGCGATCTCGGGCCTTGACGGGGCGTACCGATGCACTGGCACAATGCACCCGACGAACGCGTCCGGTCGGTTGCCGGGCCCCGTCGCCTGCCGCGAGCGCGCGCATAGGGTCACAGGAGGAGACGTCCCCGACGTCGACCCGCGAAGCAGGCATTCATTTCCAGGGCAGGGCGGTCGCCGAGACCCCTTCGCATGTAGTGGGAGACATCGAGTTGCCGAACAAGCACGCGCTGCGGCTGGGGGTCCTCGGGGCCACGGCCGTTCTCATCCTGTCGGCCTGCTCTTCGGGTGCGGCAAGCTCCGCGCCGACGACGGCACCGACGACCGCGCCGACCGCGGCGCCATCGGTCGCGGCTCCGTCCGAGGCCGCGAGCGCCGCTCCGTCCTCCGGCGCGGACCTGACCGCGCTGATCGCGGCCGCGAAGGCCGAGGGCACCCTGACGACCATCGCGCTGCCCCACGACTGGTGCGGTTACGGCGCGGTGATCGACGGCTTCAAGGCCAAGTACGGCCTCGCGGTCAACGAGCTCGCCCCGGACGCTGGCTCCGGCGACGAGGTCGAGGCGATCAAGGCCAACAAGGACAACAAGGGCCCGCAGGCGCCCGACGTGATCGACGTCGGCCTGGCGTTCGGCCCGCAGGCCAAGACCGACCAGCTCATCCAGCCGTACAAGGTCTCGACCTGGGACACCATCCCGGAGACCGCTCAAGGATCCGGATGGCTACTGGTACGGCGACTACTACGGCGTCCTGACGTTCGAGACGAACACGGCCATCGTCAAGACCCCGCCGGTGACGTGGGCCGACCTGCTCAAGCCGGACTACAAGGGCCAGATCGCCCTCGCCGGCGATCCGCGCGTCTCCAACCAGGCGATCCAGGCGGTCTACGCGGCCGCGCTCTCGAACGGTGGCTCGCTCGACGACGCGTCCCCGGGCCTGCAGTTCTTCAAGAAGCTCAACGACGCCGGGAACTTCGTCCCGGTCATCGCCAAGCCGGGCACGATCGACCAGGGCGCGACGCCGATCACGATCCGCTGGGACTACAACGCGCTCGCGCACGAGGACACCGCCGACCGGCAACCCGACCATCGCGGTCAGCGTGCCGACGGACCAGAAGCCGTTCGCCGGCGTCTACGTCCAGGCCATCAGCGCCTTCGCGCCGCACCCGAACGCGGCCAAGCTGTGGATGGAGTACCTGTACTCCGACGAAGGCCAGCTCGGCTGGCTGAAGGCTTACTGCTACCCGATCCGGTACGAAGCCCTCACCAAGAGCGGCGTCATCCCGGCCGACCTGGCGGCGAAGCTGCCCGACCCGAGCGGCGCGGTCTTCCCGACCATCGACCAGCTCAGCAAGGCCAGCACGACCATCACCAAGGGCTGGGACTCCGTCGTCGGCGTGAACGTCAAGTAAGCGCGACGCACGGCTAGCCTGTAACGGTTCGCGTCGTGGCAGACACCGCGACGCTACCGGCGGCCCAGGGCGCGCCTCGTGCGCGCCCTGGACGCTCGGGACGATTCTCATGGGTGGGGGTCGTCCCGTTCTTCCTCTTCGCGGGGCTGTTCATCCTGGCGCCGGTGATGTTCCTGGTCATCGGCAGCTTCCAGGATGCGGCCGGCAATCCGAGCCTCCAGAACTACGTCGCGCTGACCGACGCGAAGTACGTCGAGGCGTTCCGGATCAGCATCGAGATCAGCCTGATCACGGCGATCGGCGGCGGGATCCTCGGATTCCTGCTGGCCTACGCGGTCATCCTCGGCGGGTTGCCCGCCTTCCTGCGCGACGCCCTGATGACCTTCTCCGGCGTCGCCTCGAACTTCGCCGGCGTCCCGCTCGCCCTGGCCTTCATCTTCACCCTGGGTCAGGTCGGTCTGGTAACGCTGTTCCTGAAGGACACGTTCGGGATCAACCTCTACCAGAACGGGTTCACGCTCTACTCGAAGCTCGGTCTCGAGCTCGTCTACATGTACTTCCAGTTCCCGCTGATGATCCTGATCATCGCGCCGGCCATCGACGGCCTGAAGAAGGAGTGGCGCGAGGCAGCCGAGAACATGGGCGCCTCGTCCGGCCAGTACTGGCGCCACATCGCGCTGCCGATCCTCATGCCGACGATCCTCGGGACGACCATCCTGCTGTTCGGGAATGCGTTCGGTGCGCAGGCGACCGCCTACCAGCTGACCGGCGGCACGATCCCGATCGTCCCGGTGATCATCGGCGCCCAGATCAGCGGCGACGTCCTCCATGACCCGGGGCTCGGGTACGCCATGGCCATGGGCATGGTCGTCATCATGGGCGGGTCGATCGCGGTCTACTCGGTCCTCCAGCGGCGCGCCGAGCGGTGGCAGCGCTGATGGGCTCGCTCCTCCTCCTGGCCGGCCTCGCCGTCCTCGAGCTCGCCGTCCTGATCCTCGTCGGACCCGGCCAGGCGATCGGCCTGGGCTTCCTCATCCTGCTGCTCGGCGGACTGACCCGCTGGCGCCGGGCGGGGTCGTGGGTGGTGTTCGTGTTCGGCCTCATGTACTTCTTCATCCCGCTTCTGGCCACGCTGCTGTTCTCGCTCAAGGCGAAGCCGTTCGGCGCGGCCTACACCAACTCGCTCAAGGACCCCCAGTTCGCCACGAGCCTTGGCTACTCGTTCATCATCGGGATCCTGACGATCGTGGTCAGCATCGGCCTGATCGTGCCGACGGCCTACTGGGTCCGGCTGCGGATCCCGCGGCTGCGGCCGTATGTCGAGTTCGTGACCCTGCTCCCGTTCGTCATCCCGCCGATCATCCTCGTCTTCGGACTCATCCGGACCTACAGCAAGCCGCCCCTCCCGTTCACCGCGACCGACCTCGGCTCGAGTGCCTTGCTCGTGGCGGCCTACGTCGTCCTGTCGCTGCCGTACATGTACCGCGCGGTCGACACCGGGCTGCGGGCGATCGACATCCGGAGCCTGACCGAGGCGGCCCAGAGCCTGGGGGCCAACTGGTTCACGATCATCGTCAAGGTCATCTTCCCGAACCTGCGCGTCGCCCTCCTGAGCGGCGCATTCCTCACCCTGGCGATCGTGATCGGCGAGTTCACCATCGCCAACTACCTCGCGCGCCCGGCCTTCGGGCCGTATCTGTCGCACCTCGGCAACAATCGGGCCTACGAGCCGGCCGCGGTGTCGATCATCAGCTTCGCGCTCACCTGGCTGGCGATGGGGGCGATCACCATCATCGGCCGCGGGAGAACGAGCAAGGTCGAGCTCGTCGGGGCTCACTAGCGGGCAGGACAGATGGCATTCCTCGAGCTCAGCGGCATCAAGAAGCAGTTCGCCGAGTCGGTCGCCGTCCAGGACTTCAACCTGGCGGTCGAGCGCGGCGAGTTCGTGTCGTTCCTCGGGCCGAGCGGCTGCGGCAAGACGACGACCCTCCGGATGATCGCGGGCTTCGAGCTGCCGACCGCCGGGACGATCACGGTCGAGGGCCAGGACATCACCAACAAGTCGCCCAACCAGCGCAACGTCGGGATGGTCTTCCAGTCGTACGCCCTGTTCCCGAACATGAACGTCGCCGACAACATCGGGTTCGGGCTGAAGGTCCGCAAGAAGCAGCCCGACGCGATCAAGAAGCGGGTCGGCGAGCTCCTCGAGCTGATCCACCTGTCGGGCAAGGGCGGCAAGTACCCGTACGAGCTGTCCGGCGGGATGCAGCAGCGGGTGGCCCTGGCGCGGGCGCTGGCGATCGAGCCGCAGGTCCTCCTGCTCGACGAGCCGCTGTCCGCGCTCGACGCCAAGATCCGGATCTCGCTGCGCAACGAGATCCGCGCCATCCAGCGCCAGCTCGGGATCACGACCGTCTACGTGACCCACGACCAGGAGGAGGCGCTCTCGCTGTCCGACCGGGTCGTGGTCATGAGCGAGGGCCGGATGGAGCAGGTCGGGACGCCGTTCGAGATCTACAACTTCCCGACCACCACGTTCGTCGCCAAGTTCGTCGGCACGCTCAACGTCCTGACCGCGAAGGTCCTCGACGGACCGGGCGGTCGGATCGCGATCGACGGGCAGGAGGTCCTGACCGGGAAGCCCGTGACCAGCACCGCGGCCGGTGAGACGTCCGTGGCGATCCGCCCGGAGCGGGTCCGGCTCGACGATCCGGAGGGCTACAACCACCTGACCGGGGTGATCCACGACATCACCTTCCTGGGCTCGATCGTCCGGGTCCGGATGCGCCTCGGGGACGGCGGGATGGTGATGTTCGACACGTTCAACAACCCGGGCCTCGAGGTGCCCCAGATCGGCGACTCGGTCCGCGTCGCGTTCTCCAAGGAGGCGTGCCTCATGCTCGATCAGACCGCGCTGGCCGACGAGCCCGACATCGTCGAAGTCGAGGTGTGACGGAAGGGGACCCCGACCGGTTCGAGGGGATCGATCTCGTCGTCTTCGACAAGGACGGCACGCTGATCGACTTCGACCGGATGTGGAGCGGCTGGTCGGCCGCTCTCGTCCACCGGATCGCCGAGGCGACCGATCCATCGCTCGTCGGGCCGCTGTCCCGGGCCCTCGGCCTCGACGGGGCGGACCGCATCGTCCCCGGCAGCGCGCTCGCCGCGACCCCGATGGGACACCTCCGCGCGCTGGCGGTCGAGACGCTGGTCGGCGCCGGCCTGACTCCGGCGGCGGCCGAGGCCGCGGTGGCCGCGAGCTGGGACCCGCCCGACCCGGTCGCTCTCGCTCACCCGCTGGCCGACCTCCGCGCCCTGTTCGGCGGATTGCAGGCCCGCGGGATCCGGGTGGCGGTGGCCACCGCGGACGACCGCGCCCCGACGGAGGCGACGCTGGCCGGGCTCGGGATCGACGGCCTCGTCGACGCGATCACCTGTGCCGACGACGGCCTGCCGGTCAAGCCGGCCCCCGATGGGATCCTCCACCTGTGCACCGTGCTCGGGATCCAGCCGTCGCGGACCGCGATGGTCGGTGACTCCGCGTCGGACGTGGCGATGGGCCGGGCCGCCGGCGCGGGCGTCGTCCTGGGGATGCTGTCCGGCGTCGGAGATGCGGCCGAGCTCGCGCCGTACGCCGACGAGATCCTGCCGTCGATCGCGGACCTTGTGCCCTAGGTCCTGTGGCCCACTTCCTGGACGAGCCAGCCGTTGCCGTCCGGATCGCTGAGCGAGACGAACGTCTCGTAGTCGTTGCGTTCCGGATGGACGCCCGTCGTCTGCCCGGCCGGCCCGAAGTGGAACGGCTCACTCGCCTCCACGCCACGCTCGACGAGCCACGCCCGGGCCGCCTCGATGTCGGGCACGATCAGGTGCAGGCCCTGGTAGGTGCCGGGCTCCACGGTCGAGACGCCCACCCCGATGGTGATCGAGCAGGCCGAGCCCGGCGGGGTCAGCTGGACGACCCGAAAGGCATCGCTCGCCCGGTGGTCGACGTCGACCGAGAACCCCATCTTGTCCGCGTAGAACGCCTTCGCCCGGTCCACGTCCGAGACGGGGACCACCACCAGCTCGAGCTTGAACTCCAACCGGGTTCTCCTTTCGCGGGCCTCGAGGCCGAACGTCTGCTGTATCGGCGAAGCGGTCCGCCGCCGACCCACTCTATCTCGATGTCGGGTCGCCCTCAGGCGATCCGCTCGCCGGCGCGGATCGGGAGGTCGAGCCGGTTCTCCGGGGGCGCCAGCGGGCAGGCCCACTTGGGGTCGAACGCGCAGGACGGCTGGAACGCGAAGTTGAAGTCGAGGATCAGGGTGCCGGCGTCCGGGTCACCGCCCAGGTCCGCGCTCTTGGCGGCATCGATGAGGTAGCGGCCGGCGCCGTAGGTCTCCGTCCCGTTGGTGGCGTCCCGGAAGGCGAGGAACAGGCCGCCGGCGTAGCCCTCCATCCAGAACACCGCCAGGCCGCGTTCACCCTCACGGAACGGGATGGCCACGGTCCCGATGCGGTGGAACTCAAGGACATCCGCGCCGCTGTTCGGGAGGGCGATCGCCAGCGGCCCACCGGATCCGGCCGCGAAGCCGCCGACCGCGAAGCCACCGCTCGCGAGGCCCGCGCTTGCCAGGCCGCCGGTCGCGGCGCCGTCCGGCGCGGCCGGAGGTCCCGTCTCGAGCCGCACCTCGAACCGCAGATCCGGGTCGTACGGCCAGTGCCGGGCGTGGAAGTTCGAGCGGTCCGCCTCACGGACCGGCGACTGGGGGTGCGTCCGGAACAGGGCCTCGCGCGTCGCGACCCAGTGCTTCCAGGCGATCTGCGGACTCTCCGCGGTCATCGCCCGGACGTCCGCGTACAGCTCCGCCACGCGCCGCCGCCAGTCGGCGAGCTCGAGTTCGGTCCCGGGGTCGGCCGCCATGCCCCGAGTATCCGTCGCCGGCCGTCCGTCCGTCTACGACACGCCTGCGCGGTCTACGATTGGCCCGACGTGGCACCAGGAGGAGACGGCGTGACGGGACAGGCGGAGATCGGCGTGTTCGGCGGATCGGGCTTCTACTCGTTGCTCGACGACGTCCGCGAGGTCAAGGTCGACACCCCGTACGGCCCGCCGTCGGACAGCCTGTTCCTGGCGGAGATCGCCGGGCGGAGCGTGGCATTCCTGCCCCGTCACGGTCGCCGGCACACGATCCCGCCTCACCGGATCAACTTCCGGGCGAACGTCTGGGCGATGAAGGCGCTCGGGGTCAAGGCGGTCATCAGCCCATGCGCTGCGGGCAGCCTGAAGCTCGGCGTCGCGCCCGGGGACTTCGTCGTGTGCGACCAGTTCGTCGACCGGACGAGCGGGCGAGCCGACACCTTCTACGACGGGCCGATCGTGAGCCACGTCAGCTCGGCCGACATCTACGACCCCGAGCTCCGCCGGATCGCGGTCGAGGTCATCCGCGAGCACGGGATCACCGTCCACGACGGCGGCACGGTGGTCGTCATCCAGGGCCCCCGCTTCTCGACGAAGAGCGAATCGAAGTGGTTCGGAGATGCCGGCTGGGAGGTCATCAACATGACCCAGTACCCGGAGGCCTACCTCGTCCGCGAGCTGGGGATGGCGGTCGTCAACATCAGCCTGATCACCGACTACGACGCCGGCGTCCACGAGGGGACCGACGCGGTCGACGCGAGGAGCGTGCTCGAAGTCTTCGAGCTCAACGCCGCGCGGATCCAGAAGGTCGTCCTCGAGATGATCCGGCGCTTCCCTGCCGACCTCGATGCCCTGGGTGCAGCGGACATGCTGAAGTTCACCCGGGGCGATGGGCACACGGTCTCGTCCGAGGACATCCGCCTGTTCGAGACCGGGCTGTGAGGCCCGGATCCCGACGGTGACCGCGGGCGACCCGCCACCGATCGGGGTCGCCCTGCGGTCGATCCGGGCGACCCCGGCCTGGTGGGTCGAGGGGGCGCGCCGGCTCGACGCCGCCGGCTACGCGGGGATCTGGTCGTGGGACCACTTCGTCGGCAAGGGGGACCGGACCGTGCCGGTCGTCGAGGCGTGGACGATCCTGACGACGGTGGCCGCGACGACCGAGCGGGTCACCGTGGGCACCTTCGTCGCCAACGTCATGAACCGTCATCCGGCGGTCCTGGCGCGGATGGCGACGACCCTCCAGGACCTGACCGGCGGCCGGCTGGTCCTGGGGATCGGGATCGGCGGTCATCCGGCCGAGCATCGTGCGCTCGGGATCCCGTTTCCCGAGGCTCCCGAGCGGGTCGACCGCCTTGAGGAGGCGATCGCGGTCATCCGCGCCATCTGGTCGGGCGGCCCGGTCACCCGCCCTTCGCCGTTCTATCCGCTCGACGACGCCGTGGTCAGCGTCGGTTCGTGCCCGCCACCCCCGATCATCATCGGTGGCGAGTCGACGGCCGGTGCGCGCCTGGCCGGTCGGCTCGGCGACGGCTGGTCGGCCTTCGACGCGACCTTCGAGCGTGATCTGCCGGCCTACCTCGAGGCGCTCGAGGCGGCCGGGCGATCGCGGGCCGACCAGCGCCTGATCGTCGGGTTCCAGGGCGACGACTGGCTCGCCGAGCACAGCAGCATCGCCGGCAGCCCCTGGATCGAGGCACCGCGCGAGACCTGGGCGCGCTGGCGCGAGGCGGGGGCCGACGGCGCGATCGTGCTCGCGAGGTCGACCGCCGACGTCGACGCGCTCGTGGCGGCTGCCGAGCGCTGGTAGCTCCGAACGACCCCTGGCGCCGTCCGTGGCACCATGGGCCCGTGACGCCCACGTCCCCGCCCGCCGAGCTGACCCAGTCCTGCGTCCGCTGTGGCGCGACGGTCCCGCTCGGGACGTCGATGTGCGAGAACTGCAACCCACTCGGGCTCAAGCAGCCGGCGGCGTCGCAGGCCCACGGGACGGTCCTCCTGGCGATCGTCGGGGCGGTCATCTTCCTCGCCGTGCTCGGGCGGGTCGCCATCGCCGGGATCGGACCGTTCAAGGGCGCGATCGGGAACGTCGTCTCGGCTCCGCCCGGCCTGGCGGTGACCCTGACGGTGACGAACCTGGGTACGACCGCAGGGTCGTCCACCTGTCGCGTCTACGATCCGGCGGTCCCCGGCATCGGGCCCGAGTCGGCCTTCATCACCAGCCCGCGCATCCCGCCGGGGGAGACGATCTCGTTCTCGCAGCAGGTCGCCATCCTCGGCTCGGTCGTCCGGCCGCTGGCCGTCGACTGCACCGGGCCGTGACGGCCGGCCCATTCGCGGCCGAGCTCGACCTGGCGACGGACCTCGCTGATCGCGCCGGCGCGCTGCTGGTCGATCGGCTCGGGCGGGTCGGCGACGTCCGCCACAAGAGCCCGAAGGACATCGTGACCGAGGTCGACCACCTCAGCGAGGCGCTCATCCTCGACGCCATCCGGGCGTCGTTCCCCGACGACGGGATCCTGGCCGAGGAGTCGGGCGGGAGCGGCGGCCGGAACGGCCGGGTCTGGGTCGTCGATCCGCTCGACGGGACGATCAACTACGCGAACGGGATCCCGCTGTTCTGCGTCGCCATCGGCCTCGTCGTCGATGGCCGGCCGGTCGTCGGGGTGGTCCGCGACCCGGTCCGCCGCGAGACGTTCGCCGCGACCGCCGACGGTCCGGCGACGCTCGACGGCCACCCGATCCGGGCGAGCGACAAGCCGCTGCTGTCCGACTACGTGGTGTCGCTGACGCTCGACGGGGCCTCGCTGTCAGAGCGGCTGGCGCGGATCCACGAGGCGATCCGGGTGACCCGGCGTCTCGGGTCCGCCGCGCTCGCCCTCGCCTACGTCGGCTGCGGCCGGTTCGACGCCTTCGTCCAGACCTACGGGTTGTCGGCCTGGGACGTCGCGGCCTCCGGACTCATCGCCGAACGCGCCGGCGCGACCGTGACCGAGGTGGTGACCGGCGGGCCGTGGCTCGACCTCGACCGCGGCGCGACGAAGTTCGGCGTCGTCGCGGCGCCGGCGGCGCATCATGCCGAGCTCCTCGGGCTCGTCCGGCCCCCCGGCTGAGGTAGCGTTCGATCAGTCGTCCCGCCAGCGATGCGGTCTCGAGCGGAGGCGGGGGAGCCCGATCTCGTCGCAGAACGCCAGCCAGCGCTCGCGCGGCGCCCCGCGCCAGCGCAGCTCTTCGAGCGTGGTCTCCGGGAGCGGCGCATCCGTCCGCAGCCGGGCGAGCGTCCGGTAGAGCATCACCTCGTCGCGTCGCTCGGCGAGGGTCGCGGCCAGGGTCACGGCGCCGCGCACCGGGATGTCCCACTCGGAGGCACGTCTCGGGATGGCGTCGAGCGAGCCGTATCGCAGGAGGACCGCCGCGGCGGACTTCGACCCCCAGCCCGGCAGCCCCGGGTAGCCGTCGGCGGCGTCGCCGACGAGCGCCAGCAGATCGGGGATCGACGCCGGCCGGACGCCCCACTTGGCGATGACGCCCGCCTCGTCGTAGGTGATCCGGCGCCGTCGATCGACCAGCACGATCTCCTGGCCGCGGACGCACTGGGCGAGGTCCTTGTCGGGTGAGCAGATCAGGACCGCCTCCAGCGCGGGGTCGTCCGCCCAGCGCGAGACCGCGGTCGCGATCGCGTCGTCGGCCTCGTGGGCGACCATCGGCCAGAGGGCGATCCCGAGCGCCTCGATCGCCGCCTCGGCGATCGGGAACTGGTCGAGCAGCCTGGGATCGACGCCGGCGCCGGTCTTGTAGCCGTCGTACAGGTCGTTCCTGAACGATTCGATGACCCGATCGGTGGCCGCGCCGAGATGGGTCGCCCCCTCGTCGCGGAGGATCGCCAGGAGGTTCTCGACCAGACCCCAGGTCGCGGTCAGGTCCCGGCCGTCGGTCGCCAGGACGGCCGGTCGCGGGGCGAAATACGCCCGGAACAGCTCATAGGTCGCGTCGACCAGATGCAGGCGCACCGGAGGGGCGGGTTCGGGACCGGTCGGCGGTCGGCCGATCAGCCGCCGGACCGTGTGCCGTGGCCGTTCGATCCCGCAGGGACGGGGGCGATCGGGTGGGTGTCGGCGGCGTCGGTCGGGGTGGTCGCGGTCCCTCGGTCCGCCTCGACGAGGGTCTTGAGCCGCTCGAGATCGGCCTGGAAGACGCGCTGGAGGATCGGACCCTGGACCAGCGCGCCGAGGTTCGGCAGGACCGGCGGCACGAGCGTCTCGGCCCACTCGACACGGGTCCGCCGGCCGCCATCGAGCGTGTCGAGGGTGAGCAGCCCGAACCCGCTGAACCGACCTTCGTGGCGGATCGCGAACCGATGCGGGGCGCTGAACTCGGTCACCTCGACCGGATCGCTGACCCCGAGGCCCAGGATGCGGACCTCGGCCTCCCCACGCGTCCCGACGCCGACCGGCCCATCGGTCGTCAACCGGACCCGCTTCATCTCGGTCATCCAGTCGGGTTGCGTCTCGATGTCGGCCAGCCGCGCCCAGACCGCGGAGATCGGCGCATCGATCTCGATCCTCGTGCGGATCGGGACGCGGATCGGCCGCCCGTCGCCGTCGACGGACAGGCCGCCGAGCCAGCGATCGAGCACGAACGCGCCCGCCAGGCTGCCGACCGCCGCAAGGACGATCCGTCGGATCATGTCGCTCCCTCCTCGAAGAACTGGATGCCGGCCGCGACCATGTCCGCGATCGCCCGGTCGCCGTCGCCGGGCGCCAGGTCGACCGCACGGACGCCGTCGCCCAGGACGGCGGTCGGATGTCCGAGGCGGACGGCGTCGAGCGCCGTCGCCTTGATGCAATAGTCGGTCGCCAGTCCACCGACGACGACCCGCCTGGCGCCGTGGTCGCGCAGGAGGTCCTCGAGACCCGTCGGCGCCTCGGTGCCGGTGCCCGGGTCGCGGGTCGTGAAGCCGGAGTAGCCGTCCTCGCCGCGGACGCCTTTGCGGACCACGGGCCCGTCCACGACCAGCGTCGGGTGGAGCTCCGCGCCCCATGAGTCGGCGACGCAGTGGACCGGCCAGATGCCGCCGTCCTTGGCGAAGTGCGGGGTCGACGGCGGGTGCCAGTCCTGGGTGTAGACGACGATCGCGCCGGCCGCCCGGGCGCTGGCGATCTCCCGGTTGAGGACCGGGATCACGTCCGTCCCTCCGGCCACGCTCAAGCCGCCGCCCGGGTCGGCGAAGTCGTTCTGGACGTCGACCACGATCAGGGCGGTCGCGCGGTCGTAACGGTGGTCGTCCATCATCGGAGGCTACCGCACTTCGACAATTCGGGAACCGTTGGCGCTCGGCGCACCCCATACGATGTGAATACGACCACCAGGTCGTGTCGGCCCGAGGGAGGCCCGATGCAGCGGGTTCTGGTCGAGCAGGCGATCGCCGGCGATCACGATGCGTTCTCCGAGTTGGCCCGCATCTCGATCGCCCGGCTGTACGCTGCCGCCCGCCTGATCCTGCGCGATGACGGGCGCGCCGAGGACGCCACCCAGGAGGCGCTGGTCGCCGCCTGGCGCGACCTGTCCTCGCTGCGTGACCCGGATCGCTTCGACGCCTGGCTCCACCGGCTGCTCGTTCGTGCGTGCTATCGCGAAGCGCGCCGCGACCGACGGCGGGGGAGCTTCGAGGTCCATGTCCAGCCCATCGACGGGTGGGTCCCGGACCGCAGCCTCGACCTCGCCGTCCGCGATCAGCTCGAGCGCGGCTTCAGCCGTCTCGATGCCGATCAGCGGATCGTCCTGACGCTCCATTTCTACCTCGGACTCACGCTGACCGAGGCAGCCGATGCCCTCGGCGTGCCCGTCGGAACGGTGAAATCCCGTCTCCACCGGGCGACCCAAGGGATGCGCTCGGCGCTCGAAGCCGATGCGCGCTCACCGCTACTGACCGAAAGGCGGTCGACATGACCTCGCACGACGACCTCGACCGCCTCCTCCTCGTCTGGTTCGAGACCGAGGCGCCCCGCGCCGAGCCCGAGCATCTGCTGGAGCGGATCCTCGGGCGGACCGCCCGGACGCCGCGACGTCGGACCTGGCGCCTGCTCGAAGGGATCCGATCCATGCAAGCCACGATGCGGGTGCCGATGGTGCCCCGCGAGGTCATCCTGTTCCCGATCGCCCTGTTGATCGCGATCATCGCGTTCGCCCTGGTGGCCGCCGGCGCCGAGCGGCATCTGCCGTCGCCGTTCGGCGTGGCCAAGCCCGGGCTGATCGCCTATGAGAACGACGGCGACATCATCCTGGCCAACGCCGACGGCTCGGGCAAGATCGTCCTGGCGGCCGGCCCGACGTACGGCTTCGACGCCCAGTGGTCGCGCGACGGGACGCACCTGGCCTACTGGTCGGCGGCCAACTGGGACAAGCCGGCGACCCTCACCGTGGTCAAGCCCGACGGGGGCAGCCCGGTCGAGGTGGTCAGCGGGGTGGTCGCGCCCGGTCAGATCAGCTGGTCACCCGACGGCAAGCGCCTGGTCTTCACCGGTCAGGTCGGGGCCGCCTCGCGGCTCATGATCGCTGATCTCGGAACGACGGGTGCCGTCCCCCTCGGCGACGACTCAGTCGTCGGGTCGAGCCCCGTCTGGTCGCCGGACGGCAGGACCATCGCCTTCAAGGGCGGGGCGAACTACCGGGACAACGGGGTGTATCTGGTCGGCGCCGATGGGTCGTACCCGCACCGACTGTCGATGGTGGCCGGTTCGTCGGCATTCGACGATATCGACTGGTCGCCGGACAGCCGACAGGTCGTCTACACCGCCGGCGACGACAACCGTCACTCGATCTGGGTCTCGGCGGTCGATGGCTCCGGGGATCGCGTGATCGCGCAGGATCCGAAGCTCGACCAGTTCTACCCGAGGTGGTCGCCTGACGGATCGAGGATCGCGTTCGTCATGAGCGCGACGGCCAACGCCTCACCGATCAACGCTCCGGATGTGACCGATGTCGTGATCGTCGATCCCGATGGGTCGGATCGGCAGCAGATCAAGACCGCGAGCGGCCTGGCCCTGTGGTCCCCGAACGGGGCCGACCTCATCCTGTGGGCGCCGGCCGGAAACGGCCAGGATCCGATCCCCACGCTCATGGACAAGGCGGGCACTTCGGGCTCCCACCTCATGCCCTACGCCCCGGACTCGTGGCAGCGCCTGGCACCGTGACCGAGGCTCCTGCCTCTCAGTCTCTCCCGTGACGGGGACCGACCGGCGACTCCCACCGCCGGTCGGTCCACCCGCTCGCTACCCCGGGCCGGCGCCCTCAGCGGCGGCGTCGGACAGGACGCCCTCGAGGAGGTCGCCGGCCCGCTCCCACGTGAAGTACCTCTCGACGAAGGCGCGACCGTCGGTCGGCGGGGTCGGGTCCGCGGCGGCGGCCCGGAGCCGCTCGACGAGGATGGCCGCGAACGCCGCCGGGTCCTTGGCCGACCCGACCGTCAGCGGAGGGCGGACCCCCTCGGTCGTGATCAGGCCGGCGGAGCCGTTCGCGCTGGCGACGGTCGGGACGCCCATCGCAAGCGCCTCGAGGACCTTGTTCTGGATGCCCGCCCCGAACCTCAGCGGCGCCGCGAAGACCGACGCCGCCTCGAGATACGGCCGGACGTCCTGGACGAACCCGGTGACGGTGACGCCGGGCGTCGCCCCGGCCCGGACCAGCTTCTCGATCGGATCACGCCCGACGATCGAGAGGTGGGCCTCGGGGACGGCCTCCCGGACCCGGGGCAGGATCTCGCGGATGAGGACGAGTGCCGCGTCGCTGTTCGGCGGGTAGTCCATCGCCCCCGTGAACACGATCTCGTTCCGGCCGAGGGTCGACCCCGTCGAGCGCTGCCAGAACCCGACGTCGACGCCGTTCGGCAGGACGGTGGCGCGTGACGGATCGGCATCGCCCATCAGCGCATCGCGATCGCGGACGCTGGCGAACAGCAGGCGCGACCCGCGGCGGAGCAGGGCACGCTCGATCCGGCGGACCTCGACGTATTCCGCCAGCAAAAGCGGCAACCGGGCGACGGATGCGAACCGGAGGTTCCCCTTGATCCGGCTGGACGTCGCGTCGCAGACGTCGGCGACGACCGGTAGCCCTTCGGCCGCCTGGAGGGCCGGATAGGTCCGCTTGCCGCTGAACAGCACGACGTCGTGCGGGACGTCGGCGACCAGGGTGGCCACCTCGTCGCGCAGTTGTCGGACGGCACTCTCACCGATCGAGATCGCGCTCACCCGGCGTTCGATCTGCCGGCGCACCGATCGGCTCCGCCGGTGCGAGTCGACCGTCACGATCCGCTCCGTGAACGGCTCGAGATGGGCGCGGTCCTCCGCGCTGAACCCGGCCGGGACGATCGCCATGAGGCTGACCCGGTGTCCGCGGCGGCTGAGCTCCCGGATCATGTGGTAGTGGCGGAGGTAGCCGCTGGTCAACGGCCAGGGGAAGCCGTTGACGAGCAGCAGGATCCGCAGGCTCGAGGGGCGCTCCGTCACTCCGGGCTCCCCTCGACGACGGTCCGCCAGATGGTGTGATAGCGGTGCGCGCGGAGCCGCTCCCCGTCGACGGTCCGGTCCAGGTCCGAGCTCGCGCGGTCCGGGTCCCCGACCAGGCGACCCGTCAACCGGGCCAGAGCGCGGACCCAGGTCGCGACGAGGAGCGGGCGGATCAGCGCACCGTCGACACCGGCCGCAGCGGCGTACGCCTCAGCCGCCGCGGTCGCCCACGGATCGTCGCCGAAGAACGATGCGGCGATCCGCTGGGCGTGCTCGTCCGGCGTGGTGGCGCGACCCTTCCCGCCGGTCGCCACGGCGACATAGCCGAGGAAGAACAGGAAGTCGGTGAGGGGATAGCCCGCGGGTTCGCCGAGCTCCCAGTCGATCGCCCCGATCGAGCCGGTCGCGTTCGCCCCGGCCGAGCGACCGCCCCGACCGGTCGGACCAGGAGTCTCCAGCCGGAGCAGGTTCGGATGGCTGAGATCGCCATGCTCGATCACCAGCGGCAGCTCGGCCGAGGCGAGCGGGGCGAGCGCGTCGCGGGTCCGGCCGACTGCCGCGAGGTCGGCCGGATCGTCGGCCAGGGCCCGCTCGAGGGCCGCGACCGACGGCGCGAGCAGCCTCGCCCAGCGGTCGTCGTCGCTCGCCGGCGGTTCGGGCCGATGAAGTGACCTCACCCAGGCGCCGACGTCCCGAAGGGCCCGATCGCGGCTGCGACGGACCTCCGTCGGGTCGAGCGGCCGGCCCGCGAGGGCGGTCTCGACGATCGCGGCGTGGCCGCCGATCGGCTCGTGCGCGATCAGCCGCGGAACCCCCGCCGTGCCGTCCGGCGTGCGATCCGCCAGCAGGCCGAGACAGGCGGCCTCGGCCTCGAGCGTCCGGGTCGCGTCGGCCAGTCGATGGACCTTCACGACGACCCGCGGGGTCTCGCCGTCGGGTGGCACGACGAGCGCGACGACGTGCGCCGAGGCCTGGAACCTCGGCGTCACGAGCAGGCTCGCCGTGGCGGCGACGCCGAGGCCCTGGAGGCCGAGTCGCGCACGATTCGCATCGACATAGGCGTCGATCAGGGGGGCGGCGGGGATCCCGGTCTCGGGCACCGTCACGTCGGGGCGGCGCCCGACGACGGTGGTCGCGCCGAGCAGCGCCGGTCCCATCCCGACCCGGAACGCCGCGTCGACCGCCCGGGCCTTGAGCCGTGCGCGGCGGCCGCTCCGGCGGCGGGCCAGGCTGAGCCGGATGAGCGCCGGCCGATCGAGCGGGACGATCTCGAGACCGGCGCCATGGTCCGGCCAGACCCACGCTGCGTGGACGTCGATGAACCCATCGTGCCGGAGGCGTTCGGCGACGTCCCCGGCCGACGCGGCGGCCAGCTGTCCGGCCCGGCCCGGACGAGCGCGACCGACGAGCTCGATCACGATCGAGCCACCCGGCGCCACCCGCTCGATCGCGCCACGGACCACGGCGGCGGTCGGGGCGTGGACCACGACGACGTCCGCCCGCTCGGTCGGGTCGACGACGATGGCCCCCGAGAACGCCTCGAGTGCCGCGACCAGCTCGCGGTCCGGCGTCCCGGCGATGAGGACCCGGCCGAGCTGCGGATCGGCGAGCAGGAAGCGCCAGTCGAGTCGCCGGGCCAGGGTCAGCCGGTCGATCGGACCGATCGTCACGTCCGCCGTCACTCGCCGAACAGCCAGCGGGCGAACGGCAGGCGACCGAGCTCGGGGAAGGTCTCGGACAGCCGGAGCGAGCCTCGGTTCAGCCGGAAGACGGCGACGCTCGCCAGCGCGGCCAGGGCGCCCTGAACGAGGAACGGCGGCTTGAACGCCGCGTTGACGGCGGCCAGGCCGACCGCGATGACCGCGATGCTCACGTAGACCCAGACGTGGCTGCGGTCGAAGATGCTGATCCCCGTGCCGAACCGGAGGCCGGCCTGCTTGAGCAGGTTGTGGATGACGATCGTTAGTGTGGTCCCGATGGCCGCCCCCAACGCGCCGAACTGGGGGATGAGGACGAGGTTCAGTGCGACGTTCGCCACGACCGCCAACAGGTTGACGACGATCACGAACTTGACCACCCCGAAGATCCGAAGGGTCAGCCCGTTGAACCCGAGGGCGGTGCTGAAGTAGTAGCCGAACGACAGCATCGCGAGGTAGATCGCAGACGCCTCATAGCGCTGCCCGTACAGCGTCTGGGTCAGCGACCCGGCCATGCTGAACGTGGCGGCGAACAACGGGAACGAGATGACCGCCATCCAGATCGCCGTCCGCCAGTACAGGTCGCGGACCCCCTGCGTGTCGCGTCGGGCATACATCCGCGCGGCGACCGGGGTGAACAGCAGCGCGAAGCTCTGCATGACCAGCTGGTTGAGCCCGGCCGCCGGCTGGATCACCCGCCAGGCGGCGACGTCATTGAGTCCCTTGAAATGCTCGAGCAGGATCGCGTCGGTCGAGTTCATGAAGATATAGACGAGGTCGGTGGTGACCAGTGGGATCGTGAAGACGAGGATCTCGCGGGCCGGGATCTTCATGCTCGCCTTGCGCAGCTTCCCGAGCGTGCCGCGCCGGCCGAGGACCTGCCACAGGATGACGACGTAGAGCGCCACGCCGAGCGCGCCGGCGGCCACGTAGCCGATGGCGAGGAACAGGACCCCCGACTGGCTCACGATGAGGAAGATCACCACGCCCAGCCGCAGTCCGGGAGCCAGGATGTACTTCCGGAAGAAGATCGAGCGCGGACTGGCGAACACGGTCAGCAGCCCGGTCAGGAGCTGGTCGTACGCCTGGATCGGGGCGAGCAGGATCAGGATCAGGAGGAGCGGGGCGGCGTTCGGCGTGCTCTTGAGCGACCCGAGCGCCACGTCCTCGAAGAAGTAGATCCCGACGATCAGCAGCGTCCCCAGGGCGAGGATCAGCCCGCTGATGCCGACGATCGTGCCGAGCAGCCGGTCGTGGTCCTCCTCCTCGTCGTAGATCGTCAGGAACCGCGAGGCGCCGCGGTCGAGCCCCAGGGTGATGACCATCTGGCCCAACGCGACGATCGACAAGGCGTAGGCGAACGCACCGTATTCGGGCTTGGTCAGGGCACGCACGATGAGGATCTGGGTCAGGAAGTTGACCCCCATCGACAGCGACCGACCGATGAGGAGCAGGCTCGATCCGCGGATCTGGGTCGTCGTGTCCTTGCCGTCGTGGGTCGTGGTGACCGTGACCTCGGGCGTGACCTCGAGGGTCTCGCTGTCGACCTCCCCAGCGTCGATCGGCTTCGGGAGTGGGACCTCGCCCTTGTCCGGGAGGCCGCCGCCGGCGGCCGTCAGCTCAGCCACCGCGGGCGCTCCCGTAGGCCGCCCAGACCGCGGCGATGACCCGGCGTCGGACCGTGTCCGCGTCGGCCGAAGCGTCGACGACGGCGGCCGCGGGGAGTCGGTCGGCCAGCTCGACGTAGCGCGCGCGCTGGCGCTCGAGCGCCACGGGATCGTGCTCGCCCTTGCGCCGGAACAGCTCCTCGCCCGGGACGTCGAGGATCACGCTCAATCCCGGGGTCGGCGCGGCCCGGACCAGGAGACGACGACGGAGGCGCGCCTTGCGGCCGCTCCCCGGCGCCCCGAGGGCGAGATCGAGGACGTGCCGGTCGAACACGACGATCCGGCCGTGGGCCCGGTGCCAGGCGGCCGACAGCGAGCGGCGCCAGACCCAGACGAGCCGGCCCGGCAGCCCGAACCGTCCCCCGGATCCCTTCGTCGCTCCGTCCAGCCCGCGGCCGTAGACGCCCAGGTAGATCCGTCGCACCGGGACGGGGAAGGGCTCCGCGAGGGCCGCCGACAGGGTGGACTTGCCGGCTCCGTCGGGTCCGAGCAGGGCCACGGTGAGCCCCGGTCCCCCCATGAACGGCATGACCCTTGCCGCGCGGCGGAGCAGTCGGTGGAGCAGGATCCGACCGGTGACGGTCGGCAGGCGTCGTAGCGACCAGCTGCGGTCGAGCCGCCGTCCGAGCCTCGCCAGGGCGGTGCCGTCACCGGGCTGCGCGGCCGCCTCGACCACCCGGCCAGCCGTCCAGCCCCGCGGCAGGAACGGTCCGATCGCCCTGGCGGCGTGGCCGTCGTCGCGCGCTCCCGCGGCCAGCTCGGCGAGCCGGGTGAGGTCGGCCGGTCGCGGCCCGCCCCGGTCGAGGATCGCGTGAAGGAGGAAGCTCCAGAAGGCGTCGTCGGGTTCGAGCCGGGGCGGCCGGGTCGTCGTGTCGCGGCGAGCGAGACACCCGGCGGCGAGCTCCGTCGTGAACTGCTGGAAGCGGCCGAACTCCAGGCGATCGACCAGGTCGAGCTTCACCCAGCCGTCGGTCGTCGGGTCGTAGGCGTACAGGAACCGATGCGAGCCGCGGCCCGGGCTCGGAACGACCCGGAACCCGGCCGAGACGAGCTCGCGCTCGGAGGCTGCGAGCGTCTCCTGGGCCACGAGGAGGTCGACGTCGCCGCCGGCCCCGCCCAGCTCGGCCTCGCCGCGCAGCAGCGCCCATGGGCCGCCGGCTCGGTCCAGCGCCCCGAACGCCGCCGCGATCGGCGCCGGTAGCTGGCCTGCCATCATCCGTCCCGGTCCCTCGGCCGCCGATGGCATGGCTGTCGCGTGTGCCACGGTGTGATCCGGTCTCCCCGTTCAGATCCAGGCGGCCCACCGAGAACGTGGCCGGTCGTCTCGAGTGGCGAGGATACAGGCTAACCCGGAAGACGGGCTCGACAGGACTTCAGGATGGTGACGGACGGCACCACCTCGCGCGCGGCCGGCCGTCGCGGATCCGGCGTCAAGGTTGCGGGACGGTCCGACCGGATCGGGATTACAGTGCCCGGGGCCGACCACGCCTGATCCTGCCCATACCGCGACGGAGCCGCCCGCACCGATGTATTTCGACGAGTTCAAGCATCAGCTGCCCGACATCGACGAGTCGGAGACCGCGGAGTGGCTCGAGTCCCTCGATCAGGTCGTCGAGGACGAGGGCGAGAACCGCGCCCGGTTCCTGATGTTCAAGCTGCTCAAGCGGGCGCGTCAGCTCCACGTCGGGCTGCCGCCGCTGACCCAGACCCGGTACATCAATACGATCAGCCCCGAGCAGGAGCCGTTCTTCCCGGGTGACGAGGAGCTCGAGCGCCGGATCCGCCGCCTGGTCCGCTGGAACGCGGTCGCGATGGTCCTCCGGGCGAACACGGCCAACACCGGGATCGGCGGCCACCTGGCGACCTATGCCTCGGCGGCGACCCTCTACGAGGTCGGGTTCAACCACTTCTTCCGCGGCAAGGACGAGGACGCCGGCGACCAGATCTTCTACCAGGGTCACGCCGCACCCGGCATCTATGCCCGGGCGTTCCTGGAGGGCCGGCTGACCGAGGGCCAGCTCGACCACTTCCGGCGCGAGGTCGTGCCGGGGCAGGGTCTGAGCTCCTATCCGCATCCCCGGCTCATGCCCGATTTCTGGGAGTTCCCCACGGTCTCGATGGGGATCGGACCGATCAGCGCGATCTACCAGGCTCGGTTCAACCGGTACCTGACCAATCGCGGGCTCAAGGACACGTCCGGATCGCGCGTCTGGGCGTTCCTCGGGGACGGCGAGATGGACGAGCCCGAGTCGATCGCGGGGCTGTCGCTGGCCGCCCGCGAAGGGCTCGACAACCTGACCTTCGTGGTCAACTGCAATCTCCAGCGTCTCGATGGGCCGGTCCGCGGCAACGGCAAGGTCATCCAGGAGCTCGAGGGGCTGTTCCGCGGCGCCGGCTGGAACGTCATCAAGGTCATCTGGGGACGGGAGTGGGACGACCTGCTCGCCCGGGATGTCGACGGTGCCCTGGTCGAGCAGATGAACGACACCCTCGACGGCGAGTTCCAGAAGTTCTCGGTGTCCGGCGGGGCGTACATCCGCGAGCACTTCTTCGGGCCGGACCCTCGCCTCCGCCGGTTGGTCGAGCATCTCAGCGATGAGGACCTGGCCAAGCTCCGTCGCGGCGGGCACGATCAACGCAAGGTCTTCGCGGCCTACAAGGCGGCGACCGAGTACGTCGGGGCGCCGACGGTCATCCTCGCCCACACGATCAAGGGCTGGACGCTCGGACCGGGCGTCGAGGCACGGAACATCACCCACCAGGCCAAGAAGCTGTCCGAGACCGAGCTGCGGATCTTCCGCGACCGGCTCGAGCTGCCGATCCCCGACGCGGACCTGCACGACGCGCCGTACTACCATCCCGGGCCCGATTCCGAGGAGGTCCGCTACCTGCGCGAGCAGCGGGCGGCCCTCGGTGGATCGCTCCCGAAGCGGATCGTCCGGGCCAAGCTGTTCAGCGGGGTCGCGCCGACCGTCGACGCGGAGTTCGCCGCCGGCAGCACGACCGCCGTCAGCACGACGATGGTCTTCGCCCGGGTCCTGCGCAACCTCATCCGCGACCGGGAGCTCGGATCGCGGATCGTGCCGATCGTGCCCGACGAAGCGCGCACGTTCGGGCTCGACCCGCTGTTCAAGGAGGTCGGCATCTATGCCGCGCTCGGCCAGCGCTACGAACCGGTCGACTCCGACCTCGTCCTGAGCTACCGCGAGGCACGCGACGGCCAGGTCCTCGAGGAGGGGATCACCGAGGCCGGCTCGATGGCCAGCCTGCAGGCGGCGGCGATCGCCTACTCGACCCAGGGCACGGCGACGATCCCGTTCTACATCTTCTACTCGATGTTCGGGTTCCAGCGGACCGGCGACCAGGCCTGGGCGCTGGCCGACGCGCGGGGTCGTGGGTTCATGATGGGCGCGACGGCCGGTCGGACCACCCTCCACGGGGAAGGGCTCCAGCACGACGACGGCCACAGCCACCTGCTGGCCTCGACCATCCCCGCCATCCGCGCCTACGACCCGGCGTTCGCCTACGAGCTGGCGGCCGTGATCCGGGACGGCATCGAGCGGATGTACGTCCGCGGCGAGGACGTCTACTACTACATCACGATCTACAACGAGAACCACGTCATGCCGCCCAAGCCGGACGGGGTCGACGAAGGGATCATCCGCGGCCTGTACCGGTTCGCCGCGGCGCCGGACGGGGTCGCCGGGAAGGGCGGACGGGTCCGCCTCGTCGGGAGCGGCTCGATCATGCAGCAGGTCCTCGAGGCGCAGCGCCTGCTCGGCGAGCGGTTCGACGTGGCCGCCGAGGTCTACAGCGCGCCGTCCTTCCAGCAGCTCCGCCGCGACGCGATCGACGCCGACCGCTGGAACCGGCTGCATCCCGAAGCCGCAGCCGCGGATCCCCTACGTCAGCCAGGTCCTCCCGGCGGACGGGGGTCCGGTGGTGATCGCCTCGGACTGGCTCAAGGCCGTGCCGGATCTCGTCCGGGCCTGGCTGCCGACCGACACGATCACCCTCGGCACGGAGGGGTTCGGCCGGAGCGACACCCGGGAGGCCCTGCGAGCCCTGTTCGAGATCGACGGACCGAGCATCGCGGCGGCGGCCATCGCCGGGCTGTCCCGGTCCGGTGCGATCCCGGCGAAACGGGCCGCCAAGGCGCTCCGCGAGCTCGGGATCGACCCCGAGAAGACCGACCCGCTCGCGCTCTAGGCGGGTCGCGATCCCCTGAGGCGGGGTCCGCCGGGTCCGGTCGCGCCGCTCCGCCGGGTCCGGTCGCGGTGCTCCGCCGCACCGTCTCGCGGATCAGCGCACGCGCCGGCGGGAACCCGCCCGACGGACTCGGCGTCTCGGGGCCACCGCGACCATCCTCCGGTCGCTCGGATACGACGGAGCGATCACCATGACGACCACCACGATCACTTTCCCCGTCCCCGGCCAGCGGGCACGCTGGCTGGCTTTCGGCCTCGCCTCGGGCCTCCTTGTCGCGGCGGTCGCCAGCCCGGCCTTCGCCCCCCGGCCGGCCCTCGGCGCGGACCCGAGCGCCACCCCGGAGCACACGATCAGCGTGACCGGGACCGGCCGGGTCGTGATCAGTCCGGACGTGGCCGACCTGCGGATCGGGGTCAGCGCCACGAAGCCGACCGTCAAGGCTGCCCGGGCCGCCGCCGCCGAGTCGATGACCAGCGTGGTCGCCGCGCTCAAGAAGCTCGGGATCGCCGATGCCGACATCCAGACGACGACCCTGTCCCTCCAGCCCGTCTACGACTACTCGACCAACAGCAACCCGCCGCGCCTGACCGGCTACCAGCTCCAGAACTCGGTCGCCGTGACCGTTCGCGACCTGGCCAAGGTCGGTGACGCGATCGACGACTCGCTCGCCTCGGGCGCGACGACGTTCGACGGCGTGACGTTCCGCGTCGACGACCCGGCCAAGGCCGAGGCGCAGGCCCGAGCGGCGGCCATGGCCCAGGCCAAGTCGAAGGCCGACACCCTCGCCAGCGGAGCGGGCGTGTCGATCGCCGGCGTGGCCTCGATCAGTGAGACGGCGTCACCGGTCCCGTACCCGGTCTACTACGCGCGCGACGCGGCCGGCGCCCTGGCGGCCCCGGACAAGTCGGTCGCGACGCCGGTCGAGACCGGTACGAACGAGGTCACCGTGACGGTCGCCGTCAGCTACCTGATCCACTGACCCGACGAACCGGACGCCGGGGCGGAGCCGACCGGAGGAGGCGGCTCCGCCCCTCGGCGTCGATCGCCCGGTCCGGGGTCAGGGCGCCGGCTCGACCCGGAGCAGATCGCCCGATGCGAGGTCGGTGAGGTAGACGTGACCGGCCTCGTCCTCGCCGAATGACGAGATCGAGTGTCCGGACTGGAGCAGCCGTCGCGGCGGGACCGCACGCGGGAGCGCGGCGTCGACGACCCAGATGTCGCCGCTGCACGAGTCGCCGTAGAGGTAGCCCCCGTCCATCGTCGGCTCGTCCGGCGCCCGCGCGACGTATCCGCCGATGATCGCGCAGCTGCCGTCCGAATGGTCGTATTCCGCGACCGGCAGCGTGAGGCCGTCCCTGCTGCAGGTGTCGGCGTTGTAGCAGTGGTTGCCTTCCATCATGTTCCAGCCGAAGTCGGGAGCGACGTTCGGCGGATCGCCCGCCCGGATGACGTCGACCTCCTCCCACAGCCCCTGGCCGACGTCGCCGATCCACAGGTCGCCGGTGGCCCGGTCGAACGAGAAGCGCCACGGGTTGCGCAGGCCGTACGCGCGGATCTCCGGCCGCCCGCCCGGATGCAACGCGAACGGGGCATCGTGCGGGATCGTGTACGGCGGATCCGACCCGTCCGGGGCTCCCGGCCGGATCCGCAGGAGCTTGCCGAGGAGCGTGTCGAGGTTCTGGCCGTTGCCCATCGGATCCCCGCCCGAGCCACCGTCGCCCGCGGCGATGTACAGGTCCCCGTCCGGCCCGAACGCGAGCCCACCGCCATTGTGGTTCGGGAACGGCTGGTCGATCCGGAGCAGGACGTGCTCGGTCGACGGGTCGGCCCGGTCCGGCGTGGCCGCCGGGACCGTGAACGACGACACGACCGTGTCGCCGTTCAGGTCGGTGTAGTCCACGTACAACCGCGGATCCGCCGGATAGTCGGGCGCGAACGCCAGGCCGAGCAACCCGCGCTCACCGCCGGCCAGGATCCGCTCGTGGATGTCGAGCATCGGTGGATCGACGACGGCGCCATCTCGCACGATCTTGATCCGTCCCGGTTGCTCGACGACGAACAGCCGGCCGCTGCCATCCCCCGCGTTGACGACCGCCAGCGGGCTGTCGAACCCGCCCACGACCGTCGACAGCCGGATCGCCAGACCGGCCGGGTCGAAGTCGGCCAGCGACGCCGGGGGCGATGGCGTCGTCTGGGGTGCCCCCGACGGCGCGACCGCCGGGGAGGCGTTCGTCGCGACCGCGGTGCGGTCGGGCCTGTGACTCGAGGAACCCGCCGGCACCGGTCCTGACGCCGCGGGACCCGGGCGCGACGCGCAACCCACGAGTCCGATCGCGGCGACCATGGCCCAGGCGATCGCCACGGCCACGGTCCGCTGGCGCCGATGGCGACGACGATCTGATCGACCGGCCATGCCCGAAGGGTAAACGAGCGTCTATCGTTGGGTCCGGAACGGGATCCCCGGAGCTGAGGTCGGTCGATGGACGCGTTCGAACTGGCGACCCTCGAGGCGGAGCGCGCGGCCGGCACGCGGCCCTATCTCGAGTTCCTCCGGGTGCCGGCCCTCAGCGGCGGGTTGTACACGCTCGAGCCGGGTGCGACCGACGGGCAGTCCCCGCACAGCGAGGACGAGGTCTACCTGGTGATGACGGGTCGCGCCCGGATCACCGTCGCGGACGAGGTCCGGGAGGTCGGTCCGGGGTCGGTCGTCTATGTCGCCGCGCACGTGCCGCATCGCTTCCACGACATCGTCGAGCGCCTCGCGGTCATCGTCGTCTTCGCGCCGGCCGAGGGCAGCCTCGCCACCGACGGCTGACGGCCGCCCGCTCCCCGCTGTGCTCGGCGCTCGCCGAGCTCAGCGGTCCGTGAGCCGCTCGGCGAGCGCGATGGCCCGGTTCGGCGAGATGCCGGTCTCGTCATGGCGGAAGAACACGTAGGCGTCGAGGCCGGCGTCGAGGAACGGCGCGATCCGCGCGGCCCACCGATCGAGCTCGTCGTCCGTGTACGCGGTCCGCCGCAGGCGGAGGTAGAGGAACGGGCCGGTCACCCGGATGTCCGGCGGCCCGTCCATCTCGTCGAGATCGGTCGTGCACAGCACGGCGCCCGCGGAGCGCAGCGCCTCGAACGTCTCGTCGACCTGCCAGGACGGATCCTGGAACTCGAGGACGAGGGGAAAGGCGGGCGGCCACAGCGTCAGCAGCCGCGCCAGTCGATCGTGGCGGTCGTCGGTCCGGACGACGTCGCCGGGGATCCGGTACAGGACGCAGCCGAGCCGCTCGCCGAAGCCAGCCAGCGGCCGGGTCAGCCAGCCGACGCTTTCCGCCTGGTCGTCGCCGATCAGCGCCCGCATGCTCCCGCCGCGCTGGGCCTTGACCGCGAACCGGAACGACTCGGGCGTCCGCGCCAGCCAGCCGGCGATCGCGCTCTCCGACGGCTGCCGATAGAACGTGTTGTTGAGCTCGCAGGCGGACAGGCGCTCCGCGTACGACCGGAGGAGGTCCTCGCCGCGTAGCCCCGGCGGGTAGAACGCGGGAGCCCAAGACGCATAGGCGAAGCCGCTGGTCCCCACCCGGAGGGTGCCGTTCACGGCGCGGGCCCGAGTCGGAGGATCCGTCGCGCGTTGTCGCCGTAGACCGCTCGGAGCACGTCGTCGGGCAGGCCGAGGCCGTTGATCTGCCAGCGGCCCTGGCCGGGGATGTCGTCGGTCCCGTAGTCGAACGACTCGTCCCACGTCTCGAGGAACCGGTAGTGGAGCCGGTAGACCGCGGCGTCGGCCGGCGCATCGGTCCCGAACAGGACCCGGTCGGCATGACGCAGGAGGAACGCCCGAGCGGTGTACGGCTGGCGGCCGAGCTCGCCCAGCCGCGCCGCGATGTCGACCGCCAGGTTGGGGTGGGCGTCGAGCATCCGCGACACCAGGGCGAGGTCCTCGGCGGCGCAGCCGACGTGTGCTCCGACGAACGTCGTCGCCGGGTGCCGGCCGACGAGCCGGTCGAAGGCGGCCAGGAGCTCGTCGAACGGCGGAAAGCCGGGCTCGTCCGGCCGCCCGGGCGGCCGGGTCGGCCAGAAGTGCCAGTCCGGGTGCTCGGTCAGCTCCTCGTAGCGCTCGTTCGTCTGGTCGAGCGGCTGGAAGAAGGCGATCGGATCGGCGATGTGGATGACCACCGGGAGGTCGAGCTCGGCCGCGGCCGACCAGAGCGGATCGAGTCGCTCGTCATCGACGGCGACCAGCCGCCCGGCGGGGTCGCGGGCGCGCAGCCCGAGCAGCTTCCAGACCTTGAGCCCGCGGGCGCCCCGGGCCGCCGCGTCGCGGAGATGGCGCGCCTCGGTCTCGCCGAACCGCGGATCGACGGCCCAGCGGTCGTAGTCGAGGCCGGCGAAGACCGCCAGCCGGCCCGGCGCGCGTGCCTGCCACCGCTCGATCTCGCGGCTCAGGCCGTCGCCGGTCCCGCCGTCGAGGTCGACCAGCGTCTCGACACCGGCGGCATCGAGCGTCGCGAGCAGCGCATCCGGGCCGCGCTCCGCCCAGTCGCCGCCGAAGTCCGTGCCGAGGTGGTTGTGCGCGTCGACCACCGGGTAGCGCGGTCGAAGGACCTCGTGGGTCGGCCCGCGGAGCGCGGGCCGTGGACGGTAGTCCGCCAGGCGGATCATGCCGGCGAGACGATGACCACCTGGCCGAGATGACGCGGCGCGTCCGGGTCGCAGCCGCGGGTCAGCGCGAGCGTCAGGGCGAGCGCCTGGCCGGGGTACACCAGCAGCGGCAGCCGCGCCCACGGATGGAGCCCGGGCCCGATGACCGACGTCGTTCCCGGCAGGCCGTCGACATCGGCGCGCTCGCAGCCGATCGACCAGGTCGTGGCCCCCAGCGCGGCTGTCTCGCGGATGACCCGTGCCTCGTGCTCGACGCCCGGTCCGCCGATCAGGCCGACGACCAGGACGCCGGGCTCACAGACGGAGATCGGACCGTGCCGGAACTCGAGCGGCTCGTAGACGGACGTGGGCACCTGGCTCGTCTCGGTGAGCTTGAGTCCCCATTCCTGGGCGATGCCCTGGGCGGGCCCGCCGCCAAGGACCACGATCCGTCGCCAGTCGGTCGTGCCCAGCCGGCGGCCGACCTCGGCGGCGGCGACCGCCTCGGGCCAGCGCTCGGGCAGGCGATCGAGGTCGGCCCCGAGGCGTCCGCCGGTCGCACCGCCCGACAGCGCCCGCAGCAGCAGGGCGAGCATGCTGGCGAACGAGCGGGTCATCACGATCGCCTCCTCGTCACCGTCGGGCGAGACGAGGACGCGGTCGGCGGCGCCCGCCAGCGGGCTGTCGGCGCGGCAGGTCAGCGCGATCGTCGGATGGCCGGCGACCCGCATCCGCGTCGCGACATCGACCGCCTCCGACGTCGAGCCCGAACGCGAGACCACGACGACCGGCTGGCGCTCGGCCGGCCCATCCCCGAGGACGCCGGACGGACGCAGCATCAGCTCGGACAACGGAGTCGCCAGCGCGACCGCGCCGGTCGTTTCGCGGGCGACGGACGCCACGACCTGCGAGAGGTAGTACGACGAGCCGGCGCCGGTCAGGACGATCCGCTCGGCTCGGCCGATCGACGTCTCGAGATCGACGGCCGCGGCCCGGCCGGCCGCCAGCGCGGATGCGATCGCCGTCCCGGATGCCGACGCCTCGCGCCACGTAAGGAGGTCGTCGAGCGGGGGCAGGGGAAGGGTCACGGTCGGCGGCTCCCGGGCAGGCTGGCTTGGCGGTCCCGGATCACCGGTCCCGGAGCTCTACAGCGTAGCGGTAGCGATCGCCACGGACCGTGCTCCGACAGTGCTCGATCGGCTCGTCGTCCTGGTCGTAGGCGATCCGCTCGACCCTGAGGGCCGGCTCGCCGCGCCGTTGATCGAGGAGCTCCGCCTCGGCGGCGGTCAGGAGGATCGGCTCGAAGGTCTCGCGGGCGCGCGTCGGGCGGCAGCCATACGTCGTGGTCAGCGTGTCGTACAGACGGACCGTCGCGAAGTCGACCCGCTCCAGGCCCGGGAAGCGGTCGGCCGGCAGGCGACTGGTCTCGACCACGAGCGGCTCGGTGTCGGCCAGCCGGATCCGCCGCAGTGCCACGACCGGTGCGCCCACCGGGATCCCGAGCGCGGCCGCGACCGACGCCTCGGCCGGCTCGACACGGAGGTCGAGGACGCGCGTCCCGGGCCGCCGGCCCGCCCGCTCGATCTCGCGGCTGAACGAGTAGAACCCGCCGATCGTGTGCTCGAACCTCGCGGCGGCGACGTACGTCCCGAGGCCGCGACGGACCTCGAGGACCCCCGTTGCGATCAATCCGCCGAGCGCCTGCCGGACCGTCGCCCGGCTGACGCCGTAGCGCTCCATCAGCTCGACCTCGGTCTCGACCCGAGCGCCGGGCGCCAGCTCGCCTGACCGGATCCGGTCGCGCAGGTCGGTCTCGATCCGGCGGTAGAGCGGGAGTCCGTCGATGGCGGCCACGTCAGCCCTTGATCCCGGACATCGCGATCCCCCGGACGAAGTGGCGCTGGGCGACGATGAACAGGATGATCATCGGGATGACGCTCACCAGCGCGCCCGCCATGAGCAGCGGCCACTTCCCGACGTACTGCCCCTGGAAGAGCGACAGCCCGGCGGTCAGCGTGAACGACTGGATGTCGCGCAGGTAGATGATCGGGTCGATCAGGTCGTTCCAGGTCCACATGAACGTGAAGATCGCCAGAGTGGCGAGGGCCGGCTTCGCCAGCGGCAGGTAGATGTGGCGGTAGATGTGCCACGGGTTGGCCCCGTCGACCCGAGCGGCGTCGGCCAGCTCGCGTGGGATGGCCAGGAAGAACTGGCGCAGCAGGAAGGTCCCGAACGCCCCGCCGAGGAACGCCCCGACCCACAGCGGCTCCTGCGTCCCGATCCAGTTCCCGCTCGCGCTGGCGGGGTGGGGGAGGAAGCGGTACAGCACGAAGTTCGGGACCAGCACCACCTGGAACGGGATGATCAGGGTGACGAGGAGCAGGGCGAACAGCGGCTCCCGGAACCGGAAGCGGAGGGCGGCGAAGGCATAGGCGGCCATCGAGCAGCTGATCAGCTGGCCGATCGTGTTGAGCGTCGCCAGCTTGACCGAGTTGACGAAGAACGTCCCGAAGGGCAGGGCGTTCCACATGTCCGGATAGTTCTGCCACTGCGGCACGGCCGGGAAGAGGGTCGGTGGGATCGCGAACACCTCGGCGCGCGTCTTGAGCGACGTCGAGATCATCCACAGGAACGGGACCATCATCAGCACCCCGCCCCCGATCAGCAGGCCGACGAAGACGGCCCGCCGCACCGTCCGCCACGGGGACCTGCGCGGCGTCACGACGACCGTGGTGGTCGACGCCATCTCGACGTCCCGGGCGCCCGCTCCGCTCATTGGTAGTGGACCCAGCGACCTTGCGACCGGAAATAGATCGCGGTGAACACGGCGATGATGAGGAACAGGACCCACGACGCTGCGCTCGCATAGCCCATCTTGAAGAACTTGAACCCGTTCTCGTAGATGAAGTAGACGACGGTGATCGTGGCGTCGGTCGGCCGGGGCTTGACGAGCACGAAGATCTGGTCGAAGACCTGGAAGCCGTCGATCAGGCTGAGCACCCCGGTGAAGAAGATCGCCGGGGTGAGCAAGGGCAGGAGCACGTGTCGGAAGCGGGCCCAGCGCGCCGCACCGTCCACGCTGGCGGCGTCGAGGAGCTCGCTCGGGATCGCCTGCAGCCCGGCCAGGAAGATGATCACGTTGACGCCGAGGCCCTGCCAGATCGACAGGGCGACGATCGACGGCATCGCCAGGGTCGGGTCGCTCAGCCACTTCTGCGCCGGGATCCCGACGGCCCCCAGGACCTGGTTCAACAAGCCCGAATCCGGGCTGTAGATCCATTGCCAGACCAGGGCGATCGCGATCGTCGAGGTGACCACCGGCAGGAAGTAGGCGGTCCGGATGAAGGCGATCCCTCGGATCTTGTAGTTCAGCGCCAGGGCGAGCCCGAGCGCGATGGCCAGCCCGAGCGGGACCGACACGATCGTGTAGAAGACGGTGTTCCTGAGGGCCTTGAGGAACCGGTCGTCCGACAGCAGGGCGGTGTAGTTGTCGAGACCGATCGGCTTGGGCGCCGTCAGCAGGTCCCACTTCGTCAGGCTGATCGCCAGGGTGGCCAGGATCGGACCCGCCGACAGCACGGCCAGACCGATGAGCGTCGGGGCGAGGAACGCCAAGGCCCATCGCCCCTCACCGGACAGCGGGCCGCCGCCCCGCCGACGAGCGGGGCGGCGCCGGCTCGTCACGGCCACGACGTCGCCGGCCGCGCCGCGGTCACGGACACGACACCCCCGGTCGGGATGACGTCACTGGCCGGCGAGGATCTGGTCCAGCTTGGGCAGGACGTCGGCGATCGCCTGCTTCGGGGTCTTCGTCGGCGCGGTGAAGACGTTCGCGTCGAGCTCGTTCTGCAACGTGGTGGTCCATTCGTCGTAGCCCTTGAACGAGGGCTTGATGTGCGCGTAGGCGATCGAGTCGGCGAGGACCTTCGCCCCATCGAACGACGTCGAGAACGGCCCGGTCAGGACCTCCTTGTTGGCCGGCATCGACGACTTCAGCTCCATCAGCTTCGTCTGGGCGGCCGGGCTGGCGAGGTATTTGACGAACTGCCAGGCGGCGTCCGGGTTCTTCGTGCCCTTGTAGACGACCGCTCCCGTCGGATTGATCGACGTGGCCTGGCCTGCCGAACCCTTCGGCAGCGGGGCGATCCCGAAGTCGAGCCCCGCCGCGATGTCGGTCGCGACGAGCCACGATCCGTTCGCCTCCATCGCCGCCTTGCCCTGCTCGAACGCGTCGCCGCTGTCGGCCGGCCAGATGGTCGGGTCGGGCATGACCTTGTCCTTCCAGATCAGGTCCTGCAGGAACTGGAGGCCGCCGGCGGCTGCGTCGCTGCCGATGAGGTTCGTCTTCTTGTCGGCCGACACGATGTCTCCGCCGTTCTGCCAGACCAGCTCGGACCAGAAGTTCTCCATGTCGGTCGTCTCGGAGTACAGGCCCCACTGGCTCGTCTTGCCGTCGGCGCTCCGGATCGTCAGCTTCTTGGCCACCTCGACGAGCTTGGCCCAGTCCCACGTCTCGTCCGGATAGGGGATCCCGGCCGCGTCGAACATCTTCTTGTTGTAGTAGAGCGCGACCACGTTGAGGTCGCGGGGCAGGCCGAACTGGCCGTCCGCCGTGGTGAAGTCGGCGACGGCCTGATCCGCCAGCTGGCCGAGGTCGTACCCGTCACGGTCGATGTAGGGCTTGAGGTCGAGCAGGACGTCCCGACTCTGGTAGTCCGGGAACAGCGGCCCGTCCATCGCGAACACGTCGGGGGCGGCGCCGCCGGCGATGCTCGTCTTGAGCTTGTCCCAGTAGGGGTCCCAGTCGGACACGTCGACCTTGACGGTGATGTTCGGGTTGGCGACGTGGAATGCGTCGACGATCGCCTGCTGGTTCTTGATCTCGGTGGGATCGCCCCAGATCGAGTAGCTGATCGTGGTGGGCGGGCCGGTGTACCCGGCATCGGACGGGGCGATCGACGCCGCGGTCGACGGTGCGACGCTCGGCACGGCCTGGCTGGGCTGGGTGGCGCTCGATGCGGCCGGAGCGGTCGTTGCCGTCGAGCCGCCGCAGGCCGCGACGAGGACGGCCACGATCGCCAGCATGGTCAGGCTGGCTCGCGGTCGGCGCCGCAGAGGCGCGGGTCGGGTCGTCGAACGGTGCCTGGTCATCGGACGGTCCTCCTCAATCTGCGGCCGAGCCGCCGAGCCACGCCGGGAGCCATTCGGCCTCGGCCTCGATCATCGCGTCGGTCAATCGCCACGCATCGTCCAGGGTCAGGTGGCTCTGGACGATCGGGTCGGTCATGACGGCTCGGCCGACCGCCTGCCGATCCCGCTGGAGGGCGGCCTGGACGGTGAGCCCCTGCATGTCGACCGCACCGCGGACGTAGGCGGCCAAGTGGAGTGGCAGGTCGCCCATGGGCTGTGGATGGATCCCTGTCCCGTCGACGACGCACGGCACCTCGACACAGGCGTCCGCCTCGAGGTTCGGGATGAGCGTGCCGTGGTTGATCACGTTGCCGACGAACCGGGCCGGCACCCCGGTCGTCATCGACTCGGCGATCGTCGCGGCGTACTCGCCGCTCCGTTCGATCTCGAACGGCTCCCCGGCGTCGAGCTTTCGCCGGGCCTCGGCATATTCGTCGAGGTTGTGGGCGACCCGGTCGAGGTACTCGCCGATCGGGACGTGGAACCGCTCGACCGCATCGCCGGCGGCGTCGCGCTTGCCGATGAACCACGGGTTGTACTCGGCGTGATGCTCCGACGACTCCGTCGGATAGGCGCCGAGCCGGAGGAACAGGTCGGCCCGGACGAGGTCGTCCTGCGGGACGCGACCCGCCTCGACGAACCGCCGCAGGTCGGGGTAGAGATCGCGTCCGCCGTACTCGAGCCGGCGGACGAAGGCGAGATGGTTCACGCCCGCGGTGTCGGCCGCGATCTCGTCCCGCGGGACGCCGAGATAGCCGGCCAGCGTGTCGATGGTCCAGAAGACCGAGTGACACAGCCCGACGACCTTGATCGGCGTGGCCTCGGCGACGGCCCGGACGAGGATCGCCATGGGGTTCGTGTAGTTGAGCAGCCAGGCGTCCGGACAGACCTCCTCCATGTCGCGGGCGATCCCGAGGACGACGGGGATCGTCCGCAGCCCGCGGAAGACGCCACCGACCCCGATGGTGTCGGCGATCGTGTAGCGCAAGCCGAATCGCGCGGCGACGTCGAAGTCGGCCCGCGTCGCCCGGGCACCGCCCACCTGGATGGTGTTGACGACGAAGTCGGCGCCACGGAGCGCGGCCCGACGGTCAAGATGGGCGGAGATGGTCGGGGTCGCCTCGAGCGCACCGGCCGTCCAGCGCGCCATCCGCTCGGCCGTGGCCAGCCGGTCCGGGTCGATGTCATGCAGCACGATGTCGGCGCCGGCCAGGGCAGGGGAGGACAGCATGTCGCCGAGGAGGTTGCGGGTGAACTCGACGCTGCCGGCGCCGACGAGGACGATCCGAACCACGCCTTCCTCCGCGGAGCGTCCACGCCGACCAGTGGTCCTGACATCCGGACGTCCGTACGTCCTATCCTAGACCGGACCGGTGGCCGAAGGGAAGCCCCCACCGCCGCGCCATTCGAGGAGCCATCATGTCGCTGGAAGACGAGCTCCCGGTCGGTCGGATCCGCGGGCTGCGCGCCTGCGCCTCCGCGCGCGGGACCTTCGGCGTCCTGGCGCTCGATCATCGGCAGAACCTGCGCAAGGAGCTCCGCCCCGCCGATCCCGCGTCGGTCACGTTCGGGCAGATGGTCGAGTTCAAGCGGGCGGTCGTGCGCGAGCTCGGAGCGACCGCGACGGGCGTCCTGCTCGACCCCGAGATCGGCGCGGCCCAGTGCCTCGTGGACGGCTCGCTCCCGGCGGGGCGCGGGTTGCTCGTGGCGGTCGAGGCGACCGGCTACGACGGCCCGTCGACCGCCCGGGTCAGCCGGATCCTCGACGGTTGGAGCGTGGCCAAGGCCAAGCGGCTCGGCGCCTCGGCGGCCAAGCTGCTGATCTACTACCACCCGGGCGCCGCCAACGCCGCCGACCAGGAACGCCTCGTGGCCGACGTCGCGGAGGCATGCGCGGCGGCGGACCTGCCGCTGTTCATCGAGCCACTGTCGTTCTCGATCGATCCGGCGGTGCCGCGGTTGACCGGCGACGCCCGGCGTGCCGTCGTGGTCGAGACCGCTCGCCGGTTGACCGCGCTCGGCGGCGACATCCTGAAGGCGGAGTTCCCCTACGATCCCGGCGTGACGGACCACGGGCGCTGGGGCGAGGCCTGTGCCGAGCTCGATGCCGCCTCGAGGCTCCCATGGGTCGTCCTGTCGGGCGGCGTCGACGACGCGACGTTCGAGGCCCAGGTCGCCGTCGCGTGCGACGCCGGGGCGAGCGGCGTCCTGGTCGGGCGGTCGGTCTGGGCCGAGGCGGCGACGCTCCCGCCGACCGAGCGCGACGCCTTCCTCCGGGGGACCGGACGCGACCGCCTCCGCCGGCTGGTCGACCTCGTCGACGAGCGCGGTGTGGCGTGGGACGCACGTCGCGGCCCGTTGGTGCCGATCCCCGAGCCGGGCGACGGCTGGTACCGCGGGTATCGCGGGTGAGCCCCGACCGCCGGTTCGACCTGCTGGTCGCCGGGGAGCTGAACCCGGACCTGCTGGTCGTCGATCCGCGCCTCGAGCCCGTCTTCGGGCAGATCGAGACGATCGTCGACGACATCCGGATGGAGATCGGCAGCTCCTCGGCCATCGCGGCCTGCGGCGCGGCCCGACTCGGCCTGCGGGTGGCGTTCGTCGGGGTCGTCGGCGACGACGCCTTCGGGCGGTTCGTGCTGGACGCCCTGGATCGGGCGGAGATCGACGTCTCGGGTTGCCGGATCGATCCGACCGTCCCGACCGGCGCCACGGTGATCCTGAGCCGCGGCGCCGACCGGGCGATCCTCACGGCGGTCGGGGCGATCGACCGCCTGCGCGGTGACGACATCCCGCGCGAGCTCCTCGCCGCCTCCCGGCACCTGCACGTCGGAAGCACCTACCTCCAGCCGGCGCTCGCGAGCGACCTGCCCGACCTGTTCGCCGAGGCTCGCGGGCTCGGCCTGACTACCTCGTTCGACTGCAACTGGGACCCGACCGGAGCCTGGGACGACTCGATCGACGCGATCCTTCGCGCGGCCGACCTGTTCATGCCCAACCTCGAGGAGGCGCGCCGGATCACCGCCCGGACCGCCGCGCCGGCGGCGGCGAGCGAGATCCTCCGCCGAGCGGGCGTGGGTCGTGAGCCGGGCCGTGCCTTCACCCTCGCGGTCAAGCACGGAGCCGGCGGTGCGGTCGCGATGCGCGGGGCCTGGGAGTACGAGGTGGCCGAGGCCGCGGTCCTGCCGGTCGAGGTGACCGATTCGACCGGCGCCGGAGACTCGTTCGACGCCGGGTTCCTGTACGGGGCACTGGCCGATTGGCCGCTCCGCGACACGCTCGAGCTGGCCGTCGCGTGCGGGTCGCTGTCGGTCACCGGGATCGGCGGTACGACCGCCCAGCCGACGCTCGCCGAGGCGCGGCAGGCGCTCGCTGCGGCCGGCCGCTGATCGGTTCGATGCGCCTCGTCGCGGTCGCGCCGAACCCCGCCATCGACCGGCTGTACGAGCTCGACCGACTCGAACGCGACGCGGTCAACCGGCCCCGTACGGAGGTCCGCGTCGCCGGCGGCAAGGGCATCAACGTCGCCCGGTCCGCCGCGCTGCTGGGGGCGGACGTGACCGTCGTCGCGCCGCTTGGCGGTCATGCCGGACGGTGGCTGGCGGAGGCGCTGGTCGAGGAGGGGATCGCCGGCCGGTTCGCCTGGATCGGCGGCGAGACCCGGACGTGTATCGCCGTCCGCGATGCGTCCGACGACTCGCTGACCGAGCTGAACGAGGCGGGTCCGACCCTCGACGAAGGGGCCTGGAGCGCGATCGTCGAGGCCCTCCGCGCCGAGCTCGCACTCGACGGGGTCGGGCTGGTGACGATCTCCGGCAGCCTGCCGCCCGGTGCGCCCGGAGACGGACTGGTCGAGCTGCTGGAGGCCGCCGGAGCGGCCGGCGTGCCGGTCGCTCTCGACGCCGGTGGCGCCGCGCTGGTCGCCGCCCTCGACCGGCGCCCGTGGCTCGTCAAGCTGAACGTGGCCGAGGCCTCGGCGACCCTGGGTCGGTCGATCGGTCGGGACGCCGCATCCGTCGTGGGTGCGGTCGATGCCATCGCCACGGTCACCGGGGGCGCCGTCATCGTCACCCGCGGGGTCGACGGGGCGATCGCCCGGACGTCCGACGGACGCGTGTTGGACGTCGTGCCGCCGGCCGTCCGGGGCCCCTACCCGGTCGGCAGCGGTGATGCGTTCCTCGGCGGACTGGCCGCGGCGACGCTCCGCGGCGAGGCCCTCGAGCCCGCCCTGCGCCTCGGTTCGGCGGCGTCCGTCGCCAATGCCCTGGTGATGGGCGCCGGCCGCCTGGATCCGTCGGCGGTCGCCCGACTCGCGCCGGCGATCAGGATCGAGCCGGTCGGGCGCTGATCAGATCGGGCCGGGCTCGGCGGCCACCGCCGGCCCACCCGTCCGACCGGCAGGTGTCCGGAGGAGCTCGAAGACCCGCGTCACGCCGGGGAAGCCCTTGAGGACGAGCCCGTCGGCCTCTTCGAGGGCGAAGCCCGCCGCCACCCCGAGATCGCGGACGAGCTCGGACACGAGGATGTGGCCCGCCTCGGCGGCATCGCAGATCCGGCTGGCGAGGTTGACCGTCGACCCGAACATGTCGTCGTTGCGATCGACCGGTTCCCCGGCCGCCATGCCGATCCGGACCCGGAGCTCGGGCATGTCGTCCCCGACCGGGCGGGCAGCGAACCCGTCCTGGATCGCCACGGCGCACTCGAGGGCACGGGCGACGTCGTCGAACGAGGCCATGATCCCGTCGCCGGTGTGCTTGACCTCGCGTCCGCGGGCGGCGACGAGGGCCCGCCGGATGATCAGGTCGTGCTCGCCGAGCAGGACCATGTAGCGTGATTCGCCGACCTCGCGAAGGAGCGAGGTCGACCCCTCCAGGTCCGTGAACAGGATCGTCCGGAAGGCGCTCGTGGCCTGGGATGCGTCGACCGGCTCGTTGATCCTGCCGATGAAGCGGAGGATGTCGTCCTCGGCGACGGAGATGATCTCGTTCGGGATCAGGCCGTGCGCCTCCTGGTGGACCGCCTGCATCGCCTCGGGCCGGGGCGCCTTGGCTAGGCAGAACACCTCGCCGCGGTCACCGTCGAACCAGTAGGCGAGGAACTCCACGCCATGCCTGGCCTGGAACCGAAGGTCGCTCAGATGGGCCTCCGCCACCTGCTCCGCGGTCGCACCCGGCAGGTCGTGACGGTCCATGAACAGCCCCAGCTCGAGCCCTCCTAGACGGCCGCGCGCGACTCCGGCGCCACGATCGCCGCGTCGACCGACTCGACGGTCTCGCACGCGGCGGGCCGGCCGGCGGTACGGACCCGATCGCCGATCGCCGAGCACGATCGTTCGACCGCGTCGAGGTCGACCTGCGTGACGCTGTCGAGGAAGTAGGCCTGGATCCCGCGCAGGTGGGTCGTGCTCGCCCGGCGCAGCCGGGCCAGCCCGGCGTCGGTCAGAACGGCCTCGGCGCCGCGCCCATCCGACGAGCAGTTCCGGCGCTCGACGAGGCCGTCGGCCTCGAGGCGGTCGATCAGCCTGGTGGCCCCGCTCCGGCTCAGGACGATCCCGTCGGCGAGCTGGTTCATCCGCAGCCGGCGGCCGTCCGCTTCGGCCAGCTGGACGAGCGCCGCGTACTCGGCCAGCGTCATCTGCTGCTCGGTCCGGAGATCGTCGTCCAATCGGCGGCTGACCAGGGCGTGCGCGGTCAGGAACGCTCGCCAGGGCGCCAGCCGCGCGTCATGCGCGGTCAGCGCCCGAGGGTGGTCGGGGACGATCTCAGCCTCGGCGGTCTTGCTCATCGCTGCGCATCATACCCTGAAGCGCAACTCGTTGACGGCGCAATGAGTAGGGCATATAGTTGCGTCAGCAATCACATGGGTGACGGCCACGACGGTGTCTCCGTTGGCGCCCCACCCGACACCCGCGATCAACGCGAAGGGGACCGACATGACGACCTGGAAGATCGACGCAGCCCACACCGATATCAACTTCTCCGCCAAGCACCTGATGGTCACCAATGTGCGCGGCAAGTTCGACTCGGTCGAGGGGGAGGTCGAGCTGGACGAGGCGGACCCGACGGCCGCGACCGGCGAGATCCGGATCGCCGCCGCCACCTTGTCGACGGGCTTCGAGGCTCGTGACAACCACCTCCGCTCGGCCGACTTCTTCGACGTCGAGCGGTACCCGTGGATCGTCGCCCGGGTCGCCCGGATCGAGCCGAAGGGCGACCGCTACATCGTCACGGCCGACGTGACGATCCGCGACGTGACCCGACCGATCGAGTTCCAGACCGAGGTCCTGGGTGTCGTCCGCGGCATGTCCGGCGGGCGGCACGCCGGCTTCCAGATGAGTGCCAAGGTCGACCGCGAGGACTGGGGCCTGAACTGGAACGTCGCCCTCGAGACCGGTGGCTGGCTCGTCGGACGCGACATCAAGCTGGAGGTCGACGTCGCGCTTGACGAGGTGGCCGTCGGGGATCGAGAGCCGGTCGTCGCATCGCCCGGGGCGGCCGCCTGATCTGTCGGGTCGGATGATCCGACGCCTCCGACCCGGATGACGCCCGCCGGGCGACCCGGCTGCACCGGCCAGGCGCCAGGCGTCCCTTCACCGGGCGTCGATCAGGTGACGCCCGGTGCCGACCCATCTCCGGGGTCGTCCGAGCGCTCCGGTTGCCCGACGTCGGCCGGGGCGGCGGCCGGCAGACGGACGACCAGGTCGCCGTCGCCGGACACGCCGACCGTCTCGTCGCCGGTGCGGACGATCTCCTCGACCCGCGGCTGATCTCGGAAGATCTGCCGCTCGAGCTGGACGAGGATGTTCCCGACGGCCGCTCCACGACGCCGAGCGCCCCTCCGTCGAGGTGGGTCCCATGCCTCGCCGCCGGCCGACGTCAACGCGGCCAGGCCCTGCTCGAGGTCGACGGCCGTTGGCCACCCGTAGCCGAGACGGAAATGGCGGCGCGACTGGTCGAACCAGTGGCCGGGCCCCACGACCGTGCCATACCGCTCGAACAGGACGCGGTAGAACCGATCGACGTCGACCGCCAGGTCCGGCCGGAACCTCGGGAAGCCCACCACGCCGCCGCGGGGTTCGACCCATTCGAACAGCTCGTGGTCGGAGATCCAGTCGCGGACGGTCTCGAACCCGACCCGGATCCCGTCGAGGATGCCCGGCATCCGCTCGGGACGGCGGGCGAAGGCGACCTCGCCGATCGCCTCGTCGACCACCGAGTTCGTGATGAGGATCTGCTCCTTGGCCGCGAGGAAGCGGTCGAGCAGCGGACGGTCCCGCGTGGTCAGCCAGCCGATCCGGATGCCCGGCAGGCCATCCGCCTTCGACAGCGACGACACGCCGATCGCCCGCTCCGACAACGATGCGGCGAGCGGAAGCGGTCCTCCGAACGTCATCTCGCGATACGTCTCGTCGACCAGCAGCCGAGCGCTGGGGTGGCGCTCGACGAGGCGGACGATCTCACGGAGGACCGTCTCCGTCATCACCGCGCCGGTCGGGTTGTGCGGGTTCGTGAGCGAGACCAGCCGGGTCTTCGACGTCATCAGCTCGGCGATCCGGCCGGGCTCGATCGCCCAGCCATCCTCGTGGCGCAGGTCGAGATGGCGGACCGTCGCGCCGATCGCCCGCGGCGTCTCGAGGTTCGTGGCGTAGTTCGGCCGGACCACGACCAGCTCGTCGTCGGGTCCGAGCAGGCTCGTGTGGACGATGAACAGGGCCGCCGCCGCTCCCGGCGTGACGAGCACGTCGTCCGCCCCGAGGCCCGGCCCCCCCGCGGCGATCGCCGAGCGCAGCCCCGGGCGCCCGAGATGATCGCCGTACATCAGGACGAGGTCGTCGAGGGCCACCGACAGGTCGCGCAGCGGGGTGTCCGGGACGGAGCTCTCGGCCAGGTTCGACCGGATCCGGTCGTACCCGAACTGCTCGGGCGACTCGGCCTCGATCGGCATCCGGCGGTAATCCACGGACGTCTCCTCGTCTCGACCGGCTGGGCCCGAGCCAGGTCCCCCTTCCCGTCGACCCCGGTCGCGCCTATCATCCCCGGAACGGTCGCCGTCCGGCGGGCGCGGATCTGCCGGGATCCTGCAGCACTGGAGTCGACGATGCCCTCCCCACTGGCCCCCGGGCGCGTGCCGCGGCGCCGGTCCACGGTGCTGCTCGCGCTGAGCCTGGCGACGGGCCTCCTGTTCGCCGGCTGCGGCGGCTCGACCGCCGCCGACGGAGGCGGAGGCGGAGGCGGCGGTGGTGACAACGGCGTCTACGACCCGGTCATCGCCCAGATCCAGTCCTCGTTCGGCACGTCGATGGTGTCGGGGACCGTCGAGAACGGTGTCCTCAAGATCACCCTCGTCAA
Organism: uncultured Chloroflexia bacterium; assembly: GCA_963749735.1. Lineage (GTDB taxonomy): Bacteria > Chloroflexota > Limnocylindria > Limnocylindrales > CSP1-4 > Chersky-267. The sequence goes on from CAVVNZ010000016.1 coordinate 62,586, forward strand.
CGGCGCCGGAGCGGCGATGGCCAAGCTGTTCATGTGCTCGAACATCAAGCCGTTCCTGAAGGCTGCCAACCTGGCCGACACGAAGGTGATCATCGTCGAGCAGTCGGGCACCCAGCTGGCGACCGAGGCGGTCTGCAAGTAGCGGTCAGCCGTCGAACCGACGGGTCGGCCGTCCGCGGACGCCCGGCCGGACCCGGAACACCCCACCCGCGTTCGGTTGATCGGGACGACCACCGGGCGGGAACCCCTCCTGGCCGGTGGTGATGTACAGCTCGTCGAGGGCGGGTCCGCCGAAGGCACAGCTGGTGACCTGGGCCGCCGGGAGCTCGATCCGGCGATCGAGCTGCCCGCCCGGTGCGTATCGTTCGACCGCCCAGCCGTCCCAAAGGCAGACCCAGGCATAGCCTTCGGCGTCGAGGGTCATGCCATCCGGCCAGCCAGGACCCTCGCGCAGCTCGATCGCCGGCCGCCGGCCCGAGATCGATCGACCGGATGCCGCCACGTCGAAGCGATCGACCCGCCGCGTCGGGGTGTCGATGAACAGGAGCTGGCGTCCGTCCGCGGTCCAGTCCAGCCCGTTCGGGATGGTCAGGCCGGTCAGGATCTCCGTGACGGTCCCATCCGGATCGAGCCGATGGAGCCGGCCGAGACCGGGGCGTTCGTCGGCGGCCATCGAGCCTGCCCAGTACCCACCGTCGGGTCCGACCTTGCCGTCGTTCATCCGGATCCCGGGATCGTCCGGGGCGATCGGCGCCACCACCTCCAGTCGACCGGACCCGGGGTCGAGCGTCGCGAACCCGTCGCGCACCGCCAGGATCGGTCCGCCCACCGAGCGGAGGGCGAGCGCTCCGATGGGCTGGCCCACGGGGATCGTGGTATCCCCGCCGGTCGACGGGTCTGTCAGGTGGACGACGCCGCCGAGCAGGTCGACCCACCATAGCCGGTCGAGCCGATCGTCCCAGACCGGGCTCTCGGCGAGCTCGGCGTGCGCATCGACCACGAGCTCGGGCTGGGGCTGCATCGGCGACGGGTCAGCCGGCTCGAAGGATCGCGCTCATGAACGCGGCGGCTTCGGCGACGCCCTCGGCCGGCGGCTGGAGGATGTCCTCGTTCTCGATCGACAGGACGTCGTCGTAGCCCGCGGCTCGGAGCTCGCGGACGAACGGACCCCAGAAGCTCGCGTCGTGGGACCGACCCACGGTCCGGAAGATCCAGGCGCGCTCCGCCGCGTTCTCGAACGGACGCTGGTCGAGGACCCCGGCGAGGGCGACCTGCTCGGGCACGATCTGGGTGTCCTTGAGGTGCACGTGATGGACCGCCGGTCCGAGGGCGCGGACGACGGCCAGCGGGTCCATCTGCTGCCAGAACATGTGCGACGGATCGACGTTCGCCCCGATGACCGGGCCCACCGCATCGCGCATCCGGAGCAACGTCGGGACGTTGTAGGCGAGGTGGAGCGGGTGCAGCTCGAAGGCGATCCGGGTCACCCCGTGGTCCTGGGCGAACCGGCCCATCTCCTGCCAGAACGGGATCGCCTCGTCCCACTGCCGCTCGAGAAGGGCGACGGCGTCGGCCGGCCACGGGTACCAGACCCAGTTGATCGTGGTCGAGCCCGGACCGTCGCCCGGGTTGCCGGACATCGTGACGATCTTGTCGACTCCGAGCTCGGCGGCCAGGCGGATGACCTTCCGGATGAGCTCGGCCTCGGCTGCGCCCTTGACCGGATGGAGCGGCCAGGCGGAGCAGTTCAGCGCCCCGATCCGAAGCCCTCGCGCGGTGAATGCCGCGGCGAATTCGCGCCGCTTGCCGGCCTCCGCCAGGAGCTCGTCGATGCGCATGTGCGGCGCCGACGACTGACCGCCCGCGGCGATCTCGATCGCCGCACAGCCGGTCTCGACGGCGAGGTCGAGGGCGGCCTCGAACGACAGCTTGTCGACCGAGTCGGTATAGAGGCAGAGGTCCATCCGGGCAGGCTCCTGTGGTCAGCTGAGGCCGAAGACGCGCTTTCTGGCGATGGGGCTCGACGGGGCCAGGTCCAGCTCCGCCAGGCCGGCGACCCCCTGCTCGTAGAGCGGGTCGCCCGCGACGAGCGGGAGCTCCCAGGTCCGGCCCGTCGCCGCGCTGGCATAGACCGCCAGGGTCGCCTCGAGGATATGCGCACCCTTGGCGCCCGGGGCGATCGGCGGGCGCCCGGCCCGGATCGCGTCGGCCAGCTCGGCGATGAGCGGCCGGACGCCGTCCTCGAACGGCATCCCGAGCTCCTCGGAGCGCCCGCTCCGGCCGTGGACGACGAGACGGTCGAACGGGTCGAACGCGCCGTTCCCGCCGTCCTGATAGGTCACCTCGATCCGGCCGACCGGACCCGACACGGCGAACCCGCCCATCCCGACCCCCCAGCCGACGTTGACCAGGGCGGCGTTGGTCGCCGTCTCGAACCGGGTCAGCGTGATGTCCTCCACGGGAGCGTCATCGCTTCGGGCTGTGACCCACGCCGAAACCCGCTCGATCGGTGCGCCGAGGAATGCCTCGGCCAGGTAGACGATGTGGAGCATGTCCATCAGCACGCCGCCGCCGGCCTGCCGGGGATCGTGCCGCCAGCCCGGCCGGTAGGCGGCGTTGCCCGGGTGGTCGCGGACGGCCAGCCAGTTGAGGATGGCGACCTCGACGGGCCCGATCTCGCCGGCGGCGATCAGCTCGAGCGTGCGGACGACCTCGGTGAAGAAGAGGTAGTTGTGCATGATCGCCAGGGTGCGTCCGGCCGCCTCGGCCGCGTCGACCATCGCCCACGCATCGCGGGGCGTGGTGGCCAGCGGCTTCTCGGACAGGACATGGCGACCGCTGGAGGCCGCGGCGATGACGAGATCCCGGTGGAGGTGCTGCGGCGTGCAGACGTCGATGACGTCCAGGTCCGTCCGGGCGAGGAGCTCCGCGGAGTCGGGGTGACAGTCGGCCGGGTCGAGACCGCTCGCCTCCCGTCCGAGGTCGAGCCGGGCCGCTGTCGGGTCGGCGATCGCCACGAGCCGGTAGCGGTCGGGGAGGGACAGGTAGGCCGGCACGTGGTCGCTCAGGGCGACGTTGCCGCAGCCGATCAGACCGACCCGCAGCGGCTCCCCGTCCGGTCGCGTCATCGCCCGGCCTGGGCGGCCGACGCGTTGAGCGCGGGACGGCCGGTCGTCCGAACGGGGTTGCTCAGCCGGCCGATCCCGCCGATCTCGACCACGACCTCGTCGCCGTCGCGCAGCAATCGCCGCGGGGTCCGGAACCAGCCGACGCCCGGTGGCGTGCCCGTCGCGATGAGGTCGCCGGGTTCGAGCGTGAACGAGCGCGACAGGCGGGCGATCAGCTCGGCGACCCCGAAGATCATGTCCCCGGTCGACGCCGCCTGGAGGACCTCGCCCGAGACGGTGCACGAGATCGCGAGTCGCTGCGGATCCGGCACCTCGTCGGCGGTCACGATCCACGGTCCGATCGGGCAGAACGTGTCGAGGCTCTTGGCGCGGACCCACTGGCCGTCCGAGAACTGGAGGTCGCGCGCGGAGACGTCGTCGAGGCAGGTGTAGCCGAAGACGTGGTCGAGGGCGTCCTCGACGCGGACGTCGCGTGCCCGCCTGCCGATGACCACACCGAGCTCGGCTTCGAAGTCGACCGCATCGGTCAGGCCGCGATCGAACGCGATGGCCTCGCCCGGGCCGACGATCGACGACGGGAACTTGGCGAACACCAGCGGTTCCGGCGGGAGGGTCATCGCGGCCTCTGCCGCGTGGTCGATGTAGTTCAGGCCGATCGCCACGATCTTGCCCGGGTGGGGGAGGGGCGCGAGCGCCGTCCATGCACCCGCGGGGATGGGCGCCGTCGCTCCGTCGCCGACGGCCGTCCGGAGGCGGTCGAGCACCCGGGGGCCGTCGGCGATCACGCCGCGCATCGATCGGGGAGGCTCGCCGACGCGCCGCTCCGACGTCCACGATCGCGTCGCCGAGGACGACGCCGGCGGCCTCGATCCCGGACGCGCGATAGGTCGCCAGGCGCATCGTTCGAAGGCCTCCTCGAGGTCACGGGGATCGGGTGTCGAGGTTCACGGGCGTGAACGCTCGCTTCGAGGATAGAAAACGCGCGACCGCCGGTCAACCCGGCTGTATCCGCCTTGACATGCCGCGTCGGCCGATGCTAGGTTCCGAGCGAGGTTCGTCTCTACAACCGGGCGTTTCGAAGTCCGAAAGTGTGAAGGCCGGTGCCCGTGTCGCCGTTCCCGCGTTCGCATGCCCTCTTCGAGGTCGCCCGGACGGTCATCCCGGGCGGCGTCACGTCGAGCATCCGAGCCGGCGCACGACCCCATCCGTTGTACTTCGAACGCGGCGAGGGGCCGTATCTCTGGGACGTCGACGGGAACCGGTTCATCGACTACGCGCTAGGCTACGGCCCGCTCATCCTCGGCCACGCCCCGGTCGTGGTGCGCGATGCGGTCTCCGCCCAGCTCGGGCAGGATCTGACCTACGGGGCGCAGCACCGGCTCGAGCCCGAGCTGGCCCGGCTGCTGGTCGAGACGATCCCCGGGGCGGAGCAGGCGATCTTCGCCACGACCGGGAGCGAAGCGGTCGCCGCGGCGCTGCGCGTGGCGCGAGCCGTGACCGGCCACGACCTGGTGATCAAGTTCGAGGGCCACTACCACGGCTGGCTCGACGGCGTCTTCGCGAGCACCGGGTTCGATCCCGAACGGTCGGGTCCGGCCGACCGGCCGATCGCGGTCCCCGCGACGATCGGCATGCCGGAGTCCAGCCTCGCCGACGTGGCCGTCGCCCAATGGAACGATCTCGGCTCGGTCGAGGAGATCCTGGCCGGGCATGCGAGCGGGGTCGCGGCGATCCTGTGCGAGCCGGTCGCCGTGAACGGTGGCGTCATCGCCGCAGCCCCCGGCTTTCTCGAAGGGCTCCGGAGGGTGGCCAACGAGCGTGGGGCGATGCTCATCTTCGACGAGGTGATCACCGGGTTCCGGCTGGCTCTCGGAGGTGCGCAGGAGCGCTTCGGCGTGACCGCCGACCTGGCGATCTTCGCCAAGGCGATCGCCGGCGGGATCGCCCTGAGCGCGGTCACCGGGTCCCGGGCCGTGATGACGCCGATCGCCGATGGGCGACTCGTCCACAACGGGACGTTCAACGGCAACCCGATCGCGATGGCCGCCGGCGTGGCGTCGCTGCGTCACCTGATCGCCGGCCGGGACCGCATCTACCCGGAGCTCGACCGGCTCGGAGCGCGGCTGGCGGCGGCGCTGACCGCGGCGTCACCGCGACTGACCGTCCGCCAGGTGGGACCCATCGTCCACACCGCCGTCGACGAGCCGGCCGACGTCCGGACGATCCGCGACCGGTCCGGCGACCCGGAGGCGCATGCCCGGTTCGTCGAGGCGCTGCTCGGTCGCGGGGTCCACGCCACGCCGCGGGGGCTGTGGTACGTCTCGACGGCCCACCGCGACGAGGACATCGACGCGACCGCTCGCGCCGCCGCCGAGGCCGCGCGCGAGACGCTGGGGTGAGCCGCCCGACGTTCGGGGCGGCGGCCTGGATCTCCGACGCCTGGACGTACCGCGGCTTCCCGGCGGTCATCCTCGAGAACGACCGCGTCCGGGCGACGATCCTGCCGACCCACGGCGCGAAGGTCGTCGAGTTCATCTCGAAGGCGGCCGATCGCGACCTGCTCTATCACCACCCGCGGTTCGACGTCCGACCGCCGGTCTTCGGTGCCAACGTCGACGACTGGTGGACCGGTGGGATCGATGAGATCGCGCCGACCGGCCACGCGGCGACCGTCGGCGGTGAGCAGCTGCCGTTCCTCGGCGAGTTCTGGTCCCAGGCCTGGTCCGCGCGCACCACCGACGAGGGGCCGGCCGCGGTCGCGGTCGAGCTGTCGTGCGGCGGGATCATCACCCCGCTCCGGATCGACCGTCGGATGGAGCTGCGCGCGGGCGAGTCGTTCGTCCGGTCGACCCACCGGCTGACCAACGTCGGCTACGAACCCGTCCCGTTCATGTGGGGCATCCATCCCGGCATCGCCGTCCGGCCCGGCGCCCGGATCCAGGTCCCCGGCGGCACTGCGACATTCCACGAGGGGCATCCGGATCTCGGGGTGGCCGCCGGTGCGCGGTTCCCCTGGCCGAACCTCCCGGCGGTCGGCGGGTCGATCGACCTGTCGGTGGCCCGCCCGCCAGACCCGCCGTCGTGGGAGCTCGTCTTCATCGACGAGCTGACGTCCGGCTGGCTGGCCGTCACCGACCCGGCCGGTCGGTCCGGCTTCGCCATGTCGTTCGACCCGGCGGTCTTCCCGGTCGCCTGGCTATGGGGCGTGTACGGCGGTTGGCGGGGCCTGTACACGGTCGCCCTCGAGGCCTGGACGGCCCACCCGCCGCGCCTCGACGAGGTCATCGCGGCGGGTCGAGCCCGGTCACTGGCGCCCGGCGAGCAGCTGGAGACGGAGGTCCGATTCATCGCCTTCGACGGGATCGGCTCGGTCGCCGAGGTCGGCGCCGACGGCACGGTCCGCGGCGACGGCTAGGGCGAGGAGAGCGAGCGTGGGCAGATTGGACGGGCGGGTCGCGATCGTCACCGGCGGCGGGCGGGGGATCGGGCGGGCGATCGCCGAGGCGTACGCGGCCGAGGGCGCCCGGGTATCGATCGTCGGGCGGGACGCCGCCCGCACGCGGGCCGCCGCCGAGTCGATCGCCGGTCCCGCCGGGCCGGCAGCCTGGTACGCCGGCGACGTCGGCGACGAGACCCGGGTCGGCGAGATCGTGGCAGCCGTGCTCGAGACCGCTGGCCGGATCGACGTCCTCGTCAACAACGCGGCCGTCCAGGTCGAGGCGCGGTTGCTCGACCAGACCGTCGACGACTTCCACGCCATCGTCAACACGAACCTGCTCGGCACCTTCCTGTGCAGTCGGGCGGTCCTCCCGTCGATGATCGCCCAGCGGTCGGGCGTGATCGTCAACCTGTCGTCCGTCCTCGGCCTGGTCGGCGACGCGATGCTGCCGGTCTACTCGGCCACGAAGCACGGGATCCTCGGCCTGACCAAGTCGACGGCGATCGCCTATGCGGCGGACGGGATCCGTTGCGTGGCGATCTGTCCCGGCGACGTCGACACGGATCTCAACCAGCAGTACTTCGCCAGCCAGTCCGATCCGGTGGCGTTCCGCGCCCGGATCGAGCGCGAGTACCCCGATCGGAGGATCGCCCAGCCGGCCGATATCGCCCGGATCGCCGTGTTCCTCGCCAGCGACGACGCGGCGGCGATGAACGGCACCCACGTCCTCGTGGACGGCGGGATCCTCAGCCGGCTCTACGACCTGTACGAGGACCCGCTGTGAAGATCGTCGACCTGCGCGCCACGCCCGTCACCGTCCCGGCCGAGGCGCCCTGGCGCTGGAGCATGGGCATCGAGACGGGCACGACCCGGACCGTCATCGAGCTGATCACGGATGAGGGCATCGTCGGTCTGGGCGAGACGTACGGCGGGGCCCGGACGGTCGAGGCGCTCGAGGTCGCCAAGCCGTTCCTCATCGGGCTCGACCCGCTCGAGACCGGCGTGATCCAGCACCGTCTCAACGTCTTCTGCATCGGCTACGAGATGAGCGTGCCCCCGCTCGTCCGGGCGGGCATCGAGATGGCCTGCCTCGACGCCGCCGGCAAGGCTCTCGGGCGGTCGGTCGCGTCGCTCCTCGGCGGCGCGGTCCGCGACGGCGTCGACGTCGCGAGCTACCTGTTCTATCGCTATCCCTCCGAGGACGGGCGGCTGCCGGCGGTCGACACCCCCGAGGCGATCCTCGATCGGGCGGTCGAGCTCGTCGCGCGGAACGGCCACACCGTCCACAAGCTCAAGGGCGGGGTCTTCCCGCCGGCCGAGGAGTACCGCGCGCTGCAGCTGGTCCGCGACCGCTTCCCCGACGCCCCGATCGTCTGGGATCCGAACGCCGCGTGGTCGGTCGAGACGACGATCCGGATCGGGCGCCGCCTGACCGCGGACGCCTTCGAGCTCCAATGGCTCGAGGACCCGTGCAACTGGCTCGAGGGCATGAGCCAGGCCCGGGCCGCGACCGGCATCCCGTTCGCCACGAACATGTGCCTGATCGGGCCCGACCAGCTCGCCCCCGGGATCCGGATGCGGAGCGTCGACGTGATCCTGGCCGACGTCCACTTCTGGGGCGGCTTCCGGGCGAACCACAAGATGGCTGCGGTCGTCGAAGCGTTCAACCTGGGTCTCGGGATGCACAGCGACCGGGAGCTCGGGATCTCGACGGCGGCGATGGTCCAGCTCGCCTGCTCGATCCCGAACCTGTCCTATGCCATCGACAGCCACTACCACGACCAGGCCGACGACATCATCACCGAGCCGTGGGTCTACCGGGACGGTCGGTTCGACCTGCCGACCGGCCCGGGGCTCGGCGTCGAGCTCGATCGCGACAAGCTCGACTTCTACCACCGCCACTTCCTTGACAACGTCGAGGTGAACGAGTTCTACGACCCGTATCGGCCGGGCTGGGTCCCGGCCCTGCCGATCTTCTGACGGCGACCGGCGTGGCGGGCGAGCCGATCCGGCTGGCGACGATCAACCTCCTCTACTACCCTCAGGGCGACCGCTGGAAGGAGCGCCGACCGCTGGTCGAGGCGCAGCTCCGCGCCCTCGCCCCGGACGTCATCGGGTTGCAGGAGGTCAACCGGTCGATCGATCAGGACCACGCGCTGGCGGCCGCGGCGGGCGACCTGGACTACCGGGTGTACCGAGCCTCGGAGACGATCCGGGACCGCTACCCGCGCCATTGGGACGGGGTCGTCCTGCTCGTCCGTCGGGCGGCCGGCGAGGTGCTCTTCCACGAGACCCGGAGGATGACCCACCTGCGCATCGTCCAGGCCATCGGGCTGCGACTGGCCGACGGGGCCACCCTGACGGTGGCCAACACCCACCTCCACCACCCGGATGGTCCGCCGGGCTACGTCGCCCGGCTCCGCCAGGCGCGGGCGATCCTCGGCTTCCTCGAGGGTCTGCCGGCGACCGATGCCACCGTCCTCGGCGGCGACCTCAACGGGATGCCGGACGAGCCGTCGCTGACCAGCCTGTTCGACGCGGGATTCCGGTCCGCCACCCGGGAGGCCGGCATCGGCGATCCGGGGACGTTCGGGAGCGGTCTCGTCGCGCCGACGATCTACCGCGGCCCGAGCTTCTGCATCGACTACCTGCTCGTGCGCGGCTCAGCCCGGGTCGTCTCGGCCGGTCTCGCCTTCGACCGGCCAGCGGAGGACGATCCGGGGCTCTATCCGAGCGATCACCTCGGGCTCGTCGCGGACCTCGAGATCTCGTCCGGATGAGGCGCCAGCCGGAGCGAGACCTCGGCGGCCACGGCCACCAGGCGTCGCCCGACATCCTCGATCCGGGCGTCCGTCATCCGCGCCCGCGGCGCGGAGACGCTCAGGGCGCCGACGACGCGTCCGCCGTCGAGGACCGCCGCGCCGACACATGCCACGCCGGCGGAGACCTCCTCCATGTCGACGCCGTAGCCGGTCGTCCGGGTCGGCGCCAGCGAGGCGTTGAACGCCTGCCAGGTCGTGGGGGTGGCTGGGGTGAACCGCTCGTACGGCTCCGGTCCGAGGATCGTCGCGAGCTGCTGCGGCTCGAGGTGGATCGCCACCGCCTTGCCGAGGGCGGTCGCGTGGATCGGCACGACCGAGCCGGGCACGTCGGCCATCCGGAAGGCGGCCGGGCTCTCGAGGATCTCGACGTAGACCAGGCTCGAATCGCGCAGCAGCGCGAGATTCACCGTCTCGCCGGTCTCGTCGCGCAGCCTCCGGAGGGTGGGCAGGGCGACCGTCCGGACATCGAGCCCGGCCAGCAGGCGCGACGCCCAGCGGATCGCCTCGACCCCGGCGCGATAGCCGGACTCCGGGAGTCGCTCGGCCAGACCGGCCACCTCGAGCGTCGCCAGCAGACGATAGGCCGTGCTCTTGCTGACGCCGGCGATCTCGGCGGCCTCGCCGAGTCCGAGGACGTCGCGCTCGGCGATCGCGCCGAGCAGTGCCAATGCGTTCTCGACCGCCCCGATCGAGTACCGCTCCGCCTGGCGCTGGCGGGCCGAGCGACCATTGGTCGCAACCACGGTGCCTCCTGTCGAACGTACCGGCAGCGTACGGGAGCGTCGATCCGCCGTCAATCCGGACCCGCCGCGTCCGCCGTTTTCGCGGTGCGAACCTTCATTGACACCGCCGACGGACCCGGCGTAGATTCGCCGCCGGGTTTCCTTTGCGGGCACAGACGCTCCACGGTGCGAAACGCGGACGCCTGGTGGCACCGGTCGGGCCCGGGGACGTAGAGAGCGGTCGCGGCCCGTCGGCCGAACCGTCCTAGGAGGAGTCTCGTGCGCAGATCCAGGGCCATCACGGCCGTCTTCGGCCTGGCGCTCATCTTCCAGGCCTGTTCGTCAACGGCTGCCACCCCGGCGGCCTCGACCGGTGGGTCGTCGCCGGCCGCATCCGTCGCCGCGCCGTCCGTCGCCGCCCCGTCGACCCCCGCCGAGGCGGTCGAGCTGACCCTCCTCGAGCATCAGAAGCCGCGCCTGGACGTGCTCGCCAAGATCATCCCGATGTGCGAGGCGACGCTGGCCCAGCAGGGCATGAACGTCAAGGTCAACCTGACCGGGAACGTCGTCGAGGACGAAGCGTTCCGGCAGACCGTGACGACCCTCTACCAGGGCGACAACCCGCCCGACATCACCTCCTATCCGGGAGCCTGGGTGCCGGACTTCGCGACGGCGGGGTACCTGCTCGACATCAGCGACAGGCTCGCCGCGTGGCCGGACTGGCAGGCGCACTTTTACCAGGTCCTGCGAGACCGGGCCCAGCAGGCCGACGGCAAGTACTACTCGATGCCCCGCCACGGCACCGTCATCGAGTTCTTCATCCGCAAGGACATCCTCGAGCAGAACGGGATCTCGACCGACCAGCCGAACTCCTGGCAGGAGCTGATCGACCGGCTCACCGCTCTCCATGCCAAGACGAACCTCCCCGCGATCACCATCCCGGCCGGCAAGACCTGGGGCGGCGGGACGTTCGACGAGGGGTTCATCCACATCTTCAACGGCACCGGCGGCAAGCTCTATGACGACGCCGCGAAGAAGTGGATCGTCAAGAGCCAGGGCCTGACCGACGCGTTCAACTTCTACGCCACGCTCCAGAAGGGCGGACTCCTGCCCAGCAAGGCGCTGCTCGACCCGAACCCGTGGGAGCCGACCAAGTACGACGGCTTCACCGGGACGACCGCCGACGGCAAGGCCATCCCGGTGGCTCCGCCGATCACGACCCAGGGGTCGTGGGGCTGGGTCTACGACTGGGGTCCTGCGCCGACCGGCGCCCGCCCGATCCCCGGCATCTACGACGGCAAGGTCGACACCTGGGCCTTCCCGAGCAAGGCACCCAACGACAACTTCGTGTGGGCCGCCGAGGACTGGATGTGGACGATCTCCGCGAAGTCCAAGCATCCGGACGAGGCGTTCGCCCTGCTCAAGTGCCTGAACACCGGCCAGCCGCTGGCGATGGACGTCGCGGCCGTCGGCAACCTCGCCCCGCGTGACGACATCCAGGACGTGGCCCCCTACAAGGACATGCCCTACCTGATCAAGATGGAGAAGCTGCTGACCTCCGGCCGGACCTTCAAGGCCCAGGTCGGGATCGACAAGATCCAGCAGGCCGTGGGCGCCGCCACCGAGCAGATCCTGCTCAACAAGATGGACGGCAACCAGGCTGCCGACTACTTCGCCCAACAGGCCACCGAGCTGCTCGGCGCGGACGCCGTCGAGTCGCAGTAACCCTCGACCCAGCGCAGCGGCGCCATCGATCCACCGCCGTCCGGCGGCACAGGTCGATGGCGCCGATGCACCAGCCGCGGGAGTGTTCTGATCCGATGACCTGGGCCGCCGCCCGATGATCGCTCGTCGCCCGCGCGGCCTCCGTCAGCACCTGATCGTGGCCGGGTTCCTGGCGCCGGCGCTGATCCTGCTCGGGATCTTCGTCGTCGCACCCGTGGTCTGGGCCCTCGGCCTCAGCCTCACGGACTGGCGCCTGACCGGCCCGTCCGCGCTCCACCCGAAGATCGTCGGGCTGGCCAACTACGGCCGGCTGCTGGCCAGCGACGACTTCCGGGCGGCCTTCTTCCGGACCGGCGTGTTCGTCATCTTCTCGGCGATCATCGGCCAGTTCGTGTTCGGACTGGCGTCTGCGCTGGCCCTCCATCGCCGCGACGTGCGCCTCAAGGCGCTGTGGGGTGCGGCCATCCTGATGCCGCTCGTCGTGCCGGAGACCGTCGCGGCGTTCGCCTGGTCCAGCATGCTCGAGTCGAGCGACCAGGGGACCGTCAACCGGGTCATCGGCCTGGCCGGCGTCGCGCCCGTGGCCTGGCTCCAGGACAACGCGATGCTGTCGATCATCGTCGTCAACGTCTGGCGCGGGATCGCCTTCGCGATGATCCTGTTCTCGGCGGCCCTCGAGGGCGTGCCCCAGGAGGTCAACGAGGCGGCGACGGTGGACGGGGCGTCGCCGCGCCAGCTCCTGACCAAGATCACGCTGCCGCTGATCAAGCCGGCCATCGTCCTGTACATGCTGCTGACGACGATCGGGACCGTGACGGTCTTCGGCCTGATCTACTTCCTGACCCGGGGCGGGCCCGGCGGGGACACGACCACGCTCGCGATCTTCGTCTACGAGCGCGCCTTCAAGTTCTTCGAGATCGGGCTCGGCAGCGCGGCCTCGGTGATCATGCTCGGCTTCGTCCTCGGGATCGGGCTCGTCTACGTCCGGCTGTTGCGGGCGCAGGTCTGACATGACCGCACGGACCGTCGCCGCACCCGCCGCCGCACCCGCCGCGGCCGTGACCACCGGGCACCATCGACGCCGGCGGAGCCGCGCGCTGCCGCTGGTCTACCTGTTCCTCGCCGGCCTGGCGATCTTCTGCGTCGTCCCGTTCCTGTGGATCCTGCTGGCGTCGGTGGACCCGCATGCCGGCGTCCACCTCCAGATCCCCGCCTCGGTCGACCTGAGCTCGTACGCCAGGTTCCTGACCGACCCGATGTTCAGCCGGTACATCCTCAACAGCATGATCATGGCCGGCGGGTCGACCGTGCTGGTCATCCTCACCAGTGCCCTGGCCGGCTACGCCCTGTCGCGGTTCACGTTCCGCGGCCGCCGGGTCCTGATGTTCGGGATCCTGATGACCCGGATCGTCCCGGTCTCGGCGACGATCGCTCCGCTGTACCTGATCGTCCAGTACCTGAAGCTCGTCGACACCTACCAGGGGATGATCGTCGTCCTGGCCGCGCAGCAGCTGCCGCTGGCGATCTGGCTGATGAAGGGGTTCTTCGACACCGTCCCGGGCGAGCTCGAGGAGGCTGCCTGGGTCGACGGCGCATCCCGTCTGGTGAGCGCCTTCCGGATCGTCCTGCCGCTGGCTGCGCCGGGAGTCGGGGCCGTCGCCCTGTTCGCCTTCATCGAGTCATGGGGGGACTTCCTCACCCCGCTCATCCTGATCACGTCGTCGGACAAGACCCCCATCTCGATCGGGCTGTTCCAGGCCTTCAGCTACCGCAACCAGGTCGACTGGGGCCTGCTCACCGCGATCTCGGTCGTCTACATGGTCCCGACGATCATCCTGTACCTCCTCGTCCGCCGGTACCTGATCAAGGCGACGGTGGTCGGGGCGCTCCAGGGCGCCGGATGAGCGCGGCCGGCGGGGTGGCCGGCGCCGCCGGCTCGAACGGACGACGGATCGACCTCGGACTGTTCACCGACTCCGTGCCGCGGCTGACCTTCGAGGCGGCGCTCGACCTGGCCGTCGACGTCGGGGCGACCGCGATCGAGATCGCGGCGGGTGGCGTGTCCGAGATGACCCATGCCGACACGGCCGCTCTGCTGTCCGACCCGGCGGCACGATCCCGCTTCAGCGAGGCGTTCGCCCGACGCGGCCTGCGGATCGCTGCGCTGAACTGCTCGGGCTTCCCGCTCCACCCGGTGATCGGCGACCAGCAGCGGCGCAGCATCGAGGACACGATCCGGCTGGCCGGGCTGCTCGGTGTCGACAAGATCGTGACGATGTCGGGCTGTCCCGGGGACGGCCCGGCCGCGACGACGGTGAACTGGATCTGGTACCCGTGGCCGCCCGATGCCGTGGCCCTGCTCGAGCGCCAGTGGGAGGCCGCGATCCCGTTCTGGCGGGAGATGGCGGGGTTCGCCGAGGACCATGGGGTCCGGCGGATCGCCTTCGAGCTCCATCCGCTCTATCTCGTCTACAACGTGCCCACGCTCGAGCGGATCCGAGCGGCGATCGGGCCGGTGATCGGCGCGAACGTCGACCCGTCGCACATGTTCTGGCAGCAGATGGATCCATTGGCGGTGATCCGGGCGCTCGGCCCGGCGGTCCACCACGTCCACCTCAAGGACACCCAGCTGATCCCCGAGAACGTCGCCCTGGCGGGCGTCCTCGACCAGCACCCGTTCGAAGACCCCGGCCCTCGCGCCTGGGGCTTCCGGACGATCGGGCGCGGTCACGACGCCGGGTTCTGGGCGGCCTTCGTCGCGACGCTCGCCGAGGTGGGCTACGACGACGTCGTGTCGATCGAGAACGAGGACGAGTGGCAGCCGGCGGAGGAGGGCGTCCGCGAGGCGGCCGCGTTCATGCGGCCGATCCTCGAGCGGGTATCGTGGGCCGATGCCCAGCCCCAGCCCGTCGACGTCTGACAGCGCCGACGTCGTCATCGTCGGCGGCGGCATCGTCGGGTGCGCCGCGGCCGCGTTCCTGGCCGGCGCCGGCGCGAGCGTGATCCTGGTCGAGTCCGCCGATATCGCCGCCGGCGCCTCCGGTCGCAACTCGGGCGTCGTCCAGCACCCGTTCGATCCCGCGCTGCGGGACGTCCATCTCGAGACGCTGGCCGGTTATCGCGAGCTGGCCAGCCGAGCCCGACCTCGACTTCGCGATCGGGCCGGACCCCGCCGGGCTGCTGCTCGTGGGCTTGTCGGCAGACGGCCCGCGCGCGGCCGCGGTCGCGCTGCGTGAGGCCTGGCCCGAGCTCGATCCGGTCTTCGTCGACGGCACCGAGCTGCGTCGACTCGAGCCCGGTCTCGCCCCGGAGGTGACGGCGTGCCTCGTCTCGATCGGCTACCCGGTCCCGCCCGGCGCCGCGACCCGCGCCTACGCCGCGCTCGCCCGGCGCCGCGGCGCGAGGGTCCGGACGGACAGCGCCGCGACGTCGCTCGATCGGGCGACGGCTCGAAGCGACGGGACGACCGGTGTCCGGCTGGCGGACGGCCGGATCCTGGCCGCTGGGTCCGTCCTGGTCGCCGCAGGCCCGTGGTCGCCGGCACTGCTCGATCCGACCGGGCGGTGGCGGCCGATCCGGCCGTTGTGGGGGGTCGTGGCGGATGTCGCCCTGGAGGACCCGCCGCGTCACGTCCTCGAGGAGTCGGGGATGGAGGAGGCACTCGGCGACGTCGCCCCGGGCGGGACCCCGATCGGCGGCGCACAGGCGCCCTCGCCCGCGGAGCTCCGTGACGGCCCGGATGCGAGCGGGGACGGGCCCGACTTCAGCCTGGTCACGGCGCTCGGACGGACCAGCCTCGGCTCGACGTTCCTGGCCGATGAACCAGATGGGTCGGCCTGGGTCCCGCGTCTCGTCGCCCGAGGGCGTCAATTCGTGCCCGCGATCGCCGGGGCACGGGTCGTCTCGGTCCGGGCCTGCGCCCGGCCGTTATCGATCGACGAGCGTCCGCTGCTCGGCGCGGTGGCGGGGATGCCCGGGGTCTTCGTCGCCGCCGGTCACGGACCGTGGGGCATCTCGACGGGGCCGGCATCGGCCCGGCTCGTCGGGGCGGCGATCCTCGGGGAGAACGTGACGATCCCGCCGGAGCTCGCCGCCGCCAGGTTCGGGGTGCCTGGCGACGGGTTCAGAGTGCCTGGAGGGCCGTAGCCGGCCCGTCCGTGCCGCTATCCTGCGACGGTGGAGACGTCGATCCGGGCGTACGGCGCCCAGAGCATGACCGCCCCGCTCGTCGAGGTCCTGGTCAAGCGACCGGGGCCCGCATTCGGTCGCGCCTTCGACGATCCCGCCTACGGCTTCCGCCACCCGGTCGACCTGGATGTCGCCCGGCGCGAGCACGATGTGTTCACCGACCTGCTGGCGAGCCTCGGGCCGACCGTCCACGAGCTCGGGGTCGAGACCGACTCCCCGGACCTCGTCTACCCCTTCGATCCGCTGCTGGTGACCGCTAGCGGGGCGATCCCGCTTCGTCCGGGCAAGCCGAACCGGCAGGGCGAGGAGCTCGTCCTCGAGGCGTGGCTGGAGGCGCGCGGGATCCCGACCGTGGCCTCCATCGAAGCCCCCGGGACCATCGAGGGTGGCGACACCCTCTGGCTCCGTCCGGACCTCCTGTGCATCGGCCGGACGCTGCGGACGAACGTCGAGGGTGCCCGCCAGCTCGATGCGATCGTCCAGGGTGACGTCCGCACCTTCGACCTCCCGTTCTGGAAGGGTCCGGCCGAGCTGATCCACCTCCTGTCGGTGATCTCGCCGGTCGCCGACGACCTCGCCGTGGTCTACCTTCCGTTGCTGCCGGTCGGGCTGTGGCGGCTGCTGACCGAGCTCGGGATCGACACCATCGCGGTCCCCGACGAGGAGTTCCCGACGCTGGGCTGCAACGTCCTGGCCGTCCGGCCGGGGGTGGTGATCGTCGCTGACGGCAACCCTCGGACGGCATCGGCGCTGGCCGCGGCCGGGTGCGAGGTCCACGCCTACCCCGCGTCCGAGATCGGCATCAACGGCTCCGGCGGCCCGACCTGCCTGACGCGACCGATCCTTCGCGACACGGTCGGGTGAGCGCCCCCGAGACGCCGATCGGGTTGGTCGCGCCGCCCGAGCTGAACGGTGCCGGCGTCGTCCTGGTCCCGCTCCGCCCGGAGCACATCGAGCCGCTGGCGTCGATGATCGCCGAGCCGGCCGTCGTGCGCTGGTGGAGCGATCCGCCGACGTGGGTCCAGAAGCGGCTGATCGAACCGGATCCCGAGGCCCTCGGGTTCGCCATCCTGGCCCTGCCGGAGCGGACGGTCATCGGCTACATCCAGGCGTGGGAGAACGCCGATCCGGAGTTCCGCCACGCGGGGCTGGACCTGTACCTCGGGACGGCGCACCAGGGTCGGGGACAAGGTCCGGCTGCGATCCGAGCGGCGTGCCGATGGCTGATCGAAGCACGCGGCCACCACCGGATCACGATCGATCCCGCGCTCGACAACGAGCGGGCGGTCCGAGCCTACGAGAAGGTCGGATTCCGTCGGGTCGGCGTGCTCCGGGAGTACCAGCTCGACGGCGACGGCCGCTGGCACGACGGCCTGCTGATGGACCTGCTGGCCGGCGAGCTCATCCCGGACTGACCTCGATCGCCTCGTCGCGTCGCGCGGGCTCCTGGTCTGCGGCGACCTCGACGAACCGGCAGAACGCGTTGACCATCTTCATCTGTTCGGCGGTCCGACAGGCGACCCGGAGCAGGTCCGGGCTGGACACCAGCAGCGCCAGGCCGCGAGCCCGCGAGATCGCGACATTCAGCCGGTTGCCCGAGTAGAGGAACTCCATGTCACGGGGCAGCTCGTCGGCGCTCGAGGTCGCCGTGGTGAAGATCGCGACCGGGGCCTCCTGACCCTGGAACTTGTCGACCGTGCCGACGCGCGCGCCCCGTCCGAGCCGCCGCTCGATCGCCGCGTGCACCTCGGCGACATGGGCGTTGTACGGCGCGACGACGAGGATGTCCGCGAGGTCGAGCTCACGGACCGTCCCGAAGCGGTCCGTCCAGGCCCGGCCGACGAGCCCCGTGACGAGCTCGGCGACGACCTCCGCCTCCGCCGTCGACCGCGAGCCGTCCCCGGGATGGCTGACCGGGACGTAGCGGATCCCTGTCCCGGCGCCGTCGATCGCCTGGTTCGCCGTCGACGGATCGGTTTCGAGGCGGCGTTCGTAGAACAGCTCGGAGACGTAGGCGTTGACCCGCGGGTGCATCCGGTAGGTGACGGGCAGGAACAGGCCGCGATCCGGCGGAAGGGTGCGGTCGCCGCCCAGGACATGCTCGAGCGCCGACGCCCCGGCTCCGTCCGGATGGGTCCCCTGGCTGACCTGCGGCAGCTGGTTCGGGTCGCCGAGCAGGACGATCGCCCGTGCTGCCGTCGCGGCGGCGACGGTGTTGGCGAGCGACTGCTGGCCGGCCTCGTCGACGAACAGGACGTCGAGCGCGCCGTCGAGCTCGGCGCGGGCGAACAACCAGCTCGTCCCGGCCACGACATCCACGGTCCCGGCGGCGAGCGCCCTGATCACCTGATCGTTGTCACCCTCGATCACTTCGTCGAGCTCGCCCGCACCCTGGCCCGCGTCGACCCGCTGGATGGCGCGGATCCGCACGCCATCGTCGAGACCGGCTCGGACCGTCTCGAGCAGGAGGTTGGTGATCGCCTTGTGCGCCTGGGCCGAGATCCCGACCCGGCGCCCCGACCGGACGAGCTCGACGATCATCCTGGCCCCGGTGTACGTCTTGCCGGTCCCGGGCGGTCCCTGGATCGACAGCACGCTGGCGGCCTCGGGCAGATCCAGCGCGATGTCCCGGGCGAGGTCCACGATCGGGCGGCCGAGTCCGGCGGCGGCCGGCAGGGTGGTCCCGTCAGCCCCGAGGCGGGTCGGGCGGCGGAGCAGCAGGTCGCGGATCGCCCGGTAGCGCCCGGGCCCATCGATGCCATCGTCGATCACGGCGTCCGCCACCCGGCCGAGCGCCGAGCGCATCGCCTTCGAGTCGAGCGGCTTGCCCTTGAGGATCGCCGTCGGCAGCGGCGCGTCGCCGCCCTTCGCTCGCAGGATGTCGACGAAGCCGTGCTCATCGTCGATCGCGTGGACCCTGACCGCGTGATCGCGTTCGTCCAGCCAGCCATCGCCCCCGGCGGTCACCTTGTGATCCTGCGGGGGGAACCTGAATCGATGGATCGACGAGTTCTTGACCTCGCCGACGACACCGACGTACTCCAGCCCGCCGAGCGGCTCGGTCTCGCCGATCAGGTCGTCGAGCGGCAGCTCCCGAAGCCGGAAGTAGTCCCACCACGCCTGTCGGGCGTCGCGGCGGTGCCAGTCGAGCAGGCCGGCGAGGAGCCAGCGCGCGGCCTCGTCGTCCGACCGGTCCGCGGGATCCACCGACAGTCCCCCGGTCAGTGCCGAGATCCGGCGCCGGGTGTCCTCCGCGACCGCGACCTGCGCCTCGGTCGGGAGGCCGGCCTCGAGCGGTGGACGCGGCAAGGTCCGGCCGAACTGGACCTGGGCCTCGACGCGCAGCGCCTCGAGCCAGTCGCGCAGCCCGCGCGTCGAGACGCAGTCGTCCCGGTTGTAGTCGGCCAGGTCCCGGAGGTGCTGGGCATCGCGGTCGCCGAGCCAGCGCTCGTACTCGACGACGCTGAACCCGGCCCGGGTGATCGGTCCCTCGCGCTCGCGGAGGTAGAAGTGCTCGATCTGCTTGAGCGAGTACGACCCGACGGACGCCCGGAGGCCCTGCCGGACGACCTGGTAGAGGTCCACCAGGACGCCGGCCCGGAGGATCCGGTCGAGCTCGTCCTCGCGCGTGGCGTAGCGGCCGACCAACCGGCGCAGAGCGGTCTTCTCGTACGCCGCGTAGTGGTAGACGTGCATCCCGGGATCGCGTTCGAGGCGATCGATGATCGCGTCGATGAACGTCTCGAACGCGGCCTTCTCCTGGGCCCGATCGTGCGCCCAGATGGCGTGATAGCGATCCGCGCCATCGACCAGCTCCGACCAGCCCAGCAGGTACTCGAGGCCGGCGTCCCCGATCCACGGATCCGCCTCGATGTCGAAGAAGACGTCGAGCGGCGCGGGCTCCGGCAGGGCGCCGAGGCCGTGCACCGGCTGTTCGGGGTCGGGGGGCAGGAGCTCGTACTCGAGGTGTCCGCTGCGACGCCCGTCGAGCTGGATCGCCGCCTGGCCCTGGAGGCGGGAGAAGGTCGCCGGAGCCATCTCGGAGACCGACATCGTCGCCGGCGTCTGGCCGAGTCGCTCGAGCGTCGTGATCCCCGCCTCGACGAAGCGCTCGGTCGCCGTCCGGCTCATCCCCGCGACCAGCGACAGGTGGTCGTCTGCCTCGCGGCGCTCGACGCAGGTCAGCCACCAGCCGCACACGCGGCAGTGGTCGACCGGGTCCGGGTAGGTCGGCGCGGTCGTCGCGCTGCCGAAGACCCGCTCCTCGAAGCGGCGCTTGACGAGCCGGTGGAACGCGGCGAAGTCGGCGTAGCGATGGTCGTGGGCCGAGCCGTCCCCGGTGACCACCGTCAGCGTCTCGGGTGGGACGCCCTGGACGCGCTCGAGGAGATCCGCGTAGACACACATCTGGACGAGCGCACTCGCCTTGACGTGCCGGGCGAGCTTGGTGTCGGCGACGTCGTACGACCACGACCCGAGCCGGCTCGGTCGCTCCGCGCGGACGAGGAAGTCCGCGTGACCTCGCCAGCGACCGTCGAAGAACGTTGCCTGGAAGACGACGTCCGCCCCGGCTGCCATCGCCACCCGGGTCGCCTCGGCCGCGGCCTGCAGCTCGGCCGGGTCGCGGGCGGATCGGAGCGCCTCGGGGATCTCCACGATCGTCAGACCCGCCCCGCGCAGACGCTCGAGGTGCTCGCGTTCGTGGCGGTCGCCGCGCTCCTGGAGCAGCTCGAGCTCCGGATCGTATCGGTCCGGCTTGCGGCGCAGGCCGGCGATCCGCTCGAGCTCGAGCGTCGCGAGGTGGTCGCACGCAAGGTAGCCGACGAGATCCGTGGCACTCACGACGATGGTGCCGTCCGCGTGTTTCTGCATCGACCCTCCGAGGCGGGGTGGACCCCAAGCCTAGCGGGCCGGCGTGTCAGCTCGGGTGACACCCATGCGGCTCGGGGCCCGATCGCGTCGCGCCGACGCCCATCAGCGCGCGGCGATCACCTCCACCTCGATGAGGAAGGGCGGGACGAGTCCGTTGACCGCGACGGTCGCGCGGGTCGGCGGATCGGTCGGGAAGACTTCGCGGAAGACCGCGTTGTACGCCGCCCAGTCGTCCATGTCGACGAGGTAGACCGTCGACTTCACGACGTCCGCGAGACTGAGGCCGACGGCCGCCAGGCAGCGCTCCACGTTGGCGAACATCGCCCGGGTCTGGGCCTCGATCCCGCCCGGGACGACCTCGCCGGTGGCGTGATCGTCACCGACCTGACCCGCGATGAAGACGAAGCCATTCGCCTCGACGACGTGGCTGTACGACGACTTCGACGGCTGGATCCCCGGCAGCGCCGGCACATGCTTCGGCATCGGTCCTCCTTGTGGCGGTTCGGGCCTACGGTAGCGTCTGACGCCCGAGCCGGACGGGCCTGTCCCGGGCGACCCGCGGTCCGAGAGCATCCGGTCGGCCGATCCCGGCGTATCGCCTCCATGGGAACGACACGCCGCCACCTCTCCGAGGTTCTCCGATCCGTCCGCTCCGCGAGCCGCCGGGTCCGGCGACGGTGGATCGGCTTCGCGGCGGTCGGATTGATCGGCGCCGCGCTGGTCGGTCCGCTGTCCTCCCCGGCGCTCGGGGCCGGGCACGCGGTGAGGATCGTCGACACCGGCGCCTACGACTTCGCCTTCGCCCCGCGTTCGATCAGCGTCCCGGTCGGCTCCCGGATCACCTGGACCAACGCGAGCATCACCCAGCACAACGTGACCTTCGCGTCGTTCGGCAGCACGACGTACATGCAGCCCGGCACCCGCTACGCCCACACGTTCGGCACGCCGGGCACGTACCACTACACCTGCACGCTCCACGGATTCACGGGCACGGTCGTGGTGACCGGCAGCGCGCCCAAGTCGACGCCGAAGCCCACGCCGAAACCGACACCGAAGCCGACGCCGAAGCCGTCGCCCAAACCCACGGCGAAGCCGGCGGCCGGACCCACGGCGAAGCCGGCGACCGGACCGACAGCGACGCCGGTCGCGACCGCCGCCGGATCGTCCGAGACGCCCGGTGCGTCGCCGTCGCCTTCGGCGGACGGATCGACCGGCGGGATCGCCTTGGGCGACGCGACGTCGCCAACCCCGGTCGCGACCCTCGTCGGGTCGGCGCCGGCGCCGGATGCCACCGTCGGATCGAACGGGTCGACGCCGCTGATCCTGATCGGTCTGCTGGTCGTCGCGGTCATCGGGATCGGCGCCCTCGCCCTGCGGCGTCGCTGATCGTCAAGCGCCCCGAGCGTGCTCCGGCGACCCCTGGGTCGGATCGGCTAGCCGAAGAGCTCGTCGACCGCCGCGGCGAAGACGTCGGTGTGGCGGTCCACATCCGCGGCGGTGGTCGCCGGGCACATCAACGCCATGTTGTGGAACGGCGTCATCAGGATCCGCCGGTTCATCGCATAGAGGTGCAGGAACCGCTCGAGCTCAGGGTCGCTCGCGGCGGCCTGCTCGGCGCCGTCGCGGGGCGGGTGAGCGATGAAGTGGTACTCCGCCCGGCAGCCCAGCCGGGTGACGTGCCACGGGACCGCTCGCGACGCGATGACATCCTCGACCCCGGCGGTCCAGCGCTTCCCGAGCTCGATCATCCGGCCGAATGCCTCGTCGGTCATGACCTCGGTCAGCGTGGCGCGAACGGCGGACATCGACAGGGCGTAGCCGGCCAGCGTCCCGCCGATCCCGCCGATGTCGGACACGTCGCGCTCGAGCGTACCGGTGATCCGGTCGGCGATCGCCTCGCTGAAGCCGTAGGCGCCGACGGGGATCCCGCCACCGATCGTCTTGCCGATGACGAGCATGTCGGGGTCCAGAGCCCAGGCGCCCGTCGCCCCGCCGGGACCGGCGCAGATCGTATGGGTCTCGTCGATGATCAGGATCGTGCCGGCGTCGCGGGTCAGCCGGCGGACGGCGTCGTGGTATCCCGGATCGGGCAGGACGATCCCGATGTTCGTCAGGGCGGGCTCGAACAGGACCGCCGCGACGTCGCCGTCGGCCAGCGCACGTTCCAGCGCGGCGACATCGTTGAACGGGACCACGCGGGTCGTCTCGACCGGGTCGACCGCCGGCCCGATGTTGCCGTAGCTCGGCCCGACCCGCCCGTGCTCGTCGAGCGACGCGAACGTCTCGTCGACCGTGCCGTGGTAGTTGTGGTCGTGGACGACGATCTTCGACCGCCCGGTGATGTGCCGGGCGAGGCGCAGCGAGAACCGGTTCGCATCCGTCGCCGTGATCGTGAACTGCCAGAAGCGGAGACCGAATCGGCGACGAAGCTCGTCGCCGGCCGCGATGGCGTCCTCCGTCGGCAGCATCAGGGTGATCCCGCGGGTCAGCTGGCGCTCGACCGCCGCGACGGTCGGGGCGGGAGAGTGGCCGGCCATCGCGCCGGTATCGCCGAGGCAGAAGTCGATGTAGTCGTGCCCGTCGACGTCCTGAACGTGCGCGCCCGCGGCCGACTCGACGAACACGGGGAAGCCGCCCGCCCAGCGGACCATCCAGTTCATCGGGACGCCGTCGAGGAGGGACGCCTTGGCGCGCTCGTGGAGTGCCCGCGAACGGGGATGTTCGGTCTCGAAGGTCGAGAGCTCGCGCTCCATCAGGCGCCCCAGGCGGGCGCGATCGAGGGTTCGGGTGGCGGGCACGCACGACCTCCGCTTCGGCTGACCGGGCCGGGCGAGGCCAGCACGGTCATCTTGCGCGCGGCGGACCGGACCGGTCGGCCCGGGTCGCGGAGCGGGACGGAGGCGTGCCCGGGTCTAGCCGACCCGGCGGGTGAACCCGCAGATCTGGCAGGTGGCGAGGCCGGTCGCCTCGTCGAGCTCGAGGAAGCTCGGACAGCCGTTCGTCGAGCAGAAGATGCGGCCTGAGGCCGCTGCAGTGGTTCGCCGGCGCATCCGGCGGATGGACCCGGCGCGTGCCGAGGTCGTGTGGGTCATGGTTCGCGAGAGCATGGTTCCTGTCGATTCCCGGGAGTCGCCACGGACGTCGATCGTCCGGCGCCTGCCCGATGGGCCGCTCGGCGCGCGGGATGCGCGAAACACGAGCGGTGCTGGATCTGGGTGCCTGGCGCGTCGCGGGAGCGGAGGTTGAGATGCTCTGACCTGCGACGCCGCGCTGGCGTTGATCGGTGAATCATGGGTGACCCGGCGGTTCCTGTCAAACGCCCGAAGGTCCGGGGCGACCCGGCCGGTGGTAGGCTCCCGCCGATGGACGACGATCGGGCGCCGGCCGACCCACCCCGGGCAGCCGCTCCCGCAGCCCCCGCCCAGCCCACCGGTCGGCCGACCGGGGCGAGCGCGCGACGCCGCCGCAACGACCGCGAGATCGTTCTCTTCGCGCTCGGGTTGCTCGCGGTCGCCGCGATCCTCGTGCTGCTCCCCGACCTCACCCCAGCGGCGGCCCAGGGCCTCGTGTCGGAGCGGATCCACGCCCGGATCGTCGAGCTGCCGCCGGCCACCGACCAGAACGCCCCCACGGCCATCGTCGAGTTCCTCGAGGGTCCGCGACGGGGCCAGCGGGAGACGGCCACGCTCGAGGGACCATCCGGCCAGCTGCAGCTGCCCGACTACACCGCCGGCGACGAGGTCGTCGCGGCCGTCGACCGGCAGCCGGACGGCACGACGACGTTCTCGGTCATCGACCGGTGGCGACTCCCGCTCATCGGCGCGCTCGCCCTCCTGTTCGCGGTCGTGACCATCGCCGTCGCCGGCTGGCGGGGCGTCCGGTCGGTGGTCGCCCTCGCCCTGTCGCTCGTCCTGGCGATCCGGGTGCTCATCCCGCTCCTGCTCGCCGGCTGGAACCCGCTCGTCCTGGCCATCGGGTTGGGTGCGACGGTCACCATCGTGTCGTTCGTGCTGACCCAGGGGCTCACCCGGACGACCGTCTCGGCGATCGCCGGGACGATGGCCGGACTGGCGATCACCGGGGTCCTGGCGGCCGTCGTGACGGTCCTCGCCCGGTTCACGCCGGCCCAGGGCTCGGACCAGATCCTGGCCATCGGGCAGCTGGCCGGGAACACGATCGACCTCTCGGGCCTGCTCCTCGCCGGCGTCGTGTTCGGCGGCCTGGGCGTGCTCAATGACGTGGCCATCAGCCAGGCGGCGACCGTCGAGGAGCTCCAGGCGGTCGATCCGACCCTCGGGCGGGGCGCGATCTATCGGCGGACGATGAACGTCGGCGTGTCGCACCTGGCCGCGACGGTCAACACGCTCGTCTTCGCCTACCTCGGGACGGCGCTCCCGCTGCTCGTCCTGTTCTCGATCCAGGTCCGCGGGCTCGGGTTCCCGCTCAACGAGGAGATCATCGCCGTCGAGGTCGTCCGGACGCTGATCGGCAGCGTCGGGATCGTCCTGACCGTCCCGATCACGACCGCGATCGCGGTCTGGCTGCTGACCCGCGGGTCGACCGGGATCCCCGCTCGCGGCGGCCGCCGTTCACGGGCCGATCAGCCCCCGCCAACGACCACCGAGATCAGCTCCTCGCCGTAGCGATCGAGCTTGGTCGGGCCGATCCCCGGGATCCCGGCCAGATCAGCGAGGGACCGCGGGCGTCGTTCGGCGATCGTCGCCAGCGTCGAGTCGTGGAAGATGACGTAGGGCGGCACCGCGTCCGCCCGGGCCCGCTCGAGGCGCCACGCTCGGAGCGCCTCGAACAGCGGAGACGCCGCGCCATCGACGGCGCCGCCACCGCCTCCACCGGTCCGCGCCCGGTCGGCGGTCCTCGGCGCGGTGGGTCGGTCGCTGCCGGATCGCACCGCGACCGGCACGATCTCGAGCAGGAAGCGCGACCGCCGGCGCTGGGTCGACCGGCCGTCCCGGATGCGGGCCGACGACAGCCACAGGTGGACCCGGGCGCGGGTGATGCCGACATACAGGAGGCGCCGCTCTTCGTCGATCTCGGCGGGCTCGCTCGCCTGGCGGATCGGGAGGATCCCCTCCTCGAGCGCCGGAAGGAAGACGGCGTCCCATTCGAGCCCTTTGGCGCGGTGATAGGTGAGCAGCTCGACGCCGACTCCCGTCGCGCCGCCAGCCTCGTCGGCCGTCCGCCGGTCGACCTCAGCGAGGAAGTCGTCGAGGCCGGCCGACGGATCCTCGGTCTCGCAGCGACGGCCGATGTCGAGCAGCGCGCCGAGCGCGGCATGACGCTGGCGGGCCTCCTCACCCGGCGGCACGACCTCGGGCCGGAAGTCGAGCGCCGCCGCCCAGATCGCCGTCAGCCGGTCGGTGAGCGTTCGGACGAGGCTGCCGTCCGCCTGCTCGGCCGCCGGGGCGTCGGCCTCCCCTGATGCGACGCGGCGCGCGGCACGGACAGCGTCGAGCGCGCGCCGGATCTCCGGCCGGGCGAAGAACCGCTCGCCGCGGAGTTGGAACGCGACCCCGACCGCCCGGAACGCCGCCTCGAATCCGACGAGCTGGGCATTCGTCCGGACGAGCACCGCGATCCGCTCGGCCGGGACGTCCGCGGCGATGAGCCGGCGCGCCTCCGTCGCGATGGCCGCTTCTTCGGCGGCGCCGTCGGCGAACTGCCGGATGATCGGCGGTGGCCCGTCGGGCCGGGTCGCCAGGAGCCGCTTCTGGGGCCCGCCGCCGGCTCGCGGAGCACCGGCCAGCAGTCGGTTGGCCAGGTCGAGCACCTGCGGCGTCGAGCGGTAGTTCGTCTCGAGCCGGACGACGTGGGCCGCCGGGTAGCGCCGGGTGAACCCGGTCAACCACTCGGAGGAAGCGCCGGTGAAGGTATAGATCGTCTGGTCCTCGTCGCCCACGACGGCCAGGTCCTGGCGCCCCCCGAGCCACGCGTCCAGGAGGGCCTGCTGGAGCGTGTTCGTGTCCTGGTACTCGTCGACGCTGAACCAGCGATAGCGGGCCCGGATCTCGTCCGCGGCCGAGGCGTCGTCCTCGATCAGCCGGATCGTCATCTCGAGCATGTCCTCGAAGTCGATCCGGCCGGCTCTCGCCTTCGCCGCCTCGTAGCGGCCGTACAGCGGGGCGAACAGCCGGGCCGGGAGCGGGCCGTCGTGCCCGTCCGCCTCGATCGCCTCCTCGTACGCGGCCGGGCCGACCCGACGCGCCTTGGCCCACTCGATCTCGCCGGCGAGATCCCGGACCGCGACGTAGCGGTAGCCTCCGGGCAGCGTCCGGGCGAGGTCGATCAGCGGCGCCACCTTGGATTCGAGGATCGTGGGCAGCTCCCCGCCTGACACCCGCGGCCAGAAGTGGCGGAGCTGGCGGAGCGCGGCGGCATGGAACGTCGCGGCGGTCACGCCGGTCCGACCGAGCGCTGCCAGCCGCTCGCGCATCTCGGTGGCGGCCTTGTCCGTGAACGTGACGACCAGCACGTGGGAGGGCGCAACGACACCGGTCTCCAGGGCGTAGGCCACCCGACGGGAGATCGCCCGGGTCTTGCCCGTCCCGGCGCCGGCCAGGATGCAGACCGGCCCGCTCGTCGTGCGCACCGCCTCGCGTTGCGCGGGGTCGAGGTCGGACAGCAGGTCGGACGGGCAGGTCGAGCACCGGGCCATCCTAGCCGCGCCGGCTCATCGGGCCCTCGCCCGAGCGCATTCGGCCGAGCTCGGCTATGCTCGTTATCTCGTGTTCGTCGGGCGCCTCCGGTCTGCGCCCCGGTCTTCCCACCGTTCGATCCCGATCATCCGATGCCCTGACCGGGCCCTGCAACCGTGCGGGAGGGCCCGTCCAGGAGTCTCATCGTGTCCTTCACACCACTCGGGCTGGAGCCCGAGCTTCTCCGCGCGGTCGCGGACCAGGGCTACACCGAGCCCACCGCCGTCCAGACCGAGGCGATCCCGCTGGTCCTCGCGGGCCGCGACGTCCTTGCCGGCGCCCAGACCGGCACGGGCAAGACCGCCGCGTTCGTCCTGCCGATCCTGCAGATCCTCAACGGCCGGCCCGCGCCCGGCCCGGCGTCCCATGGGCTCGCGGGCGACCCGCGCGACCGCGGACGTCGTGACGCCTCCCATCCTGCCGTCCGGACCCTGATCCTCACGCCGACCCGCGAGCTCGCGATCCAGGTCGAGGAGAGCGTCCGGACCTACGGCGCCCGACGGCCGGTCCGGTCGGCGGTGATCTACGGCGGCGTCGGGTTCGACGCCCAGGTCCGGGCGCTGCGGGCCGGTGCGCCGATCGTCGTGGCGACGCCGGGTCGCCTGCTCGACCATGTCGGGCAACGGACGATCGACCTGTCCCGGGTCGAGATCCTCGTCCTCGACGAGGCCGACCGGATGCTCGACATGGGGTTCATCCGCGACATCCGCAAGATCATCGCCCTGCTTCCCGCGCCTCGCCAGAACCTCCTCTTCAGTGCGACGTTCTCGGACGAGATCCGGCGCCTGGCCGACGGCATCCTCGACCACCCGGCGCATGTCCAGGTCACCCCACGGAACACGACGGTCGAGCTCGTCCGGCAGGTCGTCCACCCGGTCGACCGCGAGCGCAAGCGGGAGCTCCTGAGCCACCTGATCCGGTCGGGCCGGATCGACCAGGCGCTCGTCTTCACCCGGACCAAGCACGGGGCCAATCGACTCGCCGAGCAGCTCGAGCGGGACGGCATCGCCGCCGCGGCGATCCACGGCAACAAGAGCCAGCCCCAGCGCAACCGGGCCCTGGCCGACTTCAAGGCGGGCCGGGCGGCGATCCTGGTCGCGACCGACATCGCCGCGCGCGGGATCGACATCGATGCGTTGCCGCACGTCGTGAACTTCGAGCTGCCGATGGCGCCCGAGGATTATGTCCATCGGATCGGCCGGACCGCCCGCGCCGGGATGGACGGCGATGCGGTGTCGCTGGTCTGCGTCGACGAGCAGAAGCTCCTCTGGCAGATCGAGACGCTCCTCCGGACCAAGATCCAGGTCGAGGTCGTCGAGGGCTTCGAGCCCGACCGGTCGGTCCGCCCGCAGCCGATCGTCCTCCGCTCGGCCGTCGGTCGCGGCGGCGCCCCGGCCCGCTCGGGCCGCCCGGCTCCCGCGAACCGGTCGGGATATGCGCCCGCTCATCGGCCGCAGCATCAGACCTCCGCTGGCCCGCGGGAGATCGCCCCGGGTCCGCGTCATGGATCCGCCGGTCGTCCGGCACCGGCCCGCCGGCCCGGCCAGTCGATCGGGGCCTACGCGCCGACCGGGCGACCGGACGGCCGGCCGGGTCGTCAGCCGTCGTCGCGCCCGAGCGGACCGCAGGGGCCGCGCGGAGGCCGCCCGAGCCACCCCGGCTCGACGCCGGTCGCCGGGGGCCAGCGACCGATCACCGCCATGCCCGGCGAGCGCCT
Organism: uncultured Chloroflexia bacterium; assembly: GCA_963749735.1. GTDB lineage: Bacteria > Chloroflexota > Limnocylindria > Limnocylindrales > CSP1-4 > Chersky-267. The sequence continues at coordinate 91,912 of CAVVNZ010000016.1, forward strand.
GGCGAGAGCGGCCGCGCCGCGCAGCGACGGGTCGGGCGGGCGGCGCCCGGACGATCGACATCGCTGAGCCCGGGATCGTGGCCACGGCCACCCGACCGGGCCGTGCCTCGGGTCGGTGGCGCCTCAGCGGTGGTGGAAGCGCTCCATCAGCGCGGTGATCGCGTCGCGCGCCTCGCGCCAGTCGGGCTGATCGCCGACGAGGCTCGAGGCGTTCGCGCCCCAGCGGCTGAGCTGGCTCATCGCCGTCACGACGGCATCGTGCTGGATCGCGCGTCGCCGGCCGGCATCGAACATCCCGGTCACGAGGTAGCGCCGGACGATGTCGAACGGCGCGTCCCAGCGGCCGACCCGGATCCGGTCGCCGTGGCGCAGCGACTCGAGCCACTCGTCGTCGCCGACCGGGTAGCGATCGTGCTCGACGAGATGGTCCGCGATCGGGACGTTCCGCCCGTGCCCGGCGAGTGACGGCAGGAGCCCGTCGTCGCCGACGGTGGCATAGCAGATGTGGCACGTCGGCAGCGCGACGTCGTCCCGCGGCGCGCCTCCGAACGGGATCCCGCAACGGGGACAGACGGCCGCCCCCGGTCGCGACGGAGCGCGTCCGCACTGGCGGCACGAGGTGCCGCCGCCGGGCGGGGCCGGGCGCTGGTCGTCGCCGCGGGTGGTCAGCATCGCGCCGCGGAGGAGGGGAGCGTCATCGAGCCGACCGTAGTCGCGCCGGCACGGCGGCGGCATCCCCCGTTCGGCGTACCACGGCCCGGCTGTTCGTCCCGGGTGGTCGACGGCCGGTCACGCGAGGCGCCTCGGCCTAGGGCAGCCGCGGAGCCTCGGGACGCCGGACGTACAGGGCGACCTGCCAGAGCGGACCCCGGCGGAGGAGCTGCCGTTCGAACCCGGCGACGCGGATGAGCCGGTCCATCTCCACCTCCCGATGGACGTGGATGCGGAAGCCGTCCCCGGTCAACCGATGGCCGAGGTTGAAGACCCGCGCGCCTGCCCGCGACCACCATGCGTCGCGCGGGTAGACCAGTCCGAGCATCCGACGGGCGTGGGTGGCCGATCGACCGACGAGCTCGGGCATGACGGCGTAGCAGCAGACGACCCGGACGAGGGTCACGACGTCCGCACTCGGCACGTCGGAGGCGAGCGCCACGAAATCGCCCTCGCGCTGGACGATCCGATCGGCCAGCCCGCGGCGCTCGGCCTCGCGTCGGGCGATCGCGATGAACGCCGGGGACGCGTCGACCGACACGGCCGACGACGCGCCGGCGGTCAGCAGCTCGAACTGGACGGCGCCCACGCCGCCGCCGATGTCGAGCAGGGTCGCGGCCTCGACGTCCTGTGCCCGGATGGCCTCGACGAGGAGTCTCGTCGGCCCGTCCGGCCCGTCCGCCAGGTAGCGCTTCAGGTCGCGTTCGGCCATCCGATCGGAGAAGACGTTCTGATGGCCGGAGCAGTCGCAGCTCGACATGGCCGGCAGTCTACGCCTCGCTCCCGGCGCCCCGATACGGCACCATGGCCGCATGACCCGACGCTGGAACGGCTGGGGTGACGACGGCATCGTCGGCAAGGTGCCGGGCGGCGCGATCTCCCATCTCGAGGGCCTGGTCGGACCCGGTCGCCCGAGTCCCGACGCCTCACTCGGCGACGTGCTGGCTTCGATCCCCGCGGGCCGGCTCCCGGACCACCCGTTGATCTCGTCCGATGCGGAGGACCGGGTCCGGCATGCGCGCGGACAGAGTCTGGGCGACTGGGTCGCGCTGCGGAGCGGGGCGCTCGGGCGGGTGCCCGACGGCGTCGGTCGTCCGTCGTCGTCGGCCGAGGTCCGGGACCTGCTCGCGTATGCCCGGACGGCCGGCGCCACGGTCGTGCCCTACGGCGGCGGCAGCAGCGTGGTCGGCGGACTGTCCCCGGCCGACCTCGGCCCGCCGCAGGGCGGGGACCCACCGGTCCTGGTCGTCGACCTTGAGCGACTGGCCGGCCTCCGGGCGTTCGATCCAGCCAGCGGCCTCGCGACGTTCGGTGCCGGCGTCACCGGGCCGGCGCTCGAGTCGGCGCTCAAGGCGCACGGCCGGATGCTCGGCCACGAGCCGCAGTCCTGGGAGTATTCGACGCTCGGTGGCTGGGTCGCGACGCGGTCGTCGGGACAGCGCTCGCTCGGCTTCGGCCGGATCGAGGCGCTCTTCGCCGGCGGGAGGCTCGAGGCGCCCGCCGGCACGCTCGACCTGCCCACCCACCCGGCTTCGGCAGCCGGTCCGGACCTGCGCCAGATCGTGCTCGGCTCGGAGGGTCGGCTGGGGATCGTCAGCGAGGCGACGGTCCGGACGGTCCCGATCCCCGAGTACCAGCGGACGCTCGCCCTGTTCCTGCCGGACTGGGGACGCGGCATGGCGACCCTGCTCGAGCTGGCCGGCGCCCGCTTGCCGCTGGCGATGGTCCGGCTGTCGACCCAGGACGAGACGCGGACGACCCTCGCCCTCGCCGGGCGCCGGCGCCGGGTCGGCCTGGCGATGCGCTGGGTCGGTCTCCGCGGCGGCGGCGACGACCCGTGTCTCCTGCTTCTCGGCCTGGCCGGCCAGACCCGGATCGCCGAGGCCACGGCCGGCGTCGCGTCGAAGATCGTCCGCCACCATGGGGGTGTACCGGCCCCCGACGCCTTCGGCCGGCAGTGGGACGCCGGGCGCTTCCTCCAGCCCTACCTGCGGAACACCCTGTGGGAGGCCGGTTACGCGGTCGACACGCTCGAGACCGCGACCGACTGGACCCGGGCGCCGACCCTGGCCGCGGCGCTCGTCCAGACGCTGAACGCCGGCCTCGACGGGGAGAACGAGCGCGTCCACGCGTTCGCCCACCTGTCCCACCTCTACTCGTCGGGCACCAGCATCTACGTCACCTACCTCTTCCGCCAGTCGCCCCGGCCCGAGGGGACCTACCGGCGCTGGCTCGCCCTCAAGACGGCCGCCAGCCGCACGATCGTCGAGCACGGCGGCACGATCAGCCACCAGCACGGCGTGGGACGGGATCACCTGCCCTATCTCGCGGTCGAGAAGGGCGAGCTCGGGATGGCGGCCCTCCGGGACGTCGCCGCCCGGTTCGACCCCGACGGCGTGATGGACCCGGACGTCCTGCTCGGCGAGCCGACCGACGCCGCGCCGTGAGCGGATCGGCCGACCATATCCTGGCGATCGACTGCGGGACGCAGAGCCTCCGCGCCCTGATCTTCGATCCTCGCGGCGTGATCGTGGCCAGGGCCCGCGTCCCGTTCGAGCCGTACGTCTCGCCCCAGCCCGGCTGGGCGGAGCAGGACCCCGAGGTCTGGTGGCGCGCGCTCGGGGAGGCCTGCCGGCGGGTGATGGCGGATCCCGCTACGCCGGCCGGCGGGCTGGCCGCGGTGACGCTGACGACCCAGCGCGGCTCGATCGTCGTCGTCGACGAGGCGGGCGACCCGCTCCGGCCGGCGATCGTCTGGCTCGACCAGCGCCGGACCGAGGGACTCCGGCCGATCGGCGGCCTCACCGGGGCGGCGTTCCGGGCGCTCGGCGTGCGCGACACGGTCGCGGCGTTCCAGGCCGACGCGGAGGTCAACTGGATCCGCCGCCACCAGCCGGACGTATGGGCACGGACGAAGGGATACCTGCTCGTCTCGGGCTTCCTGACGCGGCGTCTGACCGGCCGGATGGTCGACTCGGTCGGCGCCCAGGTCGGCTACCTCCCGTTCGACTACAAGCGCCAGCGCTGGAGCCCGCCGGGGGACTGGAAGTGGCGGGTCGCGCCGGTCGAGCCGGCGATGCTGCCCGAGCTCGTCCCGCCAGGCGAGCGCCTCGGCGAGATCACGCGCGCAGCGGCGGACGCCACGGGGATCCCCGTCGGCCTGCCGGTCATCGCGGCGGCCGCCGACAAGGCCTGCGAGGTGCTCGGGGCGGGGGCGCTCGAACCGCACATCGGCGCGGTGTCGTACGGCACGACCGCCACCCTCAACACGACCCAGCGGCGGTACGTCGAAGCGATCCCGCTGATCCCGCCCTATCCGGCGGCCATCCCCGGCGCGTACAGCCTGGAGATCCAGGTCATGCGCGGCTACTGGATGGTCGAGTGGTTCAAGCGAGAGTTCGGCGACCGGGAGGTCGCTCGCGCATCGGCGGCCGGGATCGAGCCCGAGGTCCTGTTCGACGAGCTCGTCCGCTCGGTCCCGCCGGGGTCGATGGGCCTGACCCTGCAACCCTACTGGTCGCCCGGGGTCCGGATCCCCGGGCCGGAGGCCAAGGGCGCGATCATCGGCTGGGGCGACATCCACACCCGGGCGCACCTCTACCGCGCGATCCTCGAGGGCCTGGCCTATGCGCTGCGCGACGGCGCCGAGCGGACGGAACGGCGGACGAAGGTCGGGATCACCGAGCTGCGCGTGTCCGGCGGCGGTTCCCAGAGCCCGTCGGCCGTCCAGCTGACCGCCGACGTGTTCGGGCTGCCGACCGGACGGCCGCACACGTACGAGACGTCAGGACTCGGTGCGGCGATCGACGCCGCGGTCGGCCTGGGCATCCACCCATCGTTCGAGGCGGCGGTGGCGGCGATGACCCGGGTCGTCGAGGTCCGCGACCCGGACCCGGTGGCGCAGGCGACCTACGACGCGCTGTACCGCGATGTCTATCAACGGATGTACCCCGCGCTCAAGCCGCTGTACCGGTCGATCCGCCGGATCACGGGCTATCCGCCGCGGGTCTGACGCGGTGGGTCGGCGGACGCGGTCGGGGACCAGGCGGCGTGGACTAGGCGGCGTGGACTAGGCGGCGGGACCCGAGGCCTGGCCCGGATCGGCACCGGGGGTGTACGTCGCCTGGACGATCTTCGACTCGGCACCCGGGAAGAAGAAGCCGAGCTCGAGGTCGCTCTCCACCCGTTCGACGACGTAGCGGTTGACCCAGGCGAGGCCGTGCTCGATCGTCCCGCCGTCGGGCCGCGAGGCCAGCGACAGGGTCACCTTGTCGAGAAGGACGAACGAGCCGGTCGGCCGGGCGAGGGCGCGAGCGGGATCGAAGCCGGGCATCGTCGGCATCCGCCCGGACACGAGGTACGGTCCGCACAGGAGCAGGACGTCGTGCCAGGCAGGATGGACGATCACGGGGGTGTCCGCCGGAGCGACGACCACGAACAGGTCGTCGGTCGCGAGGTTGACGCCGCCGGACGGGTCGGGGATCGCCGGCGACCCATCGAGTGGGGCGAGATGGCCCTGGGTGACCTCGATGTGCGGGTCGAGCTCGAGCAGGTCGCCCAGTCGACTGTGACCCGTCGCGATGCCGCGACGGACGCCATCGGCGGTATAGGCCTCGAACCGGATCGGCACGATCGAAACTCCCCGGTGTCGAACACGTTATGACCTTCTCCGGAGCCCCCCAGGACAGGGCGGAACGGAGCGACACCCATGGTCACCCTACAGCCGAACCACGGCATCCCGGCACAGTACCTTCGTCGTAGCGTCGAGAGGGATAAGTCCGCCGATCGGGACCGTGGCGCGGGCCAGCGTGCAGCGAATGCTGCTCAGGCGGCCGCGGATGGCGTAGTGATCGGGCGCACATTCGATGGTGACTGGGGCGTGTCGGGCGGTCGCGGCTCCAGGACGAAGCGGACGGCGATGGCAGAGCTCGTGGAAGCGATCCGGGCCGGTCAGATCTCGACGGTCTACTGCCACACGACCGATCGGCTCGCCCGCGACGTGGAGTTCGGGATGACCCTCTGGAATGCCTGTGCCGACGCCGGGACGATCCTCCGCCCTGGATCGCAGCGGTTCGACCCTCGGGAGCCCGGGTACCTCATCAATGGCGGGGCGGCTGTCGCGGCTCGGTCTCGCCTGACGGCCTGAGGTCGTCAGGCGCGCCCCAGCAGGCGGCTCGCCCGGCGACGCACACGCCGGGCCAGGGTGCGAGACGAGGCTACGCCCCGTCGAGCACGCCGGGCTGCGCGCCGGCCGGCCATCGTCGTCCGTTTCGTGAGACTCGGCCCCTTGGGCTCCGGGTCGACGATCGTATCGGACGCGGATCGCTGGAGGACCACGACGTCCTGGAATACCCGGCCGGGCTCGCCCGCCCACGTTCCGCGATCGATGGCGAGCACCTCGAGCCGGGCGGCGCCGACCATCGCGCGAACGGCGCCCTCCTCGTACGCGATCGCGCGGAGCGGATTCCCCTCCTCCGTGTAGCGCGTCACTTCGTCTAGGACATGAATCATCGGGTATGTGGCCGCGGCTGAGGTCGCCCGCGGCAATCGAGCCTCATCGAACAGGAACCACGTCGTGACCGCGACGCCGCCCGGACGGAGGACGCGCCGAATCTCGTCGAGGTACCGCTCGATGTCGGGGCGGTACAGGTGGGTGCACAGACTGAACAGGGCGCACACGTCGGTGCTGGCGCTCCGAGCCGGGAAAGAGGCCTCGGTCGGCTCGATCATGCCGCCCGGGTTGTAGCGTCCGTTGCGGATGTCGAAGTGCTCGAAGCGCAGCTTCGGGAAGTTCGGTGTGATCGCCGTCCGGCACCAGTCGATCTGGGGCTTGAGGATATCGAAGCCGAGATACGGGCCTCGGTGATCGGTCGCGTGGAGGATACCGAGCGCGAGCCGCCCGTAGCCGCAGCCTACGTCGACGACGGCCGAGTCAGCGGTCATGCCGAACGCCACGAGCAGCCCGGCAAGCTCGTCGCCGACCTGAATGAGCTGTTCGTCGTTCTCTCCCATGAACCGCATCCTCGCGGGGGGCAGCGGGAGCGGCTGACCCGAACGCGCGGTGAACATCGACATGGATGGTATCCGGCCCAGCCCGGTGGAGTTCGATCGATCAGACACGGAAGTGTCGTCTCCCGCTATGAGGTCGGGCTCGTGCCAGGGCTCGGCGGCGCCGAGTCCTTCGGGTCCCAGCGCTTCGGTGCGGTGCCGGGAGCGGGGAACAGGCCGGCCGGCGCCGGACCGGCCCCACCACCCGAAGGAGCGATGACATGACACGAGCCGCACGCCGACACCCAGCCGAGAAGGCCCTGGCCGATATCCGAGGCTGGAAGGCTCGGTGGGCCACCGTCCAGACCGTTGCCGAGACGGAGCACATCATCGCCACGGAAGCCTGGCTCCGCCGGGTGATCGCCGTGACCGTCGCCGAGAAGGCCGCCGCGAAGGCCGCCCCAGCCGCCAAGCCTGGAGCCAAGGCCGCCGCACCCAAGCCGGCCGCGGACGGCGGAGGCGCCTCCCCGGACTGACCACCGCCAACACCGACCCCGACCCCGTGGCCCCCACCCCAGGGCCGCGTCTTGCGTCATACGATGCGCAATGGTGCGCCGGCTCGATCCGTTCGTACCGCTCAGTAGGGCGGCCAGGGGACGGCCGGCCAGTCGGCCGACGGCTCGGGGAAGGACCCGCTGTCGAGCAGCGCGTCGAGACGGTCGCGCGTCGCTTCGACCTCTTCGGGTTCGAGGAGCTCGGCGAGGGCGGTGCCCAGGTCGTCGTCGAGCAGCGCCCGGAGCGCGCGGAGCGTGGCCAGCTCGTCGGGCGCGATCGGACTTCCGCGCCACGCCCAGAGCACGGTCCGCAGCTTGGGGTCGACGGAGAAGCAGACGCCGTGGTCGACGCCGAACAGGCGGATCCCATCCCCCTCCGCGCAGGGCAGGATATGGCCGCCCTTCCGGTCGGTGTTGTTGACGACCGCATCGAACAGGGCCATCGGCCGGAGGCGGGGGTCGGCATCCTGGACCAGCTCCCAGGCGTCGACCTCGGGGTCCTCGTCCAGCCACAGCTGGACCATCCCCGGGCCGGCGGGACCGTCGCGCAGGACGGTCGGCGGGACGAGGTCCCAGCCGCTCGCGCGGGAGACGAGATAAGCGGCGGCTTCGCGGTTCGCGAGCGTCCGGTCGGGAAAGTCCCACAGCGGGCGTTCGAACGCCACCGGCTTGTAGACGACGGCGGCGAGGGCCGCATCGCGATCCGGCGGGTCGTCGCCGAGGAGCCGGCCGAGCAGACCGCTCGGGTCGGCGTCGGGCGGCGACCCGCCATCCTGGTTCGGCAGGCGGACGATCCCGACCAGGGCGGCGTTCGACGAGACCGTCAGCCGTCCGCGCACCTCGAGCTCCCCGTCCCGGAGGAGCCGGAGCGCGTCCATGCCTAGTTCAGGTAGGCGTTCGGCCGGGCGCAGATGTGGCCCTGCGGATCGAGCGGCTCACCACAGCGCGGGCAGAGCGGGCGACCCGCCGCCACCACCCGGGTGGCCCGATCGACGAACGCCCGGGCGGTCGGACCGTCGATCCGGATCCGGACGAGATCCGGGCCGTCGGGGCCCTCCTCTGTGTCGTCGGGCGACGCGTCGCCGTCCTCGGGGATGGCGGCCGCCTCGATGACCACGCGGTCGTGCTCGCCGTCCCAGGCGAGGGTCATCGCCCCGACTCGGAAGGCCTCGACGAGCGGCTCGCCGAGCGGACCGGTATCGACCTCGTCCGGGTCCGCGGCCACGGGAACGCTGTCGATGCCGCGATCGGCCAGGATGTCGAGGAGCGCGTCGAGCTGCTGGGCAAGGACGGCGACCTGGGTCTTCTCGAGGGCGACGCTGACGACGTCGCCGCCCTTGCGAGCCTGGAGGAAGAACGTGCGGCCGCCCGGTTCGCCGATCGTGCCGGCGACGAAGCGGTCCGGGCCGTCGAAGGTGTAGACACGGCGGGACATGGATGGACTCTACGACATCTTGGCGGGACGGCCATCCGGGCCGTCGGTCGGACGGGCGCGCGGCGTCCGTACCTTTCTCTTCGTCGGAACGAGGTCATTCGGATCGCTGCCGGTGTCATTGACCCGCAGGACGGTCGAGCCGCCCGGTCCGTAGCGGACGATGCTCAACGACGCCGGGCCCACGGAGAGCCGTTCGATGCCGTCGAAGCCCAGCCCGAGGGCGTCGGCGAGGATCGCCCGGATCGGGTCGGCATGACTCACCACGGCATAGGTCGCCTCGGGTCCGAGCCGCTCGTTCCAGTCGCGGACCGCGGCGACCGACCGGGCGCCCATCTCATGGAGGGCCTCGCCGTTGGGGAAGCGGAACGAAGCGGGGTCCGCATGGAGCGTCTTCCAGGCGCGCTCGCGCTGGAGGTCCTTGAACGGGCGGCCCGTCCAGTCGCCGTAGCGGACGTCGGCGAGTCGCTCGTCGAGCTCGAACGGCGGGGGCGGTTCACGTCCCGCGAAGATGATGGAGGCCGTCTCGCGGCAACGGTCGAGATGCGAGCTGACGATGGCCGCGAGCGGGACCCCTCGGATCCGAGCGGCCGCGGCTGCCGCCTGGGCGCGACCCTCGTCGTCGAGCGGGACGGCCGGTGTCCAGCCGACCAGCGTCGATCTGGTGAGCGCGGTCAGTCCGTGACGGATGAGCAGGACGGTGGGCACGGGATGGCAATGATAGGTCGCGACGAGCCGTCGGGAGTACCGTCGACGGATGGTCGTCCGGTCCGTCCATCCCGCACGAGCCGTCGCCGTCGGCGTCGCCGTGGTCGCAGTCGCGTCGCTCGCGTTGGCGGGTTGTGGGACGTCCCTCGGCCCGAGCGCCACGCCAGCCTCGATCCGACCGACGCCGGGATCGACCATGGCAACCACCCGACCGACCCCCGCGGCGCCCGCGTCGGAAGCGACGTTCCGGCCGACCGGGGAGACCGAGACCGCCAGGGTGGTCCGCGTGGTCGACGGCGACACGATCATCGTCCGGCTGGGCGGACGCGAGCAGCGCCTCCGGTACATCGGGATGGACACGCCGGAGACGAAGAAGCCGGACACGCCCGTCCAGTGGATGGGACCCGAGGCGAGTCGGGCGAACGCGGAGCTCGTCGATGGGCAGACGGTGGTCCTCGAGAAGGACGTCTCCGAGACCGACCGGTTCGGACGGCTGCTCCGCTACGTCTGGCTGGCCGACGGCGATCGCTGGACGCTCGTCGACCTCGAGCTCGTCCGACGCGGGTTCGCCCAGATCGAGACGGATCCTCCCGACGTCAAGTACGCCGACCGGTTCGTCGCGGCCCAGCGCGCGGCCCGGGCGGCCGGCATCGGGCTCTGGGCCCCGCACCCATCGGGAGCGCCGTGAGCGCGGGACGACCGGGCGCGTTCAGCGACCGTTCGGCCGTATCATCCCCGGGATGACGATCGAGACGTCCTGCCGGACGGCGCGACTGCTCCGGGCGGTCCGCCTGGCGATGCTCGGCCTCGTGTCGCTCGCGATCGCCCATGACGCGATCTTCGCCGCCCAGTACGGGTTCGGCGAAGCGTTCGCCCGGGCGATGCGGGACGGCGGTCATGACGGGTACTGGCCGGTCTTCTCGATGATCGCGGTGGTCGCGGCGACCGTTCTCGGGCTGCGGGCCGCCGTCCGCGTCGGTCGCGTCCGCGGGACGGACCGGTCGATCCGAGCCACCACGGTCCCAGGGGGCTCGCCCGACCGTGGCTATCGCCGCGAGCTCGTCGGCCTGTGGTCCCCCCTGTTCGTGCTCGTGAGCATCGCATTCGCGGTCCAGGAGAACGTCGAGCATCTCGCGGGGCACGGTCACGTCCTCGGGCTCGCGGCGCTGACGGGACCCGAATACCCGCTCGCCCTGCCCGCCCTCGCGCTGGTGACCCTGGCCGCGGCAGCGGTCGGAGCGCTCGTCCGTTGGAGGATCGCCGTCCTTACCGCCCGGCTCGCCGGGCGCCCGCCCGCCGCTCGTCGACGCGATCTCACGCCGCGGCGACCCGCGCCGCGATGGACGGACGTCGCCGCGGTCCGCGCCCATGCCTGGTTCCTCGTCCGGCTCGACGCCGGACGAGCGCCGCCGCTCGCTGCCTGACCGCATCACCGACCGCACCCGGCCCGAGGTCTCGTTCGGGTGCCGTCGTGTCCCGTGCGCCCGACAACGGGCCGCACCGATCAGGAGTGACATCCCGATGCACCTGTCCATCGACGCGAACCGGACGACCGTCCGGCGACTCGGCAGCGCCGGCCTGGCCGCGCGTGCTGCTGGCGACCCTTGCCGGCCAAGCCCTGGCGCACGAGGAACGCGACGTCGCCGGCTACTCGTTCGAGGTCGGGCTCATCGCCGAGCCGGTCTTCGTCGGCGACCGGAGCGGGCTCGAGTTCCACGTGACCAAGGACGACAAGCCCATCTCGGGTCTCGATCAGACGGTCAAGGCCCAGGTGACCTACGGCACGCAGACGCGTGACCTCCCGCTCGTCGAGCGCGAGGAGGACCCGGGCTGGTACGAGTCGGTCTTCATCCCGACCGCGGCCGGCAAATACACCTTCCACCTGACCGGCACGATCGAGGGCGCCGCCATCGACGAGTCGTTCACCTCGAGCCCGACCGGGTTCAACGAGGTCCAGGAGGCGGCCTCCGGGGAGTTCCCGGCGACGCTTCCGACGATCGCCGAGCTCCAGGCGCAGGCCCAGAAGGGCGCGGATGCCGCCAGCCAGACGACCATCGCGCTGGCGGTGGGCGGGATCGGACTCCTGGTCGGGCTCCTTGCGCTCGGGGTCGCCGTCGCGAACCGCCGGCGACCGACGGCGTAGCGGGCGCGAGTCCCATGTCACGATCGTCGGCCGCGACCCGGGCGCTCCTCGCGCTCGGGGTGGCCGCGGTCGTCCTGCTCGCCCGGCCGGCGTTGTCCGGGCCGGCGTTCCCGGCCGGGAACGGCGCGGTCGTCCTCGGCCACTCCCAGCTCGTGTCGAGCTCGCCCGGCGCCGGCGAGTCCGTCCCGACCGCGCCGACCGAGATCCGGCTCGTCTTCAGCGAGCCGATCGACCCGCGATACACCTCGCTCGACCTGCTCGACGGGACCGGCCGGACGCTGCTGGCGGCCGTCGGATCCGTCGACCCGACCGATCCCCGGTCGCTGGTCGCTCCGATCCCGACCGGCACGACCCTCGCGTCCGATCAGATCTTCACGGTCGACTGGCGGGCCCTGTCGGCGGCGGACGGCCACACCACCGAGGGGTTCCTGACCTTCGGCGTGGGCGACGTGACCGCCCTCCAGCACGGCCACGGATCCGCGGCCGCCGATGCGACGACCGGGGACCTCCATGCCGGCCACGACTCGGGGACGGCGGCCGCGGAGATCCAGGGCAAGGTCCTGGCCTACGGCGGATCGATGCTGGCGTTCGGGCTGGCGATCCTCGCCTGGCTCGTCCTCCGGCCCGCGCTCGGCGGGATCCCGCGCGGCGCGGCCTACGGTGCGGGGATCGCGCTCATCGCGGGGGCCGCGGGCTGCTTGCTCCTGCTGCGTCGTCGGGGCGGGCTCCGCTCCCGCGCCTGCCGCGGCCGGCGCCACCGCGACCACCGGTCCGGATGTCGCCGGGTTCGCGACGGGCAGCCGCATCGGCCAGCTCCTGACGGCGCGCCTGCTCGTCGGCCTCGTCGCGGGTCTCGTCGTGCTGGGGCTCGCCCGGGTCGGCTGGCGGCGACTCGGACCGCTCCCGATCCTGGGGATCGCCGGCGTCGCCGGCGTCATCGGTCTGGTCCTGACCGCGCTCGGGGGTCACGCCGCCGCCTACACGTCGCCCGTGCCCGTCGCGATGGACATCGGCCACATGGCCGCCGGCAGCGTCTGGTTGAGCGGGCTGGTCCTGCTCGCGGCGTTGACCGACTTCGGTGGCCAGAGCCGGCTCGCACCCGGTGCGCTCGGGTTGGTCGTCCCGCGCTTCTCCGCGCTGGCGCTCGTCTCGGTCGCGGTCATCGCGTTGACCGGGATCTACGCGGACTGGGTGCAGACGGGGGATCCGCTGGCCTTCACCTCGGCCTACGAGATCGACCTGCTGGCGAAGATCCTGGTGTTCGTGGCCGCGCTCGGCGTCGGGCTCGTGAACTACCTCGACGGCGGACGGGGCGTCGGCGGCCGGCTCGGCCTGTCGCGACGACTGCTGGTCGAGCTCATCCTGGGCGTGGCCGTCCTCGCGATCACCGCGAACCTGACCAGCGGGTCACCCGCCGGCCAGGACCGCCCGGTCGCGATCGCGCCGGCACCGAGCTCGGTCGTCTCCGCCCAGCCGGTGTCCCTCGACCTCCTGCCCGCCCGACCCGGCCCGAACCGGGTCGGAGCGGGACTGACCCGGCCGCCGATCGAGGGGACGGTCGTCGAGCTCATCCTCCAGCGGCTCGACGCCGACCAGGGCACGTCGCGGATCACGATGCAGCCCGACTTCAGCGGTCCGACGCCACGTTTCGTGACTGACACGACGTTCCCGCCGGGCAGCCGCTGGGACGCCACGGTGACGGCGACCGAACCCTCCGGGTTGGAGGTCGCTCGACAGCGGTTCGTGTTCGCCTACGATCAGACCGGCCTGATCGAGGGTCGACTCGCACCGCCGCTCGACCCGTTCGCGGTCCTGGCCCTGTGTCTGCTGGCGCTGGGTGTCCTGGCGGTCTCGTTCGCCGCCGCCGGCGGAGTCCTGCCGCGCACGCTCCCGGACGCGAGCCGGCCCGCGCTCATCGGGGCCGGTCTGACGGGGATCGTCCTCGGGTGCGCCGCGCTCATCCTGGGGACACCCCGATGATCGTTCGGGGACTGCTCCTGTCCGCGTCGCCGGTGGTCGCCGGTGGTGGCGGCGTCACCGTCGGACTCGTCGTCGGGATCCAGCTGTTCATCGCCGCCGGCGTCCTCGGTGGCTTCGCCTGGTACGTCCGCGATCGTCGTCCCGGCTGGAACCGGGTCGCCCGATCCGGGGCGGTGCTGACCGGGCTTGCGGGCGGCGTGCTGCTCGTTGCGGCGCTCCTCGGGCCCGGCAGCCCGGGTGACGTCGCGCTGGTGAACCCCGTCCCGTTGACCGTGACGTCGGTCGACGCCGGCCAGACGCTGTACGAGGCGAACTGCGCCCGCTGCCACGGCGTCGATGCTCGTGGCGGCGGGGTCGATGCCGGCACTACCCAGATCGCCCCGGCCAACCTGCGCAGCGGGCACCTGAACCTCCACTCGGACGCCGACATCTACACGTGGATCTCGTCCGGGCTGCCGGGTGGGATGCCGGCTTGGTCGGGCCAGCTGTCCGAGACCGATCGCTGGAACCTGGTGAACTTCCTCCGTTCGGTCAACGGTCGCGGCCCGACACCCGCCCCGAGCGCGAACGGCCCGCCGGCGATGGCCGGGATCGGGCTCGGCGGAGCGGTCGGTGCGGCCCTGGTCGGCTGGCTCGCCCTCGGGCTGGAGCGCCGGCGTCGACGCGGGAGTGGCCGTTCGACCCGCGCCTCGCCACGGACCGGAACCGGCGGTCAGACCCGGCGGTAGGCCCGGACCGACAGGGGGATGAAGACCACCAGGATCAGGCCGATCCAGAACAGCGGCGGGAGGATCGTGTCGAGCGTGGCGGTCCCGCTGAGCAGCGTGCGGCAGGCGTTGACGGTGACCGTCACCGGGTTGATCTCGGCGATCGGCTGGAGCCAGGTCGGGAACGTGGCGACCGGGACGAAGGCGCTCGACACGAAGGTCAGCGGGAAGATCCAGATGAAGCTGGCAGCCTGGACCGACTCGGGATCCTTGACCGACATCCCGATCAGCGCCGAGACCCAGCTGAACGCATAGCCGAACAGGACGACGATCACGAGCATCAGGAGGTAAGCCGGCAAGCCGCCGGACAGCGGCGCGAAGCCGACGAGCACGCCGACGACGGTCATCAGGATCACGACGAACAGGTTGCGGATCAGGTCGGCGAAGGTCCGTCCCGCGAGGACCGCCGAGCGGGCCATCGGGAGAGACCGGAACCGGTCGATCATCCCGCGTCCGAGGTCCTCGGCGAGGCCGACCCCCGTCGCCGTCGCCCCGAACACGGCGGTCTGGACGAAGATCCCGGGCATCAGGAAGTTGACGTAGTTGCCACCGGGGACGGACGCCGAGATCGCGCCGCCGAAGACGAACACGAAGAGCAGCACGAACATCACCGGCTGGATCGTCGAGAAGACGAGCAGCTGCGGGATGCGGACGTACTGGAGCAGGTTCCGCTGGGTGACCGCGATCGCGTCGACGAACGTCCAGAACAGGGCCGGGTGCGTGTCCGTCGGGGTTCCGGCGGGCGGGATCGAGCGGGCGGAGGCGGTCATGCCGGGGTCCCTCCTGGGCGTGGGCCGGATCGGTCGACCGGCCGGCCGGGTCGCCCGGTCGAGCCGGACGGCCCGTCGTCGTCGGTCGTGTCGGCTTCGGCGTGATGGCCGGTCAGGGTCAGGAAGACGTCGTCGAGCGTCGGTCGATGGAGGCTCAGCTCGCTGACCTCGATCCCGGCCGCATCGAGCCGTCGGACGGTCTCGGTCAGGATCGACGACCCGCCCTCGACTGGGACCCGGACGGAGTGCGTGTCGTGGTCGATGACCGGGTCCGCCGCGGCGAGGTCGCGCAACAGGTCGTAGACCGTCTGGAGGTCGCCATGGCGATCCGCGATCTTGGTCAGCTTGAGCTCGACGACCTCGCCGCCGATCTGCTTCTTGAGCTCGTCCTGCGTCCCCTCGGCGATCACCTTGCCCAGGTCGATGACGGCGATCTTGTCGGCCAGCCGGTCGGCCTCCTCGAGGTACTGCGTGGTGAGCAGGATCGTCGTTCCGTCCGCGACGAGGCCGGCGATGACCTCCCACAGGGCGATCCGGCTGCGCGGGTCGAGGCCGGTGGTCGGCTCGTCGAGGAACAGCACGCGCGGATGCCCGACGAGGCTCGCTGCGAGGTCGAGCCGCCGCTTCATCCCGCCTGAGTATGTCCGCGCCGGCCGGTCGGCGGCGTCCGTCAGCTCGAACCGTTCGAGGAGGTCGGCGGCTCGCTCCCGGACCTCGGCCCGGGGGAGGTGGTACAGGCGACCGACCAGGCTGAGGTTCTCGCGTCCGGTCAGGTTCGCGTCGATCGCCGCGAACTGCCCGGTCAGGCCGATCACGTTCCGCAGCGCGCTCGGATCGCGGACCACGTCGAACCCCGCGACCGTCGCCCGACCGCCGTCCGGTGACAGCAGGGTCGTGAGGATGCGGACCGCGGTCGTCTTGCCGGCGCCGTTGGGACCCAGCAGGCCGAGGACGGTCCCTTCCTCGACCGCCAGGTCGATGCCGGCGAGGGCGTGGACGTCGCCGTACGACTTGGTCAGTCCGACGGCTTCGATCGCCAGGGGCGCCATGGGTCCTCCGGGTGACAAGGACGACGAATGGTAATCGGTCCTGCGGCCGGCGGTCCCGGAGCGGGATCGAAGCCCGCCCGGCGGCGCTACGCTTCGCGGGTGATCGACCGGGCCTTCGCGCGACCCGACAGCGAGGCACCGTGGCGACCCTCGCCGACGGACCTCGCGGACTCCCGCCTTGCGCGCTTCGTCCGCGGCGCCCTGCCCGGCGGATCGACCGACCACGGCCTCGAAGCGCTCCAGGCGCGGGCCGTCCGCGACCCCGCCTGGTTCTGGGCGGCGGCCGCCGACGACCTGGGCCTGGCGTGGCAGCGCCGGCCGATCTCGACGCTCGACCTGGCCGATGGGATCGCCCGGGCTCGCTGGTGGCGCGGGGGTGCGTTCAACCACGCGGTCGCCGCGGTCGAGCCGTGGGCGGCCGACCGACCCGATGATGTGGCGCTCGACTGGGAGGGCGAGGACGGCGCGGTCCGGAGATCGACGTGGGCCGAGCTCGACCGCGAGGTCCGGCTGGCTGCCCGCCGCCTTGCCGGACTGGGGGTCGGTCCGGGATCCCGCGTCGGGATCCTGCTGCCGATGCTGCCCGAGACCGCGATCGCCGTGCTGGCGCTCGGCCGCCTGCGGGCGATCTTCACCCCGATCTTCAGCGGGTATGCGGCACCGGCCATCGCCGCGCGTCTCGACGCGTTCGCCGCCACCCACCTGATCACCGCCGACGGCTTCTATCGCCGTGGCGCGATCGTGCCGCTCAAGGTCGTCGCGGACGAGGCGGTGGCCCTCGCCCCGACGGTCACGACGGTCGTCGTCGTCCGCCGGCTCGGCGCCGACGTGGCGGACGTGGCGATGACGGCCGGACGCGATGTCGACTGGGATGACCCGATCGTGCCCGACCGGGCCGGCGCGGCCGGCGCCGCCGACGTCTCCGACGAGGTCCGCTCGGCCGGTGCGGCGGACCGCGTCCCGGACACCGACCCCGAGGCGCCGTACATGGTCATCTACACGTCGGGGACCACCGGCCAGCCGAAGGGGACGGTCCACGTCCATGGGGGATTCCCGATCAAGGCCGCCCAGGATCTCGCCCACACCTTCGATCTGCGGGCCGGCGATGCCCTGTGCTGGTTCACCGACCTCGGCTGGATGATGGGCCCGTGGGCGATCAGCGGGGCGCTGCTCCTCGGCGCCCGCCTCGTGATGTACGAGGGCGCGCCCGACTGGCCGGACCCGGGTCGGTTGTGGGCGCTGGTCGCCCGTCACCGGATCACCCATTTCGGGGTCAGCCCGACCCTGGTCCGAGCCCTCCGCGTCCACGGCGACGGACCCGTCCTGGACCACGATCTGGGTTCGTTACGAGTCCTCGGCTCGACCGGCGAACCGTGGAACCCGGACCCGTGGGGCTGGGCGTTCGACGTCGTCGGCGGCGGCCGGCTGCCGATCGTCAACTACTCGGGCGGCACCGAGATCGGCGGCGGGATCGTCGGGTGCTCGCTCCTCCGCCCCATCCGGCCGACCAGCTTCAACGGGCCGTGCCCGGGTCTTGCCGCCGACATCGTCGACCCGGCCGGCCGGCCGGTCCGCGGGACGGTCGGCGAGCTGGCGATCCGCTCGCCCTGGCCGGGGATGACCCGGGGCTTCTGGTCCGAGCCGGACGACGAGCGCTACCTCGAGACGTACTGGCGACGCATCCCCGGCCTGTGGATCCACGGCGACTGGGCGACCACCGACGCCGACGGCTACTGGTACATCCACGGCCGGTCGGACGACACGCTCAAGGTCGCCGGAAAGCGGGTCGGGCCGGCCGAGGTCGAGGCGTGCGCCGTCGGCCATCCAGCGGTGGCCGCCGCCGCGGCGATCGGGGTGCCGGACGAGCTGAAGGGGGAGGCGATCGTCGTCCTGTGCGTCCCCCGGCCCGGGGTCGCCTGGGATGCCGACCTCGCCGCGGAGGTGTCCGCCCTGGTCGTCCGCGACCTCGGGAAACCCGTCCGGCCGAAGGCGGTGGTCGCCGTCCCCGACCTGCCCCGGACACGGAGTGGCAAGGTCATGCGCCGCGTGGCGCGGGCGGCCTGGCTCGGGCTCGATCCGGGCGACACGTCCGCCCTGGAGAACCCGGCGGTGATCGAGGCGATCAGACGGCCAGGGGGGCCGCGCTGAGCGTCCCGCGGCGTGCGTACCCGGCGGGGAGTACCAACAGGCGATGGACCCGGGCCCCGGCGACGGCCACGATGGCCGCATGATCTGGAACCCGCGCGAGCGAGCCGCGTCGTCGATCGACGTCCTCGAGGCGCCGACGATCACACCGCGACCGTTCACCCGTCCGGCCCGGCCCTTCGCGCCGCAGCTCGAGTCGACGACGGAGGTCGCGTCGCCCGTCCTCGATGCGGTGCCGGACGTCGGGTCGGCCGCGACCGACGCGCCGGTCGGCGATCCTTGGGTCGACGCGGAGCCTCGAGCCACCACGACGCGGGTCCATCTCATCGGGACGCACCTGCGGGCCGAGGGCGCGGTCGAGCTGGGCAACTTCCGCCGGCTGTCGGACTACGTCAACCTGCTCGACGGCTTCTTCACCATCCACGACGTCGTCCTGCTGTCGCGTCTCGGCGAGCCGACGCGGATCACCTTCCCCGACTTCCGGGTCCGTCTCGACGATATCGCGATCGTCGGTCAGGCCGCCCCGGGCGAGTCGTCGTCGGAGGACCGCCTGATCCCAAAGCAGCGCCGCCGGCTGGTCCTGACGACCGGGGCACACATCATCTACGGCTACGCCTACCTCCACGAGCAGGCGTCGCTGACCGCCTTCGTCGACTCGACCGACCCCGAGTTCATGCCGATGACCAACGTCCGGGTCCGCTGGCTCGCCGACCGGCGCCTGGCCGGACGGTTCCCGTTCGCGCTCATCCAGCGCCGCAAGATCATCGGGGTCGCGACCGAGGTGAGCGGCGGGCTCAGCCTGCTCGAGGGTCGGCGGGCCGCCCCGACCTTCTGACCCCGAGTTCAGGCCGCCGCGGCTGCCGGCGGGGCAGGATCGACCCTGACCTGGCGCCGGACCCAGATCCCGAACCCGAGCGCGGCGATGGCCGGCACGGCGAACCAGACGGCCAGCAGCGCGAGGGCCGCCCGGACGATCGAGACGATGTCGCTCAGGCTCGACTCGATCTCGCCCGACCCCAGGACATCGTTGACCTGGCGGAGCTGACCGGCGAGATCGGTCAGGCTGCCGCCCAGCGCGACGAGGTTCGTCTTGTTGTCACCCAGGTTCGTGCCGAGCGTCCCGACCTGGGTCTGCAGCGTGCCGAGCTGGGTGGCGATCTGGCCGAACCGACCGGACAGCGAGGCCAGCGGTTGCTGGCCGAGGAACGTCAGCGCGGCCGAGGTCGTCTGGAGCTCCTGCAGCGTCGAGACGACGTCGGTCAGTGCCGTGTCGACCTGGGTCAGGGTCGGTCCGGCCTGGTCGAGCGTGCCGGCGAAGCTCTGGGATGTGGTCCCGGCATGCTCGAGCGCCGTCGCCGTCCGATCGACCGTCGCCGAGATCGTCGTCAACCGGCTGCTCATCCTGCCGGCGATCCCGTCCAGCCGGTTCCCGATCGCGACGACGGCACCGAGCATGACGACGGCCATGAGGATCCCGACGACCCCGTAGACGATCAGCCCGGTCGACAGCGTCCGGAGCTGATGGGAGGTGCGATCGCTCATGCTGGTGGTCCTCCGGGGCGGCCGTTCACGATGTGATGGTGCCAGTATCCTGACGGCGATGTCCGCGATCGATGTCCCCGGCCCCATCCGCCCGAGCCTCGCAGCGCGGGCCGCCTACCTGGCCGCCGTCCGGGGATCGCTGCCCGGATTGCGGCTGCTGACCGACGAAGTCGACCGGGAGTCGTACCGGCGCGACGAGACCGCCTATCTCGAGCCGCCCCTGCCGATCGGCGTGGCGTTGCCGACGACGACGGCCGAGGTCGCCGAGCTCGTCCGTCTGGCGGCGATCCACCGGGTCCCCGTCGTCCCGCGCGGCGCGGGCACGGGTCTGAGCGGCGGCGCGGCCGGCGTCGACGGTGGCCTGACGATCGCCTTCACCCGGATGGACCGCGTGCTCGAGATCGACCGCGACAACCTGGTGGTGGTGACCCAGCCGGGCGTCGTGAACGCGGACCTCAAGAAGGCCGTCGCGGCGGAGGGCCTGTTCTACGCGCCCGACCCGGCGAGCTACGAGATGTGCACGATCGGGGGCAACCTCGGCACCAATGCCGGCGGCCTGTGCTGCGTCAAGTACGGCGTGACCCGCGACTCGGTCATCGGGCTGGAGATCGTGACGGCGGACGGGTCGGTCGTCCGGCTCGGCGGGCGGACGACCAAGGACGTCGCCGGGTACGGCCTGATCCCGCTCATCGTCGGCAGCCAGGGAACGCTCGCGGTCGTGACCGAGGCGACCCTCCGGCTGCGGCCGACGCCCCCGCCCAAGGCGACCCTGGTGGCGTTCTTCGCGGCCCTCGACGACGCGGGTCGCGCCGTCGCGGCGATGATCGATGCAGGCGTGGAGCCGTGCACCCTCGAGCTGATGGACCGCACCACGATCCGGGCGGTCGACGACATCCACCAGCTGGGTCTCGACCGGGACGCCGCGGCGATGCTGCTGATCGAGTCCGACCTCCCCGGGTCGGCCGCCGGCATCGCCCTCGAGGCAGCCGCCCGAGCGTGCGACGGAGCCGGCGCGACGGGCACGCTCATCGCGACGGATCCGCAGGAAGCGGACTGGCTGCGCCAGGGGCGGCGCATGGCGTTCAACGCGATGGAGCGCCTCGGGGTGGCCCGGATGGAGGACGTCGGGGTACCGCGCGGGCGGGTCACCGACCTGCTCCGGGAGATCGAGCGCATCGCGGACGACCAGGGCCTGACGATCGCCACGTTCGGTCACGTCGGCGACGGGAACCTCCACCCGAACATCATCCTCGACCGCGATGACCCGGACGGCGAGGCGCGGCTCAAGCGGGCGACCGACGCGTTGTGCATCGCCGCGATCGAGCTCGGCGGGACGGTCACGGCGGAGCACGGGATCGGGATCTCGCGCCGGGACTTCCTGGAACGACAGCGCGGCGCCGGCGCCGTGGCGATGATGCGCGCGATCAAGGATGCGCTGGACCCGCTCGGGATCCTGAACCCTGGCAAGGTCCTGGCGGAGCGCTGATGGCGCCATGGCCGACGGGGCCCGGGTTCAGGCGCGGAGCCGGTCGATCCCGGGGGTCCAGATCGCCTGCTCGTCGGTCGTGATCGCATAGGCGTCGTATCCGGGGTGCCGGGCCACCCAGGCGGGACCGTCGAGGCCCAGGACGAACGCGATCGTGGCGTAGGCGTCGGCGTAGGTCGGGCTCGGGCCGGTCACCGTGGCGCTCAGGAGCCCGACCGCCGGGCGGCCGGTGCGGGGGTCCACGATGTGGTCGCCCCGCTCGTACGCCCCGGACGTCGCGACGGCCAGGTCGCGGACCTCGAGCACGGCGGCGAGGCGATCCTCGATCCGCGGATGGCGGATCCCGACCCGCCACGCCCGACCCCGCTCCGGCTCGCCGCGGGCGACGATGTCGCCGCCGGCGTTGATCGCGAAGTCCGTCGCGCCGGCCTGCTCCAGCAGGAGCGCGGCCTCCTCGGTGGCCCATCCCTTGACCAGGCCGGTCGGGTCGGGCCGGCCGTCCGCCCGATGCCGTCGGATGTCGAACGCGCCGTCGCTCGTCCGGCGGAGGTCGTCGCACAGGCCGAGGATCGCCCGCAGGTCGGCGGCGGCGTCCGCCGCCTCGAGCTCGCCCCGGATGAGGCGGCTGACCTCGCTGTCGGGCCGGAACGGGCTGAAGCGGGCGTCGAGGTCGTGGAGCAGCGCGATCGCCTCGTCGACGGCCCCCGGTCGGACGCCGTCGCCACGAACGTCGAAGACGAACACCGTGCCCATGATCCGCTCGACGCGATGCAGCGGACCCGGGGCCTCGTCCGGGTCGAGCGGCCGCGCGAGGACGGCGGGCTCAGCCATGCGCCTGGTCGAGCGCTGCCTGGAGCGATCGCTCGTAGGCGATGCTGGTGTAGGTCGCCCCGGAGACGAGGTCGATCTGGGCGTTCTGCGCCTGGACCGCTTCGCTCTGCAGGATCGGCTCGGCGTACTGGCTGATCATCTCGGATCGCGGGTGGTCGGACGGGAGCTCGAGGGCGGTCACGTCGGAGACCTTGCCCCCGGCGATCGTCACCTGGACCTGGACCGGTCCGTAGCGCGTATCGACGACCGGACCGGTGACCGTCCCGTCCTTGTACGAGCCGCCGGCCGGCGCGGCGGTCGCGGCCGGGGCCCGGGTCGGGGTCGGGGTCCGGGTCGCACCGCCCGCCCCCTGCTGCCCGGCGGGAGTTCGGGTCGGGGCGGCCGACGCACCGGCCACCACCCCGACGGGACCCTTCGACGAGCCGAGGGTCGTGCCCAGCCGATCGTCCGGCGTCTTGAAGCTGAACAGCAGCACGAGCGCGAGGGCCGTGGCGGAGATGGCGATGACGGCGCGTTTCGGCATGTCGGGGTCCTCGGGTCAGTAGACGAAGCGTTCGGAGTGGATCTGCTCGGCGGCGACCCCGAGGACGCGCAGCGAGCGCTGGGTCGCGTCCATCATCGGGGTGGGTCCGCACAGGAAGACGTCCCGGTCGGCGACGTCCGGGACGAGCGTCGAGAGCGATTCCGGGCCGAGCGGATCGGCCGGGAGGTCCCAGCTTCCGCGCGCCCCGACGAGGTAGTGGACGGTCGCGCCGCGAAGACGGGCGATCGCGTCGATCTCGGCCCTGAAGACGAGGTCCGCCTCGCGTCGGACCCGGTAGATCAGCGTCAGGTCGCCATGTCGACCGGGCAGCTCCTCGAGCAGCGCGCGGAGCGGTGTGATCCCGATCCCGCCGGCGATCAGCAGGACGCGCGACCTCGTCCGCCGCGCGCCGGTCAGCGCGCCGTACGGACCCTCGACGTAGACCCGCGTGCCGAGCGGAACGTCCTGGAGCCGGGCGGAGTCATCCCCGAGGTCCTTGACCGTCAGGCGCAGCCAATCCCCGTTGGGGGCGGCCGAGATCGAGAATGGATGGGCGCGCCACCAGCCGTCGCGGGCCAGGAACCGACAGACCAGGTACTGGCCCGATCGGATCGCCAGCCGGTCGAGGTCGCGTCCGGTCAGGTAGATCGAGACGACTCCGGGAGCCTCCCGGACGACGTTGGCGACCCGCAATCGGTGGCGCAGCGAGGTCCGGATCGGCTGCCCGAACCGGAAGACGAGGATGGCCGCGACGGTCAGGGCATAGAGCCCGATCCAGTACAAGCGGGCCATCGGATCGTCGGCGAAGTCGGCCCCGACCACGAGCTGATGGGCGAAGGTCAGGGCGACGGCCAGGTAGGCGTACAGGTGGATCCCGTGCCATGCCTCGTACGACAGGCGTTGGCGGGCCGCCCGCATCGAGCTGATCGCGACCGCCACGAACAGCGCGAACCCGGCGACCGCCCACAGCACGAACGGGTACGTCGTGACGAGCGTCCAGGCCTCGCCGACCACCGTCTGGCCGTCGCCGAGCCCATAGCCGATCGTCGTCGTCAGGGCATGGATCCCGAGCAGCCAGACACAGCCGAACCCGACCCAGCGGTGAGCCGCGGCGAGCCGGTCCATCCCGAACGACTGCTCCAGCCATGGGCTGCGCGACATGAGGACGAGCTCGATCAGGACAAGGTACGTCCCGAACAGGGCCGTCAGCTGTCCGACCGCGGTGAGGAAGCCCGCCGCCGTGTCGAGCCCGGAGGTGCCCCCATGGCGGACCCACATGGCCGCGATGAGCAGGCCGTTCCCGACGAGGAGCGCGACCACGTCGGACGCACGCAGGGACCACGTCCGCGGACGGGTCACCCGGCGGAGGGCGCTGGGCGCGGCGGAGCTGGCTGGGCTGTGGGTCATGTCGTCAGGATGGTCGTCGGATGTGAGATGTCTCTGAGAACCTCGGTCCGGACGACCAAGGATCGGTAAAGGTTTCTTCATCGTGGCCACAGGTCGCTCTCATGACCGTCTCAGCGCGGATGCGTCTACTGGGTCCTGGTGGACCCGGCTCGAGCGGTGGTCGGCAAACCTCCTCCCCAACACTAGCGCGAGGCGACTCGGATGAGATGGAAAGTCCCGGCGGCGATCGTGCTGCTGGTGGTCGGTGTGGGCGCGGTCGTGTTCGCGATCACCGGCGGTCCGGGCGGGAGCCGCGCGAGCGGACCGCAGTACCTGACCGCGACGGCGACGAGCGGCGACATCGCGCAGACGGTCGACGCGACGGGCACCCTCACCCGGGCGACGAGCTACGGCCTCGACTTCGGAGCGGCTCCGGCCGCCATCGACGCGAGCAGCACGGGTGGCAGCGGGTCCGGGACGTGGTCGGTCAAGGAGGTCAAGGTCGCGGTCGGCGACACGGTCAAGAAGGGCGCCGTCCTGGCGAAGGCCGACGCGACGACGCTGGAGCGGAACCTGTCCGCGGCCGAGTCGAGCCTCCGCGCCGCGAAGAGCCAGAAGACCATCGCCAAGGAGAACCTCGATGCCGCGGTCGGGACCGATGCCCGGCGTCAGGCCCGGATCGGCTACGACAACGCCGCCTCGCAGTACCTCCAGGCCCAGGGCAACGCGGCCGACCTCCGCGAGCAGGTCGCCAGGACGACGATCGTCGCCCCGGCCGACGGGACGGTGACCGCGGTCGCGGCCGTGGCCGGGACCGACCTCACCAGCGGTCCGGCGATCACGCTGGCCAGCGGCCCGCTGCAGGCCACCGCGGATTTCACCGAGACGGACCTGCCGTCGCTCAAGCTCGACCAGCCCGCGACGGTCACGATCGACGCCATCGGGGCGAACGTCCCCGGCAAGGTCGTCGCGATCGCACCGTCGGCGGCGAGCTCGTCCGGGAGCGTCGTGACGTATGCGGTGACGGTCGAGCTGACCGACCCGCCGGCGGCGGCTCGGCCGGGGATGAGCGCGAACGCAGCGGTCACGACCGCGGAGGCGTCCGGGGTGATCTCGGTCCCCGCCGTCGCGCTGAACGGGTCCGCTCCGACCTACACCGTGCTCGTGATGGCATCGGACGGAAGCGTCCAGACGCGTGACGTGACGGTCGGACTGGTCACCTCCAGCCAGGCCGAGATCCAGAGCGGGTTGCAGCCCGGCGAGGCGGTGGTGATCGGGACGACCGCGACCCAGAACCAGACGACGACCACGACCGGCGGGTTCGGCTTCCCGGGCGGGGGCGGCTTCCAGCGAGGCGCCGGGGGCGGCGGCAACGGCGGTGGCGGCAACGGGGGCAACGGGGGCAACGGGGGAACCGTCCATGACCGCTCCGCTGATCACCCTCGAACGGATCAGCCGCGTCTACCAGACGGGCCGGTTCGAGGTCCGCGCCCTCGACGGCCTCGACCTCACCGTCGAGCGCGGCGAGTTCCTGGCCATCGTCGGACCGTCCGGGTCGGGCAAGTCGACCCTGATGAACATCGTCGGCTGTCTGGATCGGCCGACCGCCGGCCGGTACGTGCTGGACGGGACGGCCGTCGAGGAGCTCGACGACGACGGTCTCGCGGAGGTCCGCAGCCGGTCGATCGGCTTCGTCTTCCAGTCGTACAACCTCCTGCCGCGGACCAGCGCGCTCGACAACGTCGCGATGGCCCTGGCCTACCAGGGCGTCGGTCGCAAGGAGCGCCATGCCCGGGCGAGCGCATCGCTCGAGCGGCTCGGACTGGGCGACCGGATGGACCACGAGCCGACCGAGCTGTCCGGCGGCCAGCAGCAACGGGTGGCGATCGCCCGTGCGCTCGTCACCGAGCCGGCCCTCCTCCTGGCCGACGAGCCGACCGGCAACCTCGACACGGCCAGCGGCGACGACGTGATGGGGATCCTCCGCGAGCTCCATGCGACCGGCCGGACGATCGTCCTGATCACCCACGACGCCGACGTCGCCGCCCGAGCGGACCGACAGGTCCACGTCCGCGACGGACGGCTCGTCGCGTGAGCCCGCTCGACCTCATCCGTCTCGCGCTCGCCCGGCTCCGCTCGAGCCGGCTCCGGGCCGCCCTGACGATGCTCGGGGTCATCATCGGCGTCGGCTCGGTCGTCGCCCTCGTGGCGGTCGGCCAGGGGGCGACCAAGGGCATCACGACCCAGCTCGAGGGTCTCGGCACCAACCTCCTGACGGTCAACCCCGGGAGCTCGACGACCTTCGGGACGCGCGGGGCGGCGGGGTCGGCGACGACCCTGACCATCGACGACGCCAACGCGCTGGCGACGATCCCCGGCGTGGCCGCCGTGGCTCCCGAGCTGACGACCCAGAAGCTGGTCATCGCCGGGAAGGAGAACACGACGACGTCGATCGTGGGCACCTCGGCGCAGTACGGGACGGTCCACAACCAGACGATCTGGCAGGGCTCGTTCCTGACCGAGCCGGCGACCGACCTGGGCCTCCGTGTGGCGGTCCTCGGCGCGACGACGGCCAGCGACCTCGGCCTCGGGGCGGATGCCGTCGGGACCGACATCTCGATCGGCGGGATCCCCTTCCGGGTCGTCGGCATCATGCAGCCCAAGGGCGGGGCGGGACCGCTCAACCAGGACGACATGATCGTCGTTCCGCTCAAGGCGGTGAAGAGCAACTTCGTGTCGGGCGACTCGGTCCGATCGATCGGCGTCAGCGTGGCGACGGCCGATCAGATGGACCTGGTCAAGGCCGAGATCACGACCGGGCTCAAGTCGCGACACGGGCTGGGGGCGGCCGATGCCGCCGACTTCACGGTCTTCGATCAGGCCCAGCTGCTGACGACCGTGAACTCCATCACCGGGCTGCTGACGGTCCTGCTGGCCGGGATCGCCTCGATCTCGCTGATCGTCGGCGGCATCGGGATCATGAACATCATGCTCGTCTCGGTCCGGGAGCGGACCCGCGAGATCGGCATCCGCAAGGCGATCGGCGCCAAGAGCCGAGACATCCTCTTCCAGTTCCTCATCGAGGCCCTCGTCCTGTCGGTCCTCGGTGGGTTCATCGGCATCCTCGTCGGCCTCGGAGCGACCGCGGCCATCGGAGCCATCGCCGGGTGGGGCTTCGTGTTCAGCCCGGCGACCCTCGTCGTGGCCCTGCTGTTCAGCCTGGCCGTCGGCGTGATCTTCGGCGTGTGGCCCGCGCGGCAGGCCGCCCGTCTCGACCCCATCGCCGCCCTTCGCTACGAGTAGGAGAACCGACCGTGACCGACAACCAGCCGACCCCGGATCCGTCCGCGACGCCCCCGTTGCCGACCTTCCAGGCGCCGCAAGCACCGGACCCGTCGCCCGCGATGCCGACCTTCCAGCCGCCTCAGCCCCAGCCTCAAGCGGCCTTCCAGGCGCCCCAGCCGCAGCCCGTCTCGCCGGTGCCCGCCCAGCGATCGGGGCCCCGGAAGCGCGGGATCGTCGACGTCATCCTGGTGGTCGCGGCGGTCTTCGCGGTCGGCGGCGTCGGGTTCGCCCTGGGTCGTGCCACGGCACCGGCGGCGACGATCGCCCAGACCGGCGCGCGGGGCAACGGCCCGTTCGGCAACGGCGGCCAGTTCGGCAACGGCGGCAACGGCGGCCAGTTCCCGAACGGCGGTGAGTTCCCGAACGGTGGCCAGTTCGGCGGCGGCCAGGGCGGCAACGGTGGCGCCGGCGGCTTCGGCCGCGGGCTCGGCATCACCCTGAGCGGCCAGGTGACCGACATCTCGGCGGACCACCTCACGCTCAAGCTGGCGAGCGGCCAGTCGATCCAGATCGGCCTCAACAGCACGACGACCTACAACACCCAGACGCCGGCGACGGCGGGCGACGTCACGACCGGCAGCACGGTCCAGGTCCAGGTGACCCGTGGCGCCGGCGGCGGCGGGACCGGCAACGGCGGTGGCACCGGCAACGGCGGGACCCCGCAGCTCGGCGCCGCCTCGAGCGTGACGGTCGTCCCGAAGTGACCCCGGCAGCTGCTCGGCCGCACGGCGTCGGTCGAGCAGCGTCCACCCCGTCCGAGTAGCGTTCCGGTATGCACGTGCTCGTCGTCGAGGACGATCCGCGGTTGGGCCGGCTCCTCAGGCGACTGCTCGAGGAGGAGCGGCACGTGGTCGAGCTCGCCACCGACGTCCGCTCGGCGCTCGAGCTGGCCGAGGAGGTCGGCGGGCTCGAGGCGATCGTGCTCGACGTCGGGCTCCCGGACGGCTCCGGGCTGGACGTGGCGCGGCGCCTCCGGGCGACCGGCTCGACCATCCCGATCCTGATCCTGACCGCCCGCGACACGGTCGTCGACCGGGTGACCGGGCTCGATGCCGGCGCCGACGACTACCTGGTCAAGCCGTTCGCCTTCGAAGAGCTCGCCGCGAGACTCCGGGCCCTGGCGCGCCGAGCGGGAGGCCACGAGGCGGTCCGCTCGGGACTCCGGCTGGAGGTGGGCTCGATCGCGCTCGACGAGGCCCGACGTGAGGTGACCGCCGATGGCAAGCGGGTCGAGCTGAGCCCGCGCGAGTTCTCGCTGCTCGAGTACTTCCTGCGGCATCCGGGCGAGGCGCTGACCCGGGACCGCCTGCTCGATCACGTCTGGCCGTCCGGTGTGGCGGTCACGCCGAACGCCGTCGACGCGTACGTCCACTACCTGCGAGACAAGCTCGGACCGGCCGGCGAGCGGATCCGGACCCTCCGCGGGATCGGCTACCGGCTTGAAGACTCCGCGTGAGCGGCCTCCAGACCGGCGATGCGCGGCTGCTCGCCCGCGTCCGCTGGCATCTGATCGCCTGGAGCGGGGGCATCGTCCTCGTCGTGCTGGTCGCGCTGGGGATCGTGTTGACGATCGCCGTCGCCCGCTCGCTCGAGGCGACGGGGACGGCCCAGCTGGCGGAGCGCGCCACGACGCTGACCCGGATCATCCATAACGACCCGGACGGGGGAGCGGGTCCGGGACGGCCGCCGGTCGGGATCGCTTTCGGCGGTCCATCGTCCGGGACGTTCGCGTTCGTGGTTCCGCCCAACGGGGCGATCATCGCCCCGGCCGGTCTCGACCTGTCCGCCGGGCTCCCGGACGACGCGGCGATCTCCTCGGTCCGCCTGACCGGCGCCGTCGACATCCGGACGGTCGACGTGGCCGGCACGCCGGTCCGCCTCCTGAGCGAGCCGGTCGAGCGCGGCGGCATCGTCTACATCCTGCAGGTCGGCCAGGACATCACCGCCGAACGCAAGACGATGACCACCCTGATCACGGTGCTCGCGGTCGGCGGCCTCGTCGCGATCCTGGCCGCGCTGGTGGCGGGCGGGATGAACGCTCGCCGGGCGCTCATCCCGATCCGCGACGCGCTGCGCCATCAGCGCGAGTTCGCCGCCGACGCCAGCCACGAGCTGCGGACGCCACTGGCCGTCGTCCGGGCGAGCGCGGAGCATCTGCGTCGCAACCCCGATCGGCCGGTCCGCGAGGTCGGGTCGGCGGTCGACGACATCACGGCCGAGGTCGACCACCTCACCTCGCTGGTCGAGGACCTGCTGCTCCTGGCCCGCAGCGATTCGGGCGCCGTCGAGCTCGCCCGTGAGCCCGTCGACCTGGCCGATGTCGCGACGGACGCAAGCGAGGCCCTGGCTCCGCTCGCGGCCGCCTCGCAGGTCCGGATCAGCGTCGATCCGTCGCCGGCGGAGGTGGTCGGCGATGCGGCTCGGCTCCGCCAGCTGGTGACGATCCTGGTCGACAACGCCATCCGCCACGGCCCGCTCGGCGGGACCGTGGCCGTGGCCGTCCGGAGCGACCCCCGCGATGCGACGCTGACGGTGGACGATGACGGCCCGGGGATCCCCGTGGCGGATCGGGAGCGGGTCTTCGACCGGTTCTGGCGCGCCCCCGACGCTCGACCGGGCGGGACCGGCCTCGGGCTGGCGATCGGCGCCTGGATCGCCGAGCAGCACGGTGGCACGATCGCCGCGACGGAGCGGCCGGGTGGCGGCTCCCGCTTCATCGTCCGGCTGCCGATCGCCGGGTCGGCCTGACCCTCAGGCGGCGACGACGAGGTCTCGACCGGCGGCCTTGGCCATCGCCAGACCGACGTCGGCGGCCGTGAACAGGTCCTCCGCGGTCTGCGCCGAGTCCTCGACCCGGGCGCACCCGGCCGATACCGTGGCGTGGAGCGGTGCGCCGTCGGCCCCGTTGAACGAGCTGGCCGCCCAGGCGAGGCGGACCTCGTTGGCGATCCGGACGGCGTCATCGAGCGACGCGCCGTCGAGCACGGCCACGAACTCCTCGCCTCCATAGCGGGCGACGAGGTCGCTCGCCCGGAACCGCTCATCGAGGAGCTCGCCGAACCCGCGCAGCACCATGTCGCCGACCCGGTGGCCGTGACGCTTGTTGAACGCCCCGAACCGGTCGAGGTCGAACAGGATGACCGCCGCCGGCGGGCGCTCGGCCGGATCGCGGCGACGCCGGGCCGCCAGGAAGCGGTCCAGCGACGCGTCGAGATGCCGCCGATTGAACAGACCGGTGAGCGGGTCCCGGATCGATGCCTCGGTGACGTCCGCGTGCAGGAAGGTGTTCGTGATCGCCAGCGCGACCTGGGTCCCGAGCACCTCGAGGACCTCGCGCTCGATCCGGCTGAACGGCTCGGACAGCTCGTTCCGGGTGACGCTGAGGGCGCCCACCACGACGCCGTCGCGGATGAGCGGCTGGGCGATCGCCGCGAGCACGTCGTTGACGTTCGCGCCGCGAACGTCCGGCGGGAAGCGCTCCCGGTCGAGCGCCTCGTCGACCACCACCGACCGATCCCGGATCGCTCGGCCGGACACCCCTTCGCCGGGACGGATCTCGGCACCGATGAAGCTCAGGTCGCCGCCGCTCATCCCGCGGATGAAGTACTGGCCGGTCGACCGGTCGAGGACGGTCAGCACCACGATGTCGCTGTCAAGCACGCGTCGGACGCCGGCCACGATGGTCGGATAGACGGTGTCGGTGACGAGGCTGCCGGTCACCGAGTTGCCGAACGCGGTGAGGCGTTGGAACAGGTCCGCCCGCTCGGCGAGCGAGCGGCGTTCGCGGGCCAGGGCCAGCGCTGACGCCAGCCGATCCGCGACCAGCACCACCGAGCCGAAGTCGGTCTCGTCGAGCGTGTCCGCATCGGCCTCGACATTGACGATCCCGAGCAGGTCGTCGTCGACCACCAGGGGCGCGCAGATCTCGCTGGTGACCCCGGGCGCGACCTCGATGAAGTCGGGATCCCGCGAGGTGTCGGTGACCAGCTCGGCGCGGCGGGTCCGGATGACCCGGCCGATGACCCCCGAGCTGCCGTCGAACGTCTCGATCGCGTCGGCGTAGCCGCGCTGGGCGCCCAGCCGGACCCGCTCGCCGTCGCCGAGGTAGATCGACACGTGGGGGTAGCCGAGCTCGTGGTGGAGCAGGTCCATGACCTGCTCGAGGACCTCGTTCTCCGGCCCGCGTGCGGCGAGGGCCCGGCCGGCCGCCTCGACCGCCGCGACGTGACGGTTCCGCCGTCGGCCGTCGGCCAGGGTCTGGCGAAGCCGCCTGAGCGCCTGCTCGAGCGATGACACCGTCCGGCGCGTCCCGACCACGAGGATCGCCGTGACCGACGCGAGGACCAGCCCGCGCTGGACGGCCAGCGCCAACCCTTCACCGGTGAGCAGCGCCGGCCCGAGGTACGCCACGGCGGCCATCGACGCGACGATCGCCGCTTCACGCCCGCCGTACGCGGCCGCCATCGTGACGACCGGGATGGCGAGCGCGGTCAGCGGTCGGAAGCCGGCGTTCCCGGTCTGGTTGGCGACCGCGGTCACGAACACGAGGGCCAGCGTCAGACGGGGGACCGGCCGGGTGAGCCAGCCGACGTGGCGACCGTGCACCGGCGCCGCCGAGAGCAGGACCTGGATGAGGACGTACAGCAGCGCGACGGCGATGACCCCGGTCGAGCCGGCCTGAGGGGCGGTCAGGTGGACGAGGATCGTCGGGACGGCCAGCCCGATCGCGAGCAGGACGTGCGGGTCGTCGGCCGTCCGCCGGACGGCACGCCGCAGCCTTCGCGCGGGATCCGGGCGCGGCGCGCTCCGCGCCCGGCCTGCCACGGTCGTCGACATGATCGGAGTGTCGGAGCCGCCCGGTGCTCCCTGCCACCACCCGTGGGTCATGCCCGGGTAGGGCGTTCGGACTACCCGGCGTTGGGTCGGTCAGGCCATCGCGGGGGTGGCCGCGAGCCGGACGAGCCGGTCGTCCTCGCCGGTCAGGTTCGCCTCGGCCCAGGCCAGCGCCCGCTCGTCGTGGGTGAACACCACGACCTGTCGTTCCCGACTCGTCTCGTGCAGGAGGTCGAGCAGCTCGAACGCACGGACCTGGTCGGACTGGACCGTCACCTCGTCGCAGATCAGCGGGGCCACCTCGCCGGGGGTCACGAGCTGCTCGGTCATCGCCAGCCGAAGGAGGAGATAGATCTGCTCGCGCGTCCCATGCGACAGGCGCTGGGCGTCGCGCCACCGGCCGCCGTCGGCCGCCTTGACCCGGACAGCCAGGTCGGCGGGATTGACCGCCGCCTCGACGTACCGTCCGCCACTGATCCTTGGAAGCTCCGACGCGATGGCGGCGCCGAGGACCGGCGCCAGGTCGCGATGGATCCGGGTCTCGGCCGCGCGAAGCAGGCCGAGCGTCGTCTGGAGGACGAGGTCGAGACCGGTCACCCGTCCGAGCTCCGCCTCGGCGGCGGCGAGTCGTTCCTCGGCCTCCGCCACGCTGTCGAGGCCGCGTTCGACCTCGGCCAGCTGTCCGCCGATCCGATCGGCATCGGCCCGCGCCGCGACGGCCTCGCCCTCGAGTCGCGCGATCCGGCCCTCGGGGTCCGGCCCGGGATCGAGGCTCGCGACGGCCGCCGGATCGGAACCGCGTGCCGCCGCGACCGCCCGGGCCGCGAGACGATCCGCCTCCGTCCGGAGGTCCGTGACGGTCCGCCCGTCGAGAAGGGTCGCGAGCTCCTGCCATTCGCGCAGGGCGGTCTCGTCGGCGGCCCCCTGTTCGGCGCGCCGCGCCTGCCACGCTCGAAGACGGGCGACGAGCTCCGCCGCCTGTGGAGCCACGGCCGCGATCGTCTCGTCCACCAGTCCCGCCTGCGCCGCCACCCGCCGCAGATCCGCATCGATCCGGGCGAGCCGGGCGTCCACCTCGGTCGCCCGGCGCTCCAGGTCGCTTCGGGCGGCGATGGCCGCGCGAAGGGTGTCCGCCCCGCTCGCCTCGCCGGCCCGGGTGGCCCGCGTCCGGCAGTCGGCCAGGTACCGGTCGTAGGCCGCATCGAGATCGTCGGCCGTCGCCGGTGTCCCATGAGCCACGATCAGCCGTGCGAGCGTGCCGGCCGCATCGGCCAGGGCCGCCGCACGCTCGGCGGACAGCCGGTCCCAGGCCGACCGGCGGTCCTCGGGCGCCGCCACCGGCGAGGGTGCCGGCGCCGGGGACGGGAGCGCGGTCCTGCCGGCAGGACGGCGGCCGGCGCGGAGCGTGGCGACGAGCCCGAGCGCGATCCCGCCGGCCAGCAGGGCCAGCCCGATGAGCGGGAGGGCGGCGGCGATCAGGGCGAGCCCGGCCGCCCCCACGACGACCGCGCCGGCGACGGCTCCGAGGGTCCGACCTCGCGGCCGGGCTGCATCGTCGACCCGGGCCGGGCCATTCGGCGGTGGGATCGCTTCGTCGGGCGGCGCCGGCGCCTCGGGGCGCTCGCCGACGAGCCGGAGGGCCTCGGCCGCCCGGTCGGACGCGGTCTTGGCACGGACGACCTCCTCGGCGGGCACGAGGTCGCCGTCCGGTGCGGTCGGCAGGCTCGCCAGCCGGCGCGCCAGGACGTCCGCGCCGTCACCCTCGAGCGACACGGGGGTGGGCCGTGAGTCCCAGGCGTCCAGGACGGCCGCCACGCGGTCGCTCAGCTCGTCGCGGGCGACGATCCCGGACGGGGCGCCCTCCGGGTACCGTGCGGCCAGCTCCGCGGCCCGGTCCGCATTGCGGACGGCCGCCTCGGCACGCCCGGCGGCGACCGCGGCCACCAGCGGCCGGGCGAGGGCATCGGCGCGATCGGCCCGGTCCCTGGCCGCGTCCACCTCCGCCACGAGGTCGAGGTAGGCGGCATGCCGGTCCCGGGTGGCCGCCAGCCGATCGGCGGCCGACTCGAGCGCCAGCCGGGCCCGGCGGAGCGGCTTGGTGCTGTTGGCCCGGTCCTCGCCGACCTGTGCCCGTCGGAAGTCCTCCAGCCGGTCGATCGCCGCCGCTGCCGTCGCGTCGGTCCCCATCGTCGAGGCGGCGCGCTGGATGTGCTCCTGGAGCAGGTCCGGATCGCGAGCGATGGCGAGCAGCTCGGTCTGGCCGATGCAGGCCGTCGCCAGGAACGCCCGACGGTCGAGCCCCAGCCAGCGTGAGCCGTCAGGGCTGCCCTCGAACATGATCTCGTTCGAGACGTCGAGACCGAGCGCGACGTCCGTCGCCCGGCAGGCGACCCTGCCCGCCAGGTCCTGGCGGATCTCGATCCGACGGCCGTCGGCGAGACGGACGAGCACCTCCGCCTCCCAGCGCTCGTCGTCCCACGGCTTGTGCAGGTCGCGGAACTCACGGTCCTCGCCGGTCAGCCCGCCTCGGCTCCGGCGGACCCCACACAGGCCCGCGTACAGCGCGGCGTGCCAGCTCGACTTGCCGGCCTCGTTCGGCCCGTGGACCACGGTCATCCCCGGGGCGAGGTCGAGGGTCGCGTCGATCAGTGGGCCGAAGGCGTGGGCGACGACGCGCTCGATCCTCACGCTCAGGCGACGTCCAGGTCGTCGCGCCCGTCGAGCGCACGCAATCCCGTGACGAGGACCCGCTCGGCGATCTCGGGGTCGAGCTCGGCGGCGCGGACATCACGGACGAACTGGCCGCGGACGGTGGCCTCCTCGAGCAGCGACGCCAGGTCGTAGGCTGGACGGACGCCGCTCATCCGGACGACGGTGCCGTCCAGCCCGGCGAACAGCGGCTCGAGGTCGGCCGCCGACAGCTCGACATCGGCGGCGATCTCGCCGGCGAGGGTCAGCCGGACGGTCCCCTCCACCCCGACCAGGGCGAGCCCGACGGCGTCCTTGACTTCCTGGCGCGTCGCCGCTCCTGCGACGTCGACGGCGATGTCGTGGACCCGGCTCGTCGCGACCGGGACCCGTCGTCGGTCGACCGAGCCGTCGGCTCCGACGGTGGCGATGACCGCGCCGCGGTCGCCGTCCTCACCGAACGTGAGCGGGTCGGGGTTGCCCGGGTAGGTGTGTCGCCGGGCGTCACGCGGCGCGTGGAAATGGCCGAGGAACGCGTGATCGAGCCCGCCGGCCTCGACCTCCCACGCGTCGAACGCGGCATGCGGCGCCTTGCCCGTCTCCTGGAAGGCCAGTCCGCCCCGCTCTGCGGCGTGGAACAGGCCCAGGTTGACGCCGGACCGGTCGACCTTGAAGCCGTCGAGGAAGTCGTCGGTGTTGGCCGGTGCCCGATGCGCCCCGCCCCACAGGGTCACGCCGTCGGTCAGCGCGACCGGGACCAGCCGGGCTTCGTCGAAGACGTGGACGTTGGGAGTCCAGTCGATCCGCTCGTAGGCGCTCGCGGGGCCGTACCAGTCGTGGTTGCCCGGGGCGAGGTAGACGGGGATCGGATCGAGGCGGGCGAATGCCTCGCGCAGGAACCCGGCCGTGTCGGGGGTGATCCGTTCGTGCTCGTACAGGTCGCCCCCACTGAGGACGACGTCGACGCCCTCGGCACGGGCGAGCTCGACGATCCTGAGCAGGGTGGCCCGCAGGTTCTCGCGGCGGGCTCGCGCCGTCGCCGGCGACGCCCAGGCGAACTGCGCGTCGAGATGCAGATCGGAGAAATGGAGGAGCTTCACCGGCCGAGCGTCCGACGGCGGACCGGGGCCGGCCGAGCATCGAGGACGCCGTCGTATCGCACGGTCCCCAACGGTACACCAGGCGGCCGGGTCGGCGGGTCTCGCCTACGGGGACGACGAGGTCGCTCACGAAGGTCGGGGCCTAGAATGCGTCGGGTGAGCCAGACCGCCAGGATCGCCGGCACCGACGCGACGTGGATCCCGCGCGCCACGCTCGGCAGCGCCGACTACGCCAGCCCCGAGGTCCTCGCCGAGGAACGCGAGCGGATCTGGTTCGGTGACTGGATCTGCGTCGGTCGAGCGGAGGAGGTCGGCGGGCCTGGGCGGTACATCGTCCGTGACATCGCCGGGGAGTCGATCTTCGTCACCCGCAACCTCGAGGGCCGGCTCCGGGCGTTCTACAACGTGTGCAGCCACCGCGGGACCCGGTTCCTCGACGAGCCCGCCGACGGCGCCGCGGCCCGCAAGGCGTTCAAGTGTCCGTACCACGCCTGGTCGTTCGACCTCGACGGGCGGCTGATCGGGACGCCCAACGTCCACGAGGACGAGTGCTTCGAGCGGGATCGTCATCCGCTCTACGACATCGCGGTCGACGAGTACGGCGGCTTCCTGTTCGTCGACCTGACTCGCGACGCCCCCCGGCCGCTGCTCGACGCGCTGACCGACGGTGCCGAGACGATCACGGCCTTCGAGCGGTACCGGCTCGACGAGCTGCGGATCGGGGTCCGGCTGTCCTACGAGGTCGAGGCGAACTGGAAGATCATCGTCGAGAACTACAACGAATGCCTCCATTGCCCGACCATCCATCCTGAGCTGGTCGAGCTCGTGCCGCTGTTCCGCTTCGGCGAGGTCTGGGACGAGGAATCGCGCGACGACGGCAACCGGATGACCGACGGGGCGACGAGCTTCACCCGGTCGGGCAGCTCACCGTTGCCGCGCTTCCAGGGCCTCGATCCCGACGACGAGCACATGTATTACGGGACCTTCCAGTTCCCGAACCTGATGCTCAACCTCCACCCGGACAGCGCGATGTACTACCTCCTCTATCCGCGCGGCCCGGCCCACACGACGGTCGTCTCGGAGTATCTCTTCCGGCCGGAGACGATCGCCGACCCGGCGTTCGACCCGTCGGCGGTGGTCGAGCTGTGGGATCTGATCAGCATGCAGGATTGGGCGGTCTGTCAGCGGGCCCAGAGCGGCGTCTCGTCGCGTGCGTTCACCCGCGGCGTCTACCCGCGCCAGGACCGCTTCCTGTTCTGGTTCAACGAGCAGTGGCGAGCCCGGATGGGGCGTCCGCAGCTCGGCTAGCCCACCGGCAGATCGTCGGGCAACGGGAACCAGCGGAGCGTCTCGAAGTCGGCGTCGACCTCGGCGTGGCCCGGGGCCACGGTCGGCGGCGGCGGGTCGGCGAGGATGGCCCGCCCGGCCTCCAGGTACCCGGCGAGCGCCGACTCGGGCTCCGAACGGTGGTGGAGCGGGAACGTCATCCGCCCGTCGACGTAGCCGACGTCGGCGAGGCTCATCGGTGGCTCGGCGGTCCCGCCCGAGTGGAGCCACAACCCCGAGTCGGGCTCGAACCGGTAGTGGGGGAGCAGTCGCCAGCCGTCGCTGGCGACGAGCTCGACCGCGCCGAGGATGAACTCGAACACCGGTTCGCTGATGAAGTAGTTGAAGTTCACCCGGACCCAGCCGGGCTTGATGCCCTCGGATCCGCGGGCGATCTCGCGCTCGAACTCATGCGACCGTTCGAGGTCGATCCCGAGGAGCCGATGGCCGTATGGGCCGGCGCACGAGCACCCGCCACGCGACTGGATCCCGAACAGGTCGTTGAGCAGCGCGACCACGAAGTTGTGATGGAGGTAGCGGGGCGAGCCGGCCGGTCCCGGATGGCGGACGACGAACGACACGATCGACAGCCGGTCGAGGGCGGGGTTGCCCAGGATGTCGATGTTCGGGTGGCGCGACCAGCGGTCGATCGCGCGGCGGATGAACGACTCCTCGCGCTCCCGGATGACGTCGGTCCCGACCGCTTCCTTGAGCCCGAACACGAGCCCGGCGCGGATCGACTCGACGATGGCCGGCGTCCCGCCCTCCTCGCGATGCTCGATGTCGGACAGGTAGCGATGCTCGGTCGGGTTCACGTAGGCGACCGTGCCGCCGCCCGGGACCGACGGGACGCGGTTCCGGAACAGCTCGCGTCGGGCGACCAGGACGCCCGGCGTGCCCGGCCCGCCGATGAACTTGTGGGGTGAGATGAAGATCGCGTCCTTGTACGCCAGGGGGTCCGTGTCGCCGTGGGCGTACGGTCCCATCTCGATCGAGACGTACGGGGCGGCGGCCGCGAAGTCCCAGAACGACAGGGCTCCATGGCGGTGGAGCAGGATCGAGATCGCCCGGACGTCGCTGATGACGCCGGTCACGTTCGATGCCGCGGAGAACGAGCCGATCTTGAGCGGCCGATCGGCATGGGCGATCAGCTCGCGCTCGAGGTCGGCCAGGTCGATCCGGCCGTCGTGGTCCTCGGGGATCACGACCACGTCGGCCAGCGACTCGCGCCACGGCAGCTCGTTGCTGTGGTGCTCGTACGGACCGATGAACACGACGGGCCGTTCGGCCGGCGGGACGCGGGCGGTCAGGTCGTAGCGGTCGGCGAGGTCCGCGGGAAGGCGGATCTCGAGACAGTCGATCAGCCGGTCGATGGCGCCGGTCGAGCCCGAACCAGCGAACAGGACGACATGGTCCGCCCCGGCTCCGCCGACCGAATCGCGGATGATCCGGCGCGCATCTTCGCGGAAGCGGGTCGTCTGGAGCCCCGTCCCGGACGACTCGGTGTGGGTGTTCCCATAGAGCGGGAGGACGGCCTGGCGGATGAAGTCCTCGATGAACCCCAGGGAGCGGCCGGACGCCGTGTAGTCGGCGTAGGTCACCCGGCGCAGGCCGAACGGGCCGAGGACCGCGGCGTCGTCGCCGATCACGCTCGCCCGGATCGTCTCGATGAGCGACGTGGTCTCGTCCATGGGCACCTATCGTAGACCCCGGAGATGAGGAAGCCGCCGCGCCCGCTGTAGTCGGGTCGCGGCGGCTTCCGGTCCTCGCGGACTACATCGCCTTGGCCTTGAGCTCCTGGTACTCCGCGTCGGTGATCGCACCGGACGCCTTGAGCTGGTTGAGCTTGGCGATCTCGTCGGCCGAGCTGTAGCCCGCCGCGCGTCGCTGCTGCTGCTCCATCTCGGCCATCATCTGCTTGTCCTGCTCGGTCATCTTGGGTCGCACGATCAGGTAGATCAGGATGCCGAGCAGCGGCAGGATGAAGATGGCGAGGATCCAGATCGCCTTCCAGCCGCCCGTCAGGTCGTTCCGCCGGAAGATGTCGGCGAAGACCATGATGAACATCCAGATGAGCATGAACCAGAAGAAGAACGCGATCATCGTCCAGAGCACGTCCCCGAACGTCGCCGTGCCGATCGTGTTGTTCGAATAGCAGCCGGCGAGGACGAGCAGCAGGACGCCGACCAACCCCGCCAGCCGGAGGTGCAGCTTTCCGGATCGGATCAGCGGACTGAGGTGCATGGGTTCCACTCCTGTTCGATGCTGGGATCTGCGGTCGAGCAGAGTGTAGTCGAGCGGTCCCTCGCCGCGATGCCCGAACCGAGGTCGGCCGGGCCGTCCGTCAGCTCGGCTGGGTGATCCGAACGTCGTCGATCTCGACCTCGACGAGGTTGCCCGGCCCGCCGTCGACGGCCTCGAACCTGAGGTGGACGGTCTGCCCGGCCCAGGGGTCCATCGAGATCGATGCCGATCGCCACCGCCCGTCGGTATCGACCGGCCTTCCGGTCACGCCGAAGACCTCGGTCCGGGTCCCGTCCTGGGCCTCGACCACCGCCTTGAATGTGTCCGCGGCGGTCGACGCGGCGTCGTGCGCGAACACGTAGCGGAAGGTGAGGTGCTGCCCGGTCGATGCGGGCAGATCGATCGCGGCCGACCGGACGCTCGATGAGCCGTCGAGGTCGGACGACGTCGGCTTCGCTCCGGCGCGGCTCCCCGTGACGAGGACGTCGCGGCCGGATGTGGCCGTCCCGATCTGCTTGGGTCCGAACCGGCTGGTCGGCGCCGGGTCGGCCCTGGCGAATCGTGCCGCCACCGGTGCCGTGTCCGTTCCGTCGGGGTTCACGGTCCATCCGCGGGCGACCTCGAGGTCGTCGTCGAACGCACCGCAGCGGGCGATCCGCAGCGCGGCCCCGAGGACCGCGTAGGGGCAGCCGGCGCGCTCCATCAGGTACAGGACGGCCTCCTTGTTGCGACCCGTCTCCGAGGCGATCTTCGAGTCGTCCGGGTAATCCTTGATCGACATCTCGAAGGTGTAGGCGAAGATCCGGTAGGTCCCGTACTCGTAGTCCTTGGTGGTGCCCCGGGTGATGTACAGGTCGCTGGCCTGTTCCGGGCGGTAGCCGTTCGTCGTGGCCATGTGCCGCCCGATCCTGGCCAGCGCGGCATGATCGTCGGCGGTCATGTCGGCCGGGATGTCGGTCAGCGTGTAGCCGTACGGCCACATCACCAGCCGACCCAGCTCGTGGAACGAGATCGCCGCCCGGATCTGCTGCCGCCCGTTGACGACCCGGCTGGCCAGGAAGTCCCGCATCGCCCGGGTCTCCGGCGCCGAGAACGGGCGCGGACCGTGGTAGGTGATCGCCAGCGGGTTCGCGCTCGTCCGGCCCCCGAGGCCCCAGCGGTAGCCGTAGTTGCGATTGAGGTCGGTCCCGATCGCCGTCGAGCCTGGGGCTCGGCTGGCGGTTCTTCCGCCAGAACCAGTAGCGGCCGCCGTGGATGTCGTATTCGGCCCCGTCGGGGTTGACCAGGAAGACGATGTAGATCTCGCGGCTGTTCACGATGTTCGTGATCCGCGGATCCGTGCCGTAGCCGTCGACGAGCCAGTGGAAGATGTGGAGCGTCATCTCGACGCCCATGTGCTCGTCGGAGTGATGGCTGCCGTCGAACAGGACCTCCGGCTCGTTCTCGTCGACACCGACGTTGTCGGAGACCTTGACCGCCCACAGCTGGCGGCCCTTGTAGCTCTGGCCGATCGAGAAGAGCTTGACGATGTCCGGGTGGGCGGCGGCGACCTGGGCGACCTCGGTCGTCAGCTCCGTGTAGCTGTGGTAGCCCTCCCAGCCCTTCGGGAACTCCGTCGCCCGGGCGGGGGCGGCCGCGGCGAGACCGGCCACGAGGAGGACGGCGAGCGCGACGGACAGGCGCGGGAGGGCACGGCGCGACGGACGCATCCGCCAGAGTGTGCACCGCCGACGGAGCGGCCGCCAGCCGACGAAGGGGTCAGCTTGCGCGGGCCGGTCGTCCGGGTCGGCCGCGCGGCGCGTGGTCGTAACCGCGCCGAAAGGCTCAGACCCCCATCGTCCGGACCGAGCGCCCACTCACCCGGAGCGCGTCGCGCCCTACGATGTGCCCAGGAGGACCGGATGACCAGCCAGACCCGCCGACCCGCCACCCTGATCGCGACGGCGGTCGTCGTCGCCCTCCTGATCGCGGGCGCGTTCGGGCTGTGGTACCTGTTCCTCCGGCCGGCCGAGCCGGCGGCCGTCGAATTCGACGGCCATCCCGCTCCCGTCCCTCCCGGCCGGCGCGTCCGCGGCACCGCTGGTCGGCGGGATCGACGGGACGTGGAAGGTCGACACGTCGATCGGGTCGCTCGCTGCGGGTGACGGCACCTTCGTGGGCTACCGGGTCGTCGAACAGCTCGCGTCGATCGGCGCGAACACGGCCGTCGGTCGCACGCCGAACGTGACCGGCTCGATGACCGTCGCCGGCACGCGGATCACCGACGCTACGATCGACGCCGACCTGACCGCCCTCCAGAGCAACGACCAGCGGCGCGATGGCCAGCTCCGCCAGCACGGATTGGAGACCAGCCAGTTCCCCACGGCGACCTTCAAGCTGAGCTCACCCATCGACCTCGGGACCGTCCCGACCGACGGTCAGGAGGTCAGCGTCACGGCCAAGGGCCAGCTCACGCTGCACGGGGTCACCAAGGACGTCGAGATCCCGCTCAAGGCGAAGCTGTCGGGCGACATCGTCGCGGTGACCGGCACCTTGCCGATCGTCTTCGCCGATTACGGGATCGTCCCGCCGAGCTCGTTCGTCGTCCTGTCGATCGAGGATCACGGCCAGATGGAGCTCCAGCTCTTCTTCACGAAGAGCTGATCGGCGTCCGGACCGATCGATGGCCGCCTTCGAGCAGCTCGACTTCCTGTATATCCCGAGCGCGGATGTCGCCCGCGACACCCGCTGGTTCATCGATGTGCTCGGCGGCCGGCTCGTGTTCGCCATCGAGGCGACCGGCACCCGGGTCGCGATGGTCGAGCTGACCGACGGCCCGCCCAGGCTCCTCCTGACCGACCACCTCGAGGACGACCGACCCATCCTCATCTACCGCGTCGCGGACCTCGAGGCGGCCATCGCCGAGCTGACGGGACGCGGCTGGGAGCCCGTCGGTGCGCTCGAGATCCCGCCGGGTCCGTGCGTGTCGTTCCGCGGCGTCGGTGGTCAGCGGATCGCCCTGTACGAACGGTCGCGCCCGGAGGTCGAGGCGCACTTCGAGGGACGGCGCGACTTCTGAGTTGCGCGAGGCCGCCGCGGGGCGCTACGGGGCCGTCCGCGCAGGCGCCTCAGTCGAGGCGGAAGACCTCGTCGAGCCGCTGGTGGAAGCCCGTTGCGGGGTCGATCATCGGATCGATCAGGTCGGCCATCTCGGCCTGCCAGCGGGCATTGACCGGGCTGGCGTCCATCGCGGCGCGGAAGCGGTCGAAGTCGTCGACCTTCATCGTCCCGAACAGGTCCAGGTCCAGTCGGTAGATCGAGTAGTCGGAGCAGCCGGCGGCCGTGAGCGCGGCGAGCATCTCGGGCCAGACGGCCGCGTGCCGCCGGACGTACTCGTCCTCGTGCCCGGGCCGGATCCGCATCCGGAACCCGATCCGCTCCATGTCGCTCCTCGGGGATCGTCGGGCCCCGGGACGTGTGCCGTCCCGGGGCCGTCCGATCGTTCGACTCGGCTAGAAGTCGAAGTTGTTGACGTTGTCCTTGTTGAACACGAAGGGCGGACCGAGGATGACCACGCCCTTGTCACCGATCGTGTACGGCTTGTCGCCGTTGAGGCCCGGAACGGAGAACGTCTCGCCCGGCGTGCCCTTGAGCGTGCCCTTCACGAGCATATCGGCCACGTAGTAGGCGAGCTTGCCGAGATC
The DNA here is from genome assembly GCA_963749735.1 of uncultured Chloroflexia bacterium. Classification (GTDB taxonomy): domain Bacteria; phylum Chloroflexota; class Limnocylindria; order Limnocylindrales; family CSP1-4; genus Chersky-267. The sequence goes on from CAVVNZ010000016.1 coordinate 135,146, forward strand.
CGGCACGCTCCACAGTCCGAACTCCGGCGACGTGCCGTCGGCCACGAAGGCCTTCATGTCGTTGGGCAGGCCGAGGCCGGTGACCTTGACCTTGTCGCTGGCCTTCGCATCCTGGACGACCTTGGCGGCCGCGGCGATCCCGACGGTGGTCGGGGCGACGATGACCTTGAGGTTCGGATGCTTCTGGAGGAGCGTCTGCGCCTGGGTGGTGCTGACGTCGGGCTTGTCGTCACCGTAGACGGTGTCGACCAGCTTGAGCTTGGCGAACTTGGGGTCCGTCGAGAGCGCCGTGTTGAAGTCCTTGATCCAGGCGTTCTGGTTCGGTGCGGTCGCGGTCGCGGACAGGATGGCGACTTCGCCCTCGCAGTTGGGGGCGAGGTCGCACGCCCACTGCGCCATCGAGCCACCGATCAGGCTGAAGTCGGTCTGGTTGACGAACACGTTGTAGGCGCCTTCGGCCGGGCTCGAGTCGTATCCGACGACCTTGATGCCGGCGGCCATCGCCGCCTTGAGGGCGGGCGCGATGGCGTCGGGGTCGGTCGCCGAGACCACGATGGCGTTGTAGCCCTGCGTGGTGGCGTCCTGGATGAACGGGATCTGGTCGGCGGCGCTCGAGGTCTGGGCGCCGATCTGCTTGAACTGCCCGCCGAGCGCGGTGGCCGCGTCCTGGGCGCCCTTGGCAGCGGCGTCGAAGTAGGGGTTGTTGATCGCCTTCGGGATGAACACGATGTTCGACCCGCCGGCTGCGGCGCTCCCGGGGGCCGACGCCCCGGTGCTGGCGGCGGTCGACGGTGCCGTGGTCGGGGCCGTCGTCGGCGCGGTGGTCGGGGCGGCGGTCGAACCGCTGCTCGAGCACGCCGCGAACACCACGGCCGTGGCGAACAGGGCGGCGATCCGCCCGTTCCGGTGCAGGTTCACTCGATATCCTCCTCTGTCATGGACTGACCGCCTCACCAGGGCCGATCGGGCCGGTCGACGTTCGCCGACCTCCGCGAGTCCGATCGATCGCTGACTTGACCTGATGAGCAAGGTTGGGGATGACCACCGAGACGATCAGGAGCAGGCCCACGGCGATGCTCTGGATCTCGGCGGAGACGCTGGTCAGGCGGAGCACGTTGCCGAGGATCGCGAGGATCAACGCCGCCAGGACCACCCCTGGGATCGTCCCGCGACCACCGAAGATGTTCACTCCGCCGAGGAGCACGATCGTCACGACGGTCAGCGTCAGGCCCTGTCCGACATCGGCCCGGGCGCTGGCGAAGCGGGCCGTCAGGATGACGCCGGCGAGCGCCGCGACCGTGCCCGACAGGACGAACAGCAAGAGCTTGATGCGTGCGACCCGCACGCCCGAATAGCGCGATGCGGCGGCGTTCTTGCCGATGGCGTAGATCTGCCGCCCGACCCACGTCCCGTGGAGGACGAGGCCGAGGACGACGGCCAGCGCCACGAAGATCAGCAACGGCCACGGGAACGGCGTCCCCGGGATGGTCCCGAAGCCGAAGTCGGTGAACCACTCCGGGAAGCCGCTGATGCCCTGCGGTCCGAGCACGATCAGCGCCAGGCCCCGGAACAGGGCGAGAGTGCCGAGGGTCACGACCAGCGACGGCAGACCCGCGCCGGTCACCAGGACGCCGTTGAGCAGACCGCCCAGGGCGCCGATCACCAGGACCACCGGGATGGCCAGCTGGACCGGGACGCCGGCCGCGAACAGGAACCCGAGGACGGCGCACGACAGGCCGGCCATCGATTCGACCGACAGGTCGATCTCGCCGGCGATGATGATCAGCGTCATCGGCAGGGCCATGATCGCGACCTCGATCAGGGCGACGATGAGGTTGGAGAAGTTGCGCGCGGTCAGGAACACCGGCGAGACCGCCGCACCGATGGCGATGAGGACGATCACCATCACGAAGAGGAGCGTTTCCCAGCGCGCGAGCGAGCGGACGACCCGGGCGCCGGTCATGGCAAGCGACGCCTGGCATTCGAGCGCTGGACCCGGCGCAGGAGGGCCGCGTCGAGGCCCACCGCGACCAGGATCACGACGCCGTAGATCGCCTGGAGCCAGAACTGCGACAGGCTCAACAGGACCAGGGCGTTCGAGATGAAGGCCAGGAACATCGCACCGAGGCCGGCCCCGACGACGGTCCCCGACCCGCCGAAGATGTTGACCCCGCCGACGACCACGGCGGCGATCACCTGGAGCGTCACCCCGGACGCCGCAGTCGCGTTGATCGTCCCGAATTCGAGACCCCACAGCAGGCCGGCGACCCCGCCGAGCATCCCGCAGATCGAGAAGACGACGAAGGTCACCACGCGCGAGTCGATCCCGAGGATCTCGGCAGCTTCCGGGTTGCTGCCGACCGCGTAGACGGATCGGCCGAACGGCGTCTGGCGCAGCGCGATCGCCGCGACGATCACGATGACGACGGCGATGACCAGGAACACCGGGACGACCCCGAGGACCGTCGCCGCGGCGGGATCGGTGTAGCCCGGCGGCAGGTCGATCAGCGTCACCTGCTTGCCGCCGGCCACGAGGAACGCCAGGCCACGGTAGATCGACAGGGTACCCAGCGTGGCCACGATCGACGGGACCCGCAGGACCGCCACCAGGAAGCCGTTGACCATCCCGAGGACGAGTCCCAGCCCGATCCCGAACGCCATCGCGGCCGGGACCGACAGGATCCGGTGGGCGACGATGTCTGCGACCACGAAGGCGACGAGGCCGATGACCGACTCGACCGACAGGTCGACGTTGCGGGTCAGGACGACCATCGCCTCGCCGACCGCCGCGATCGCGATGATCGAGGCGAGCACGGTGACCTGGTTGAGGTTCGACGCCGACAGGAACTGCGGCGCCTGGGTGGCGACGAACGTGCCGAGCAGCACCATCACGATGACCAGGCTCAGCTCGCGCTGGCGGGCCACCACGGTCAGGAACCGCACGGTCGGACCGGGTCCCGCGGCGGGGCGGGTCGCGGCGAGCTCAGACACCGGGCGTTCCCTCGTTCGCCGCGGGTCGCTCGTCTCCGGGCGCGTCGGCCCCAGCCAGCGCACCGACGGCCCGGTCGTCGGCCTGGCCGGTCGCCGCGAACATCACCCGTTCCTCGGACGCGTCCGCGCGGTCGATCTCGGCGGTGATCGCCCCCTCGTGCATGACCAGGATCCGATCGGACATCGCCAGGACCTCGGGCAGGTCGCTCGAGATGAGGAGGATCCCGAGACCCGACGCGGCCAGCTCGGAGATGATCCGGTGGACCTCGACCTTGGCGCCGATGTCGATCCCGCGGGTCGGCTCGTCGAGGATCAGGATCCGCGGTTCGGTGGCGAGCCACTTCCCGAGCACGACCTTCTGCTGGTTGCCACCGGACAGGTCCGAGACCACCTGGTCGACCCCGGTCGTCCGGATCCGGAGCCGGTCCGCGTATCGACCGGCGACGGCGCGCTCGGCGGATCCACGGACGAACAACCCCGGGAACAGACGATGCAGGATCGGCAGCGTTACGTTCGACGTGATCGAGAAGTCGAGCACCAGGCCGTCCTGGTGGCGATCCTCGGGGACGTAGGCGATCCCCGCCCCCATCGCCGCCGACGGACTCTCGAATCTGACCGGCTGACCGCCCAGCAGGATCTCGCCCGCTTCCGGCCGATCGACGCCGAAGAGGACGCGCGCGACCTCCGTCCGACCCGCGCCGACCAGCCCGGCCATGCCGACGATCTCACCGGCCCGGACCGAGAATGAGACGTCGTTGAACGTCTCCTGTCGAGTCAGGCCGCGAACCTCGAGGAGGACCTCCCCGACCGGGGCTTCGACCTTCGGGAAGAGCGACACCGCACGTCCGACCATGTGCCGCACGAGGTCGCCGGTCGTCAGCTCGGAGGTCGGCCTGGTCACGACGTGGCGCCCGTCGCGGAAGACGGTCGCACGGTCGCACAGGTCGAAGACCTCCTCCAGGCGGTGACTCACGAACAGGACGGCCACGCCCTGGTCGCGCGTCTGGCGGACGATCGTGAACAGGCGGTCGACCTCGTGCGCCGAAAGAGACGCGGTGGGTTCGTCGAGGATCAGGACGCGCGCCTCGAACGACAGCGCCTTGGCGATCTCGATCAGCTGCTGGTCGGCCATCGACAGTCCGCGCACCAGGGTCCCGGAGTCGACCTTGACATCGAGCTCCTCGAAGATCGCGTGCGCCGCTCGGCGCATCCGGCCCCAGTCGATCGTGCCGAGCCTGCCGCGCGGCGCGTGGGCCAGGAACACGTTCTCGGCGACCGTAAGGTCCGGGAACAGCTGCGGCTCCTGGTGGACGACCGCGATCCCGAGAGAGCGCGCATGCGCTGGACCGTGCAGCTCGACGACCTCGCCGTCGAGCCGGACCGAGCCGCTGTCGGGCTGGTAGACACCGGCCAGGATCTTGACCAGCGTGCTCTTGCCCGCGCCGTTCTCCCCGACGAGCGCGTGGACCTCGCCGGAGACCAGGTCGAGTGACACGTCGTCGAGCGCCTGGGTCGCGCCGAACCGCTTCGAGATCCCGCGGAGCTCCGCACGCACCGGCGTCCCGACATCGGGCCTTCCGGACGACGCCACGATCGCCGGCGCGCCGCCGGGCGGGCCGCTCGCGTCGGGGACGATGGGTCCCGTCATGACCCGATCCGATCGGGCTCGGCTGGCGCGCTCGGGTCGCTCTCGAGGCGCCCGGCCTGAGCGGTCCGGGCGGCCGACGCGTCGGGGACCAGGCGGACGTCGATCCCGCGTTCGATGAGCTCGCCGACCATCGCCGAGGGCGCCGCATCGTCGGTCACCACGGCATCGATCTCCTCCGTCCGACAGAACGTCGAGAAGGCCGAGCGCCCCCACTTGGTGTGGTCGACGATCGCGACGACCTCGTGGGCGGCGCTGACCATGGAGCGCTTGATCTGGGCTTCCTCGTCGGTGGCGTCGCTCAGCCCGGTCCGGATGGTGAACCCGGCGGCCCCGACGAAGGCCGTCTGGACGTTGATCCGCGAGAACAGGCCGTCACCGAGCTGGCCGACGACCGACAGGGCCTCCCAGCGGACCCGACCGCCCAGCATCAGCACGGTGATCCCGGGGTGCCCGGCCAGCTCGGACGCGATCCGCAGACCGTTCGTGATGACGGTCAGGTTGGTCCAGGTCCGTCGCCGCTTGAGATGGCGGGCAAGGTACAAGGCGGTCGTGCTGGCATCGAGGACGATGCTCTCGCCCTCCTGGACCCGACCGGCGGCGGCGGCGGCGATGCGGTCCTTCTCTCCGGATTGGAGCCGTTCCCGGATGTCGAAGGCGACCTCCGGGCCGTTGGTGTCGGGCGAGATCGCGCCACCGTGGGTCCGGACGATCCGGCCGCTCGTCTCGAGCGCCAGCAGGTCCTTCCGGATCGTGACCGACGAGACCGCGAACTGTTCGGCGAGTGCACTGACTCGGGCGCGGCCGTGCTCCTCGACGATGCGCGCGATGCGATCCTGTCGCTCGCTTGCGAAGACGTCGCCGGACTGTCCGTCGAGGCGCACGTTGGGACTCCCTGCATCATCGGAGGGACCGAGGAATTGCGATTGCGGAACACTAGTCGGAGCATTTGCGCACTGTCAAGAAGAAGATTGAAACCAAACGAAAGATGTGGCAAGGTGCATCCGTTACCATGGCGCGAGCGCTCGGACGGGCCTCGAAGCATCGTCCGGACGACGCGCCGACCGACCGGCAGACGGCGCATCATCGTGGCCCACCTCCTCCGGGCGACGACGATGTCGCCGCCCGCCCGGTCGGTGGCCACGGATGACGCCCAGCGCGACGGAGGCGACGCGAGTGAGCCAGGACCAAGCCATCGCTGCGGGCATCAGGTCGCTGCGGATCGAGCTCCCGTCGTGGGCGTTCGGCAACTCGGGAACACGGTTCAAGGTGTTCGCCCAGCGTGGGGTGCCGCGGACGCCCTATGAGAAGGTCGACGACGCCGCCCAGGTCCATCGCTACACCGGCGCCGCCCCCACCGTGGCCCTCCACATCCCGTGGGACAAGGTCGACGATTACGCGGACCTCGCGCGCCATGCCGCGGAGGCGGGGGTGGCCCTCGGGACGATCAACTCGAATGTCTTCCAGGACGACGACTACATGCTCGGGAGCGTCTGCCATCCCGACCCGCGCGTGCGCCGGAAGGCCCTCGATCACCTTCTCGAGTGCGTCGACATCATGGATGCGACCGGGTCGCGGGACCTGAAGCTGTGGTTCGCCGACGGGACGAACTACCCCGGCCAGGACGACATCCGCGACCGGCAGGACCGGCTCGCCGAGGCCCTGGCCGCGGTCTACGAGCGGCTCGGTGCGGACCAGCGGATGGTCCTCGAGTACAAGCTCTTCGAGCCGTCGTTCTACACCATGGACGTGCCCGACTGGGGCACCTCGTTCGCCCATTGCCTCCGGCTCGGTGACAAGGCCAAGGTCGTGGTGGACACCGGTCACCACGCCCCCGGGACGAACATCGAGTTCATCGTCGCGGTGCTGCTCCGCGCGGACAAGCTCGGCGGGTTCGACTTCAACTCGCGGTTCTATGCCGACGACGACCTCATGGTCGGATCCGCCGACCCGTTCCAGCTCTTCCGGATCATGCACGAGGTCGTCCGGGCCGGCGCCATCGGCCCGGAGCGCGGCGTCGCGTTCATGCTCGACCAGTGCCACAACATCGAGCCGAAGATCCCCGGCCAGATCCGGTCGGTGATGAACGTCCAGGAGGCGACCGCCAAGGCCCTGTCCGTCGACGCGGCGGCCCTCGCGGCAGCCCAGCGGGCGGGCGACGTCCTCGGCGCCAACGCGGTCTTCATGGATGCCTACGACACCGACGTCCGGCCGATCCTCGCCGACATGCGCCGGGCGGATGGGCTCGATCCGGATCCGATCGCGGCGTACGGCGGATCGGGCTACGCCGAGCGGATCGTCGCCGAGCGGGTCGGCGGCAACCAGGCCGGTTGGGGAGCATGAGTCCGGCCGACGACGACCCGGCGGTCGACCAGCTGCTCGAGCGCTCGCACCGCCTCGGGGCCGACCCACGCAACACGAACTACGCCGGCGGCAACACGTCGGCCAAGGGGCGGGCGATCGATCCGGTCACCGGCGATCCCGTGGAGCTCCTCTGGGTCAAGGGCTCGGGCGGCGATCTCGGGACCCTCGCCGCCGCCGGGCTGGCCGTCCTCCGGCTCGACCGGCTCCGGTCGCTCGTCGGCGTCTATCCGGGCGTCGATCGCGAGGACGAGATGGTCGCCGCGTTCGACTACTGCCTCCACGGGCGGGGCGGGGCCGCGCCGTCGATCGACACGGCGATGCACGGTCTGGTCGATGCCGCCCACGTCGACCACCTCCACCCCGACTCCGGGATCGCCTTCGCGACGGCGGCCGACGGTGAGGCGCTCACCGGCGACTGCTTCGGCGGTCGGGTGGCCTGGGTGCCCTGGCGACGACCCGGGTTCCAGCTGGGCCTTGACATGGCGGTCATCCGCGAGCGCCACCCCAACGCGATCGGCGCGATCCTCGGGGGGCACGGGATCACCGCCTGGGCCGACACTTCCGACGAATGCGAGGCCCGCTCGCTCGAGATCATCCGCACGGCCGAGCGGTTCATCGTCGAGCGCGGCCGGAGCGAGCCGTTCGGTCCCATCCTGGCCGACCACGAGGCGCTGCCCGAGGCCGAGCGCCACGCCCGCGCCGCGGCCCTCCTCCCGATCGTCCGCGGCTTGGCCTCGACAGACCGGCCCCAGGTCGGCCACTACACCGACAGTGACGTCGTGCTCGACTTCCTCGCCCGGGCGGAGCACCCCCGGCTCGCCGGGCTGGGGACCTCGTGCCCGGACCACTTCCTGCGGACGAAGGTCAAGCCGCTCCTGGTCGATCTCCCGCCGACCACGCCGATCGATGCGGTCATCACCCGGATCAAGGAGCTCCACGGCGCCTATCGCGCCGACTACGCCGCGTACTACCAGCGCCACGCGGACGCCGGCAGCCCGCCGATGCGGGGCGCGGACCCCGCCATCGTCCTCGTCCCGGGCGTCGGGATGTTCAGCTTCGGTCCCAACAAGCAGACCGCCCGCGTGGCCGGCGAGTTCTACGTCAACGCCATCAACGTGATGCGCGGTGCCGAGGCGCTGTCGACCTACGCGCCGATCGCGGAGTCGGAGAAGTTCCGGATCGAATACTGGGCGCTCGAGGAGGCCAAGCTCGCCCGGCTGCCCCGGCCCAAGCCGCTCGCCGCCCGGGTCGCGTTCGTGACCGGCGCCGGGTCGGGCATCGGCCGGGCGATCGCCCTGCGGCTGGCGGCCGAGGGCGCCTGCGTGGTCGTCGCCGACATCGACGGCGACAGCGCGCGCACGGTGGCCGCCGAGATCGGCGGCCCGGATGTCGCGATCCCCTTGTCGGTCGACGTCACCGACGAGGCGATGGTCACCGCGGGTCTGCAGGCCGCCGTGCTGGCGTTCGGCGGAGTGGACCTGGTCGTCAACAACGCCGGTCTGTCGATCTCGAAGCCGCTGCTCGAGACGACGCTGGCCGACTGGGACCTCCAGCACGACGTCATGGCCCGCGGCTCGTTCCTGGTGTCCCGCGAGGCGGCCCGGATCATGATCGAGCAGGGCCTCGGCGGCGACCTCGTCTACATCGTCAGCAAGAACGCCCTGTTCGCCGGGCCGAACAACGTCGCCTACGGCGCATCGAAGGCCGACCAGGCCCACCAGGTCCGGTTGCTGGCCGCCGAGCTCGGGGCGCACGGGATCCGGGTCAACGGGGTGAACCCGGACGGCGTCGTCCGAGGCTCCGGGATCTTCGCCAAGGGCTGGGGCGCGGATCGCGCCCGGACGTACGGCATCCCGGAGGACAAGCTGGGCGAGTTCTACGCGCAACGGACGCTGCTCAAGCAGGAGGTCCTGCCGGAGCACGTGGCCAGCGCGGTGTTCGCCCTGACGGGCGGCGAGCTGAGCCAGACGACCGGGCTTCACATCCCCGTCGACGCGGGCGTCGCGGCGGCCTTCCTGCGGTGACCGGCGGGCTCGTCGCGGCCGTCGATCTCGGCGCCTCGAGCGGTCGGGTCATGGTCGGACGGGTCGGCCCGGATGAGCTGGAGCTGACCGAGCTCCACCGCTTCGGCAACGACCCGGTCCGGCTGCCCGATGGGCTCCATTGGGACGCCCTGCGGCTGCATCGGGAGATCCTCGTCGGACTGCGCCTCGCGGTCCGCGCGGCGCCCGACCTGGTCAGCGTCGGCCTCGACTCGTGGGCGATCGACTACGGTCTCCTCGATCGGCTCGGCGTGCTGCTCGGCGACCCGTACCACTATCGCGACGATCGGAACGCGGCGGCCGTGCCCGCGGTCCACGCCAGGATCGCCCAGCGTGAGCTGTACGCCCGGACGGGGCTCCAGTTCCTCCCGTTCACCACGATCTACCAGCTCGAGGCCGCCCGCGGTTCGTCGCTGCTGGCCGCCGCCGCCCGGATGCTCCTGATCCCCGACCTCCTGGGGTACTGGCTGGCCGGCGGACAGGTCGCCGAGATCACGAATGCCTCGACGACCGGGTTGCTCGACATCCATCGACGGACCTGGGACACGGAGCTGATCGCCACGCTCGGTCTGCCCGACGGGCTGTTCCCGAGGCTCGGCTCGCCGGGCGAGGTCATCGGCCCGCTCCGCGACGAGGTCAGGGCCGAGACCGGCATGTCCGACGCGACGATGCTGACGCTGGTCGGGTCGCACGACACCGCGTCCGCCGTGGTGGCGGTGCCGGCCGGCGACCGTCCGTTCGCGTACGTCGCGTGTGGGACGTGGTCGCTCGTCGGGGTCGAGCTCGACGGCCCGATCCTGTCCGAGGAGAGCCGGCTGGCCAACTTCACCAATGAGGGCGGGGTCGACGACCGCATCCGCTATCTGCGCAACGTGATGGGCCTGTGGCTCCTCCAGGAGTCGCTCCGGACGTGGGAGCTGGACGGCAGTCCCGAACGCCTGTCGGACGTACTGATCGCCGCCGCTGAGCTCCCCGACGGCGGGCCGGTCATCGACCCGGACGATCCGGCGTTCCTCCCTCCCGGGGACATGCCGGCCCGGATCCTGGCAGCGTGCCGGGCCACGGACCAGCTCGAGCCGACGACGCGGCCGGGCGTCGTCCGGTGCGTCCTCGATAGCCTGGCGGCCGCGTATGGCCGAGCCGTCCGCGATGCCGTCCGGCTGTCCGGTCGCGACGTCGAGGTCGTCCACCTGGTCGGCGGCGGAGCCCGCAATGCGCTGCTGTGCCAGCTGACGGCGGATGCCTGCGCGCTGCCGGTCGTGGCCGGTCCGGTCGAGGCCACCGCGCTGGGGAACGTTCTCGTCCAGGCACGCGCGCACGGGCTCATCGCGGGCGATCTCGAGCGGCTGCGCGCCCTCGTGCTGGCGACGCAGGACGTCCGCCGCTTCGAGCCACGGACCCGGACCGCGCGGGGCGTAGGCTGACGCGATGCGGATCGCCCTGTTCATCACCTGCTTCAACGACGCGCTGTTCCCGGAGGTCGGCCAGGCGGTCGTCCGCCTCCTCCGTCGCCTGGGACACGAGGTCGAGTTCCCGGCGACGCAGACCTGCTGCGGACAGATGCACTTCAACTCGGGCTACCGGGAGGCCTGCATCCCCCTCGTCGACGGGTTCACCGCCGCGTTCGCGGGCTACGACGCCGTCGTGACGCCGTCACCGTCGTGTGCCGCGATGGTCCGCCACCATCACGCGACGGTGGCCGCCTCGGAGGCGGCGATCCGGGCGCACCCGGACCTCTCGGAGCGGGTGGCCACCGTGACCCCGCGCGTCTATGAGCTGACCGAGTTCCTGGTCGACGTCCTGGGCCTGACCGACGTCGGGGCCCGCTTCCCGCACACGGTGGCGTTCCATCGGACGTGTCACTCGGTCCGCCTGCTCGGGATCGGCGATCGCCCCGAGCGGCTGCTCGCCGCGGTCGACGGCCTGACCCTCGACCCGCTGCCCCGCGCGGACCAGTGCTGCGGGTTCGGCGGGACGTTCGCCGTGAAGAACGCGGACACGTCGATCGCGATGGGCGACGACAAGGTCGCCGACATCCTCGGCACGGGCGCCGAGGTCCTGGCCTCCGCCGACACCTCGTGCCTGATGCACCTGGGCGGGCTCCTGTCGCGACGCGGCTCGGCGGTCCGGGTCATGCACCTGGCCGAGATCCTGGCCGGTCCCGGGCCCGAGGCGTGACGGCGCCACCGCGATGACCCTCCCCACCGATCCGGGTCCGCCCACCCTCGCGCGCGCGCGCCAGCCGTTGCCGACGTTCCGCGGCACACCGCCGTTCCCCGAGGCCGCCCGGGACGCCCTCGCCGACCCCCAGCTCCGGGCGAACCTGCGCCGGGCGACGACGACGATCCGCGACAAGCGGTCACGGGTGGTGGCGGAGCGCGAGGACTGGGAAGAGCTGCGGCTGGCCGGCGCCGCCATCAAGGACCAGGTCCTCCACGATCTGCCGGCGATGCTGGAGCGCCTCGAGCGGGCCGTCGTGGCGGCCGGCGGCGTCGTCCACTGGGCGCGTGACGCGGCCGACGCGAACGCGATCGTCGTCGAGGTGGCCCGGGCGCACGGCGCGACCGAGGTGGTCAAGGTCAAGTCGATGACGACCCAGGAGGTCGAGCTCAACGAGGCGCTGGCGGAGGAGGGGATCGACGTCTGGGAGACCGACCTGGCCGAGATGATCGTCCAGCTCGGGCACGACCTGCCGTCGCACATCCTCGTCCCGGCCATCCACCGCAACCGGACGGAGATCCGCGACATCTTCCGCGACGAGATGGGCAAGGTCGGCCGACCCGCGCCGGCCGACCTGACCGACGACCCGAAGCAGCTCGCCGAGGCCGCCCGCCGGCACCTGCGCGAGAAGTTCCTCCGCGCGCGGGTCGCCGTGTCCGGCGGGAACTTCGCGGTCGCGGAGACCGGCACGATCGCGGTCGTCGAGTCGGAAGGGAACGGGCGGATGTGCCTGACCCTGCCCGACGTCCTGATCACGGTCCTGGGGATCGAGAAGCTCGTCCCGACGTGGCGGGACCTCGAGGTCTTCCTCCAGCTCCTGCCGCGTTCGGCGACGGCTGAACGGATGAACCCGTATACCTCGCTGTGGACCGGAGTCACGCCCGGCGACGGGCCGCAGGAGTTCCACCTGATCCTCCTCGACAACGGACGGACCGACGTGCTGTCGGACCAGGTCGGACGCCAGGCCCTGCGCTGCATCCGCTGCTCCGCCTGTCTCAACGTCTGTCCGGTGTACGAGCGGACCGGCGGGCGGGCGTATGGATCGGCCTACCCCGGACCGATCGGTGCGATCCTCACCCCGCAGCTCCGCGGGATCGCTCACCATCCGGTCGACAAGCAGACAGCCTCGCTGCCGTTCGCCTCGTCGCTGTGCGGGGCGTGCTTCGACGCCTGCCCGGTCAGGATCGACATCCCAGAGGTGCTCGTCCATCTCCGGGCGCAGGTCGTGGAGCACGAGGGGCGGTCCCATCGGATCCCGACCCCGGAAGCCGGCTCGATGGCGGCGGCCGGCTGGGTCCTGCGGACTCCCCGACGCCTCGGGCGGGCCGAGCGCCTGGCGGGGCTCGGGGGACGGGCCTTCGGCCGGCGCGGCGCGATCGGGCGGCTGCCGGCCCCCGGCTGGGCGGGCGCCTGGCTCCGGCGGCGCGATCTCAGGACCCCGGCCCGTGAGTCCTTCCGGGCATGGTGGCGTCGGACCGGCGGCCGGGACGACGTCCGGTGACGGGCACGGTCCCATCCGACGCGTCCGCACGCCGGGCCGAGGTGCTCGCCCGGATCGCCGTCGCGCTGGCGGACCGCCCGGCGCCCGGCGCGATCCCGCGCGACTACCAGCACCGTCTGGCCGACGACGTCGACGTGCTCGACCTGTTCGCCGAGCGCGTCGCGGACTATCGCGCGACGGTCCGCCGGACCGCCGCCGCCGTCCTCGCCGTGACCGTCGCGGCCGCGATCGCCGATCGTGGGATCCGCCGGCTCGTCGTGCCGGCGGGGATCCCGGACGGCTGGCTCGCCGCGTCGTCCGTCGAGCGGATCGGCGACGACCCGCCGCTGTCGGTCGAGGACCTCGATGGGATCGACGGGACGATCACCGGCTGCGCGGTCGCGATCGCCGAGACCGGCACGTTCGTCCTCGACGGCGGGTCCGGTCAGGGCCGACGGGTCCTCAGCCTCCTGCCCGATCGGCTGATCTGCGTCGTGACCGCCGACCAGGTCGTCGGGACGGTCCCCGAGGCACTCGCCCGGCTCGATCCCAAGAGGCCGCAGACGTGGGTGAGCGGCCCCTCCGCGACCAGTGACATCGAGCTCGAGCGGATCGAGGGGGTCCACGGCCCGCGGCTCCTCGACGTCATCCTCGTGGACGCGCCCGCCTGAGACGGGGTGCTCGCGTGGTGCATCATCGGACGGTCGGCGCTGCGCCGACCTTCCGGAGGAGGATGCCGGTGATCGCGAGACCCGCCCGAGAGCTCATCGTGACCATGGCCGTGCTGACCATCATCGTGACCGCGTGCGGCGGGGGAGGAGCGGGATCGACCCCATCGGCTGCCGCCGTGAGTCCCGCCGGTGGGCCGTCCTCGGCCGGTCCGCGGACGGAGGTGGACGCGCTGCAGGCGTCGGCCAAGGACTTCTCGTTCAGCCTGAACCTGACGTCGCTGCACCCCGGCCCCCCGGGCGTCGATGTCGTCTTCACCAACGACGGCGCGACGCCGCACACCCTGACCTTCTACCAGGATCCGGACTTCAAGACCATGATCCCGAAGGCCGACTCGGGATCGGTCGCCCCGAACGGGAACGCGGCGTTCCCGTTCATCGTCCCGGACGGCGTGACGACGGTCTATTACCGGTGCGACATCCACCCGACGCAGATGACCGGGCAGCTGCCGGTCCAGTAGGTCAGTCCGCCACGGTCATCGCCCGGTCGGGTCGGAGGAGGAACGGAGGCAGGTAGGCGGGGATGTTCGAGAACGGCAGGACGTCGGGGTGGAGGTCGATGCCGAGGCTCTCGGTCATGAACCGCCGGCGCGCCATGATCCGGGCCCAGGCGCCCGGGTAGCGCTCGGCGAACGACGCCCGCAGCGTCTCGTCGGCGAGCGCGATGCCGTCCTCGATGTTGGTCGTGAAGTAGTCGCCGCCGGTCGCCGGGATGATGTCGACCTGGAAGACCATCCCGGACCTCAGCTCGACGGTCGACCCGGGCGAGATCGGCGAGTTGACCCATTCGTCGAGATGGAGCTGGTGGCCGGGATTGAGGAAGATCCCGAAGAACGGATCGCCGAGGTGCCGGTCGACGATCGCCTGGAGGGTCCCGCCGGTCTGTCCGATCCGCAGCGCGCCGTACCACTCGGCGACGGCGGCGAAATACGGCCCGACCAGGCGGTCCACGTAGTCGCGGATCCCGATGGGCAGGTCGCTCGCATCCTCGACGACGAACCCGGCTCGGCAGGTCAGCGCGCCCCAGATGCCGAACGCCGTGGTGAACCGATCGCCGCGCTCGATCGGGCGGTCGCCCGGGCTGAGCAGGCCGAGCGATGCGCGCGGCCCGGCGGTCAGCATCAGGTGGCAGGACAGCGGCGAGCCATCCCACTCCAGGAGACCGACGGCCTCGCGCTCGGTGAGCCCCGGGTGGAGGCCGGTCAGGAGCCGGCGGACGCCGCTGGACGTCCGGCACGAGGCCGCCTCGAAGCAGGCCAGCTGGTCGACGTCGTTGATGACCCGCAACCCGTCCGCCGCGTCGGTCAGCAGGTGACCGGCGTTGTGGACCGAACCGTTCGGCCCCACCGACCGCCGGATCTCGTCGACGATGAACGCGGGCAGCTCGATCGTCGCCCGGTCCGCGTACGTCTTCCAGCCGATCAACCCGATCCGGGCGCCCGCCCGGATCCCCTCGTCGGCGAGGATGGCGGCCAGCGGGCGGGAGCGATCGCGCGGCTGGCTCGGCAGGCTGAGGTCCTGGAACAGCTCGCGACGCATCGCCAGCGGTGCCGCCCCGGCCATGCCGTAGCACTCGTTACCGGCGAGGATCAGCGGCGGCTCGGTCGGGCCGACCACGAGGACGGCCTCCTCGAACCGGGGATCGAACCCGCTCAAGAAGGCCAGGTTCGCACTGTGCTCACGGTCGGCATACACGACGAGACGGTCGTACCCGTGCGCTGCGCCACGCTCGCGCAGCGCCTCGAGGCGAGCGTGATAGGTCGCGGTCGGGATCTCCGGGGTCGCGTCGGGCAGCCCGAAGTCGGGCAGGGCCAGGTCGGCCAGCCGCGGTCGGGTCATCGGCATCCTCCCTATGGACCCGGCGGCCGCCATGGGCTGGCCACGGTCGCGCCGCGCTCGAGCTCGTAGAACCCGTCGGCCTTGACATCGAGCCACGGTCCCCACTCGCCGTCGGGCCACTGGACCCGGACCTGCGCCGTCTGCGCCGGGCCGAGGCCGAAATGCGTCCAGCCGAGCTGTCCGCCCTGATGTCCGCCGCCGATCGTGATCTCGCGACGGAGCGTCGTGTCGCCGACCTTGACCTCGACCCACGACCCGATCGCGTCCCGGTTCGGAGCCGGCTGCGAGACCTTCAGGGCGAGCCAGCCGCCCATCGGTGCCGGCTTGGCCGCATCGCCGCTCCCGACGTTCCGCCAGAGCTTGACCGGGCCGCCGTAGTCGACCTCGACGAGGTCGAGCAGCCCGTCGAGGTTGAGGTCGACCAGGGCGCCGCCGCGGCCGAGGCCGAAGTCGACGATCCCGGCATCCATCCCGCCCTCCTTGAACGTGCCGTCGGCCTGCCCGAGCAGGAGGTTGCTGGGGTCCTTCATCGCGTAGTCGGGCAGGTCCTTGACGTTGCCCTTGGCGATGAACAGGTCGACGAACCCGTCGTTGTTGACGTCCTGGAACTCGGCGTGCCAGGCGGTCGACGGGAGCGTGTCGCCGCCCGTGTAGGGCTCGGCGGCGTTGGCGTTGCGCTTGAGCCCGATGTCGCGATAGGTCGGCTTGTCGGGACCCAGGCTCAGCGTCTGGAGCTTGTTCTCCCCCTGGCTCGTGAGGAAGACCTCGGGGTAGCCGTCGCCGGTCAGGTCGTAGCTGGCGATCCCCATCCCCCAGATCTGGTTCGGGATCCAGCCGTCGGCATCGGTGTACGCACGCGGCGGCTGGCCCGCGGCGACCTGCCAGAGCTGCTCTTCGCCGTTGACCTGGTCGTAGTAATGCCGGTCGTTGCTGACCCGCAGGTCGCGCCGGCCCGAGCGGTCCCAGTCGCTGAACAGCATCGACAGGGCGCAGTAGCCCGGTCGCAGGGCCACCGGAGGCGCGTATCGGACCCCATCGGTGTCCGGTCGGAGCACCTCGTTGTCGTCGCAGTCCAGAGTCGGAGTGCCGGAATCGTCGAGCTTGCGGTAGCGACCGATCGCGAGGGTGGGCAGGGCTTCTGCGCCGTCCCATTTCGCGCTGAAGGCCGAGTCCCAGGCGGGGGAGCCGTCGAACCCCCAGCGCTCGTTGGCGGGTTCGAACCGGCAGTCGCCGAGGCCGCGCAGCAGCTGGCTCCCGCCGATCCGCAGGACCGCCAGGTCCACGTTGCCGTCGCCGTCGATGTCGATGGGGTACGCGCCGTTGACATCGGTCAGGTCCGTGACGGGGTCGGGGAGCGCCGTGAACTTCAGGGCACCGCCGACCGGGCTGTCGTTCCGATAGAGCGCCGCGGGCCCGCCGCCGCCCGCGAAGTACAGGTCCTGCTTCCCGTCGCCGTTGCAGTCGAAGGCCGCGACGCCGCCACCGGTCGCCCACACGAAGTCCCCGCCGTAGGTGTGGTCGATCCCGGCCGCCGCCGCCTCCTCGACGAAATGGGGTGCCCCGAGGGCCGACGTCGGCGTGCTCGCGCCGAGTCGGCTGACGGCGAGCGCACCGGTCGCCACGACCACCACGACGACCCCGACGCCGACGAGCAGCATCCGCCTCCGGGTCACGGGATCACCGATCCGCCGACCTCACCGACCGCAGGTCGGGGCGGGTCACTGGGACGCCGCTCCGGAATAGAAGGTCTGGGCCCGCGCCCACGCCTCCTTACCGCACTCGGCGCCCAGCTTCCGGCCGGTGAAGTCGTCCGCCTGGATATGGATCCCGCCGAACAGCCGGGACTGACCGGCCATGTCGGCGGCGTCGTAGTAGGTGGCCCATTGCAGGGTGACGTCCTTCGTGGGTCCCGCCTCGACCTTGAGCGTGCCGGGCTTGGTGGTCCACTCGTCGAGCCCGCCCGGGACGTTCGGGCTCCCGGTGAATCCCGTCAGGACCTCGGCCGCTGCTCGGCTGAAGGTGCTGTGCCCCGACGCGTACGCCGGGAACGACGGCGTGACGAAGGTCGGGAGCTGGTAGGGCACCCAGTCGACCGCGAGGATCCAGTCGACCGCGCTGGTCTGGGTCTTGGGGTCCGCGGGATTGCCCGACCAGGCCTTGATCGCGATCTCGCCCTCGTGACCGGCGAGCGAGGCATGGCGTTGGCCGGTCGCGGTCGTGTCCTTCGTGATCAGCTCGACCAGCCCGGGGACGAGCGGCAGGCCTTCCTTGTCGTACGACGGCAGGCTCGGATCGGTCGACTGGCCGCGGCCGCCCATGTAGCGGATCATCGAGATCGGCCGGACCGAGTCGTAGTGACCCTTCAGCCCCCAGGCGGCGATGGCCGCATCGTGGACCGCGCCGTTCAGCGCGAAGTACAGCTTGGTGTCCCACTGGAGCCGATCGACGGTTGGCCCGGCTCCGCCGATCTTGAGGTTCGGCGCCAGCTCGTCCGACACCTTGTTGGCGATCACGTTCCAGTGTCCGGGAGGCGTCTCCGACTTGGGGCCGTCGGCCCAGAACTCGGTCAGCGCCCGGGTGAAGTCTCCGAGGTTGACGACGTTCGGCGCGTACGGCTTGCCCGTCACCGGGTTGACCGCATAGCCCTTGCCGTCGTTCGTTCCGAGGCTGTTGTTGCCGCGGGCCGCGGGCGAGATGTCGATCGTCGCCGGCTGTGCCGGATCGAGCTCGCCGCTGTCCCGGATCACCTCGATCGCCTGATCCTTGTACGCCTGGTCCGAGGCCGGATCGCCTCCGAGCATCGGCTGGGGCCCCGGGTCCATCGGCACGCCGTCGGCACCCGCATCCGGCAGG
>CAVVNZ010000017.1:0-54896 GCA_963749735.1 uncultured Chloroflexia bacterium
CCACGCACGGCGGCGCACGGCCGGCGACGCGACGGGTTTGTCGCCGGCTCGGCGTGGTTACCTGCTGGAGGATGGGGGGCGCGGTTTCGCGCGGCGGGGGAGGCCATGGTTTTCGCGGTTGGCGCTGGCGCCGCCGGTGTTGCGGGCGCTGCTGGATTTTGCCGACGCGGCGGGCGCTGCTGGTTTTGCCGACGCGGCGGGCGCTGCTGGTTTGGTGATCGCGGGCGGCCCTTCCTTTACATTGCCGGCGCCGGCAACCTCGATGCGAATGAGCTCGCACCCACCGCCAGGACTTGGCCGGCCTCGCCGCCGAGCGCGACCACCTGGCCCGCGACCGGCGACGGAATCTCGACGGTCGCCTTGTCGGTCATCACGTCGGCGAGCGGCTGGTCCTCGGTCACCGTGTCGCCCGGCTGGACGTGCCACTCCACGAGCTCGACTTCGGCGATGCCTTCGCCGATGTCCGGCATCTTGATCACATGGATGCCCATCATGCCTCCGCAGGCGTCATCATTTCTCCATCGCGCGCCTGAATGCCGCGGCGACCCGCGCCGGGCCGGGGAAATACGCCCACTCCTGCGCATGCGGATAGGGCGTGTCCCAGCCGGCGACGCGTTCGATCGGCGCTTCCAGGTGATAGAAGCAGTGCTCCTGCACCAGCGCCGTCAGCTCGGCGCCGAAGCCGCTGGTGCGCGTGGCTTCGTGCACGACCACGCAGCGGCCGGTCTTCTTCACCGAGTTCGACGAGCGTGTCCAGGTCCAGCGGCCAGATGCTGCGCAGGTCGATGATCTCGGCGTCGATGCCGGTCTCGCGCGCCGCCGCCTCGGAGACGAACACCATCGTGCCGTAGGTGATCACCGTCAGTTCGTTGCCGGGGCGGAATATCGCGGCCGACTCCAGCGGCACCGTGTAGTAGCCCTCGGGCACTTCGCCCAGCGGGTGCTTGGACCACGGCACCACCGGCTTGTCGTGGTGGCCGTCGAACGGGCCGTTGTAGAGGCGCTTGGGCTCGAGGAAGATCACCGGGTCGTCGTACTCGATCGACGCAATCAGCAGGCCCTTGGCGTCGTACGGGTTGGACGGCATCACCGTGCGCAGGCCGCAGACGTGCGTGAACAGCGCCTCCGGGCTCTGGCTGTGCGTCTGTCCGCCGTAGATGCCGCCGCCGCAGGGCATGCGGATGGTGATCGGCGCCGTGAAATCGCCCGCCGAGCGGTAGCGCAGGCGCGCCGCCTCGGACACGATCTGGTCGGAGGCCGGATAGAAGTAGTCGGCGAACTGGATCTCGACCACCGGGCGCAGGCCGTAGGCGCCCATGCCGACGGCCGTGCCGACGATGCCGCCTTCGGAGATCGGCGTGTCGAACACGCGCGACTTGCCGTACTTCGCCTGCAGGCCTTCGGTGCAGCGGAACACGCCGCCGAAGTAGCCCACGTCCTGGCCGAACACGACGACGTTGGGGTCGCGCTCGAGCATCACGTCCATCGCCGAGCGCAGCGCCTGGATCATCGTCATCGAGGTCGCCATGCTCAGGCCGTCTCGGCTTCGATCGTGCCATGTCGTCCCGAGCGTCCCAGGGACTGACGCGTCCAGCGACGGCGAGCGTGGGGGTCATCTCCGATCGCTGTTGGCGCTGACGCGCAGGTGCGCCGGCATGTCCTTGTAGACATCCTCGAACATCTCGGCGGCGCTGCGCATGTGGCCGTCGGCGAGCGTGCCGTAGCGCTCGGCCTCCTTCTGCGCCGCGGCCACCTCCGCCTCGAGCTCCTTCTGCGCGGCCTCGTGCTCCTCCTCGGACCACGCGCCGATCGCGATCAGGTGCTGCTTCAGCCGCGCGATCGGGTCGCCCAGCGGGAAGTGCGCCCAGTCGTCGGCCGGCCGGTACTTGGACGGATCGTCCGAGGTCGAGTGCGGGCCGGCGCGATAGGTGACCCACTCGATCAGCGTCGGCCCGAGGTTGCTGCGCGCGCGCTCGGCGGCCCAGTGCGACGCCGCATAGACCGCGAGGAAGTCGTTGCCGTCGACGCGCAGCGACGCGATGCCGCAGCCCACGCCGCGCGCCGCGAACGTCGTGGCCTCGCCGCCGGCAATGGCCTGGAACGTCGAGATCGCCCACTGGTTGTTGACCACGTTGAGGATCACCGGCGCGCGGTACACGTGGGCGAACGTCAGCGCGGTGTGGAAGTCGGCCTCGGCGGTGGCGCCGTCGCCGATCCAGCGCCGACGCGATCCGGGTGTCGCCCTTGATCGCCGACGCCATCCCCCAGCCCACCGCCTGGATGAATTGCGTCGCCAGGTTGCCGCTGATCGTGAAGAAGCCCGGCGCGCTTGTACGAATACATCACCGGCAGCTGCCGACCCTTCAGCGGGTCGCGCTCGTTGGACAGCAGCTGGCAGATCATCTCGACCATGTCGACGTCGTCGCGCGCGAGCAGCAGGCCCTGCTGGCGGTAGGTCGGAAAGCACATGTCGCCGGGCTCGAGCGCCAGCGCGTGGGCGATGGCGATCGCCTCTTCGCCCAGGCACTGCATGTAGAACGACATCTTCTTCTGCCGCTGCGCGATCAGCATGCGGGCGTCGAAGATGCGCGTCTTCATCATCGCGCGCAGGCCGCGGCGCAGCAACTGCGGGTCGGTCGGCATGGCCCAGGGCCCGACGGCGCGGCCGTCGTCGTCCAGCACGCGCACCAGCGCGTAGGCGAGGTCGCTGGTGTCGGCGGGCGGGGTGTCCACCGGCGGGCGCCGCACCTCGCCGGCCGGCGACAGGTGCAGGTAGGAAAAATCGGTGTGGCGCCCGGGCCGCCCCGTGGGCTCGGGCACATGCAGCCGAAGAGGCTGGTGCTGATTCATTACATCCTCCTGCGTGCTTGTTGCACCGGTCCCGGTGGCCCGGTTTAGTATTGGCTGTCCGGCTCTTCCGGTCAACCGCTGGATTCGGGCGGACTCTTGCTGCGCTGCGCGCGAAAAGAAGATCTGAAGGGGCGGCTCGCCTACTTGCGCACCGTTGAGGCGGCGATCGTGACACCCACCGATTCCCCACGTCGATGCTGCCGTAGCGCTGCGCGAAGCACGCCGGCAGCGGCCTGTCGCCCGGCATCGCGAGCCACAGCCGCAACATGTGCCGGCGGCGGTAGGGCTCCGGCCAGTCGACGAAACTCGTGCGGTCGTGCAGCAGGCTGTGGTTGTAGACGAACTGCATGTCGCCGGGCACCAGCCGCATGCTGAAGTGCAGCCGCGGGTCGTTGGCCAGCGCGTCGAAGTGATCGAGCGCTTCGACGTGCTTGGCCGTCAATCGCGGCGCGTCGGGAAAACGCTGTGCCGAATCGATGTACTGGCGCTGATACATCACCGTCAGGAATCCGGCGTGCCAGTTGAAGACGGGAATGGTGAAGAACGGCTTCTGGCCCGACGGAACCTCGCCGCGCCGGTCGGTGGCGATGTCCTCGAACAGGTATGGCAGCAAGTCGGGCCACTCTCGTCGGAATATGTTGTAGATCGTCACCGCGCTCACCAGCAGCGAATCGCCACCCTCGCGCGCCTCGTTCACGCACAGCAGGCCGACGACGTCGGCCGAGTCCGTATGGAACGTCTGCCGCTCGCTGGTCTGGTAGATCCGCGTGTTGGGGTCGCGGCTGTCGGCGCCGAAGTCCTGGACGTGTCCCAGCAGGTGGCCGTCCGCGTTTTGCGACCTCGCGCGGCCGAGGTGGGCGCCAATGCCCACGAACATCGTCGACGCCAATTCGACGCCGATCCGATCGACGGGGATTCCCCGGATCACCTCGAAGCCGATGCCGTGAATCAGCGTTTCGCTCATCGCGGCCAGTTTGGGCTGAAGTGTGGGCAACGCCCGCATCCGGCAGCGCGAACGACTTGACATGGCCCCACTGCGTCCCGACGGCCTGCTGGACGCCGTTGACGACGGGGATCCCGTTCTGGGAGACCATGTGCTCGATCTGGAGGGGCTGCCAGCGGTTGGGATCCTTCATCGTCGTCCCCGACTTCGCGACCACGAGCGGATCGTTGACCGGCGTGTAGGTCGGGTCCGCGTAGCCGTTCGCCTGGTTCGAGCCGTCGGCCGACCCGTAGGCGATGACCGCGGCCGCGATCCGGTTGCCGACGGCTGCAGGCAAATCGCCGTCGGTCGTCGTGACCGCGATCGGGTAGCACAGCGAATCCATCACGTCGTCGAACTCGGACAGCGAATCGGCGCCGCCGACCGCCTTGATGTAGCGCGACGTGAGGATCCGATAGGCGGCGTAGCTCATCGCCTCCTGGCGGGCCGCGTCCGCGTTCGACGCGGTGTGCTTCTCCTTGAAGATGTAGCCGTCCGCCGTCGGGTCGTAGGTCGCCCAGGCATCCCACATCGCGGCGGAGGTGTGGAACAGGTTCCGGGCGTGGACCGTCGGGGCGGGCAGAGCTCGCCGGATCGCGTCGAGGGTCGCCTCGTCCCATCGCCGCGCGACGGACCACTCCGGATGGTCGGGGGCCGGCGGGCACTTGGGTTGCTGGTTCCACGGCTGGACGACGAACAAGCCGGTCGCCACGACCGCGACGGCCACGAGTCCGACGACGGCGGCGACGAGTCTCGTTCGGTGCGCCAAGGTGTCTCTCCTCCGGCAGGTGTCGCGACGAGGCGGATGGCTCAGGCGAGCCCGGACGTCGGTCGGCGAAGCGGCAGCCCGGCGTTGATCCGCGCGGCATCGTCGAGGTCGACGAGCGTGGCGATGGTACCCCGACTGAAGTCGAGGCCCATCCGAGGCGTCGTGCCGTCGAGGATCGCCGCGCTGAGATCGTCGACCTCGGCGGCGTACTGGTCGACCGATGCGACGGGGATCCCGGTGGCGTCGCGACCCGCGCCACAGCGTCAGGGTCGGGGGCGCACCCTCGGGCTCCGGCAGGAAGGGACTGCCCAGGACGAGCGTGGCGTCGCTCCCGACGACCTCGAGGCGTTCGCGGTCGGGGGCGGCGAAGCCAGAGTCGAATTGCGCCAGCAACCCGCCCGGGAAGCGGAGCTGACCGATGAACGTGCGGTCCACGCTCGTGCTCGTCGAACCGTGCGAAGGCGGCCACGCGGTCGGGCAGCTCGGCGGCGATCCGGCGGGCGAAGGTGACCGGGTAGCAGCCGACATCCCACAGCGAACCGCCGCCCTTGGTCGGATCGACCCGCGGATCGTCCGGATAGGTCAGGAAGAACGAGAACGACCCGTTGACCAGCTCGAGCCGCCCGAGCGCGCCGCTCCTGGCGAGCTCGACCGCGCGCAGGATCTGCGGGTGGTGGAGGTACATGAACCCTTCCACCGCGATCCGCCCGGCCCGGTCGGCGGCGGCGATGATGGCGTCGACGTCGTCGACGGACAGCGCGAGCGGTTTCTCGCACAGGACGTGCTTGCCCGCCTCGAGTGCGCGGATCGTCCACTCGGCATGGAGGTGGTTGGGCAGCGAGATGTAGACGACGTCCACGTCCGGCGACGCGATGAGGTCGTCATACGACCCGAACGACCGGGCGATGCCGTGGCGTGCCGCGAAGTCGGCGGCTCGACCCGCATCCCGGCTGGCGACGCCCGTCAGCTCGCCCCGGTCGCAGGCCGCGACGGCCCGGACGAGCCGGGGCGCGATCCGGCCCGGCCCGAGGATGCCCCACCGGAGCGAGGTCCCGGTCGATGGACTCATGGGTCGCTCCGAGCCTCCCATCGCGCGTTCGCCGACGCCCTGGATCGCCCGGATTCTTGACACTGCCCGGGCAATGTACCAGTCTGAGCCCGGCATTTGAACAAGAGGAACACAAACCCTGTGACGATCGCTCGCGACGAGATCGGCCAGCGCAGCGAAACGGTCCGCCGGGCGAACCTGAGCGCCATCGTCCGCGAGCTCACACCAACAGGGTCCGCTGTCGCGCTCCGAGCTGGTGGCACGGACCGGTCTCACTCGGAGCGCCATCCGCGGTCTGATCGGGGAGCTCGTCCAGGGTGGCCTCGTGACCGAGGGTCCGGCGGCCTCGCTCGGGATGCCCGGTCGCCCCTCGTCGCTCGTCTATCCGGATCCGGAAGGCGCCGTCGTCCTCGCGCTCGACATCGAGGTCGACTCGCTCGCGGCGGCCGTGGTCGGGCTCGGTGGTCAGGTGCTGGACCACGTCCGGGTCGACCGGCCGCGCGGTGACTCGTCCGTCGAGCAGGTCGCCGACGACCTCGCCGAGCTCGTCGACGTCGTCCGTGCCCGGCGGACCGGCCGGTCCGAGATCGCGATCGGGGTGGCGGTCGTCGGCGTCGTCCGGCGGGCCGACGGGCTCGTGTCCATGGCGCCCAACCTCGGCTGGACCGATGTCCCCCTCGGTGAGCGGCTGACCTGGATGCTCGGCGGCGAGGTCCCGATCCACGTCGCCAACGAGGCCGATCTCGGGGCCCTGGCGGAGGTCCGGCGCGGGGCGGCGCTCGGCGCGGACCACGTCCTGTTCATGTCCGGCGAGGTCGGCGTCGGCGGTGGGCTGATCGTCGAGGGTCAGCCGTTCACCGGGGTCGCCGGCTACGGCGGCGAGATCGGCCACATGCCGGTCAACCGGACGGAGCTCGCCTGCCACTGCGGGTCGGTCGGCTGCTGGGAGACCGAGGTCGGAGCGGTCAGCCTGTTGCGGCGCGCGGGACGTCTCGCCGGCAGGGCGGACGGGCCGAGGTCGACGAGTGCTCGCGCGGTGCGGAGCGCCGGATCGCCGATCGACCTTCGCGGCGCTCGCGGAGACCGGCCGGTGGCTGGCGTTCGGTCTGGCCGGGCTGGTCAACATCCTGAACCCGCGACTCGTGGTCATGGGCGGGCTGTTCGCCCGGATCCGCCGTTCGTCGCCGAGGCCGTGGACGCCGGACTCGATCGTACGCGCTTGTCGGCGCCACGCCGGCTCGTCCGGGTGGTGCCGGCGACCCTCGGCGCCGAAGCCCCGCTGCTCGGGCGCCGCCGAGCACGCCTTCGAACCACTGCTCGCGGACCCGGCCGGTGGGTCCGGCCAGCGCCGGGCTGACCGAGCTGGCGAGCGCCTGAATGCGTCCCAATGATGAGATCGTCGATCCGTGGCTTCGGGAGATTGAACATCGCCGCGGCGGTGGTACTCTTCGCCATCGGCAACCGACGATCGGACCAAGGCTTCCGAGCTGGTGTTCCACGAGAGGAACCCGCTGAGGAGGGTGATAGCCTAGGGCCGTACATACGGATCGGATCGATAGCGTATGGACAGAGGAGGAGAACCGAGAATGGTCAAAAGGAAATTGCGGCGCTCGTCGCAGGAGCTGCGATCGTCTTCGCTGCATGTTCGAGCACCGGCAGCAGCCCGGCCGCCAGCGGCGCCGCCGCGAGTGCGGGTGGTCGGCGGCCGCGGGCACCGGCTGCAAGGTCGGCGTGTCGTGGAACAACTACTCGCAGGAGCGCTGGAAGAAGGCCGACGAGCCGGCCATGCAGAAGGCCATCGCGGCCGCGGGCGGCGTCGTACATCCGTGCGGACGCGAACGACAAGGCCGAGCAGCAGCTGACCGACATCGACAGCCTGATCAACCAGGGCGCCAAGGCGCTCATCGTCCTCGCCAAGGACTCCGAGGCGATCAAGCCGGCGATCGCCAAGGCGACCGCGGCCGGGCATCCCGGTCATCGCCTATGACCGCCTCATCGAGGACCCGAACACCTTCTACATCACGTTCGACAACAAGAAGGTCGGGACCCTGATGGCCGAGACGCTCAAGAAGCTCGTCCCGTCGGGCAACTACGCCGTCATCCTCGGCGCCGAGACCGACCCGAACTCCGCGTTCCTTCGCTCGGGCATGACCGAGGCGGGGATCCCGAAGCTCGGTGACACCGCCGGCCCGATCAAGGTGGTCTTCGAGAAGAACACCGACAACTGGGATACCACCAACGCCAAGAACAACATGGAAGCGGCGCTCAACTCGACGACGACGACAACAACATCCACGCCGTCCTGTCGGAGAACGACAGCATGGCGACCGGCGTGGTCGCCGCGCTCGACGCCGTCGGTCTGAAGATCCCGGTCTCCGGTCAGGACGGCGACACCGCCGCGCTGAACCGGGTCGCGCTCGGCACCCAGGCCGTCTCCGTCTGGAAGAACGCCTTCGCCCTCGGCGAGACCGCCGGGAGCATCGCGATGCAGCTCTGCGCGGGCACCAAGATGACCGACGTCAAGGCCCCGTCCGACCTGCCGGCCGCGGCAGCTCCGGCGTCGCTCAAGCGCGACACGCGTTCACAGACGCCGGAGCGGCAACACGGTCCAACTCGATCATCCTCACCCCGACGGCGATCACCAAGGACAACCTCAAGGATGTCGTTGACGCCGGCTGGGTCGACCAAGGAGCAGGTCTGCGCCAACGTCGCCGCGGGCACGGTACCCGCCGTCTGCGGCTGACCACCGTCATCCATTGATCGAACGCGACCTGCTCCCGCGGTCACCGCGGGGCAGGTCGCTTCCATTCAGCCGGGCCAGGAGTTGACCGAATGACTGACGTGGCCGGGACGGCCCCAGAACAGGTTGCTCGGTGCGGAAAGGGCCGGAGGAGCATCGGTGACCTTGTCCGGGCCACCGAGATCGACCTTCGGCTGTTCGGCATGGTCGCTGGCCCTCGCGCTCATCCTCATCGGCTTCGGGATCGCGACCGGTGGTCAGTTCCTCGAGCCGGTCAACCTCCTGACCCTGTCCGTCCAGGGCGCCTCGGTCGCGATCATCGCGACCGGCATGGTCATGGTCATCGTCTCCCGCAACATCGACCTGTCGGTCGGCTCCCTCGTCGGGGTCATCGGCATGACCTACGCGGTGCTGATGGCGGACGTCTTTCCCAAGCACGATCGGCGTCAACCAGCCGCTCGGCTGGATCATCGCGCTGGCGATCGGTCTCGGCCTGGGCGCCTTCATCGGCGGATTCCAGGGCTTCATCATCGCCTACATCGGCGTCCCGTCCTTCGTCGTCACGCTGGGCGGGTTGCTCGGCTTCCGCGGCGTCGTCTGGGTCCTGAGCGGCGGCACGACCGTCGCGCCGGACGATGCCACGTTCGTCCTGATCGGAGGTGGGCCCGCGGGCTCGCTCGGCGGGACGATGAGCTGGATCGTCGGCATCGTCATCTGTATCGCCGTGGTCTTCCTGCTGTGGAACTCCCGGCGCCAGAAGCGCAAGTTCGGCTTCCCCGTCCGCCCGATGTGGGCCGAGGTCGCTGCTCGGCATCGATCGGCTGCCTGTTCGTCCTCGGCGCCGTCTGGGTCGCCAACAGCTACCTCTGGCCGGCCGGCCTCGCCTCGCAGTTCGCGAAGGCGCGCGGGATCACCGAACCGCCGGGCGGGCTCCAGATCGAGGCCGGCATCCCGTGGCCGCTGGTCATCGTCATCGGCGTGGCGATCGTCGATGACCTTCCTGGCGACGCGGCGACGGTTCGGTCGGAACGTCTTCGCCTACGGCGGGAACCCGGATGCCGCCGAGCTGGCCGGTATCAACACCCGCTGGACGATCATGAAGACGTTCATCCTGATGGGCATCCTGTGCGCCATCAGCGCGGCGATCGCCTCGGCGCGGCTCAACGGCGGGACGCTCGACCTGGGCCAGGGCTACGAGCTGTACGTGATCGCCGCGGCGGTCATCGGCGGGACGTCGTTCGCCGGCGGCATCGGGACCATCCCCGGAGCGATCCTCGGCGCGCTGGTCATGCAGTCGCTGGCCTACGGCCTCAGCTTCATGGGCTTCAACTCGCCGATCCAGAACATCGTCGTCGCGATCGTGCTGGTGGTCGCCGTCGGCCTGGACTCCTATAACCGGCGGCGCGGGTCATGACGGCGGCGGAGGTGCCGGACCGATGACCGGAGCAGGTCCCTGGTCGAGATGCGCGACATCAACGTCGCGTTCGGCGGCGTCCACGCCGTGCGCGACGTGACGATCGACCTGCACGCCGGCGAGGTCGTCGGCCTCGTCGGCGGCAACGGGGCCGGCAAGTCGACGCTCATGCGCGTCCTGTCCGGGCGCGCATCGGGCGGACTCGGGCGAGATCTTCATCAACGGTGACGCCAAGTCACGATCGCCAACCCGCGCGACGCGAAGGCTACGGGATCGAGACGATCTACCAGACGCTGGCGCTCGCCGACAACCTCGACGCGCCGGCCAACCTGTTCCTCGGGCGCGAGCTCGTCAACCGCTGGGGCTCGCTCGACGACGACGCGATGGAGGATGCTACCCGCAAGGTGATGGGCCGCCTCAACCCGAACTTCGAGCGCTTCACGATGCCGGTCAAGTCGCTGTCCGGCGGCCAGCGCCAGGCGGTCGCCATCGCCCGCGCGGTCCATTTCAACGCCCGGATCCTGATCATGGACGAGCCGACGGCCGCGCTCGGGCCGGCCGAGACGGCCCAGGTCCGCAACCTCGTCCGGCAGCTCAAGGACGAGGGGATCGGGATCTTCCTGATCAGCCACGACATCCACGATGTCTACGACCTGGTCGGACCGGGTCAGCGTCATGTACCACGGCCAGATCGTCGACACCGTCGACGAAGGCCGGACGTGACCACCGACGAGATCCTCGGGATGATCATCCTCGGCAAGAAGCCGGGCGACGTCACCCAGAAGGAGCTCGGCCGAGCTCGAGCTGCGCGGCTGACCGGCAGCCCGCGGCTCAGCCGCGCGGAAGATCGGTGCCAGCGCCGGGTAGAGGTCGCGATAGATCGCGTGCGCCTGCGCGTAGGCCGGCGCGTCCGGGCCGGGTGAGGCGACCGGCGTCACGCGTGACCAGCGCGTCGGCGGCGGCCTCCACGGCCGGGAACCAGCCCGCCCCGACCGCGGCCAGCAGGCCGGCGCCGTAGGCGGCACCCTCGGTCGTGCTGACCGTGGCGATCTCGGCGCCGAGGACGTCGGCCAGGATCTGGCGCCACAACGGGCTCGCCGTCCCGCCGCCGGACGCCCGGATCTGGGTCGGGGCCGGCAGTCCCGGCTCCGATCATCAGGTCGAGCCCGTCGCGCAGGCCGAACGCGACGCCCTCGAGGACCGCCCGGGTCAGGTGGCGTCGGTCGTGGCTCAGGGTGAGCCCGACGAACGCGCCCCGGGCAAGCGGGTCCGGATGCGGGCTGCGCTCGCCGGACAGGTACGGCAGGAACAGCAGCCCGCCGCTCCCGACCGGGACCTCGGCGGCCGGCGCCACGAGATCGCCGAACTCGACGCCCGGGGCGACCGCATCCCGGAACCAGCGCAGGCTGCCGGCCGCGGACAGCATCACCGACATCAGGTGCCACCGACCGGGGACGGCGTGGCAGAAGGCGTGGACCACGCCGCGCGGTTCGTGGAGCGGCCGGTCGGTCGTCGCGAAGACGACGCCGGAGGTCCCCAGCGACAGGGCCACGTGCCGACCCGGACCACCCCGACGCCGACCGCGTTGGCCGCCTGATCGCCACCACCGGCGACGACCGGCGTGCCGGCCCGGAGGCCGGTCGCGGCTCGGCGGCCTCGGCGCTGATCCGGCCGGTGATCGTCCGGGCCTTCCCAGGTCGGTGGCAGCCACGCCGGATCGATCTCGAGCGCCGCGAGGACCTCGGGCGACCAGTCGCGCGCGGCAAGGTCGAACAGGATGGTCCCGGCACCGTCGGCCTTGTCCATGGCGTGGTCGCCGGTCGAGCCGCAGCCGGAGGTAGTCCTTGGGCAGGAGCACGTGACGGGTGCGTCGCCAGACGTCGGGCTCGTGGTCGCGGACCCAGACGAGCTTGGGCGCGGTGAAGCCGGTCAGGGCGTCGTTGCCGGTGATCTCGATCAGGCGCTCGGGTCCGACCGCCGCCCGGATGGCGTCGCATTCGGCCGCGGTCCGCTGGTCGTTCCACAGGATCGCCGGCCGGAGGACCTCGCCGCGGCATCCGAGCAGGACGAGCCGTGCATCTGGCCGGTCAGCCCGACCGCGATCGATCTCGGTCGCCGGCGACCCGGTCGTCGCGAGGACCGATCGGATCGCGGCGACCGCCCGTCCCACCACAGCTCGCGGGTCCTGCTCGCTCCACAGCGGCGGTGGGACGTCGAAACCGTACTCCGCGGCGCCGCTGCCGCGGACCGTCCCGGCCTCGTCGACGAGGACGGCCTTCGTCGCCGTGGTCGAGACGTCGATCCCGAGGACGAAGCCCATCCCGGTCAGCGCCTGGCGCCGGACTCGACTCGCGCCGTCGGCGGCCCAGATCCGCTGGTTGACGACGTTCTCCAGCAGCTCCTGCCGGCCCGGAGACCGGCGGCGGGTCGATCTCGCCGGCGGCGACGCGGCCCTCGAGCGAGGCGAGGGATCGCGTCGCGGAGGATGTCGCGAGCCGAGGCCGTCCGCCCAGCCGGCATAGCGCTCCTCGCGCAGCCGGCGCTCGGGCTCGTTGCTCTCGATGATCCGGCCGCGACGAGGAGCGAGCGCGCGAGCGTGTCGATCCCGCCGATGTGGGCGTGGAAGAGGTCGGTCCGGTCCATGCTCTGGCGGCGGAGCTTCGTGTCGAAGTTGAAGCCGCCGCTCGTGAACCCGCCGCCGCGCAGGATCTCGTAGACCGCCAGCGACAGCTCGTCGACCGAGTTCGGGAACTGATCCGTGTCCCAGCCGTTCTGGTAGTCGCCGCGGTTGGCGTCGATGCTGCCGAACATGCCGTGCGCCATGGCGTAGGCCACCTCGTGGTGGAAGCTGTGGCCGGCCAGCGTGGCGTGGTTCACCTCGAGGTTGACCCGGTACTCGTCCTCGAGGCCGTGGCGGACGAGGAAGCCGTGGACGGTCGCGGCGTCGTAGTCGTACTGGTGCTTGGTCGGCTCCTGCGGCTTCGGCTCGATGAGGAGCGTGCCCTCGAACCCGATCTTGTGCTTGTGCTCGGCGACCAGGTGGAGGAACCGGGCGAACTGCTCGCCCTCGCGGGCGAGGTCGGTGTTGAGCAGCGTCTCGTAGCCCTCACGGCCGCCCCACAGGACGTAGTTCGCCCCGCCCAGCCGCTTGGTCGCCTCGAGCATGAGCTTGACCTGGGCCGCGGCGTAGGCGAAGACCTCGGGGTCCGGGTTGGTCGCCGCGCCGGCCGCGTAGCGGGGATGCAGAAGAGGTTGGCGGTGCCCCACAGCAGCCGCTTGCCCGTGCGCGCCTGGTGGGCCTCCGCCTGGTCGATCATCTGCTCGAGGTTCGTCCTCGTCTCGGCGAACGTCGCGGCCCTCCGGCGCGATGTCACGATCGTGGAAGCAGTAGAACGGGACGCCGAGCTTGTCCAGGAACTCGAACGCGGCATCGAGCTTGGCCTTCGCGGCGTCCATCGGGTCCGACCCCGACCTCGAGCCACGGCCGGTCGAAGGTCCCCGAGCCGAACACGTCGGAGCCCGGCCAGGCGAACGAGTGCCACAGGCAGGCCGCGATCC
This sequence comes from uncultured Chloroflexia bacterium, assembly GCA_963749735.1. Taxonomy (GTDB): domain Bacteria; phylum Chloroflexota; class Limnocylindria; order Limnocylindrales; family CSP1-4; genus Chersky-267. The sequence goes on from CAVVNZ010000017.1 coordinate 13,362, forward strand.
GGAGGTGGTCCTCCATCCGCTTGCCGAGCACGATCCGGTCGGGATCGTAGACCTTGTAGGTGAGCGGATCGGTCGACCCGAGCCCGCCGAACGGGATCGGCCCCGCGACATCCGTGAAGAACTCGCCGCCCACGTCCCGTCCTCCTGCATCCGCCCTCGCGCAGCGCCCGCGTGTCGCGGCCGCCATCGTCGTCCCGTCCTGCCCGTCGAGTGTAGCAAGCGCCGCGTCGGCCGCATGGGCCGTCGACGAACCGGGGCCCGCCATACTGCGTCGATGACCGATCCGACCCGGGGCACGCTGTTGCGCCTCGCAGCCTTCACGCTCGACCCGGCGGGCGGCAACCCGGCGGGCGTCTGGTTCGGGACGGTCCTCCCGCCCGACGCCGAGATGCAGCGGATCGCGACGGAGGTCGGCTACTCCGAGACGGCGTTCCTGGCACCCGACGGATCCGGGGACGCCGGCCGCTATCGCGTGCGCTACTTCAGTCCGGAGGCGGAGGTCGCGTTCTGCGGGCATGCCTCGATCGCCGCCGGCGTCGCCCTCGGAGAACGCGGGATGGCGGGCCCCCCGGGCTACGAGGACGGTCCGGCGCGGATCGTCCTCGGGACGAACGACGGACCGGTCGACGTGGCCGTCTCGCTCCGGGACGACGGCACGACCGAAGCGACCCTCACCTCGATCGAGCCGTGGGTCCGTGAGCCCGGACCGGACCTGCTGTCGGCCGCCCTCGGGCTCCTTGGCTGGCGGACCGACGAGCTCGATCCCGCGCTGCCGCCGGCGATCGCCTTCGCCGGTGTCAAGCACCTGATCCTGGCCGCGCGGGACCTCGACCGCCTCGCCCGGCTCGACTACCCGTTCGACGCCCTCCGGACGTTGATGCTCGAGGCGGACCTGACCACGCTCCAGCTCGTCTGGCGGGAGGGTCCGGACCGGTTCCGGGCGCGCGATCCATTCCCGGTCGGCGGCACCTTCGAGGATCCCGCGACCGGCGCGGCCGCGGCGGCGCTGGGGGCCTATCTCCGCGAACGGGGCGACATCGTGCTGCCGGCCTCGTTCGAGGTGATCCAGGGCGTCGAGATGGGGCGACCGGGTCGGATCACCGTGTCCATCGTCCCGGGCGAGGCGGGCATCCGGGTGACCGGGACCGCGGTCGCGATCCCGACCTGAGCCGGCTGTCGCGTCAGGGGGTCGTGCCGGTCCTCGGTCCGACGAGGAGATACGTCTCGACCGCGCCCTTGCCCTTGAGCTCGACCGCGCCCCGCGGGTCGAGCTCGAACGCGCCCTCGAGGGCCGCTGCGACCGCTCCGGAGACCTGGATCCCACCGGCCGGAGCGGTGCTCTCGAGCCGGCTGGCGACGTTCACCGCGTCGCCCCACAGGTCGTATACGAACTTCGTCGTGCCGATGACCCCGGCCATGACCGGTCCGTTGTGGAGGCCGATCCGGACCTGCCACGGGTCGCCGACGTCGGCGACCGCCGCGCGCATCGCGAGGGTCAGCTCGGCCGCCGCGCGGACGTGATCGCCCCGGCCGCCCGGGAGCCCGGCCGCGGCCATGTAGGCATCGCCGATCGTCTTGATCTTCTCGACACCGAGCACCTGGCAGCTCGCGTCGAACGCCGAGAACAGGGCGTTGAGCGACGACACGAGCGTGGCGACGGGCAGGCGCTCGGTGATGCCGGTGAACCCGACGAAGTCGCTGAAGACGATGGCGATGTCATCGTACCGATCGGCGATCAGCTGCTCTCCCGCGTTGAGCCGATCGACGATCGGCTGGGGGAGGACGTTGAGCAGCAGGCCGTGGGACCGGGCGCGCTCGCGCCTCGAGCTCGCCGGTCAGGCGGTCCAGGAGCCGGGCGTTCGTGTCGCGGATCTGCTCGACGCGCGTCGAGGGTGCGCCTCGAGCTGGCTGATCCGCCGCGCCAGCCGGACGTTGTCCTTGCGCAGCCGCTCCGGCGAGGGCGTCGGCTCGGACTCCCGTCCGGATCCGGCCGCGCCGTCGGCGGTCACTCACTGCCGAGCAGCAACGTCACGAACGTCTCGTTGAGGAACCGGCTCGTGGCGGTGCCCCTGATCGGACCGATCTCGCCATAGCAGTACAGCCCGGCGAGCGGCATCGCGGACCCGTAGACGGTCCGGGCCAGCTCGGCCTCGACCCGCGTCCTCGACCCGAGGACGAACTTGCGGACGGCGCACGAGAAGATCAGGGCGGCCTCCGGATGCGATCCGGCGGGGAACGCGGCGGTCGCCCGATCGAGGGCGTCCCGGGTCCCGGCCAGGATCTCGTCGGTGTCGGCGGTCGTCAGCTGGACGGTGGCCCCGACCGGGATCGAGCCCGCAAGGATGACCGATCCCGACGCAGGGTCGGAGCCCTGGATGGCGCGCAGGTAGGCCTCGTCGCCGCCGGCCTCGACGACCGCCAGCGGGTTCCCGTACGAGCGGGCCCGGTCACGTCGAGGTAGCGGGCGAGGAACTCGAGGGCCGGTCGTCCGTCGATCTCGTGGACCCGGCCGTATTCGGACCGGGTGACCGTCCCGGTCACGCCGATCGTCCGCCAGCCCGTCCCGACGGCGACCGAGTGGGCGATCGGCGCCGGAGAACAGCAGGATGGCCACCCCGTCGCTGGCGACCCGCTCATCGCAGAACTGGTAGGTCGGCGAGACGGTGACGAAGTCCCGGCGAGCCGATGTGCCCCCCAGCATCAGGACCCCGTCGGGCAGGGCCCTGGCCATCGCGTCGAGGGTGAGCTGTGGGTCGATCACGAACGCCTCGGTGAGCACGATGCACACCTTCGGCTCGAGACGCGTCGTGTCCATCGCCTGGCGCACCGCGGCGCGACAGGCCGCATCGACATCGTGGGCAAGACCCGTGCCCAGCCCGACGGTCACGTCCACGCTGTCCGACGCGAACAGGGCGAGCGTGATCGAGTCCTCCTCGAACCCGTCGACCGAGGAGATCTCGGCGGCCGACGTCGAGCCCATCACCGAGACGCCCGGAAAGGCGTCGCGGACCGCGGTCACGATCGTCGGGTCGAAGCTGTCGAATGCCGAGAACATGATCCCGGCCTGGGGCGTCGCACCGGCGAGGGCGGTCCGGCACTGCTCGATGGCCGTGGCGATCGCATCGCCCGGGTCGACGTCGTCGCTGTGACCGACCGCCATCGTCAGCAGGGCACACCTCCAGGGTCGCACTGTACATCCCCGAGACGGCGACACCGTCGGTCGCGGACATGAAGCGAACCGGCGGGTCCTGGTGGATCCGCCGGTTCGTGCTGTCCGGGTCGCGGCCCGGCCGGAAGGCTGCCGGATCGCTATCCGAGCAGGTAGTGCAGCGCCGGCCGATGGGTCACGATCTCGGTCTTCTCGAGCTTGGCATCGAGCCCGTAGGCGAGGCCGGCTTCGGCATAGGCCAGGTACAGGGCGACGACCGCGTACATGACGGTCTCGTTGATCGGACCGAAGGCGAAGCTCCAGGCGGCGACGGTGATGAAGGTCATCAGCACGAAGCCGAGGACGCCGGCCAGCCGGGTGGCGAGTCCGAGGATGAGCGCGATCCCGATCGCCAGCTCACCGACGACGACCATCCAGTTGATGAGGTCGACCAGGGCCGGGTTGGCGGCGATGTTGACCCACAGGTCGTGGGTCGGGTTGACGATCGCCTTGGGGTCGGAACCCGGCAGCGTGCCGCCGGTGCCGAACTGCAGGAAGCCCGCCGAGGTGAAGGGCTTGCCCGAACCGGCGAAGTCGAAGACCTTCTCGAGGCCGGCATACAGGAAGCCGACACCCGTGATGACTCGTAGGGCTGCGAGACCCTTCGCCTTGTTCATGATCCGTTCCTTCCGCTGGTGTCCGGTGCGCCGGTCGTCTGGACCGGTCGTCGAACTCGGTGACATCGTCGGGTCCCGAGGGCTTCGGTCGCACCTGCCGTCCGGGCACCCCGGCGGAGGCCGTCCGGCCCCTCTTGACCGTGCCGCGCGGCCCCTGCCGTCGGTGCGGAGGCAGGGGCCGCGATGGGCAGCGGTGGCGGACGGCGTCTCGTCAGACGCGGCCCTTCGGGACGGTGTGCCAGTAGGTCTTGTTGAATACGATCTTGCCGAGATGCCAGAGCTGGTTCGGCTTCGGCGGACGAGGCGGGTGGGTGTAGTCGAACTGGAGCAGGGTGCCCTTGCCGTCGCCGATCTCGAAGAAGCACATCACCTTGCCGAGATAGTCGCCGTGCTTGCGGTCGACGGCCCGGCCCTCGATCGCCGCGACGATCCGCTCGGTGACCACCGGCGCTTCGAAATGGGCCGTGGAGCCGGCCTTCGACAGCGGGAGGTCGGTCGCATCGCCCAGCGCATAGATGTCGGGCCGACCGCCGACCTGGAGCGTCGCGCGATCCGTCGGCAACCAGCCGCCCGGCGCCGGCGCCAGCCCGGAGTCCATCAGGTACTGCTGTCCCTTGTGCGGCGGGACGAGGATGAGCAGCTCGTACGGGAGCTCCTCGCCCTCCAGGCTCTGGACGACATGGCGGTCCGCGTCGATCGTCTCGACGTTGAAGAACGTGTGCAGCTCGATCCCCTTGGCCTCGAGGATCGGGGTCGCCATCTCGGACACGCTCTCGATGGTGAAGGCACGGCCGATCGGCGAACAGAAGTGGAGCTCGGTCTTCTCCCGCAGGCCGCGCTGGCGGAGCTCGGCCTCGATGAGGAAGGCGACCTCGAGCGGCGCCGGAGGGCACTTGTACGGCATCCCGGCGATCCCGATGACGATCCGTCCGCCCATGAAGGCATCGAGCGCCTTCCGGAGCTCGAGGGCCGCCTCGGCGGTGTAGAAGTGCTGGGCCTCGGTGTCGAACTGAGCGATCGCCTCCGGCACGATGCGTGAACCGGTCGCCAGGACGAGGTAGTCGTAGGACAACGGCAGGCCGTCCACCAGGTTGACCGTCCGCGTCGTCGGGTCGACCGACTCGACCTCGCCGACGACGAGGGTGACCCGTGGATCGAGCAGACCGCGCTCGGGTCGCTGGAGCTTGTCGGCCCGCTCCCCACCCATCGCGATGTACATGAAGCCCGGCTGATAGACGTGTTGCCCGGTCTGGTCGACCACGGTGATGGTCAGCTCGCCGGCGCGGATGCGTCGTCGCAGCTTTCGAGCGAGCAGGTTCGCCGTCAGGGTGCCTCCGACGCCACCGCCGAGGATGAGGATCCGTTTCATGGCATGCCTCAGTGGGTCTTTTCGACGACGATCTCGTCGTAGCCGTCGCGTGGCGCGACCTCGATCAGCCGGTGGCCGGCCTTCTCGACCCACTTGGGGATGTCGGTCCGGCTGCCCGAGTCCGAGCTGTAGACGGCGATGACCTGGCCCGGCGCGCTCTCGCGGATCGCCCGGATCAGCTCCATCAGCGGACCGGGGCAGTAGCTGCCTCGGGCGTCGACCGTCCGGGTCCCACCCGGAGCGGTGAGGGTGTCGGTCATGGCGGGTGGTCCTTCCTAGATGAACAGCGAGGCGTCGGCCTCGGTCATGATCTCGATCGCGGTGGCCGCGCCGGCGGGCTCGCCCATCTCGTCGATGAGGTCCTCGCGCTTGAGGCCGAACATGTCCATCGTCATCTGGCAGGGGATGAACTCGACCCCGAGGGCGTTGGCGGCCTCGAGCAGCTCACGGGGACTGGCGACGTTGTACTGCTTGCGCAGCGAGCCCATCATCCAGGGCCCCATCCCCAGGAAGTTCATCTTGCTGAGCTTCAGATGGTCGATTCCCGGCCGCTGCATCAGCGTCAGCATCTTCTGCATCCAGTTGTCGCCGACGATCCGCTTCTGGTCCTTGACGAAGGGAAGGAGGCCCCAGAAGGTCACGAAGACCTTGCAGCGGACGCCGCTCGCGGCGGCGGTCGAGGACAGGATCAGGACCGGCCAGACCTTGTCCAGCTCGCCCGACCAATTGACGATGACGAGCTCCTTGGTCTTGACCGGCTGGTCGACGGCGAGCTCCGGCATGGGCTCGGGCAGGCCCTCGGCGTCGGCGATCGCCAGGGCGAGCGGGTCGGCCGGCGGCGTCGTCGGGCGTTCGGTGGTGGTGGTCATGGTCATCGCTGGTGCCTCACTTCCGGCGCAGGACGAAGCGGTAGACGCCGCCGTCCGCGGACTGCTCGACAAGGTCGTTGCCCGTCGTTCGCGACCACGCGGCGAAGTCCTTGACGGACCCGGCGTCCGTGGCGAGGACCTCGATCAGGTCGCCGGCCGCGATCGTCTTGATCGCCTGGGCCGTCTTGACGATCGGCATCGGACAGGACAGGCCGCGTGCGTCGACCTGGGTGGTGATCTGGAGCGTCATCGGGACGTCCCTCCTTGTGCCTAGATGAAGACGACCTGGCCGGCGCCGGCGTTGAGGTAGAAGGCCGTCACGCCCTCGACCCCATCGACCAGCGGATCGAGGTCGGACTGCTCGATCTGGAGCAGGTCCATCGACAACGAACAGGCCTGGATATCGATCCCGCCGAGCCCTTTGGCCTGGCGGAGTGTCTCCGCCCAGCTCGCCTGGCCGGCCGCCCGAAGTGCATGGACCGCCTGTCGCCCGACCTCGCCGGCCTCGGCGACCAGGCCGTGGTCCGTGTCGATCCGATCGGCTCGGAACGCGTCGAGCGCCCAGTACTGGAGGAAGACGTTGACGGGCTTGCCCAGCGCGGCCGCTCCGGCGGTCAGGATCGCGGCCGCCTGGAGCTTGTCGTCCGTGCCAGAGAACAGGACCAGGTTCAGGGGTTCGTCCATGTCGGTCACCTCGTCGCTGCGCGGATGGGGGTTGGAGTCGGGCGGGTCGCGCCGGGCGGATCCGCTGCGATCGCGGCGACCGGGACCGTCGGTGCCGCCGCGTCGGCCGCCACCCGCCCGAGCCGGGTCAGTCGTCGTTCGAGGACCGATCGCATCAGCGCACAGGCGACCATCACGTCGGCGTCGGCCAGGCGATAGCGGACCTCGCGGCCCTCTCGCTCGGCCTCGACCAGGCCGGCGTTCCGGAGCACCGACAGATGCTGCGAGACGTTGGGCTGGCTGGCGCCGATCAGCTGGGCCAGCCGGCCGACCTCGATCGGTCCGTGGGCGAGCGCATGGAGGATCTCCAGGCGACGCGGACTCGCCAGGGTCTTGAGGACCTCGGCCTGGAGGATCGTGATCTCGTCCATGACCCGACTATCGACATATGCGCAGACATCGATAAGTGCCCGTCGGCCCCACCCCGTGGGCCGGAGGTCACATCGTGGCCGTCACGTGCGGTGGGCGGTTGACGCGCCGCCGTGACGCGTCATTCGCACAGGGGTCGCCGGGGCGAGGCGGGGCCCGCTCAGCCGATCCCGAGGCGGCGGGCCTCCGAGGCCAGGCGGTCGCGATGGTCGGGATGGGCGATCGAGATGAGGGCGGCCGCGCGTTCGCGGAGGCTGCGTCCGAACAGCTCGGCGACGCCCCACTCGGTCACGATCGTCCGGACGTGGGCCCGGGTGGTCACGACCCCGGCGCCGGGAGCCAGCGTGGCGGAGATCCGCGAGATGGTGTCGCCGGCCGCGGTCGACGGCATCGCGATGATCGCCCGGCCCTCCGCCGCGAGCGCCGCACCACGGACGAAGTCCATCTGCCCGCCGACCCCGCTGTAGATCCGCGAGCCGATCGAATCGGCCACGACCTGGCCGGTCAGGTCGACCTCGATGGCCGAGTTGATCGCGGTCATCTTGCTGAACGAGCGGATCACGTGGGTGTCGTTGGTGAAGTCGACGGATCGCATCTCGACCATCGGGTTGTCGTCGACGAACCGGTACAGCCGCTCGCTGCCCATCAGGAACGCGGTCACGATCTTGCCCCGGTTGCGCTCCTTCCGCGCACCGGTGATCACGCCCGCCTCGACCAGGTCGACGACCGGGTCGGTGAACATCTCGGTATGGATCCCCAGATCGTGCTTGTCGAGGAGGGCCAGCGCCGTCGCCGCAGGGATCGCCCCGATGCCGAGCTGGAGCGTGGCGCCGTCCGGGACGAGCTCCGCGACGAACTCACCGATCCGGCGCTCGACATCGCTGATCGCACCGACCGGGTGGGCGTAAGGCGGCACATCGACCTCGACCGCGAGGTCGATATCGTCGACGTGGATGAAGCTCTCGCCGAGCGTCCGGGGCATCGCCCGATTGAGCTGGACGATCACCGTACCGGCGGCCCGGACGGCGGCGTGGATCGCCTCGACCGACACCCCGAGCGAGCAGAATCCGTGCGGATCGGGCGGCGTTGCGTTGACCAGGACCGCATCGAGCGGCAGGACGCCGCGATCGAACAGATGCGGGACGTCCGACAGGAAGACCGGCACGTAATCCGCGCGTCCCTCGTTGACGGCGGCCCGGGCGTTCGGCCCCATGAACAGCGCTCGAACCCGGAAGTGGGGTGCCATCTCGGGGGCCATGTGCGGGCCGGGCCCCTCGATGTGGAGGTGGATCATCCCGACGTCGTGGAGCTCCGGGGCCCGGGCGACCAGGGCGTCGAGGAGGACCGACGGGGTCGCGGACGCGCACTGGACGTAGACCTGCTGGCCGCTCCGGATGCCGGATACGGCCTCGGCCGCGGAGACGATGCGCATCAGCGGATGGTTGGGGCGGGACGGGACCCTGTCAAGGTGAGTGGAGGGCGGTCAGCCACCGTGGCGGGCCGCGGGGTGCTCCGGCCGGGTCGATCCGACGTCGACCAGCCGGTCCGGCCGGTGGGTGACGGCGACGTAGGCTCGTTCGAAGCTCGTCCGGACGCCGACCGGGCCCGACACGAGGACGCGGTCCGCGGCGAGGATGTCGTCGAGCGCCCGTCCCTCGAACGCGGTCTCGGTCTCGGTCGGCTCGCGCTCGAGGACCTGCGCGCTCGCCGGTCCGTCCAGGACGTTCGCCACGACGATCGCCTGGTCGTGATCGATCCAGACCACGGCCTCCGACTCGGCGGTCGCCTGCGGTGCCGTGGGTCGTACGGTCATCGTCGCGCCCTTCATCTCGTCAACCTCTCGATCCCTTTCGGCGCCGATGCGCCGGTCCATCTGCTCTGTCGTCTTCAAGACTGGGAGCGTCGGGACGTCCGGGCGAGGGCGGGAGGTCGTCACGTGGCGTGCCGTTCGGCCCGGGCTGGGGTCCCAGGCGTCGAAATGGACCACCTGTCACCGGACGCGGCCAGGACATCCGGAAACGACGAGCGCGCCGCCGCCGATCGGGCCGGATGGCCCGCGGGATCGTGACTTCCGAGACTGCCGGCGGAGCGTCGCGTGGTCGATGGTTGGGTCGCACGACGGATCCTCCGATCGCCGACCCAGCGCGAGGACTGAACGATGGCTGACAGGGCAGGCGCTCCGGGCGCCGTTTGGTCGTTCACAGAACACGAGCATCGCGAGCTCATCCGCGGGATCAACCACATCCACGACGTCGCCTGCGGGATCGGGGAGTGGGTCCCGGCGGACCTGTCGGTCCGGATCCTCGACGTCCTCGGCTGGCTGGACCGCGAGCTCGAGCCCCATATCGGCTGGGAAGAGGCCTGGCTGTACCCCGAGATCGACGGACGGACGGGGACGCCCTGGGCGACACGGGCGGCGAGGTTCGACCACCAGCAGATCCACGCCGTCATGGGCCGGCTGCGGACCGATCAGCGGCTCTTCCACGAGGATCCGACCCAGGAGCGGCTGCCCGAGCTGCGCTGCCACCTGTTCTCGCTCGAGGCGCTGCTGCGGGCCCACATCGAGCGCGAGGAACGCTTCCTGATCCCACTCCTGGCCGACGACGCTTGGGTCGAGCCGGTCGCGGTGAAGGGAACGATCACGTCTAGCTGACCACCGGTCCGGGCCGCCCTCAGCGGGGCGCTCGCCGCCGGCGGTCCGGCCGCCATCGGCGCACCATCTCCCGATGAGCTCTCGGCTGCCCGCGCTCGGGCCACGCGGTGAGGGCTGGGTCGTGATCCAGGCCGTGTTGTTCGCGATCATAGCCATCGCCGGGTTGCGTGATCTCGTGGGTCAGGGGTCGGCGCCGCCGTGGGACTCAGCGGCCTGGCTGATCGGGCTGGCGGCGATCGGCATCGGTGGCTTCGTCGCCGCGCGCGGCGTCTGGGACCTGCGGGCAGGCCTGAGCCCATTCCCCCGCCCGATCGACGGGGCGCCGCTGGTCGAGACCGGCGCCTACCGCCTCATCCGCCACCCGATCTACAGCGGGCTGGTGCTCGGTGCCGTCGGCTGGGGGCTCGTCAGCGGGTCGGTGACGGTGATCGTCGCGGCGGGCCTGCTCTTCCTGCTGTTCGCCGCCAAGTCACGGCGCGAGGAGGTCTGGCTGACGGCAGCCCACCCCGGATACGCGGACTACCAGCGACGGACGAAGCGCCTGATCCCGTGGGTCTACTAGTCCCCGATCCAGTCGTGCATCCGGGCGATCCAATCCTCCGTCACCGGCCGCTCGCTGGCGACGGTGTACCAGAGGCCTGCCCGCTCCACGTACGCCTTGAGCGTCCGCAGCGCTTCGCCGAGCTCGTCCCAGGTCACACCCATCTCGGACGGCCGGTAGCGCACCCCGATCCGGTCCGCGACGGCCCGGATGACGTCGGGTCGATTGTCCTGCAGATCGCTCATCAGGAGCACTCCGAGCGTGACCGGCTGGCCATGGAGGAAGTGCTTCCCGGTCAGGTACTCCAGGTTGTAGAACACGAAGTGCTCGGCCCCTTCGATGTGGCGAGGGTTCCAGCCGGCGTTGTGGAACGACGAACCGCCCCAGCGAAGCGACTCGGCGAGCGCCCGGATCCCCGCATCGGAGACCTCGTGGATCTCGTCGGCCGCGTCGATCACCCGATCGAGGGCGACCCGCGCCTCGGCGACCAGCGACTCGTCGTACGGCCAGCGCTCCTCGACCTTGCCCGTCCCGGCCGCCATCTTCCAGTCCCAGTGTCCGGTCCAGTAGCACAGGATGTCGCCGACGCCCGAGCGGTTCAGGTCAGGTGGTGCGCTCCGAACGACGTCGAAGTCGACGTAGACGGCCTCCGGGACGGCGTAGGCGACGTAGCGGATGACGCCGTCGATCCGGACGGCCGCGCGCTGGCCCCAGGCGGCGTTGACCGACATCGCCGTCGGCGCCTGGAAGAGCGGCAACCGTCGCTTCCAGGCGACGTACTTGGCGACGTCGAGCGCCTGCCCGCCCCCGAGGCCGATCACCGACTCGCACGCGGGGAGCCCGGCCACGATCCGCTCGAGGTCGGTGCGATCGAGCGATGAGACGAACAGCGGACCCACCAGCCCGTCGTCGAAGTCGTCGGCGAAGCGGGGCCACAGGTCCTCCATCGTCACGACGAGATACGGGCGATGGACGTACGTCTTGAACTCCGCGACGAGACCTCGGCCGTAGACGGTCTGGAACAGCTCAGGCACGTCGGACTCCTTTCAGCAGCGACCGGTCGATCACGCTCCAGGCCCGGCGGGATCGACCGCCGCCGCCATCACGGCGCATCCGGCGAGGACGCATCCTGCCCCCAGCCCGGCCGGCAGCACCCGAAGCGATGCCGCCGCCTCGGGGATCGCCCGCCGTGCGGCGATGGCGGTGGCTCGTCGGACCAGGCTCGGATGGGCCAGCGCCGTGGAGCCGCCGACCACCACGACCCCGGGGTCGAGCACCGCCGCGAGGGCGCCGATCGCGGTCGCCAACGCCATCTCCGCGTCGCGGACGAGCGGGCGGACCTCGGGCTCGTGTCGAGCCGCGCGGAGGATCGCGTCGGCGCCGCGTGGAGCGACACGACCGTCGGCAAGCTGGCCGCGCGGCCAGCGGTGGGCCGCGCGCGCCGCGATGCACGCCCCGCCGGCGTACGCCTCGACGTGCCCGCGCCGACCGCACGAGCAGCGCGGCAGATCGGCTCCGCCGATGCCGGCCGGCAGATGGCCGATCTCCCCGGCGAGGGCGTGGTCCCCGACGAGCCGGATCCCGTCGCGCACGATCCCACCGCCGACCCCGGAGCTGACGGTGAGGTAGGCGACCGTCGTCGATCCTCGCCCCGCGCCCATGGTGGCCTCGCCGAGGGCTCCGAGATTCGCGTCGTCGTCGAGGCGCCAAGGTGCGCCGAGCGCGTCGCCGAGCGGCGGTCCGACCGGGACGTCGCGCCAACCGAGGTTGGGTGAGTGGATCACGAGCCCCCGCTCCGGGTCGAGCGGACCGGGGGCGGCGCACCCGATCGCGTGCAGGCCGACCTCGCCCGCCGAACCGAGGTCCGCCAGCCCGGCCCGGACCGCCGCCACGACCGTCGCGAGGACGGCGCCGGGATCGCGATCGGTCGGCACGGTGCGGATGCGAACGGCGGCGCCGGCCGAACGGGGCGGCCACCCCGCGATCGGCAGCGGTACGACCGCGACGCTCGTCTTGGTCGCCCCGATGTCGACCGCGGCCACCGCGCGGAGCGGCGACCGCGTCATGCCGGAGCCCCGCTCGGCGACCCGCTCCGGATCGCCGCGACGAGTCGGGCGGCCAGCGCCCCGTCCGGGACCATCGGGTTGGCCGCGAGCGCCTCGATGAGGTCGGGTCGCGCGGCGCCACCCAGGATGGCGTCGACGGTCTTCCGCTCGTACGCGGCGTGGGCGGCCAGGACCGCTGCGGGACCGGGCGGTAGCGCGACCGGGGGAAGCTGCCGGAGCACGCCCGGGACCGTCGCATCGACCGGGATCTCGGTCGCCACGCCCGTCAACGGCCCGCCCGGATCGTCGCCCCCGTCGACGAGGCCCACGATCAGCGGGTCGGGCCCGCCGTGCCACCAGGCATCGAGCAGCGGCACGACCGCGAGGCCGTACCAGACCGCGCGTCGGCTCGCGGCAGCGTCGCCACCGGCGGCATAGGCCCCCAGGAGGCTCGCCTCGAGGTCCTGCAGCGCCTCCGCCCGCGTCGCCGTCCCGAGCTGAGCGGCCAGCATCCGATCCGGGTGTCGGTAGTACCGGACATAGGGAGCCGCGATCGCCCCATCGGCCAGGACGTCCTCCCGATCGTGGCCGATGGCGAGGTCCGCCAGCCTCGCGAGCTCGTCGGTCGATTCGGGGACGTACCAGCCCACGTGGTTCATCCCGATGTAGCGCGAGCGGATGGGTCCGACCGGCCGGTCCAGGCGCCGGGCGAGCGCGGTCGTGTGGCTGATCGGCGAATCGCACACGGCCACGATCCGCAGATCGTGCTCCCGCCGAGCGGCCGCGACGACGATGCCGGCGGGGTTGGTCAGATCGACGACGAGCGACGTCGGCGCGACCTCGGCCACGTCGCTCCAGACCGAGCGCATCGCCGGCACCGTCCGGAGCGCGTTGGCGAAGCCGCCGGGTCCCATCGTCTCCTCGCCCGGCAGGCCGAATGAGCGCGGGAACGACTCGTCGAAGGCCCGCGCGGCGAGGCCGCCGATCCGGACCTGGCTGAGCACGACGTCGGCCCCGTCGAGCGCGATCCGTCGATCGGCGCCGGTCCGAACCTCGATCGACGGACCCGTCGGACCGAGTCCGATCCGGCGCCGGGACTCGCGGGCCACCAGGTCGAGCTTGTCGGTCGACCTCCCGACCAGGACGACCTCGAGCGGCGGGCGGCGGTCGGGCCCGCCCGGCCACGCCGCCAGGGCGTCGAACAGCTCCGGCGTCGCGGCCGCGCTGCCACCCAGGACGACCAGCCGCACCGCGTCAGTCCGCGCCGTAGAACGTGCGGATCGCCGCGCTGACCCGGTCGACCTCGGCGTCGGTCAGCTCGGCGAACATCGGCAGGCAGAGCAGGGTCGGGACGAGCGACCGGGCGACGTCGAGGTCACCGGCCCGCCAGGGGTGGTCGCGGTAGGCGCCCTGATCGGGAACGAGCGTGGGGTAGATGAGCTGGGTGCCGATCCCGCGCTCCGCCAGGTAGGCCATGAGCTCCTCGCGCCTGGGCGCCTGGACGGTGTACATGTAGTAGGTGTGTCGCCCCGTGACATCGTGAGCCGGGGGACGGACCGGCGACCCTTCGAGCTGCGTGCCGTAGCGGATCGCGATGCGCCGGCGGGCCAGGATCTGGTCCTCGAGGTGGCGGAGCTTGACCCGCAGGAAGGCCGCCTGCAGCTCGTCGAGACGTTCCTGGAAGCCCAGCACGAGGTGCTGGTGCTTGGTCCCGCGCTGACCCATGTAGCGCAGCTGCCGGATCCGGGCGTCGAGCTCGTCGTCGTCCGTGGTCGCGGCCCCGCCGTCGCCGAGGGCGCCGAGCAGCTTGCTCGGGTAGAACGAGAACGCCGCCGCCTCGCCCAGGCTGCCGACCCGTCGCCCGCGGAGGTCGGCACCGTGCGCGTGAGCGGCATCCTCGAGGATCGGGATGCCGGGCGCCATCGCGCGGATCGCATCGATGTCGACCGCCTGTCCGTACAGGTGGACCGGCAGGATCGCCTTCGTGCGCTCGGTCAGGACCTCGGGCAACCGGGCCGCATCGAGGTTCGACGTCAGGGGGTCCACGTCGACGAACACGGGCGTGGCGCCGGTGTAGCTGATCGCGAAGACCGTGGCGACGTAGGTGTTCGGGACCGTGACGACCTCGTCACCCGGACCGACCCCCAGCGCCAGCAGGGCCAGGTGGAGGGCCGCCGTCCCGCTGCTGATCCCGATGCCGTGCCGGGCCCCGACGTAGGCGGCGAACTCCTCCTCGAAGGCCGTCAGCTGGCGGCCGAGGGTGTACTTGCCGACCGGCAGGACCTCCTCGAACGCCGCGCGGAGCTCGGTGGCGATCGCCGCGTGCTGGCGGACGAGATCCTCGGCCGGGATCGGGGTCGTGACGACTGCTGGCTCGGTCATCGTCGTCCTCCTCCCGCGGCCGGGTCCAGGGCGGCCGTCACGACGGCGTGCGCCCCGATGGCTCGCTCGTCGGTCGATCTCGGGATGCCAGCATAGGCGGTCCGGTATCGCGACCGCCGGTCGGTCGGGACCTCTGGCACTGGCGCCCGCCGGTCCGCCGAGCGCATCGTTGGGACGCACCGACCGCGACCCGACGAGGAGACGCCACCATGTCCGGCTACAGCGTGAACATCGAGGCTGCCACCCTGGCCAATCCCAACTTCCGGACCGTGCTCTACACGGCACCCCACAGCCAGCTGGTGGTGATGACGATCGTCCCCGGCGGGGAGATCGGCCTCGAGCACCACGACGGGCGCGACCAGTTCATTCGGATCGAATCGGGGGAAGGCGTTGCGATCCTCGATGGTGAGCGTCACCCGCTCACCGACGGCACCGCCGTCGTGGTCCCGGCGGGCACCGAACACAACGTGCTCAACACATCGCCGACCGAGGTGCTCCGGTTGTACACGGTCTACTCGCCGCCCGAGCACGCTCCCGGCACGATCCATCGGACGAAGGCCGACGCCGACGCGGCCGAGCTCGCCGAGCGCCCCAGGTAGCCAGGAGCATGACGATGTCCGCGACGAAGACGTCGCTGCCGGACGTGACGGCCGAGACGCTCGGCGTGGTCCAGGCAGCCTACCGGGCCTTCGCGGAGCGCGATATCGAGGGCCTGCTGGCACTGCTCACGCCCGACATCGAGTGGGGCGAACCGGACAACCGCGCGATCCCGTCGTCCGGCACGCGGTACGGCATCGACGGTGTCCGCGAATGGTTGCGGATCGGCAGCCAGACGGAGGAGATCCTGGCGCTCGAGCCGCACCGGTTCGTCGCCCAGGACGACGCGGTCGCGGTCGTCGGCCATACGACGGTCCGCGCTCGACCGACCGGTCGGACATACGCCACGGACTTCGTCCACCTCGTCGTGGTGCGCGACGGACGGATCTGCCGCTTCCGCGAGTTCTTCGACACGGCCGCCGCCGCGGAGGCGTTCCGTCCGCTGAGGCGATGGGGCGCCGGGGCGGCGCCGCGCTCCTCGGGTCGACGCGGGCCGCGCTCCTCGGGTCGAGCCGGCGACCCGGTCAGTCGCGCCGGTGGGTCGGCGCCGTCGACGTGAGCTCCTGCGGGGCGACCCATGAACGGATCGTCTGCAGGTAGTTGGCCCGCTCGAACGCCGCTGGATCGGCGGCCGTCGCCTGGCTGGCGCTGCCCTTGAGCTGTTCGACCGACGTGTAGTCGTGGTCGGCCATCCATTCCCGGAGCTCCGCCTCGACCGTGGCGACGTGCTCGGGGCCGCGACGGAGGATCGCCGACGTCATCATCGCCACGTCCGCCCCGACCATCAGCGCCTTCACCACGTCCGGCCCGGATCGGACCCCGGACGTGGCGGCAAGCGACACGCCCGGACCCAGCTGGGGACGGAGGATCCCGATCCAGCGGACCGGAAGGCGAAGCTCGGCGGCGTCGCTCAGCTCCAGCCGTGGGGCGACCTCCAGCGTGTCGAGGTCCAGGTCCGGCTGGTAGAAGCGGTTGAACAGCACGAGACCGTCCGCCCCGGCCGCGACGACCGCGGCGGCGAAGTGGGCGAGCGACGAGTAGAACGGGCTCAGCTTGATCGCCAGCGGGATCGTGACGACGGAGCGGACCGCGGCGATCAGCTCCAGGTCGTGCGGCATCGACCTGGGCGCCGGTCCGGCGCGGATCGGCCGCGACGCGGTAGAGGTTCAGCTCGAGCGCGTCGGCGCCCGCCTCCTGGATCCGCCGTGCGTACGGGACCCAGCCGACGGTCGTGCTGGCGTTCAGGCTGGCGATGACCGGGATGCCGACCGCGGCCCTCACCTGCCCGAGGGCGACGAGGTACCGGTCGGCTGCGCCGACGAAGGTGTCGATCGCCGGGAAGTAGTCGAGCGCCTCGGCGAAGCCTTCGGTGCCCTGCTCGAGCGAGCGGTTGAGCTCGATCTCCTCGGCCAGGATCTCCTCCTCGAACAGCGATGGGAGCACGATGGCGCCGACACCGGCGCGTTCGAGCCGTCCGGCCATCCCCGGCTCGCCGTTGTGCGGCGCCGCCGAGGCGACGATCGGCGAGCGGAGGTCGAGGCCGAGATAGCGGCTGCGCAGGTCGACGGTCATCCCGGATCCCCTTCGGTGGCGTCAGGCCCGCCGCTGACACCGGCCAGCTCGGGCGCGATGCCCGGATCCGGTCGATGGAGGTGCGGGACCGTCCGTTCGACACCCGCCAGCTGGGCGTAGTAGTGCCAGCGCTCGTCGGCATCGTCCTGGGACAGCGCGGCGAGCTCGGCGGCGCGCTCCGGCGCGGTCCGCTGGAGGATGGCGAAGCGCGTCTCGGTCGCGACGAACTCTGCGATCGGGATCGTGGGCGCCGTGGAATCGAGCTTGAACGGCCGACCGCCCTCGACCTCCGACGGGTGGAACCGGTAGAGCGGCCAGTAACCACTCTTGACCGCGTCCTTCTGGTGGCTCATCGACTTGCTCATGTCGATGCCGTGAGCGATGCAGGTGCTGTAGGCGATGACCAGCGACGGGCCCGGCCAGGCGTCAGCTTCGAGTAGGGCCTTCGTCGTCTGCAGGTCGTTCGCGCCCATCGCCACCTGGGCGACGTAGACGTTGCCGTAGGACCGGGCGATGGCACCCAGGTCCTTCTTGGCGGTGCCCTTGCCGGCCGCCGCGAACTTGGCCACGGCACCACGCGGGGTCGCCTTCGACGACTGACCGCCGGTGTTCGAGTAGACCTCGGTATCGAGGACGAGGATGTTGACGTTCCGCCCGGAGCTGAGGACCTGGTCCACACCCCCGAAGCCGATGTCGTACGCCCAGCCGTCGCCTCCGATGATCCAGATCCCCTTGCGGACCAGATCCCCGGCGAGGGCCAGCAGCTGACGGGCATCCGACCTGAACGGCCCGTCCAGTCCGAGCAGCGCCTCACGGAGCCGCTCGACCCGCTCGCGCTGGAGGGCGATCCCGGATTCGGAATCCTGCTCGCCGTCGAGGATCGCCCGGACGATCTCGGCCCCCAGGACCGGCTCGAGGCGGCCGAGCAGGTGTCGGGCGTGGTCGGTCTGGGCGTCGAGCGCGAGACGCATCCCGAGGCCGAACTCGGCGTTGTCCTCGAACAGCGAATTGGCCCAGGCCGGGCCGCGCCCGGCCGCGTCCACCGTCCACGGGGTCGTCGGCAGGTTGGCCCCGTAGATGGACGAGCAGCCCGTCGCGTTGGCCACGATCATCCGGTCGCCGAAGAGCTGGCTGACGAGCCGAAGGTAGGGCGTCTCGCCGCACCCACCGCAGGCGCCGGAGAACTCGAACAGCGGCTCGAGCACCTGGCTCCCCTTGATGGTGTCGTGTGGGATCAGGCTGCGATCGAGCGGGGGGATGGACTGGAAGAAGTCCCAGCGCGGCCGTTCGATGTCGCGGTGGTCCGCGACCGGCGCCATGTTGATCGCCTTGTGGCTGGTGTCGGTCTTGCTCTTGGCGGGACACACGTCGACGCACACGCCGCAGCCGGTGCAGTCGTCGGGAGCGACCTGGATCGTCAGTCGATGATCGAGCAGGTCGCGCGAGCGGAACTCCTTGTGGAGGAAGTCCGGCGGTGCCGTGTCGACGGCCGCGGCGGGGAAGACCTTCATCCGGATCGTCGCGTGCGGGCAGACCATCGCGCACTTCCCGCAATCGATGCAGATCGAGGGATCCCACACGGGGATCATCTGGGCGATGGCCCGCTTCTCATACTTCGTGGTCCCGGACGGGAACGTCCCGTCGACCGGGAGGGCGCTCACCGGCAGCAGGTCCCCGTCGCCGGCCATCAGCCGGGACGTGACCCGGGCGACGAAGTCCGGGACGTCGTCCGGCACCGGTGGGGTCGTCGGGCGGTCGTTCGTGACGACGCCGGGCGTGACGTGCGACAGGCGTTCGAGCGACCGATCGATCGCCGCGAAGTTGCGGGCGACGACCGCGGGACCGCGCTTGAGGTACGTCTGCTCGACGAAGGCCTTGATCCGAGCGATGGCCTCGGCCGCCGGGAGGATCCCGGCGAGGTGGAAGAAGCACGGCTGCATCACGGTGTTGATCCGGCTGCCCATGCCCGCCTCGTCGGCCACGGCCAGCGCGTCGATCACCCAGAAGTCGATCTCCTTGTCGATGAGCAGCCGCTGGACGCCGCCGGGCAGGTGGTCCCAGACCTCGTCCGGACCGTACGGGGCATTCAACAGGAAGGTCGCTCCGCGCTTCGCCGTCTCGAGGACCTTCGTCTTGCCGAGCAGGCCGAATTGGTGGCACGCGACGAAGTCCGCGCCGTCGACCAGGTAGGTGGACCGGATCGGCTGCGGGCCGAACCGCAAGTGCGACACGGTGACCGACCCCGACTTCTTTGAGTCGTACACGAAGTAGCCCTGGGCGAACAGGTCGGTGCTCTCGCCGATGATCTTGACCGACGCCTTGTTCGCTCCGACCGTGCCGTCGGAACCCAGTCCGAAGAAGACCGCCTGCACCTCGCCGGACGGACGGGGGACCTGGAACGCGCCGTCGATCGGCAGACTGAGGTGGGTCACGTCGTCGTAGATCCCGACGGTGAAGTGGCGCTTCGGCCGGACCGCCCCGAGCTCATCGAAGATCGGCTTGATCATCGACGGGGTCATCTCCTTCGACGACAGCCCGTAGCGTCCGCCGATCACCCGTGGCGTCGCCGCGAACGGCGGCGCGTCGGCGTCCATCGCCTCGCTGAGGGCCGCCACGACGCCGAGGTAGAGCGGCTCGCCCACCGCGCCCGGCTCTTTCGTCCGGTCGAGCACGGCGATCGCTCGAACCGTCGACGGCAGGGCCGCCAGGATCCGATCGGCGGGGAAGGGCTGGAACAGGCGGACCCGGAGCAGCCCGACCTTCTCGCCCGCGGCGACGAGCGTGTCGACCGTCTCCTCGACCGCACCGGCGGCCGAGCCCATCACGATGATCACGCGCTCCGCGTCCGCGGCCCCGTGGTAGTCGACGAGCCCGTACTGCCGGCCCGTCCGTGCGGCCAGCTCATCCATGACCTCCTGGACGATCCCCGGGACGGCCAGGTGGTACGGGTTCGACGCCTCACGCGCCTGGAAGAACACGTCCGGGTTCTGGGCCGTCCCGCGCACGACAGGCGCGTCGGGGGTCAGCCCGCGAGCCCGGAACGCGAGGACGTCCTCGTCGCGGATCAGTGCCCGGATGTCGGACTCGTCGAGGACGGCGATCTTGTCGATCTCGTGCGATGTCCGGAAGCCGTCGAAGAAGTGGATGAACGGGAGCCGGGCGCGGAGCGTCGCGGCGTGGGCGACCAGCGCGAGATCGTGTGCCTCCTGGACCGAGCCGGACGCGAGCATCGCCCAGCCGGTCGTGCGCGCGTGCATCACATCGCTGTGGTCGCCGAAGATCGACAGGGCATGGGTGGCCACGGTCCGGGCCGCGACATGGATCACGGTCGGCGTCAGCTCGCCGCAGATCTTGAACATGTTCGGGACCATCAGCAGGAGTCCCTGCGACGCGGTGAACGTGGTCCCCAGCGCGCCCTTCTGGAGCGCTCCGTGCAGGGCCCCGGCCGCCCCGGCCTCGGACTGCATCTCGATCACATCCGGGACCTCGCCCCACAGGTTCGGTCGACGGGCCGCGGCCCAGTCGTCGCAGTGCTCGGCCATCCCGGATGCCGGGGTGATCGGGTAGATCGAGATCACCTCGCTGGCCGCATAGGCCACCCGGGCCGTCGCCTCGTTGCCGTCCAGGCATTCGTATCGCTGATCCACGTTCGGCGACTCCCTTCGAGGACCCGTCTGCGGTGGGCGTGACCGACCCGGATCGGCGCGCGCTGCGCACACCGGAGCGCCGACCATCCGCTCGATGATCCTGACGTCTCGATGGTCGGCGTTCCGCCGGCGCCCTCGAGAGGGCCGCAGCGCCCGAACCGGCGGTCCGGAGGTCACATGCGGTGGGCTATGGCACGCTGCTCCTCCGGGCGGCGGACGCCGCCGGCTCGATCAGGGAGAGGTCCGATGCGCGTCTTCGTCGCCGGCGCGGCCGGTGCGATCGGCCGCCAGCTCATCCCGATGCTCATCGGGGACGGGCACGACGTCACCGGGACGACGCGTACGCCCGAACGCGTGGCCTGGCTCGAGGAGGTGGGCGCGCACGCGACGGTCGTCGACGCCTACGACGGCGAGGCGCTCCGACGGGCGGTCGTCGTCGCCGCCCCGGAGGTCGTGGTCCATCAGCTGACGGACCTCGCCGGAGGGTTCGGCCAAGCGCAGCTCGCGGCGAACGCACGCCTGCGTCGGATCGGCACCCGCAACCTGGTCGAGGCGAGCCTCGCCGCCGGGGCCCGCCGTGTCGTGGCCCAGAGCGGGGCGTGGCTGTACGCCCCCGGCCCGACCCCGCACGGCGAGGCGGATCCGCTCCTCGACCCCGCTGACGATCCCGCGAACGCGGTCCTTCCCGGCATCATCGAGCTCGAACGCCTGGTCCGACAGACCCCCGGCTTCGACGGGGTCGTCATGCGCTACGGCTTCCTGTACGGGCCGGGCACCGCCAGTGCCACCGCCACCGATCGACCGGCCGTGCAGGTCTCCGCCGCCGCCCGGGCCGCGGCCCTGGCCGCCGTGCGCGGCCCCGCGGGAACCTACAACATCGTCGATGACGGTGGCGATGTCGACAACAGGCTCGCACGGCGGATCCTCGGGTGGCGGCCGACCGACCGCTGACCCGGCCCGCTCACGGCGCCGCCGGTGCGCGCGCCGGTCGGATCCGACCGGCGCTCACGGGCGCGCCGCGTCCCGGAACCGACCAGGGGTCGTCCCGAGGAATCGCTTGAACCGCCGCGACAGGTGGGCCTGGTCGTAGAAGCCGACCTCGACCGCCACGTCCGCCAGCGGCTGGCCGCCGAGGATGCGGTCGCGCGCGGCCTCCAGGCGCCGCCCGAGGACGTAGGCGTGCGGCGCGATGCCGAAGACCGTCGAGAACGACCGGGCCAGTTGGGTGGGGGTGGCGCCGATCGACTGCGCCGCCGAGGCGATGGTCGGCTCCCCGAACAGGTGGGCGTCGAGGAAGGCACGGAGCTGCTCGGCCTGATCCGTGGTCGGAACGAGGGACGGTCCTGCCGCCGGCCGTCCGAGCGAGGTCGCGACCCGCTCGGCGACCGACGCGAACCGGGTCTCGGCCTCGAGGGCATCGTCGGCGCAGGCCAGGGCGTCATGGAGGGCCGAGACGCGGCCCCGGAGCCCGGCGTCGGGGATGATCGGCCGATCGACCGCGGGCCCGATGAGCTCTTCGCCGAGGACGCTCGTCTCCAGGTACAGGACGCGCTTCCGGAACCCGGCATCGGTCGCCGGGCGGCCGTCGTGCACGACGTGCGGTGGGAGGATCGTCACCATCGTCGGTTCCGCACCACGGGCCCGACCGTGGAGGTCGTAGCGGATCGCGCCGTCGTCGACGATGAACAGCGTCCAGACGTCGTGCGTGTGCGGCGGATACGCGTGGTCCGTGAACCTGGCGTGGAAGACCTCGCGGATGCCGGCGAGGCGGGGCTTCCAGGCACGGATCACGGGTGCGGTGCCGTCGGCGGCCATCGCAGGATCGTACAAGACCGTCGAGAGCCTGCCCACTAGCGTGCGGGTGTGGAAACGCTCCTGGCGCTCGTCGGCTTCGCGTTCGTCAGCTCGGTCACGCCCGGCCCGAACAATGTCCTCCTGTGGGCGTCGGGTGCCTCGTTCGGGTTCCGGGCGACCGTCCGGCATGTCCTCGGGACGGCGTTCGGCATCGGCGCGATGGCGCTCGTCGTGGCCGCCGGCGTCGGAACGCTCTTCACGGCGGTCCCGGAGGTGGGGTTCGTCATGAAGGTCGGTGCCTCCGCCTACCTGCTCTACCTCGCCTACCGGATCGCGGGTGCCCGCGCGCTCGAGCGGGGTGACCTGGCCCGGCCACTCGGCTTCTTCCAGGCGGCCGGCTTCCAGGCGATCAACCCGAAGGCCTGGATCTTCGCCCTCGGCGCCGTCACGACCTTTCGTCCGCCCGGCTATCCGGTCCTCGTCGGCAGTCTCCTCGTCGCGCTGACGATGGTCGCCGTCGTCGTCCCGACCGCTGCGCTGTGGTCGAGCGCGGGAGGCGCTCTCAGCCGCCTGATCAGCGGCGATCGGACCCGCCGGGCGGTCAGCCTGGGCCTCGCCGTCCTCCTCGTCGCGACCGTCGCCTACGTCTGGGTCTGACGGACCCGGCCGCCACCCGGCAGGCGCGATCCGAGCGGCGGAGCGTCGAGGCCGGGTGGGGCTCGGCCGGCTCCGGTCAGTCGACGATCGCGAACGCCCGAACGGGGAAGGTCGCCATGCCGCGGATCCGCGGCGGCACCGCGAAGAACCGCCAGCCGGCGTCCGGCAGACCGTCGAGTCCGGTCAGGTGCTCGACGAGCGGGATGCCGGCGCGGAGGATCGCGGTGTGTGCCGGGCGTGCCGGATCCGCCAGCGAATCGACGTTGAGCGAGTCGATCCCGATCAGCGCCGCACCGGCGTCGACCAGCCGCCCGGCCGCGGCCGCCGTAAGGAACGGATTGTCGCTGAGGTAGTCGGGCGTCCCCCAGCGCGAAGCCCAGCCGGTCTCGACGAGGACGGCCCGCCCGCGCACATCGATGCCGTCGAAGGCTTCGGGCCCGATCCCGCGTTCCGGAACCGCGCGGCAGTCCACGCGGACGCCTTCGAGATCGACGACGCGCTCGAGGGGCAGGCCGGCGAGATCGGGTCCGCCGCGGAACCGATGCGCGGGCGTGTCGAGATAGGTCCCGGTGTTGGCGACGAGGTCGATCCGGCCGATCTCGAAGGTCGTGCCCGGGGCATACCGCTCCGCGGAGCGCTCGTGGGTCAGGAAGATCGAGATCGACGGCGGCGGGATCCCCGGATGGGTGGTCATCCCGTCGACGATCTCGTGACTCAGGTCGACGATCCGGCGCATCCCCGGATGATAGTGACGAGCTGGCGCCGACGGAGCCCTGGGCAGCGACGCGGCCGTCACCGGACCGGTCGATCGGTGGCATCCTCTGTCCGGATGGAGACGGTGCCCCTGCAGCCAGCCCGTGTCGATCCGGTCCGGACCGGTCCGCGGTGAAGCCACTGCACCCCCCGTTCGACCGGATCGTCGCAGGTCGGCCGGCATCGATCGCCGTCGCCGGTCCGGCTCTGCTCGGCGCGCGCCTCCTGACCAAGGATCTCGCCTTCTCGTCAGACGAGCGGCGGGACTTCCACCTCCAGGGTCTGCTCCCGGACCGGATCCTCACGCTCGGCGAGCAGGTCGAGCTCGAGCTCGAGCATCTGCGTCGGAAGGACGATGCCCTGGAGCGGTACATCGGGCTGGCCGCGCTCCAGGATCGCAACGCCACCCTCTTCTACCGGCTGCTCGCCGAGCACCTCGAGGAGTTCCTGCCGATCGTCTACACGCCCACGGTGGGCCAGGCGTGCATCGAGTTCAGCCACATCATCCGGCGGACCCACGGGACGTGGATCACCCCGGACGACCTCGACCGGATCCCGGCGATCCTGCGTCAGGGTCCGTTCGACGACGTCCGCCTGATCGTCGTCACCGACAATGAACGGATCCTGGGTCTCGGCGACCAGGGTGCAGGCGGGATGGCGATCCCGATCGGGAAGCTGGCCCTGTACACCGCCGCCGGCGGGATCCATCCGTCGCTGACGCTCCCGGTCTCGCTCGACGTGGGGACGGACAACCCGACGCTGCTCGCGGATCCGCTGTACCTCGGTCATCGGGCACCGCGGCTGCGGGGCGAGGCGTACGACGCCCTCGTCGAGGCGTTCGTCCGCGGGGTCGAGGACGTCTGGCCCGGGTGCGTGATCCAGTTCGAGGACTTCAAGCAGCACAACGCGCTGCGAATCCTCGATCGCTACCAGGCCCGGGTCCCATCGTTCAACGACGACATCGAGGGGACGGCGGCGGTCGTCGTCGCCGGCGTCCTGGCGGGTGTCCGGGCGACCGGACGCACGCTCGGAGACGCCCGGATCATGCTGGTCGGCGCCGGTGCGGCCGGGATCGGGATCGGCCGGTTGCTCCGTCTGGCGATGCGCGAGACCGGGATGTCCGACGCGGCCTGCAGCGAGGCGATCACGCTGGTGGACCGGGGCGGGCTGGTCCACGAGGGTCGGACCGACCTGGATCCGACCAAGCGGGACCTCGCGGCTCCGACCGTGGCCGGCGGGACGCCCGACCTGCTCGAGGCGATCGCGCTGCGCCGCCCGACCATCCTCGTCGGGACGACCGGGGTGGGTGCCACGTTCGGCCGGCAGGTCATCCAGGCGATGGACGCCCATGTCCCCGTCGGTGACCGGCCCATCGTGCTGCCGCTCTCGAACCCGACCTCGGCCGCCGAGGCGACGCCCGTGGACGTGATCCAGTGGACCGACGGACGGGCCCTCGTCGCGACCGGCTCCCCGTTCGCGGCGGTGACCCATCGCGGACGGCGACACGAGGTCGGCCAGGCCAACAACGTGTTCGTCTTCCCGGGGATCGGGCTCGGTGCCGTGGTGGCCGAGGCGAGCGTCCTGACGGATGCGATGTTCCTGCGGGCGGCGCACGTCCTGGCCGACTCGGTCACCGACGAGCGGCTGTCGACGGGCGCGCTCTACCCGCCCATCTCGATGCTGCGCGAGGTGTCGCGCCGGGTCGCGATCGCGGTCGCCGGACCGGATCGGCAGACCGACGTCGATGCGGCGATCTGGTGGCCCGACTACGTGCCGTACGTCCCCGCTCGCGCCGTCGAACGTCGGCGGACCGGCTCGGCCTGAGATCGCGACCGAAGGGAAGGAGTCCAGCGATGCCCGTTCCGCCCACCGCCCCGTCCGCCGGCTCGCTCGGCGTGCAACGGATCGTCGTCCTCGGCGGCGGGTTCGCCGGTGTCACCACGGCCCAGGAGCTGGTCCGACGGCTCCGGCGCGCCGGCCGGCTCGGGCAGGCGACCTCGACGACCGCCCCGGCGGGCTCGCCCCCGCCGACGAGGGTCTCGGTGACGCTCATCAGCCGCGAGAACTACTTCGTCTTCCAGCCGCTCCTCGCGGACATCATCTCCGGCGCGATCGAGACCACGCACGTGGTGGTCCCGCTCCGCCGGATGCTCCCCGGCGCCGACGTCGAGGTCGGCTACGTCGAGGAGATCGACCCGGTCGGACGCCTCGTGCAGGTCCGCCGACGCCAGACCGGCGATCGGTTCAGCGTCGCCTACGACGCGCTGGTCATCGCGCTCGGCAGCGTGACGGACTTCGGGACCGTGCCGGGCATGGCCGAGCACGCGATCGGTGTTCGTAGCCTCGGCGACGCGTTCTATCTTCGGAACCGTGCCCTGTCGATGCTGGAGGAGGCGGCCAGCGAGACGGATCCGGTGCGCCAGAAGACGCTGCTGACCTTCGTCGTGGTCGGTGGCGGATCGACCGGCGTCGAGGTCGCCGCCGAGCTCGAGGACCTCCTCCGGACCGCGCGACGGACCTTCACCACCCTCCCGGCGCCGGAGGTCGTGCTCGTCCACAGCCGGACGCACGTGCTGTCCGAGTTCGGCGAGCGCCTCGGTCGCTACGCCACGAAGAAGCTGGCGCGGGCGGGCGTCCGCCTCATCCTCGGACGGCGGCTGGTCCGGGTCGAGGCGGACCGCGTGGAGCTGGACGACGGGGCGGTCATCGCGACGGCGACCGTCGTCAGCACCGTCGGGAACGCCCCCCATCCCGTCGTCGCTCGTCTCGGGTCGGGCGTCGACGAGGGCGGCTGGGTCCGGCCGGACGCGACCTTCGCGGTCCCCGGCCTCGACCGTGTCTGGGCGCTCGGGGACTGCGCGTCGATCCTCGATCCGCGCACGGGTCGGCCGATGCCGGCGACGGCGCAGCACGCCGTCCGCGAAGGTCCGCACGCGGCACGGAACATCCTGGCCGTCCTGGACGGCTCGCGGCCCACGCCGTTCGACTACGGCCAGCAGGGCATGCTCGTCTCGCTCGGCCGGTTCAACGGCGTCGGCCAGGTGCTCGGCGTCAAGCTGTCGGGATTCCCCGCCTGGTTCCTCTGGCGGAGCTACTACCTGCTCCGTCTGCCGAGCCGCGATCGCCGCCTCCGGGTGGCGCTCGACTGGGCGCTCGAGCTGGTCCTGGCCCACGACGTGGTCGAGATCAGCATGCGTCGGACCAGGACGCGGCCCGGCGAGGAGATCGGCGAGGTCTCGGGTGAACCCGTGTCCGTCGGCGTCCGGAGCGAGGCGCGCGAGGAGATCGTGCTGTGAGGCGAGCCGCGGCGGTCGGGCCTGGTCGACGCTTGTCCGGGTGTGGCTCAGCGGGGATGCCGCAGGACCGCTAGCTCGGGACGGCGGTGACCCGCTGGTCGCTGTAGCCGTGCTCGGCGATCTCGGACGCTCGGGCGCGGTAGGCGTCGGCGCTCGGCAGGGTTCGCGCGCGGAACCCCTCGACGAGCCGGTTGTACATCGAGAAGGCCGCCGCGATGCACACCGCGAGCTGCACGTCCGCGTCGGACGCGCCGGCCGCCAGCGCCTCGTCGACCTCGGCCGCGGTCAGCTCGCGCGGCGCGCGCCGCACGGTCCGGGCGATGTGCAGCAGCGCGCGCATCTTGTCGTCGAACCCCTCGGAGGACCCGACCTTGACGACGTCGATGAGCGGCGCGAGCTCGGTCGCCCCGGTTCGCTCGATCAGCGCGTTGGCGAACGCCCCGTGGGAGTCCATGCAGTAGAAGCAGTCGTTCGCCGCGGACACGGCGGTCGCGAGCATCTCCCGCTCGGCGCGCACGATCGTGGCGCCCGGGAAGTCGTTGACGAGCAGCTCGTCGGCAAGACCGCGCAGGTGGACGCCGAGACCGGGCGTCAATCGGATGGCGGCGAGGATCCCGGGGACTTCGGGCAGGCCGCCCACGATCGGATCTTGCTGCGCGCGCTCGAGGCGCTCTTCGTCGCGTGCCATGGACAGCATCTCCCGTTCGTTCGTACTGGTCGGCCCAGTATGCCGCACTCCTCGAGAGAGGTCGGCGTGCGGCCTGGCGAGGGCCCGGGGCGGCCCGCTACCATGAGCCGATGACACTTCTGACTGAACCGATCGGCAGCATCCCCCGACCCCGAGTCCTCCAGGACGGCATGCAGGCGGCCGCCGCCGGGAAGATCCAGCCGGCCGAGCTGGACGCCCTGTTCGACGATGCCGTGCGCGACACGCTCCGACGCTTCGAGGAGACCGGATCGCCCGTCGTCACCGACGGCGAGCAGCGCAAGCCGAGCTTCGCGACCTACCCCGTCGCCGGCTTGACGCTCGCCCCCGGCGGCGTGACGATCCCGTTCGAGGACGGCCACACCCGCCAGCTGCCCGTCCTGACCACGGCCCCGTTCCGTTATGCCACCTACGGCTGGTCGTATCTCGATGGGGCCCGGGGCAAGACCACGGCGAAGCTCAAGCAGGCCGTGATCTCGGCGTCGGCGATCAGCCTGATGTATCCGCAGGACGGCATCGACGGGTATCCGCGCGAGGCCTTCATCGACGACCTGGTATCCGAGGCGGCGTCCGAGATCCGAGGCTGCATCGAGCGTGGGGCGTCCGTCCAGATCGACTTCACCGAGGCGCGCCTTTCGCTCAAGCTCGACCCCTCTGGCGGCTTGCTCGATTCGTTCGTCGAGCTGAACAACCAGGTCCTCGCGAGGCTGACCGCCGACGAGCGAGCGCTGGTGGGCGTCCATACCTGCCCCGGCGGGGACAAGGACTCGACCCACAGCGCGGACATCGACTACCACCACCTCCTGCCCGGCCTGTTCCGGATGAACGTCGACCGGTTCTTCGTCCAGCTCGCCAGCGAGCCGGATCGCGAGCATGTCCTGGGGATCCTGGCGGAGCACGCGACCGGGAACCGCCGGATCTTCGTCGGCGTGATCGACCCGCTCGATCCCCACGTGGAGACGCCGGAGGAGGTCCGCGATCGGGTGCTCGAGGCCGCGCGGTTCATCGACCCCGGCCACCTGGGCACGACCGACGACTGTGGCTTCTCGCCGTTCGGCGACGACACCTCGACCTCGCGGGATACCGCCTTCGCCAAGATCCGGGCGAGGGTCAGCGGGACGGCGATGGCCTCGAACGAGCTCGGAGTCTGACCCGGCGGGTTCGCCTCCCACCCACGGCGTCGCCGGTCAGCGTCCCGCCCCGGGAGGCAGGACCGCGACGTTGAGCCAGCGCCCGCCGGTCGCCCGGCGCATGACGAAGGTCTGGGCGAATGGCGACGTCGTTTGCGATCGGAGCGCCCCGGCGGCGTCGTAGGTCTCTTCGGTCACGGTCCCCGTCGAATTCGAGGCCGATGCTCAGACCGTCCTGCCGTCCGAACGGCACGAGGAGCGACATCCGCACGGAGTCGATCTTGTACCGGGCGATGGTCGTGGTCCCGGCCGCGACCACGGTCGCGAGCCGACCCTGCATCTCCACCAGCCGATCCCCGTGGTCGACGGCGGTGAGGATGCTCCCGTCGCGCCGGAGGAGCGCCTGGTTCTCGAGCTCCAGGTTCTCGGCCAGGGTCAGCAGCAGCTGCTGGGCCCCGGGCCCGCTCATCGTGTGATCGAAGTCCAGGACGTCCTGCTCGACCGAGATCGTCGGGAACGTCGCCGGATCGACGTGGTGCGGAACGCGGTCGAGGATCTCGGCGACGTCGGGGGCGACGCTCCCGCGAGCCGGCGTCCCGGCGGCGACGATCCCGACGCCGACCAGGAAGACCGCGGCGACGATGAGGCCGACCCGGATGATGCCGCGACCGACCCCGGCGCGGGCGTCGCCGCCGGTCGCCAGGCGGGACGCGAACCGGCCGAGATCGTCGGCCGCCGATCGCGGCTCGGGTAGCAGACGATCCAGGATCGGGCGCGCCGCGCAGAGCACGACCAGCCCGGCAAGGAGGGCCACCTTCGTCCCGAACTCGTTGGTCTGCGGCGCCATCAGCAGCGTGCTCGCGACGGCGACGAGAGCGCCGAAGGCGACCCGTCCGACCCGCCCGGCCGGAACCGTCTTGGGGTCCGTGATCATGAAGAAGAGGAAGATCAGGACCTCGGGCGAGCTCACGATCACACGCCAGAAGTCATACCCGCAGACCGGCGTGAACGACCAGTTCGTGACCATGCAATGACCCGAGCCGGCGAGGATCCCGATGCCGATCGCGAGCGTGACCCAGAAGGTCCCCGCGAGGGCCAGGAGGTGCAACCGTCGGGTGATCAGCAGGCCGCCCGTGAGGATGACCGAGTACGCCGCGATCATCCACGGATCGAGCGGTGCCCACCAGAAGTCGAGCGGCTCCACGCGCGAGCTGCCGAGCACGACGAAGGCGATCACCAGCCCGACGTTCGATGGGTTGAACACGTGCGATCCGCGGTACCGGATGACGTACTTCGTGAGCAGCGAGAAGGCGGCGACGCCCGCGAAGACGTACCAGCCGTACGTCGTCCAGTGGTCGTCCGGCGGCGTCCCGACCACCCGCAGGATGAGCGCGACGCCGCTCCCGGTGAGCATCGCGCTGGCGGGCCAGACGAACGACCGCGTCTGCCGGAAGGTCAGCACGACCTCGATGATCGCCGTCGTCAGGATCGCCGCAAGGATCTGCGGCACGCTCACGACGAAGCCCAGCCCGACCTGCCCGAGCACGTGGATCGTGATGATGACCGCGGCGACGTGGAGGCGCGGGTCGCGGATGTTCGGCAGGACGAGCGGATAGCTGGTGTCGCCGAGGGTCAACGTCCGGCTGGTCACGTCGCTCCGCGGGATGAGGGGAGGTCTGGGGTCGGCATCGGATCCCGGATCGTGGGGTTGGCTGGCGAGGAAGCGCCATTCTAGACGACCTCGTCAGCGTGTCCGGGCAGGTGCTCGGCGTCGGCTCGGTCCAACGTTCCACGGGTGTGGGCGAGGTTCATTCACGGCGATCCGACCCGTTCCGCCGCTGTACGCTACCGCTGCAAGCGTTTGCACCCGAGGACCCCGGCAGATGGTGGACACGCACCCCGTCGACAGTGGCGCCGCCCCGCTTCGCTGGGATCCGCTGGTCGTGCTCGACGACCCGTATCCGACCTACCGCCGCCTCCGCGAAGAGGCGCCCCTCTACCACGACGACGAGCGCGACATCTGGGCCTTCACCCGATACGACGACGTGCAACGCGCTGCCCGTGACTGGGCGACCTACTCGAGCGGATCGCTGGGCGGCAACGACCTGGACAACGGAGCCGAGCTGTTCCAGCCGGCCGGCGACCTGGCGGGCGTCGACCCACCGACGCACGAGCGGATCCGCGCCGTGCTCCAGCCGGCGTTCAAGCCCGGCGAGGTCAAGGCGCGCTTCGAGCCCGTCGTTCGGGAGGCCGTGGTCCGCTTGATCGACCGGTTCGCCGACCGCGGCTCGGCCGACTTCGCCCGCGAGCTCGCCCGTCCGCTGCCTGCCGAGATGGTCTGCAGCTGGCTCGGGTTCCCCAAGGAGGATCATCCCTACCTGACGGACCTGTTCGGCCGGATGCTGACCCGTGACCGGGGTCAGCGGGCGTTGCCGGCCTCGGCCCTGGCCGCCCGTGACGCGATGCACGCGTATGTCCGGGCCACGGCCGCGGAACGGCGGGCCGCGCCGCGCGACGACCTCCTCAGCCTCATGGTCGCGGCCCAGCAGGAGCAGCGACTAAGCGACGACGAGCTGCTCGGGATCTGCGTGCTGCTGTTCATGGCCGGCATCACCACGACGCAAGGGCTCATCTCGAACTCGCTGTTCCATCTCGACCGGTTCCCGGACCAGCAGGCGCTGCTCCGGCGCGAACCGGACCGGATGGCGTTCGCGATCGAAGAGCTGCTGCGTTTCGAGGCGCCGCTCCAGACCCTCGCCCGGACGACGACCCGCGATGTCGAGGTCGACCACACGGTGATCCCGCAGGGCGCCCGGGTGGGGCTGGTGTGGGCCTCGGCCAACCGCGACGAACGAGTCTGGGACGAGCCGGACCGCCTGGACATCACCCGGAAGCCGACCCGCCACGTCGCGTTCGGGGAGGGGATCCACCACTGCATCGGCGCGCCGCTCGCCCGCCTCGAGGCACGTGTCACGTTCGAGGAGCTGTTCAAGCGGATCCCGGACTATTCGGTGATCGGCCCGACCGTCCGCGCGGCGACGCCCTCGGATCGCCTCTTCGAGAGCCTGCCGGCCGAGTTCTAGGTCAGGGGGCCCCGGCGGCTCCCTCATCCGGCCGCCGCAGCAGGTGCAACGTTCGCCGTGACCTCCGCGTCGATCGGGTGGTGAGCTCCCCTGACGGGCTCCATCGAGGCGAGGTGATCCTGATGCGTCCATCCATCGAGGCGCTCGCGCTCGGTCTCGCGAGCCTGGTCGTTCTCGCGGTCCAGTACCTGGCGCTGCTCATCCTCGGGAGCACCGATGCGATCGTATCGCTCGGCGGGATCGAGAGGCTCGTCGGCCTGGTGGTGAACATCATCGGCGTCGGGGGCCTGACGACGCTGGGCTACGTCGCCGGGAGACGCGGGCTCCCGCTTGGCGTGGTCGCGATCGTCGGGTTCCAGGTCGCCGCCAGCCTGGCCCTGTCGGTCACTTGGCGGTGATGATCGGGCCGGCCACGACGAACCTGACGACGACACGCCCGGTCGTTGCGGTCCGCCTGATCGGGCTCGCCGCGACACCGGCAGCCCGAAATATCCTTGAGCGCGATGGGGTCCGCGTGTCGGATCCGGTCGAACCCGTTCGTAGCCAGAGTGAGAGGCGGTCATCAAGGCCGCCGTGACCCAAGGAGTCCAGCCATGGTCCAATACCTGCTGTCGGTCCTCGACACAGGACCCACCAACCCCGACCCCAGCGTCGGCGGCTACGAGTCGGCCGCGGCGGCCCAGGCCGCCTGGGAAGCGACAGGGAGGTTCAACGACAAGCTGGTGGCCGACGGCTACTTCGTCTTCGCCAACGGGCTCCACGACCCGAAGACCGCGACCGTGGTCGACGGTCAGGGTGAGACCCCGATCTTCACCGACGGGCCATACGTGGAGACCAAGGAGTACGTCATCGGCCTGTGGATCATCGAGGCCCCCGACCTCGACGTCGCGCTCAAGCTCGCCGCGGAGGGATCCAACGCCTGCCGACGGAGGGTCGAGGTGCGGCCCTTCCACGCTGGGCCGGGCGAGTGAGACGGGGAGTCATGCAGGCGGCTCCCGGGAAGTGACGACCGAAGTCGACGTGGCGATCGCCTGCGCCCACCGCGAAGAGTGGGCGCGGGTGGTGGCTGTGTTGGCCCGGCGGTTCGGCGATCTCGACATCGCCGAGGACGCCGCGGCCGAGGCGTTCGCGGTCGCGGTCGAGCGCTGGCCGGTCGACGGCGTACCCCCAATCCCGGCGGGTGGCTCACCACGACCGCCAACCGCAAGGCGATCGACCGGTACCGCCGCGAGTCCAAGCGCGACGAGAAGCAGAAGGAGGCTGAGACGATGAACGACCGCTCATCGCCGGAGCCCCTCGCTGCCATCGACGACGACCTGCTCCGGCTGGTCTTCACCTGCTGCCACCCGGCGCTGGCTCCCGACGGCCGCGTCGCGCTGACGCTGCGGATGGTGGGTGGCCTCACGGTCCCCGAGATCGCCAAGGCGTTCCTGGTCCAGGAAGCCACGATGGGCCAGCGGATCACTCGGGCGAAGAACAAGATCAAGGCCGCGCACATCCCCTACAAGGTCCCCGAGCCCGAGGACCTGCCGCTGCGGGTCAGCGGCGTGCTGACGGTCCTCTTCCTGGCCTTCAACGAGGGCTACCTGTCCTCCGGCTTCCACGAGGACCCCGTCCGCAGCGACCTCACCACCGAGGCGATCCGGCTGACCCGACTGGTCGGCGATCTCCTGCCGGAGGACGGCGAGGTGGTCGGCCTGCTGGCGCTGATGCTCCTGATCGAGGCTCGGCGGCCCGCACGGGTCTCGGCGACCGGCGAGCTGGTCCGACTCGACGAGCAGGACCGGAGCGCCTGGGATGGGCAGCTCCTCACGGAGGGGCATGCCCTGGTGCGGTCCAGGCTGGCGGTGGTCGCGGCCGGCGGCCCGCCACCGGGTCGCTACCAGATCCTGGCGGCGAT
This sequence comes from uncultured Chloroflexia bacterium, assembly GCA_963749735.1. GTDB lineage: Bacteria > Chloroflexota > Limnocylindria > Limnocylindrales > CSP1-4 > Chersky-267. The sequence goes on from CAVVNZ010000017.1 coordinate 47,273, forward strand.
CAATGCCGTCCACACCGCGGCCAAGGACGTCGGTGACACCGACTGGTTCCAGGTGGTGGCGCTCTACGACCAGCTGGCCCGTCTCGACCCGTCGCCCATCGTGAGCCTCAACCGGGCGGTCGCGGTCGCCGAGCTGGACGGGCCCGAGGTGGCGCTCGCTGCCGTCGACCGGCTCGACCTCGACGGCTACCACGCCTTCCACGCGACCCGCGCCGATCTGCTGCGCCGGGTCGGCCGGAACGCGGAGTCGCGGATGGCCTACGACCGGGCCATCGAGCTGGCGGACAACGCCGCCGAGATCGCCCTCCTGACCCGTCGCCGCGACCGGCTGTCGGAGATCGACGTCCTCGACGGCTGAAGCCGCTCGTGCGGCGACGTCCGTCGACATCGGTCGGGCGCCGAAGCCGATCGACCGTAAATCCGTCGGTGAAGAAGATCGGGTTCCTCTCGTTCGGGCATTGGTCGGCGTCGCCCTATTCGCAGGTCCGGTCGGGTTCCGACGCGCTCATCCAGTCGATCGAGCTCGCCGAGGCGGTCGAGGATCTGGGTGCCGACGGCGCCTACTTCCGGGTCCACCACTTCGCCCAGCAGCTCGGATCGCCGTTCCCGCTCCTCGCGGCGATCGGGGCGCGAACGAAGCGGATCGAGATCGGCACGGCAGTCATCGACATGCGCTACGAGAACCCGCTTTACATGGTCGAAGATGCCGGCGCCGCCGACCTCATCGCGGGCGGCCGCCTCCAGCTCGGGATCAGCCGCGGATCACCCGAGCAGGTCATCGATGGCTTCCGCTACTTCGGCTACGTGCCGCCCGACGGCGAGACCGACGCCGACATGGCTCGCCGGCACACCGAGGTCTTCCTCGAGGCGCTGTCCGGTGCCGGGTTCGCCCAGCCCAACCCCTCCCCGATGTTCTCGAACCCGCCCGGTCTGCTCCGACCCGAGCCGCACTCGCCCGGCTTGCGCGACCGGATCTGGTGGGGCGCCGGATCACGTGCGACCGCGGAATGGACGGGACAGCAGGGCATGAACCTGATGTCGTCGACACTGCTGACCGAGGACGCCGGCATCCCGTTCCACGAGCTTCAGGCGGAGCAGATCCGCCTCTTCCGTGAGGCCTGGGCCGGGGCCGGCCACCAGCGCGAGCCGCGGGTGTCAGTCAGTCGCAGCATCTTCGCCTTGGTCGACGACCGCGACCGCGCGTACTTCGGACGCGGCAACCAGGATGCGGATCAGGTCGGCTACCTCGATGCGCAGACCAAGGCGATCTTCGGGCGGTCGTACGCCGCAGAGCCCGACGTCCTCGTCAAGGAGCTCGCCGGGGACACCGCGATCCAGGCCGCCGACACGCTGCTGCTGACCGTCCCGAATCAGCTCGGCGTCGAGTACAACGCCCATGCCATCGAGAGCATCCTCAGGTTCGTCGCGCCGGAGCTCGGCTGGCGCTAGCGCTATGGGTCCCGAGCCGGTAGAAGCTGACCGAGTCCGGGGAGACACGTTGGTCGACGCCGCAACCGAGGAGGGTCTCGTGATCAGTGGGGCACACATCGTCCTGTTCACGGACGCAGTCGAGCAGACGCGCGATTTCCTTCGAGATGCCCTCCGATTGCCCTCCGTCGACGCAGGCGGCGGCTGGCTCATCTTCGCCCTTCCGCCGGCCGAGGTCGCGGTCCATCCCGCGGACCGCGCCAGTCATGAGCTCTACCTCATGTGCGATGACATCGACGCCACGACAGCCCGCCTGCGGGATGCCGGAGCCACGTTCGCGCCCGTCCGCGATGAGCGCTGGGGACGGATCACCGTGATGACCATCCCCGGGGGCGCCCAGCTGCCGCTGTATCAACCATCGCACCCCAGTCCGGATCGGCGGTAAGCCGAGCGGTTCATCCTGGCCTGCTCGAAGCGCTCACCTGACCTCGGCGATGCTCCAGCGCCCGGCCGAGGGCCCGGACGCGACGCTCGCGACCGGTCGATCCGATCGGACCTGGGACTCGGGGGCGGAAGCCAGGATCCCGTGCGTGGAGGTTGGCTGGCGAGGAAGGGTTCGAGCCTTCGAGCTCCTGATCCAGATCTGTTCCATGGAATCAGCCTCGCGAGCCACCATTTGAGCGTGCGGCCGACCGTCGTAAATTCTCGGACAGACTGCGGGGTCCGCCTGCCGGCTCCGCGATCGGAACGCTCCCTCAGCTGAGGATCAGCTCGGGCCGCGAGCAGGGTCGCCGGGGTCCGCGGGAGCCGCTCGGCACGAGGTACTCGCATTTGCCCTGAACGTTTTCGGCGCGCCCTACCCTCATGCTCGATAGACCGCGGGCATCACGATCGCGGCCGATCGTCGGAGACCCATGGACCGAGACCTCGTCGAGCGGGCGCGCTCGGGCGACCAGGCGGCATTCGCGGATCTGGTGCACCAGGTCAGCGACACGCTGCTCGGGATCGCTCGACGCATCCTGCGCGATCCGGGTCTCGCCGAGGACGTTCTGCAGGACGCCCTCGTGACCATCTGGCGGAAGCTGCCGCATCTGCGGGAGCCAGAACGCTTCGAGGCGTGGGCCTACCGGATCCTCGTCAACGCCTGCTATGCGGCCGCGCCGCAGAACCGGCGCTGGGCGTCGACCGTGCGCATCCTCCCGATCGATCGAGCGAGTAACGCCGACGACGTTCAAGCGGTCAGCGACCGCGACGAGCTGGAGCGGGCCTTCCGTAAGCTTCCGCTCGACCAACGGGCTGTCTTCGTCCTCCATCACCACGCGGGCCTGCCCCTCGTGGCGGTGGCCGAGGCGCTCGGCATCCCGGAGGGCACAGCGCGATCTCGACTCCACTACTCAACGCGTGCGCTCCGGGCCGCCTTCGTGGCATCCCGGGCCCGCGACAATCTCCGCGAGGGACGGCTGGCATGAACGACGATCGGGCCTTCGAACAGGCCACTCGAGAAATGCTGGGGGACGGCCCTGACCGGACCCCCGCCGCCACGATCGATGCCGTCCTCCTCGCGGTCCGAACAACGCCACAGGAACGGGATCTCCGGGTCCCGTGGAGGACCGTCCCCATGTCCACGCCCATGCGACTTGTTGCCGCGATCGCGGTCGTGCTGCTCGCTGGAGTCGCCGCGTTCAATCTTCTCGGATCCTCGCCCGGTGTCGGCGGCGCTGCGAGCCCGTCACCCACCGTAGCGCCGTCGACACCGGCTCCCACGCCAACCCCGGCGCTCGAACCTACGCCCTATGCGATCGACACGGCGACATGGACGGCCTATCCGTCCAGCCGCTATGGCTTCAGCATCGGCCACCCTGCGGATTGGGTCGTGCATACCACCGCGTCGCGTGATTGGAAGTTCCCTGCCGATGCGAACGCGGATCCGTATAGCCCGGCCGTGGAGACCTTCCTCGCGGCGAACGGTGACGTGGCAGCGTCAGCCTGGTCGGTGGCCGTCAAGCCCGGCACGACTGCCGGGGCCTGGGTTCAGGCCTACTGTGCGGTTGCGGAGAGCAACTCGCCTTGTACGGCGCGGCAGGTCCCAGTGAGCATGGATGGTCATGCCGGTTCGCTCGTTCGGTTTACGGAGGACACGCAGGCCTTCATCCTCGTCGGCGACCGGATGTACGTTGTCGCGATCTGGCAGCCCGAGGACTTCATCCCAGGGGGAGTCTCGCGGCTCCTCGAGGCCTATCTCTCGACCATGCATCTGTTGCCGGCTGGCCCGGTCCCCACGGCCGCGAGCGGATCGACGGGTCCCGGCGACGTGGTGGGCTCCCAGCCGGGCACGATCACCGTCACCGTGGGAGTGCGTGGACTCGGGGGGGCCGTCACCTGCCAGGCTCTCGGCGACGGCGGACTGAGCGTCCTCCTCCCCTTGAGCGACGGTGAGGCGATCGCCCTTGTGTTCGGGCCCGACGGGACCGTGTCCAGCCTGTCCGGCTCCATCCGGAATGTCGTCTGGAAGGTCACGCAGAACCCGCAGGGGTCCCTCAACGCCGATCATTCGGGCACCTTCTCGGGCAAGGACGCCATCAGCGGCGCGGACGTCTCGGGGACCTTCGCCTGCAAGTAGGCTGCCCGGTCATTCGCGGCCAGCTGAGCCGAAAGCAATGGCCCCGCAGGTCATCCCGGACGGGGCCATGCACGGTCGCAATTTGGCTGGCGAGGAAGGATTCGAACCTTCGACTGGTTGCGTAGGCCAGCCTGTTGGAGGCCCGATCGAAGGAGATTGCGTTCCTTGTGGTCAGGCTCGAGGACGTTTCGGGTGCGGCGCACCGTCAAGATGGAACAACGTTCCTGGTCGGCTACCCATAACCAGTAGGGACGGCTACGAGGTTGGCGATAGCCAATCGTCCTAGGAAGACGGTAGGTCATGGGCGGAGCCATCGTTTGGCATGGACAAGGGCGCGATCCGGGCCCTGGTCGGGGTCGCGTCGGTCGTCCGATGGCGGTTGACCGCGCGAGGCGCGCGGCCGCAACGCTCGGCGTCGCGGTTCTCCTTGCGGCTTGCACTGGCGCGCCAGGAACGGTCAGCGGGTCCCAGGCGCCGACGACCGCATCGTCGAGATCAGCCACACCTACCCAGTTCGCGTCGTTCCGGGTCCCCTACCGACTCGACCTCCCCGTTGGGTGGACAGTCCTGGCATCCAGTCAGCAGCCTGGCAGCGACGAGGACGTATTCGTTGCGCCCGATCGCGCGACTTGGGTGACGATGGGCACCGGGCAACCTCTCCCCGGTCAGACTGTCAAGGACCGGGTCGATCTCGGGCGTCTCGAATTTCCACAGTGCCTGAGTCGGCCGACCGACGATCGCTCGATCAGCATGGGCGGGGAGTCCGGTGTCGAATGGAGCTACGCCTGCCTCCGGGACTTCAACCTCGCCGCCCAGTCCATCCATCAAGGCCTCGGCTTCCGGCTCACGGTTCATGTGTGTACCTCGGCGACCCCGCTCGCCCAGCCGCAGATGGACGACCTCCTCGCGGGGTTCGCCTTCACGGATGCTCCCGCAGCTGCGCCCGCCGGGGTTGCAACGAGCGACGTTCCGGTCGGTTGTGGGCCTGCACCGAGCCAGTCCATTGGCCCGCTTCCGCAGACCGATCTCGATGGGGTGTGGCAGGCGTGTCCGACCGAGAAGGACATCCTGGCGGCGGGTGGCGAGCGCAAGTGAAGCGCGCGACAACGCTGGCTGCACGACCCTCACGTTCCGTCAGGGAGCGTTCCTCGAGAGCGGCGCGTCGGCTTCGACCGATCAACCGGGCTCGTATCGCATCGCCGATGGCGAGGTGACGATCTTCGCGCCAACGGCGATGCCTTCGACTTCGCTTGGTCCGTTTCCGGTGACCAGCTGACCCTCAAGAGGTCGACCAAGCCGGGCGCGATCAGTCCCGCCCCATGGATCGCCAAGCCGTTCACCCGCCAACAACCCTGAGCGGCCCTCGCGGCAGCGTGATGCCTGACCACTCGCCTGCACGAGTAAGGTGATCGGTGATGCGGCGCGACCTCGTGATCCGGGCACAGACAGGTGACATCGACGCCTTCTCTGCCTTGACGGCCGGACTCACGACCCGTCTCTACGGAACCGCTCGGCTCATTCTCCGGGATGACGATCGAGCGGCCGATGCGGTGCAGGACGCCCTGCTCCAGGCGTGGCTCGATCTCCGAGGGCTGCGCGACGCGGATCAATTCGAGGCATGGCTCCATCGCCTGCTCGTCCGCGCGTGCTACCGGGCCGCGAAACGGCAACGAGCCCGCGACGTGGTCGAGATCCAGCTGTCGCTGGAAGGCGGACCGGCCGTTGCAGACATCCAACGTTCGACGGCGCTACGCGACCAGCTTGAGCGCGGGTTTGCGCACCTTTCGACCGACCAACGGGCCGTGATCGTGCTCCATCACTACCTGGGCCTGTCCCTGCTGGAAACCGCCGAGATCGTCGGAGTTCCCCTTGGCACCGTCCAGTCGCGGATCAACCGGGCGACCCAGAGGATGCGAGCCGCCCTAGAGGCCGACGACCGTTCGACTGACCTCGTTGAGGGAGTGGCCCGATGACCGGGACCGACAGGTTCGACCGTGTACTTACGGACTGGCTCGCGACGTCCGCGCCTGCGTCTGCACCCGAGGATCTCCACCGGGCTGCGATCGACCGAGCGGGACGCTCACGGCAACGACCCCGCTGGCTCGCCACCCTTCGGGTCAGGGCCCCGCGTCAGGCGACGGCTGCGCTATGGGTCGCCCGTCGCGGAGCTCTCGTTCTGGCGCTCGTTGGCATCCTCGTCCTGACCATCGTCGCGATCGCACTGGTCGCGGGATCGCAGCACCGTCTCCCTCCGCCTTTCGGCCTTGCGGGCAACGGCCTCATGGCGTTCGAATTCAGCGGGGGCGATCTACGTCGTGGACCAGGGTGCGACCGTGACGAAGCATGTGGCGTCGGCCGAGGCGCGAAACTCGGCCCCGACCTGGTCACCGGACGGCAAGCGACTGGCGTTCTGGGCGGACCATGGAACCGCAGGCTTTGGCATCGTCGTGACGGCGAGCGACGGGTCGGACGTCGTCGAGATCCCAATTCCCGGTGGCGCTGTCCCTGACAGCGGGCTTCCGCTGGATTGGTCCCCCGACGGCGATAGCCTCGTGTTCGCGGCGAGGAAGAATGGGCTCATCTCGCGGATGTATAAGGTCGATCTCGTGCGTGGCCAAGTCACGGCGATCCCGACGCAGATGCTGCAGCCGGTCGATCCGAAGTGGTCCCCGGATGGCCGAGTGGATCGCGTTCGCCAGCCGGGCGGAAGGTGCCCTCAAGACGGGGATCTACATCGTGCATCCCGACGGCGCCGGACTCGTGCGCCTCCCAACCTCCGGACTGCCAAAAGCATTGGAGAGCGAGGGATTCTTGAGCTGGTCCCCAGACCCCAGCCGACCAGCGCTGCTCTACACGTTCGGCTCGGATGGCCTGGGTGACATCGCCGTCTTCGACCTCTCCAGGTGGCGCGAGACGGTGGTGACGGCCGATACGCCCAACGAGTTCTGGCCCGCGTGGTCACCGGACGGGATGCGGGTCGCGTGGTTTGGCAACGACGGTGAGCACGATGCGATTCGCGTCGCCGAACTGGGACCGACTACCAACTCGAGCAGACCAGATCGGCGTTCATCTCTCCATCGGCAGCTCCTGGCGAGGGGCCCAACTGCGGGGAAACGCCGTCACTCGCCGGTCGCTACATGTGCCGGCCGCCGGCCTGGTCGCCCGACGGCCAGCGCATCTACGGGTTCGATGTCCTGGGGACGACACTCCTCGTGGTCAGCGTCGACGGCTCGACACCGCCCGAGCGCATCGCAATCCCGAGCGGCGGCGGAGGATTCATCAGCTGGCAACGCGTCGCAGGCTGAGCTGACGAGGCTCGGTCTGGCTCGCACGAGGGCAGGTCGTGAACGGCTGACGGTCCAGCGAGGGCGACCGCGATGGTCGGGCGAGCTATCACAAATAGTCAGGCGCACAAGTCGGGAACGATCAAGCGCATTTGCGGCCATTTCACGCTCAAAACGAGTGCGCCTGATTTTCGAATGTGGCCAGATCAGCCAAGCAGCCCCGGCGGGCGACGGCCTCGACACAAGATGGTTGCGGTCGGGCCACACCACGCCCAACAGGTTGTGTGTTGGC
>CAVVNZ010000018.1:0-207025 GCA_963749735.1 uncultured Chloroflexia bacterium
GCCGCAAGTGATCGGCCGCAGCATCGAGGTCGTTCCACTCGAACGACAGCTCACTGATTCCCACGTGCATGTCGCCGGCGCCTCGCAGGACCGTCGTCCCGTCGGTCGCAGCCCGCAAACCCTGTTCGTAGGTCCTCATCGCCTCGTGGAGACGACCCTGGGCGCTCGGATCTCGGCCAGTGGTCGGTAGCAACTGATCGCATCGATAGCGTTCCCCGCGCGCCGTAAACAGGCCATGGCCTCCACCAGAATCCATGGGCGCCCTCGAGATCGCCGCTTCCCCAGTGCGCGAAGCCGAGGAACCCAGCGGCCCCACCGCGCCCGAGCGGATCGTCCTCGCCGGCGAGGTCGAACCCCCGGGCGAACGCCTCAGTGCGCTCTGGGTCGCCCTCGATCTGTGCCTGCGCGGCTCGATACAGCGCGACGGCACTGGGCAACCGCGCGAACTCAGCTTCGTCGACGACGACCATCGCCGCGGGCGGGACGAGTCGTAGCACTGGCGAACGACGTTCCAGCCATCGCTCGGCCCCCCCAGAAGCTCGTCGACGTCCGCGGACTCGCCGTGGGCCATGAGCACCCCGACATACCCCACACTCAGGACCGGTCGAACCTCAAACAAGTGGTCGGGAAGGAGCTCGAACCACCGCGCATCGTCGCTTCCTGGCGCGCCTGTCGAAGGCCTGGGATCGCCAGCTCGATCATGTCGGCGGCTCGCTCGTAGTCCTCTCCTGCGAGAGAGTGTCGAATGGCTTCGTCCGTCACCGCGCTCCTCGTACCACCGGCTCGCGCGAAGGTGGAGGTCGAGGACGCGGTCGGGCTCGTCGCGCATGATACGCGCTCGGAGGACGTCGGCGAACAGGTGGTGGTACCGGTACCACTCGCGCCGCGCGTCGAGCGGGATCACGAAGAGGTTGCGTCGATCGAGGACCTCGAGCGCGCCTGACCACCAACCAGTCGGGTGACCGCATCGCACAACGCACCGGTCAGCCGATCGAGGATGCAAGTCCAAAAAGGAATCGGCGGACGTCGTCGGGCTGTCGCTGCAGGACCTCCTCCGCGAGATAGTCGACGACGAATCGGTCGTCTCCAGCGAAACCCGCGATGAAGTCGTCGACATCGTCCCGGCCTTGCATCGACAAAGCGGCAAGCTGGAGGGCCGCGATCCAACCCTCGGTCCGCTCCTCCAGCGCGGCGACCTGGTTCGAATCGAGGTCCAGATCGGCCGCTTGAGTCAGGTACACCGCGGCCTCGTCGGAGTGAAGCGCAGGTCGGCTGCTCGAATCTCGACGAGTTGCCCTTGCGCCCTGAGCCGCGCAAGCGGAAGGGCCGGATCTGCACGCGTGGTGATCGCAACGTGGGCGGTCGGCGGCAGGCGTTCGAACAGGAACGACACCTGGTCGAGGACATCGCTTGCCTCGATCACATGGAAGTCATCCAGCACCAACATGACATCGACTCCGACAGAGCCGATCTCGTTGGCGAATGACGTCAGGACAAACTCAGGGGGCGGCGGTCGGGAGCCTTCCACCATCGCGATGGTCACTCCGGCGGTCGGCACCGCCCGGTGGAACGCCGTTGCGACGCTGAACCAGAACGCACTGGGTTCGTTGTCGGCTGGATCGAGCGACACCCAGACCGGGATCAGGCCGTCCAAGGCCGAGGCCAGCCAGGCGGCAAGCAGCGTGGTCTTGCCGAACCCAGGCGGGGCGGAAATGAGTGTGACCTTGGCGTGCGTGGCTCGACGCAGGCGCTCCGAAAGCCGATCCCGGCGCACCGGGACTCGCGTGGACGAGGAACGAAGAACTTCGTATCGGGAAGGGTGCGGGCCACGCGTCAGGGTATCGCGGGCGCCAACGAGTGGAGGCCTTTCGCCGGCGCACTGAAAACGACTGATCCGGGCCAGGGGATGCTCAGGGATCACCCGCGGTCGGCGAGACCCGACTCGTAAGCGACGATGACGGCGGCGACCCGATCACGAAGGCCGAGCTTGGCGAGGATGCTCCCGATGTGCGTCTTGACGGTCGCCTCCCCGAGCACCAAGCGATCGGCGATCTCGCCGTTCGATAGTCCTTCGGCGACCAGGAGCAGGACCTCCCGCTCGCGCGCACTCAGGCGGTCGAGCTGTCGCATGGCCTCCGGTTGAGGCCGGCGTTCGACGAACCGATCGATGACACGCCGCGTGACCGACGGCGCCAACAGGGCGTCGCCCGAGGCGACGGTGCGAACCGCGTGGATGAGATCCTCGGCCGGAGCGTTCTTGAGGAGGAACCCGGCAGCCCCAGCGCGAAGCGCCTCGAACACATACTCATCGAGGTCGAATGTCGTCAGGATGACGACCGTCGCGTGCGCGTCCGCCACCAGGCGGCGGGTCGCTTCCAAACCATCCATCGCCGGCATCTGCATGTCCATCAGGACCACGTCTGGTCGTAGTCGAGTCACGACGTCGATGGCCGCGCGCCCGTCCGATGCTTCGCCGATGACGCGGATGTCGGGTTCCGACTCAAGGATCAATCGAAGCCCGGATCGCACCATGGCCTGATCGTCGACCAGGACCACACGGATCGAATCCGTCGGTCTCACGAGGGCACACCGGTACCGAGTGGCAGGTGGACGTCCACCTGCCACTCCCCATCGCGAGTCGGGCCTGCATTCGCTCGCCCACCGAACAGGGCCGCCCGCTCCAGGATGCCCGTGACCCCGAGACCCCGATCGGATTGGTCGATCCGAGGCGTTGCGGCCGCGTCGTCGCCGAGCGGGTTCGTTACCCGGATCTCGAGTTCATCTGCGGACCGGACCAGCTCGACGCGCGCTTGATCTGCGCTGCCGTGCTTGAGCGCGTTCGTCAGGGCTTCCTGGACGATCCGGTACGCGGCCTGGTCGACGGCCTGGGGAGGTCGGGACCTGCCCATCCCCGTGCGCGACACAGTAACCATGAGGCCTGCCGATGCAACTCGGCGGACAGGTCATCGAGCTGTGCGAGACCCGGCGCAGCGCCACGTGGTGCTGTCGGGCCTTCGCGCAAGGTCACCAGCATCCGCCGCAGGTCGTCGACCGCGGTGCGGCTGGCGATCTCGATTCGCTCGAGCGCTGCCGCGGCTTCATCGGGCTGCGTTGCGAGAACCCGACGGGCGGCGGCGGCTTGGATGCCCATAACCGCCACCTGACCGGCGACCGCATCATGCAGCTCGCGCGCAAGTCGCAACCGCTGCTCGAGCAGCGCTCGCTCACGTCCCTCGTCGCGCAGCCGGCGACGGCGGTACACCCAGACCGTCGCGATCGCGAACGCGAGCGCGAGTGAGACGCCGCGACTCAGGCCCAGGTCGGTCGGGCCCCACTGCCAGAGCGAGACCAGCAACAGGCCGACCGCCACCGTCACCCCGAGCGCCAGATCGGCGAGGTCGGGGTGACGGCGGGCCCAGTCGCGGATGGGGCGCAGCTCGCGCATCGCCGCAGCCTACCCGGCGCTGACGGGGCTGGCGTGGCCGGCCCGAGCCGCCCAGCGGGTCCGGATCGCCCGACCGGCCGCGATGGCCAGCAGGATGCCGGTCATCAGGCGCAGCAGGGCGAAGCCGAACAGCACCTGCCCGAGATCGATGCGTACCAGGCTCGTCCACGGCGCCGCGAGCAGGTTCGGCACCACGAGGAACAGCTCGAACGGGATGATCGCGTCGAGCCACACGGCCACGATGACGCCGAGCCAGAAGTGGCCGAGCAGGCGTGGCGCGACCGACTCGCCGCGATACATCCGCCGGGCGGCTCGGACGAGACGCCAGCCGATCCAGCCGAGGAGCAGGATCGCCGCCACATCGAAGGCCGGGTACAGGAAGCCGATCGTGCCGTCCGGCTCGCGGCCGGCCAGCAGGGCGAAGGCAGCCATGCCGATGAGGTCCGGCTTGTGGGCAAGCTCGTACAACGTGCTCTGGCCATTGAGCAGGAGCACGACCCCGAACCGCTGCTCGGGCGAGAAGAACACGGCCGAGGCCATGTCCGTCGTGCTCCCGACATGCCCGACCATGCGGACGTCACCGAGGGTCCCGTCCGCCCAACCGAGACCGTATCGGCCCGGGTCGCCGAGACCCATCGGCGCGACGCCCTTCTGCATTTCCGCGGTCGCGGACGCGGAGAGGATCCGTCGACCGTCGAGCGTTCCACCATCCACCTGCGCGGCGACGAATCGCCCGAGGTCGGAGGCACTGGCCATGAGGAAGCCGGCGGGAACGAGGTCGGGTCGATCGAGCGGCGTGACCTCGCCTGGCAGACCGAACCACAGTCGGTGGGCCTGGCTCAATCCATTCGCCACCCCGGTGGCTCGATCGGCAGAGGCATGAGTCATCGCCAGCGGGGCGAAGACGTGGTCGTGCACGAACTTGGCATAGGGTTGCCCGGCAACCCGCTCCACGAGGAGTCCTAGGACCAGGTAGTTGGCGTTCGAGTAGGCGTAGGCGACGCCGGGCGCGGTCGTCGGCGCGACGTCGGCGAGCGCGCGGACCTGTGCCGCGAGATCCGTGACTGGCCCGCTGAGTGGCCTCGTGCCGGCGGCCGGCGGCAGACCGCTCGTCTGATCGAGCAGCTGGCGGACCGTGATGGCTGCGGCGGCAGACGGCGTCGCGAGCGCGAAGTCGGGCAGATAGCGCTGGATCGGGCGCATCCAGGTCGACTTTGCCCGCGTCGACGAGCTGAAGCACTGCCGTCGCCGTGATCGGCTTGGACACAGACCCGATCACGAACGGGGTGTCGGCGGTCATCGGGCGGCCGGTCGAGTCGGCGGTGCCGAAGGCCGCCGTCGAGCTGACCCGTCCGTCGCGGATAATGGCCAGCGATGCGCCGGGGATGCCCGCGTCGCGGACCTGGTCGGCGATGAATGCGGTGATTTCCGCGTCAGACGCGGGCGGCCGAGTGATCGAGCCGTGGCTTGGGCCGCCCGCCACATTCATGGCGAAGACGACGATGACGAAGGGGATCACCAGCACGCGGCCGGCGGTCCGGATCCGTTGTGGGAGGCGGCCGAACCGCCGTCCTGGAGTCTGGGCAGACATTTGGGTAGGAAATCCTTTCGATGGGGCCGATGGTCGGCCGATGTCGAAAGGGTCGGATGCGGCGCCCGGCGCGCCATCCCCCTGCGGACGGAATCAGCACTCCACCCCAGAGTGGAAACGTTCCTCGCTACTGGAGGCGGCCCCGCTCGAGTTCAGTCTGCCCGAGCAGCCGATCCCTGATCTCGGCCAGCGTCTCGATCGTGATGGCCACCGCCGGCGGAACCGGGGCGGCGCGCCGCCCGCAGCACCCATGGGGACCCGCGGACAAGGACCTCGAACGTGTCAGGCAATCGAGGACTCTTCCGATCCGGGCCTTCCTTGGATCAGGGTCGCGCGGCGCCCGATGTCCCGGTCCGCTAGCGGATCGGCTACCTGTCGGTGGCCGTCGCCGATCGCCCGACCGGTCACGTTATGGCTGAGCCACGAGAGGGATCCGACGTAGACGAAGGGCGATAGCAGGCCCACGAGGTTCAGGGCCAGGATGGTGACGGGCACGAGCGGCCGATGCAGCGCGTTGAAGACCGTCGCAGCACGGGGCGCCATGTGGCCGGCCAGCCGGCGCTGGCCGATCCCGGCGAGGAATGCCAAGTGCGGCGCGATTCCGAAAAGCAGGAGCGGAACGAGCCCGGCGCCAGTGCGCGCGGCCTGGGCGCTCCCGAAGAGCGCGATCGCGAGGCCCGGGACGAGCCACAGGTGGCGGATCCGGAGCCGAAGGCGAGGCTTTGCTGCGACGGCGTGCGCGGCTGGACCGCCGCTCTCGGTGGTTGAATCAGCAGAGGTGGTCGAGGCGTCCGGCGCCGTCTCGCGACGACCGGACTCCGTCCCTGTCCCACGTGGCTCGAACACGACGATCTCTGGCCGGCGGTCGTGGAGCGCCGCGAGCCCGTCGAGGTCCTCGCCCCAGCCGGGATAGTCGGCGAAAGTGGCCCAGAGCCGGTCCCGCTCGGCGCTCGTTGCGGCACGAGCCGACACGGAGCGCCGGCCTTCCGCGAGCTCGACGACCGCATGCGGCATCGCCTTGAGGTTCGCCCACCAGGCTGGCTCGTTCTTCCCCCATCCGTTCATCGCGAGGGTGACCAGGTTCGGGCCGTCTTCGTAGAAGCCGACGATCGCAATCCGGGTCCGACCGGAGCGCCGGCCGATCGTCGTCAGCCGCATCATCCCGAACTTCTGGCCGGTCACCGGTCGCTGGAGGCCAAGGCGGCCAGCGTGGCCCGGTAGATCCTCGGTGGAGCGCCCAAAGATGCGGAGCAGTGGGCGCGGCACGGGCCGCTCTTTCCGGGTCCGCACGACTGTCACGCCGCACCTGCCTTGGCGGCGAGGCCCGGCGCCTGATCGGACGGCTCGGCCTGAGCCCGACCAGCCCGGTCTGCGAGCGCGATCGGGGAGTTTTCGCTGAAGCCCTTGAAGGTCAGCCAGAGGCCGAGCGCCAGCTCCCAGATGAAGAACGGCATGACCGCGATGACGTGGAAGGCGGTTCCGGTCCCAGTGAGGCCGAGGATCATGCCGATGACCCAGGCGATGAGGATCGGCGCGCCGACGAGGCCAAGGGCCGGGATTGCCCGAGGGACGAGCCGGGCCCGGTAGAGGGCCGTGCCGAGCATTAGCGCGTTGAAGGCTGCCATGTTCCCGCCGATCACCATGGCCCAGGTCCGGATGTCGATCAACGCCCGGCCAGCCGGAAGAAAGGACGCTACGTCCGCCGTCGCCGCCGCCTGCTGATGCAGCGAGGTCACGGCAAGCAGGCTGAGAACGCCGACGGTGATCGTCGCTCCCTCGAACAACCGGCTCGACAGGTAGCCGACCGCCAGGCCCTCGTGGACCTTCTTGATGACCGAGAAGAGGGCGACGCCGCAGCCGATGAGCCCGAAGACGTTCAGGAGCTCGAAGATGGCTCCGAGTGCGACCTGCTGGTCCGCTCCGGGGCCAATGACATAGTCGGCGTTGCTGATTGCCGGGCCGACGAAGATCGCCGCCCCAATGGACCCGATGAACGTCACCAGGTACAGGATCCCGCCGACGAGGGCGGTCTTTCGATACGAAGTCATCCAAAGTTCCTTTCGCATCCTAGGTGCCGGGCAGCGTTCCGGGCGCATCCGATCGACCGAGTCGATCGGATGCGGCGCGCCGCGGACGGTCTACTTGGCTCCGAGTGGATCGAGCTGCGAGCTGGCCGGGCTGACGACGGGCAGAGCGGCCGGGGTGCGCTGCGCGCGCCAGAGCGAGTAGCCGAGCCCGATCAGGGCGAGGCCGGTGGGGATGGCGAACAGCCTTTCGTACTGCGGCATGATGCTGGTTCCGATGGCTGCCAGGGTGCCAACGGCCAGGAGCGCCGAAGCCCAGCGGGCGAGGACGTTGGCGCGGAAGAGGGCGATGCCGAAGAGGAAGCCGCCGCCATGTAGGTGAGTCCGGTGAACATGATGGCGGTCTGCATCCGCCCGATGTCGCCAATCGCCGGCCATTGTTGCGCGATCGGCGATGACGTCATTGACGTAGGCGGTCGACACTGTGAGCGATGGTCGGGAGGACAAGCGCAGCCACGTATTCGGTGTCCCAGCATGCTCAGGTAGCCCGCAGCGAAGAGGACGTAGCCGATCAGGCCGAGGACGCCGATCTTGGTCACCTGGCGGAGGTAGATGCCGGTAATCCCGGCGAGCGCCAGCGCGACCATGAGCATCTTCAGCGAGTTGCGGATGATCACGTCGGTGGTGGTGATCGAACTGGCGTCGAGGTATGGGTGGCCGATCTGGACGCCGATGAAGATCAGTCCAGCGGCGGCGGCGGCAACGGACGCCGCCCGGAGCAGGAATCCGTGGGTGATGGTCATTTCGTTCTCCTTGTACTGATTGGCATGCACCGGCGAGATGCGATGGTTGGATCACCGAGAAGGTCGGGTCGGCCGCAGGGGGTCACCTTCCGGCCATCAACCACCCCCATCCGGCGTCGGGATCGACGTGAAGCTGATGACCTCATAACCGCGCAGCGCCTCGAGGAAGGGCTGGAAGCTGCCACTGACCAGGCAGCGCAGCCGGCGGCCGTCGACCTTGACCTCGCTGACTCCTGAGGCCCGCGCTACTTGGCGCGCAGGAGGGGTCCCGACGAATGTCACCTGGACTCGCTGTGTCGGCAGCTGATGTGTCATGCCCTCAGGTTGAGCAGGCGGCCGGGCGCCCATATCGTCTGGATTGATGATTCGCGGATCGATCGGGGCTGCTGGTCGGCGTAACCTGCGACCATGGCCAGGCCGCGCCACCGATTGGGCAACCTTCCCGCTGAGGCGACCAGCTTCGTTGGACGCCGGCGCGAGCTCGCCGAGATCCGGAAGAAGCTGACGACGGCCCGAGTCGTCAGCCTCGTCGGGCCAGGAGGCGTCGGTAAGACGCGGCTCGCGATCCGCGCGGCTGACCGATCTCGGGCGTGGGTTCGCCGACGGTCGCCTGGCTGGTCGAGCTTGCCGACCTCCGCGATCGGGGCCCTGGTGACCAACGCAGTGGTCGCCGCGCTGGACCTCAGAAACCAGGCCGCCCGGAGCCGATGCAGATCCTCGCCGCGTATCTCCAGGACAAGCAGGTGCTGCTCGTCGTCGACAACTGCGAGCACCTTCTCGAAGCGGCCGCCAGCTTGTCGCCGGCATCATCCGGGCCTCGCCGAACGTGCGGGTGATCACGACGAGCCGGGAGCCGCTCCAGGTCCCGGGCGAGTACGTGGTCCCAGTGCCGCCGCTTGAGCTACCCGAAGCCACGACGGCGCGCCGCTCGCTCAGCTGCGCCAGAACGAGGCGGTCATGCTGTTCGCGGAGCGGGCCGCGGCGGATCGGGGACATTTCGAGCTGAACGACGCGAACCGGGTGGCGGTCGTTCGAGCTGTGCCGTCGTCTTGACGGTCTGCCACTGGCGATCGAGCTGGCGGCGGTGCGGACCAGAGCCTGACGGTCGAGCAGATCCTCGGTCGCTTGACTGACCGATTTGCCCTGCTGACCGGGGGCGTCGTGTTGCGCTGCCGCGTCATCAGACGCTGCAGGCCACGATCGACTGGAGCTACGACCTCTTGGCGACTGCCGAGCAAACCGTGTTGAGGCGACTCGGCATCTTTGCTGGCCGATTCACCGTTGGAAGACGTCGGAGCGGTGTGCGCGTTCGACGACGATCCGCCGGCGAAGTGCCGGACATGCTCGCCTCGCTGCTCGACAAGTCGCTGGTCATCAAAGAGGAGGTAGGCGGCATGCCTGCTACCGACTGCACGAAACCATGCGTGAGTACGCGCGTGTAAGATCCGCGAGGCAGATGAGGCAGATCTCTCGCGGAGCGCTGCCTCGAGTATTACCGGACCACCTGTCTGAGTCTGCGCATCTGGCCCGGTACCACCTTGCTCGAGTGGCTGGCCTGGGCCGACCTGGAGATCGACAACATTCGGGCGGTGCTTCAGCGCTGCATCGCGCGCGGCGACTCGCCCGTGGACTGGATATCGCGGCCTCGCTGGGCTACTACTGGGTCACCCACGGCACCACCGAGAGCATCCGCTGGCTGGACCAACTGCTGGCCTCCGAGGATGCGTCTCCGCAGACGCGAGGGCGCGCGTGCTACCTCCGCGGGTGGCTGAGCGTGCTGCGGGCAGAACCGGCGGCTGCCAGGCCGTGGCTGGCTCGCGCTGTCGCGGCCGCTCGCGGATCTGGCCTCCGTCTCTGAACTGGTCCAGGCGCTGTCGATGTCCGCAAATGTCGAGGACGCTCGGCGACCCGGCGCGGCCGCGACACCTCCTGGAGGAGGCCGACGTCACTGACGACGGGGCTCGATGACTATCTGGCGACGATCGAGCTCCTCCAGGCGCAAACAGTTCACGCCTTCTTCGAAGGAGCTACCCAGGAGGCCAAGGACTTTCCATCCGAGGGCGTGAGCCTCAGCCGAGCGGCTGGCGACCTCTACTTCTGGGATCGATGCTCCGTAACCTCGCGACCGTCGCCATACTAAAGGGCGACCTGAGGCCGGCAAAGGGCAGACGATCGACGCGTTACGGTCGCACGGGAGATGGACGACCGGTTCACCGAGTACTACAGCTGTCGCGTTCTCGGTTGGCATGCCGCGGGCTCTGGACAACCGCGCCGTGCGGCCCAGCTGCTGGGCGCGGCGGCGATGTTGGGCGCCGGCGCCGGCGCCGACATCGTCGGACCCTTGCGCCGTTCCTGCATCAGGCCAGGGAGTCCGCGATCGCGGCGATCGGGAAGCCGAAGTTCGGGGCTGAATTCGAGGGGTCGGGGCATGACCCGGCATGCAGCGATGCGGCTGGCGCTTGGTGAATCCGCCCACGACGCGGTCGACGGCAGAGCAGCGAAAGGGGACCGCTAGCCAGGCGCGAAGTCGAGGTCGCGCAGTTGGTTGCTGAAGGTCTCAGCAACAAGCAGATCGGAGCGCGGCTGCTCATCTCCGAGCGGACGGTGGCGACGCATGTCGGCCACATCCTGAATAAGCTCGGATGCAAATCACGGGCGCAGATCGCGGGTTGGATTGCGTCGGGAAGTCAGTAACCGTCTCGGAAGTGGCGCTCCATCCGCCGGGCCCTCAGCGGACGCGCTTTACCGGCAGAACGGCGGCCGCTCCGACGATGGCGCAGGCTCCCGCGAACGCGTACAGCACCCTGTAGCTGCCGCCACCGATGGCCAGGATGGCGGGCGCGAGCGCTGGCGCGATCGAAAATGGGAGCGCGCTTGCGATGTTGAACACGCCGAGATCCTTCGCGGCGGCGGCCTGGTTCGGCAGAACGTCGACGACAAGCGCGAGGTCGACGGCGAAGTACATCCCGAAACCGAGTCCGCTGATCGCCATGCCGACCAGGAAACCGTTGAAATCGCTGGCGATGGCGATCAGGAACAGCGCCAGGCCATACACGATCGAAGCGGAAAACACGAAGATCTTCCTCCGGCCTGTTCGGTCAGAGAGCCTGCCACCGGTCAGGGCGGCGGCGATGAGCACTGCGGACTGGACCAGCGTGCCGAGGAATATCTGTTGCGGGACCTCATCCTCGGCGCTGCCGATCTTCTCCAGCAGGTAGTACGCCTGGTAGGTGACCAGGAAGGCGTAGGCCAGGACAAACAGCAGACGGCTGGCGAAAGCCCACGCGAAGTCGGGGCTCTTTCGCGGATTGACATAGAACGTGCTCGCGAATTCCCGCAGCGACCAGGCGGGCTTGTCCCGGTCGGCAAGCCGGCGATCGTTCAGCGTGACCGCGAAGAGCAGGATGAAGCATCCGGCGAGCGCGCACGGGACAAGGAACATGGCGAGCTCGTTGCCCGTGAATAGTTTGACCAGGAACGTCGCACTGACCGCCGCGATGGGCATACCAACGCCCAGGAGTCCGGAGACCGGGCCGCGTTGGGCGATCGGGACCTGGTCCGGGATGACCGCGACCTTGGCGGCAAGCAGCGCGTTGAAGGACAGCTGGGCGATGCACCAACCCACCAGGACGATCGCGATGCTGGGTGCGAGCGCGACAATAAGGATGCCGAGGGAACCGCCGACCAGGCCGAGGATCATCCACGGCCGCCGCATGCCAAACGGCGACGTCGTGCGGTCGCTCATCTTGCCGAAGATCGGGTTGCCGAACATCGCCAGCAGTGCGCCTACGCCGGCGACGAGCGCCAGGCTGGCCGGTGCTTGGTCGATCCCCACGAGCGAGTTCACCTTCAACGCCAGCGTGACGAGCAGCGGAGCCAGGAACAGCAGGTTCGTGCCCATGAACGCCAGCGTGTACAGCGAGATGAAAGCCCATCCGACCCGCTGTGTCGCGGGCGACGCCGGTTCCCACGCGACCTCGGCTGCGGTTCGGTACCTCATTTCGTCCAGCCCAGCGGTGGGAGGCAGACGCTGCTGGGTAGGCCCGCTGCCCACCGGACTTGAGGAATCCGGCATCGCACTCCCCTTCGAAATCGGCGGTGCTGCTGCCCGACAAATGACCAGGCGAACGAGTTCGCGATAGCCGCGCTGAGGGTAGTCCACCGACGACTGCGGCATGACGACGTGTAGCAACGCAGGCGAGTAGACCCCCCGCCAGGTCGGTTGCGATGCTCATGCGTCGCCAAAGGGTCATTTGGAGACATATCGGGCACCGGCCAGCCGAAGGCCCTGACTCAGGGAGCGCGTGAGCTGGCGAGCAGGTCACGCGGGTGAGCACAGGCCGCCAACCGTGGGGCAGTCGGCGGCCTGATTGGGCTCACGCGCGGGCGGGAACGTGGATCTCGGACACCGAGTCTGCGCAGTCGAGGACGG
This sequence comes from uncultured Chloroflexia bacterium, assembly GCA_963749735.1. Lineage (GTDB taxonomy): Bacteria > Chloroflexota > Limnocylindria > Limnocylindrales > CSP1-4 > Chersky-267. The sequence continues at coordinate 12,296 of CAVVNZ010000018.1, forward strand.
TCTCCATGTCCTCCTCATCGAGGGCCTCGTTGGCGGCGCTGTTCTTCGAGCTGATGCCGACGATGATGCAGCCCTCGAGGGCCGAATAGGTCTCGCGGTCGTTGAGGATCACGTAGTAGTTCATGGCCTGTGCCATGGGATCTCCTTTGTCGGCCCGTCCGGCGCCGCCTCGGGGGTCGCCGGTTCAACACCGTGTCGGTGGCCACCCGCCGAGATGGTGGGTCGGTCATGGCTGTCGTCAATAGCAGTCCCCAGCGTCGCTGGGCGGATCGAGCCAAGCATAGTCCGGGGGTAGCACCGCCTTGGCGCGGTATGCCAGGTACCACGAGGGACGCGGGCCACGCTCGCATCACTTTGCCTCCGGGACCGAATGCGGTTGTTGGGGCGGGTCAGCCATTGCCGCCGCATGGGGTCTTGACAACTCGCCCGTCGCGCCCATGAACCTCACTTACGAAACGCAGCGAGGTTCTAGAACCATGGACGATGCAAGCGACACGCCACTCTTGGCCACCGCCCTCCGTGACAACGATGATCCGATCGAATGGGTCCTCCATGACGTGACCGCGCGACAGGCGGTCATGGTCCGCGCCTTCCTGCGCTGGAGCTACGGCCGACGAGCCGTCAACGTCAGCTTCATCGGCCGCGAGACTTTCGCCGACTTCGTCGCACACCAGGGCGAGGACTACGACGAGTTCCTCGCCGACGGTTGGCGCGGACCGCATCTGGCGTAGCGGAGTCAGGGCTCGAACGTGGGGCCGCGGAAGGATTCGAGCCGCCTGTCGAGCTTATCCAGAGGACTCTCGACGTTTCTGCCGATGGCCGGTGCGATTTGAGCGTGGCGCGGACTAGATTTCGGTTGGTCCGGCGGACAATCAGGTTGAACATGCCGGACGGAGTCAGGTGAACGTCGTTCGTTCAAGTAACCCCGGGATCGACCGTATCGCGGTCGAGGATGGTTGGGAAGGGGAGCAGGCCCCAGTGTTCCCACTACTCCACGAGCGGTTCCAGCAGCCCATGTGGTTACCGACGTCTGCGGCGGCGCGGCTACGCGACGTCCCGATGGTTCCTGCGCGCGTCCGCGTTGTCAGGGTCGGGGCGATCCTCGACCTCGAGGCTGGCTGGCTCGTGACCGTCGCCAGGAGCCTGGGTTTCCGCTAGGGCTTCCGTTTGCGGCCGGCCTTGGCCGCCGCCTCGATTGATGCGAGCACAGCTTCGTAGGTCTCGTTGGGTTGAAGCGTTCCCTTAGCTGCAAGCTGGCCGGCCCCGGACTTCTCGAGGTAGGGGGACCTGCGCACGGCAGGCGGCGACGAACGCAGCGACGACCGTGTCGAAGCGGTGGCGCCGCGGGTCCCGGCTGCCAGTACGCGGAGTCAGGTGAACTTCCCGATTCGGCGAATCAGGTGAACATCCAGAAGGCGAATCAGGTGAACTTCGGCGCATCTCCGTGGCTCCTTCTTGGAGTCCACGCCCTGCTCATTGCGCATGGAACCACCAAATGTAGTGGTCGGGAGTCCTCCGATCCCTACCGCTGGTAGGGATGGCTGGCGAGGAAGGATTCGAACCTTCGATCTCCTGATCCAGAGTCAGGCGCCTTACCGCTTGGCCACTCGCCAGTGGAGCCGGTCGGGATGATACCGCACCGACGACCGGCAGCCCGTCGACGAGCGCGGCTGCGGCCGGGAGCTCGAGAGGGAGTCCGGTGCGGTGCGGGTACCATCGGGGGACGGTCGCTCCGGCGACCGGGCCCGCATCATGAGAACCGTGGAACCCGTCCCGATCGACCGATCGCTCGGTCACGACCCTCGCCGTCGTGCGATCGCGGTCATCTCGGCGCTCGTCCTCGTCGTGGTGAGCCTGGGCGTGACGGTCGGGCCGGCCGACGCGGCCGCGGCGCTGCCGAGATGCCGGATCGCCGACAAGCTGACGAAGCTCCACGCCCGGTCCGACTGGGACCGGACGCTCCTCGACACGACCTATCGCCTCCCGAAGGCCTACCGCCCCGTCGGGATGATCAGCGTCCGCAGTGCGGGCCTCCCGGGCGGCGGGTCGATCCGTCGGGTCGCCGCTCAAGGATCTTCGGGCCCTCGTTCGGGCCAGTCGAAAGGCGGGCGTCCGGCTGGCCGCAGAGTCGACCTATCGCAGCTACTCGACGCAGGTCTGGACCTTCGCCAAATGGGTCCACCTCGGCGGCCCCGCCGCCGCCCTCGAGAGCAGCGCGCGTCCGGGTCACTCCGAGCACCAGCTCGGGACGACGATCGACTTCAAGACGATCGGCGGTCCTGCGCCGTGGACGTCCGACTGGGGCCGCACCCGTGAGGGAGCCTGGCTCAAGAAGAACGCCTGGCGGTTCGGGTTCGTCATGAGCTATCCGGCGGGCAAGAAGTCGGTGACCTGCTACCGCTACGAGCCGTGGCACTTCCGCTACGTCGGCAAGGACATCGCCACCCGGGTCCACGACAGCGGCAAGACACTCCGCCAGGTCCTGTGGCAGCTCCAGACGGCTCCGGTCGTGCCACCGCCGACCCCGACCCCGACCGGGACGCCGGCGCCGACGGCCACCCCGGGTCCGACCCCGACGGCGACCCCCGAGGCCACGCCCACGCCCACGCCGACCCCTGAACCCACGCCGACCGAGCCGCCCGAGCCGGTCCCGACCGAGGCGCCGTCAGGACCCTGATCCGCGCGGGCGGTGCAGCGCGTCAACGAACCGGACCATCGCGGGTCGCTCGATACCCCGAACGGACCGTTCCGGAGCCGCGGTCCAGCGCCGGACACTGACCCCGAGTCCCAGCCGGGACGGTCAGGAGCAGGGAAGGGGATCGATGCGCCGCTGGATCGCGCTCGTCGCCGGCGTCGCATGCTCGCTCGCCCTGGCGGCACCGGCCGCCGGCCACGACCCTGCGGCCATGGGCACGCTCGTCGCGCCCGTCACGGCGCAGATCGGGCCGGCGGTCTCCTACGAGGGCACGCTCCAGCTGTACCACGTCGACGACTTCGCCGACGGAGTCGGCCACGATGCGTACGCCATCGTCACGCCGGAGCGGACGGTCCCGCTGGACATCAAGGGCCCGGTGCCCGAGTCCTGGAACGGAGCCCGGGTCCGCGTCGACGGGAACTGGGAGGGCTCGGTGGTCCGGGTCCCGCTGTCGACCGACCGGAACAGCATGATCCGACTGACCGTGGCGCCGCGGCTGTCGGTCCGGGCCACGATGGATGCGGACGGACAGGGCGTCTCGCTCGCCGCCGGAGCCCCGCTCGCCGCAGCCTCGAAGAACGTCGCGGTCATCCTGTTCAACTTCAGCGACGACGCGAGCCAGCCGTACACCCCGGCGACCGCCGCCGCCGTCGCCTTCAGCAACGGCAACGCGGCCGCGAACTTCTTCGAGGAGGAGTCAAGGGGCGCGGTCACGGTGACCGGCCAGGTGTTCGGCTGGTACACGATCGCCGCGAGCCACGCGACCTGCGACCCGTTCAGCTGGGCGCCGCTCGCAGAGAGCGCCGCGACGGCCGCCGGGGCGAACCTCAGCCAGTTCACTAACGTCGTCTATGCGTTCCCGAACGTGCCGATCTGCGGCTGGGCCGGCCTCGGGGCGATGCCCGGCAGCCAGAGCTGGAACAACGGCGCGTTCGTCCTGCGGGTGGTGGCCCACGAGCTCGGCCACAACTTCGGCGTCCACCATGCGAGCAGCCTCGCCTGCACCTCCGGCGGCGTCCGGGTCTCGCTGTCGACGACGTGCACGTCGTCCGAATACGGCGACCCGTTCTCGGTGATGGGCAGCGGGAGCTCGGAGCACGACCACGCGACCCACCTCGGGCAGTTCGGCTGGCTCCCGACGAGCGAGATCCAGACGGTCGGCCCGGGCGGGCCGTACACCGTCGGGTCGGTCCTCGACGGCCCGGCCGGCAGCAAGCGCCTGCTCCGGATCGATCGCCACAACGGGACGTGGTTCTACCTCGATCTACGCTCGGTCCACGGACCCTACTTCGACGACTTCGCATCGAGCGCGCCGGCGGTCAACGGCGTCACGATCCGGATCTCGCCGGACGCGCCCAGCCCGTCGTGGGGGGTCAGCCAGACCCAGCTCGTCGACACGACCCCGGCGACGGCGACGTACGCCGACGCACCGCTCGCGCCGGGCCAGACGCTGGTGGACCCCGTGTCCGGGCTGCGGATCACCACGCTGACCGCCGGGTCCGGCTCGGCCACGGTCCAGGTCGTCGATCCGATCGCACCCGGCTCGCCTTCGAATCTCAAGGCGACCCCATCGAGCGCGACGAGCATCGTCCTCACCTGGACGGCCGCGTCCGACAACGTCGGGGTCCAGCACTACCGCGTGCTCCGCGGCGGGGTCGACGTCGGCAGCCCGACCGGCGTGACCTTCACCGACAGCGGGCTGACCCAGCGGACCGCCTACGCCTACCAGGTGATCGCCGTCGACGCATCGGGCAACCAGGGTCCGCCCGCCGCTGCCGGCGCCACGACGCCGCCGGCGGGGACCGACGTGTCGCCGCCCAGCGCCCCCCGGTCCCTCAAGGCGAAGGTCGCTTCGTCGACGACCAAGCTGTACTGGACCGCCGCCCATGACGACTTCGGGGTGACCGGCTACAAGGTCTACCGGGTCGGCGTCAGCAAGCCGATCAAGACGGTCGCCGGCACCTCGGTCACGGTCAAGAAGCGGTCGGGAGCCAGCTACTACGTCCGGGCGTTCGACGCGGCCGGCCACCTCGGTGCCAAGAGCCCGAACCGCAGGACGTAGCGGCGCTAGGCCTCCGGAACGCAACCTTCGTTCCCGGGGCAGCGGCTAGACTCCACGGATGCCGCGGAGAACGCGCGAGATCCGCCTCGTCGCTCCACCGGACCGCGTGGTCGTCCACGCCACCGACCTCGGCGGGGTCGGCGTCCTGAAGCACGGCGACGTCTTCCTGCTGACCGACTCGTTCGGCGACATCCACCCCAATTCGCGCGGGCTCGGCCTGTACGCCGGGGACACCCGGGTCCTGTCCTGTTCGGTCGTGAGCGTGGACGGATCGCGGCCGGCGCTGCTGCGCGGCGACAACGACGAGAACTTCCGCGGGACGATCCAGCTGACCAACGCCGAGACGCGCCGCGACCCGGCGGACAAGGTCACCACCGACCATTCCCTGGCCAGGCAGTCGCTCGGGATCACCCGCCACCGGGTGCTCGGCGGTGCGCTGCACGAGCGGGTGGTCGTCGCGAACTTCACCGACCACGTCGAGGCGCTCACCATCGAGCTGACCCTGGGCGTCGACGCCGCCGACATCTTCGAGGTCCGGGGCCATGCCCGCTACGCCGGCGATGAGGACCTGCCGGTGGCGGTCACCGACGACCGGATCGCGTTCGGGCATGTCGGTCACGACGGCCTGCTCCGACGGACCCAGGTGGCCTTCTCGACGGCCGAGGTCGTGCCGGCGACGGAACTGCCCTGGGCGCGCGGCGTGGACGGCGCGGCCGTCGTGCTCCGCTGGCGCCGCGAGGTCCAGCCCGGAGGTCGGACCGAGATCGACTGGACGGTCTGGGCCGATGAGACGCCCGTCGACGATGCGCCCGCCGCTCCGACCATCTCGCCCGGGCCCCCACCGACGGTCGACGAGGCGGCCGGCGCCCTGGCCTACCGGACCTGGACCGACGAGATGGCGACGATCGCCACGGACAACGAGCTGTTCGACCAGCTGGTCGGACGGAGCGTCGCCGACCTCCGGCTCCTGCTCAACGACGGCCCCGGCCCCGGTGAGCACTACCTCGCCGCGGGGGTGCCCTGGTTCGCGACCCTGTTCGGGCGAGACTCGATCATCTCGGCCTACGAGGCGATCGCCTTCCGGCCGCAGATCGCCGTCGATACCCTCGAAGTGCTCGCCGCACGCCAGGCGACGGTCGACGATCCGACGGCCGACGCGGAGCCCGGCAAGATCCTCCACGAGCACCGGACGGGCGAGATGGCCCGGTCCGGCGAGCTGCCGTACGCGGCGTACTACGGCAGCGTCGACGCGACGCCACTGTGGCTGATCCTGCTGGGCGAGACCTACGACTGGACCGGCGACGACCGCCTGGTCGATCGGCTCTGGCCGAATGCCCTCGCCGCTCTGGGTTGGATCGACCGGGCGACCGGACCGGCCGGGTTCCTGACCTACCAGCGCCGCGCCAGGCTGGGGCTCCTCAACCAGGGCTGGAAGGATTCGGTCGACGCCATCCGCGACCGGACCGGACGCCGGATCGACCCGCCCATCGCCCTGGCCGAGGTCCAGGGCTACGTCCACGACGCCAAGCGCCGGATGGCACGCCTGGCCGACCGGCGCGGCGATCCGGAGCTCGCCGGACGCCTGACCCGCGAGGCCGACGAGCTCAAGGCCAGGTTCGAGGCCGCTTTCTGGTCGGACGAGCTCGGCGAGTACGCCATGGCGCTCGGTGCGGACGGCCTGGTCGCCGACGCGACGGCTTCGAACGTGGGCCAGGCGATGTGGGGCGGGATCGTCTCGGCCGACCGCGCGCGGGTCGTGGTGGATCGGCTGATCGGACGGGAGATGGATTCGGGCTGGGGCGTGCGGACCTACGCGGCGGGCCAGGCGGGGTACAACCCGCTCGGCTATCACACGGGGTCGATCTGGCCGCACGACAACGCGCTGATCACGGCGGGGTTCAAGCGCTACGGCTTCGATGTCGAGGCGGGCGCGCTCGCCGGACGGATCTTCGAGGCCGCCCAGCAGTTCCCCGAATTCCGGCTCCCCGAGCTGTTCTGCGGGTTCGACCGACGCGAGGTCCCGGTGCCGGTGCCGTATCCGGTGGCTTGCTCGCCCCAGGCCTGGTCGGCCGCCGCGCCGCTCCTGCTCGTGCGGACGATGCTGGGGATGCGGGCGGACGCCTCCGGCGGGCGGCTCGAGCTGGTCCGCCCGCACCTGCCGGATTGGCTGACCAAGCTGACCGTCACCGACCTTCGGCTCGGCGACGCCTCGGTCGACCTGCTGTTCCACCGCTGGCGCGGGGCGACCAGTGCCGAGGTCCTGCGCAAGCGCGGCCGGCTCGAGGTGACGATCCGGGTCTAGGTCGAGCGGGGTATCGTCTCGGCATGACCCATCTCCCCGCCACGTTCCCGGCGTTCGTCGCCGAGAAGGTCGACGATCGCGTCGAGCGCGGCGTCCGGACCTTCAGCGCCGACGATCTGCCGCCGGGTGAGCTGACCGTGGCGATCGCCTGGTCGAGCGTCAACTACAAGGACGGCCTGGCGACGCTCGTCGACGGCAAGGTCGCCCGGATCAGCCCGCTGATCCCCGGGGTCGACCTGGCGGGCACCGTCGTCGTCAGCGATGACCCCGCCTTCCCGGTCGGTTCGGAGATCATCGCCCACGGCTACGACCTCGGGGTCGCCCGGCACGGCGGGTTCGCGGCGTACGCCCGGATCCCCGCGGCGTGGGCGGTCGCGCGACCGACCGGGCTGGACCTCCGTGAGTCGATGATCGTCGGCACGGCGGGCTTCACCGCGGCCCTGTCGGTCGTCCAGCTGGAGGCGCGCGGGCTCGAACCGACCGCGGGCCCGGTCCTCGTCACCGGCGCGACCGGCGGCGTCGGCCGCACGGCGGTGGCCATCCTCGCGGAACGCGGCTACGAGGTGTGGGCCGCCACCGGCAAGGATGAGGCGCACGCCGAGCTGCTCGCCCTGGGGGCCGCGGGGATCCTGCCCCGGGAGGAGGTCACGGCCGAGAGCCCGCGGCCGCTCGAGCGTGAGCGATGGGCCGGTGCGGTCGATTGCGTCGGCGCGGCCACGCTCCCGTACATCCTGCGCACGCTGCGCTGGGGCGGCGCCGTCGCGGCCAGCGGGAACACCAGCGGTGCGGCGTTCGGCACGACCGTCTTCCCGTTCATCCTCCGCGGAGCGGCCATCCTCGGGATCGACTCGGCCCAGCTGCCGATCGACGAGCGTCGCGCGCTGTGGGAGCGGATCGCGTCGGACCTGCGGCCACGCGAGCTCGGCGCAGCCGTCACGGAGGTCGGTCTCGACGGTCTCGACGGTGCGCTCGACGCGATCCTGGCGGGGCGTGCCCGGGGGCGCTGGATCGTCCGGCTGCGCTGACGCCAACCGCTCCGCGCCGAACCGTGGCAGGCTTACCGATGACGGCGACGCCGTCCGACCGGGTGGTCCGGCCGACTCCAGCCCAAGGTGGTGCGACATGCAGATGACCAGACCGGATAGCCAGACTCTCCGCCACGGCCTCCAGGCGATCGGCGACTCGCTGTCGGATGGGATCGGCCGATCCGCGTCCGATCTCGTCGAGGTGGTCGCCGGCCTCGCGGAGACCACGCCGATCCGTCGCACGCGACCGACGCGTCCGTCGATGCCTCGTCCGTCGCTGCTCGTCCGCGCACTCATCGTCGGCCTGCTCACGGCCATGGTGGTCGGGATCGTGGCCGCCGTGTGGACCCGCAACGAGCGGATCGCGACGCTCCGGCGTCAGGAAGACGAGCGGGAGCTCGAGCTCGATGCGGCAGCGCTCGACCGCGCCTCCGACGAGGGCATGAGCGCGACCGTCGAGGACGTCGCTGAGGCGGACATCGTCGGGATCCCGATCGTCGACGAGTCGACCGTGTCGGAGACCGTCACGACCGTCGCCTGACGGCCCGACCCACCGATCCCGGCGAGTCGTCGACGGTAGACATCGAGGTATCCCTCGACCATCCGACTCGCCGAGAATCGATCGAGCACGGCGGCCCGGATCGCCGCTCGATCGAGTTCGTCGATCCGCGCGACGAGTAACGCGAGCTCGGCCGGATCGTCGCCCAGGAACCCGTCGATCGTGTCCCGGATGACCTCGGGCAGCGCGCCCGCCCGACGACCGATGACCGGGGTCCCGCAGGCCAGTGCCTCGATCGCCACGAGTCCGAACGGCTCCGGCCAGGTCCCCGGCATCAGCAGCGCGTAGCTCGACGCCATCAACGCGTCCCGCTCCGTCCCGGGGATCTCGCCGAGGAACTCCACCTCGGCTCGGTCCATCGCCGGCCGGAAGACCGTCTCGGCATAGTCCCGCTCCTGGACCGACGGTCCGATCTTCGCCGCGATCCTCAGCGGCCGGCCGCTCAGGCGGGCGATCTCGATCGCATCGACGACGCCCTTCTCGGGACCGATCCGCCCGACGAAGCAGAGGGCGTCAGTCCGGTCCACGCCGAACGGCGCGGCCTCGAGGCTGAGCCCGTTGTAGACCACGCCGGCCCACGGATAGGTCGGGTGGGTCGCGGCCTGGGCCCGGCTGATCGCGACCATGCCGTCCAGCGGGTCGGCCAGCGCATCGGCGGCGAACGGCTGGTCCAGGCGACCGTGGAAGGTCCCGACGACGGGCGTGCGGGCGGCCCGGGCCAGCATGAGGTTGGCCCATTCAAGGTGCCCGTGGATGACGTCGAAGTCAGCCTGGCGGCGCACGACCTGGCCGATCGTGGCCGCGAGATAGCCGCTCGGGTCACCGGTGAACCCGAGCGGCCGGAGCGCCTGCGGCACGGTCGCGACCAGGTCCCCTTCGATGGTGGAGTCGCCGGCCGCGAACAGCGTCACGTCGTGGCCGAGTCGGCGGAGCCCCGTCACGAGCTCGGCGACGATCCGCTCCGTCCCGCCGTAGCGGGCCGGAGGAACGGACTCCATCGGTGGTGCGACCTGGGCGATCCGAAGCCCCCGATCGGTCATCTGGCTTCGCCTCCCGCCCTCAGCATACGGCCGATCGAGCGAAGGTGGCCGGGACGCGCAGGGCGCGTCCCGGCGCGTCATCATCGCGCCATGTCTTCCACGATCCGATCCGTCCCGACCCGCGACGGGCTCGCGCTCCAGGAACGACGCTGGCCGGCGGTCGGCCAGGCACGCGGCTTCTTGCTCCTGACCCACGGCCTGGGCGAGCATACCGGCCGGTACGAGCGGGCCGCCTCGATCTTCGCTGCGACCGGGCTCGACGTCGTCGGCCTCGACCTCCGCGGCTTCGGCGGATCGGGCGGCCGGCGCGGCCACATCGATGCGCTCGACACCTGGCTTGACGACCTCGCCGAGCGCCTCGCGGCGCGACGCGTGGAGGCGGGCGGTCGACCCGTCATCCTGTTCGGGCACTCCGTCGGAGGTTTGGTGGCGCTGTCGTACGCCGAGAGCGACCGCCCGCAGCCGGATCTGCTCGTCCTGAGCTCGCCGGCCCTGGCCGACGACCTTCCGGGCTGGAAGAAGATCCTTGTCCGGGCGATCGGCCGGGTGGCCCCGACGATGACCTTCGCCAACGGGCTCGACGGCACGCTGCTGTCGCGCGACCCCGCGGTCGGTGTCGACTACGTCGCCGACCCGCTCAACGTCCATTCGACGACGGCCGGGCTGGCGCGGGTCCTGCTCACCGCCCAGGGTACGGCTACGGCGGGCGTGGCTCGCCTGCACGTCCCGACGCTGGTCGTCCACGGCGGCGACGATCGGCTCATCCCTCCCGCCTGCTCCGAGATCCTGGCCACCGTCCCCGGGGTCGAACGGCGGGTCTATCCGGGCCTCCGGCACGAGATGCTCAACGAGCCCGAAGGCCCGCAGGTCGCCGCCGAGATCGCCGTGTGGATCGAGGCGCACCTCCCGAGCGACCGACCGGGATGACGCAGGCTCGGACCATCGTGTTCTTCCCGGAGGGTGCGTTCGGCCCGACGAACAACTGCGTCGGGATCGGCAACGTCCTCCGCGACCGCGGTCACCGGGTGGTGTTCATCGTCGAGGAGTCGTTCGCCGGGACCCTCGAGGCCAAGGGCTTCGAGGAGCGGCTCATGCGCCTGGGTCCGGCGCCCGAGGTCCCCGAGGTCCCGGGCCAGTTCTGGAAGGACTTCATCCGCGACACGGCACCCGTCTTCCGGACGCCGACGATCGATCAGCTCGCCGGCTTCATCGAGCCGACCTGGCGGGCGCTGGTCGACGGCGCGAAGTACGTCCATCCCCGCCTCCTGGAGATCTTCGACGAGGTGGACCCCGACGTCATCGTCGAGGACAACGTCGTCGCGTTCCCGGCGCTGCCGGCGTCCGGCCTGCGGTGGGTCCGGATCGCGTCGTGCAATCCCGCCGAGCTCCTCGACCCGGCGGTGCCGCCCGTCTTCTCGGGCTATCCGGCCGGCGACCGATCGGCCTGGCCCGCCTTCCGCGACGAGTACCGCCGGGTCCACGCGAACCTGTGGTCCGAGTTTGACTCGTTCTGCCGCGATCACGGCGCTCCCGGCCTGCCGGACGGTCCGGAGGGTCCCGCCTTCATCCACGAGTCGCCGGACCTGAACCTGTACCTCTACCCGGCCGAGGTCGACTACCCGCGCCTCCGACCGCTCGCCCCGACCTGGCACCGCCTCGAGGCCTGCGTCCGCACGACCGAGGCCGCCTGGGAGGTGCCCGCCGAGTTGGCGGGTCGCCCGGGTGCGCTGATCTACCTCAGCCTCGGGAGCCTCGGCTCGGCGGACGTCGAGCTGATGCGCCGGCTGGTCGACGTGCTCGGGAAGATCCCGCACCGGTTCATCGTCTCGAAGGGTCCGCAGCACGAGCAGTACGAGCTGGCCGCGAACATGGCCGGGGACGAGTTCCTGCCCCAGCCGTCGATCCTGCCGCTGGTGGACCTGGTCATCACCCACGGCGGCAACAACACCGTGACCGAGTGCTTCTTCAACGGCAAGCCGATGATCCTGCTGCCGCTCTTCTGGGACCAGTACGACAACGCCCAGCGGGTCGACGAGACGGGCTTCGGCGTCCGTCTCCCGACCTACACGTTCGAGCCGTCGGCGATGGCCGCCGCGATCGATCGCCTCATCAGCCGACCGATCGCTCGCCTCCAGGCTCGGGGCGATCTCGGCCCGGCTCGCGGCGGACCCGGGGACGGTCCGCGCGGCGGACCTGATCGAGGCGGTGGCGTCGCGCGCTACTGCCCGGTCTGGTCCTTGACCTGCCGGTCGACTTCCGCGCTGATCTGCGCTTGCTGCTTGTTCCGGTGGCGCCGGACGAGGAACCAGGCGATGAACCAGGGCCAGACGAAGCTGACGATGGCGCCGATGATCACGGCGGTGCCGTAGTTCGCCTCCTTCGACCCGACGTTCAGCACGATCAGGAGGAGATACGTGACGATGGCGCCAAGCGAGACGCCGATGAACCGTTGCAACACGTTCGGTCTCCTTGCTCGTCCCGTCTCGTCCGTGGACGGGCCTCATCAGCGCTCCCGACGGGAGTGCTCACAGTCTGCACCGTCGGTCGAGTCCCGTGCGCGTCGATCCGTCGTCCCGCTCGGTGGTGGCCCGGTCCGTGCGTCGCCCGCAGGCTGAGACGCCCTTCCCCGGGGAGCGCACAATCAGGCTTCCATTCGACCCGAGACCGCAACCTTCCCGACGCATGGAGGCCCTCCCATGACCGACACGCTGCCACGAGTCAAGACCTACCAGCAGTTCATCGATGGCGCCTGGGTCGACAGCGCCGGCGGCGAGACGCTGCCGGTCGAGAACCCGGCCAACGACGAGGTCATCGCCCACGTCCAGGCGTCGGGTCCGGAGGATGTCGACCGGGCGGCGACCGCCGCGGCGCGGGCGTTCACCGAATGGCAGCACACCACGCCCCAGGATCGCAGCCTGCTCATGCTGCGGCTGGCGGACGCGATCGAGGCCCGGGTCGACGAGCTCGGACGGCTCGAGTCGCGGAACGCCGGAAAGCCCGTCGGTGCCGCGATCGAGGAGATCCCGGTCGTCGTCGACAACCTTCGCTTCTTCGCCGGGGCCGGTCGGGTCCTCGAGGGCAAGGCGGCCAACGAGTACGTGGCCGGCCACACGAGCCTGATCAGGCGCGAGCCGGTCGGGGTGGTGGCCTCGATCGCACCGTGGAACTACCCGATCATGATGGCCGGCTGGAAGATCGGTCCCGCCCTGATGGCCGGGAACACGGTCGTCCTCAAGCCGTCGATCCGGACCCCGCTCACGGCGCTCGTCCTGGCCGAGATCGCGGCGGACATCCTTCCCCCGGGCGTGCTCAACGTCATCACCGGGACGGGCGCCGCCATCGGCGATGCGCTGGTCGCGCATCCGAAGATCGGGATGGTCTCGGTCACCGGGGACACCGACACGGGCAAGCAGATCGCGCGAACCGCGGCCGATCGCGTCAAGCGGCTCCACCTGGAGCTCGGCGGCAAGGCGCCGGTGGTCGTCTTCGACGACGCCGACCTCGACGCCGTCATCGACAACCTGAAGACGTTCTCCTACTACAACAGCGGCCAGGACTGCACCGCGCCGTGTCGGGTCATCGTCGGGCCGAAGGTCTACGACCGGTTCGTCGGCGACCTCGCCGGCCAGGTCAAGACGATCAAGTGGGGCGATCCGGCCGACGGCGACGACATCGAGATGGGCTCGCTCATCGCCGGAGCCCAGGCCGACAAGGTCGAAGCGATGGTCAAGCGTGCGGATCGAGGTCCGGGCGGTGCCGAGATCGTCGCCGGAGGTCATCGGCCGGATCGTCGGGGAGCGTACTTCGAGCCGACCGTGATCGCCGGGCCCGACCAGACGAGCGAGATCGTGCAGGACGAGGTGTTCGGCCCGGTCGTCACGGTCCAGCGCTTCAAGGACGAGGACCAGGCCGTGGCCTGGGCGAACGACGTCCGGTTCGGCCTGGCGGCCTCGGTCTGGACCGCCGATGTCGGCAAGGCGATGCGCGTCGCCAAGGCGATCCAGTTCGGGACGGTCTGGATCAACGACCACTTCACGCTCGTGTCCGAGATGCCCCACGGCGGGTTCAAGGAGTCGGGCTACGGCAAGGATCAGTCGATGTACGCGATCGAGGACTACACGGTCGTCAAGCACGTCATGATCAAGCTCTGAACCCGGCGATCGAGGCGGCGCTGTCGGTCGACCTGGTCGACGGCCGGCGCTGGTACGGCGGCAAGGGCCGGAGGATCGCGCGGGTCGGGCTGGTCGACGCGATCGATCTCGGGCCCGTCGGCCGCGACGCCGCCGACGAGGAGGTCGCCCACCTCGCGATCGTCGAGGTCGTCGACGACGCGAACGTCGCGGGCCGCTACCTCTCGGCGTTCACCACGGGTCCCGGGAGTGGCCCGGCGCGCGAGGCGCACCCCGGCGACGGCGTCTGGCGTGCCCTCGCGGTGGCGATCGCCGAGGGTCGCGTCGTCGGGACCGAGGGAGGCGGTGCGCTCGTCTGTCGTCCCGGGCTCGGGCTGTCGGCGTTCGCGCCCGGCGGGGGAGCCGAGATCGCCGCCTGGGAGGAGCGTCCGCTCGGCGCCGACCAGTCGAACACGTCGTCCGTCGTCGGCGACCGGCTCCTGCTCAAGGCCTTCCGGCGGATCGCGCCCGGCCTGAATCCGGAGCTCGAGCTCATCGCCTATCTCGCCGAGGAACGCGGGCTCCACAGCGTCCCGGCGCTCGGCGGATCGGCCGAGTACATCGGACCGGACGGCACGGTCGCGACGCTGGCTGTGCTCGAAGAGCTCGTTCCGGACGCGGAGGACGCGTACGAGACCACGGTCGCGGCACTCGCGGGATGGATCGCCGCGCCGGGCGTCGTGGCCCTCGAGTTCGCGACCGAGGACGCCGCGGCCCTCGGGACGGCGCTGGCCGGGCTCCACGCGGCCCTGGCCGACGCCGGCGACCTCGACGACTTCGCACCGCGTGACGCGGCGGCCGGCGACCTGGAGGGCTGGCGAGCGACCGCCGAAGCGGACCTCGTCGCGGCACTGTCCGAGCTCGGCGAGGACGGCGCGACCGGAGCGGAGCTGGCGGCGTGGGCGCCATCGATCCGCGATCGTCTGGCCGGGATCGCACAGCCGCACGGCCTCCCGCGGCTGACCCGGATCCACGGCGACCTGCACCTCGGACAGGTCCTCCGGACCCCGGGCGGGTTCGTGTTCGTCGACTTCGAGGGCGATCCCCTGCGACCGGTCCAGGATCGGCGCCGCCTCGCGTCACCGTTGCGCGACGTGGCCAGCCTGCTCCTGTCGTTCGATCATGCATCGACGGGCGCCGAGCGGCGTGCGCTGGCTGCGGGCTGGACGCCTGGGGACCATGCCGGACTCGACACGGCGGCGTGGCGCCGCCGATCGCGCGAGCGCATGCTCAGCGCATGGGCGTCCGGGGTCCGGCGGGCCGGTGTCGGGCTGGACCTCGACGAGGGACTCCTCGACGGGCTGGCGGTCGCCAAGGAATGTGCCGAATTCGTCTACGCGGCAACCTATCTGCCGGAGTGGCTGTGGGCGCCGCAGGCAGGCATGCGTCGGCTGATCGAGGGTGACGGTACGCCGTGAGCGATGCGGACCGGGCGGCCGCCTATCGACGCGACGCACTGGGCGTGCCCGCCACGCTCGCCGCGTACGACACGGCGATGAGCGGGCTCGACGGTCCGTTGGCGGACCTGCCGAGAGCCCCGGCCCGGGCGCTCGCCGGCCGGTCCGGCCGGATCCTCCTCATCGGGATGGGCAGCTCACGCTTCGCCGCGCTGACCGCCGCGACCTTCCTCCGGGGCCGCGGACTGTCGGTCGAGGTCGAGATGGCGTCGACGTCGCACCCCACGCCTCCCGCACCCGAGCTGACGGTGGTCGGGATCTCGAGCTCCGGGACGACCCCGGAGGTCGTCGCCGCGATCGAGCGTCACCGTGGCCGGTCTGCGCTCGCCGTGGCGATCACGAACCGTCTCGACTCGCCGCTGGCCGCGGCCGCCGAGGCGGTCGTGCCCCTCCTCGAGGCGGAGGAGACGGGCGGCGTGGCGTGCCGGACCTATGTGGCGACGGTCGCCTCGCTGCTCCTGTTCGCCGACCGGTCGACGACGGCTGCCCCGGGTTCGGGCTACGTGCCGCCGGCCTTGCGCCTCGCCGTGGCCGCGGCCGACGACCTGGTGACCCGCCTGCCGCTGTGGCAGGGTCAGGCGGCCGATCTCCTGGACCGGGCGGACCAGCTCCACGTCCTCGGCGATGCCGCTCGCTATGGATCCGTCGAGCAGGCGGCGCTCGCGATGCGCGAAGGACCGCGACTCCGGGCGGTCGCCTTCGATGCGGGCGATTGGCTCCACGTCGGTCTGTACACCGCCGTCCCGGGGTTCCGGGCGATCCTGTTCAGCGGGACGGACTACGACGCGGACATCGCGCGGGTCGTGAGCGAACGGGGCGGTCGCCTGGTCGTCGTCGGCCGACCGGTCGACGGCGCCAGCCTGGGCATCGGCCATGAGGCCGCCGACCGACTCCCGGCGTCGATGCTCGTCGAAACGCTCGTGACCGACCTCATCGCCGCCGAGCTGTGGAGTCGGGCGGACGCGACCGAGCGCCAGTGAGCCGGGCGGCGGCGGCGCACGCCGATCCGGCGGCGAGGTCCGGAGCCGCGAGGTCCGGAGCCGCGAGGTCCGGAGCCGCGCCGTCCGTGGCCGGGCCGGCGTCTCCGGCCGCGTCGAGAACGCTCGATCCGGCCCGGCTGGACGCGTTCCGGAGGGCGGTCCTCGGGTGGTATCGCCACGAAGGGCGCCGGTTCCCGTTCCGCGGTCCGATCGACCCATATCTCGTCCTCGTCTCCGAGACGATCCTCCAGCAGACCCAGGTCTCGCGCGGCGGACCGGCCTGGGAACGCTTCACCGCCCGGTTCCCGACCGTCGAGTCCCTTGCCGCATCCAGCCCGGCCGACGTCATCCGGGCGTGGCACGGCCTCGGCTACAACCGCCGGGCGGTCAACCTTCGGCGGGCCGCGATCGTGATCGTCGACGACCTCGGGGGTCGGTTCCCGCGGGACGTGGCCGGCCTGGAACGGCTGCCCGGGGTCGGTCCGTACACGGCGCGGGCGGTGGCCTCGATCGCCTACGGCCTGCCGGTGGGCGCGGTCGACACGAACGTCCGGCGGGTCCTTCGGCGTGCGTTCGCCGGTGAGCTCGAGCCAGCCGAACGAGCCCTCCAGGGCCTCGCCGATGGTCTCGCCCAGGTCGAGCGGCCCGGGGACTGGACCGCGGCGATGATCGACCTCGGCTCGACCGTCTGCCGGCCGCGCGATCCGCGCTGTGACGCCTGTCCGATCGTCGGTACCTGTCGATCCGCACGCACGTTCGGGCCCGACCTCGCCGGATCCGACGGATCGTCGTCCGGTCCGCGGCGCTCGGCGCGGGCTCGGGCATCCGCCACGCCGGCGATCGCCTTCGACCGGACGAACCGCTGGCTGCGCGGCCGGATCCTCGACCGACTCCGGGCCGTCGACGGCGACGGCTGGTCGGCCTTCGCCGAGCCGATCGGCGCGCACGACCGACCTTCGGTCGACGCGGCGCTCCGGTCGCTCGCGGACGAGGGTCTGGTCGAGCTGGCCATGGTCGACGACCCGGCGGAACGCACCGGCACCACGATCAGGGCCCGCCTGCCGCCAGCCTGATGTCCGCCTTCGTCGGGCCGATGACTCGGCTACGCTGTGTCGCGTGAAGACGTCCGCCGAGCCCTCGACCGCGGACCAGCTCCCCGCCGACGACCCGACGATCATGACCGCCGACCTGCGCGAGCTCGCCCGACGGTGGTCTGCGACCCGTGACCGAGCACCGATCGGCGCGGAGGCGATGACCGGCGCCGACCGTCGCGCGCGGGCCCTCGGCGTCCCTGCTGGCCGCCTGATGGAGCACGCCGGCGTCGCCGTCGCGGCGGCGGTCCGGGCGGTCGCGGCCGACCAGGAACGCCTCGAGGTCGGGCCGATCCTCGTCCTGTGCGGTCCCGGGAACAACGGTGGGGACGGGTTCGTCGCCGCGCGACGGCTGGCGCGCTCGGGCCTGGCGGTCGTCGCCGTCCTCGTCTCCGCGGAGAACCGCCCGGGGACGGCGGAGGCCGCTCGGAACTGGGATCGGCTGGCCGCCGAGCCGGCCGTGAACCGGATCCACGCCGCGAGCCCGCGCGATGTCGCGATCGTCGCCCAGGGGATCGAGCGAGCCGCCGTCGTCGTCGACGCCCTGCTCGGGACGGGCGTCCGCGGCGCGCTGCGCGAGCCGGTCCGGTCGGCGGTCGACCTCGTCCGTCGGGCGCGTGAGGTCCAGGTCCCGGTCGTCGCGGTCGACACGCCGACGGCGGTCGACCTGACCAGCGGCGAACCGTCCGATCCGGCCGTCCGGGCCGATCTCACCGTGACCTTCCACCGGCCCAAGACAGGTCTCCTCACGAAACGCGGCGCTGCGCTCGCCGGCCGCGTCCTCGTCGCGCCGATCGGCATCCCGGCTGAGGCCGACCGTGGCTGAGCGGGCGACCGCGGTCGGGCTCCGGCAGGTCATCCTGGTCGCCGTTGCGGTGGTCGGGATCGTGCTCGGCCTTGCCTTCGCGACGAGTCTGCTGCCGGCCGATGCGCAACGGATCGTGTTCCGGACGCCGCTGTTGATCGCCATCCTCGTCGTCGGCACGGCGATCGTCCTGGTACGGCTCGTCCGTCGACCGCCCGACCGATGACCGCCGTCCTGGCCGAGCGACGGCACGATCTCGAGCTGCTCGCCTCCGAGCGATGGGACCTGCTGGTCGTCGGCGGAGGCGTCACCGGTTCGGGCATCCTGCTCGATGCCGCCAGCCGCGGGCTGCGGGCAGCGCTGGTCGAGCGCGACGACTACGCGGTCGGAACGAGCGGTCGCTCGTCGCGGCTCATCCATGGCGGGCTGCGGTACCTCGAGCAATTCCGGATCGCCCTCGTCCGGGAGGCCCTGGCCGAGCGGCGCCGGCTCCTCCGCCTCGCACCGCACCTGGTCCGCATCGAGCCGTTCCTCTTCCCGCTCTACGGCGGTCCGCTGACCCGTCCGTTCTTCGATGCCGGCCTGACCCTGTACGACCTGCTCGGGGCCGCGTCGGACGGGGGACGTCACCGCCACCTGTCGATCGACGAGGCGCTCGACTCCACGCCGGTCCTCCGGCGGGAGCGGCTGCGTGGTGCATTCATCTACCACGACGGGCAGGAGGATGACGCGCGCTACACGCTGGCGGTGGCACGCACGGCCCGCGACCGGGGAGCGCTCCCCCTGACGAAGGTCGCCGCCAGCCGACCGATCGAGCGCGACGGCCGGATCGCGGGTGCGACCGTTCGCGACGAGCTCACCGGGATCGAGTTCGATGTCATTGCCGAGCGGGTCGTCGATGCCACCGGTGTCTGGTCGGGACGCGCGGACGGCCCGTTCCCGGGCGCCGGCGATGCAGCGCGGATCCGGCCCAGCCGAGGCACGCATCTGGTCGTGGCTCGCGACCGCATCCCGAGTGCGCACGGGCTGACCCTCCGGGTCCCGGGCCGGGTCTGCTTCCTCGTCCCGTGGCCGGATCGCTGGGTCATCGGCACGACCGATCTCGACGACGACGGGCCGCCCGATCGTCCGTCACCGTCGTCGAGCGAGGTCGACGAGATCCTGCGCAACGTCAACGCGACGCTCGACATCGATCTCACCCGGTCCGACCTCGTCGGTGCGTACACGGGCCTGCGTCCGCTGGCCGCGGACCCGGGCGGACGTCCCGGTTCCACGGTCAAGGCCTCGCGCGAGCACCGCATCCGGACCGATCCCAACGGCCTGGTCCGGATCGGCGGGGGCAAGTACACGACCTATCGGGTGATGGCCGCCCAGACCGTCGATGCGGCCATCGGTCCCGACATGGCGCACAGTCGTCCATCGATGACCGAGGAGCTGACGCTGCTCGGTGCGGCACCGAGGGTCGAGCTTGACGCGCTCGCCGCCCGCCTATCGACAGACACGGGCCTGGATCCCGTCGGGACGGGGCGCCTGGTCGACCGGCATGGGACCGAGGCGACCGACGTCGTCGCGCTCGGGCGCGAGCTCGACCTGCTCCGACCGCTCGCGCCGGACATCTCCCAACTCGAGGTCGAGGTGGTCCGCGCCGTCCGCTCGGAGGCGGCCCTGACGCTCGACGACGTCCTGTCGCGACGCACCAGGCTCGCCCAGGAGCGCGCGGATCGCGGGGCGTCGATCCTGCCGCGAGTCGCCGAGCTCATGGCCGCCGAGCTCGGATGGTCGGACGACGACCGTGCCGCCGCGACCGCGGACTACCTGACCGCGGCGCACCGCGAGTACGACATCCCCAGCCCGGCGCGATGATCCCCGGGCGGGAGCCGTTCATCCTGGCGCTCGATCAAGGCACGACGTCGTCGCGGGCGATCCTGCTCGATCGGCACGGCCGGATCCGCGCGACGGCGTCGGAGGAGCTTCCGCAGGTCTTCCCCGCACCGGGAGAGGTCGAGCACGACCCGGAATCGATCTGGTCCACCCAGCTCGGGAGCGCCAGGCGCGTGCTGGCGGAGGCAGGGGTCGAGCCCGCGCGCATCGCCGCGCTGGGGATCACGAACCAGCGCGAGACGACGATCGTGTGGGAGCGCTCGACGGGTCGTCCGATCGGCAACGCCATCGTCTGGCAGAGCCGGGTCACCGCCCCGCGGTGCGACGCGCTGCGGGCCGCCGGCCATGGGCCGCTGTTCGAGGCGCGGACGGGCCTCCCCCTCGATGCGTACTTCAGCGGCCCCAAGATCGCCGAGATCCTCGATCGGGTGCCCGGCGCACGCGCTCGGGCCGAGCGCGGCGAGCTCGCCTTCGGGACGGTCGACTCGTTCCTGATCTGGCGGCTGACGGGCGGCCGGGTCCACGCGACCGACGTGTCCAACGCCAGCCGGACCCTCCTCTTCGACATCCACCGCGCCGCTTGGGACGAGGAGCTGTGCGGGCTGGTCGGCGTCCCGCGGTCGTTGCTCCCGGAGGTGCGCTCCTCGTCCGAGGTCTACGGCACGACGGACGACGGTCTGCTCGGAGCCGCGATCCCGATCGCCGGCTGCGCGGGCGACCAGCAGGCGGCCACCTTCGGCCAGGCCTGCTTCGAGCCGGGCGCGACGAAGGCCACCTACGGCACCGGGGCGTTCCTCGTGATGAACACCGGCGAGCGGCCGGTCCGGTCGACCAACGGACTCCTGACGACCGTGGCGTGGCGGCTCGGCCCGGACCGCCCGATCGACTACGCCCTGGAGGGCTCGGCGTTCGTCGCCGGAGCGGCCGTCCAGTGGCTGCGCGACGGGCTTCGCGCCGGCCGCGACGCTGCCGAGATCGCCGCGCTGGCGGACACCGTCACGGAGACCGGCGGCGTCTACCTGGTCCCGGCATTCGTCGGCCTCGGGGCGCCGTACTGGGATGCGTACGCCCGGGGCACCCTGGTCGGGCTGACCCGGGGGACCGGCCTGGCCGAGATCTCCCGGGCGGCGATCGATGCGATGGCCTACCAGGTGTCGGACGTGGTCGAGGCGATGCGGATGGACGCCGCGCTCCCCTTGGACCTCCTCCGCGTGGACGGTGGCGCGGCCCGCAACGATCGCCTCTGCCAGTTCCAGGCGGACCTCCTCCAGGTCCCGGTCGAGCGACCGGCCCAGGTCGAGACGACCGCCATCGGGGCCGGAGCGCTGGCCGGGCTCGCCGTCGGCTGGTGGAGCTCGCCCGGCGCGTTCGCCACGGAGCGGGAGATCGAGCGGCGCTTCGAACCGGCGATGGCGGCCGCCGATCGCGAGCGGCTGCTCCACGGCTGGCACCGGGCCGTCGAGCGATCTCGGAGCTGGATCGAGCCGGGCGCCTGACGGAGCGCCGGTCGCAGCGGCGCCGGGCGTGCGCGGCCGGGCACGAGCCACGATCGCGATGGGACCATTTTCACCCCTATACAGGCCGTAGGGGAGGGCCTACACTCCGACGGTCAAATGTCACGGCTGGGCCGTGACCAGAGCCCGTAGCACGACGACCGACTCCTCTCACGGCTGACGCGAGAAACCGACGGATCGCGCGGCTACAAAGAGGAGTTTTCGTTTAGGTGTACAACGACAAGAACCTGACCTGCGCCGATTGCGGTCAGGAGTTCGTCTTCACTGCCAGCGAGCAGGATTTCTACGCTCAGCGCAATTTCACCGAGCCGCGCCGCTGCCCGAGCTGTCGGGCCAGCCGTAAGGCCGCTCGGAACGCCGACTCCGGCGGTGGGTACAGCTCCGGTGGCTACGGCGCCGGCGGTTCGTACAGCGCCGGTGGCAACGGCGGTGGTGGTTACGGCGGCGGAAGCAGCAGCTACGGCTCGCGCGACCGCGGTCCGCGGGAGATGTTCACCGCGACGTGCAGCAACTGCGGTCGCGATGCCCAGGTCCCGTTCCGCCCGACCAGCGGCAAGCCCGTCTACTGCAGCGATTGCTTCCGGAGCATGCGCGGCGGCTGATCCAGCCGAATCCGGGTGCTCTAAGCACGAATAGCGCGAAAACCGCCGTTCCGGGTGGCCCTACATCGCTCCAACCGCGGATGCTGGAAGCCCAGCGACACGGAAGGGGCGGGAAATGGACACCCAGGGCGGCGGTTTCTGATTCGGGCGATCTTGGGGTCCGCCTCTGAGGTGTTCGCGCCCGAACTGGGTCGCCGCTGAGGCGGGGGGTTGAGCATCGGTACCTTATAGCTGGCGACGACGACGGCTATGGCCTTGAGCGGCGCCCCAGGCACTGGCTGGTCGTTCAGCCAGTCACGCAAGCTAATCTCGAGCGTAGCCATGGATCGCTCCTCCTCGTCAGCCTCGGCTGGGTGGTCGGCTGGTGTAAGCCCCGGCTCCACGCGTCGCCGGCGATCCCTGGTGAAGAACCGACGCTCGTGGGCAGCCCGCGGCGCTGCCTAGTCGCCCCGCGAGGCCGCCGCGCGAGGGTCACGCTGGTCGAGTGGCGGTCGCCGGTCGGTCCAGGCGAATCGCCTGGAGACCCAGCGCGAACCAGCCGAGAAGGAAGCAGATCACGGCTGCGAGCACAAGACCCTGGGCGCTCACGCCAGTCAGCCCTATGAACGGCAGGACCGAGCCGATGCCGAGTAGCACGGCCCCACCGCGTGAGAGGACGGCCGTCCGATACGTAGCGATGGCGAACAACGCCGATCCCACGAGGGCGGTCAGGACCCCGAGGAACCAAATGCCCCAGTACGAGTCACCGCCAACTAGTGTCATCCCGACGAAGCCGACGATCCCCGCGGTCGTTCCGACCGCCGTGATGGCGAAGGCCGCCCAAGTCAGGCCGGGGTGGACCCGTGCCTGGAAGGCGCTGAGCCCAGCCAGGGCCACTAGAAGAAGGGCCAAGCCAGTGAACAGCAGCACGTACGGAATGGCGCTATCGACGGCCAGGATGCCAAAGCCGAGGAACGTAGCGAGCGCCAGGAGTGCGGCGCCGACGATCGCGGCAATACCGCCGATGCGAAGCGACATGGATAGTCCCCTTCCTTGCGCGATGTTGGTGCCCCGCCCGCGCAGCCGAAGCTGAGCGTCCAAGGCGCCCAGAAGGATGTCTGCCACATCGAACGGCCCGAGCGGGCGCTCCTCGAGAAGGGCATCGAACTCGTCGCCATAGCGGTCCCGCCATCGGGCGGGGTAGCAGCGGATCAGTAGTGACCTCATGACTTGGTCTCGCCGAGCTGGCGGAGACCCATCTGGGCAAACTCGGAGAGGCCGTGCAGCTGCTCCGTGAGGTTCGACGCCCCGACCGCGGTGAGGCGGTATGGCCGACGACGGTCGATCGGTGCCAGTGGCTCGATGAGGCCTTGCTCTTCAAGGCGAGCAAGCGCCGCGTAGAGGGTCCCAGCACCCATTGGCCGACCGGTGCCGTGCTCGACGTCCTGCATGATCGCGTAGCCGTGCTTCGGCCCGTCACTCAGACTCACGAGGATGAGCAGCGACGGCTCGGCGAACCGTCCGAACGCCGGGACCTTGGGTTCCATAGGACTCCAACTGTTACGAGTGTCGATATATCGATAGACGATATATACAGTGATAGGTAGGCGATGTCAAGGCTGATCGCGCTAACCGACCGCTATGCGTGGTCGCGTCGACGGGGTGCTCCACCTCGATCCAATCGCCGCCGGCCTGCCAGTAGTCGCGGTGGCGCCGGGTGCCAGCTCGTAAGTCGGAGCTGGAGAGACGCCGCTAAGACCGTCATAGACTTAGCCATGGCTCGATGGAACCCGGCATCGTCCACACGAGCAGGCGCGCAACTGGCGCTGGCGGCGACGGCGACGTTGGTCACGATCCTCATCGCCGGCTGTTCGAGCGACATGGGGCTGCCGCCTCCGATGACGATCGTGAACCGCACCGACCTTGCGGTCGAGGTCACCATCGTCGGTCAAATCGAGGACTTCGAAGAGCTCCCGAAAGTGCTGCGTGGAGGCGGAGGGACGATGCTGCTGGCGGGTCCGTTTCAGGCCGGTGCGCCATGCATCAAGGGGAGCCTTGTCGCGACTCGGAACGGTCAGAAGGTCGCGACGATCGACAAGCCCTGCGCGGGGAGCCGATGGGAGATCACCGAGGGGGACGCGTCGTAGTAAGTCGCAGCTGATCGACGCGCGGTTGCCTCGAGGACCCGGCTCCGCGCGTTCGCTCCGTCGTGACAGCGAGACGGACGGCGACCGGGGTGACCGCAGTTCTGACCGCAGTTTGGCTGGACGCGGCCGGACGGATTAGACCTCGCTGAGCACGACGGGCGGTGACGATGCCCTCGTGAGCGCGCCGCGGTCCTTATACGATCTTCGGCGACAAGCCGGGCTGGCGGTCGGAGTCTGAGTGTGAAACGCAGGCCTCGGCCGCGAGCATACTTGCCGCCCATCCAGTTCCCCAGGGAGGCGCGACGTGTCAACGGAGCAGAACGAGGCTGTCGTCCGCCGGTTCATGACCGAGGTCCTACAGGGAGGCAACCTCGACCTGCTCGACGAGGTGCTGGCCCCGACCTACGTCAACCCCGCGATGGGCGGCGCCGACCTGGCGGGCTTCAAGGCGATCTTGACTGGGATGGCGGCTTCCGCGGTCGGAATGCGGTTCACCATCCAGGACCTCGTAGCGGAAGGAGATGCGGTGGTTGCCCGCTTCACCATCGAGGTCACTCGCGCCGACGGGGAGAAGCTGCCGGCCCACGGTCTCACCTACTACCGCCTCGCTGATGGCAAGATCGTCGAAGACGACCCGTTCACGAGGCCCGACCTCGCGCAGCTCCTGGGCATGACGCCACCGGGCGCCTGACCCGAGGTAGGACGACCAGGCCGGTCGGGTGGGACAAATTCGCCCAGGCGTCTGAGGCTAGTACCTCGGCAAGCCGCAGCTAAGCGAACGCGCGGTTAGCCTCGAGGCCTCCGGCTCCACGTCCGGACGTGCGATCCCTCGCGAGAGGCCAGAGCGACCCGAGTGGTCAGTCACACTCATCGCCGACCCCGAGGTCCCACACTTCAGGCTGCGCCGATCTCCGCCGGCGCCATCCGACGGCGAGGCAAGAAAAAGGGGCACTTGACATGGGCGATGACGAACCTGCGAGCGGGTCCAGTGAGGCCATAGTCCGACGATATTCGGAGGCAGGAGCGCGCGACGACTTCGATGCCATGGAGGCGCTGCGCGACCCCGAGTGGCAGGAAGCCTGGCCGCAGTCAGGCGAGATCGTCACCAGCAACGCCAACTATCGGGCGGCGCGCACGCAGCGACCCGAGGGCGCACCGCGGCTCGAACTTCGACGGATGGGCGGCTCGGGCGACTGTTGGTGGAGTGAGGCGGTCGTCAACTATGCGGATGGATCGCGCTGGCTGGCCATCACGATCTACGAGCTTCGCGGCGGGCTCGTGTGGCGCGAGCGGATCTACTTCGGGCAGCCCGTCGCGGCCCCGGCATGGCGGGCGCGATGGGTCGAACGGGAGGAGCCTGCGGTCAGCTAGTCCACGACGGGCGCGACCGGGGCCTGCCTCCCTATTTCCCTATTCGCCCCCGCCGACCTGCGCAAGGCCGGCGCCTCGCTCGACCTGGCGATCGCGATCGGGATCCTGCTCGGGTCGGAGCCGCCATCGATCCCTCAGAACGCGCCATGAAGCTCTACGCCAAGAGTCACGCGAGCGACAGACTCGCCTGAGTCGAGCCGCTCGGCAAGGGCCGAGTTAGTAGCCTTTGAGCAGGGCGATGTCTGCCACGGCACGCGGAGGCTACGATGCCCGGATGGACGACGTGGCCGCGTTCTACGACGCTCTGGCCGACGACTACCCATCGCTGTTCGCCGATTGGGACGCCTCGGTGCGTCGACAGGGCGAGGTCATCGACGGGTTGATCCAGGCGGTGATCCCGGGGCGGCCAGCTTCCATCCTCGATGCCACCTGCGGGATCGGCACACAGGCCATCGGGCTTGCGCTCCGCGGTCACCACGTCAGCGCGACCGACCTGAGTGCCCGCGCGGTCGAGCGTGCTCGGCAAGAGGCGACGCGGCTCGGTGTGGAGGTCGAATTCGGCGTCTCCGACGTCCGTGCGCTCCCTGGACGGTTCGCGGTCGCCTTCGGCGCGGCGATCACCTTCGACAACGCCCTGCCGCACCTGGTCGAGCCCGGGGACCTTCGCGCGGGACTCCAGAGCCTCCACGGCGTGCTGCGGCCGGGTGGACTGCTTCTTGCGAGCATCCGCGACTACGACGCGATCCTGGCGGATCGACCCGAGGGAGAACCGGCTCGGATGACCGGGCAGCCCGGCCGCCGTCGGCTCGTTGCGCAGGCGTGGGAGTGGGATGACCGCGAGCCGGTCTACCGCCTCCACCAGTTCGTGCTCCGCGAGGAACCCGCCGAGGAGTGGACGACACGCCACCTCGAGACCCGCTACCGGGCCCTGCGACGGAGCGAGCTCGAAGCCGTCGCGCGGGAGGTCGGCTTTCGATCCATCCGGTGGCTGGAACCGTCAGAGACGGGCTACTACCAGCCGATCATGGAAGCCCGGCGAGCATAGGTCCCGACCGGCTTCGACATCATCTCGGCAAGGCTCGAGGACGTTCTCGACGCTGATCTCGTAGCCTCGCTCCATCGGCGTCTCCAGTCCCGCGCAATGATCGGCGGTCGTTCGCTCGGACCGCCGACGCTCAGCTGACGCACCCCAACATCGCTTATCGTCTCAAGGCTGGCGGAGCATGCGCGGCGGCTGACCCCGTCGCTCGTCTCTGACGATCGCGTCCGACCCGGCCGGACACGTTCGGACCGGGTCGTTCGATTCCCACGGGCGCACGCCCCGCATGTTCGCGTGCGGGACGCCTTGCGCGGTGAGATAGGCTGCGCACGACAGCTGGTCCCCGCTTGGAGGAACACACCGCATGAAGAACCCGCCGATCCTGATCTCGGTCATCGGCTTCTTCGCAGCACTCGCCGGCTTCGGCTACCTGTTCTTCGGCCTGCGGGTCCTCGGCTTCGACTGGTTCGGGGCGCTCGGCGACCTGCCGGCCTTCGAGCACGTCGGGCTGTGGGGCTGGCTGGCCATCCTCACCGGGATCGTCTGGCTGCTCGCAGCGTTCGGTCTGTGGGCACTCCAGCCCTGGGCGCGGCTCTTCGCGATGATCATCGCGGGCATCGCCTTGTTCGAGGCCGTCCTCGCGTTCTTCCAGTTCGCCGGGACCGGCGTCGGCTTCGCGATGGCCATCATGCCGGCTCTGATCCTGTGGTACCTGAGCACCGCCGAGGTCAAGGCGGCATTCGGCGAGGGCGAACCCGACAGCGCGAGCTGACCCGTCGTTCGTCTCTGACGATCCCGTCCGACCCGGTCCGACACGTTCGGACCGGGTCGTTCGGTCCCTCGTCAGGCGCCGCCGCGGCCGCGACCGGCCAGCATCCCCAGGTCGAACTTGCGCTCCGTCCCGTGGAGGAGTCGCTCGATGTTGTCGGCGTGGGCGATCCATACGACGGCGGCACCCGCCACCGCGTAGATGAGATAGGCCGGCGGGACGGTCCCGTTGACGACGAGGAAGACGAGCGCGACCGCCGGGACCATCGTCGCCGAGCCGATCAGCGACCCCAGGGACACGTACCGGGTGATCAGGATCACCCCGATGAAGACCGGCGCCGCGAGCAGGACCGCGATCGGCTGGATGACCAGCATCGTCCCGACCCCCGTCGCGACCCCCCGGCCGCCGTGGAACCGAAGGAAGATCGAGCGCGCCGAGCCGATGACGGCCGCCACCCCGCAGGCCGCCTCGAGCGCGGGCTCGCCGCCGGTGACCGCCCGGGCGATGAGGACCGGGATGGCGCCCTTCGCCAGGTCCCCGGCGACCACGACGAGCGCCCATTTCGGGCCCATCGCGCGGAGGGCATTCGTGCCGCCGGTCCGACCCGAGCCGATCGTCCGTGGGTCGG
The DNA here is from genome assembly GCA_963749735.1 of uncultured Chloroflexia bacterium. Taxonomy (GTDB): domain Bacteria; phylum Chloroflexota; class Limnocylindria; order Limnocylindrales; family CSP1-4; genus Chersky-267. Next base: position 40,411 of record CAVVNZ010000018.1, read on the forward strand.
GCGCGCCCGTCAGCCGCGAGACGATGACGCTGAAGGGGATCGACCCGATCACGTAGGCGAGCCCGATCAGTGCGATCGCGGTGATGGGCTGCATCGGCTCGACGCGTGACCTCCGTGGCGCCGCCCCCGGGGCCTCGGCCCGGAGCGCCCGAGCGGCAGCATAGCACCGGGTCCTCGGCCGTCGGACCGGCCTCGGTTGCGCCCCGTGCGACGCGGCGCGTACCATCCGGCGGTGACCCGCGCCGCCGTCCGGCCGCTGCCCCTCCGCATCTCTGAGGCCCACTAGACCCATGGCCGTCGGCTCCTCGAACGACTTCGACCTCGTCGTCCTCGGCGCAGGGACGGGCGGCTATTCGGCCGCCTTCCGGGCCGCCCAGCTCGGTCTCCGCGTCGCCCTCGTCGACGAGGACAAGATCGGAGGGACCTGCCTCCACCGCGGTTGCATCCCGACCAAGGCCCTGCTCGAGTCGGCCGAAGCCGTCAACCGGGCACGTCATCTCAAGGACTACGGCGTGATCCTGCCCGGGGAGCCGACCGTCGACTATGCGGTCATGGCCCAGCGTCGAGACCAGGTCGTCAAGCGGATGTGGACCGGATTGAAGACGCTGATCGACAAGAACAAGGTGACCTGGGTCCAGGGTCGGGGCCGGCTCGACGGTCCCGGTCGGATCCGCGTCCTGCAGGCCGGTGATGATGGGACGCCCGGCGCCGGCGGCGAGCGGATCCTGCAGGCGACCGATGTCATCATCGCCACCGGCAGCCGGGTCAAGAGCCTGCCGGGTCTCGTCCCGGACGGCGAGCGGATCCTGACCTCGGACGACATCCTCGGTCGCGCGAGCGCTCCGGCCAGCCTGGTCATCGTCGGTGGCGGCGCCGTCGGGGTCGAGTTCGCCAGCTTCTTCGGCGACATCGGCACGCAGGTGACGCTACTCGAGTACCTTCCGGCGATCGTCCCGCTCGAGGACCGCGATGTCAGCCAGCTGCTCGAGCGAAGCTTCACCCGACGGGGCATCAAGGTCGTCACCCGCGCTCGGTTCGACGCGACGAAGGTCAAGATCGGCAAGACCGGCGTCCGGCTCGAGGTCGGACCGGAGGGCGGCACCAGCGAGGAGGTCGCCGCCGAGGTCCTGCTCGTGGCGGCGGGCCGAGCCGCGAACCTCGAGGATATCGGGCTCGAGACGACCAAGGTCGAGGTCGACAAGGGCGTCATCAAGGTCAACGGACGGATGCGCACCCGCGAGCCGCACGTCTACGCGATCGGCGACATCGTCGGCGGGCTCTGGCTGGCGCACACGGCCGGGCACGAGGGGCTCGTCGCCGCCCACACGATCGCGGGCGACGCGGATGTCCACGAGATCGACTACGTGCAGCAGCCGCGGGCGACCTACTGCCGTCCGGAGATCGCCTCGGTCGGCCTGACCGAGCAGCAGTGCCAGGAGCGCGGCCTGCCGTACAAGGTCGGCAAGGTCCCGTTCCAGGCGATCGCCAAGGCGGTCATCGGCGGCGAGTACGAAGGCTTCGCCAAGGTCATCGGCAACACCGAGAACGGGGATACCCTGGGGGTCCACATCATCGGACCGCATGCCACCGACCTCATCGCGGAAGCCTCGCTGGCGTCCGAGCTCGAGGCCACGCCGGGCGAGATCGGCGGAGCGACCCACCCGCACCCGACCTTGTCCGAGGTGCTCGGGGAGGCCGCCCTGGCCGTCGACGGACGAGCGATCCACTTCTGACCGGAGACGGTCGAGCCCCACGGAGGCGACGATGACGGCCACCGATCCGACCAAGGCGAAGGCTCCGGCCGCCCGCCTCGGGGCGGACCTCGGGCTGTCGGACGACGACCTCATCGGGATGTACCGGATGGTCGCGCTCGCTCGCGCGGTCGACGAGCGGATGTGGATCCTCAATCGTGCCGGCCGCATCCCGTTCGTGATCAGCGGCCAGGGTCACGAGGGTGCCCAGGTCGGCATCACCTGGGCCTTCCAGCGCGGTCACGACTGGATCGCCCCGTTCTACCGGTCGATCGCGATGTGCATGACCTTCGGGATGAGTGCCCGCGACATCATGCTCGCCCAGTACGCCAAGGCCAGCGACCCGTCATCCGGCGGCCGTCAGATGCCGGGCCACTACGGCGATCGCCGCCACAACCTGCTGTCGGTCAGCTCACCCGTCGCCACCCAGATCCTGCACGCCGTCGGGATCGCCCTGGCGGCCAAGATCCGGGGGACCGGGCAGGTCGCGCTGACCGCGATGGGGGAGGGATCGTCCAACCAGGGCGACGTCCACGAGGCCCTCAACTTCGCGGCGATCCACCGACTGCCGTTCGTCTTCCTCGTCGAGAACAACGGCTACGCGATCAGCGTCCCGGCGGCCATGGAGGTGTCCGTCCCGGACGTGGCGATGCGTGCCGCGGGCTACGGGATCCCCGGCGTCGTGGTGGACGGCAGCGACGTGCTCGCCTGCTATGCGGCCGCCCGGACGGCGGTCGAGCGTGCCCGGGCGGGCGACGGACCGACGCTCATCGAGGCCAAGGTGACCCGGCTGACCGGCCACTCGTCCGACGACCAGCAGACCAAGTACCGCTCGGCGGAGGAGCTTGCGGCGTCGAAGGGACGGGACGCCCTTCCTCATTTCCGCGACCAGCTTCGGGCGGCCGGCGTGCTGACCGAGGAGATCGAGGCCTCGCTCGCGGCCGAGATCGAGGCGGTCGTCCACGACGCCACGGAGTTCGCCGAGGCCGAGCCCGATCCGGACCCGTCGACGGCGATGCGCTGGGTCTATGCCGAGGACTGGCCGGCCGAGACACCTCCTCCATGGGGATTCGGCGACGGGGGCGACGGCTGATGGCCCTGATGACGTTCATCGAGGCGATCCGCGACACGCTCGCCCTCGAGATGCGTCGCGACGAAGGGGTCATCGTGCTCGGCGAGGATGTCGGCCGGAAGGGCGGCGTCTTCCTGGCGACGGACGGGCTGTGGGCCGAGTTCGGCGCCGACCGCGTGATCGACACCCCGCTGACCGAGTCGATGATCGTCGGCGCTTCGATCGGCGCCGCGGTCAACGGGCTGCGGCCGGTCGCCGAGATCCAGTTCGCCGACTTCATCCATCCGGCGTTCAACCAGATCGTGTCGGAGGCGGCGCGGATGCGCTACCGATCGAACAACACGGTCGGCGTGCCGCTGACGATCCGGGCGCCATACGGCGGCGGCGTCCACGGGGCGCTCTACCACTCACAATCCGTCGAGGCCTTCTTCACCCACGTCCCGGGGCTCAAGGTCGTCGTCCCGTCGACCCCGCACGACGCCCGCGGTCTGCTTCGGAGCGCGATCCGGGACGAAGACCCCGTCCTGTTCTTCGAGCACAAGAAGATGTACCGCTCGGTCCGTGGCGAGGTCCCCGATGGCGAGTTCGTCGTACCGCTCGGTCGCGCCCGGGTGACCCACCCGGGCTCGCAGGTCACGGTCATCGCCTACGGGCTGATGGCCCACTACGCGCTCGAGGCCGCGGACCGGGTCGCCGACGAGGGGATCAGCGTCGAGGTCGTCGACCTGCGCACGCTCCGGCCGCTCGACAAGGAAACCGTCCTCACGTCCGTCCGCAAGACCGGCAAGTGCCTCATCGCCTACGAGGACAACCGCTTCGGCGGATACGGCGCCGAGGTCGCGGCGATCGTCGCCGAGGAGGCCTTCGACTACCTCGACGGGCCGGTGACCCGGATCGCCGGACCGGACGTCCCCGGCGTCCCGTACAACCACGTCCTGGAGGACTGGTTCATGGTCGATCCGGAGAAGATCGCTGCCGGCATCCGCAAGCTGGCGGCCTACTGAGCGCCGTCCGGGCGACCTCCCGGTCCGGCCTCGTCGGGCGTGGCAGCTCCCATCGCATCGGCCATCCGGAGGACATACGCGACCGCCTCGTCGAGGCTCATCCGGCGGCCACGCTCGGCGAGGACCGCGAGGGTCTCGGGATCGATCGCCTCGGCGATCCGCCGCGACGGCTGCCGGGTGTCGATGATCCGCTGGAGCGGGATCGGGGGTCGGACCCCGATGCGCTCGCATGAACCCTCGAACGCGCCGGTCAGGATGGCAGCGTCCTCGAACCGGCCGGCCTCGACGGCCAGCACGACGGCCTCCTGGAGGGTGATGGTGGTTGACGCGAAATCGCGCACGGCGTAGAGCTCGACCAGGCTCCGGATCGCCCAGGGACGCGCCGCCGCGAAGTCGCCATTCCCGAACTCGATCCAGGCGAGGCTGCCCATCGACATCGCGTGATAGGTCGGATCGCCGAGCGCCTCGAACTGGAGCATCGTGGACTCGAAGATCGGGCGCGCCTCCGCGGCACGGCCGCTCCCCAAGAGCAACGTCGCTCGCCCCCAATCGACCCGAGCGACGCCCCTCGCATCGCCGAGTCGTTCGAACCTGAGGCGGGCGTCGTCGGCGCTGGCCCAGGCCGCCTGACGGTCCGCGATGAACTGCGCCGACAGAAGGTTGAACGCGGCATCGGCCTGGGCGACGTCATCGTCCAGCGTGACCGCGAGGTCGAACTGCTCCTGGTACAGCCTGAGCGTCTCCTCGCGCTCGGCTCGCCAGTAGGCGATGCCGCCGGCCGCGGTGATCGCCCGGAGGCGCCACGGAGTCGCCGGCTCGGCGCCCGGCATCGCCAACGCCGCCGCGATCAGGTCGTGGCCTTCGTCGAGGTAACCGCCGAGCTGCCAGAACCGCCAGAGTGCGCCGACCAGCCGGAGAGCCAGCTCGACCTCGCCCGATCCCACCGCCCAGCGGATGGCGGCGCGCAGTTCGGCTCGATCGAGGGCGAGTCGGTCCAGCCAGGCCGACTGCTCGAGGCTTGGGAGGTGAGGAGCCGCGGCCTCCGCCAGCTCGAGGTACGCCTCCGCATGCCGGCGTCGGATGACCGGCTCGACCCCTTCGGCCCGGAGTCGTGCGAGCCCGAACGCCTGGATCGTCCTCAGGAGCCGGAATCGGACTGCGGCCTCGAGGCCGGTGAGGCGGTCGGCCTGGATGTCGGACGTCACCAGGCTCCGGTCGGCAAGGGCGACGAGGGCGCTCAGCGTGTCGTCGCCTGCGTCAGCATCGGGGCCGTCGACCAGACGCACCTGGTCGAGATCGAACCCCGCCTCGAAGACCGACAGGCGACGGAGGAGTCGCTGCTCGCCCGGCGGCAGGAGGTCGTAGCTCCAGAGGATCGTGGCGTCGAGCGTCCGCTGTCGGTCGGGGGCATCCCGTGGCGCCGTGCCCGGCAGCGGGAGGTGGGCGGCGAGACGATCGCGGATGACGACCGGCGGGAGCATCGAGATCCGTGCCGCGGCAAGTTCGATCCCGAGCGGGAGACCGTCGAGCTGGTCGCAGATCTCGTCGACGACGGAGGTATCCGGCCCGGGATCCCAGCCCGGCCGGACGGCCCGCGCACGCTCGAGGAACAGGCGGACCGCCACGTCGTCATCGTCGTGCCCGTCGTGGCCCAGTGATCGGACCGGGTACTCCTGTTCGCCACTGATGTGGAGCGGTGCCCGGCTCGTGACGAGGATCCGTGTCTCTGGGGACGACCGCAGGAGCGCCGATACCGCACCGGCCGCGTCGAGCAGATGCTCGAAGTTGTCGAGCACGAGGAGGACCGACCGAGTCGCGAGGAACCTGGCGAGGGCATCGGCGGCCGACCGCTCGGGCCCATCGAACAGCCCGAGGGTCCGGGCGATCGTCGAGGCGACCTGACCGGGCTCGTCGATGGTGTCGAGTGCCACGAACCAGGCGCCGTCACGCGCTCGTCGGGCCCGTTCACGGGCGACCTCCGTGGCCAGGCTGGTCTTGCCGATCCCGCCCGGGCCCGTGAGGGTCACCAGTCGGCCCGCGTCGAGCAGTCGGTCGACCCGGTCCAGGTCGGTCGCGCGACCGATGAAGCTGGTCATCCTGAGGGGCAGGTTCCCGTCCGCCGGACCCGCGGTCCGCAATGGAGGGAAGTCCGTGCGCAGACCAGGGACATCGAGCTGGTAGAGCTGCTCCGGGTCCGGCACGTCCCTGAGCGCGTGCCGCCCGAGATCGCGGAGTCCGACGCCGGCGGGCAGGCGCCCTGCGATCAGCGTCCGGGTCGTCGCCGACAGCACGATCTGCCCACCGTGGCCCGCCGCCGAGATCCGGGCCGCCCGATTGACGTCGAACCCCCCGTAATCGTCACCCGCGAGGTGGGCTTCGCCCGTGTGGAGACCCATCCGCACCCGGATGTCGACGCCGGCCGGCCAGTCGTATCCGGCGATGGCACGCTGGGCCTCGACCGCCGCATCGACGGCCGCGCCGGCCTCGGGGAAGGCCCCGAACACCGCGTCACCCTCGGTCCGCACGCAGACCCCGCCGTTCGCGTCGATCGCGGCCCGGATCAACCCGAGATGGGTGCCGTTGAGCGCATCCCACCGATCGCCGAGCGTCCGAGCGAACGCCATCGAGCCCTCGACGTCGGTCCTCAGGAACGTGACCGTCCCGACCGGGAGCGTCAAGGCATCGACGGGTCGCCCGCTCATCGTCCGAGGCTACTGCGTGCCAAGGCGCTCGGCGAGGGTGGCCAGCATGGCCATCGCCGCCTCGGGTCGTTCGCGCAGGATGGCCTTGAGGCCGATCCCGCTGATCACGAGCCCCCGAACGGCCGGCGGGTCGGCGACGACGGTGGCCGCCCGGGGCCGCTCGCGGAGGACGGCCAGCTCGCCGATGTGATCGCCGGGGCCATAGGAGCGGATCACCGTGCCGTCCGCTCGCAGGACGCGGACCGTCCCGTCGATGATGACGACGAGCTCGTCGTCGGGATCGCCCTCTCGAACGATGGCCTCGCCCGCCGGATACAGGTGTTCGGATGCGGTCGCGGCGATCCGCTGCAGGTCCTCGGGCTCCAGGCGACCGAACAGGGGCACCCGGCGGAGCAGCAGCATCCGCTCGATCCCGTCGAGCGTGCCGGTGGTATCGGGCATCGGATCACCTCGTTCCGCGCGCACCGTCGCGGCCAGCCGGCGGACCCACGGGTCTGGATCGCCGGCGAGGACGCGCAGCGTCTCGACTGTATCGGACGGAGGTCCGTCCGGTTCGCCCTCGAGCAGATCCACCACCGCTCTGGCCAGTCGTCGGTCGCCCATCGTGTCGAGCGCCTCGATCGCGACCGCGCGCGTCTCGGGGTCGTCCGACCTGAGCGAACGCTCGACGAGGGCCGCGTCGTCGGGAGCGCTCAGGATCGCCAGGACGTGGGCCAGTCGACGCCCGATCCGCGCCTCGCGCGCTCCGAGGACGAAGCGAAGGAACGCGAGGACCTCGCCGTCGGCGGCGCCCGACAGGCTGTCGTTCTGGCGACGGGCGGTGAGGGCCAGGTCGACCTGGCCGAGCGCCCAGGCGACGAGCTCCGAGTGCGCCTCGACGCCGTGGTATTCGAGCGCCACGAGGGCTGCCTCCTGGGCGCGCTCCGACCCGTTCGCCAGCGCGTCGAGGCTCCGCTCCCTGCCCGACGCGCCGCGATCGCCGAGCCCCCGCGCCGCCGCGATGCGAACGGATGACGCGGGATCGTCGAGACCGGCCACGAGGATCGGCAGCGGGTCGCGGATCCCGCTGTTCCTCGACAGCGCGGCGTCGATCGCCGCGGCGCGGACGTCGGCGAGGGGATCGGCCAGGCCGCGATCGACCCACGCCCGGCACGCGTCGGGAGGCGTCGACGTCGAGCGCGCGACGATCGCCAGCGCCGCGATCCGATCGGTCGCGCTCGCGCTCGTCGCGAGCGCCGCGAGGAGCGCCCCGGACCGGATCGGATCGCCCGCCCGTTCGAGCGCCAGGGCTGCCTCGGCCCGCAGCCGAGGGTCGTCGTCGGCGGCCAGCAGGGCGATCTGCGCCTCGTCGATCGGTCGCCCGAGCGAGTCGAGCGCCCGGCTCGCCGCGAGCCGGACCCCGGGATCCGGGTCGCCCAGTGCGCCCGTCAGCCGATCGCTCGCCTCGGTCGCACCGAGCCGTCCGAGGAGCTCCGCGGACAGCTGGCGGACCCCGGGGTTCGGCTCGGACAAGCCGGCGACCAGGGTCGCCACCACCTCCGGGTCGTGGGTCAGGGTCACGAGTCCCGGTCCGCCTTCCAGGAGCTGCTCCGCCAGCCCATCGCGGAGGGTCCGCACCAGGCTCGCGGCATAGGCCCGGCGGATGCGGAGCACGACCGCGAGGACGGCCACCGCGGCGACGGCGCCCATCACGAAGGTCGCGGTCTGGTCCAGGAACGTCCCCGCGGCGAGGAGGAGCAGGCCGGCCAGGCTGATCCCGACCTGGCCGGGCACGCCGTCCATGAACGCCAGGACCTGGGCCCGCCGCTCGCCCGGCACGACGTTGTAGAACGCGCTCCAGGCGGCGTTCGACAGACCGCGCTGGGTCACCTGCTGGGCGAACCGGAAGCCGACCGCTGTGGCGAGCGTGAACCGCACCAGCCAGACGCCGAAGCCGGCCACGTAGACCACGGGGAGGGCGAGGACGACGACCGCGATGCCGAACCGCGCGTACAAGCGATTGGCGAGCGCCAGGGCGACGATGAACGAGAGGACGGTCACCGCGGCCGACAGCAACCCGAGGGCCGTCGCGAGATCGGCTTCGGACGGGAACGCCGCCTTCATCGCCCGCAGGAACGGGTACGACACGGAGAACAGGAGGACCGCGAACAGGACATAGGCGACCGCGACCAGGCGCATCAGCGAGGATCCGCTGACATAGTCGGCACCGACTCGCAGCTCACGGACGATCGACGCCGTCCGCGGTCGCGTCCGGCTCGCCCGGCCCGATCGGCTGACATCGGCGGTCAGGACCGCGGCGATCGCGAGGAGGCCCGCCTGGACGAGGACGAGGTCGTCGGCGCTCGCGATCTGGGCGATCGGACCGGCCGCGAGCATCCCGGCAGCCCCGCCGAGGATCGCGGCGCTCGCGAGCAGCGGGAAGAGGCGCTTCGCCTGGCGCGCGTCGAAGACCCACCCCGCCAGCGCCCAGATCAGCGTCGCGATGAGCGCCCCGGCGACGTACACGGTCAGCCACATCAGCGGCAGGATGGAATCCGCGCCGCTGAGCAGGACGACGCGCTCGGCGACCAGGACCGCGGCGACGACCAGGAAGATCGCCACGAACAGGGGCCGCCGCCGCAGCCGCCCGACCGCGGCGCCGAACGCCAGCGCCGCCACCAGGCTCAGCATCCCGAGGACGACGTACAGGTACGGCAGGGCGCCGGCACCCAGCTGACCGAGGACCAGCGTGTCGGCACCGATCTCGCCCACGCCGCGGGCCGCCTCGATGGTCGCGAACAGGGCGGCCATCCGTCCGACGAGCCGTGCCTCGTCCGGCCGGACGGCGAGCAGGCGACCGAGGCCGATCACGATCGTTCCGCCCCGGCGATGGCTCCCAGTCGACAGCGCGTCATCGCCGCATGGTACGCAGCGCGGTCGGCGGGGCGCCGGGTCCGGTGCGCCACCACCACCCCGCCGCGAGATGTCGTGCGCGTCCGTGGCCCGGATGGGCGACACTACCAACGACCGACGGGCTCGGCGCGACCATCGACGATCAAGCGGCAGCTCGAACACGCCAGCCCGCTGAGGAGGAACGGACCTGTGGCCAAGGTGACGATGCCCCAGCTCGGTGAGAGCGTTGCCGAGGGGACGATCGGGAAGTGGCTGAAGCAGCCCGGCGACCACGTCGCCAAGTTCGAGCCCCTGCTCGAGGTCATCACGGACAAGGTCAACGCCGAGGTCCCGTCTCCGTTCGAAGGAACGCTCACGGAGATCCTCGTCGAGGAAGGCGCCACGGTCCCGAACAACGCCGAGATCGCCATCATCGAGACCGCGGATGCGGCGGACGCCTCGGACGGAGCAGGTGCGACCGCGCCGGTCGTGACATCGACCCCGGACGCGGCCACCGCGGCCACCACCGCCGCCACCACCGCCGCCGTCACGGCCGGCCCGTCGGACGGCGCCGGCGCCGCCCACGGCCCAGCGGGATCGGACGAGCGACCCTCCGGCCCGGCTCCGACGGCGGTGCCCGTGGCGGCGTCCGCGGCCGCGATCGTCGGCGACCCCGACGCCAGGATGACCCCGGCGGTCCGTCGCCTTCTCCGCGAGCACGGCCTGACCGCGGGCCAGATCGTCGGGACCGGCGGTGGCGGTCGGATCACCCGCGAGGACGTCATCGACCATGTCGAGGCGGTCCGGACCGGCCGGCCGGTCGGTGCGCAGTCCGCCGGCACCGCCGGCGATGGTCCGTCGTCTTCGGCGGCCACCACCGCCGGTGCGTCGCCGGCTCCCGTCCAGGCGTCCGCGAGGCAACCGGTGCCGTCGCCGACCTCGGCCGTCGTCTTCCCGGAGGGAGCGGACGAGGTCCTCGTCCCGATGACCCAGATGCGCAAGGGCATCGCGGCCCAGATGACCCGGGCGCTGAACGTGCCTCACGCCTGGGTCTCCATGGAGGTCGACGCCTCCTCGCTCGTCCGCCTCCGCGAGTCCGCCAAGCGCGACTTCCAGGCGCGCGAGGGGTTGTCGCTGAGCTACGTGCCGTTCGTCGTGAAGGCGAGTGCCGAGGCCCTCCGCCGCCACCCGGAGTTCAACGCGCACTGGACCGAGGCCGGGCTGCTCGCGAAGCGCCGGATCAACGTCGGGGTGGCGGTCGCCGTCGACGACGGCCTGATCGTGCCGGTCATCCGCGACGTCGACGGCCTGTCGATCGCCGGCCTGAACCGGGCGATCGCCGATGTGGCGGCCCGCGCCCGGGCGAACCGCCTGAAGCTGGACGACTTCGGCGGCGGCACGTTCACCATCGACAACACCGGCTGGCTCGGGTCGAACATGACCATGCCGATCATCAACGTGCCGGAGGTCGGCATCCTGACGATGGAGGCCATCACCAAGCGCGCCGTCGTCGTCGAGTCGCCGACCGGGGACTCGATCGCGATCCGACCGGTCATGAACATGGTCCTCGGCATCGACCACCGCGCCAATGACGGAGCCGGGGGCGCGGCCTTCCTCCGCACCATCAAGACCTGGCTCGAAGCCGTCGGACCCGACACGGCGCTGTTCTGACCCGGGGGCACGGCACGAACCCGAGGCACGACACGATCCCGGCGGACCCACCCGAGCGGACGGGCCCGTGACCGAGCAGGACCCGACGGCCCGGAAGCCGATGCGCGTCTTCATCACCGGCGGCGCCGGGTTCGTCGGCGGCGCGGTCGTCCGCCGGCTTCGCGCCCGCGGGGACGAGGTCGTGGCCGCCGTCCGCGATCCGGACCGCGCCCGGGGGGTCGCCAAGCTCGGCGGCCGCGTCGTCAAGTGCGACCTGTCGTCGAGCGCCGAGCTGGCCGGATTGATGACCGGCGCCGATGCCGTCATCCACAGCGCCGGGTCGTACCGGATCGGCATCGCACCGAGCGAGCGTCCGGCGATGGAGGACTCGAACGTCGGCGCCACCGGTCGCGTGCTCGAGGCGGCCGTGGCGGCCGGTGCGGCCCGGATCGTCTACGTCTCGACCGTCAACGTCTTCGGCGACACCCACGGGACGATCGTCGACGAGACCTACCGACGCGATCCGGCCGACGGGTTCCTGAGCTGGTACGACGAGACGAAATACCGGGCCCACGTCGTCGCCGAGGACCGCATCGCCAGTGGCGCCCCGATCGTGATCGGGATGCCCGGGCAGGTCTACGGTCCCGCTGACCACTCCGCGGTCGGTCAGCAGCTGAGCGGAGCGTTCCGCGGCCGGCTGCCGTATCTCGCCCTGGACCAGGTCGGCCTCTCGCTGGTCCACGTGGACGATCTCGCCGACGGCCTCGTCGCCCTCGTCGACCGCGGTCGGACGGGCGAGGCGTACGTGCTGGATGGCGACGCGGTCCGGCTGATCGATGCGCTCCAGCTCGCGGCGCGACTCGGCGCCCACCGGCTCCCGCCGGTCCGGGTGCCGACCGCCGTGCTCCGCCTGATGGCACCGCTGTCGGCCCTCTCCCGCGGCCGGCTCGGGATCCCGGCGGATCTCGGCGAGGTCATCGCGGCGGGGGATGGGGTCACCTACTGGGCGTCGCACGCCAAGGCGTCGGGGGATCTCGGCTTCGCCCCGCGAGCCCTCGAGGACGGCCTCCGGGCGACCTTCCGCCCGGCCGCGACCCGGAGCGGCGGCGGATGACCGAGCGTACACTCCGACCCATGGCCCGTGAGCTCCCGATGTTCGACCCGGCAGCTGACGGCTCGATCGCCGGCCTCCACACCGCCCACCAGCCGCCCACCATCGCGCTGGGCGGCGGCCCGATCGATGACCGGTCCGTCGATGCGGCCGCGCCACTCCGTCGGCATCCGGACTGGATCAAGGCCCGGATCCCGTCCGGCGAGAACTACCACGACCTCAAAGGCCTGCTCCGTGGGCTGGGGCTGAACACGGTCTGCGAGGAGGCGCACTGCCCGAACATCGGCGAGTGCTGGGATCAGCGGACCGCGACGATCATGATCCTCGGCGACACCTGCACCCGGGCCTGCGGCTTCTGCGCGGTGAAGACCGGCCGGCCGACGTGGTTCGACGACGACGAGCCGCGCCGGGTGGCAGAGGCGGTGTCGGAGCTCGGGCTCGAGCACGTCGTCGTGACCAGCGTGGCCCGCGACGACCTGCCCGACGGCGGGTCGCGGATCTTCGCCGAGACGATCATCCGGATGCGCGCCGCCTGCCCGGGGATGGGCATCGAGGTCCTCATCCCGGACTTCGACGGTGCGGACGCGCGGTTGCGGACGGTCATGGACGCTCGCCCGGACATCCTGAACCACAACCTGGAGACGGTCCGGCGGCTCCAGAAGCCGGTCCGCAAGCGGGCTCGCTGGGACCGGAGCCTGTACGTGCTCCGGCGGGCCAAGGAGATGGCCGCGGAGATCGGCTACCCGGCGCACACCAAGAGCTCGCTGATGGTCGGCCTCGGCGAGACGCGGCCGGAGCTGACCGAGGCGTTCGTGGCTCTTCGCGAGGTCGACGTCGACATCCTGACGATCGGCCAGTACCTCCGACCGTCGCTCAAGCATCTTCCGCTCGAGCGCTACTACCACCCCGACGAGTTCGCCGAGATGAAGGTCGAGGCACTCGCCCTCGGCTTCCGCCACGTCGAATCGGCCCCGCTCGTCCGTTCGAGCTACCACGCCCGCGACCAGGTCCCCGGGGCCGAGCTGCGTCGGCTGCGACGGCAGGCGACGATCGACGCCGAGGGCCGGATCGTCCCGGCCGCGAGCTAGCCGATGGCCCAGCTCTCGCGGAAGATCCCGCTGGCCGAGCTGCACTGCCACCTCGGCGGCGCGGTGACCCCGGCCATCATGTGGGGCATCGCCCACGCCCAGGGGATCAAGCTCCCGACGAAGGACTACTGGGAGTTCCGGGACCTGATCACGGTCTCGCCACGCCGGGCGCGCAGCTTCGACGGCTACCTCCAGCTGTTCCACTGGACGGAGCTCATCCAGTCCAGCCCGTTGGCCGTCGAGCGCGCCGTCTACGAGGTCGTCGGCGGCGCCTACCGCAAGAACAACGTGACCACGATCGAGCTCCGCTTCAACCCGATGAAGCGGAACCGCGGCGGGGAGCAGGACCTCGACCACATCATCGCCGCGGCTCTGCGCGGGATGGACAAGGCGACGCTCGAGTACCCGGTCAAGCCCGGGCTGCTGTTCTGCCTCGACCGGGCGTTCCCGTACGAGCTCAACGAGATCCTTGTCGAGAAGGCCATCCACTGGCGCGACCGGGGGGTCGTCGGGATCGACATCGCGGGGCCGGAGTCGGCCACGTTCCGCGTCGCGGACTATCGGCGGCTGTTCCGCCGGGCCCGCCAGTACGGGCTCGGCCTGACCGTCCACACGGGCGAGTCGGGCCCGATCGACGAGGTCGCCCGGGTGGTCGAGCTGCTCGAACCGGACCGGATCGGCCACGGCGTCAAGGCCGCCTACGATCCGCGCGCGATGGCCATGCTGGCCGACCGCGGGATCGTCCTGGAGATCTGCCCGACGTCGAACCTCAACACCCGGGTCGTGTCCGGGTTGGGACGAGTTCCGCTGGATCTTCGACCAGTTCCGCCGCAACGGCGTCCGCTTCACGATCAACACCGACGGCCCCGAAATGCTCAAGACCTACATCCGCGACGAGCTGGCGACGCTCGGACGGCTGGGGATCCTGTCACTTGAGGATCAGCAGCGGGCGGCAGAGACGTCGCTGGCCGCGGCGTTCGTGCCGAACGTCTCGGATGTCCCGGCCGCCGTCCTCGAGCCGGCGCCGCGCGGCGTCGTGGAGCGCGAGGAGGCCTAGCTCCGGAGCGGGGACGGCACCGCGTGGTGCGTCGACGCACCACCGAGCGGGCTCGGCGAGGCGTCGATCAGTCGATCCGCGAGGAGACCCGGTAGGTGCAGCAGCGATCACCGGCGGCGATGTGCGAGTCGCGCACGACGTCCGCATCGAGGACCTCGCTGAACAGCGCCAGCTCGGCGTCGCAGGCCCGGGCCGTCCCGCGAGCGACCTGGAAGATGGCGCAGTTGTGCTCGACCAGGCGGATCGTGCCGTCCGGCGTCACCTCGGCCTGCGCGATGTAGCCCTGCTCGTCCTGGATGACCGCCAGCTCGCGAACCCGGTCGATGAGGGTCGCACCCGCGGGGAGACGCTCGGCGATCCGGGTCCTCATCCAGGTCGCCGCCTGGCTGCGACGAGCGGTGAAGACCTGATCGACAAGGTGGTCGCCGCCGACCGCGTCGATGGCGGCGAGGAGGCCGGCGGCCAGCCCGTCGTAGTTCGACGGGAAGAGGTCCTGGGCATGGGGGGTGACGTCATACAGATGCCGTGGCCGGCCGACCCCGTGCCGTTCCGGCCGGCGTGCGACGAGGTCGGCGGCTTCCAGCGCGCGAAGCTGCTGGAGGATCCCGGTCCGGCTCGCGTGCAGGCGAACCGCCAGCTGGTCGGGCGACGACGGTCCGAGCTGTCGGAGCAGGACGAGGATGTCTCGCCGGAGGGTGTGCGGGGGATGGTGGCCGTTCGTTCCCGCGGTGTCGGCTTCGGCGCCGCGGTCGGTCGGCTCGGGGGCGCGCTCGGTACCCGGCATGGCCGAAGGCTAGCACCGTGAAGGGCTCGGCGCTGTCGGGGAGGCGACCCGCGTCCGCACGTGCGATGTACGCTGCGGGCGTGGACCTCGACCTGGCGCCCGAACACGAGCTCCTCCGGAAGACCGTTCGCGAGTTCATGCTCGCGGAAGTCGCCCCCATCGTCGACGAGCACGAGCGGGCCCGGCGCTTCCCGAGTGCGATCGTGGCCCGGCTCGGCGAGATGGGCTGGCTCGGCATCCCGATCCCCGAGGACGAGGGCGGGGCCGGCCTCGACACGCTGGCCTACGCGATCGCGATCGAGGAGATCGGCCGGGTGTGGGGCTCGCTCGGGCTCATCGTCGCGGCCCACACGAGCCTCGGCTGCGGACCGCTCCACCTCGTCGGAACGCCGGAGCAGAAGACGCGCTTCCTCGTGCCGATGGCGAGCGGCCGGGTCATCGGCGCGTACGGCCTGACCGAGCCGGGAGCCGGCTCGGATGCGGGCGGGACGCGGACGACGGCTCGCCACGAGGACGGGCCCGACGGCGGGACCTGGATCCTCGACGGCAACAAGCGGTTCATCACCAACGCCGGCCAGGCGGGCACCTACATCGTGACCGCCCGGACCGGCACGACCGCCACGAGCGAAGCGGAGATCTCCGCCTTCATCGTCCCGGCCGACACGCCCGGCTTCGGCATCGGCCGGCTCGAGGAGAAGATGGGACTCCATGCGTCGGCCACCGGCGAGCTCGTGTTCGACGGCGTCCGGATCCCGGCCGGCAACCTGCTCGGCGAGCGCGGCGGCGGGTTCCGGACCTTCCTGAGGATCCTCGACGGCGGCCGGATCTCGATCGGGGCGCTCGCGGTCGGTCTCGCCCAGGCGGCCCTCGACGCGGCCGTCCCGTACGCCCGGACACGGGAGCAGTTCGGCCGGCCGATCGGGACGTTCCAGGGCGTGGCGTTCCTCATCGCCGACATGGCGACGGAGATCGAAGCGGCCCGGCAGATGGTCTGGCGGGCCGCCTGGCTCAAGGACCAGGACCGGGACTTCGCGCTCGCGGCGGCGCAGGCCAAGCTCTTCGCGTCGGAGGTCAGCTCCCGGGCCACGAACGCCGCGATCCAGGTCCACGGCGGCTACGGCTACGTCGAGGAGTACAAGGTCGAGCGCTACCTCCGCGACGCGAAGCTGACCGAGATCGGCGAGGGGACGAGCCAGATCCAGCGCCTGGTCATCGCCCGGCGGATCCTCGGGCTCCGGGTCGTCTGAGGAGGCTCAGTCGTCCTGGTAGAGCCGGACGATGAGCCGATCGCGATCGTGCGGACCGACGCACGTCTGGAGCGTCATCGACGGGCGGGACTGTCCGGCGTAGGCGAACTCGCCGTCGGTCGGCAGGACGACTCGCCACCAGGCCACCGAGTAGCGATGGACGTGCCCGCCGGCATCGGCATAGGAGACCGTCATCCCCTTGTGCAGTCGGCCACGGACGTACAGGTCGTGCAACCGGCGGAACGGACCGCCGGCGTGGGCGAACAGGTAGATGTTGTTCGGGCCGGCACATCCCCAGCGGTAGACCGCGTAGTCCGGCGGCCGGGATCGGCTGCACGAGAACCAGCTGACCCCGCGGTCCAGGCCGAGGCTCGCGCTCCAGACGTGGTTGCGTCCGTGGTGCTCCCGGGTCGGCGCCGCCGGGCGCCGGGGCTTCGCCGGCGTCGGCGCGGCCCTGGCGACCGGCGCGGCCTTGGCGACCGGCGCGGCCGGCGCGGCGGCCGCTCGGACCTCATCGGGGATCTGGCCCGGATCGATCGACGACTGGAGACGAGCGACCAGGCTGGGGTCGACCGCGAGCTCGGCGAGGAGCCCGGGACCGAAGGCGAGCACGGCGGGCGCCGGGGAGACGTCGACCGACGGCGCTGTGGCGGCCTGCACGGGGCTCGGCGCCGCGGCGATCGTCGGGCCGGTGGCACCGACGCTCAGGACGGTGACGACGAGCGCGAGGGCCAGGGCGCGCGCGAGCCCGAGGTGGCGCCCGGTGCTGATCGGTTCCATGCCCCGATCGTCGTCACCCGGCCGGTCCGTGACCCTGGCCCGGTGGTCCCGGTGGCCATGGGACGGAGGGGCCGGGCGTCAGTCGCCGATGGTCAGCCCCCGGTCCCCGCGGCGGCCGTGAAGGCCGTCTTCAATCCGGCGGCGAACTTCGCCGGCCAGGGACCCTGACCCGAAACGACGAACGGCGAGGGTGCCAGGGACTCGTACGTGGTTTCGTCGGTCACGTACGAGCGGGCGCACGCCGCGACGGAACCCGACAGCCGTTGCCACGCATCGCGGTCCGCGAAGATGTAGACGCGGATCTGGGTCGGGGTCGCCTCGTCGAGGCCCTTCGCGTCGAAGGCGATCGCGGTCTTGGCGAGCGTGGGGTCCTGGCAGCCGGCGTCGCCTGAGATCACGTTCTCGACCCCGATGCCGACCTTGGCCAGCTGCTCGACGATCCCGGCGAAGTCGGCCGGCGTCGGCGACGGTGCCGTACCTGCCCCGCCACAGGCGGACATCGTCAGGCACAACGCGAGCAGGCCTGCGATCGCGGGGGCGATCCTTCGGTACGACACCGTCGGAGGCTAGCATCGCGCGCCGGGACGTGCCGTAGGGCGGCTCCCGGTCGCGGACGAAGTCGCCAACGACCCGGGACCTGTCGTAGGATGGGCTCCCGCCGACCGCGACCCGAGGAGGACCGTGCCCGAGATCCGCCCCTTCCGCGGCCTGCGCTTCGAGCCGGATTCGGTCGGCGACCTCGTCAACGTCGTCAGCCCTCCGTACGACGTGATCTCGCCGGCGCAGCAGCGAGCCCTGATGGCGCGCGACCCGCACAACGTGGTGCGCCTGGACCTGCCGGCCGACGAGCTCGGCGACGAGCCGGACGATCGCTATCGACGGGCCGCCCGGACGTTCGCCGCGTGGCGCTCGGACGGCTCCTTCCGGAAGGACCCCAAGCCGAGCCTGTACGTCTACGAACAGACGTATCGGGTCCCCGGAACGGACGTCGAGCGGACCCAGCGCGGGTTCTTCGGACGGCTCCGACTCGAGCCGCTCGTCCCCGGCGGGGGCGTCCTGCCCCACGAGCGGACGCTGTCCGGTCCCAAGGAGGATCGCTACAAGCTGCTGCGCGCCACCGGGGCGAACTTCAGCCCGGTCGTCGGTCTGTACGCCGACCCGAGCGGCGAGGCATCGACGCTGCTGGGACAGATCGCCCGGACGACTCCGACCATCGACCTCGTCGACGACGACGGGGTCCGCCACCGCCTGTGGGTCGTCCCGAGCGACGCTGACGAGAGCGGCCCGGTCAGGCGGCTCGCCGCCGCCGCCGCAGCGGCGCCGATCACCATCGCCGACGGGCACCATCGCTACGAGACCGCCCTGCGCTACCGCGACGAACGCCGGATGAGCCGCTCGTGCGAAGAGGATCCGCCGTTCGACTACCTGATGATGCTGTTCCTCGAGACCAGCGCCGAACCACTCACCGTGCTGCCCACGCACCGGGTCGTGCGCGGTCTCGAGGAGACCGGCGTCGAGGCGCTCTGGGGTGGTCTGGCCGAGCTGTTCGACGTCGAGCGCGTGGCGTCTTCGGCGGACCTCGAGTCGCGCTTCGGGACGGTCGCCTCGGCCCACGGAGGCGCCGGCCGATTCGGCCTGTGGACCCGGTCCGGCGGCGCCGTCCTGGTCGCCCGACGGGCCGCCTTCTCGTCCGGCCTGCCGGCCGGGAGCGCCGCTCTGCGCGGGCTCGACGTGGTCCTGCTCCAGGTCGCCCTCGAGCGGCTGTGCGGGATCGACCCGGCGGCCACCGCGGCCGGTGGGCGGGTGGCCTACACGAAGGCCGCGGCGGAGGCCATCGACTGGGTCGATCGCGCCGAGGACGGGTCGGATGCCGCGTTCCTCCTCGAACCGACGCCCGTCGCCGACATCGCCGCGGTGGCGATGGCCGGGGACGTGATGCCCCAGAAGTCGACCTACTTCTACCCCAAGCCCGTGACCGGGCTCGTCATCAACCCACTCGAGTGGTGAGGCCGGTCGCGGTCGACCCGCCGAGCCCCGCGTCCCCAGCCAGCCGAGGTGTAGCATGCCGCAGGTGACCCCGGACGATCTTCCGGGTTCGAGCGGAGAGGCGGATTCCCCCCTCCGCCTCTCCGCTCGACCGACCACCGCGTCGCCGTCTGCCGGGCGTCCGGTCCGCAAGGACGAGATCGAGCTCGTCGAGCGCGGCCTGTACATCGAGTCGTGGCTGCCGGAGCGCCGCTCGCGGCGACGACCGCTGCTCTTCCTCCACGGCGAGCTGTCGGGCTCGTGGCTCTGGGAGCGCTACCTCGGCTACTTCGCCTCGCGCGGCTGGGAGGGTCATGCGCTCAACCTGCGCAACCACTTCTGGTCGCAGACGGCCGACCCGGCGACGCTCTCGTTCGATACGTACACGGACGACGTCGTCGCGGCCATCGAGCGGTTCGGTCCGTCGGTCGTCGTCGTCGGCCACGGGATGGGCGGCCTCCTCGCGCTCAAGGCCGCGGAACGCCACGAGATCGGCGGGCTGGTCCTGCTGTCGTCCGAGCTGCCGCGGGACCTTCGCCCGCCCGCCCGGATGCACGAGCTGCGCGAGATCCCGGAGGCGTACGGAAAGTCGGTCATCGGCTGGGAGACGCTCCCGGAGAAGCTCCAGCGCGAGAACCGCGATCTGAGCCTGGCGGACGTCCTCCGGATCCAGCACCTGCTCGGCCAGAAGCCCCACGAGGCGGGTGCCGCCCGACGCCAGATGCTGGCCGGGGTGCCGGTCGATCGACGCGCGGTCGAGGCGATCCCGCGGCTGGTCATCGGGGCCGGACTCGACCGGCAGGTCCCGGAGCCGGACAGCGAGCGGCTGGCGGACTGGCTCGACGCCCCATACGAGCCGTTCGGCGCGCATTCGCACTACGGCCTCGTGCTCGGCGAGGCGAGTCACGTCCAGGTCGCCGAGGCGATCCGGTCCTTCCTGGAGACCCATCGCCTGTAGGCCGCGGGTCCCCGTCGGACCCGGTCGTCGTTTGCTCGGAGCGTCGGGCCGCTGGTATCATCCCGGCCGGCCCCGGCGTTCCCCGCCGGACGTCGATCGCCCTGCCGCATTCGTCTAGAGGCCCAGGACACCGCCCTCTCAAGGCGGAGATCACCGGTTCGAATCCGGTATGCGGTACCACCGGCCCAACCCCGTCGACCCGTCTCCGACGAGTCCGTCCGCGAGGCCCCATGCGTCCGTCGCCCGAACGTCGGCTGGTGATCCTGACCGAAGGTCAGTTCCAGGTCCACGATGCCAAGACGGCGCTCGGTGTGATGCGCTACGGACGCGATCGCGTGGTCTGCTTGCTCGACTCGGGGATGGTCGGCCGCCGGGTGGCCGACATCGTCGGCGACGACCCGCGCTTCGACGTCCCGGCCGTCGCGACCCTCGACGAGGCGATCGCCCTCGGCGTCGACGCCCTGCTGATCGGGATCGCCCCGACGGGAGGCAAGCTTCCCACCGACTGGCGGGGGATCATCCTGGCCGCGCTGAGCGCGGGTCTCGACGTGCTCAGTGGCCTGCACACGTTCATCGGCGACGATCCCGAGTTCGCCGCGGCTGCCGGCTCATCCGGCGCGATGATCGTCGACTACCGACGGCCGCCCGAGCGGATGGAGACCTCGGTAGGTCGGCTCCACGGGTCGGGCAAGCACGTGATCCTGACCGTCGGGACGGACTGCGCGATCGGCAAGATGTCGGTCGCTCTCGAGCTGCGGCAGGCGGCGGTCGACGCGGGTCTGCGCGGCGTG
The DNA here is from genome assembly GCA_963749735.1 of uncultured Chloroflexia bacterium. Taxonomy (GTDB): domain Bacteria; phylum Chloroflexota; class Limnocylindria; order Limnocylindrales; family CSP1-4; genus Chersky-267. The sequence goes on from CAVVNZ010000018.1 coordinate 61,302, forward strand.
TTCGTGCCGACCGGCCAGACCGGGATGATGATCGAGGGCTGGGGCGTGGCGGTGGACCGTCTGGTCGCCGATTTCGTCCAGGGAACCTGCGAGTGGCTCGTCGAGGAGGCCGAGGCGCTCGGCGACTGGATCATCGTCGAGGGCCAGGGATCGCTCGACCACCCGGCCTACTCCAGCGTCACGCTCGGGCTCATCCACGGGACGACGCCGGAGGCGATGGTGATGGTCCACAAGCCGGGTCTCGCCGAGCACGACTTCACCCACCTGCCGGAGCGCTCGTTCCCGATCCACCCGCTGCCCGGGTTCATCCGGCTGCACGAGCAGGTCGCCGGGCTCGTCTCGCCCTCGCGGGTGGTGGCCGTCGCCCTGAACACGTCGCTGTTCCCCGACGAGGTCGCCGCCCGGCGGGTCATCGATGAGACGGCCGAGCTGACCGGCCTCCCGACCGACGACCCGTTCCGCTTCGGTGGGGCGCACCTGTTCGCCGGGATCCGGGCGGCGCTCGAGCCGGACGGCGGCGGCCCGTGAGCCTGAGCCTCACCCAGGCGGTCCACCGGATCCCGTTCCGCGACCCGTTCCGGATCGCCCGGACCGACGACTCGAACGACAGCGGCGTCGCCACGACGGTCATCGTCGAGCTCCGATCGGATCGGTATCCGGGCATCGTCGGCTACGGCGAGGGGTTCCCGGACGCGTACTACGGCGAGACCGAGGAGACCGTGGCGGCGATCCTCCCGAGACTGGTGGCGATGGTCGCCGGCCTGGACGAGGGACTCGACGAGCGCCGGTCGGCCGAGCGGAACCTGAAGTCGGCAGCGGCCGTGGTCGACGCGAACCTCGGGCACAACGGCGCGGCGAAGTGCGCCCTGGACATCGCCCTCCACGACCTGGCGGGCAAGGTCCTCGGGACCCCGCTCACCTCCCTGCTCGGGACCTCGCGGACCATCCCTCCGACCGATTTCACGATCGGCATCGACGAACCGGCGATCGTCGGCCAGCGGGCCGCTCGGGCCGCCCGCTTCCCGGCCCTCAAGATCAAGCTCGGCGGGCCGTCGGACCTCGAGACCCTGGCGGCCGTTCGCGCCGTCTACGGCGGGCCGATCCGGGTCGACGCGAACACCGGCTGGACGCTGGACGGGGGCAAACGGCTGCTGCCCGAGCTCGTCCGATTCGGGGTCGAGCTGATCGAGCAGCCGTTCCCGGCCCACCGGCTCGACGACCTCGCGGCGCTGCAGGCCGAGTCGTCGCTGCCGATCGTCGCGGACGAGAGCGCCGTCACGATCCGCGACCTCGACCGGCTCGTCGGGGTCGTCGCCGGGGTCAACGTCAAGCTGGCGAAGTGCGGCGGCGTGGGTCCGGCGGCCCGGATGCTGGCCCGGGCGCGCGAGCTCGGATTCCGGACGTTCCTCGGCTGCATGGAGGAGACGTCGGTCGGGATCGCGGCCTCGGCGGCCGTCGCGTCGCTCGCCGACTGGGTCGATCTCGACGGGAGCCTGCTGTTGTCGGAGGACCCGTTCGAGGGCCTCGAGCTCGGCGACGACTGTCGCTGGCGGCTCACCGAACGTCCCGGTCTCGGGGTCGATCGGCGGGTCTGAGGGCGCTTCCGAACGCCTGTCCGCCGAACGTCCGTTCGTGTGGATAAGTTGGTGGACGAGATGGTGGAGAAACCCACTACCGCCGCTCCGGCGCGGCTCGTACGATAGACGGCGAACGGCGTCGGACCCTCGGGGAGGAGGGTCGCCGGGACCCCGTAGCCTGCGGTCGGACCGCCCGCTTCCGCGGTCGAGCGCGCCCTGCACGAGTGGAGAGGAGGGAGATCGGCGCATGGATCCCGTTAGGCCTGTCGAGGCGCCGAGCCTGTCGCCGGACGCGATCGAGTTCGTCCGCTTCTGTTATCGGCGGCGCCGGGTCGGCTGGCCGGAGCTCTACGACGAGATGTGCGCGGTCGCCGGACGAGGGCTCTACCTCGGCTGGCACTTCGCCGAGCTCGAGGAGCACGGCATCGGGTTCAGCCTCGACCAGACGCTCGACCTGGCACGGATCGCCGGTCAGGTCGCGATCGAGGAGGGGGACCGACGCGGGCGGACCGGGGTCAGGACCCCGACCAGATCCGCGGCGGACCGCACCGAGGTCGCCGTCCCGATCGTCATCGCCGAACCCGTCGCCGTCCCGATCGAGGTCGATCCCGAACCCGTGATCGACGTGCTCATCCGGGTCCGCGCGGCCGACCAGGACGGCGAGACGCCCATGATCGTGGACGCTCCGACCCGCGAGTCCTCGCCCTCACGACCCGCCCTGTCGCCGTCGCTCATCCGGAGCGCCGCCGGCGCCGGCTGAACCGGTCGCCGAGGATCGGCGACGAACCGGACTCATCCACGGACCCCCGACCGCAAGGCCGGGGGTCTCGTTCGTCTCGGAGCCGGGAGCGGATCCGGGGCTAGGCGCGGATCTGGCGCCGGGCCATCTCGCCTTCGATCTGGCGCTCAGCCTCGACGTAGCGGTCGATCTGATCGCGAAGCTGGTTGGCCTCGGGCGCGTACAGGTGGACCTGCTGCTGGAGGATGTAGCTCAGCCGTCGGCTCGTCATCCGGACGTGGTCGAGGTTCTTCATCAGGACCAGCGGATCCATGGCCGCCAGGTCGGCCGGGTCGTACATCTGCTGCATGGCGGCAATTCTAGACGGCGCGCATGCGGCGGGGCGGCCACTCCCAGTCGACGGGCAGCGGTGCGCCGTTCACGGCTCGCCGCCGTCCGGCTTCCGTCGCGCCGAGGATGAGGATCCGGTCGAGCTTGGTCGCGCGACCGGCTTCGTCGCCCCACAGCTTGGTCATCTTCCGCCCGGCATGGACGTCGTCGAGGGCGATGCCCGCCAGCCGATAGCCGGCAGGTTCGGCCGCGGCTTCCCAGACGGCCCCGGCCAGGCCGATGCCGTGGCTGATCTTGCGCCCGCGATCGGCTTCGACGTCGCCGATGACCAGGGCCACGACGGCGTCGTCGGCCAGCACCTCGCGGAGCCCTTCGAGGACATCGCCGAGGAATTGCAGGTAGGCCGTCTTGTGGTGGGCGTCGTCGAGTGCGGCGTCGATGGCGTTCGCGTCGAACCCGAGGAACCACGTCCGCAGCCAGTTGTAGTAGCCGTACTTCACGACCCGCAGATACGGCGGCGACGTGACGACCAGCCTGGCCCGATCGGGCAGGCCCCGCGCTCTGAGGGCGGCCCGCGTCCGACCGCCCGCGTCGCGTGCGTCACCCAGCAGCGCGATCCCGCGGACCGGCGGGAGCGGCTCGCGATACAGCCGCCCGAGCTTGGCGTCGAGACAGCCGAACACGTCGCGCTCGGGCGATCGGAAGCCCGTCCGGGCGACGAAGTCGCGGACATAGCGCGGAGCCATGCTGAAGGTGTTCGGCATGACCTCGGACAGGTACGTGGCGCTCTTGCCGTGGAGGATGCCGGTGATCGCCGCCGCGAGGAACCGGTCGACGTGGTCCTCGAGATGCAGCGACGAGCGGACGAACAGGAGCTGCGCGAACGTCCGCGGGGCGAAGCACAGCGCGACCTCGAGAGGGACGGGTTCGGCATCCGCTCCGACGGCCCCGGGTCGCAGCTCGCTTCCCGCGACGGGCACCCGGACGCCGTCGGGTCCGGGCGAGCCGAGGACGCGGAGCGCCAGCGTCAACCAGGATTCCGCTTCGCCCGCCCAGCGAACGCGGAGCGCGGTCAGTCGCGTCCTCGCCTCCGCCTCGGACGCCGGCTCCACCTTGGATGCCGTCAGCAGGTGGGCGAACGGGTTGAGGTCGTTGCCGACGCCGATCCGACCCTCGGCACACGCCTGGAGCGGGGTCGTGCCGCGACCGCTGAATGGATCGAGGACGACATCACCCGGTCGCGAGTAGCGCGCGATGAAGGCGTGCGTCAGGGCGGCCGGGAAGCTCGCCAGATAGGAGCACATCGGGTGGAACCGATGGCCCCACAGTCGCTGCTGATCCTTCCATTCCGGGGCGATCTCGAGCGCCGGGAGCCCGATCGGGACGAGCTCCGGCAACCCCAGCGCCAGCTGGGCGGGTGCGCCCCCGGTCGCCTCGGCGACCGATGGGCCCGGGCGCGGCTCGGCGGCAGCTGCGGCGTGACCTGCCACGTCCGACGACACGGTCGTCGGATCGACGTCAGCCGTACCCGGCGCAGGCGGTCGAGCGGCGGCGGAGCTGGTTGAACGAGCGGGCAAGGGCGGTCCCGGTCCTTCCGATCCGTGCCGCGATCCTGATCGGGCGACGGGTGGCGGAGCATAGCACGCGTGTTCGACGATTCAAGTGGTCCGATCGGGCCGCAAGAGGCGTACCCTAAGGGCGAGTCCGAGGCTGTGTGCGGAACCACGCGGCCGCGATCGGTCCGGAAGGACGGCGTCCCTGCCGCTCTTCGGGACCCGTAGCGACCCGCGAGGGCCCGTCCCCACCGTCCGGCATCGCCGGCGAAGAGGCCACCAGGACTCATCGGGCCGCTGTCCGCGATGTCACGTCGTCGGTGGCGGCCCTCTCGCGTCGCGGTCCGGACCCAGATCCGGACCCGATCCAGGTCCGGTCCGCTGCGGTCCTACCGAGAGGTCGCGCCGAGGGGGAGCGAGCCGGTCATCGCCCAGAGCTCGGGGATCGCCTCGTAGTGCTCCGCCGTCCAGGTGGTCAGCAGCCGCGCATGGCGGGTCGCGACCGGGCGGCCGACATCGCCGCCCGTCGCATCCTGGAGCGTCGGCCAGTCGGTCCAGACCGACAGCGTGACGAACCGGTCGGGGGCGTTCCGTGCAAGGTAGAGGGCGAGCGCCCCCCGCCCGTGCTCCGCGTCCTCGATCGTCCCGGCTCGCGCCTCGTCGACGTATCGCTCGAGATCGCTCGGCAGCACGGCGCCGTGGAGGACCCGAAGGATGCCCGGCCGCTCGGGCCGGGCGAACCGATAGCCGAACGTGAGCGGGACGATCTCCAGCGTCCGATCGCCTGTCTCGTCGAGGTACTCGGGCAGGAAGACAGGGTGCTCGAACGAGTCGCCGACCGCGGCCGTCATCGCGTCGCGTGACGACCAGATCGTCGCCACGAGGCGAGGCCCGAGCTCCTCGGGGCCCTGACGCCCGACGTAGACGTCGACCAGGCCGGGCAACTCGAGCAGGGCCGGGATCATGTGCTTGCGGAGGGTCGCATCGAACGCGATCCGGACCGGCCGGAAGGTGAACAGTCGCAGGACACCGAGCATCGTCGCGCCCGGAGCCGGAACGTCTGGGATCACGTCGACGAGTGTCGGGGCATCCGCGCGAGATTACAAGCCGTCGGTCATGGGACCGGGCCGATCTCCCGGGGTATGCTCGCCCACGCACGAAATCGACGTCCCCGTAGCTCAGCGGACAGAGCAACCGCCTTCTAAGCGGTAGGTCGAAGGTTCGAACCCTTCCGGGGACGCCAAGCCGCTTGCCCCGACCTACCCGCCGCACCTGCTCGGATCGAGCGGCTCGACCCGATAGACCGGGCGGGTCGTCGACGCCGACGGACCACCGGAACTGACCGGGACCGTCCCGACCGGGGTCAACGCATAGTCGCGGCGCGTCGGGACGAGATCGCGCTCCGACAGCCGGAGGATGTACACCGGTCGTTGGCAGATGAGCGACGCGATCCGGGCCTCACGGGTCCCCCAACCGTCGTAGACGATGTTCGTATCGTCGACGACCAGGACATCCGGCCGTCGGCCTTCCACGAACAGGGCATGCCACAGCGGCGTCGAGGTGTCCCAGTAGGACAGGATCGCCGCGTCCTGGGGCAGGAGATCGAGCGTCGACGCCACGTAATCGTCGCCGCTCCGGTCGCCGCTCCGGTCGGCGTCGGCCCAATTCAGACCGGCCAGGACGACCGCCAGCCCGAGCGCGACGAGCGCCACGCCCGTCCCGGCGACCCGCCGCCGTTCCGCCGCGTCGGCAGCGAGGGCCGCCCTGCGCGCCCCGAGCCGCGTGACGCCCCGCGCGATCGCCTCGAGCGCGGCCGCGGTCCCGATCCCCAGGACCAGCCATGGGACGAGGAGGTAGTGCTCGAGGCGCAGGTAGTTCGCCCAGACATAGGCACCGCTGACCAGGATCCCGGCGCAGGCGAGACCGAAGGCCGTCCGCCGCACGATCAGCACCCCGATCCCGGCCAGCCCGAGCAACGGCAGGACGGCCGTCGCCCGGTCGACCGCGAGGTCGCGGAGGGCGCCGAGCGATGCCAGGAACACGCCGGGACCCTTGTCGGACAGGAACTCGAACTGGGTCCGGAACTGCTCGCCGCTGACGAGCCACCAGACGCCCTCGAGCGTGGTGGGATGGTTGTAGGGGAGGACCGGTGAGCGGGCGGCGGCGAGCGGGATGTAGGCGTAGACCGACGCACCGATCAAGCCGGCGATGACGGCCGGCACGACGATCCACGGCCGGGCGAGCAGCTCGCGCCGCCCGACCCAGACCACGAACAGCACGATGAACGGCCCGACGAACAGCGTGAGGAGATGATTCCCGATCGCCAGGCCGAGGAGCAGACCGCCGACAGCGAGGTCGACCGCGGATCGGCGCGCCTCCCACACCAGGGCACGATGGAGCAGGAGCGTGCACAGGAGGAGATGGAGGGGATTGACCTCGGCGACCGTCGCGGCGGCCCAGACCGTCCCGACGGCACCCGTGCCGAGGGCCGCGGCGATCGCCAGAGCAGGTCGGACGTCGAGGCGGATGGCGATCGCGGTGAGGGTGGCGAGCGCGGAGGCCACCAGGACGGCGGACAGGAGATTGGCTCGGAAGGCGACCGACCCGAGCGGCACGAGCTCGGCGAGCCAGGCCAGGAGGATGTACGTCGGATAGCCGGTCGGATGGGCGACCCCGAGGACATGCGGGACCGTCTGCATCTCGCCCCAGTCGCCGAACGCCTGCCCCGGCAGGAGCGTTCGGGCATACACGACCAGCGCCACGACGCCCGTGATCGCGGGGGCAGATCGGGTCAGGCTGGGCACGGCCGGCCGAGCGATGGTGCTGGACACCGACGCATGGTAGCCTCGCGGTCATGAAGCGCCTCGCGGGCCTGCTCGGCCTGCTCGCCGTGACCGGCCTCGCCGTCCCGCCCACGCTCGCGTTCCTCGAGAAAACGCGCCGGGACCACGACGGAGTCCTCCCGTTCGACGAGGATGCGAACGAGCTGGACTACGCGGTCATCTTCGGCGAGATCGAGGCGCGCAGCCGTGCGCAGGCGTTCCGCGGCGGCACGCTCCTCGTCTGGTACGGCGGGGGGATGCTCGATCTGCGGGGCGCGACGCTGGATCCGGCCGGCGCGACCCTGAGCGTCCGGGCGATCTTCGGCGGCCTCGAGATCCTCGTCCCGGAGTCGTGGCCGGTGGTGGTCCACGCAAGCTCGGCGCTCGGCGCGACAGAGGACGCGACGGATCCCTCGACCACCGATCCCGCGTCGCCGACGCTCGTCCTCGAGACCCGGTCGATCTTCGGCGGGATCACCATCGACAGCCGGCCCGACGAGCCGGAGCCGATCCTCGTGGGCGCGTCGCCGGGCTGACGGATCGGGGGTCGGCCCGGTGCGTCGACGCGCCGCCGGCATGGGACTCTGGTACGTGGCATCTCGTCACCGGATAGCCCGGACGGCGCCTTGACACCCCCCGGACCCCCGGCCACGATGGCCTGACCGATGGGCCCATCGCGGGCTGTTCGGTCGGGTCTTGAACACCCGGGGGTCGCACCGCCCCCACAGCCTCCCGTTGGGAGGACTTCGGGCGGAAAGGAGGTGCATAGAGCGTCATGCACGCGGTCCGTGAACGAGTCATCAGGGGGTGGCTTCGCTGGCGGCCGACCGAGCAGGGTCAGGGCCTTGTCGAATACGGACTTATCCTCGTTCTTATCGCGATCGTCGCGATCCTCTCCCTGATCTTCCTCGGCGGCACACTCTCTTCGATGCTCAGCAACGTCGGCAAATCCGTCTAAGACCGTCGCTCCGCGACGACCGCACAGGCGCCCTCGCCGGGTCCCATGGACCGATCGGCGGGGGCGTCGGCGATTCCGGGGCTCGCGCCGGGCCGGAGCGGCGTGGTACCCCCGGATGGGACCAACGTACGGCTAGGCGGTCGGGTGGCCTCACCCCTACGCTCCCCTCAGCAGTCGGCAAGAGTCCACCCGTCACCTCCGGACGGGCACGGAGCCGGCTGGAAGACGCACAGACGAGGCTGATCGACCAATGGCATCCATGGCCATCAATGAACTCGGTCCGATGCTCACCGCGAGCGAGGTCGCCGACATGCTTCACCTTCACGTCAACACCGTGAAGCGGCTGGGCGACCGTGGCGAGCTCCCGTTCTACCGCGTCTGCAAGCGAGGCGATCGGCGCTTCCGCTACGAAGACGTCATGAACTTCCTGGCTCGCAACCGCTAGATCGGACAGCGGCGTCCGCGGGACGCCACGGCCTTCCCATCCTTCGCGTCTTCCATCGAGCGCCCGTCGGCCGACGGGCGCTCGTCGTCGTCTCGGAACCCGACCGCCCGCAGGGAACCCGGCGCCCGTCAGACCTTCCCGAGCGCCCCCCAGAAGATCGCCAGCGCCTCGTCGATCTCGGCCGCCGACACGTCGATCGGCGCGATCCAGCGGATCACCTGGTGCGCCCGGCCGCACGACAGGACCAGCAGGCCGTCGTCGGCGCAGCGCGCCACGAGCGCCTCGGCCGTCGCTCCGTCCGGTTCACCCGTCGCATCCTTGACGAACTCGACCCCGACCATCAGTCCGGGCCCGCGGACGTCGCCGATCCGGCCGTCCTCGGCCTGGAACCGCCGGAGACCGGCGCTGAGCTGCTCGCCGCGGGCGGCGGCGTTGGCGATCAGACCCTGGCCCTCGATGGTCTCCAGGACGGCGATCCCGGCCGCGCAGGCCACGGGGTTGCCGCCGTAGGTCGTCCCGTGCGCGCTCCGACCCCAGCGCTCCTGGAGCTCGCGTGACGTCGCGATGGCGGACAGCGGGAGCCCGTTGGCGATGGCCTTGGCGATGCATACGATGTCGGGGACGATCCCGGCGTGCTCGAACGCCCACATCCGCCCGGTCCGCGCGTAGCCCGACTGGACCTCGTCCATGATCAGCAGGATCCCGTGCTCGTCGCACAGGGCCCGGAGGCCGACGAGGAACTCCGGCGGGGCGGGGTAGTACCCGCCCTCGCCCTGGACGGGTTCGATGAGGATCGCGGCGACCTGTGACGGCGCGATGACCGTCTCGAACAGCGACTCGAGGATCGCGAGGCAGGCGCGTGAGGCCGCCGACCCGTCTCCGCCGAACTCAGGATAGGCGGCCGGGAACGGGGCGAAGTAGACGCTCGGCAGGAGCGGCTCGTAGCCGGTCCGGTAGTTGATGTTGGAGGTCGTCACGCTGGCGGCGCCGAAGGTCCGACCGTGGAAGCCGCCGCGGAAGGCGACGATCCCCGGCCGGCCGGTGACCCGCCTGGCGAGCTTGAGCGCCGCCTCGATCGCCTCCGAGCCCGAGTTCAGGAACATGACCGTGTCGATCGGGTCGGGCAGGGTGTCGGCGACCATGCCCGCCAGCCGCGCGACCGGCTCGGCGAAGCCCATCGCCCCGGTCGGGCCGATCAAGCGGTCGACCTGGGCATGGATCGCCGCCGTGACGGCCGGGTGGTGGTGGCCCAGCGCGGTGACCGCGATCCCGTTCGCGAAGTCGAGATAGGCCGCGCCGGAGGTGTCGTACAGGCGGTGGCCCTCCCCATGGCTCCAGCTGCGCTCGAAGTAGCGGCCGAGCACGGGCGACAGGTGGGTCGAGGCATGGGAGGGGGCGTCGGCCATCGTCGAGGTCCTTCAGCGGGACGGCGCGGCGGCGCGCGCGCCGGAGTCGGGTGAGACCCGAGTATAGGCCGGAGCCCGGTGGCAGAATGGCGTCGTGATCGACTTCTCCCTGACCGACGAGCAGCGGCTCGTCCAGCAGGCCGCCCGCGCGTTCGCCGAGGCCGAGATCCTGCCGCACATCCGCGAGTGGGACGAGAAGGGCGAGGTCCACCGCGAGGTCTTCGCGCGGATGGGCGAGCTCGGGCTTCCTCGGGGCGCCGATCCCCGAGGCGTACGGCGGCGGCGGGATGGACTACATCAGCTTCGCCCTGCTGTGCGAGGAGCTGGAACGGGCGGACACCGCGTTCCGCGTCGTCCAGAGCGTCCACGTGGGCTTGAACTCGCTGACCCTCCTCCAGTGGGGGACCGAGGACCAGCGCCAGCGCTACCTCGTCCCGCAGGCACGGGGCGAGAAGCTGGCGACCTTCGGACTGACCGAGCCGGGCGTGGGCACCGACGCCGGGTCGCTCGACACGACGGCGCGGCGGGATGGCGCGATCTACCGGCTCAACGGGCAGAAGATCTGGATCAGCCTGGCCGACCTGGCCGACCATTTCCTCGTCTTCGCGACCGTCGACAAGAGCCGCAAGCACCGCGGCGTCACGGCGTTCATCGTCGAGCGCGGGTTCAAGGGCCTGACCACCGGCACCCTCCACGGCAAGCTGGGGATCCGGGCCGGCAACACCGGTCTGATCAATCTCGACGACTGCGAGGTTCCCGTCGAGAACCGGGTCGGCGAGGAGGGCGAGGGCTTCCTCATCGCGATGAGCGCCATCGACCAGGGCCGCTACACGGTGGCCGCCGGCGCGGTCGGGCTGGCGCAGGCCTGCCTCGACGCGAGCGTCCGCTACGCCCATGAGCGACAGACGTTCGGCCAGGAGATCGGCCGCCATCAGCTCGTCAAGCAGATGATCGCCACGATGGCGCGGGGAACCGAGATCGGGCGGCTCCTCGTCTGGCGAGCCGGCTGGCTCAAGAACCAGGGTCTGCGCAACACGCGCGAGACGAGCCTCGCGAAATGGCACGCCACGGACCACTCGGTGCAGGCGGCCCTCGATGCCATCCAGATCCACGGTGCCAACGGGTACAGCAACGAGTTCCCGGTCGAGCGGTACCTCCGGAACTCGAAGGCGGCGGTGATCTACGAGGGCACCAGCCAGCTCCACACCCTCATCCAGGCGGACTATGCGCTCGGCTACCGGGAGGACCGACCCCTCCGCTGCGAGCCGTGGCCGGCGCAGGGCTGGGAGCGCGGCGTTCCCCGCGCGGCCGGATGACCTCTCGGGCGACCGGATGACGACGGGGCCGCAAGGGGCTCGGGTATCCGCGGGACTCGGCGACCGGATCGGGATCCGACTCGGCCTCAACGGGCGCCCGCCGGGCATCGTGCTCGGGATCGTCGTCGTGGGGCTGGGCCTGCTGGGCGCGGACCTGTTCGGGGTCGTCCACATCGTCGGCGGGTCGCTCCACGGGAACGGCCGCGCCGCCACCTTCGGGGTCGAGCTGGCCGCCGTCGCGACCGCGTTGCTGGGCGGCCTGGTCTGGACCCTCAGGCGGACGGCGGCGGGCCGATGACCGTGCCGACCGGCGGCGAGCCGGCGGTGGGGCCCGACGCGGTATCCGAGCGTGGCGGGCCGGTGGCGCCATCGGGCTGGACCGCCGCGGAGCTCGCGACCCTCGAGCTTCTCGCCGAGGCGTTCGTCCCGGGTCGCGCCGAGCGTCGCGCGAGGATGGCCGCGGAGGCCCTCGGCCTCACCCTCGATCCGAGCCAGGTCCGCCAGCTCCGGCTGGTCCTGCGGGTCCTCGAGTCGCGCGCGGCGAACCTCGCCGTCGCCCGACGGGCCGTCCGGTTCCGGGACCTGGACCCCGCCGGACGCGAGCGCTATCTCCTCGACTGGGGGCGCTCGCGCCTCGCCCTTCGGCGCTCGGCGTTCGCGGCGTACCGCCGCCTGCTGACGTTCCTGGCCTATGGGGACCCCGGCGAGGTCGACGATCCGAACCCGAACCTGGCCAGGATCGGCTACATACCGGACGATCCGGGACTGACCGCCGAACCGACGAGCATCGTGCCGTACGCCCTGCCCCCGGGCGCCGAGGGAAGCGGACCCGTCACGCTCGAGGCGGACGTCGTCATCGTCGGCTCCGGGGCCGGCGGGGGCGTGGTCGCGCGCGCCCTGGCCGAAGCCGGGCGCTCGGTCGTCATCGTCGAGGCCGGCCCATTCGTGCCGGAGCCGGCGATGCCGCGCTCCGAGCTGGACGCGTTCGATCGGCTCTACCTCGATCACGGCCTGACGGCGACCTGGGATGGATCGGTGTCGATCCTCGCCGGTGCCGGCGTCGGGGGAGGGACGACCGTCAACTGGATGACGTCGATCGCCGCGCCGGATCCGGTCCGGCGCGGCTGGGTCCGGGCCCACGGGATCGACGGGTTCGACGGGGCTGAAGGCGACGCCGACTACGCCGCGATCGCCGACGAGCTCGGCGTCAGCGAGACGGCCCCGATCCCGCCTAAGGACGCGATGCTGATCCGCGGTGCCCGGGCGCTCGGTCTCGAGGCCGGGCCGACGCGTCGGAACGCCGTCGGCTGCGACGCGTGCGGCTCATGCCCGTTCGGCTGCCGCGCCGGGACGAAACGATCGGGACTGCGCGCCCACCTCGAGGACGCCACCCGGGCGGGCGCCAGGCTGGTGCCGGACGCCCGCGTGGAACGCGTGATCGTCGAAGGCGGCCGGGCCGTCGGGATCGAGGCGACCGTCGGCTGGGAGGCGCCCTCCAGCCGCGCCGTGGCCATCGGCCGCCAGCCCGTGGCCCGCCGACGGCTGGTCGTCCGCGCCCCCCAGGTCGTCCTCGCCGCCGGCGCCCTCCGCACGCCGGTCGTCCTCGAGCGCTCCGGGATCGGCCACCCGGCCGCCGGACGCTACCTGCTGCTCCACCCGGTGTCGGTGCTGGCCGGGATCTTCGCCGAGCCGATCGACATGTGGCGTGGGCCGGCGCAGGGGGCGAGATCGCTCGCCTTCGTCGACGGCATCCGGGGGCGCAACGGGTACGTGGTCGAATCCGCCCCGGGTCACCCTGGGCTGATCGCGCTCGCCCTGCCGTGGGACGGCAGCGACGCGAACGCGGCTCTCATGGCGCGGATCCGCCACGTGGCGCCGCTCATCGCGATCGGCCGTGACGGCGGGACCGGCCGCGTCCGGGCGACGGCATCGGGCGGGGCGCGGATCGACTACCGGGTCGACCGGGTCGGCGTGACGACGCTGCGCCACGGGCTGGTGACGATGGCCCGGATCGCCCGGGCGGCCGGTGCGCTCGAGATGGTCGCGGCGGGGACCCCCGGCCTGTGGCACCGTCCGGGGACCTCTGCGCCGGGGGACGAGGCGCGCGCGTTCGCGGCCTTCGAGGCCCGCGTCGGCCGGTTCGACTTCGGTCCGAACCGCGGCGCCGTGTTCAGCGCCCATCAGATGGGGACGGCACGGTTCGGATCGGATCCGCGGACCCATGCCTGCGATCCGCGCGGTCGGGTCCGATCCGGGACCGGGCGCGGTCCGGGTGCCGCGGACGCCGTCGTCGGCGGCCTGTACGTCGCGGATACGTCGCTCTTCCCGACGGGCATCGGGGTGAACCCGATGCTGACGGTCATGGCCCTCGCCCGGCGGGTGTCGCGAACGGTCCTCGCCGAGGCCTGACGACCGATCCGCGCACCCGCGCCCCGGCCGCGGGTGGGGCGTCAGTCCGGGAGGATGGCGCGGGCGCTGCCCCGGGCGGGATCGTCCACGGCGACGCCTCGCTGCGGGTCGTCGTCCGCGGGCCGGTCGGTGGCGGGCGTGACTTCGAGCGCATCCCCGGACGCCCGGCTGCGGGCCGTCACGATGAGCGCCACGGCGAAGATGATCACCGCCCCCGCCACCACGGTCCGTGGCTCGATGGTCTCGCCGAGCAGCAGCGCCGCCAGGACGAACGCCACGACCGGGTTGACGTAGGCATAGGTCGCGACCCGCGGCAGTGGAGCGACGCGGAGCAGCCAGACGAACGTCGTGAAGCCGACCAGGCTGCCGATCGTGATCAGGTACAGCAATCCGAGCCACGACCGGGTCGACACCGCGGCGATGTCGAACGTCCGGAGCTCCCCGACGGCGATGGCGCCCAGGAGGAGCAGACCGCCGCCACACAGCATCTGCAGCCCGGTGGCGGTCAGCGGCCGTCGCGGCAGCCTGGCGCGGTGCGACGAATAGACGGCTCCGGCGCCCCAGAACAGCGGCGACAGGAGCAGGACGAAGATCCCCAGCGGGTCGAACGCCAATCCCTCGGCTCGGCCGAGCGGGGCGACCAGGATGACGACCCCGGCCAGGCCGATGACGATCCCCGCGAGGGCCGCTCTCGGCAGACGCTCGTCGAAGAAGACCCGACCGAGGACCGCCACCCAGAGCGGCATCGTGGCGATGAAGATCGCGGCGATCCCGGCCGGCACGGTCGTCTCGCCGAGGGCGACCATCCCCATCCCGCCGAACAGCAGGGCGCCACCGACGATCGCCGAGTCGCGCCACTCGCGTCGGGTCGGCAGGTGCGGCCGATCCGCCTCCGCGACGGTCGGATCGTGGCGCAGGCGTCGGGCGGCGGCGATCTCCCAGGCGATCAGGATCAACCCGGCGATCAGGAAGCGGATCCCGGCCATCAGGAACGGCGGGATGGTCTCGACACTCAGGCGGATGCCGATATAGGTCGAGCCCCACACGAAGTACAGCGTGAAGAGCCCGGCCCAGATCGCGAGGGGGCTGACCGCCCGGCGCCGGGTCACCGCTGCATTTGGCTCAGTCGACTGGTCCAAGTGCGCAGCATAGCACCGTGCGTGCGTCCTGCACGTCGGATGTCGGCGGCGTCAGGCGGCCGCCGACACGCCGGTCGGGCGGCACCGGCGACAGGCTCGATAGCCTGCCCGGTCGCCGTCGGCCACCGTGTGGAACGGCACGCGGTGGGCGTCGCTGATCCGCCGCGCCGCGTGGCAAGACGGCAGGCAGTAGATCCTCGTGGTATCGGAGCCGATGTAGCGGATGCCGGCCCGGGCGAGCGTCTCCAGCTCGTCGGCGTCGAGGCCCTCGGCCGCCAGGATCGTCCGCTTGTTGGCGGGGCCCCCGAGCGAGTAGTTGCCGATCATCCCGTCGCTCCGGACCACCCGGTGGCACGGGACGATGAGCGGGACCGGGTTGTGACCGAGCGCCGTGCCGACCGCACGGACCGCCTTCGGCCGGCCGATCTCGGCGGCGATCCAGCCGTACGGGCGGACCTCACCGCGAGGGATCTCGAGCGCCTTGGTCCAGACGTCCCGTTCGAAGTCGGTCCGTCCGCGCAGGTCAAGGTCGATGGCCACGCGGCGGTCGCCGCCGAGCCGTCGAGCGATCGCCCGCTCGAGGCGGCCCGGCAGTGCCGCGACGGGATACGCCGGCCGTCCGAAGTGCGCGACGTGCGAGCGCTCGAAGGTCCGATCATCCGGAGCCGTCTCCACGGCGACGACACCGAGGCCGTTGAACGCGACGTACAACCGCCCGATCGGCGACGGCATCGTCGTGAAGGCGTCCGCCAGGCCGACCGCGACGAGCGTCCGTTGGAGCAGGCTGCGGGGCGCCTCGGTCCGCAGCCCGGCGAGCTCGGCGGCGAGGGCGTCATCGGTGGGCGTCGTGATCGACGTGGTCATCGGAGGACCTCCTGGAGGTGGGCGACGGGTCGGGGAACGACGATGGAAGCGTCGGATCGGGACTCGGCTTCGAGGGCCGCCCGGAGCAGTGCCAGGCCGCGGTGGACCTGGGCCTTGACCGTGCCCTCGGGCCGTTCGAGCGCGATGGCGATCTCGTCGTACCCGAGACCGTCGACGTGGCGCAGCACGATCGGCGCCCGATACCGCTCGGGCAGGGAGAGCAGCCGGTGGGCCCAGGCCTCGGCCGTCTGGCGGCGGTCGACCCGTCCATGCGGTGTCTCGGCGGGCGTCGCGCTCGGGTGATCGAGCTCTTCGAGGAACGTCAGCGACTCACGGCCGCGGGCCGCGCTGCGCCGGCGAGCCATCGTCCGGGCCACGTTGACCACGATGGTCGCGAGCCATGCGTCGAGCCGGAGCGCGCCGATCCGCTCGACGTCCCAACCGCCGAGTGCCCGATAGGCGCGGACGAATGCTTCCTGCGCCGCGTCCTCGGCCTCGGCGGGGTCGCCCAGGATCCGGAGGGCGATCGAATACAGCCGGTCCTGCCGGGCGCGGACGAGTCCCTCGAACGCGACGTCGAGATCGTCCGAGAGCGCGGCCAGGAGTGTCGCTTCGTCCATCACCAGTAGATAACACGGCCGCCGGCCGTTCGGTTGCGTCTCAGGCGGCCGGTTCCAGGTGCAGCCGGACGACGCGTCCGTCGGGACCGATCGCCTCGGTCTCACCGGTCGGCTGGACGAGGAAGATCCAGATGTCCCAGGCGACGTGACTCACGATCAGCGCTCCGAGCGGGACCCGGGCCGCGTAGAGCGCGCACCAGTGGGCGCCGGCGATGCCGGCCGCGCCGAACAGCGTGAAGTTGCCCGTCGTGACGTGGACGCCGCCGTAGGAGGCCGCCGCGAGCGCTGCCCCGGGCCATCGCCCGAACCGCCGCATCAGGGCCTCCTGGACGAGCCCGCGCCAGAAGAGCTCCTCGGCCGGGCCGATGACCAGGGCCAGCCGGGCGGCGATCTCGGGACGCGGGCGGAGCGTCCGCAGCGTGTAGATGTCGCGGATCTCGGCGTCGCCCCGTGGGACGTACCGTCGCGCGAACCGGTCCCCGACCGCGAACGTCAGGTACAGCCCGAAGGCGGACAGGAGTCCGAGGACGATCCGGCCGGGTCCGATCCCGAACCTCCGCGACGGCCGGCTGGTCAGGAGCGCCCAGCTCCCGAGCGCCAGGCCGGTGGCGGTCATGCGGCTCCAGAACCGGTCGCGCGGCCCATTGAACGTGGCGGCGAACGCCGCGGCCGCCGCACCGAGCCCGACGGCGAGCGGCAGGGCGCCGGGTCGGTCGCCGGGAGGCGCGCCGAGTCCCATCGGGCCGCCCCGCTCAGCCATGCCCGACCCCGGACAGGAGGATCCCGGCGACGAGCAACCCGCCGAACGCCAGGTGGAGCTGGGCCGTCCGCAGATCGATCATCGCGATCGCCCGGGCCTGGCCGCCCGCGCCGAGCTCGGCGGCCCGGATCACCCGGACGAGGTAGGGCAACGACGCGATGGCGATCATCGTGGTCGCCGGGATCAGCCCCACGGCCACCGCCATGCCCAGGCTGATGTAGGCGGCCAGGACGAGCCCGACGTAGGAGTAGTGCGCCCAGTCCCGACCGATCCGCGACGAGAGCGTCATGATGCCGGCCCGGGTGTCCTCGCCGATGTCGCGCCACTCGTTGCCGTGGAGGATCGCCGCGACGAGACAGCCGACCGGGACCGATACGATCAACGCGGTCACCGACCACTCGCCGCTGACCGCGAAGTACGAGCCGACGACCATCAGCGGGCCCATCAGCACGAACACGAGCGGGACGCCGAGGGCGTGGAACTTGTACTGGAACGGGGGCGCCGTGTAGAAGTAGCCGCCGGCCAGGCCGATCAGCCCGAGGACGACGATCGCCGGGCCGCGCAGGGCGATGAGATACAGCCCGTCGACGACCGCCAGGGCGAACGCCGCGATCGCGACGAGATAGGCCTGTCGCTCGCGCAGGCGCCCGTTCACGATGGCGTGGCTGGCCCGGGGCGAGGTGATCGTGTCGATGCCCTTACGGACGTCGTAGATCTCGTTGACGATGTTCGTCCCCGAGTGGATCAGGACGCCGCCGATCAGGGCGGCGATGAACGGACCCCAGGCGAACAGTCCGTCGACCGCGGCGAGGGCGCCGCCGGCCAGGACCGGGATGATCGACGCGGTGTAGGCGAACGGGCGGAGGATCTCCCAGATCGCTGCGGATCGCCGCCGGACCAGCGAGCCGGTGCCCAGGCGCCGGTCGTCCGCGAGCCCCACCCCCGACCCGTCGCCGACGCTCGCCCCGACGACGGTCCGTCCGTCCGCGGCTCGGCTGTCGGCCGGGCTTGGCGCCGCGGCGTACAGGCCGGCCGCGGCGATGAGCTCGTCGATCTGGCGGTCCTCCTGGAGGACGGGCTGGAGCAGGGGCAGCCCGAGGCCGGCCTCCGTGTGGAACGCCATCGCCTTGGCCGCGACGTCCTCGCGCGTCCCGCACAGCATGAACGCGTCGAGCAGCTCATCCGGGATGAGGTTGCCAGCCGTCGTGTAGTCCTCGGCTCGCCAGGCGGCGGCGATCCGATCGCGCAGCTCCGCCTCGAACCCGGCGCGCTTGAGCGAGACGTCGGACAGGACCGACATCATGTAGATCACGAACGGCTCGCGCTTCGCCCGGTTGAGCGCCTCGCGCCGGGTCGAATCGACCAGCGACAGCAGGTAGCCGGCCGTCTCGAGCGACTCGGGGTCCCGCCCCGCCTCGACGGCCGAGGCGCGGAGCCGCTCGAGGATCCCGCGCATCGACGGGATCGACTCGGCGGGCCGAGCGAGATAGCCATCGGCCTTCTGTCCGGCCAGGGCGACGAACTCCTTGCGGTAGGCCGCGATGAACAGCGGGATCCGATGGGTCGGCGGGAACATCGGCTGGATCGGCGGCAGGCCCGGGGTCGCCGACGGCAGCCGTTCTCCCGCCCACAGGGCGCGCAGCTGGTCGATCGTCGTGGACACGCGCTCGACGGCGGCCTCAGGTTCGTACGGGATGCCCATCTGCTTGAGCCGCAGGGGCAGCCCGGTCCCGAGCCCCAGGACGATCCGCCCGGGGAGGATCTCGTCGAGCGCCGAGCCGGTCATCGCCAGGACGACGGGATGGCGGGTGAACGGGTTGACCGCACCGAGCGCGATCCGGAAGCCGGCCTCGCCGTCATCCTCGCCGTCGGCGGCCAGGGCCGAGGCGATCGAGCTCCCGAAGCTGACCGCGTCCCGCTCGAAGTAGGAGTCGTGGATCCAGATCGAGTCGAGCCCGCCGTCGCGCGCCTGGCGCGTCCAGCCGACGGCGTCGTCGACCTCCCCGCGGGCGGCAAGGCCGAGTCCGATCGGCCGGGCAAGGGTTCGCATGAGGTGACGCTCCAGTCACGCGGAACAGGCCGCGGGAGGTCATCGTACGCTCGACGACCGGCCGGTCGATGCCTCTCTTCCGCGACGATACCGGAACGGGGCGGTGACCGCGACGGCCGTCGGCCGCATGCGACAATCCGCCGATGTCGATCGACGAGCGCTTCGACGACCTGGCGGCCAGCCTGGGTGGGTTCTACCGGACCTGGACGGTGTATCTCGGCCTGGAGCTCGGTCTGCTCGCCCGGATCCGGGACGCCGGAAGCGACGGGATCCCGGTCGCCGAGCTCGCCTCCGCGGCCGGTTGCCTGGCGTCTCCGGTCGAGATCTGGGCGCGGCTCGCCGACTCGGTCGATGTCATCGTCTACGACGGCGAACGGGCGCGACCCATCGACGACGTGATGACGATCCTCCTGTCCGACGATCGGCCGGAGTTCCTCGGCGGGCAGTTCGTCTCGACGGTCGTCAGCAGCCTCGACTACGAGCGCCTGGCCGAGTTCTTCCGCACCGGCCGGACGATCCCCGAGCGTCCCGCCCGGTTCCACCAGGCGATCGAGGCGGTCACCGCGCAGGACATCGCCGTGTTCTTCCAGGAGGCGCTGGCCCAGCTGCCGGACCTGGCCGCCGACCTGGCCGGCGGTGGGCGGGTCCTCGATGTGGCGTGCGGTGGCGGGAGGTGGTTGATCGCCGTGGCGCGACGGTTCCCGGACACCGCGCTGGTCGGCGTCGAGTACGAGCCCGATTCGGTCGGCCGGGCCATCCGTCACGTAGCCGAGGCCGGTCTCGACGACCGGATCACGATCGACAACCGCGACCTCGTCGACCTGCCCTACGGCGCCTCGTTCGACCTGGTCTACTTCCAGGACGCGCTCCACGAGATCCCCGACCCGGTCGGTGCGCTGCGCTCGGCGTGGGCCTGCGTCAGGCCGGGCGGCCGGCTGGCGATCCTCGACTGGTGCCTGCCGTCGAGCATCGAGGAATCGCGCTCGCTCCACGGGGCGATGCTGTGGGGCATCCAGCTCGACGAGCTGTACCAGGGCACCAGGATGTGGGACCACGCCGGCTATGGCGCCCTGTTCGACGCGGCCGGCATCCCGGGCCCGTCGGTCGTCGACCTGCCGTCCGGCGCCACCGTCTTCGTCGTCCGTCGCGCGGCCTGACGCCTCGGCTCGCGGGCCCGTGCCGGTGACCCTCGACCCTGCAGCGCCGGCCCGCGAGCTTGCGCGGGAGGCGGGTCTCGGGACCCCTCCGGCGGACGCCGGGCCGGATGGATCGGGGCTCGCGTTGGCCGGCCTGGCCGTCCGGGTGGTCGCCGTCGGCTGGGCGACCGTCGACCTCGACCGAGCGTGGAGCGAGCTCGCCCCGCCGGGAGCCGCCGCCCACGAAGACCACGTGCACGTCGTGGACGGCCTCCTCGGAGCGCGCGGGCGCTTCCTCGGGTCGTCGCCCGGCGGCATCCGGTCGATCCTCCTCGAGCCCGCCACCGAAGGTCGGCTGGCGGCATCGCTGGCCCGTCGCGGCGAGGGTCCGGCGGCGCTCTACCTCGCTCCGACGACGGGCGACCTGTCGGCCGCCCTCGACCGCCTCGCGCGCGCCGGGACCCGGATGCGAGCCGGGGACACGGCCATCGGACCGGGGGCGGTGGTGCTCGATGGTCCGGCGTCCGGACCGCAGGTGATCCTGGTCGCGGTACCATCCCGACCATGACCGACCGACCCGTGACCGTTCGCCCGGCGACGATCGACGACGCCGAGCGGATCGCCGCCCTGTTCACCGACGAGGGTTATCCCGCCGCCGGCTCGACGATCGCCGCCCGGATCGAGCGGTTCGAGGCCGGCAACGGCCACGTCCTGGTGGCCGAGGACGCCGGCGAGCTGCTCGGCTTCGTGGCCCTCCACCTGATGCCCAGGTTCGAGCACGACGACACGATCGGGCGCGTTCTCGCCCTGGTCGTCGACGCGGGCGCCCGTGGCCGCGGCGTCGGCCACGACCTGATGACGGCGGCCGACGGGATCGCCCGCGAGGCCGGTGCGGCCTTCATCGAGGTCACGGCGGCCCACCATCGGCCGGAGGCGCGCCACCTCTACGAGTCGCTCGGCTACGACGCGACGGTCACCGCCTACCTCCGGAAGCGGCTCTGACCGACGGCGCGGGCGCGTTCCCGCATCTCCGCCTTCGGACGGCGTCGCCGGTGCTCCTCGGTCTGCCATGGGAGCTGCCGCTCGGCGACTGGTCGCCCGACGCCGTGACCTTCCGTGAGCTGCCGGTCGGACCGTCGCGGCACCTGGTCCGCTTCGTCGTCGACGACGACGCCCTGTACGCGCTCAAGGAAGAGCCGCTCGAGATCGCCCGTCGCGAATACGAGGTCCTGCGCGGGCTCGAGACCGCCGAGCTCCCCGCCGTCAGCGCGATCGGGCTGGCCGAGGCTCCGGATCGGTCCGAGGCGATCCTGGTGACCTCGTACCTCGCCCACTCGCTCCAGTACCGACGGCTCCTGATGCGCCTCCCGTCCCGCTCGGAGGCGTATCGAGATCGGCTGCTCGACGCGATGGCGTCGCTCCTGGTGGACCTCCATCGCGGCGGCGTCTACTGGGGCGACTGCTCGCTCGCCAATACGCTCTTCCGACGCGACGGCGACCGGATCCAGGCGTACCTGGTGGACGCGGAGACGAGCGAGGTCCATCCGTCGCTGTCCGACGGGCAGCGAGCGTACGACCTCGAGGTCCTCGTCGAGAACGTCGCCTTCGGCCTGGCCGACCTCGCCGCGCTGAGCGACCGCCCGGAGGACCTCGACGACGCGATCGCGGCCGCCGAGAGCGTCCGGACCCGCTACCGCGGCCTGTGGGACGAGCTCCATGCCGAGGAGCAGCTCGGAGCCGACGATCGCCATGCGGTCACCGCCCGCGTCCGTCGTCTCAACGACATGGGCTTCTCGATCGACGAGATCGAGCTCGAGCCGGGCGACCGCGCCGGCCGGCTACGCTTGCGCGTCGCGGTCACGACCCGTCGGTTCCACACCCGCGAGCTGGTCCGGCGGACGGGGATCGTCGCCCTTGAGGGTCAGGCGCGGATCCTGATGAACGACCTGCGCGAATACCGGGCCTGGCTCGAGTGGTACGAGAAGCGGCCGATCGACCGGGCCGAGGGTGCCGCACGCTGGCTCGAGGACGTGTACGAGCCGACCATCGCCCGCCTGCGATCGGCGGTCGGGCCGGACCGCGACCTCGTCCAGGCCTACTGCGACGTGCTCGAGCACAAGTGGCTCCTGTCCGAGGAGGCCGGTCGCGACGTCGGCCTCGAACGCGCGGTCATGTCCTACCTGTCGATCGGCGCCCCGGCGCCCGAGGTGGACCCGGTCTGACCACGGCCTGCCTTCCGGTGCGTCGGAGTGCCGCGTGGCATGATTCGCGGGTCATGTCGCAGATCGTCGCCACCGATGTCGTCATCCGTGTCCAGGATGTCCGCAAGAGCTACGGGGATGTCCGGGCGGTGGACGGCG
This sequence comes from uncultured Chloroflexia bacterium, assembly GCA_963749735.1. Classification (GTDB taxonomy): domain Bacteria; phylum Chloroflexota; class Limnocylindria; order Limnocylindrales; family CSP1-4; genus Chersky-267. The sequence continues at coordinate 83,786 of CAVVNZ010000018.1, forward strand.
TGTCGTTCGACGTCGCCGGCGGCGAGGTGTTCGGGCTGCTGGGCCCGAACGGCGCCGGCAAGACGACCACGGTCGAGATGCTCGAGGGCCTGCGTAAGCCCGACAGTGGTGCGCTGGAGATCCTGGGGATCGACGCGGTCAGTCAGCCGGACGCGCTCAAGCAGCGGATCGGGGTCACACTCCAGACCGCGGAGCTCTACCCGAAGCTGACCGTGACCGAGGTCATCGACCTGTTCCGCAGCTTCTACGCGCGCTCGCTCCCGGCCGACCAGCTGATCGACTTCCTCGACCTCGGCGAACGACGGAAGGCCCTGACGAAGGAGCTGTCGGGCGGCCAGCGACAGCGCCTGGCGGTCGCCCTGGCGCTGGTCAACGACCCCGAGGTCGTCTTCCTCGACGAACCGACGACCGGGCTCGATCCCGCCGCCCGCCGGTCGCTGTGGGACCTCGTCGAGCGCCTCCGCGAGCAGCACAAGACGATCCTCCTGACGACGCATTACATGGAGGAGGCCGAGCAGCTGTGCGATCGGCTGGCGATCATGGATCATGGCCGGATCCTCGAGATCGGGACGGCCACGGAGCTCATCGACCGGCGGTTCAGCGAGCGGGCGGTGCGATTCGACGCGCTGCCGGGGATCGAGGACGCCGAGCTGGCCGCGCTCCCGGCGGTGAAGTCGATCAAGCACGATGACGGCCGGACGTCGCTCTACAGCGGGGACGTCCCCACCACGATCGGCGCCCTCCTCGCCCTGACCGAGGCGCGCGGTCTCGAGCCGGGCGATCTCGGCGTGCGCAAGGCGACCCTCGAGGATGTCTTCCTCGACCTGACCGGTCGAGCCCTGCGCGACTGATGGTCGACCGATGAAGGCACTCAGCGCGTTGACGATGGCCAACATCCGGAGCTACCTCCGCGACCGCGGCGCGCTCTTCTGGACGCTCGCCTTCCCGTTGATCTTCGTCGTCCTGTTCGGAGCCATCTTCTCGGGCGGGGACAACACCATCACGGTCGCCTGGGTGGACCAGGACAAGACCCCCGAGTCGGCCCAGCTGCGTGAGGCCTTCGCCAAGGCTCCGAACGTCAAGCTGGTCGACCAGGACCTGGATCAGGCCCAGACCTCGATGAAGGACAGCACGAACAGCGGGATCATCGTGGTCCCGAAGGGGTACGCGCTGGTGGCGTCCGGCGGCGCGGCCGACCCGGCCAGGCAGACCACGATCACCTACTACATCGACCCGACCCAGCAGTCGACGTCCGGGGCGATGACGTCCTACGTCAACGGCGTCCTCGCCCAGGTCAACCTCGGAGGCCGACCCGTGGCGATCGTCAGCCAGCCCCAGACGATCCAGACCCAACGACTGAACGCGGTGTCGTACCTCGTCCCGAGCATCCTCGGGATGGCGCTGATGCAGACCGGGATCTTCGCGGCGATCCCGATCGTCGCCGACCGGCAGAAGCTGATCCTCAAGCGCCTGGCCGCGACGCCGCTGCGGCGGTGGCAGCTCATCGGTGCGAACGTGATCCTGCGGATGATCATCGCCCTCGTCCAGTTCGCCCTGATCGTCGGCGTCGGGGTCCTGGCCTTCAACATCGAGATCGTCGGCAGCTGGCCGGCGATGATCGGCCTGGCGATCCTCGGCTCGCTGGCGTTCACCTCGCTCGGCTACGTCATCGCCACCCTGGCCAGGACCGAGGATGCCGCGAACGGGATGACCAGCGCGGTGCAGTTCCCGATGATGTTCCTGTCCGGGACGTTCTTCCCGATCGCGCTGATGCCGGATGCGCTCCAGACCGTGGCCAAGTTCCTGCCGCTGACCTACCTCTCGGCGGCGCTCCGCCAGGTCATGGTCGGCGGCGCGGCGTATGCCCCGTTGTCGATCTGCGTCGCGGTCCTCGTCGGCTGGACGGTCGTCTGCTTCGGCTTCGCCAGCCGTCGCTTCCAATGGCAGTAGCGGCGGCCTACCAGCGCTCCTCGTGGACGATCGACGCGAGGGGCCGGCGGCCGCCGGGTCTGAGCGGCTCGGTGAGCTGGGTCGCGTCCGCCGGATAGCCGAACGACAGGATGTACTCGCACCAGTGGTCCGCGGGGTAGCCGAGGACGCGGCGAGTCGATCTCCTGCTCGTAGACCGTCGCCGGGACGGATCCGATCCCGAGCTCCCAGGCCGCCAGCATCATGTTCTCCGCCACCTGGCCCAGGTCGAACATCACCGAGAGGGGCTGCCCGTCGGCGCGCGGGTCGGGCGTCACGAGGGCGACGGCCATCGCCGCGCCGGCGAGATGGCCGGCCCACGGTCCGACCGTTCCCAGCTCGACCAGCCGGGCGCGATCCCGGATCACGATGACGTCCCAGCGCTGGCTGTTCTTCGAGCTGCCGGCCCGTCGGCCGGCCCGCAGGATCCGGTCGACGGCGTCGGGCTCGATCGGTCGATCGGCGAAGCGTCGGATCGCCCGCCGCGCCCGGATCGCGTCCCAGGCGGTCACGACTCGTCGGGGGCTCGAGCGTCCGACCATCGCCAGCGCCGGCGCCGGCCGCCCGGTCCCCGACCAGCGGCGTCTCGAGGTCGGGCAGCCTGCGGGCGTCGGCGCTCCCGGCGGCGGCAGCCGCCGCTTCGGGGCTGAGCGGTCCGCCGAGCTCGCGAGCGAGGAAGCCGGCGACCGACCGCCGGAACGCCTCGTCCTCGTACAGCCAGCTGTGCCCGCCCTGGTCGACGATCAGGAGCTCGACCGGCGCCGGATCGGGCACGCCGCGACGCGCCTCGAGGGCGGCGGAGGCGATCCTCCGGGCGTGCTCGACGGGCATGATCGGGTCGTCCCGGCCGTGCGCGACGAGGATCGGCCCGCGGTAGCGGCGGACGGCATGCCGGGCGCTGATCGACCGGAGTGAGTGGCCGCGCGGGCGGACGAACACGCGGGTCGTGATCCACGACAGCGGGGTCGCCACCGGGCCGGGGAACGGGAGCTTCGCGAGGCGGAAGGTCTGGCGGACCATGAGGCTCGGATCGGACGGCGTCGACACGCAGACGACGGCTCCGACCCGCGGATCGGCCGCCGCCGCGAGGATCGCGCCGATCCCGCCCATCGAATGGCCGACGATCCCGCCGCGGGTGACCTCGGGCCGCGCCAGCAGCGTCGCGAACGCCGCTGACGCATCCGCGCCGTACTCGCCGGCCGAGACCGGCAGGCGCTCGGCCGGGTTCGCGCCGTTGCCGCGGACGTCGAAGGTCAGGCAATGGAAGCCCGCCGCATGGAGGAAGACCGCGTTCGGCAGGGTCCGGTCCCGGGCGGAGTCCCAGCCGTGGACCAGCACGACGCCCGGCCCCGGCGTGCCGCCCCGCGCCGGGATGAACCACGCCGGGAGCGGACCCGCCTCCGACTCGACGACGGCCTCCTGGTAGGGCAGGCCGAGCTCGGTCGGGCTGAACATCGGCGGGCGCCGGTGCGGGAACCCGGCGCGCTGCCGATAGACGTGGGCGAAGCGCAGCGCGGCCGCGAACGGGGCGAGGGTCAGGCCGGCGATCAGGCCGGCGCGTCGAACGGAGGGCACGATCCAAGGGGACGACACTCCGCACGGACTGTCAAGCGAGCGCCGTTAGACTGGACCGGTGACGAGACGAGAGTCCCATGCCGTGCTCGGGTTGCAGCCCGGGGCGTCGGCCAGTGCGATCAAGGCCGCCTGGCGACGGCTCGCCCGGGAACACCATCCGGACGTCGTCGGGAACGACCCGGCCGCGGCCCGCGCCGCGACCAAGCGGATGGCCGAGATCAACGCGGCGTACGAACACCTCCGCGACGCCCATCGTCGTCCCGGGGGGATCGGCTCGGGAGCCGATGGATCGGAGGTTCGCCGACCCTCGGGCCCGCCGCCACCCAAGCCGACCCGGCCGGTGACCGCCCGCCTCGACACGAGCGACGTCCTCCACCCGCACAACGCGACCACGACACGAGGGCGCGCCGGGCACCCCGTCGGCCAGCCGCCGATCCGGTCGCGAGCCGCCGAGACCGGGCCGCGCAGGGCATCCGACCCGAACGGGCCGCTGATCCGGTCACGCGTCAGGCGCTTCCGCCCCCCGGTGATGCCGAGCCTCGACGTCGCCCGGGAGACAGAGATGCCGTTCGGCAAGTTCCACGGTCACACGCTCGGGGAGATCGCCGCCTTCGAACCGTCGTATGTCGACTGGATGGCCACGACGATCGTCCGCGACCCGGACCTCCTGGCCGCCGCCCGCGTCCTGCGCGACGATCTCGATCGGCGGGGGATCGTCCGGAGGAGCCGTCCCTCACGAGTCCCGCCGGCGCCTCCGACCGACTGACCGCGGCTCCCGCCGGCGACCGCACCTCGCGGAGCTCGCCAGGTCCCGGACATGACGATCGCCCCCGGTGCCCTCGGGGGCGATCGTATGGGAAGCGTGAGAAAGGATCGCGATAATGCCTGCCGTCTTTCCGAGTCCCCGGGCCTGCCGGCCGATAACTCATGGTTGCTCGGCTCGTGGCCGGAGGGTCGTCGCGCCTTCTTCGACAGGTCCTGGCGAATGCCCTGACCGATCCTCGACGTTCGGCTCGTTCGACTCCCGGTCCGTGACCGACGCCTCAGGTTTCGCTCCCGCGGCTCGTTCGACGGCGTGACTACAAGGTAGGCGGTAAGGGTCGGCCAGCCAATAGCCGACTCGTCCCGTCGGCGGGCGGCGATGGTGGGGCGCACCGACGCACCATTCCAACCAGAGGTACCGAACGGCAAGGTGCGGCCCCGACGGCGCGAACCGGCAGGGGGCGCTAGATTCCGGGCGTGCTCTTTCCCGTTCGCGCCGCGATCGCCGCGCTCGCCCTGGTGACCCTCGTCGGGTGCTCGGATGCGGCCGCGCCGGCCTCCTTCGACCCATCGCAACCATGCGCCGGGGCGGACGAGCAGCGGATGGCCGGTGCCTACCCCGACCTCGAGGCCACGATCCCGACCCAGCTGGCCGGCGTGGCCGCAACGACGCGGGAGTCGGGGCGCTACTGCTCGGCGACCACGCTCGGAACGCTGGTCGCCGCCGGGATCGACGAGCTCCATTACGGCGCCGGGACGTGGGATCGGGGCAGCGGCAAGGCCGTCAGCCTGGTCACCCTCGAGGCGGCCGGCCTCGACGCAAAGGCCGTCTTCGACTCGTACCTGGCCGGCGCGCAGGACAACTCGAAGGTCCACGACATCACGCCGTCCCAGCCGACCCTCGGCGGCAAGCCCGGCTACCGCATCGACTTCCTCAACGGCGACTCCTCGTTCCAGCGGGTCCTCGTCTGGCCGGACGACCGCGCCGGGCGGGTCCGGGTCATCCTGGCGGCCGACCTCCTCGACGCCGAGATCCAGGCAGCCGTCGACGCCTTCCACTGAGCGGGCCGGGGCGTCGGCGGGCCGTGCTATCGTCGCGGACATGAGCTGGTCGGCTCGCCGCCGCGCCTGGGAGACCGCCCGTCTCGAACCCGCCCTCGAGCGGGCGCCCGAGCGGCGGACCCGGTTCTCGACGATCAGCGACGTCGAGGTCGACCGGCTGTACGGCCCGTGGTCGCTCGACGGGACCGACGCACTGGTCGACGTCGGGTTTCCCGGCGAGCCGCCGTTCACCCGCGGGGTGCATCCGTCGGGCTACCGCGCCCGGCCGTGGACGATGCGGATGTTCGCCGGCTTCGGAGCGGCCGAGGACACCAACGCCCGGTTCCGCCAGCTCCTGGCGGCCGGTCAGACGGGTCTGTCGATCGCCTACGACATGCCGACGCTATACGGCTACGACACCGACGATCCGGAGGCGGAGGGCGAGTTCGGGACGTGCGGCGTGGCCGTGTCCAGCCTGGCCGACATGGAGGTCCTGCTCGACGGCCTCCCGCTCGACCGGATCAGCACGTCGATGACGATCAACTCGCCGGCGGCCCCGATCTGGGCGATGTACATCGCGGCCGCCGAGAAGCGCGGCGTGCCGCGGGCCGCCCTCGAGGGCACGCTCCAGAACGACATCCTCAAGGAGTTCGTCGCCCAGAAGGAGTTCCTGTTCCCGCCCGAGCCCTCTCTCCGGCTGGTGACCGACACGATCGAGTTCGGGACCCGCGAGATGCCGCGCTGGAACACGATCTCGATCAGCGGCTACCACATCCGCGAGGCCGGCTCGACGGCCGTCCAGGAGCTCGCGTTCACGATCGCCGACGGGATGGCCTACACCGAAGCGGCCATCGCCCGGGGTCTGCGGGTCGACGACTTCGGCCCGCGCCTGAGCTTCTTCTTCAACAGTCACAACGACTTCTTCGAGGAGATCGCCAAGTTCCGCGCCGCCCGTCGGATCTGGTGGAAGCTGATGAGCGAGCGCTACGGAGCCGAGAACGAGCGCTCGACCTGGATGCGGTTCCACACCCAGACGGCCGGGGTGAGCCTGACCGCCCAGCAGCCGCTGAACAACCTGACCCGGGTGGCCATCCAGGCCCTCGCCGCGGTCCTCGGCGGGACGCCAGTCGCTCCACACCGACGCGTACGACGAGGCCTGGGCGGTGCCGTCCGCCGAGGCCGCCCTGCTCGCCCTCCGCCAGCAGCAGATCATCGCCGAGGAGACGGGCGTGGCCAACACGGTCGACCCGCTCGGCGGGTCATGGTTCGTCGAGTCGCTGACGAACGCGACGGAGACCGCTGGTGTGGCGCTATCTCGACGAGATCGACCGCCGCGGGGGGATGGTCGCCGCGATCGCCGAGGGCTATCCGCAGCGGGAGATCGCCGACGCCGCCTATCGCTACCAGCTCGAGCTGGACTCCGACGACCGGTCGATCGTCGGCGTCAACCTTCACCACGACCCCCAGGAGGTCCTCGAGATCCCGCTCCTGCAGGTCTCCGAGGCGTCACGCCGGACGCATCTCGCCCGCCTCGAGCGGACCCGACGCGAGCGTGACGGAGCTGCCGTCGAGGCAGCCCTGGCCCGGCTGCGCGAGCTCGCGTCCCGCCCCGGCTCGACGGAGACCAACCTCATGCCGGCCCTGATCGGATGCGCCGCGGCCTATGCGACCCTCGGGGAGATCTGCGGCGTGTTCCGGGCCGTCTTCGGCGAATACCGCGAGCCCGCCGCGGTCTGATCGCTCGTCCGGCCCACCGCCCGTCCGCGAGTCCGGGTCGGAGCGGCCGGGTGGGGGCAGGTCGAGCCCGCTACCATTCGCTCATGTACCTCGATGCCCTGTCGTTCCTTGAGGACGAGCGCGATGGCTGGCGCGCCTTCGAAGCCCTGGACGAGCTGACGGACGCCGAGCTCGCGCCCCAGCTCGAGTCCGTCCACGGCTGGTCGGGTCGGGACCTGATGGCGCACCTCGTGGCCTGGCAGGAGGTGGCCCTCGACGTCGCGCGCGAGCTCGCCGTCAACGACACCAGCCCGATCAAGGCGGCGGCCGACGCAGACTGGGACGCCCGCGGCGACGAGATCAACGAGGAGATCCGCCTGCGCTGGCTGGCCCTGCCGATGGACGAGGTCCGGCGTCGCTTCCGGACCGTCCCCGGCGAGCTGCGTGGCTACCTCACCGTCGTGCCCGAGACGCGCTGGATCAAGAGCGCCGAGTACGAGACGTTCTTCCTGGACGAGACGATCGACCACTACGAGTCGCACCGGGACGACCTGGCCGCGGTCCTCGCGTCCGTCGGGCGAGGCTGACCGTCCGACGTGGCCGCGACGATCGCCGACACGCTGGCGGCAGCGGCCCGCAGCGAGCCGGCCGTGACCGCCCGGCCGTCGGATGATGGGGGCGTCGAGTACGTCGTCGCGGGCCGAACGTTCGCCGCGCTCGAGGCCGGAGGGCTGGCCGCGTCCTTCGGGCTGTCGTCGGCCGTGGCGGCTGCAGCGGTCAGGACCCCCGACGTCGTGCCGTCGGGTCGCGGAGCGGGCTGGGTGACGATCCGCCCGTCGGAGCTCGACCCGCACGCGATCGACCGGATGAACGCCTGGTTCGACAGCGCCCGGCGGCTGGCGGGAGGAGCCTGACCGGGCCCTTCGGGTCGATCCTCCCGGCCCTCGTCGCCGACCGGTCCGGCCGGACATGGGAAGACCCCGGGCGTTGCCGGGGTCTTCGGTGCGTGTCGCCCAGGGACGGGCTCGACGCCGGCGACCGGCTAGGCCTGCGGTTCGACGACCGCCGGCTTGGCGAACTCGGCCAGGCCGAACTGCTGCTCGAGCTGCTCGAGCGGCCGGAACCCGACCACGCCCTGCGGCTGAGCGCCGGGCTTGAAGAACGCGATCGTCGGGATGCTCATGATGTTGAACGCTCGGGAGAGGCCGGGGTTCGCGTCGACGTCGACCTTGACCACGTCGACCTGCCCGTCGTACTTGGCGGCCAGCTTCTCCATCTCCGGGGCGACCATCTTGCACGGGCCGCACCACACGGCCCAGAAGTCGACCACGACCGGCCGCTCGCTCTTGAGGACGGTCTCTTCGAAGGTCGCGTCCGTCACTGCCTTGATCTCGGCCATCTGGCCCGGATCCTTTCTCCCGCTCCGCGGGAACCCACGCCCTAGCGGGCGATCGTCTGGATGAGTCGGTAGGCCTCGAGGACCCGCGGGTCGGCGAGGCGATAGTAGACGGTGCTGCCCTCGCGGCGGGTCGTCACCAACCCGGCGCTGCGGAGGACCGCCAGGTGCTGGCTCATGTTGGGAACCTGGCACCCGACGCGGGTAGACAGGTCCCCGACCGAGAGCTCGCCGATGGCGAGCGACTCGAGGACACACAAGCGCTTCGGATCCGCCAGCGCACGCCCGACGGCGGCGAACCGCTGTCGGTCATGGTCGGTGGTCACGGGCGTGTCCAGCACCCGTCCATGCTACCACACTGGTTGCGCAAGCACGCAACCCGTTGAGCGTCGGAGCGGCGTGTCGCCCTGTGCCACACTGCCGCGATGTCCGATCACATCGTGCCGCTCGAGCGCATCCTGGCGGCCCTCGAGGTCGTCGGTCCACGCGTCCACCGGACGCCGATGCTCAGCTCGGCGACCGCGGCGCGCGTGATCGCCGGAGCGACCGGGCAGGGGCTGGCCGGTGGCCGGCTGTACCTCAAGGCGGAGCATCTCCAGAAGACGGGCTCGTTCAAGGCCCGTGGGATGACCGCCAGGGTCGCGGCACTGACGCCGGAGCAGCGGGCGCGCGGGATCATCACGCTGTCGGCCGGGAATGCCGGTCAGGCCTACGCGTGGGCCGGTCACGAGCTCGGCGTCCCGGTCGTCGTGACGATGCCCGCGGGTGCCGTCCAGACGAAAGTCGACGCCTGCCTCGGGTACGGCGCCGAGGTCGTCCTGCACGGCGAGCACGTCGGCGAGACGTTCGGCCGGTTGGAGGCGATCCGCGACGAGCGCGGGCTGACGTTCGCCCACCCGTTCGACGACCCCGACGTCATCGCCGGACACGGCTCGCTGGGGCTCGAGATCCTCGACGACCTGCCCGACGTCGACGTGGTCGTCGTCGGGATCGGTGGTGGCGGGCTGATCAGCGGGGTCGCCGCCGCGCTCAAGGAGTCACGTCCGACGGTCCGGGTGTACGGCGTGGAGCCGACCGAGTCGAACGCCGTGTCGGTCGCGCTGGCGGCCGGGGCGGTCGTGACGATCCAGCCACGGAGCGTGGCCGACGGGCTCGGAGCGCCGTTCGCCGGCGAATGGACCCTGGCGATGTGCCGCCGCTACCTCGACGGGATCGTCCTCCTCGACGATCCGACGATCCTGGCGGGCATGCGCTTCGCCCTGGAGCGGATGAAGCAGGTCCTCGAGCCGGCCGGCGCCGCGGCGCTGGCGGCGCTCCTGACGGGGCGCATCCCCGTGCGCGACGGCGAGACGGTGTGCGTCGTGGCGTCGGGCGGCAACGTCGCGGTCGATCGTCTCGGCGAGCTGCTGGCGATGGCGGCTCCGCTCCCGCCGGCGGCAGGCTGACCCGGCGGACGCTGGCACGGGATCGGCGATCGACGCTCCTGGCGAGGGCGATCCGCGCGGTCAGTCCAGGCCGAGCTCGCCGAGCCGGTCGTCGTCGATCCCCAGGTGGTGGGCGAGCTCGTGGATGACCGTGATCCGGACCTCGTCGGCGAGGTCGTCGGGGTCCGGGAAGTCCTCCTCGAGCGGGATCCGGAACAGGCTGATCTTGTTCGGGAAGGGGACCGACTCGGCTCCCCAGGCCGTCCGCGGGGTTCCCTCGTACAGCCCGTACAGTGCCTCGTCGGGGCCGAGACCCGAGATCTCGAGCTGCTCGTCGCTGGCGTCGTCCTCGATGACGATGGCGACCTCGTCGAGCGCGTTCTGGAACGGCGCGGGGATGGCATCGAGGGCGCGTTCGACGAGGCGCTCGAAACGGTCGGCGTCGGCGCGGCGGCGAGCGAAGGCTGACCGGGCACCCCGGCGGCGTTTGACCATGACCGCCCTATCCTAGGCCGGATGGACCTGCCGTCCGCCGACCTCTCCGCGCTGTCGCCCGAGCCCGACCTGACCGCCGACCCCGACGGATTCGTCGTCGAGACGGCGCCGGGCGAGCGGATCCACTTCCTCGATTGGGGCGGCCCCCCGACGCACCGTGCGACCGGGGTCATCCTCATCCATGGGCTGGGCGGGACCGCCTGGGGCTGGACCGCCGTCGCCCGGCGGCTCCGACGGGTGGCCCGGACGATCGCGCTGGACCTGCGCGGCCACGGGTTGTCGGACGCTCCTACGACCGAGTACGACCCGACGACCCTCGCCGACGATGTCGTCGCGGTGGCCGAAGGATCGGGCGTGCTCGGCGGCGGGGCTCCGGACGCCGCCGGTGAGGCGACGGCACGGGTCGTCCTGGCCGGCCACGGCTACGGCGCGATCGTCGCGACGTGGGCCGCGGACCTGCTCGGCGACCGTTGCGCCGGCCTCGTCCTCGTCGACGGGGGGTGGCAGGATGTCGCGGAGGAGACGGGCCTCACGCCCGCCGAATTCCTGCGCGACTTGGCCGAGCCGCCGGAGGTGCTCGCGTCGATGGACGCCTTCCTCGCCGACCGTCGGGCATGGGATCCGTCGCACTGGGACGCCGATGAGGAGCGCGCGGCTCGCGCCACGGTCGTCGAGGTGCCGGCCGGACACGTCGTCCCGGCCGTCCGACCGCACGCGTTCGAGCGCTCGGTCGAGGCGATCTTCCAGTACCTCCCGATCGCCAGCCTGGGCGAGCTCGACCTGCCCGTCGAGGCGCTTGTCGCGGTCGACGACGAGGATCGGTCGAAGACCGCCGCGCTCGTCGAGGTCCAGCGGGCGCGCTCGGCCGCCGGGCGCCCGGAGGTCGACGTTGCACGGTTCCCCGACGACGGCCACAACCTCCCGCGCTACCGTCCGGACGAGCTCGCCGGGGCGATCCTCCGACTCGCCGCCCGCTAGCATCAGCGCCCAGGCCCACCTCGGAGGACTCGATGCGCGTCGTCTACACCCCCGCTCACCAGGGTCACGATCCGATCAGCGAGACGCTGATGGGCCGGGAGACGTCCGCGTACGAGGTCCCCGAACGTGCCGAGCTCATCCGCGCCGCCTTGCTCGCCGACGGCGGGTTCGAGCTGGTCGGACCGACGGATCACGGCCTCGACCCGATCCTCGCGGTCCACGACCCGGGGCTCGTCCGGTTCCTCGAGGAAGCGTGGTCGCAGGGCGTCCGGGAGGGGATCGACCGGCCCGCCGTCATCCCGGACACCTGGGCCGTCCGCGCGCTGGCGGAGGGGTTCGGGCCCGAGGGGATGCGCCTCATCCGCGAACCCGTCGCCATCGCCGGGCGTGCCGGGTTCTGGGGGCTGGACTCCTCGACGCCGATCGTGGCCGGGACGTACGGGGCCGCCCGCGCGGCCGTGGACACGGCGCTGACGGCCGTCGACCTCGTCGTCGACGGGGGCGAGTCCATCGTCTACGGCCTGTGCCGGCCGCCCGGCCACCACGCGGCGCGATCCATGTATGCCGGCTACTGCTTCTTCAACAATGCGGCGATCGCGGCCGAATCGATCGTCCGGCGCACCGGAGAACGCGTCGCCATCCTCGATCTCGACTACCACCACGGGAACGGGACCGAGCAGATCTTCTGGCGCCGGGGCGACGTCCTGTACGTGTCGATCCATGCCGACCCGGACCGGCAGTACCCGTACGTGCTCGGCCGTGCCGACGAGACGGGCGAAGGTCCGGGAACGGGGGCGAACATCAATCTCCCGCTCGAGGCCGGCGTCGACGATCGGCGCTACCTCGAGGTGCTCGACCGGGCGCTCGAGGCGATCGCCGCGACGCCCGGGTCCATCGTCGTCGTGTCGCTCGGGTTCGATACGTACCGCCAGGACCCGATCTGCGACTTCGCCCTGACGACGCCCGTCTACCACGAGATCGGCCGACGGGTGGCCGCCCTCGGGCGGCGACTGGTCGTCCTGCAGGAGGGCGGCTACCATCGCCCGACGCTGGGCGAGAACGCCCGGACCTGGCTGCGCGGCGTCGCGGGCCGTTCCGCGGAACCGGCGCTACCATCGACGACGTAGAGGAGATCGATGACCGTCCTGCCCGACCACGTCCAGAAGATCGTCGCGGAGATCGAGACCGAGATCGGTGACGATCCGGGCGACGCACCGGCCGCCATCGAGGGCGACAGCCTGCGTGGCCACGCAGGCAACGGGCGGGTCGAGGCCGCGGTCCGGGAGATCCTCGAGGAGGTCGGCGAGGAACCCGATCGCGAGGGCCTGATCGGCACCCCGGCGCGGGTCCACCGGATGTACACCGAGCTGACCGCGGGCTACCACGTCGACCCGGCCCGCCTGATGAACGGCGCGATCTTCGACGTCGACTACTCCGAGATGGTGGTCGTCAAGGACATCCCGTTCTACAGCCTGTGCGAGCACCACCTCCTGCCGTTCTTCGGGTCGGCCGCCGTGGCGTACATCCCGAGGGGCCGGGTGGTCGGCCTGTCGAAGATCCCGCGCATCGTCGAGATGTATGCGCGCCGGCTCCAGGTCCAGGAGCGGCTGACCCAGCAGATCGCCGACTTCCTGCAGGACCATCTGGAGCCACAGGGTGTCGGGGTGGTCGTCGAGGCGACGCACCTGTGCGCTGTGATGCGCGGCGTCCGCAAGCCTGGCACCGTCATGACCACGAGCGCCGTCCTCGGGCTGTTCCGCTCGCGGGACAAGACTCGTTCCGAGTTCCTCGCCCACATCGAGCGCCGAGCCCCGGGCGTCTGAGGCGCCGGGATGGATGCGGGGCTGACCGGCCGGGTCGTCCTGGTGACCGGTGGGGGCGGTGCCGCGGGACCGTCCTTCTGCTCGGCGTTCGCCGCCGAGGGAGCCGTGGTCGCCGTCCACTACCGGACCAGCGTCGATCGCGCCGAGGCGGCGGCCGCCGGGATCGTCGCCGCGGGCGGCCGCTCGGTCGCCTATGGCTGCGACCTGGGCGACCGGGCGGCGATCGAGGCGATGGTCGAGCGGATCGCCCGCGAGCTGGGTCCCATCGCCGTCGCCGTCAATGGGACGTCCACGTTCCGGACCGAGGCGATCGAGGACATCGACGACGACGACTGGGCGGGAGTCATCGACGACATGCTCGGGACGACCTTCCGGGTCAGTCGTGCGGTCGCGCCCGGGATGGCCGCCGGCGGGTTCGGGCGGATCGTCAACCTCGCTTCGCGGTCGGGCGCCGTCGGAGCCGCGAAGGCGGCCCACTATGCGGCGGCCAAGGCCGGGATCGTCGGTCTCACCCGCTCGCTCGCCAAGGAGCTCGGGCCGTCGGGGATCCTCGTCAACGCGGTCGCCCCCACCACCATCGTGACCGAACGAGACGGCGTCCCGTCGGTCCCGGCCGACCGCCAGGCGACGATGGCCAAGCGGGTGCCGCTCGGCCGGCTGGCGGTGCCGGACGATGTCGCCCGGGTGGTCGTCTGGCTGGGCTCCGGCTACAACTCGTTCGTCAACGGTGAAGTCGTCACGGTCTCCGGCGGCGCCCGGACCTGATCGGAGCGGAACGGGCGTCGAGCTCGCGCCCGAGCGGTTGACCGATCCCCGGCCCTCTACAATCGGGGCATGACCGACCGACCGATCAAGGTGCTCATCGCGAAGCCCGGGCTCGACGGGCACGACCGCGGGGCCAAGGTCCTCGCTCGGGGCCTGCGCGACGAGGGGTTCGAGGTCGTCTACACCGGCCTCCGCCAGACCCCCGAGATGATCGCGTCGGCATCGCTCCAGGAGGATGTCGACGTCGTGGGACTGTCCATCCTGTCGGGAGCGCACATGACCCTCCTGCCGCGGATCTGCACGCTCATCCGGGAGGCAGGACTCGATGACGTCCTGGTGACCGCGGGAGGGATCATCCCGGACGACGACGTGCCGGCGCTCAAGTCCGCCGGCGTCGCGGCGGTGTTCGGCCCGGGCACGACGATCGGCGAGGTCGCCGCGTTCATCCGCGCGAACGTCCGTCCGCGCGACTAGCGTGGGTCAGGATCCGGTCGTCCCCGACACGGCCGACGGCTCCGACTTGGCACGCGCGACCGAGCTCGCGGTTGCCGCAGTCGCCGGAGATCGCCACGCGCTGGCGCGACTGCTGACGGCGGTCGAGAACCGGACCGCGGTCGCCGAGTCCGCCCTCCGCCAGCTCTACCCGATGGCCGGCCGGGCGCACCTGGTCGGCATCACCGGACCGCCTGGCGCCGGCAAGTCCACCCTCGTCGCCGCCCTCATCTCGGAGGTCCGCGCGGCCGGCCGGACCGTGGCGGTCGTGGCCGTCGACCCTTCGAGTCCGATCACCGGGGGCGCGATCCTCGGCGATCGGGTCCGGATGCAGGCCTACGCCGCCGATCGGGACGTCTTCATCCGGTCGATGGCCGCCCGCGGTCACGCCGGCGGCCTCGCGTCGACGACCGGCGCCGCGTGCGCGCTGCTCGATGCCGTCGGCTTCGACCTGATCCTCGTCGAGACGGTCGGGACCGGCCAGAGCGAGGTCGAGGTCGCGTCGTCGGCGGACACCACGGTCGTCCTCGAGGCGCCCGAGATGGGCGACGAGGTCCAGGCGATCAAGGCCGGGCTGCTCGAGGTCGCCGACCTCGTGGTCGTCAACAAGGGCGACCGTCCCGGAGCGCAGCGGACGGCCGCCCAGCTGCGGGCGATGCTCGTCGCCGCCCCCGTCGTTGGCGCGTCGGCGGCCGATGCAGCGCGGCCTCGCCCGAAGCGCCCGGAGATCCTCATCACGACCGCGTCGACCGGACAGGGCGTCCCGGAGCTCCTGGCGGCCCTCGACCGGCATCGAGCCGGACTCGTGCGGCCGCCGACGGATGACGGATCCCCGACCGCCGCACGTCTCGCCCGGGCGGATGCCCAGGTGCGCGCGATCCTTGCCGACCGCATCGCCGACCGGCTCCGCGTCGCCCCGCTGGCGGACGACGCGGCCGCGACGCTGCGTGCGGTCGCCGAGCATCGGGTCGATCCGTTCACCGCCGCCGATCGCCTGCTGGCGGCGATCGGCCGGGAGGTCGCCTCGTGAGCGTCGAGCGGGTGTTCGTGGCCGGCGCCGGCCTGATGGGCCATGGGATCGCCCAGGTCCACGCCACGATCGGCGCGTCGGTGGTGCTCTACGAGCCGGACCTCGCCCGCGCCATCGCGGGCCGCGACCGGATCGCGGCCAACCTCGACCGCGCGGTAGCGAAGGGCAAGCTCAGTGCCGAGACCCGCTCGGCGATCCTCGACCGCGTCGATGTCACGGCCGACCCGGGCCGGGTGGCCGCGTCGGACCTCGTCATCGAGGCGGTCTTCGAGGACGTCGTCGTCAAGTCCGCCCTCTGGTCCCAGCTCGACGTTCTGGCCCCTGCATCAACGATCTTCGCCAGCAACACGAGCTCGATCTCGATCGATCGACTGGCCGAGGCGGTGCGCGCCTCGCGTCGCGCCCGGTTCCTGGGGCTCCACTTCTTCAGCCCGGTCCCGGTCATGCCGCTCATCGAGCTGATCCGCGGTCGCGAGACCGACGACGCCACGGTGACGGCGATGCGAGCGCTGGCGGCCGACCTCGGCAAGGCGGTCATCGCCTCGGCCGATCGCCCCGGCTTCATCGTCAATCGGGTCCTGATGCCGCTCCTCGCCGAGGCGATGCGCGCCTTCGAACAGGGCGTCGGGACCGCGGACGACATCGACACGGGGGCGCGGGTCGGGCTGAACCACCCGATGGGACCGCTCGAGCTCGCCGATTTCATCGGACTGGACGTCTGTCTCGGCGTGCTGCGGGTCCTCCACGAGGGCCTGGGCGACGAGCAGTTCCGCCCGCCGGACATCCTCGAGGAGCTGGTCGCGGCCGGCCACCTCGGCCAGAAGACGGGTCGCGGGTTCCACACCTACCCACGCTGAGGACGGGTCGGCGGTCGAGGCCGCCGGGGCGGACGGTCGGTCGACGCGGACGATCAGTCGACGAGGATGCCGACTCGCTCCACGATCGCGGCCACCGCCGCGGTGACGGTCGACAGGTCGAACGGCTTGGCCAGGAGCGGGATGGCGCGGGCCTCCGCGAAGGCATGGAGATCCGGGTTGAGGACGTCGCCGCTCATGAAGATCCAGCGTTCCGCCAGGGCCGGCCGGACGGCGATCGCCGCGTCGTAGACGTCGACCCCGGTCATCCCGGCCATCCGGTGATCGACGAGGGCGACGTCGATCGGACCCGACCGGATGTCGCCCAACGCGGTCTCGCCGTCCGCGGCGACGATCGTGTCGAAGCCCGCCGCGGTCAGGGCCTTGCGCAAGAACGTCCGGATCGATTCCTCGTCGTCGAGGATGAGGGCGCGCGGGCGGCGGTCCGCCGGGTTCGCCGGCCGGGCGTTCGGTCGCGGCTGCCCGGCGGGCCCTCGTGCTTCGGCGCCGGCGCCGTCGTGCGGCCGCTCCACCTGGCTCGTGGTGGGCACGTCGACGGGCAGCTCGATGATGAAGCGTGCGCCCCGGCCACCGGGAGCAGGCTCGTAGCGCAGCCGCCCCTCGTGGCGACGGACGATGTCGAAGGACACCGGCAGGCCGAGCCCGGTCCCCTCGCCCGGCGCCTTGGTCGTGAAGAACGGGACGAACAGCTTCGTCCGGTCGGACGCCGCGACACCGGGTCCGTCGTCGGTCACGCTGATCCGGATCGTCGGGCGATCCTCGGTCGCGGACCCGCGGCGAGCGGTGATGGCGAGCGTGCCGGTCGGGCGATCGGACAGGACCGCCTGGACCGCATTGGTGGTCAGGTTGAGCAGGACCTGCTGGATCTGCGAGCGGTCGATCGCGACCTTCGGCAGGCCGGGTTCGACGTCGATGGTCCACTCGACCCGACCCCGCTGACTGTAGGACTGGAGCTCACGGACGGTCTCGAGCAGCGGCCCGATGGCGGTCGGGTGGCGTTCGGGCGGCCGCGATCGGACGAAGTCGAGGAACGTCCGGACGATCCGTCCCGCCCGGTGGGCCTCGTCCACCAGCAGCCCGGCACTCTCGCGCAGGTCGTCCGACAGGCTGGGATCCCGGCCGATGAGCGTGCTCAGGCCGACGATCGAGGCGATCGGGTTGTTGAGCTCGTGGGCGACGCCGGACACGAGGATCCCGACGGTCTCCATCTTCTGGGCCTGGACGAGCTCGGTCTGCAGCCGCTGACGCTCGGTCAGGTCGCGGACGACGACCAGGTAGCGGGGCTCCTCCCCGATCCGGACGAGCGACGCCTCGCTCTCACGCGGGAAGCGCGAGCCGTCGGCCCGCCGAGCGGTCCCGGTATACCGTCGGTGCTCGCCTCGATCGACCGCCTCGCGGCGAAGGTCGGTTTCGGCCGGGTCGACGTCGACGAAGTCCGAGGCGGACAGGCCCACCAGCGGGGCGCCATACAGTCGGTCGGCCGCGGCGTTGCTGTCGAGGATCGCCCCGTCCAGGTCGCACAGCAGGAAGGCGTCGGGCGAGGCGTCGAACAGGGTCCGGTAGCGTGCCTCCGATCCTTCGAGCTGCTCCCGGTGACGGAAGTTCGCCAGCGAGATGCCGACGATCCTGGCGACCGAGTCGAGCGCGAGATGGTTCACCTGGACCTCGTCGACGGGGCGGTCGAAGTAGGCGACGATGCCGCCGACGAGCTCATCCTCGATCCGGATCGGGATCGCGGCGTAGGCGGTCACGCCGGTCGCCCGGGCGAGCTCGAGGGTCTCGTCGGAGACCTGGCCGGGCTCGAACGGGGCGAAGATGCTGCCCTCGCCGGCGCGCCATCGGCGGAAGACGGACCGCTCCAGCGGTGGCGAGGCCCTGAGCCAGGCCGCGAGCGGTTCGGGGATCCCCACGAAGGACGACGTCGCGTAGGCGGATCCGTCCGGCGTGAGGAGTCCGTAGGCCGTGCCGGCGGCCTCGAGCGCCTCGCCCACGAGCTGGGCCGATCGCTCGGCCAGCTCATCGGCCGTCCGGACCGCCTGCCCGATCCGGGTCAGCTCGTCGAGGACGTCGAGCCGTCGGATGAGGGCTCGCTCGGCTTCGCTCCGGACGGTCATCTCCTCGAGCAGGCGGGCGTTCTCGAGCGCCTTGCCCACGTGCGCCCCCGCCTGGAGGAGCACGGCCGCCGACGGGCGAGGGGCGTCCGGATCGGTCCAGCCCAGGGCGAGCGTCGCCACCAGCTCCTCGCCCCGGTGGATCCCGACGAGGGCGATCGTGGCGACGCCGAGCGACCGGATCCAGGTCCGCGCCTCATCGTCGACGGGCAGCTCGAGGATCGACCCGACGAAGACGGTGCCCGGCGTCCGGACGGCGGTATGGACCGGGCTCGCCGGCAGGGCGAGCATGGCGGCCCGCCGGCCATCGGCAGGGTCGACCCCGTGGGTCGCCTCGATCGTGGCTTCCACGCCTTCGAGACCGAGGATCATCCCGGCCGGTGCCCCGGTCGCCGTGCACAGCAGGTCGATCGCCGTCTGGGCGATCTCGGTCCGGGTCCGGGCGCGTCCGGTGGCGGTCGCCAGGCTGCCGAGCGTCGCCAGCTCGAGCTCGAGGCGGTAGGACGGGGTGATGTCGCGCTTGATGCTCAGCACGCCGCGGACCGTCCCGTCGGCGGCCTCGAGCCGGCTGAGCGACGTCTCGACCACGACCTCCCGGCCGATCGCCCGCCCGACCGTCGCGCGCTCGACCACCCGGCCGTGCCACGAGCCGCTCGCCAGCGCGGTCTGGCGGGGCTGGCCGATCGGGACGACGACCTCGCCGACGACCCGGGCCTCGGTCAGCTCGTAGATCACCCGGCCGAGGGCCTCATCCGCCGGGATCCCGTACAGCCGTTCGGCCGCCGCGTTCCAAACCCTGACCCGGGCATCGAGGTCGGTCACGATCAGGGCATCGGCGGCGGTCGCGGCCAGGCTGCGGAGGAGGGCCAGGGTCGCCGCATCGGTCGGGTCGGGATCGAGGCGCCGGGGGCGCGTCGAGTTCGGCCACGGACCTATCGTACGCTGGGCCGGTCCCGCCGACGGCCGGCTGACCCGGTCCACGAAACGGCGTAGATTCGGGTCATGCCCAGCCCGTCATCCGGTCCGAACGGCCACGTCTACCTCGTCAGCGCGCAGCGGACCCCGATCGGCAAGTTCGGCGGCCTGCTGTCGACGACCCCCGCCGTCGAGCTCGGCGGCGTCGCCATCCGGGCCGCGGTCGAGCGGGCCGACCTCCCCGACGGGACGCCGATCGACGAGGTCCTCATGGGTCAGGTCCTCCAGGCCGGCGTCGGCCAGGCCCCTGCCCGCCAGGCGGCTCTCCGCGCCGGGCTCCCCGTCACGACGAGCGCGACGACGATCAACCGGGTCTGCGGATCGGGCCTCAAGGCGATCATGCTGGCGGCGGCCGAGATCCGGGCGGGCGACGCCGAGGTCGCCGTCGCCGGCGGGATGGAGAGCATGAACCTCGCTCCATACCTCCTGCCCAACGCCAGGTTCGGGTATCGGTTGGGTGATGGCGTGGTTCGCGACGCCACGGTCCTCGACGGCCTGTGGTGCGCGATCGAGGACTGCCACATGGGGACCCATGCCGAGCGGGTCGCCGCGCACGATCACGTGAGCCGGGCCGACCAGGACGCGTTCGCCCTGGACAGCCATCGGCGGGCGATCGCCGCGATCGACGCCGGACGGTTCGACGCGGAGATCGCTCCGGTGAGCGTCCGTGACGTCAAGGGCCGGGAGACGGTCGTCGCCGTCGACGAGGGGCCGCGACGCGACAGCACGGCCGAGGCGCTCGCCCGGCTCCGTCCGGCCTTCGACCTGCCCGAGCCCGAGGGCGGGGGACCGCTGCCCGAGGCGACGGTCACCGCTGGCAACGCGCCGGGCATCACCGACGGCGCCGCCGCGACCGTCGTCGCCAGCGAACGGGCGGTCGAGGAGTACGACCTCCGCCCGCTCGCGAGGATCGTCGGCTATGCCCAGGCCGAGGTCGAGCCGAAGTGGCTGTTCCTCGCCCCGATCACCGGTGTCCGGACGCTGCTCGAGCGGATCGACCTGACGATCGACGCATTCGACCTGGTCGAGATCAACGAGGCGTTCGCCGCCCAGGTGCTGGCCGACGGTCGGGAGCTCGGGTTCGACTGGTCGAAGGTCAACGTCAACGGCGGTGCCATCGCGCTCGGCCATCCGATCGGCGCGAGCGGCGCCCGGGTCGTCGCGACGCTGCTCCACGAGCTCCGCCGGCGCCAGGGCCGGTACGGGCTCGCCACGCTGTGCCTGGGCGGCGGGGGCTCCGTCGCGATGGCCTTCGAGCGGGTCTGACCGATGACGACCGCCACTTCGACCAGCGGCACCGCTGCCCCGACCGCGCCGGCATTCCGCCTGTTCATCGGCGGCGAGTGGGTCGAGTCGACGACGGGACGCACCTTCGAGAGCCGGAATCCGGCCGACACGCGCGACCTGATCGGCCAGTTCCAGGCCGGCGACGCCGCCGACGCGGCACGTGCCATCCGCGCGGCCGAGGTCGCGTTCCAGACCTGGCGGCGTACACCGGCCCCGAAGCGCGGTGAGATCCTGTACGCCTTCGGGGCGCTCATGGCCGAGCACAAGGAGCGCCTCGCCCGGGCGATGACCCGGGAGATGGGCAAGGTCCTCGCCGAGACGCGCGGCGACGTCCAGGAGGGGATCGACATCGCCTTCCTCATGGCGGGGGAGGGGCGTCGCCTGTTCGGTGACACGACCCCGTCCGAGCTGCCCGACAAATGGGCGATGAGCGTCCGCGAGCCGCTCGGGGTGGCCGCGATCGTGACCCCCTGGAACTTCCCGATGGCGATCCCGTGCTGGAAGATGATGCCCGCGCTGGTGGCGGGGAACACGGTCGTCCTCAAGCCGTCGAGCGACACGCCCCATTGCGCCACGCTGCTCGTCGAGCTGATGGCCGAGGCCGGGTTCCCACCGGGCACGGTCAACCTGCTGACGGGTCCCGGACCCGAGGTCGGGGACGCGCTGGTGGCCAGTCCCGATACCCAGATCGTCAGCTTCACCGGCAACACCCAGACCGGCAAGCGGATCGCCTCGATCGCCGCCCGGCGACTGAAGCGGGTCAGCCTCGAGCTCGGCGGCAAGAACGGCATCGTCGTCCTGGCGGATGCGGACCTCGACCTGGCCACGGACGGGATCCTGTGGTCCGCCTTCGGGACGACCGGCCAGCGCTGCACGGCCTGCTCACGGGTCATCGTCGAGGCGGGGGTCGTCGAGCCGCTCCTCGAACGCCTGGAGCGGCGGACCCGGGCGCTGCGGCTCGGTTCGGGCCTCGAGCCGACGACCGACGTCGGCCCGCTGGTCAACGCCGGTGCGGTCGACAAGGTCGCCTCGTACGTCGAGATCGGACGGCGCGACGGCGAGCTGGTCACCGGCGGGTCCCGGGCGACCGGGGAGGGCCTCGACCACGGTCACTTCTTCGAGCCGACGATCTTCGCCGGCGTCAAGCCGATGGATGTCATCGCCCAGGAGGAGATCTTCGGGCCGGTCCTGTCGGTCGTCCCCGTGCCCGACTACCCGGCGGCGGTCACCGCCCTCAACCAGACGCGCTACGGCCTGTCGTCGGCGATCTTCACCAGCGATGCCAACACGGCCTTCCGCGCGATGCGCGACTTCGAGACCGGGATCGTCTACGTCAACGCGGGCACGATCGGCGCGGAGACGCACCTCCCGTTCGGCGGGACGAAGGAGACCGGCAACGGTCACCGTGAGGCCGGCCACGCCGCGCTCGACACCTACACCGAGTGGAAGTCGATCTACGTCGACTTCAGCGGCCGCCTCCAGCGCGCCCAGATCGACAACCAGCCCGACTGAGTCGCCTCCGGGCAGGCCGTGACTCATCGCGGAGCAAAGCGCCGATCGCTCGGAGTGAAGCCCTAACGCGCTTCTCGGGCGGCCTTCCACATCCCTCGGATGCTGGGCTTCTGCCCGTACATGAGGACACCCGCCGCGTAGATCCGGGACGCGATCCAGACCGCGACCACGATGGCCGCCATCAGGAGCAGGATCGGCGAGGCCTACCTCGAGCGGACCTGCTTCTCCCGCATTCAGCCTGGACAGCATCATGTAGGGAGACAGGAATGGGACCCAGGACAGCACGATCACCCACGGCGCCTTGGGGTCCACGATGCCGATCGAGGCGTACAGCGCGATGAGATAGCCCGCCGTCGCGATGAGGATCATCGGGATGATGATCTGGTCGACGTCCTCCTGCCGACTGACCAGCGAGCCGGCAGCCGCGAAGAGGACCATGTAGAGCAGGAAGCCGAGGACGAAGAAGATCGAGAACGCGACGATGAGCGACGGGTCGAGCCCGGACGGCAGACTCGAGCCCGGCGGAGTCGCCCAGCACGATCGAGGCGACCTGGTGCTCGGCGAGGAGCGCGACGAGCACGGCAGCGACCATCGCCGCGAATTGCAGCAGGGCCGCTGCGCTCACCCCGAGGACCTTGCCGGCGAGGAGCTGGAACGGCGATGCGGCGGCCAGGATGATCTCCATCATCCGGCTGCTCTTCTCCTCGACGACGCTCCGGGCAACCCAGGTCCCGTAGAGGACGATCGCCATGAAGAGGAAGATCACGAGACCGAAGTTCACAGCGATCTTCGTCGCCTCGTCGGCTGTCGTCTGGGAGGTCGCGGCCGGCTTGGAGAGATCGGGCGACCGGATCGTGACCTGTGGCGGAACGAACAGACCTGCCTGATCCGTTGGTGCCAGGCCCAACCGTCCGAGGCGATCGGCGACGACGATCGAGGTCGCCGCTTGCCGGCTGAGGAGCGCCGTGCGGCTGGTCCCAGGTTCGCTCGTGTAGACGGTGAAGACGAGCTCTCCGCTGGCACCGCGCTCGATGTCGACCAGGGCGCCGAGCTTGCCGTCAAGGACCTGCTGGCGGTCGGCACCGAGGTCCGTCGAACGGGTGACCTGGAACGGCTTGTTGGTGACTGACCCGGGACTTGTCGCGCCGCCCTGGTCGACCGACGGGTTGAGCAGAGCGTCCAGGGTGGTGACGGGGTCGCCCTGCAGGTCCGCGGCGCCGACGAAGATCGCGACCTGGGTCGCGTCGCGACCGAGGTAGCTGACGACGACCGGGGCGAGACCCACCGCCGCGGCGGCCAGGACGAGGATGATCGTCGAGATCAGGAAGCTCCGGGTGCTGGCCCGGGTGACGAATTCCCGGCGGGCGACGGCCACGATGTTGGCAGTCCCCGACAAGGCGGGCCGGCTCATCGGTCTCGGCTCCGCCCCGACCGCGGCCAGTGTCCGCTCGTCGGTCATGGTCACACCGACATGCTCGACGAAGATGTCCTCGATCGAAGGCTCGACGATCTCGAACCGGGTCACGTACTCGTGTCGAGCAAGCGCCTCTCGAAGGATCGACTCGGGGTCGACCCCGGTCCGCATCTGGACCTCGTGGTAGTCGAGCCCGGAACGCATCACGGTCGCATCCCGTCGGCTGTCCAGCCAGTCGAGGTCCTGGTCTCCCGACACGCCGAGGCGCACGACCTGCCGCCCGTCCTGCCGCTTCACGTCGTGGACCGGGCCACCGACGACCACGCGACCCTTGTCGATGATCGCGATGGCGTCACACAGCTCCTCGACCATCTCCATCTGGTGGGTGCTGAAGACGATCGCCTTTCCTCGGTCGCGCATCTCGATGAAGGCATCCTTCAGGAGCGCGACGTTGATCGGGTCGAGGCCGGAGAACGGCTCGTCCATGAGGAGGACGTCCGGATCGTGGAGGACGGCGGCGATGAACTGGATCTTCTGTTCGTTGCCCTTGCTGAGCTCTTCGGCCCGGCGCTCCGCGTAGTCGGCGATCCGGAAACGCGTCAGCCAATGACGAGCCCGGCGGGCGGCCTCGGCGCGCGGGATCCCGTACAGCGAGCCGACGAAGACGAGCTGGTCGAGGACCTTCATCCGGGGATAGAGCCCACGCTCCTCCGGCAGGTATCCCCAGGTCCTCCGTGGAGCGCCGGCCGCCGGCCGATCGTTCCATGTCACGGAGCCGCTGTCCGGGTGGAGGATGTCGAGGACGATCCGCATCGTCGTCGTCTTGCCGGCCCCGTTCGCACCCAGGAAGCCGAACACCTGGCCGGCCTGAGCAGCGAAGGTGATGCCGTCCAGGGCCTGGATGTCCCCGAAGCGTTTGCTGAGTGTGTCGACGACGAGCGCCATCCATGTCTCCGCATGGGGATGGGGACCTAGGGGCGCGATCCTCCGCTCTCATTCAGCACGACGCGCAGCCGGCGGACAAGGGCCGATGGTCCCGCTCTGTGGTCCAAAGGCACTGCTCGCGGCTCACGCCACCCACGGGACCGCCCACGGACTACCGCTAGACTCAGCGACTCGTCGGACCTTGCTCGAGAGGGGCGTGCAGCCATGGCATCAACCGGTGAACCGTCTGTCGATCGGGAACTCTCCGTACCCGAGGATGCGCCTCCATCACCGGGCGAGCCGCTCATCCGGTGGCTGGTCGTGACCGTCGGGGCAGCCGCGGTGATGGGCATGATCGTTGCGGTGATCATGGGCCGCAGCGTGAGGCCGCGGTCACTGGCGGACTCGATCAACGCGAGGTTCGGGTTCCTGGCGGGGTTCATCGTCCTCGGCGGTGCCCGTTGGAGGAGGCGCTTCGGCCCCTCCCGAAACGCCGGACTGCATCCAGGTCCGACGATGGCTGGAAGGGCAGATCCCGACGCGGCAACAGACCGGGAGGCGACACAGGACGAGCCTCCGCGTTCGCCCGCTGCCAGGCTCAGAGCTGCATGGGGCCGATGGCGCAAGCCCATCGACGAGGCTGACGCGGAGTAGCGATCGGCCAGGTCGGGCCGATCGACCAGAGCGGGCGTGTCGGTCGGGTCGGCGCGCCGCGGCGTCCGGAGCCGTTGGACGGACGCCACGGGCGCTAGGACGTTGTCAGCGAGATCTGCCCGGTCGCGCGATCGACATGGACCGACAGCCCGGCGAGCGGCTGATCCGTCGGGCCGGCGATCGCGCGGGCGCCATGCGTCGGGTCGAACGTGGCGCCATGGCAGGGGCAGATCAGCAGCCCCGAGGATGGGTCGTACTCCACCGTGCAGCCGGCGTGGGTGCAGGTCAGGTCGTAGGCGACGACCTTCCCGTTCGGAAGGAGGAGGACTGCGCTCGGATCGCCCGTCGTCGGATCGATGAACCCGATCGGGTGGTCAGGCCGGAGGTGGGTCAAGCTGCCGATCGGGGTGCCCGCGGTCGCACCGGTCGGCGCGACGGCGGACGATGTCGGCCTCGGAGTCGTGACCGCCGCTCCCGCGTCGGCCGTGGTCAGCGGCGCTGCTGAGGCGCCTGAGAGCGCGGTCGAGCTTCCCGACGAGGGGCCGAGAGCGGATGCGTCCCTGCCGCGAACGATCGGTCCGACGACCGCCCCCAACGAGGCCAGGACCACCGCCGCTGCGCCGATCAATCCAGCTTCGAGCACGGCCCGCCGTGTCACGCCGTCATCGGTCTCAGGCATCGGCCGTCCCCGAGCAGCGGCAAGGCGGCGCTGCCGCTGATCCCGTGGCGTGGCCGTCGAGCTGGACCACGGCAGCCAGGCCTGGATCGTGAACATCCCGCCGGTCCCCGCCAGGGCCAGGGTGATCCAGCCGATCGCGAAGGGAAGGTCCGGGCCGTAGTAGTACGGCTTGATCGCCCACGACGCCGTGAGCCAGAAGAGGATCGCCAGGGCCGCGCCTGCTGCCGCGCAGGCCCGGAACAGAAGGCCGGTCAGCGTACCGACACCGATGGCGATCTCGAGCAGGGCGATCCCTGCACCGACCGCGATCGGGAAGGGCTGACCGAAGGCGACCACGATCGGTGCGAGGGGCGACGTATGGACGAATGCCTCCATCTGTGCGCCGATGGAACCCGGTCCTACGTCGCGCAGGAACGCCGGGTCGATGAGCTTGTCAAGGCCGGCGTAGACGAAGGTCACGCCAAGGAAGATCCGCAGCGGAACAAGGGCGATACCGGAGACCACTTGCCGGCGTGGTGCCTCGATGAGGGCCCTGGTGCCCTCCGCCCATGACGAGTCTTCCGGCGGCCCAACGGGACGCGAAGATCGATCTCGCGCGACATACTCCGCGTCGCGTGGCGATCTCCGACGTTGGGCACGATCGCGCTGACTCATCCGCCGCCTCCATGGGTCTGGATGGCAGGATGACCGGCGAAGATTGGCTCACCATGAGTCCTGCTGCGGAACGTCCCAGATCCAGCCGGGTGCCATGCTCGCGTGTTCCGTCGCGGTCGAGATCGTCCTAGCGCGAACCCGCGCCGACGAGGACCCGCCGCTCGACCATCGCCGGCTCGACCGGCGGGGCGACCGGTGCGGGCGGACGGATCACGCCATCCCGCATCCTCACGACGCGGTCACACGCGTCACCGACCTCACTGTCGTGGGTGACCAGGATGAAGGTCTGTCCCTGCTCGCGATTGGACCGCCGAAGCAGGGCGAGGACCTCCGCGGAGCGCTCCGAATCGAGGTTGCCGGTCGGCTCGTCGGCGAGCACGAGACGGGGTCGGTTGACGAGGGCTCGCGCGATGGCGACCCGCTGTTGTTCGCCCCCCGAGAGCTCCGACGGCCGGTGAGCGGCCCGGTCGGCGAGTCCGACCCGGTCGAGCGCCTCCATCGCCGCGGTCCGGCCCGCGGACCCGCCGTTGCCGGCGTAGTCGGCGGCGAGGATGACGTTTTCGATCGCGCTCAGGGTCGGGACCAGGTTGAAGTCCTGGAAGACGAACCCCATCTCGCGAGCGCGGATCCTCGTCCGTTCGCGGTCGTTGACGGCGACGACGTCGCGACCGTCGAAGGCGAGCTCGGGCGCCGGGCCGTGATCGACGTCGGGGGCATGGAGGAGTCCCAGGATGTGCATGAGGGTGCTCTTGCCGGAACCGGACGGGCCCATGATCGCCACCATCTCGCCGGCCTCGATGGCGAAGTCGACGCCTCGAAGCGCCTGCACCTCGTTGTGCCGTCCGAGCTTGTAGGTCTTGCGGAGGCCCCGCCCGGCGAGCAGTCCTGTCGATCGATCGTCCGTGAAGGTGCTCATGGCAGTCACTCGTAGCGCAGTGCCGTGACCGGGTCGAGCCGGGCGGCGTGGAGGGCCGGGACGAAGCCGGCGAGCGCGCCGAGGATCGTCGAGAAGGCGACGGCAGTGATCGCGGTACCGGTCGTGAGCTCGAACAGGATCGTGCCCGACGACCGACCCGCCTCGTTGACGAGGGTGACGACGATCGCTCCGAGGATGAGCCCGACGGCCCCACCGATGAACCCGATGAGCGCCGACTCGATGACCAGCTCTCGGACGATGCGCGTCCGGCTGCCGCCGATCGCGCGCTTGATCCCGATCTCGCGGGTCCGCTCGGCGATCGACATGGCCATCGTGTTCACCACGGACAGCCCACCGACGAGCAGGCTGATGAGCGCGATCCCGACGAGGATGGAGTTCAGGATCGAGGTCGCGCCCCCGATCTGCTTGTCGAAGTCCTTGCCGGTCATCGTCGAGACCCCGGGGACCTGGGCCTTGATCCGGGCGGCGAGTGTCTCGACGTCCTGGCCCGCCTTGGGATAGACGACCATCGAGGTCGCGATGTCCGAGGCGGTGAGCTTGTCCTGGATCATCGGCGGCAGCGACTTGATGAACAGCTGCTGGGCCGCGGCGAGCGGGATCTGCGCCGCCTGGTCGGGTGCGGTCAGCGTCGGCGCGAGGACGCCGATGACGGTGAACGGCACGCCCTTGAGGACGATCGTGTCGCCGGGGTGCTTGTCGAACTTGCGGGCGATGTCCGAGCCGAGGACCGTGACGTTCGAGCCTTCGTCCGCGGCGGTCCGCGCCCGGCCCTCGGCGATGGTGGTCTTGAACGTCTCGAGGCCCTGGTCCGAGCCGGGCACGCTCCCCGAGATCATCGGCGGCACGCCCATCGTGACGGCACTCGGCTGATCGTCCATCAGCATCATCACGGCCGAGTCGACGACGTTCACGCCCGCGACCGCCCGGATCTTGTCGGCCGTGGCCAGCGACATCGGTGCGCTGGCGAACCCCCCGAGCTGGCCGCTCGCGTCGGCGACGGTGACCTTGTCGGCGTAGTAGCCGGAGCCGCCGGCGACGAGCGCATTGATCTTGTTGGCCATCGAGCCGAAGACCACGAGGGCCCAGATCCCGATCGTGATCCCCAGGATCGTGAGGACCGTCCTGACAGGGCGTCGGCCAAGGTTTCGCAGGTATCGCATCGACTCCGCCTCGCTACGGAGCGGGGGACGGCCGACGACGCCATGCGGCCCGCTCGAGGCCACCTAGGTGCGACCCTCCGAACCGAGGAGCGTGCGGGACGGCCGGGCCCACGTCACGGGCCACTCCACCCATTCCCGCCATCGCACTCCGGGTGAGTGTGTGCGGGGCGGCCCGAGCACCGCATCTTCCGTTCGTCGCATCCGCAAGGGCCAGTCGGCCCTTTCTTCGACGGCTGGAGCTGACCCTCGGCGCGGCGGGCCTGACCTGCCGGGCAGGATCGGTCGGTTCGGCACTACCCCTCCCGCGTCGCGTTCGACACCATCTGTGGCGAAGGAGGACACGTCCATGCGCAGATCGATCGCGTTCGTCGGCTCGTCGATGGTGCTCGGCGCGGTCGCGGGTGGGGCCGCCATCGTCTGGCATCGCGATCCGAGGGTGGGGACCACATTCGTGAACTCGGTCGTGAACCCCAGCCTGCTACGTCGCGGCCTGGCCGGCTCCGGGGCGTCCGAGATCGGTACGCTCGAGCACGTCGGACGGAGATCCGGCATCCGTCGACTGACCCCCGTCCATCCGGAGGTGACGCCCGAAGGCTTCCGCATCGTCGTGCCGCTCGGCCCGCACTCCGAATGGGCACGCAATGTCCAGGCAGCCGGACGCTGTCGCCTCCGGCTGCACGGCGTCGTCTACGACCTCGATGAGCCGATGATGATCGCGGCGCAGGACGTCGAGGCGCTGCCGCCCGCCGTTCGGGGCGTCGAGGCTGCACTCGGGTTCCAGTACCTCACGTTGCGCACGGCCGGCGCGCACCCCGGCAGCCTGGAGCCGGTCGATGCAGAGCTGGTGTCGCCTGCGTCCTGACGCGCGCGGGCCGGCGGGGCGTCGCCTCGACGAGCACGGGCCTGAAGGACGACCCGAGGGTGCATGCGCTACCATCGCCGCGGGCCGGTAGCTCAACGGCAGAGCAGCTGACTCTTAATCAGCTGGTTGAGAGTTCGAATCTCTCCCGGCTCACCACTCTGCCACGCACGATCGAAGCCCCCGGATCACCTCCGGGGGCTTCTCGATTCTCAGAGTTTGATGACGCCGACGAGGACGAGGATCACCACAACGATGACGATCACTCCCACGATCCCGACGCCACCCGTTCGCGTATCCAGGCATCTGCCACTGTGTCCACTCGACGCCCTCACGTCATGACGCACCGTCATGCGGACACGCTCTGGCCAAGGGTTCAGTGCACGATCGTCGTCAGGCCCCACATGCCGAGCCCGAAGACGACGATGGCCAGGAGCGAGTCGGCCCCGAAGCCGGCGTGCCGCCGCTCGACGCGGACGATGATCGCGCTGACGTAGATACCGGTCAGCACGATCCCCAGCGCCCCGAGCCAGGCGTTGGCCTTGCCGGTCGTCGGCAGAAGCGGCATGCCGGCGAGCAGGTCGGCAAGGACGAACAGGCACAGCTGGAATGCGTTGCCGCCGAAGATGTCGCCGATCGCCAGCTCGTGGTCGCCCAGCCGGACGGCCTCGATGCCGGTGCTGATCTCGGGCAAGGCACTGGCCGCCGCCAGGAACGTCGCACCGAAGACCACGCCGTTGATCCCAGCGCTGTCGGCGAGGGAGCTACCGCTCGTTTCCAGCGCAACCCCCGCCACCAGGGTGACCACGCTCGCGGCCAGGAAGTAGAGGCCGACGCGGACGGTGCTCGCTGCTGCGAACGGCTTCTTGGCAGTCGGATGCGGGATCCGGCGATGGCGACGACCTGGGTTGCTGCCCGGCATCGTCACCTCCCAGGGCTGATGCTTGCGCACCCGGTTGATGAGGAAGATGCCGATGAGCCAGGTCGCCACGATGCCGATCGACGCCGGGCTGACGCTGCCGATCGACGCGGACTCGGGCAGGATGGTCCCCATCAGCATGACTGCCACCACGATGACGACGAGGGCACCCTCGAGCACGGGGATGAGCGAGCCGACCAGGTAGCTCAAGGGCCGGTCACCGCCGACCGCGCGGTCGCACAGGACGAGGACCATCGTTTGGATCGCGATGCCCCCGATGAGGTTCCCGGCCGCGATGTCGAGATGACCCTGCATGACCGCGGCCACGGTGATGGCGACCTCGGGCAGGCTTCCTGAGACGGCCAGGAGGATGACACCGCCGAGCGCTTCGCCCAGGTTCAGCCGGTCATCGAGCGCGTCCGTGGTCCGGGACAGGGTCACGCCCGCGAACCAGGTGGCGACCGCGCCGACCAGGAAGATAGCGATAAGCGCGGGGATCGCGAAGTCGCCCAACCTGTCTGCCGCTAGCGAGTTCGTCCACGACTAGGATTGCGCATCCGACGGCGTGTCACGCGCCGGTTCCGCTCACGCGCTCAGGGATCCCAGCGGACCCGGGCACCATGGTCGATCCCAGGGAGCGGGAGCGACGCAGCCTCGGCCTCGACCGCCTCACACTGGGCAGGAGGGAGCCGGCGCCACGACCCGATCGTGAGATCGCTCTGCGCGCGTCGCCAGGTCCCGACGATCTCGCCCTCCACGAGGACAGCACCGGGTCTGACAGGCGGGGCCCAGAGCTCCCGACGGTGGCCGGGGTCGGGGACGAGCAGCTCCTGATCGGCGTCCTGCAGGAGAGTGTAGGCGTCCCCGCTCGGGAGCAGCCGTGCGGACGCCGCTGGTCCGGCCGGAGCGCAGATGTCCGGCTCGTCGCGGCCCAGGATCCACGCGTCACCGACCGGCGTTCGTACCGGCACGAGCGTCCCGTCGATGTCCTCGAACGCGGCGCGCCCCTCCGCCGGCCGGATCCCGGCCCACCGGGCGAACCCGGCAGCCGTGGCCGGGCCGAAGACATGGAGGTATCGGCGGGCCAGCTCGAGGCGCGCCTCGCCGGGGTCGACATCGGGTCGCGGCACGGTCCAGACGATCGGGGGACGGGCCCCATCCCAGCGGATGAGCACCGTGCCGGTGGACGCCGCGTAGCGGAGGTTGTTCGGGTGCTCGCCGAGTGCGTGCCCAGCCTCGCCGTAGGGCACCCGTCGGCCGTCGAGGAACGTGTCAAGCCGGCGTGCGGTCTCCTCCGCTCGGCGCCGTCCGGCACCGTCGCCCGGAAGCCGCCCAAGCGAGAAGACCGCCAGATCCCGGGCAGCGACGACGTAGGCGCTGTACCGCGGTCCCCAGAGTTGGACGAGCGACGGGTCCGCCCACGTATCCGGTCGGGTCCCGTGGACGCGGGCATGGATCGAGTGGACGGCCGCCCGCGGCGTGCTGTCCTGCAGGCCGGCCCAGGCCGCCCGCCTGAGCGACGCCGGACTCGGCGGAAGCCGGTGGTCGAGCGCGTTGGCTGACCGTCGGTACGCGATGATCTGATCGCGCGTGAGCTCGAGCCCGGCTCTGGTCACGTCATGCGCCCTTTCGCACTGGACGATCCGGCTCACACGGTCCCAAGGCGTCAGCCCGGGACCCTATCGATGACGACGAACCATCGCCGCGACGAGGACGAGCGGCGCGATGAAGATCGCGGCGATCAGGACGATGATGAGAAGCTCGAGTGGACCGACGCTGGGCATGTTGGCTCGACTCCTGCGGGCGTGGGCTCACCGTACTCCGCCCTGACCCGCTTTCCAATCTCCCTGCCGGCGGTCCAAGATGAGCCGATCCGGCGAGATCCCTTGCAGGCGGAGGACTTCCCGTGGGACGACTGCTCGTTCACATCGCGACCGGACCCGAGAACCCGACCCGGGTCGCGCTCGGGCTGCTGGTCGCCAGGAGTGCCCTTGAGACGGGCCACGAGGTCGACCTGTTCATCGCGGGCGACGGTGTCGCCGTCCTGCGCCCGGAGACCCTCGACGCCGCGAACGGGATCGGGACGGGCAGCCTCCGCGAGCATGTCGACGCGCTGGTCGCGGGTGGCGCCCAATTCTACGTCTCGGGGCTCTCGAGCAAGGCTCGCGGGCTCACCGCCGATGGACTGGGAGGCCTCGTCGTGACGATGGCTCCGCCGACGCGCCTCGTCGAACTCGCGTTCGAGGTCGATCGGGTCATCAGCTACTGATCTGGCGCGGCGCGGCTCGGGTGTAGGCTGGGTCCGCGGGGGTCGCCGAAGGCGGTCCGACCTCTTCGAGCAGCATGCGGTCGGCGGATGGATCTCCCGGTGTGGATCCTGGGGGTGGGGACTGCGTCGCTGGTCGTCCTGGCGTTCAGGAGCGGCCGACGCGGTCAGGGGCCAGGTCCGGCCGACCTGATGAGCGGCCTGTTCGGCGGGCCACGTGAGCCCTCCTGGCCGCGAGGCGTCCAAGAGGAGGACACCATCCGGCCCTGGGGCATCCCGGCGTCGCCGATGGCGGATCCGGAGCCTCCCGCGAGCCAGACGACCGCCGTCGCCGAGGCGAGCCTCGAGGATGCCGTCGCGCCCGTCGCGGTGACCCGCGTCCGTCCCGCCGCCTGAGCGTCAGGGCGTCAGGGCTTCAGGGCGTGAGAGCGTCAGAGCTCGACGCCGAGGACCTTGAAATCCTTCCGGACGAGGTCGGCCGCGCCGGATGAGATCCGTTCGGCGATGAAGATGTCCCGCGAGTCGACCTGCGCGCCGATCGCGATCTTGCTCGCCTTGAGATCCAGCGCCGCGGTCTTGTCCGTCGCATCGAGCAGGGCATTGACGTGCCCGGCCATGCCCTTCGGGAAGGTCACGGTCCGGATGGCGTCGGCGAAGGTCTGCTCGGCATCCGCCATCCCCTTGTAGTGCGCGCGGACCTTGGCCGTCTGCGGCTGCGCCACGATCGCCCGCTCCCAGCCGATCGCCAGCTTGTCGACGGTCCGGTTGTAGGCGTCGGCCGCCGCCTTGTAGGCCGCAGCGGCCGCGACCACCCCGGGATCCACGCTGGCGCGAGCCGAGGCGCCCGCGGTCGACGACGCAGCCGGCGTCCCGGCCGGACGCGACGCCGCGGCCGGTGCGCTCGACGTCGACGACGAGCAGCCGGTCAGGACGACGCTGAGCACGCCCATCGACAGGGCGAGCGCGGTCGTGAGCCCGGTGCGCCTCATGTGGACCTCCGTTGATGATCTCGATCGCCGGCGAGAGCGTGCTGCCGCGTGACGGATCGGTCCCTGGCTCGATGGTCAGGGTGGTCCCCGACCGGGACTTTCGTGGGGGGGTAAACGGGACCCCGAAGCGCTGGAATGGGACCCACACCGGGGCCGGCGGCGTCGATCGCACCACCGCGTCCCGATGGTGACATCGAGGTCCCTGGTTGGCCATCCCTCGCGAATCCACCCAGCCGGCGCCGCGGACCGGCCCGCGCATCCGTCTGGACGTCGCCCGGTTCGTCTGGATCCTGACGATGGCGGCCGTCGCCAGCCTGTTCCTGCCGCGAGCCGCGTGGGTTGCCGCGGACACCGACTGGCAGCTCGCCTTCCTCGTCCTGACGATGCTGTCGATCGCGCTCGAGTTCGTCGCCGTGGAGCTTCCGCAGGGTGGCGTGGTGTCGGTCGCCACGATCGGGCACATCGCCACGATCCTGCTGGTCCCGCCACCGTTCGCCGCGATCTCGGTCGGATCGGCGGTCCTGGTCGAGGAGGTCATCCACCGGCGGCCTCTCCAGCGGGTGGCGTTCAACACCTCCTGCCACGTGTTGACGATCTCGCTCGCCTCCTTCGTGGTCGGGTTGATCGGCGATCCGTCCGTCCTCGTCCAGGAGCGCGCCCAGCTCCAGCTCGTCGTGATGGTCGTCGCGATCACCCTCGTCTATCACCTGGTCAACGACCTGCTGACAGACGCCGTGATGGCCCTGGCGACCGGGCGACCGCTGATCTACCTCATCCGGTCGAACGGCCGAAGCACGCTGTTCGCCGAGGCGGGCGCCGCGATGCTCGGCGTGCTGTTCGCGCTGATCTGGCTCGTCGAGCCGATCTGGACGACGCTCCTGACGATCCCGGCGGCGGTCATCGCGCGGGCGTTCCAGGACATCCGCCAGCTCGAGGGCGAGACACGCTCGGCGGTCGCGACCATGGCCCAGGTCGTCGACGATCGGGACTCCACGACGTTCCATCACTCGGAGCGCGTGGCTCACTACGCCGTGACGCTGGCGGTCGAGCTCGAGCTCGATCAGGAGCTTATCGAGCTGATCGGACAGGCCGCCGCCGTCCACGACCTGGGCAAGATCGGCGTCCCCGACCGGGTCCTCCTCAAGCCCGGTCCGCTGACGGCCGACGAGCAGATGACGATGTGGCTCCACACCGAGATCGGGGCCCGGATCCTGCGCCAGTTCCACCTCTTCCGGTCGGGCGCCGAGATCGTCCTCCACCACCACGAGGCATTCGACGGATCGGGCTACCCGAACGGCCTGGCGGGCGAGGCCATCCCGCTGGGCGCACGGGTCGTCGCGGTCGCCGACGCGTTCGACGCGATGACGTCCGACCGGCCGTACCGAGGGGCCCTGTCGGTCGAGGAGACGATGGAGCGGTTCGAGCTCGGGTCCGGCACGCAGTGGGACCCGGCGGTGGTGGCGGCGATGCTGACGCTCCTGCGGGATGGGCGGCTGACGGTCGATCCCCACGCACCGGACGGGCTGGGGCCCGACCAGCGGCACGACCACGTGCACGGTCCTGACGACGACCTCGACCCCGGCCACGACCACGATCACCATCCGGTCGCTCGCCCGGCGATCGGCCACGACGAGGGGACCGCGGCATGACCGCCGAGGAGCGGGACGTGACCGCCCGCGATCGCAGCACCAGCGTGACTGGCCGCGCGTTCGAGGCCCTCTGGTTCGGGCAGACCGTGTCCGCGATCGGGACGCAGGTGTCGATGGTCGCCTTGCCGCTGATCGCCGTCCTCGTCCTCCACGTCAGCGCGCTC
The DNA here is from genome assembly GCA_963749735.1 of uncultured Chloroflexia bacterium. Classification (GTDB taxonomy): domain Bacteria; phylum Chloroflexota; class Limnocylindria; order Limnocylindrales; family CSP1-4; genus Chersky-267. The sequence goes on from CAVVNZ010000018.1 coordinate 119,279, forward strand.
GAGCTCGGGGTCCTTGCGGCGCTCGAGACGGTCCCGTACCTGGTCCTGTCGCTGCCCGCCGGGGTCGTCGTCGATCGTGCCGACCGGCGTCTGACGATGATCGCCTGCGACCTCGGCCGTGCCGCGATCCTGCTCGCGACGACCGGTGCGATGGTCGCGGGCGTCCTGACGTTCCAGGTCCTGTGCGTCGTTGCCCTCGTCGTCGGATCGCTGAGCGTCTTCTTCTCGGTCGCCTATAGCACCTACGTGGCGACGATCCTCGACGACGACCAGCTGGTGGCCGGCAACCAGCGGCTCGAGCTGTCCGACTCGGCCGCGCAGGTGATCGGCCCGAGCGTCGGCGGGACCCTGATGCAGCTGGCGGGCGGGGCGCTCGCCACGGCGGTCGACGGGCTGTCCTACGTCGTCTCGGCCCTGGCGATCTGGCGATCGCGACCGTCGCATCTCGTCGAACGGCCGCCCGAGGCGACCGATGCGGCCAGGGTCGGTCTGCTGGCCGGGATCGCCGAGGGCCTGCGCCGGGTCGCCGGCGATCGCGTCCTGCGCGACCTCGCCGGATCGACCGGGATGTTCAACCTGGGGACCGGGATGCTGCTCGCGGTCGTCGTCCTGTTCGCGACCGGCGACCTGGGGCTCGACGCCGCCGGGTTCGGCCTCGTGTACGGCGTGGGCAATCTCGGGTTCATCGTCGGGGCGATCACGGTCGGAGCGCTGACGCGTCGCGCTGGCATCGGCCGGGCGTTCGCCTGGTCGACCTACGTCGGAGCGTTCGCGATGGTGCTCATCGCCCTGGCCGGCGGCGTGCTCGGCGTCGCCCTCCTCCTCGCCGGTCGGTTCGTCGGGGCCGTCGCGGCGCCGTGGTTCAACGTCAACGCCCTGAGTCTCCGCCAGGCGCGGGTCGGCGACGCGATCATGGGTCGGGTCAACGCGACGTTCCTGTTCATCGACTGGGGCCCGCTGCCACTCGGCTCGTTGCTCGGTGGTGCCCTCGCCGGGGCCTTCGGTCCGCGCGTGGCGCTCGCCGCCGCGGCAGCCTGCGGCGTCATCGGCGCGGTCTGGATCCGCCTCTCGCCGGCGTCCCGCCTGGCCGGGATCGGTGCCACCGCGACGGTCCCGCCGGGGGAGCGCCGGCGACCGCGGCGGCCGGCGCGGGCGGCGCGGGTGTCGCCGGATCGGCCGACGACGCCGACCGCCACGACCCGCCGATCGATCGTCCGATGGTGGCCTGACCGCCGAGCGGTCTCCAGCGGGGACTTGGTGTAGGCTTCCGACCGGACGCCGCGGACCAGGGGTTCGCGGCCGAGAGGCCCGACTCGGGTTGCGGGCCAGGCGCCACACGGTGCGCTGGCCGGCCGTTCCAACGGAGCAGGATCGCCGCGATCCCGCCGCGCAGAGGAGCCGACCCTGACCCCCGACGATCCGACCTCCGAGGTCGAGCCGACCCTGTCATCCGACCTGCCCGAACCCCCGTCGGTCGAGCCGTCGACCGCGTCGACACCCCGCCGCGGGCGCCTCGCCCGGTTCGGTGCCGGCGTCCTCAGTGCACTGATCCCCGGGCTCGGCCATCTCGTCACCGGCCGGCGCAGGCTGGCGGCCTTGTTCCTCGCCCCCGTCGCGATCGCCCTGGTCGTGCTCGTGGTCCTGGCGCTGACGACGGACAAGCTGTCGCTCGCGGCCTCGCTCATCGATCCGTCGATCGTCCAGGCGGTCCTCGTGCTGGAGGGCCTGTTCCTCGTCTGGCGCGTGATCGCCGTGGTCTCGTCGATGGTCGACGGTGCCTTTCCCAGGTTCCGCATCGTGGACGGCGCCGGGCTGGCGGTCATCCTGGCGCTGGTGATCCTGCCCCAGGCGGGTCTCGGCCTGGTCACCTACGCGGTCCAGGGCACCGAGGCCAAGGTCTTCGATCCCGTCCAGTTCCCGAGCGCCGAGCCGGAGGCGTCGAGCGCCCCGGCGACGGAGCTCCCGGGATCGTCGCTCTTCCCGGACGCGTCGCCCTCGGTCGAGCCGAGCGGGTCGCCTGCGACACCTCGGGTGACCGTCCTGCTCCTCGGCGTGGACTCCGGCGTCGGCCGGACCACGGCCTCGACCGACACGATGATCGTGGCCAGTCTCGACCCGGTCGCCAAGACCGTGTCGATGGTCTCGGTCCCGCGGGACATGGTGAACGCGCCGCTGCCGAAGGGCGGCACGTTCAGCGCCAAGATCAACGGGCTGGTGGCGTACGTGCGCTGGCATCCCGACCAGTTCCCCGGCTACAACGGCCACGGCCAGGCGGTCCTGGCCTACTCGCTCGGCAAGATCCTGGGGGTCCACATCGACTACTACGCCCAGGTCGATCTGGGCGGCTTCGTCCAGACCGTCAACGCGGTCGGCGGGGTCGACGTGAGCGTCGACCACGCGATGTGCGACGCCCGCTACAACGAGTACGGCTATGAGAGGAACGGCTATTCGATCGGAGCGGGTCGCCACCACATGAACGGCAACGCGGCGCTAGCCTATGCCCGGATCCGCAAGTCGGCCGGGGAGAGCGACTTCACCCGCGCCGCCCGCCAGCAGCAGGTCGTCGTGGCGCTCAAGGACAAGGTCGTCCGCGGTGGGTTCCTGCAGGATCCGCTCGGGCTGCTCAAGGCCATCGGCGAGACCGTCCAGACGAACATCCCGCCGTCGGTCGTCCGCGACCTTGCTCCGCTCGCCAGCGACATCAGCTCGAACGACATCTACAAGATGGTCGTCGGCCATCCGCTCGTCCGCCCCGGCTTCGACCAGCGTGGATCCATCCAGCTGCCCGACTTCAAGAAGATCGCCGCGCTCGGGGCCGCGATGTTCACCCCGGTCGGGACGCGCCCGGCGGACAAGTACCAGTCGAAGCCGCCGACGAGCACCGCCAAGGGGCCCGCCCAGTCCGCGCCGAGCTGCTCGGCGCCGAGCAAGCCCAAGCCGAAGCCGACGCCGAAGCCCACCCCCAAGCCGACCAGGAAGCCGACGCCGACCCCGACGCCGCCGGAGCCGACCCCGACCGTCGAGCCGACCCCCACGCCGACCCCCTAACGCCGGGACCCGAGCGCCCGCCTCTGGTACCCTTGGGCCGGTCCTTGCAGCCGGTCCCGTGAGACCGGCGTACCGGTCCCGTGAGGCCGGAAGGGAGGCTCGATCGAGCGTGTCCGCGCAGCTTCGCCGCGACCTGATCGCCCTCCCGTCCCCCTTCCCGTCGATGGCTCGGTCCGCCTGATGCCGATGCCGCCGTTGCCGTTCCCGGACTCGATCGTCGATCCCCGCGTCGGCGACCTCGGGCCGGCCGTGCTGGCTCTGGCGGACGGGACGGTCTTTCCCGGGATCGCCTTCGGCTCGCCGACCGCGGCCGGTGGCGACCTGGTGGTCAACACCAGCCAGACCGGCTACCAGGAGGTCTGCACCGACCCGTCGTACGCGGGCCAGGTCGTGGCCATGACCTACCCGCTCATCGGCAACTACGGGCGGCTCCGCGACGACGATCAATCGGGCCGGCCGTGGCTCCGCGCGCTGGTGGTCGCCAACGCGACCGCTGCCGTCGTGGAAAAGGCCGCCCAGCTCGCGGCGCTCCTCCGCGACGAGCGCATCCCGGCCATCGCCGGGATCGACACGCGGGCCCTGGCCCGGCATCTGCGCACCCACGGCTCCATCCCCGGGATCGTCACGGCGCCCGGTGAGATCGATCACGCCGTCGCCGTCGCCGCGGCGCGGGCGCTGCCGCGCTGGGAGGACCAGGACTTCGTGGACCTCGTCTCGCCCGACGAGCCGCGGGAGATCGGCGATGCGTCGGCGGGTGGGCCGCTCGTCGCGATCGTCGACTTCGGGCTGAAGGCGAACATCGTGCGCTCGCTCCGCCGGCGCGGAGCGCGCGTCCGGATCCTGCCGCACACGATCTCGCCGGAGGAGGCGCTCGGCCCCGAGGTGGACGGGCTGGTCCTGTCGCCCGGGCCCGGCGATCCGTCGCGCCTGGCCGGGCCGGTCGCGCTGGCCGCCGCCGCGATCGCCGACGGTCGGCCGCTGCTCGGGATCTGCCTCGGCCACCAGATCGTGGGTCGGGCCGCCGGCGCCGAGACGCGTCGACTGCGGTTCGGTCATCACGGCGCGAACCACCCCGTCCGTGATGTCGACTCGGGCCTCGTCCAGGTGACCGCCCAGAACCACGAGGTCCAGGTGGTCGGGGAAACGCTCCCGGCCGCCGGCGGGTTCCACGTGAGCCAGGTCAACCTCAACGACGGCTCGGTCGAGGGCCTGCGCCACCGCGAGCTGCCGATCGAGACGGTGCAGTACCACCCAGAGGGCGCCCCGGGGCCGCTCGACGCGCTCGCCGTCTTCGACCGGTTCGTGGCCGCGTGCGACGCCCGGCGAGGCGGCCGATGACCGCCGGCGCGACGCCCATCGCCCGCGGACGACCCCCGGCGTCGGTGCTGATCCTGGGGTCCGGGCCGGTCGTCATCGGCCAGGCCGCCGAGTTCGACTACGCCGGGACGCAGGCGTGTCGCGCGCTCCGGGCCGAGGGCGTTCGGACGATCCTCGTCAACTCGAACCCAGCGACGATCATGACCGACCCGACGGTGGCCGACGTCGTCTACCTCGAGCCGTTGACCGTCGAGGCCGTCGAGGCGGTCATCGTCCGTGAGCGTCCGGAGGGCCTGCTGGCGGGGCTCGGCGGGCAGACGGCGCTCAACCTTGCCGTGGCGCTCGCCCGGGCCGGCGTCCTCGAGCGGCACGGCGTCCGCCTGATCGGCACGCCGCTCGAGGCGATCGAGATGGCCGAGGATCGCGAGCTGTTCCGGAGCCTCCTCGACCGGATCGGCCAGCCCTACGCCCCGTCGTGGATCGTCGAGGGCGCGACCGCCGAGGAACGCGACCGCTCGGCCGACGCCGCGCTGCGCGAGATCGGCCTGCCCGCCATCGTCCGCCCGGCGTTCACGCTGGGCGGCACCGGCGGCGGGATCGTCGAGACCGAGGCGGCCTACCGGGAGCGGATCCGGTCGGGGCTCCGCAGCAGCCCGATCGGCCAGGTCATGGTCGAGCGCTGCCTGGTCGGCTGGGGCGAGATCGAATACGAGGTCATGCGCGACGCCGACGACACCTGCATCGCGGTGTGCTCGATGGAGAACGTCGACCCGCTGGGCGTCCACACCGGCGACTCGATCGTCGTGGCGCCGGTCCAGACGCTGCCGGACCCCGTCCACCAGCGGCTCCGGAGCGCCGCCCTGGCGATCATCCGCGCGCTCGGGGTCGAGGGCGGCTGCAACGTCCAGTTCGCGCTCAGCCCGGACTACACGGACTACGCCGTCATCGAGGTGAACCCGCGGGTCAGCCGCTCGTCGGCGCTGGCCAGCAAGGCGACCGGCTACCCGATCGCGCGCGTCGCGGCCCAGATCGCCGCGGGGCGCCGCCTGGCCGAGATCCCCAATGTCGTGACCGGCACGACGGTCGCCGCGTTCGAGCCGGCGCTCGACTACGTGGTGGTCAAGCTGCCGCGCTTCCCGTTCGACAAGTTCCCGACCGCGGACCGGTCGCTTGGCAGTCAGATGAAGGCGACCGGCGAGGTGATGGCGATCGACCGCACCTTCGGGTCGGCCCTCAACAAGGCGCTCCGCGGTCTGGAGCAGGCGGGCGTCGGCCCGCTCGCCGAGGACCCCGACTGGGCGCCGAGCCTCGACTACCTCGCGGCCACGCTCGCCGCGGCGCCCGGCGACGGCGACACCGCCGGGGACGGCGAGACGCTCGACGTCGACGCGCCGATCCGCTGGGTCGGCGCGGACGGCGTGGCCTGCGAATCGACCCGTCACGCGGAGCGGACCGCGGCCCCGATCGTCCTCAGCCGCTTCCTTGCACCCTCCGATACGCGCCTGTGGCGGGTGCTCGCGCTCCTCCGCCGGGGCGTGCCCGAGGCGACGATCCATCGCGCGACCGGGATCAGTCCGTGGTTCCTCGCGGAGTTCGGGCGAGCCGTCGGTCTGGAACACGACGTGGCGGAGTGCGGCGCGCGGCTGGCCGACCCGACCGACGCGGCCGCCGCGACGCTGCTGTCGACGGCGAAGCGGGCCGGCTTCGGCGATCGCGAGCTGGCGGCGCTGGCGCAGGTCGACCAGGCCGCCCTCGGTGCCGCGCGTCAGGCGCTCGGCCTGCGACCCGGCTACGCGATGGTCGATACCTGCGCGGCCGAGTTCGCCGCCGAGACCCCGTACTTCTATGCGACCTACGCGGCCGCGGGTTCGCCGCCCGAGGCGCCGCCCGTCGCCCGCCCGGCGGCCCTGGTCATCGGCTCGGGTCCGGTCCGGATCGGCCAGGGCATCGAGTTCGACTACTGCGCGGTCCAGGCGGCGGAGTCGCTCCGGCGGCTGGGCTGGTCGGCGGTCATGATCAACTCGAACCCGGAGACGGTCTCGACCGACTTCGATGCCAGCACCCGGCTGTATTTCGAGCCGCTCGACCCGGAGTCGGTCCTCGGGGTGGTCGACGCGGAGACCCTCCCGGGTGGCGACCGGCTGCCCGCCTTCGTCCAGTTCGGCGGCCAGACCCCGCTGAACCTGGCCGCCCCGCTGGCCGCCGCCGGCGTGCCGCTGCTCGGTGCGGACCTCGAGGCGATCGACCAGTCGGAGGAGCGCACCCGGTTCTCCGCCCTCCTCGACCGGCTCGGCATCCCCCAGCCCGAGGGCGGGATGGCGCACAGCGTCGAGGAGGCGCTCACCCTGGCCGACCGGATCGGCTACCCGGTCATCGTCCGGCCGTCGTTCGTCATCGGCGGCCTCGCCATCGACTTCGCCTACTCACCGGGCGACCTGGTCCGCCAGCTGGCGATGGCCACCGTGGTCGACCCCGATCGCCCCGTCCGGATCGATCGCTACCTCGAAGGCCTGGAGGTCGACGTCGATGCGGTCTCCGACGGCGTCGACGTGCTCATCCCCGGGCTGCTCGAGCACGTCGAGCGGGCCGGCGTCCACTCCGGCGACTCGGTCGGGGTCTTCCCGCCGCAGACCGTCTCCCCGGGCGACTCGGACCTCATCGTCGCGACGATGGAGCGGATCGTCCTGGCCCTCGGGGTGCGCGGCCTGGTCAACGCCCAGTTCATCGTCCGCGACGACGGGGTGTACCTCATCGAGGTCAACCCCAGGGCCTCGCGGACGGTCCCGTTCCTGAGCAAGGTCACGGGCGTCCCGATGGTCGACCTGGCCGTCCGGATCGCCCTCGGCGAGACACTCCGCGGGATGGGCTGGCCCGGCGGACTGCTGCCGGAGCCGGGGTTCGTCGCGGTCAAGGCCCCGGCGTTCTCGACCGCCAAGCTCCGCGGCGTCGATCCGTCGGTCGGGCCCGGGATGCAGTCGACCGGCGAGGTGATCGGGATCCACCGCGACCCGCGCGTGGCGCTGGCGAAGGCGCTCATCGGGGCCGCCCTGGTCCCGCCACGGCCGGGCGCGGACGGGGCGCTCGCGCTCCTGTCGATCGCGGATCGCGACAAGCCGTTGCTCGGTCGCCTGGCGGCCGGCCTGGCCCGGGCCGGCTACCGGTTCGCCGCGACCGCGGGCACGGCCGCCGCGCTGGCTGCGCTCGGGCACGACTCCCGGCCGGTCCTCAAGTACCTCGCCGGCGGGGGAGCCGTCGACGTGCCGGGCGCCGAGGGAACGCCGATCCTCGATCTCATCGAGTCCGGCGAGGTGCGCCTGGTGGTCAACACCCCGACCCCGCAGTCCGGTGCCGTCCGCGACGCCGCCGAGATCCGCCTCGCGGCCACCGCCGAGGGCATCCTCTGCCTGACCGCGATCGAGACGGCCGTCGCGGCCGCCGAGGCGCTCGACCCGGTGCTCATCGATCGGCTGGCCGAGGTCACATCGCTGACCGAATGGGTGCCGACGTCCCCGGGCACGACGCTCGCCCACGGGACGCCGGTCGGCGTCAGCGGCTGACGACCGCCGGGATCGCCGCCGCCGGAGCCTCCGACTGGGTGACGATCGCCTGGCCCAGCGACCACAGGGTCAACGTCGTGAGGCCGACCATCAGCAACGCGAGCGGCACCTCGCGGAGGCGCGGATCGCGTCGCGAACGGACCGTGGACGCTCGCTCACGGGCGACCCGCTCGCGGACGTAGACCGCGTGTCCGGCCCACGCTCCGACGACGTGGCCGCCGATGACCGCGAACAGCTGCAGGCTCCAGGCGACCGACCCCGGCAGCCAGGTGGTCCCCGGCTCGAACTCCACGAGGCCGAGCAGGTGCGTGGCACCGAGACCGAGCGGATCGTCGAGCGCGAGCAGGATCCGCTGGCTGTCGAACAGGATGAACGTCAGGTAGTGGGCGATCAGGTAGCCGATGGCGATCGGGATCAGCCCGGCGGTCAGGGCCGGGTAGCCGACGATCCGGGCGACCAGCAGGGCGATCGTCACGACCAGCGCCAGCCAGCCGAACAGGAGCGCGCTCTGCTCGACGATCGTCGGGATGCCGAAGGCGTCGAAGAAGATCTGCGTCTGGGACAGCCCGTCGTACAGGATCCCACCGACCGACAGCGCGACCATGACCAGGCTCGCCGGCCGGTGGTCCTCGTCGAGCAGCCCGGTCGCGACGGTCCGGACGCGCAGGCGCGCGATCGCCCTCGGGTCGTCCGGCGTCGGAGCGCCGTCGCTCCGGTGGGGGAGCGCCAGCGGCGCCAGTCGCCCGATGAGCCCGAACCAGACCGAGAACACCTCGCCGTTGTGGCGCCACGGTTCGCGGCCGAACTGGGCCATCGCGATCAGCGTGATCACCGTGTAGCCGACGAGGATGATCCCGAGGCCCTGACCGCTCCGCGCCGCGGGGATCGCCAACTCGAACCAGATCACCACGGCGAAGCCGACGACCGCCGGCCAACGGCCCAGCCGGTCCGGGTACGGTGCCGGAGCGCCGCCGGAGAGACCGAGGCGCGAGAGGACCCCCGCGGCCAGACGGTGGAGCGAGCTGAACGGGTCCAGCCACGTCCAGACCGGGCCGATGAACGCCGACACGAGGGCCAGACCGACCCAGCCGTACGTCCACAGGAAGAGCGACGCCACATCACCCTCGGAATGCCCGCCGAGCAGGACCGCCTGGACGACGATCCAGGCCCAGGCGAGGAGGCCGACGACGGCGATCGCCCGGCGAAGGAGCCGGGGAACGCCGACGGTCCGGTCCGCGGCCGTCGTCGCGGCCGTCGACGCCGAGCCGGTCCCGCCGGTCGTGGTCGGGGATCCATCGGGGTCCGGAGCCTGGTCGGGCGACCCGTCGCCGCGGGCGAACACGATCGCGAACGACACGCCGACGGCGAGTGCGGCGCCGACGAGGTACGCTCCCAGCGGGATCGGGGACGTGAACCGACCGGTCAGCTGGTGCGCCGACGCGATCGCCGGCGCCGCGAGTCCGCTCAGGGCGAGCGCCAGGGCCCCGAGTCCGACGTCGCCGATCCGGCGGGCAGGGCTGCGTCGACGATCGGTCGGTGGGATGCTCACGGGTCCGGAGTCTAGCGCCTCCGCCCGGAATCACGGCCCACCGAAGGGACCATCGAGATGACCATCACGCCTTCAAGCGCCACGACCTCGGGTCACGCGACCTCCGCCCCGGCCCCCGCAGGGCTGCCGTCCACCGGGCTCATCGAACCGACCGGAGGCTACGTCCCGGGTGAGTGCAACATCGGACCCGCGGAGATCGCCCGGCGGCGACGATCCGGCTGGATCGGGCTGGCCGCGACACTCGTCCTCGGGGTCGGGCTGGTCGTCGTCGGAGCGCCGACCTGGAGTCGGCTCCTCGTGGCCCTCCCGCTGTACGTCGCGGCGATCGGGTTCATCCAGGCGCGGGACCGCTTCTGCGTCGGGTTCGCCGCGGCCGGCATCACCAACTTCGAGGCCCTCGGGACGGTCCACCGGATCGAGGACGACGCGGCGCGAACGGCCGACCGGCGACACGCTCGCGGTCTCCTCGTCCGGGCGGCGACGATCGCGCTGCTCGGAGCGGTCGTCTTCGCGCTGCTGCCGATCTGAGTCGGCGGCTCGACCGGTCCGGTCGATCAGGACCCGTCGGCCAGCACCATCGGCGTGACCAGGACCGGGATGCTCGGGACGTCGCGACCGGTCGACGACATGGCCCCCTCCACCATGTTCGCCAGGTCGACGTCGAGCGTCCAGGTGCCCGCGTCGGCGGGCGCGACCAGGGGCACGATCAGCTTGGCGCTGTGACCCGGCGCGATCTCCGCCGGGACTTCCGCCGCCGGGACCACATCCCCGCGGTCGGACCGCCAGTTGAGCACGAGCTGGGTCTGGGTGACGGGGATCACCGGGCGGGAGCCCTCGATCGGGACCACGGGAGTCCGCCAGTCGACCGTACCGACGTTCGCGACCGTGATCTTCAGCGAGAAGGCCTGGCCGACGACGGCGGTCGCCTGCTTCGGGACGGCGAACGAGGCCGCGTAGGGCGCGACGACGTCGAGTGTCATGGTCCGGAACGACCGGGCGATCGTCCGGTGGCCGGCCTCCGCGAGACCGAGCGTCACCCGATAGCGGCCCGGGATCGTCGGCACCGGGAGGCTCATCGAGAACCCGTGCCGGCCCGCACGGTCGGGATCCGAGGCGGTCGCCGCCTCGAGCGGCACCGGCGGGAGGATCGCTCCGGGTGAACGGGTCGTATCGATGACGGCCCGGGAGCGGGTCGCCGGGACGGGAGCGGCCGGGGGCAGGACGGGCTGCCAGTGGGCGACGACGCGGTGGGCGGCCGGCTGCGGGAACCCGGCCGTGATCGCCAGCCCGATCTGGACCCGGATGGTCGATCCGGCCACGGCTGCGCCGCTCAGCCGCGGCCCGGTCAGGCGGTAGGCGCGGTCGGTCAGCGGTGCGGTCTGCGGTCGGTCATGGGCGGGGGTGGCGGCAGCCATGACCTTGCCGTGCTCGATCGTCGCGAAGCGATGGAGCGCCTGGACGTCGATCCATTCGCCGGGATAGTCGCCGTCGGCCAACGGGTCCATCAGCCACACGCGGTGGCGGACCCGGTCGTACGACTGGATGTAGACCGCGTGGCTCGTGTTCCGTCGGTTCGCGAACGCCCGACCCCAGCGGGTGTAGTGGGCCGGGAGCTTCCGGTACTCGCCGATCAGGACCGCGCCGCCGCCGTGCTCGAGGCGGTCGAGCAGCTGCCACCAGGCCATCGTGTCGCCGTAGCCCGGGGAGAACGGGATGCGGATCCCGGTGACCGCGGCGATCCCGCGCGACAGGTCGTACAGGCTCGAGCCGCCCTTCTTGTCATGCGACGCGCGGCGCAGGACGCTCTGGGTGACGCGGACCGACCCGTGGGTCCACTTGTCGAGGAGCATCTCGCCGGCAGCCCAGACGCAGTTCTTCTTCATCTGCCAGACGCGCTGGGGGGTGTACTCCCCGGTGATCGCGCTGGCGGGCGAGCCGGCGTGGACCGGTTGCGCGGGAAGTGCGGTCAGCAGGCCGGCGCAGAGGGCGAGGCCCACGACGAGGCGTGCCAGCGGGCGCCGCAGGCCGGCGCCGGAGCCGGGCGGCCGCCCGCGTTCATCGCGGGCGTGACGATCGAGTGACGCAGCATCCTGGGGCACCGACCGATCGTGTCAGCGGACGATCGGCCTGCCCATCGCCCGACGGGTAGGGTCGAGACCGTACGTTCGGCCCATGCGGACCGGCGCCTCGGGCGGCTCAGCATGGGCGATCCGCCGCGGTCGCCCGCTCCGTCCGGGACGGGTCCCCGGCCACGTGGATGCCCATGCTGATGAGATGACGGCCGAGCCAGAACCTCGGTCCGGCGCGCCGCTGACCCGCCCGGCTCTCCGCGGCAAGGCGCTCAGCGCGAGCCCGATCGTGATCCGCCGCGATGCGGCGGGCGACCACGAACAGGTCCATGTCGGGCTGCATCGATGTCCCTCCTGTGCTACTCACTTCGTCCTCCTGTAAGTCATTCATCTAACACGGTGGCCGATGGATGGCTGCGACCGGATCGGTCGCAGCCTGGAGCCGGCGGTCAGGCGAGCAGGTAGTCGATCAAACCGGCCCCGTTCGCCTCGATCGTGCCTCGCCGGAGGCTGTAGTAGGACAGCCCACCCTCCTCGGTCAGCGTCACCAGGCCGGCGGCGCGGAGAAGGGCGAGATGGTGCTTGATGGTCGGCTTGGACAGGTCCAGCGCCGACGCGATCTCGGTCAGGTAGTGGTCCCGTCCCGCCAGCAGGCGGAGGATCCGGAGCCGGGTCTCGTCACCGAGGGCCCGGTGGAGTCGGACGACCGCCGCGGGCGGTGCCAGCGGATCCCCGCCGTCGAGCGCCTCGTCGGCGATCGGGTAGCCGAACATCCGCCAGTCGTCGCCGCCGAACACGAAGTTGTACGGACGGGCGAAGTACGACGGTGCCAGGATCACCCGACGGATGCCGGGCTCGGCCAGCCAGCGGATGCCGCCGGTGGTCGCCTCGATCAGGTCGGTCGGCGGGAGCGTGGCGATCGCCCGGGCCCGGCCCTCGTGGTCGTGCCGGATCATCGCCCCGATCCGTGGTTCGATCGTCTGGTACAGGGGCAGCCACTCGGTCAGGACCCGGCGCACCGGCTCGACGACGGAGCCGGGTTCGCGGTAGATGCGGGCCACCCGTTCGATCTTGTCCTCGGGGTAGTGCTCCGCGAACGAGGCCAGCAGCTCGCGGACCGCGGAGTCGTCACCAGCCATCGCCCGGTCGGTCAGGGCGCGCCGGTCCGGATCGCGCAGGTCGTGGCCCACGATCGTCTGGACGATCTCGCTCTCGTCGAGCCCACGGAACAGCTCAACGAAGTCCGCCGCATCGCGCACCTCGGGTCGGTCGACCGCCAGCCCGGTGAGGACGACGCACAGCTCGGCCTCCACCGTGATGTCGTCGCCGGTCTTCGCCCGCAGCCGTGCCTTCGACTCGGCCAGCCACGTCCGATCCGCGGCCGGGAGATCCTCGGTCGAGCCGACGTCGTCCGACAGCCCGAACAGGAAGTCGTACAGCGTCCGGACGTCGAATTCGACGTCGTACGACGACGCGTTCGCTCGCGAGAAGTCCCGGACGATCGCCCGGGATGCGGGCACCGGCGCGTCGGCGGCGCGATTGCGAGCGGGGCTGCGGACCATCGGACTCAGTCATCTCCTAACAGGTGTTAGACGACAATCTAACACGGCCGACCGCGCTGTCAAGACCCGTGGCGCGGCGGGAGTCGCGGCTGCTACGATCGGCACGATGTCGATCCCGGTCGTCAGCTTCACCGACGAGCGTCTCGCCAACGGCCTCCGCCTGATCATCGCCGAGGATCACCTCGCCCCGGTGGTCGCGGTGAACGTGTGGTACGGCGTCGGGTCGAAGCACGAGGTCCCGGGCAAGACCGGCTTCGCCCACCTCTTCGAGCACGTGATGTTCCAGGGCAGCCGGAACGTCGGCAAGGCCGAGCACATCGCGCTCGTCCAGGCCGCCGGCGGGACGATGAACGGCACGACCTGGCTCGACCGGACGAACTACTTCGAGACGATGCCGTCGCATCAGCTCGAGCTCGCCCTGTGGCTCGAGGCCGACCGGATGGGGACGCTCCTCGATGCCCTGTCCCAGGAGAACCTCGACAACCAGCGCGAGGTCGTCAAGAACGAGAAGCGCTGGTCGTACGACAACCGTCCGTACGGCAGCTGGTCGGAGAAGCTCCAGGCGCACCTCTATCCCGCTGACCACCCGTACCACCACCCGACCATCGGGTCGATGGAGGACCTCGACGCGGCCTCGGTCGAGGACGTCTCGGCGTTCTTCCGGACCTACTACGCCCCGAACAACGCCGTCGTCTCGCTGGTCGGCGACGTCGACCCTGCCGCGGCGCGCGAGTGGACCGAGCGCTATTTCGGGCGTATCCCACCGAACCCGGACATCCCGCCGCTCGGCGACGTCAGCCTCCCGCCGATCCTGGGCGAGGAGCGCCGCGAGGTGGTCGAGGATCGGGTCCCGCTGCCCAGGATCTTCTTCGGCTTCCGAGCGCCGCAGTTCGGGGACGAGCGACTCGACGCGATCGACGTGGCGACCCAGGTCCTGGCCGGCGGCAAGGGCAGCCGCCTCCACCGCCGTCTCGTCCGCGATGAGCGGATCGCGCAGGACGTGGTCGCGTTCAGCCTCGGTTTCGTCGCCGGGGCGTCGATCTGGGCCGGCTGGGCGACGGTCCGACCCGGCGTCCCGGTGGAGCGGGTCGAGATGGTCTTCCTGGAGGAGCTCGACCGGCTCGTCCAGGAACCCGTCACCGACGACGAGCTGGCTCGGGCGAAGGCGCTCATCGAGACCGAGGAGCTCGGGGCGCTCCAGCGGGTGGAGGAACGGGCGGATCGCCTGTCGATGTACGCCTGCCTGTTCGACGACCCGGACCTCATCAACCGGATGCTCGGGCGGATGCTGGCGGTGACCCCGGCGGCGATCCAGGCCGCGGCGGGCCAGGTCTTCCGGGCGGACAACCGGGTGATCATGACCTACGTCCCCGCGCTCCCACCGGTCGACGACGGTCCCGACCGAGGAGACGCCGGGTCCGCTCGACGCCGACGACGGGGTCGACGGCGACGGATCGGTGGACGAGGAGGCGGTCGCTTGACGGACGCGGGCGACCCGATCGTCGAGGCGACCCGGCCCACCCCGGGTCATCCCCGCCCATACCAGTTCCCGGCGTTCGAGCGAGCGCGGCTCGCCAACGGGCTCGAGATCGTGACCGTCCACCTGCCGGGGCGACCGCTGGTGAGCGCCCAGCTGCTGCTCCGGAACGGCGCCGTCGACGAGCCGTCCGCCGAGGGCGGAGCGACGGTGTTGTCGGCGCGCGCTCTGACCGAGGGGACGGAGCGCTACGACGCGATCGCGCTGGTCGAGGCGACGGAGCGGCTCGGCGCCTCGCTCCACGCCGACGCCAGCTGGGATGCCTACACGGTCGGGGTCGAGGTGCCCGCCTCGCGCCTGGGCCTCGCGCTCGAGCTGCTGGCCGAGGTGGTCGCCCATCCGACGTTCCCCGAGGCCGAGGTCGAGCGGATCCGCGACGAACGCTTGAACGACATCCTGCAGGCCAGGGCCGACGCCCGACGCCGCGTCGAGGAGGCGTTCAACGCCATGATCTACCAGGAGGACTCCCCGTATCACCGACCGGCCGGCGGGACGCGCGAGACGGTCGAGACGCTCGATCGGGCCGATCTCGCCCGGGCCTGGACGCGCGGCGTCGATCCCGCCCGGATGACGATCGTGGTCGCCGGCGATCTCGACGGGATCGACGCGGTCCGGCTGGCCGAGGGGCTGATGGCCGGCTGGACGCGGGCCGACGGAGCCGTGACCCCCGGTCCGATCACGGCCGAGCCATCGCCGGGCGGTCGGCGCCTCCGGCTCATCGACAAGCCCGGAGCCCCGCAG
The DNA here is from genome assembly GCA_963749735.1 of uncultured Chloroflexia bacterium. GTDB lineage: Bacteria > Chloroflexota > Limnocylindria > Limnocylindrales > CSP1-4 > Chersky-267. Next base: position 134,659 of record CAVVNZ010000018.1, read on the forward strand.
ACGGAGATCCGCGTCGGTCACGTCGGCGTGCCTCGCCGCATCCCCGACTTCCATGCCCTGTCGATCCTCGGGGCGATCCTCGGCGGCCTGTTCAACTCGCGGCTCAACATGAAGCTGCGCGAGGAGAAGGGCTACACCTACGGAGCCCACGCGGGGTTCGACCTGCGACGGGCGGCCGGCCCGTTCTCCGCCAGAGCGGCGGTCAACACGGACGTGACGGCCGCGGCGTTGAGCGACCTCCTCGCCGAGCTCGAGCGGATCCGCGCCGAGCCGGTGACGGCCGCCGAGCTTCGGGCGGCGCGCGACTATCTGATCGGCGTCTTCCCCCTCCGGTTCGAGACCCCCGGGCCGATCGTCCAGGCCCTCGCCGGGATGATCGTCCACGATCTGCCCGACGACGAGCTGGCGACCTACCGCGAGCGGATCGACGCCGTGAGCGTCGACGACGTGCTGGTCGCGGCCCGAGCGCACATCGACGTCGACGAGGCGGTCGCCGTCCTGGTCGGCGACGCGGCGGTCGTCGCCGAAAGCCTCGGCGCCGTCGGGTTCGGTCCGGTCGAGGTCATCCGCGACGAGGCCCCGACCGAGGGTTGACCCCGCGACCCGGGCACCCATCGCTGAAACCTTCCGGTGCGGTCCTGCCTCGGGGGAGGTGAGCGGCACAGACCGCATGACCCGATGACCGACCGGAAGGGGCTGGATCCGTGGATGACAAGAAGTGGCTCAAGGCACTCGGTGCCGGAGGCGTGGCCGTCCTGATGATCTCGGGGGTGGCGCTCGGCGCCGACGCGATCCTGCACACGCCGGGCGCACCAGCGGCACCGATGATCCTCGCCGCCGACGAGAACGCCGCTCCGACCGAGACTCCCGAGGCGACCGGCGCCGACCAGCAGGCCGAGCCCGCCGAGACGGCCGAGCCGACCGAGACCGCCGAGCCGACGAACGCCCCGGAGCACGCGACGAAGCCGGCCACCGCGACGAAGAAGGTCGAGCATCCCAAGACGACCGAGAACCGGACCAAGAGTGGCCACGACGACGCCTCGAGCGACGACAACGGCCAGGATGACCAGGGTCAGGACGACAACGGTGGATCCGGCGCCAACGGTGGGTCCGACGACAGCGGCGGCGACGACTGACCGACCGGCGGGTCCCAGACCTGACCATCGGACCCGCGACGAAGGGTTGGACCTCATGCATCATCGGACCCGCACGGGTCGGTCGCTGGGTCGGACCTGGAACGCCACTGGCGAGGGACGATCACGAACCAGACAGCCGCCGAGGAGCGCCTCGACCGACCGCCCGCGGATGACGAGGTCCGGCGGGCGGTCGACGCCGTGCTGGCCGGGGACAGCGAGGCGTTCCGGGTCCTCGTCGAGCTGGAATCGGCGTCGGTCGTGCGGACCTGCCACCGCGTCCTCGGGGATCTCCACGAGGCAGAGGACGCCGCTCAGGAGGCCTTCGTGATCGCCTACCGCTCTCTCGCGGGCTGGCGCGGCGAAGGCTCGTTCGGTGCGTGGCTCGGCCGGATCGCGGTCCGCAACGCGGTCCGCCGGGCGAAGGCGCGACGCCCGGTCGCGCGGATGGACCCCACGGACCCGGACCGCGGCCTCGGCGCCGCAGCGAGCGGCGGGGCGGACCCCGCCGTCGTCGCCCTGCGCGCGGAACACGCCGACGAGCTCAAGCGCGCCGTCGCCCGGCTGGACGAGCCGTATCGCGAGACGGTCATGCTCCGGTTCTACGGGCAGCTCTCGCTGGCCGAGATCGCGGCCGAGACGGAGCGACCGATCGGCACGGTCAAGACGCACCTGTTCCGCGGACTCGCGCGGCTGCGCGCCACGATGACCGCGGACGAGACCCGACGATGACCGGATCGTTCCACCCGAGCGAGCTGTCGGATGCGGACGGCGTCGGTCCGACCATCACCGAGCTGGCGGATGCGCTGGCGGTCGCCCGCGATCTCGAATCGAACCTCGCCGCGGGCGACATCCACCCGTCGGCGACGTTCGTCGACCGGGTGATGGGAGCGGTCGCCCTCGAGCCGGTCCCCCAGCCGGCGATGGCCGCCGGATCCGCGCTGCGCGGCGGGCGGCTCGGCGCCATGATCGCCGCCCTCGCCGACAGCTGGCGGGTCGCCTTCAGCGGCGGCCGGCCGTTCGCCGTCCGCGCCCAGGCGGCGGCCTTCGTCCTGATCGTCGTCGTCGCGATGGGTTCGCTCGGTGGGATCGTGGCGGTGGGGGCGGCCGGTCTGCTGTCGGCACCGTCGACCCAGGTGGCCTCGCCACCCCCGAGCGTCCCGGTCGCGCCATCGGTCCAACCGGACCGGAACCCGTCGATCGAGCCATCCGAGCGCGTCGGTCCCACGTCGACACCCGGACCCACCGACAGCGAAGAGCCGGAGGCCTCCGAGGAGCCGAGCGAGACCCCGGAGGCCACCGAGACCGGGACGTCCGGCGGAGGCGGCCGCGGGACGCAGACGACGCGCCCCAACCGCACGCCGAGGCCCAACGAGACCGACGACCACGGGGGCGGTGGGAGCGGCGGCGGCGGGGACGACGGTGGTGGTGGTGGCGGCGGCGGAGGAGGCGGGACCGACGATCCCGGGTCGTCGGGCGACCCGTAAGGTCCTCCGGCGGTCGCCGCGAGGCGCTACGCTCCCGACATGATCGTCGTCCTCGGATCGCCCCGATACCGGCCGGGTTCGACCGACCGGCCATCGGGGGTCGCCGGGCTGGCGGCCGGGATCGCCGCCGCCGCGACGGGCGCCGGAGCCGCGGTCCAGCTCGTCGGTCGAGTCGGGGAGGATCCGGCCGGGGACGCGACGCTGCTCGCCCTGACCGATCTCGGCATCGGGCATGTGGCGACTCTTCGCGACGCGGCCAGGCCCACCCCGGTCGAGCCGGCTCCGATCGCGCCGGATCCCGACCGCGCCGGCGATGAGGATCCGTTCGCGGACCCGGCCGACGGATCGCCGGACGATGGGACCTCGATCCGCCCCGGTACCGCGGCGACCCTCGATCCGGACGATGTCGGGCTGGCCCTCCGCTACCTCGATGGGTACCGCGTGATCGTCGTGGCCGACGCGCTCTCGCGACCCGGCCTCGACACTGCAGCCGAGGCCGCGGCCTATGACGGAGCCCGGCTCGTCGTGATCGTGGCCGCCGGTGACGCCGGCGAACCCCTCCCGGAGGGGGCCATCGTCATCGAGGCGCCACTCGACGACCGCGACGGCGTCTTCGCCCGGACCGTGGGGGCGTTCGCCGTGGCGCTCGACCTGGGCACGGACCCCGCCGCCGCGCTCGCGACCGCGGTCGGATCGGCGGGCTGGGAGCGCAGCGCGGACTGACGTCCCTCAGGCGGAGATGGGCGTGATCAGCTCGGGGCCGTCGTTGCGGACGTTGTTGACGAGGTCGCTCACGGCGACGATCTCGAGCGGATCGGCCGGCGACGGTCGGAGCAGACCGTGGAGCTCGCCGACGTCCTCGAGCGCCGGAGCGAGCCACAGCGACCAGTCGGCCGGATCGAGGATGACCGGCATCCGGTCGTGGAGTGGCGCGATCAGATCGTTCGGGGTGGTCGTGAGGATCGTGAACGTGCGGCGGACCACGTCGATCGCCGGGTCGCGCCAGCCGGACCACAGGCCCGCCAGGGCCATCGGCGCCCCGTCGGCCCGCCGGATCAGGAACGGTCGTCGGACCGACCCGTCCCGTCGCCACTCGTAGAACCCGTCGACCGGGACGATGCAGCGGCGGCGCTGGAAGCTGTCGCGGAAGGCGCCGCTGCTGGCGACCGTCTCGGCGCGTGCGTTGATCTGGCGCGAGGCGACCCGAGGGTCCTTCGCCCACGGTTGGATGAGACCCCAGGCATAGGTCGTGATCGCGCGTCGCTCGCCGCGCTCCACGACGACCGACGCCGGGTCGGTCGGCGCCAGATTGAAGTGGCCACCCGGATCGTCGGTCAGCGGCTCGGCATCGAAGAGCTCGGCCAGCTCGGCCGTCGGTCGCTGCTGGGTGAACCGTCCGCACATGGCCCGATCGTAATCCTTGCTAGAGTCCACGCGATGGACTCACACGTCCCGGATGGTCAGGCGGCGGCCGAGCCCGCCGCTCCGGGCCAGATCGTTCCGCCCGTCGCCGCCTCGGCCGGTCCTCGGGCGGTCGATCCGCGGGCGTCGGGCCCGCTCGACCGCGATACCGCCCTCGCCTTCCTGTCGATCGGCGATCGGCTGCTGGCGGCCGGAGACATCGAGGCCGCCGGCGGGTACTACCAGCGTGTCGTGGGGTTCGACGACCGGGCGGTGACCGCCGCCGCGATGTTCGGGGTCGCCAACGTCCTCTATCGCCTCGACCGCGACGCCGACGCGCTGGCCACCTGGCGTGAGGTCGTGAAGCTCGGTGAGACGCCGAGCGCGTACCCGGCCTGGCGCCAGATCGCCGCGGCGCTGGTCCGGGACGGCGATCTGCGGGGCGCCGCGGCGGCCTACCGGGAGGCCGATCGACGAGCCCCGGCCGAGGACAAGGCCGAGATCGCCTCACGTCTCGGCTGGCTCGCCAAGGAGACCGGCGATCCACGCGGGGCGCGACGCTATTTCGCCCAGAGCCGGGGCAGCTCGGGCCTGCCGATCCCGCTGACCTACCTGATCATCGGCCTGACCGTGATCGTGTCGCTCGTCGCCTCGACGCCGGATGGTGCCGACCTGTTCGAGGCGCTGGCGCTCAAGAACGGCGCGGTCGCGTCCGGGGAGTGGTGGCGGTTGCTCACGGTCACGCTGGTGCACGCGGGCCTGCTCCACCTGCTGTTCAACATGTATGCGCTGTATCTCGTCGGGCCGATCGTCGAGCAGATCTATGGCTGGAAGATCTTCGGCCTGATGTACGTCCTGTGCGCCGCCGCGGGGTCGGCCGCGAGTCTCGTGTTCGGGGACCCGCACGTGCCGTCCGTCGGGGCGTCCGGGGCGATCTTCGGGTTGTTCGGGGTGGTCCTGGCGGCGACGCGGGTCCACAACCCGATCCTCGACCGGCGTGGACGAGCCCTGACCGGGCAGATCGGGATGCTCATCGTGATCAACCTGGTCATCGGCTTCGGGATCAACGGAACGGGCGGCGGCAACATCGACAACGCCGCGCACATCGGCGGCCTCATCGCCGGCCTGTGGCTCGGGTTCATCCTCGTCCCGGGCAACGTCCAGACCCTCCGCGGACTGTGGCAGATGCCGGGAGGCGGACCCCGGCGGACCGGGTCGCGACCGCGGCGGTGGACCGGCGCCTGACCTACCTCGTCCGGATCCTGGCGATCGCCGCGCTGGCGACCGCGATCGTCGTGGCCGTGACGATCGGCACGGACCGCAGTCGGACCGGAGGGCCGGGAACCGTGACGGCCGCGACGACGGCGACCGTCGTCGACCTGTCTTCAGTCCGAGCCGACTAGGCGCGATCCGCGGCCGACGACGTCGGTCGCGCCCCGGCCATCCGTTCGTGCGCGGGACCGTGCGGGTGGCGTCAGGCTCCGGGCGGGAGGGGGGCCGCGGGCAGGACCACGCTCAGGCGCGCGCCGTGCGGGGCGATGTTCTCGGCGTGCGCCTCGCCACCGTGCGCCCGGGCGAGCTCGCGGACGATCGCCAGCCCGAGACCGGTCCCCGACCCAGCTCGACTCGGGTCCCCGCGGTAGAACCGCTCGAAGGCCCGGTCGACGTCTCCCGGCGGAAAGCCCGGACCGTCGTCGGTCACGCTCAGGATGACCCCCGGCCGGTCGCCCGGACCGACCGACGCGACCGGCCGCGCTGCCAGCCAGACATGCCCGCCCGACCGCACGGCGGCGAGGGCGTTCCCCACCAGGTTGGCCAGGATCCGTTCGATCGCCATCCGGTCGGCAGCGAAGCGCAGGTCCGCCCCGTCGTCCGCGGGAAGTGCGCTCAGCTCGACCCCGGCCGCGGCCGCCGCCGGCCCGAACCGGGTCACCGTCTCGCGGAGCATCTCCCCGGCATCGAGCGGCTCCGGCCGGATCCCGTCGGGACCTTCGCGCAGCCGTTCCATGGCCTCGAGCTCGGCGACCAGCCGCTCGAGCCGCGCCGCTTCCTCGCCGATCGCCCGGGCGGCGGTCGCGGCGTCGTCGCCGACCGCGGTCCCGTCGGCGAGGGCGGCCGAGAACCCGGCGATGACCGTCAACGGCGTCCGCAGGTCGTGCCTCAGGTCGGCCAGCATCCGCGCCTCGCGCGCCCGGGTCTCGGCCAGCTCCGCGGCCATCGCGTTGAACCGACTCGTCAGCTCGCGGACCTCGGCGGGACCTTCGACCGGGAGAGGGTCGAAGTCCCCGGTCGGGAGGTCCGCCGTCGCCCGAGCGAGACGGCGCAGCGGGCCGGTCACCGACCGACCGAGCACGAACGCGATGGGGATCCCCGCCGCGGCCACCACCACGACGACGATGAGGAGCGTCCTGGCCAGATCGCGCATCGCGTCCCCGGCGGACGTATCGATCTGCGATAGGACGATCGCCCTGGTCGGGCCGGCGGCATTCGGCCCGCGCAGCGTCGTCGCGGCGTAGGCGTGGTCGCGGCCGTCGGCGAACCGGACCGTGCCCGTCGCGACCGTGCCGCGGGCCGACCCGGGGTCGATCGGGATCCGGTCCACCGGAGCCGCCTCCCCGGCGAGATCGACGACGCGCCCGTCGCTGCTCAGCAGGTCCACCGACACTCCGTCGGCAGCAACCTGCTGGCGCAGGTCGGCGAGCAGGCTCCTGAGGTCGCCGCTGAGGGCCGCCGCCCGCAGCTGGAAGACGAGCGGCTGGCTGGTCTGGCTCAGCGCCGCGAGCGCCGCGTCCTGGTGGAGGCCGCGCAGCGCCACGAACAGGGTCGCCCCGGTCGCCACCACGGTGACGAGCGCGACGCCGACGAAGGCGAGGGCGATCCTGGTGCTCAGTCGGTCGGGCATCGCCCGCCCTCAGCCCGGCGCCTGGTCGATCGCCGCGGTCCGGTCCGGGATCGGCTCACGCACCGGCGGCAGGAGCCGGTACCCGACTCCTCGGACCGTCTCGATCCGCGGGCCGTCGTCGGACAGCTTGCGGCGCACCTCTGCGACATGGACGTCAACGGTCCGGGTCTCGCCCGGGAAGTCCGTGCCCCAGACATCCTCGAGCAGCGCGTCGCGGGTGAGGACGACGCCCGGATCGCGCGCCAGCGCCATCAGCAGGTCGAACTCTCGGGCCCGCAGCTCGAGCTGCCGGTCGTCGACGGTCGCCTCACGCCGGCGAGGATCCATCCGGAGCGAGCCCACCTCGATCGGGCGGCCGGCGCGGGCGCTTCCCGAGCTCCGTCGGAGGATCGCCTTGATCCGCGCCACCAGCGCCCGCGGGTTGAACGGCTTGGTGACGTAGTCGTCCGCTCCCAGCTCGAGGCCGACGATCGAGTCGACGTCATCGTCGCGCGCCGTGAGCATCAGGATCGGGGTCTCGCCGCGGCGGCGGACCTCCCGGCAGACCTCGAGGCCGTCGACCTTGGGCAGCATCAGGTCGAGGACGATGAGGTCCGGCTCATGGCGCCGGTGGAGCTCCAGGCCGGTCTCCCCGTCGCCGGCCGCGATGACCGCCCAGCCCTCCTTCTCGAGGTAGAGCCGGAGCAGCTCGACGATGTTCCGCTCGTCGTCGATGATCAGGATCGTCTTCATCCTGCGGAGGATATCCTCCGCCATCCGGGCCGGTCGGTGGTCATGTAAGCGGGATGTAAGGCGACGCCGCGTCCGTCGGCGGCGTCCGCCCCGCCCGGCGCCGCCTACGCGAGGCGCGGCACGATGGCCTACGATCGGCCGATGTTCGCGACCCTCCACGGGGCGTACCCGGCCTCCGACCCGGGCGATGACGCCGCCGACGTCGAGACGCTGGTCCGACGGGTCCTCGACGATCAGCAGGCCGCGGGCCTCGGTCTCCTGACGGACGGTGGCCTGCGCAGCGGCGACCCCGGCGCGACGATCCTTGCCCAGCTGGGCGGCCCCGGCCGGCCGATACGCCGCGGACCGCTGACGGTCGACGCGTGGCTCCGGACCGCAGATGCGGCATCGGGCCTCCCGGTCAAGCAGTGCCTGCCGGGGCCGTACAGCCTCGGCCGACGGTTCGCGCCGAACGAGCGTCGGCGGCGCGACCTGACGATCGCCCTGGCCGAGGCGCTCGCCGGCGAGCTGGTCGACCTGGCCGCCGCCGGCTGCCCGTTCATCCAGATCGACGAGGAAGCCGCCGTCTCGGTCGGTACCGACGAAGGGGAGCGGACCCGGTTCCTCGAGGCGCAGGATCGCCTCCTCGCCGGGTTCGAGCCGCGAGGGACGCCGGGCCGGCCCCACGTGTCGCTCGCGATCGTCGGCGGGAGCGCCGATGCGGCGGGACCCGAGACCGTCTTCGCGCCCGCCTACGACAGCTACCTGTTCGACCTCATCGACGGACCGGACAACTGGCGGTTGATCACCCGGGCTCCGGCCGATCGCGGGATCGTCCTCGGGGTCGTCGACCCCGGTGAGGCGGTCACCGACGCCTCGGTCATCGTCTGGGCGATCGGCTACGCGGCCTCGAGCGGGGACCGGGGCGAGACGCGCGTCGGGATCGCGACGTCGGGCAGCCTGGCGGCGCTCTCCCGCGCCGAGGCGCGGCGGAAGATCGACCTCCTTGGGACCGTCGTCGGCCTCATCGACCGGCGCCATGTCGAGCCGATCGCGGCCTCGCTCGACCCGCGCGCGGTCGACAGCCGGAGCGCCGCGCTCGGGCGCTGGACGCCGCCGGCCGAGCGACGTCCAGGCGGCCGAGCATGATCCGGGCCCCCGGGCCGGGCGAACTCGCCAGGTCCGGGAGGTATCCTCGGGACGATGACGACCGTCGGGGCCCACGATGATCTGTGACCGATGCGGCACCGACAATCGGCCGGGTCGCCGGTTCTGCCGGTCGTGCGGCGCCGGGTTGACGGCGAGCTGTCCGGTCTGCGGGACGCCGGCCGAGCAGGGCGACCGGTTCTGCGGCGCCTGCGGCAACCCGCTCCGGGAAGCCGACGGGACCACCACCAGCGGCATCCAGGCGGATCCGGGCCGCGGCCAGCGAGATGGCAGCGCGGCGAGCGCGACCGAGCGCCGGATCGTCAGCGTCCTGTTCGCGGACCTCGTCGGCTTCACCGCCCTGTCCGACGACCGCGACCCGGAGGCGGTCCGCGAGTTCCTCGACGGCTACTTCGGTCTCGCTCGTGAGCGGATCGGCCGGTACGGCGGGACGATCGAGAAGTTCATCGGCGATGCGGTCATGGCGGTCTGGGGAACGCCGGTCGCCCACGAGGACGACGCCGAGCGGGCCGTCCGGGCCGCGCTCGACCTGGTCGACGCGATCGGCGCGCTCCAGGCTCCCGACGGGTCGCAGGTCAGGGTCCGGGCAGGGGTCCTGACCGGCGAGGCGGCCGTGTCGCTGGGCGCCGACGGGCAGGGGATGGTCGCCGGCGACCTCGTCAACACGGCCAGCCGGCTCCAGTCGGCGGCGCCGGCGGGATCGGTCCTCGTCGGCGAGGCGACGATGCGGGCGACCGAGCAGGCGGTCGTCTACGAGCCGGCCGGCGAGCAGGTCCTGCGCGGCAAGGAGACCCCGGTGGCCGCCTGGCTCGCGACGCGGGTCGTGGCGGGTCGAGGCGGCGCTCGCCGCGCGGTCCGGCTCGAGGCCCCGTTCGTCGGGCGGGAGGACGAGCTGCGGCTGCTCAAGGAGCTGCTCCACGCCACCGCCCGCGAGCGCCGGGCCCGCCTCGTATCCGTGCTCGGGATCGCCGGGATCGGCAAGAGCCGCTTGGCCTGGGAGCTCGACAAGTACATCGACGGGCTGGCCGAGCCGATCTACTGGCACCAGGGTCGCTCGCCCGCCTACGGCGACGGCCTGGCGTTCTGGGCGCTCGGAGAGATGGTCCGCGGCCGGGCCGGGATCGCCGAGTCGGATCCGCCCGAGCTGGCTCGGACCAAGCTGGCCGAGATGGCCGTCGAGTACCTCCCGGACGAGGGTGAGCGCTCCCGCGTCGAGCCCCGTCTCGCCGCCCTGCTCGGGCTGGCGGATGCCGGGTCCGGCAGCGTCGAGGAGCTGACCGCAGCCTGGCGGACGCTGTTCGAACGGATCGCCGACCGCGGTCCGACCGTGCTCGTGTTCGAGGACCTGCACTGGGCGGATCCCGGGCTCCTCGACTTCATCGAGGGCCTCCTGTCGGCCTCGCGTACCCGCCCGATCCTGGTCCTGGCCCTGGCCCGACCCGAGCTGATCGAGGACCGGCCGACCTTCGGGTCGAGCCTGCGCAACCACATCCGGCTCGATCTCGCCCCGCTCGCCGATGATGCGATGGACATGCTCCTGCTCGGGCTGGTGCCGGGGATCCCGCAGGCCGCCCTGCGGACGATCCGGGATCGAGCGGCAGGGATCCCGCTGTACGCCGTCGAGACGGTCCGGATGCTGATGGACCAGGGCCTCCTGCGCGAGTCCGACGGCCGGTTCCACCTCGCCGGCGACCTCGGTCCGCTGGCCGTGCCGGAGTCGCTCCAGGGGCTCCTCGGTGCTCGCCTCGACGCCCTCGACGACCAGTCCCGGGAGCTCGTCGGGAAGGCGGCGGTCCTCGGGATCAGCTTCACGGTCGATGCGCTGGCGAATCTGGAACCGGCGGCCGAGGTCGAGCTGCGCCGTCTCCTCGACGGGCTCGTCGACCGCGAGATCCTCGTCCTCGAGGACGATCCGACGTCGCCCGAGCGTGGCCAGTACCGGTTCATCCAGGGCGTCCTGCGCGAAGTGGCGTACGGACGGCTGTCCCGCCGCGAGCGACGGGCCATGCACCTGGCCGCCGCCCGGTGCTTCGAGGCCATCGGGTCCGAGGAGCTGACGGGAGTCGTGGCGACGCACTACCTGGACGCGTTGCGGAGCGCGCCGGACGAGGCCGACCGGTCGGACCTGACGGCGCTGGCGATCGACTCGCTCGAGGCGGCAGCGAACCGATCGACCAGGATCGGGGCGCATGCCAGCGCTGCGGGATACCTCGGCGAGGCGCTCGCGCTGTCGACGGATGCGGCCGCCGCGATACGCTTCCGGGAGAGTCTCGCCGAATCGCTCAGCTCGGCCGGGCGGATCGATGAGGCCATCGCCGCCGCATCGGAGCTCGTCGTCGACGCCGAGGCACAGGCGGATCCCGGTCTCGAGGCCCGGGCCGGCCTCCTCCTGACGTCCGCCCTGATCGCCGGCGGCCGACCCGCCGACGCCCGCATCGAGGCCGAGCGGATCCGAGCGCACCTGGGCGACTTCGCCGACACGGACCCCGACGGGCTCCGCCTGACGGCCGAGGTCGTCCGCGCGCGACTGATGAGCGGCGACGCGGCCGCCGCCGGCGAGCTGATCGAGTCGACCCTCCCGATCGCTGAACGGCTCGGGCTCCGGCCGGTCATCGCCGAGCTCCTGCCGAGCAAGGGCTGGGCGCTCTCGGCGGAGGGGAGGGTCATCGAGGCCGTGGCCCTCCTTCGGGGGGCCCTCGTCCTGGCCGAACGAGAGGGCCTGTTCAACGCGGAAATGCGGACCCGGATGAACCTCTCGAGTTGGCTGGGTCAGGAGGCTCCGAGCGAATCGTTCGAGGTGGCGTTGCGGGCCTCCGAGCTGGCGCTCGAGCATGGCTACCACGCCTGGGCGCGATCGGCCGCCGGGAACGCCTGCGCGTCGGCGTTCGAGCTCGGGCAGTGGGACTGGATCGAGGACATGGGCGCCCGGCTCGACGTGCTCGGCGATTGGGCCTCGCCGTGGGACTTCAACGTCCCCGGGTTGATCTGCGACGTCCGCGCCTATCGCGATCGGATCTCCGAGGCGCGCGAACTCGTCGACCGGTTCGACGCGCAGTTCCCGGAGGTGACCGATCCGCAGGTCCTGTCCTCGCGGTACGCCGATCGCGCCCACCTGGCATTCGCCGCAGGCGACCTCGTCGAGGTGACCCGACTCGGCCGACTGATGGACGTCTTGATCGCCGAAGCCGATGTCGGCGGAGACCATCTGATCTTCATGATCGCGGCGCTCGAGGCGCGTGATGACGATCGGATCGCCGAGATCCTCGGTCGATTCGAGCGCGGCCTCGAGAGCGGTCGCTTGGACCGCGTGCTCCGCGAGTGGTTGATCGGCGCCCAGCACGCAGGCACCGATCCAGCCGGCCTGGCGTCGATGGATCATGGCGCCGATGTCTTCCGTGCCGAGGGCGCCCGCTTCGACCTCGCCGTCATGGTCCGCGCACGAGCCTTGCTCGCCCCGGACGACCCCGGGTCCGCCGCCGCAGCCGCCGAGGCCCGCTCGATCCTGACCGACCTCGGCGCCGTGACGCTGCTGCGCGGCCTGCCGTCCGATCCGATGGCGGTCGGTGACGAACCGGCCGGTCCCGACAGCCGTATCGGAGTCGCGGACCCGGCTTGATTCCGTCGCGCGCCGGTGCGACCATCGAACCTTACCCTCGTCGGCGCCGCGCGCCCGGAGGGGCCGCCCACTTCCGTCTCCCTCGGCAGGCACCCAGCAGGAGGTCGACTGGTGACTGAGCAGGTCCGACTCACGGTGAACGGGGTCCCGAGGGACGTGGAGGTGGAACCAAGGCGGCTCCTCGTGCAGACGCTGCGCGAGGACCTCGGGTTGACCGGGACGCACGTCGGCTGCGATACGAGCCAATGCGGTGCCTGCACCGTCCACCTCGACGGGCGGGCGGTCAAGTCGTGCACCGTCCTGGCGGTCCAGGCGGACGGTCACGTCGTCACGACGATCGAGGGGATGGCCCCCGAGGGCGGGCTGCACGCGATCCAGGCCGCCTTCTGGGCGAAGCATGGGTTGCAGTGCGGGTTCTGTACCCCCGGGATGATCATGTCGGCCGCCGATCTCCTCGAGGGCAACCCCGATCCCACCGACGACGAGATCCGCCACGCGATCGAGGGCAACATCTGCCGCTGTACGGGCTACCACAACATCGTGGCGGCGATCCGTGAGGCGGCCTCCACGCTGCGCGCCGGCACCGATGTGCCGACCGCCGCCAACGCGTGACAGGAGACCGTGCGATGACCACCGACGTCCTCGGTTCCTCTGTCAAGCGGGTCGAGGACCCGCGCTTCATCACCGGCAAGGGCCGCTACCTCGACGACATCCAGATGACCGGGATGACCTACATGGCCATCCTCCGGAGCCCGTACGCCAACGCCAACATCCGGTCGATCGACACCTCGGCGGCCAAGGCGATGCCGGGCGTGATCCTGGTCCTGACCGGCGCCGACGTCCCGTACAACCCGCTGCCGATGGCCTGGCCGGCGGGCGGTTCCTCGGGCGTCCAGAACAACATCAACATGCCCCGGGCGCTCGCGACCGACGACGTGAAGTGGACCGGCGAAGGCGTCGCGGCGGTCATCGCCGAGACACCCGAGCAGGCGGCCGATGCGGTCGAGGCGGTCCACGTCGAGTGGGAGCCGCTGCCCGCGGTCGTCGACACGGAGAAGGCCACCCAGCCGGGCGCGCCGCAACTCCACGAGAACGCCCCGAACAATGTCGTGTTCGAGTGGACGGTCGGCGACAAGGCCGGGACCGACGCCGCCGTCGACACTGCCGAGGTGGTCGTCCGCCAGCGCATCGTCAACCAGCGGCTGATCCCGAACCCGATGGAGGTCCGCGGCGACATCGGGCTGTACAACCCCGGAACGGACGAATACACGGTCTGGATGTCGAGCCAGACGCCGCATATCCAGCGGCTCCTGCTGACCGCCTTCGTGACGGGCATCCCCGAGCACAAGGTCCGCTGCATCTCGCCGGACGTCGGCGGAGCGTTCGGGACGAAGATCTTCTGCTATGCGGACATGGCCCTGGTCATGCTCGCCTCGAAGCTCATCGGCGGTCGCCCGGTCAAGTGGGTCGAGACCCGCCGGGAGAGCTACCAGTCCACGATCCACGGTCGCGACCACGTGACCTACCTCGAGATCGCCGGCAAGCGCGACGGCGAGGTCACAGGTCTCCGGGTCAAGACCTACGCCAACCTCGGCGGGCGCCTGTCGACGATCGGGCCGGGGATCCCGACGACGCTCTATGCCCGCGTCCTGTCGGGCTGCTACAAGATCCCCAACGTCTACTGCGAGGTGACCGGGGTCTATACGAACACGACCTTCGTGGACGCCTACCGCGGCGCCGGCCGGCCCGAGGCGACCTACGTCGTCGAACGGGCGATGGACCTGTTCGCGGCGGAGATCGGGATGGACCGGGCCACCGTCCGGCGCAAGAACTTCATCGCGCCGGATGCGTTCCCCTACGACAACCCGTCCGGGCTCGGCACGGCCGTCAACGGCGAGAAGATCTACATCGACTCGGGCAACTACGAGCCCGCCATGGACAAGGCCCTCGCGACCGTCGGCTACGACGACCTCGACAAGGCCAAGGCCGAAGCCCGGACCCGCGGCAAATACCTCGGTCTCGGGCTGTCGACCTACATCGAGGTGTGCGGCGTCGCCCCGTCCAAGTGGATCGGCGCCGTCGGCGAGGGCTGGGGCGCCGCGATGTGGGAATCGGCCAACCTCAAGGTCCACCTGACCGGCAAGGTCATCCTGACGATGGGTACCCAGCCGCAGGGGCAGGGTCACGAGACGACCTACTCGCAGATCATCGCCTCGGAGCTCGGGCTGGCGATGGACGACATCATCGTCCAGCACTCCGACACCCTCGGCACGCCGTTCGGCTACGGCTCGTACGGCAGCCGGACGTCGTCGGTCGGCAGCACCGCTGCGATCAAGGCGGCCGGGAAGGTCCGCGAGAAGGCGCGCCGCTACGCCGCTCACATGCTCGAGGCGTCGGTCGACGACATCGAGGTCATCGGGGCGGAATACCGGGTGAAGGGCTCGCCCGAGAAGAAGAAGACGCTCCAGGAGATCGCCTTCGCGCTCGACCTCGGCTTCAGCCTCCCCGAGGGGATGGAGCCGTATCTCGACGAGACCGCCTATCACGACACTCCGAACTGCACCTGGCCGTTCGGGACGCACATCGCGATCGTCGAGGTCGACGAGGACACCGGCAAGGTCGACCTGGTCCGCTACGTGGCGGTCGACGACGTCGGCAACAAGATCAATCCGATGATCGTCGACGGCCAGCTCCATGGCGGGATCGCCCAGGGCGCCGGCCAGGCGCTCTGGGAAGAGGCCATCTACGCCGACGACGGACAGCTCCTGTCGGGCTCGATGCTCGACTACGCGATGCCCCGGGCATCGTGGCTGCCGAACCTCGAGCTCGATGAGACCGTCACGCCATCGCCGGTCAATCCGATCGGGGTCAAGGGCGTCGGCGAGGCCGGCGCGATCGCCAGCACGGCGGCCGTGGCCAACGCGGTCATCGACGCGCTCAAGCCGTTCGGGGTCAAGCATCTCGACATGCCGTTCACCGCGCCGAAGGTCTGGCGCGCGATGCAGTCCCAGGAGGCCCGGTCGTGATCCCCGCCGCATTCGAATACGACCGTCCATCGACCGTCGCCGAGGCGGTCGACATCCTCGCCCGCAATCCGGGTACCGCCAAGGTCCTGGCCGGGGGCCAGAGCCTGCTGGGGCTGATGCGGCTCCGCCTCGCTCGGCCCGAACGTCTCGTCGATATCGGTGGGCTGGCCGAGCTCCGGGGGATCCGGGCGCTGCCCGACGGCGGGCTGGCGATCGGCGCCCTCGTCACGTATCGGGAGGTGCTCGACTCCGCGCTCGCCACGTCCCGAGTCCCGCTGCTGGCGATGGCGATCGCCGATATCGGGGACGTCCAGGTCCGGAACCGTGGGACGGTCGCGGGTGGGATCGCCCATGCGGACCCCGCCTCGGACATGCCCGCCGTCGTCCTCGCCCTCGAGGCCACGATCGTCGCCCGCTCCGGCAGCGGCGAGCGGGTCGTCCAGGCGACCTCGTTCTTCGAGGGCGCGTTCGTGACCGACCTGGCCGAGGACGAGCTCCTGACCGAGATCCGGATCCCCGCCCAGCCGGCGGGGGTCGGCATGGCGTATCGGCATCTCGAGCAGCTCGCGTCCGGATACTCGATCGCCGGCGTCGCGGCGGTCGTCGGCCGGACCGGCGGCTCGGTCACGACCGCCCGGATCGGCGTGACCGGGGTCGCGGACGCCGCCTACCGCGCGTCCGCGGTCGAGGCCGCGCTCATCGGCAGCAGCGGCGACGCCGCCGCGATCGCCGCGGCGGCGGCCCACGCCGCCGATGGTGTCGCGGTCGGATCGGACATCCACGCCGACGCGATCTATCGAGCGGAGATGGCCCGGGTCCATGTCCGTCGGGCGATCGAGGCGGCGCTGGGCGCCGCCGGCTGACCCGGCGACCGGGTGCGGCTCGAGCGGGTCGTCCCGGGGACGGGACCGCGGATCGATGTCGAGGGCGGGGTCCTCGTCCGGGACCTCGTCGTCGGCGGGGAACGCTGGTCGAAGGGTCGTCGGCTGACCACGGTCGATCTCGTCGCGCTCGGCGCCCCCGGCGTCCGGGTCGCCGGTGAGCCGCGCGCGCTGGCCGAGGCGGGGATCGCCGTCCTCGTCCCGGACGGCGCCGACCTCCACGAGGACGACGCCGCCGTCCGCCTGGCCGCGGCCGTCGCCGGGCCCGGGCTGATGACGCGCGGGCCCGCCGAGAGCCGGGTCGACCTGATCGCCGCGACCGACGGCCTGCTCCACGTGCGCGGGGACCTCGTCGAGCGGATGGACCGGATCGACCCGGTCGAGGTGTTCACCCTGTTCGACGGGCAGGTGGTCCGGGCGGGCGACCTCGTGGCCAGCGTCAAGGTCGCGCCGCACGTCGTGCCGTCCGAGGTGGTCGAGCGGGCCGAGCGGGTCGCCCGCCGGGCGGGCGCGGCCGGGGTCGTCCACGTTGCGGCATTCACCCGTCGTCGGGTCGCCGCGCTCGTCAAGGAGTCCGTCCATGCGCCGGCCCGCGAGCGGTTCGAGGCGAGCGTCCGGCTCAAGGTCGAGTCGCTCGGGTCTGAGCTCGTCGCGGTCGTCTACGTCGCCGATGCGGCCGATCCGGTCACCGATGCGCTCGCCCCGCTGGTCCGCGGCCGACGCTCCGGGCGCGTCGATCTTGTCCTGACGGCGGGTTCGGCCAGCACCGATCCAGAAGACCCGTTCTACGTCGCGATCGAGCGCCTCGGCGGGCGGGTGGTCCGCCACGGCGTCCCGGCTCACCCGGGGTCGATGCTCTGGCTGGCCCGGATCGGCCGGACCGACCTCCTTGGTCTGCCCTCGTGCGGCGCGTACTCGAAGGCGACCGCGGCCGACCTCCTCTTGCCGCGCCTCCTGTCGGGCGAGCCGGCGACGCCGGCGACGGTCGCCCGCCTCGGCGTCGGCGGGATCCTCACCCGGTCGATGCGCTTCCGCTTCCCGGCCTACGCACGCGACCTCGACGCACCGGACGGGTAGACTCCGCAGCATGTCCGATGCCTGCGCCGCCGCCCGACGCTTCCGCCGACGATCGGCCCGAGGGCACCCGCTCGGTCGACGGTATCGTCGCGGCCTTCCGCGGTGGCGACTACATCTGCGACCGCTCGCTGGCGACCGCGGTCTTCCTCGCGCTCGAGCTCGGGCGTCCGCTCCTCCTCGAGGGCGAGGCCGGCGTCGGCAAGACCGAGCTGGCCAAGGTCCTGGCGACGACGCTCGACACGCGCCTGATCCGGCTCCAGTGCTACGAGGGCCTCGACGTCAACTCGGCGGTCTACGAGTGGAACTACCCCCGCCAGATGCTCGAGATCCGGCTGCTCGAGGCGGCCGGTCGGGTCGACCGGGCGACGGCCCACGACATCTTCGGACCCGAGTTCCTGATCAAGCGCCCGCTCCTCCAGGCCCTCGAGTCGACCGATGGCACACGCCCCGGTCCTGCTCATCGACGAGATCGACCGGGCCGACGAGGAGTTCGAGGCGTACCTGCTCGAGATCCTGTCCGACTTCCAGGTGACCGTGCCCGAGATCGGGACCGTTCGCGCCGAGCGCACGCCGCGGGTCGTGCTGACCTCGAACCGGACCCGCGAGGTCCACGACGCCCTCAAGCGCCGCTGCCTCTACCACTGGATCGACTACCCCACCTTCCAGCGCGAGCTCGAGATCGTCCTGACCCGGGTCCCCGAGGCACCCGGACCGGCTCGCCCGCCAGATCGTCGGCTTCGTCCACCGGCTGCGCGAGGCCGACCTGACCAAGGTCCCCGGCGTGGCCGAGACGATCGACTGGGCGTCCGCCCTGCTCGCCCTGGGCGCGACCGAGCTCCAGCCGGCGATGATCGACGAGTCGCTCGGCGTCGTCCTGAAGTACGAAGAGGACGTCAGGCACATCCGGGGCGAGGCGGGTCGCCGGATGCTCGACGAGGTCGTCGCCGGCGGCTGAGCCGGGGACACGCGGGCATGGCTCCGACACCCGATCCGGAGCGGATCATCCCACCGCTGCCGGGTGGCCGGACCGCCCTGCTCGTCGACGGTGAGCGGTTCACCGGAAGCTCGGTCCGCTTCGCCCGTGCGCTTCGCGTGGCGGGCTGACGACCGATCTCGGCGCAGCCATCGACTTCGCGCGGGCGCTCGGGCTGGTCGAGATCGGCGATCGCGAGCAGGTCCGGTCGGCCGGTGCCGCGCTGTTCGTCCGCCGGCGGGACGATCTCGAGGTCTACGACGAGGTGTTCGCCCGGTTCTGGCGATCGCGTGGCCAGCGCCTGGCGGAGGGTGGTCCGGGCATCGATCAGGCACCGGCCGAGACCGTGCAGGCCGACGAGGACGAGGATGGTGACGGGGGCGTCGAGGCCGGACCGGGCACGGACCGCCAGATGGTCGACGCCGACCAGGAGGGCCTGGCGATCCCGGGCGAGGACACCGATACGGAGGACTCCGACGAGGAGATCGACGGGCTGATCATCAGCGAGCAGGCGTACAGCGCCGGCGCGATCGACCGGCATCGGCAGTTCGACCGGATGACGGCGGCCGAGTTGCGCGACGCCGAGCGGCTCATCGACCTGCTCATCCCGAACCTCGAGCAGCGCCGGACCCGCCGGAGCGAGCTCCACCGGCACGGCCGGATCGTCGCCCCGCGGGTGATGTTCCGGCGCAGTCTGGCGACCGGCGGCGACGTCCTCGACTGGGTCTGGCGCCGGCCCGTCCGCCGGCCGCGCTCGCTCGTCGTGATCTGCGACATCTCCGGGTCGATGGAACGGCACGCTCGCGTCCTTCTCCGGTTCAGCCAGGCGCTCGCGGCGTCCACGGTCCGGACCGAGGCGTTCGTCTTCGGCACGAAGCTCACCCGGGTCACCCGGCTGCTCCGGGATCGCGATCGCGACCGGGCGCTCGACCGGGTGGCCGACACCGTCACCGACTGGTCGGGCGGGACCCGCATCGGCGAGTCGTTCCGCGAGTTCAACCAGGAGTGGGCACGGCGCGTGCTCCGGAGCAGCGCGGTCGTCGTGGTCGTGTCCGACGGCTGGGACCGCGGCGACCCGGGTCTGGTCGCCCGCGAGACCGCGCGGCTCCAGCGCAGCTGCCACCGGCTCATCTGGCTCAACCCGCTGGCGTCGACCCCGGGCTACCAGCCGCTCGCCGGTGGGATGTCGGCGGCGATGCCGTTCATCGACGA
Organism: uncultured Chloroflexia bacterium; assembly: GCA_963749735.1. Taxonomy (GTDB): domain Bacteria; phylum Chloroflexota; class Limnocylindria; order Limnocylindrales; family CSP1-4; genus Chersky-267. The sequence goes on from CAVVNZ010000018.1 coordinate 154,245, forward strand.
CTTCGTCCCGGCCGGCACGCTGGCCAGCCTCGAGCGGCTCGGCGTGTTGCTGTCGGACGCCCCGACCCGCCGCGAGGCCGCCCGCCGGGCGCGAGGGTTCGGCGGTGAGGGCGCCCGGTCCGCGGCGCATGCGCCGCGGATCGAGAGCATGCGACCCGAGGTCCGCGACGTCACGGCCGTCCGGCCGGCCGACGACGGGTCCGATGGCACGACGGCGCGACCGCTCGGTCCGGCGTAGGCTGTCCCGATGGAGCGCCGACGATGAGGGAGCTGCTCGACACGCTCGAGGCCTGGCGGGCCGAGGGCGTCGACGTCGGCCGCGCGGTCGTCGTCCGCACGTTCGGTTCGGCGCCGCGGCCGGAGGGCGCCGTCCTGCTGGCTGCGACCGATGGGCGGATCGCCGGCTCGGTCAGCGGCGGCTGCGTCGAGGGCGCGGCGTACGAGGAGATCGAGCGGGCGCGCCACGACCGGGTCAGCCGGGTCATCCGCTACGGGATCAGCGACGAGCAGGCCTGGGACGTCGGGCTCGCCTGTGGCGGCACGATCGACGTCCTCGTCGAGCCGACCGTCCGGGCCGAGATCGTGGAGGCCGGCGAGGATGCCGGCCGTGGACGGGCGATCGTGACGCCCCTGCCGATGGACGCGCCCGGTCCCGAGTTCGGTCCGCACCAGCCGGGAGCCGGGGAGCCGATGGCCGACGTGCTCGCGGTCGGCGACGATGGACGGCTCGACGGCACGCTGGGCGATCCGGTCGCCGATGCCGAACTCGTCCGAGCGGGTCTCGAGGCCCTGGCCGGCGGCACGTCGCGGACGGTCGAGCTGCTCGGCCGATCGTTCTTCGTCGAGGCGTTCCCGGTCCGGCCCCGGTTGGTCGTCGTCGGGGCGGTCCAGGTCGCCATCCCCCTCGTCGCCCTCGCCCGTGAGCTCGGCTTCGAAACCGTGGTCATCGATGGGCGGGCGGCGTTCGCGACGAAGGAGCGCTTCCCCCACGCCGACCGGCTCGTCGTGGGCTGGCCCGACGAGGTGGCCGACGAGATCGGGCTCGGGCCATCCGATGCGGTCGCGGTCCTCACCCACGACGTGAAGTTCGACGAGCCGGCCATCGTCGAAGCCCTTCGCCGCAGGTGCCGCTACGTCGGGGCGGTCGGCTCGCGCAAGACCCAGGCGGATCGGCGCGAGCGGCTGCTGGCGGCCGGAGTCACGCCCGAGGAGCTGGCCGGGCTGCACGGGCCGATCGGGCTCGACCTCGGCGGACGCGCGCCGGCCGAGACGGCGCTGGCGATCATGGCCGAGATCGTCGCCGACCGGCACGGCGGGTCCGGCCGGCCGATGCTCGAGCTGGCCGCCGCGCGGGCGTGACCCGGCGGACGGCGCTCGACCGGACAGGGGAGGGGCCCGAGATGGATCGAACCGCACCGACGACCATCGGATCACCGGCCGAGACCGAGGCGGGCACGCCGGATCTTCTTCGGCACGTAGCCGAGGTGGCGATCGCCTACCGGTCGTCGGTCCCCGGCCGTCGGGTCGGACCGGCCCGGGGAGTGACGGCCGACGACCTCCGGGCGATGGTGGGCCGTCCGCTGCCGGATGCGGGCGAGGAACCGCGCGCCGTGATCGACGGGTTGGTCGCGGCGGTCGAGCCAGGTCTCGTGACGCTCACGTCGCCGCGCTACTTCGGATTCGTCATCGGTGGCTCGGTACCGGCCGCGCTGGCCGCCGACTGGCTGACCTCGACCTGGGATCAGAACGCCAACCTCTATCTCGCGAGTCCGGCGGCGGCGGTCGTCGAGGAGGTCGTCGGCGGCTGGCTCACCGATCTGCTCGGGCTCCCGGCGGGCTGCTCGGTCGGGTTCACGACCGGCACGACGATGGCGCATTTCACCGGACTCGCGGCGGCACGACACAGCGTGCTTCGAACGGTCGGCTGGGACGTCGAGGAGGACGGCCTGAGCGGGGCGCCGCCGATCCAGGTCATCGTCGGGGCGGATGTCCACTCGTCGCTGGTCAAGGCGCTCCGGATGGTCGGGTTCGGGCGTGGGCGAGCGATCAGGATCCCCACCGACGAGGAGGGTCGGATGCGTCCGGCCCAGCTCCAGCGCGCCCTCGGGGAGCTCGCCCCGGGTCCGACGATCGTGTGCGCCCAGGCCGGCGAGGTGAACACCGGGGCCTTCGACCCGCTCGACAAGGTCGCCGATGCGGTCGCGACCCGACCCGGGGCGTGGCTCCATGTCGACGGTGCGTTCGGATTGTGGGCTGCGGCAGCCCCGGGCATGCGCTCACGTCTCGCCGGCAACGACCGGGCGGACTCGTGGACGACCGACGCCCACAAATGGCTCAACGTCCCGTACGACTCGGGCCTGGTCTTCGTCCGCGACGCCGCCGCGCATCGTGCCGCGATGGGGATCTCGGCCGCCTACCTCCCGTCGGCCAAGGGAGCCGACCGCGACCCGATCGACTACGTGCCCGAGATGAGCCGACGCGCCCGCGCCTTCGGGATCTATGCAGCGCTCCGGTCGCTGGGACGGGCGGGCGTGGCAGAGATGATCGAACGGACCTGTGCGGTGGCTCGCCGGATGGCCGACGGGCTGGCCGCAGAGCCGGGTGTCGAGGTGCTCAACGAGGTCGTCCTCAACCAGGTCCTCGTCCGGTTCGATGACGACGATGGGCGAACGCGGGACGTCGTCGCCCGCGTCCAGGACGAAGGCACTGCCTGGCTCGGTGCGACCGTCTTCCACGGCCGCGCGGCGATGCGGATCTCGGTCTCGAACTGGGCCACCACCGAGGCCGATGGCGATCGGTCGGTCGCGGCGATCCTGCGCTGCCTGGCCGACGCGCGAAGCGCCCGTGACGGATCCGGCTAGGCGCCGGCCCGGGGCGATCGTCCTCGCCGCCGGAGCCGCCTCGAGGTTCGGCGACGCGAAGGTCATCGCCGCACTCGACGGTCGGCCGCTCCTCGAGCACGTCCTGCGTGCCCTTCGCTCGGCGGGGATCGCCCGGACGGTCGTGGTCCTCGGGCGGGACGCGGACCGGATCGAGGCCGCCGTCGCCTGGGACGGCGAGCACCGGACCATCAACCCGACCCCCGAGGCCGGGCTGTCGAGCTCGCTTCGGGCCGGGCTGACGGCGCTCGAACGGCTCGAGGCGGACGAGGACGGCGACCCGGCCCCGCCCGGGGTGTTCGTCGTCCTGGGCGACCAGCCGATGGTCGACCCCGCCGTCTTCCGGGCGCTGGCGCAAGCCGAGGTCCGCGACCGCATCGGGTTCGTCGTCCCGCGCTACCTCGCGGCCGACTCGACGAACCCCGTGCTGGTCCTGCCGGCCGGTCGACGGTGGGTCGCCGAGGCGATCGGTGATCGCGGCCTCGGACCGATCATCGCGGCGCACCCCGAGCTGGTCGCCGAGGTGGCGTTCGGCGGCGGGAACCCGGACGTCGACACGAGGACCGACCTGGCCGAGCTGGCCTGGGCGGATCGCGTCCGCCGGGACCGCCTCCAGGTCGACCGGTTCCGTGAGGTGCCCGACGGGGAGGACTTCTACCGGCCGGTCACCGGCCTGTTCCGGGCCGATCCGCACCGGACCGACGAGCCGATCCTCGAGGCCCTGCTCGCGCTGGCCAGGCCCGACGACTCCTGGCTCGACATCGGGGCCGGCGCCGGCCGCTACGCGCTGCCGCTGGCGCTCCACGTTCGCGAGGTGGTGGCGGTCGAGCCGTCCGACGGGATGCGCGGGGCGCTGGAGGAGCTGGCGACGGAGCACGGGATCGTCAACGTCCGAGCGCTCGCGGATCGCTGGCCGCCCACGCTCGACGGGGAGAGCGCCGGGATCCGGGTTGACGTCGCGATGATCGCCCACCTTGGCTACGACATCGAGGCCATCGGACCGTTCCTCGATGCCATGGAGGTCGCCGCCGGCCGGCTGTGCGTGGCGATCCTCATGGAGCGCCAGCCGTCGTCGATCGCCGACCCGTTCTGGCCGCCGATCCACGGCGAGGATCGCGTCGCGCTGCCGGCGCTCCCGGAGTTCCTCGAGCTGCTGCGGGTGCGCGGCAGGCTGCCGACCGTCCGGCGCTTCCCGCGTCCGCCGCGGACCGCCGACTCCTTCGAGGAGATCCACGGGTTCGTTCGGCGGCAGCTCTGGCTGGACCCGGGGGGTGCGAAGGACCGCCGCCTGGAGCCGCTCGTCCGAGCGGCGGCGGAACACACTGAGGGTCGCTGGGCGCTGCCCCAGCCGAGCGTCGACATCGGCCTCGTCAGCTGGACGCCGCGCGAGCGGTCCTGACCGGGGCGGAGAACCGTCCGACCGGCGACCACGTATCGTTGACGCGTCCATCACACATGCCTATCCTCGGCCTACGACAGGCAACGTAGTGCCCGGGTTCCCACCGAGTCGCGAACTCGGTCCGCTCCGGGTTCCCGTCCCGCGTCGTCGACCACCAGCGTGCTTCGCCGCCTGGGGCGGTCTCGAGCGTGAGCGTCCGTCGTCGGACGCGGAGGAGGACGGATGATCCCGGGTCAGTTCGACTACGTTCGACCGGCGAGCATGCACGACGCGCTGAGGATCCTGGCCGAGCGCGAGGGTGAGGCGAAGGTCCTGTCGGGCGGCTACAGCCTGCTGCCCCTGCTCAAGCTCCGGCTCGCCCAGCCGGGTCTGCTGGTGGACATCCGCGATGTCGACGGGCTCGACTCGATCGTCGAGGCCGACGACGAGCTCCGCATCGGTGGCCGGGCCACCCATCGCCAGATCCTCGAGGATCCGACGATCCGGGCGCACTACCCGCTCCTGACCGATGCGGCGAGCGGGATCGGGGACCCACAGGTCCGCAACTGGGGGACGATCGGCGGGTCGTGCGCGCACGCCGACCCGTCGGCCGACTGGCCGGCCGTCCTCCTCGCGACGCGGGCGAGCGTGGTCTGCCGGAGCAGCACGGGCGAACGGGTCATCGCGGCGAAGGACTTCTTCGTCGACACGTTCCAGACGGCGATCGAGCCGACCGAGCTGTTGACCGAGGTTCGCATCCCGCGCTGGCCGAACGGGACCGGGGGCGCCTACGCCAAGCTCGAACGGCGGGCGGGCGACTTCTCGACGGTCGGCTGCGCGGCGATGCTCGTGATCGGCGCCGACGGCCGGATCGCCGACGCGGGGATCGGCCTGACGGCCGTCGCCGAGACGCCGTTCGCGTCGTCCACCGCGGTCGCAGCGCTGATCGGCGCCGAGCCGACCGAGACGACCTTCCGGGCGGCCGGAGCGGCCGCCGCCGCGGAGTCGCGGCCGGCCAAGGACGGCCACGGCCCGGTCGACTACAAGCGGGCGATGACCGAAGAGATGACGGTCCGGGCACTGCGCACCGCCGCCGGGCGTGCGGTCGGGCAGCGATAGGAGCGCGTGATGACCACCCAGAAGGTCCAGCTCACGGTCAACGGCGCGGCTCGCGAGGCGGAGGTCGAGCCGCGGCTCCTCCTCGTCCATCTGCTGCGCGAGGACTTCGGCCTGACCGGGACGCACATCGGCTGCGACACCAGCAACTGCGGCGCGTGCACGGTCCTGGTCGACGGCGAGAGCGCCAAGTCATGCACGATGCTGGCCGTCAGCGCCGACGGCCGCGAGATCAAGACCATCGAGGGGATGGCCGACGGGGCCACCCTCCATCCGCTCCAGCAGGCCTTCTGGGATCAGCACGGCCTGCAGTGCGGCTTCTGCACCCCCGGGATGATCATGCAGGCGTCCTGGTTGCTCGCCGAGAACCCCGCCCCGAGCGAGCAGGAGATCCGCGAGGGGATCAGCGGCAACCTCTGCCGCTGCACCGGCTACGTGAACATCGTGAAGGCGATCCAGCAGGCGGCCGCCGAGATGGCCGCCGCCGCCGAGACGCAGACCGGTTCGCCGGTCGCGGCCGGTTGAGCGGGGAGTGACGAGATGACGACCGAGGCGCTCCAGACCACTCCCGAAGTCGGCGGGATGGGCCATTCCGTCAAGCGCAAGGAGGACCCGCGGTTCATCCGCGGTCAGGGCGAGTACATCGACGACGTCAACCTGCCCGGCCAGCTGTGGCTGGACATCGTCCGCAGCCCGTATGCCCACGCCACGATCAAGAGCATCGACGCGACCGAGGCCCTGAAGGTCCCGGGCGTCGCCGCCGTGGTCACCGGCAAGGACCTGGAAGGGTACAAGCTCCACTGGATGCCGACGCTGGCCGGCGACATGCAGATGGTCCTCCCGGTGGACACCGTCATGTACCAGTCACAGGAGGTCGCGGCGGTCATCGCCACGTCCCGCTACGCCGCCGCGGATGGTGTCGCCGCCGTCGTGGTCGATTACGAGCCGCTGCCGGTCATCGTCGACCCGTTCAAGGCGCTCGAGGCGGACGCGTTCGTCCTCCGGCCGGACCGCGGCCCGGACAAGGCCAACAACCACATCTGGCACTGGGAATCCGGGGACCGGGCGGCCACCGACGCCGACCTGGCCGCGGCCGACGTCCACATCGAGCAGGACATCTACATCCCGCGGATCCACGTCGCGTCGATCGAGACCTGCGGCTGCGTCGCCGACTGGAACCCGGTCCGCCAGCAACTCACGCTGCACATGACGTCGCAGGCTCCCCACGCCATCCGGACCGTGCTCGCGCTCGTCGCCGCCGGTGCGGGCCTGCCGATCTCCGAGCAGAACATCCGGGTCAAGACGCACGACATCGGCGGTGGGTTCGGCGGCAAGGTACCGGTCTATCCGGGCTACGTGCTCGCCGTCGCCGCCTCCTTCCTCATCGGCAAGCCGGTCAAGTGGATCGAGGACCGCTCGGAGAACCTCCAGGCGGATTCGTTCGCCCGCGACTACCACATCCATGCCGAGATCGGCGCGACCAAGGACGGTCGGATCACCTCGCTCAAGGCCAAGACGATCGCCGACCACGGCTACACGGACGCCGCCGCCGATCCCTCGAAGTACCCGGCTGGCCTGTTCAACGTCATCACCGGCTCGTACGACTTCCCGAACGCCTTCGTCGAGGTCGACGGGGTCTACACCAACAAGCCGCCGGGAGGCGTCGCCTACCGCTGTTCGTTCCGGGTGACCGAGGCGGTCCACGCGGTCGAGCGGATGGTCGACATCCTGGCTCACCAGATCGGCAAGGATCCGGCCCAGCTCCGGATGGAGAACTTCATCCAGCCCGAGCAGTTCCCGTACAAGACCCCCACCGGCTGGTCGTACGACTCGGGGAACTACCCGGCGGCGCTCCAGAAGGCGATGGACATGATCGACTACGCCGGGCTGCGCAAGGAGCAGGCCGAGAAGCGGTCCCGCGGTGAGCTGATGGGCATCGGCATCAGCAGCTTCACCGAGATCGTCGGGGCCGGGCCGTCGCACGACTTCGACATCCTGGGCCTCAAGATGTTCGACTCGTGCGAGATCCGGGTCCATCCGACCGGCAAGGTCCTGGCCCGCATCGGCGTCCAGACCCAGGGCCAGGGCCACGAGACGACCTTCGCCCAGATCATCGCCGAGGAGCTCGGCTTCCCGGTCGCCGACATCAAGATCGAGTACGGCGACACCGACACGGCACCGTACGGCCTGGGCACGTATGCCTCGCGCTCGACGCCGGTGGCGGGTGCCGCGACGGCGATGGCCTCGCGCAAGATCAAGGACAAGGCCCGCAAGCTGGCTGCCCACCTGCTCGAGGCCAACGAGGACGACCTCGAGTGGACCAACGGCAAGTTCACCGTGAAGGGCTCTCCCGATCGCTCCAAGACGATCCAGGAGATCGCCTTCGCGGCCTACACCAACCACCCGCAGGGGATGGAGGCCGGGCTCGAGGCGGTCGATTACTACGACCCGCCGAACCTGACCTTCCCCTTCGGCAGCTACATCTGCGTCGTCGATATCGACAAGGGCACCGGGCAGGTCACCGTCCGTCGCTTCGTGGCGGTGGACGACTGCGGCAACATCATCAACCCGATGATCGTCGACGGGCAGATCCACGGCGGGCTGACGATGGGCTTCGCCCCGTCGCTGTACGAGGAGATCACCTACGACGAGCTCGGCAACAACCTGGCCGGCACGTTCATGGACTATCTCCTCCCGACGGCGGTCGAGACGCCGGCCTGGGAGACCGGCAAGACGGTCACCCCCTCGCCGCACCATCCGATCGGGGCGAAGGGCGTCGGTGAGTCGGCGACCGTCGGCGCGCCGCCGGCCATCGCCAATGCCGTGGTCGACGCCCTGTGGCACCTCGGTGTCCGCAACGTGGACATCCCGATGACCCCCCAGAAGATCTGGGCCATCCTCCGCGAGAAGGGGGTGACGGCGTAGTCCCGTCCGATCAGGCGGGGTCGTCGCGATGACCCCGCCGGTGTCGCTCCTCGAGCGGGCGGTCGAGCTCGATCGCGCCGGGCAGCCGTACGCCATGGCGACCGTGGTCGCCGTCCGGCGGCCGACGTCGGCGCGGCCGGGCGCCCGCGGGATCATCCATCCCGACGGCTCGATCGAGGGGTTCGTCGGGGGGAGCTGCGCCCGTCCGCTGGTCGTCCGCGAGGGGCTCCGGGCGCTGGCCGACGCGCAGCCGCGGCTGCTACGGATCAGCAAGGAGCTGCCGTCCGAGAGCCGCCGCGGAGACGGCATCGTCGACGAGGTCATGACCTGCCACTCGGGTGGCACGCTGGAGATCTACGTGGAACCGCATCTACCGGCCCCGGCCCTGTGGATCGCCGGGACGACACCCATCGCCGCAGCCCTGGCCGAGCTCGGCGCCGGGATGGGCTTCGACGTCACGATGATCGATCCGTTCGCCGATGCAGGCCTGCTGCCCGAGGGTGCGAGGGTCGTGGTCGGCGACGACCTCGCCGCCCTCGACTGGCCGACGGTCGGACCGTACGTCATCGTCGCCAGCCAGGGGACGTGGGACGAGGAGGCGCTGGCCTCGGCGCTCCGGCTCGACGTCGCCTACGTCGGCCTGGTCGCCAGCCCGACCCGGGCCGCGGCCGTCCGGACGTGGCTGCTCGACGAGGGGATCGAGCCCGACCGCGTGTTCGCGATGCGGGCGCCGGCCGGGATGGATCTCGGTGCGGAGACGGCGGCCGAGGTCGCGGTCTCGATCCTGGCCGAGCTCGTGTCGGTCCGGCGCGGTCGCGCCGCATTCGTGGCCGCGCCCGGGCCCGCGACGCTCGCCGGTCCGTCGTCCGTCGAGGCGCCGCTGACGCTCGGCCCGGGCGACGACATCGTCCTGCTCGACCCGGTCTGCGGGATGACCGTCGACCGGGCCACCGTCCGTCACCTTGCCGAGCACGCAGGGGTCGTCTACGCGTTCTGCTCGATCGCCTGTCGGTCGAGCTTCGTCCGGGAGCCGACGGCCTACGTCGGAGCCGGGGCCAAGACCGGCGGCTGACCCCGTCGCTGACCGGAGGACCGATGCACTTCGAAGGCACCGTCGACATCGCCGCGCCCCGTGACAAGGTCTGGTCGTTCGTCATCGACCCGACCCAGGTCGGTCAATGCGGGCCGGGCGTCGAATTGGTCGAGGCGATCGACGACACCCATTTCAAGGCCAAGGCGAAGGTCGGCATCGGGTTCATCAGCGCGCGGTTCGTGTCGGACGGCGAGATGATCATCATCGCCGCCCCCGAGCATGCTGAGGTCAAGGTCCACGGTCAGGCGCCTGGGAGCGCCGCCGATGCCGTCGCCACGATCAAGCTGTCCCAGGGTGCCGAGGACGGTTCGACCCGGATGGACTGGGCCGCCGAGGTGAACATCTCGGGGACCCTGGCCAGCGTCGGCGCTCGGCTCATCGAGGGGACGGCCAACAAGCTCATCGCCCAGACCTTCACGTGCATGAAAACGAAGCTCGAGGCGCCCTGAGCCTGCCGGCCGGTTCGTCCGGCATGATGGTCGCGTGCAGATCGTCAGCCGGGTCGTCGGACCCATCGCCACCAACGTCCATCTCGTGGCCGACGACCGGAGTCGCGAAGCGATCGCGATCGATACGGCCATCCCGTCGCTCGACTGGATCGCCGAAGAGCTGGCAGCCCGACGCTGGACGCTCAAGCTGATCGTGTCGACCCACGGCCACTGGGATCACATCGGCGACAACGCGGCGGTGGCCCGGCACACCGGCGCGGAGATCGCCGTCCACGCTGCGGATCGAGAGCGCCTCGTCCACCCGACGCCGCTCAACGCCCCGTTCGAGATCCCGCCGTCGATCCCCGCGGTCGAGCTGGCCGAGGGCGGGATCATCCGGTTCGGCAGCGTGCGACTCGAGGTCCTCCACACGCCCGGCCATACGGAGGGCTCGGTCTGCCTGCTGCTCCGTGACGAGACCACGCTCCTCAGCGGCGACACCCTGTTCGCCGGCGGCTGGGGGCGGGTGGACCTGCCCGGTGGATCGCCCGAGGCGATGGCCGCCTCGATCGAGCGGCTGGCCGGCCTCGGCGACGAGCTCGGGGTCCTGCCCGGGCACGGCCCGTCGACGACGATCCGCCGCGAGCGACCGTGGATGGACCTCGTCGCCAGCCAGGGCCGGCTGCTCATCTGATCGCGTTCGAGCCCGACGGCAAGGATCGGCGGTCCCGAGACGTAGTAGAGGCGTGATGGATCGGGAACTCCGCCTCCAATCGGTCGACCGGGCCTACCGCGATCACGCGGCGGACGTGTATCGGGTCGCCTATGCCATCCTTCGCGACCCGGACGGCGCGGTGGACGCGACGCACGACACGTTCGCCCGGGCCTTCGAGCGCTGGGAGCGCTACGACGCGAACCGGCCGCTGCGGGCATGGCTCCACGGCATCGTCACCCACGTCGCGCTCGACGCGCTCCGTCGCCGGCGCGTCCGTCAGCTGGCGGTCCCCGTTCTCGGCCGGATCGACGCGGCGCGGTCGGCCGGGCCCGGAGACGGCGGCGACCCGTCGCTCGAGGTCATCCGCCGCCAGATCGTCGACGAGGGCCTGGCGGGGCTCAAGCCCGCTGCCCGGGCAGCCATCGTGCTGCGCCACTACTACGGCTACGACTACGCCGAGATCGCCGCCTTCCTGCGGACGAGCCCGGGCAACGTCGGTTCGATCCTGTCGCGGGCGCATGCGACCCTGCGGGAGCGCCTCGACGCGATCCCGTCGGCCGATGCACCGGCGACCCCGCCCGCCACCGCCCGCGAGGTGCTCCGATGACCCACGAGACCGACCCGATCGACGAGACGACGTTGACCCGACTCGTCCGCGATGTCGCCGATGAGTGGCGCCTGCCGCCGCAGCGGCTGGACATGCCGACGTGGCGCGATCGGGTCGCGCCACGAGCACGCGGCGGAACCGCTCGCGGCCGCGCCTGGCTCGGCCGGCTGACCGGTGCGGGCATGCTCGCGATCGCCCTCACGGTGGGCCTCTCGCTGGTCGCGGTCTGGATGACGATGCCCAGGGGACGGACCGGGATCGCCGCGGCCACCGCGTCCCCGGCAGCGACGCCGAGCGCGAGTGCGACCCCGGGGCCGAGCGGGAGGCCGACCACCGCACCGGCCGCCTCGACCCTTCCGAAGCTGACCGTCAACGGCCCGCTCCCGAGTCCGACGACCGTCCTGCTCCGGGTCCCGGGCGGGTTCGCGATCGCCGATCTGGCGACGGGCAGCCTGGGCCCCACGCTCGACGGCGCCTCCGGGACGAGCGACGTCCGGCAGCTCGCCGACGGGACGTACAGCTGCATCTGCGTCGCGATGGACGGCTCGATCAACGGGTCGCCGACCCATGCCGTCGTCGAGCTGCGGCGGTACGACGCCCAGGGTGCGCTGACCCGGACCGTCCCGATCGGCGAGTACACCGGCCACCCGGATCCGCGGCCGGCGGTCAACTTCGACCAGCCGCCGAACATCGACATCGCCCAGACCTACGGACCCGACGGGAACACCGCCTACATCGGCTGGAGCGTTCGCGACAGCGCGCGTTGGAAGGGCGGGATCCTGGTCGTCGACCTCGCTACCGGGGCCGTGACCCGGCGGGTCGGGCTCCCGGACGTGCCGCTCGGTCCGGACGACGCTCCGGTCAACGTGATGGCCGCCCGGGTCGGCGTCGCGCCGGACGGCGGAGATGCCCTCGTGTCACGGGCGACCTACCGCGTCGAGCGGGCCTCGGGTGCCTACCACAGCGGCACGGAGCATTACCTGATGCCGACGCATGGTGGATCGGCGGGGACGCCGGTCGGGTTCGCCGCCGGCCATGCCTGCCCCGACGGCGAGGCGGATGCCGGCCTGACCGACGGGCGGCTCGCCTGGTTCCTGTGCTGGTCGAATGATGGCGGGTCGATGACCCTCCGTCGGGTCGCCGGCGACGGAACCGCGCTTCCCGACATCCAGGTCGGGTCGAGCGGCGACGGCGGGACGTGGGCCGTGTCCGGAGCGTCGATCTACCTCTGGATGCCGACCGGCCGGACCGTCGACCGGGTCGACATCGCGACGGGCGCCATCTCCTCCGGGACCGCGCCGGCCCCGACCGCGACCGGAGGCTCGGGTCCGGATCCCATCGCCGCCCTCGGTCGCTGGCTGGCTCCCGCGGTCTCCGCCAAGATCTTCCTCCAGCCGGGGATCGTGGTGTCGCCGGGCTCGGGCTCGCTGGTCTACGCGATCGGGATGGAGCTGGGTGACCCGGGCCAGGTGAAGTCGACCGGGGTGTTCGTCTTCGACGAGCGGACGCTCGAACCCGTGGGCCACTGGGCGCCGACAGCCGACTTCGTCTCCCTGGCCGTCGGCGCCGATGGCCGGTTCGTCTATGCCGCCGGCGTCTCGGCGACGGACGATCCCGCGCATCCGGGGACGGCCTCGGTGACCGTCTACGACGCGAGCGACGGGTCGGTCCGGCTGGTCGCCGGCCAGCTCGGCCCGAACGACGTCATGTTCGGATCGCCGTACCTGCCCTGAGGGGTCGGCTGCCTACGGGTACGGCGAGGAGCTGGTCAGCCCCGTCGTGTCGACCGCCTCGAACATGTCGCCGGTGATCTGGCCGAGGCCGTGCAGGTTGTCGTCGTTCCAGTGCGGATCCGGGGCTCCCGTGATGTACCACGGCGAGCCGTTGTCGGCGAGGATCATGCCGTAGCGCTGGAGGGCGACGAGGACCACCTTCGCCTGACCGCTGAATCCGCTGAGGTCGACCGAGGCCTTGAGCCGGACGCGCAGGCCCATCGGGGGCAGCGCGGGATCGGGTCCGTCGCCGGCGTCGTGACGGGCCGGATAGATGTGCGCCGACCGGGTGGTCGGCGCCGTGAACCGGAGCGCGTGGGCGATGACCCCGGCGGCGACCTCGTCGTAGCGCGCCAGGCCCGGCAGGATCGGCAGACCCGCCGCGTCGGCGCTCGTCCAGCCGTCCGGTCGGAGTCGATTGAGCCGGAGGTTCCAGATCGCCCCGGACCCGGCCGACCAGCGGCCGCTGGCCGACTTCGACGCCGCGAAGAGCTCGTACAGCTTGCAGGCGTCCTTGTCGACGATGAGGATGTGATGGTCCGAACCGGCCTCCCGCTTGACCTTGGCGGGGATCGGGTACGGCCCCTTGTCCGACTCGGACGCGTAGCGGAACGAGACCGTCTTCTTCGGCGTCAGGTGGTTCGCGATGGAGTAGGGGATCCCGTAGCCGCTGTACGAACCGAAGTCCGGGTGGAGCCCGTTGCCGAGACCGATCGACGCGATCAGCGTCGCGGAGTCCGAGCGGACCGGAAGCTGATCGACGCGGCGGTTCCAGATGTTCGCGGCCGGGAACATCGGGCAGCCCGAGGCTCCGGGGAGCGACTTGGCGAGGGCGCCCTCGGCCGTGCTGCCGAGGATGGCGACGACCGCCAGGCAGAGGGCGATCCTGATCCTGAGAGCGCCGCGTCCGCGGCCGTGCTGCACGCGCATGACCCGATGCTAGCGTCGGCCGCCGCGTGTCGCCCGCATCCGATGGTCCCGGTCGGTGCGGGCCGCCACCGGTCCCGTCAGAACGACTTGCGGTAGGCCGCTGCCCGCTTGTCGACGCGGAACCCGACCTGTTCGTAGAGTCCCAGCGCCCCGGTCGGGTTCTCCGAGTCCACGCCGAGCGAGGCCGCCGTCATCCCCCGGGCGCGGAGCTCATGGAGGGCGGCGACGATCAGCGCCCGCGCGACCCCGCGCCGTCGCCATGGCCTCCGCACGCTCGCCCGCTCGAGCCAGCCGCGCATGATGCCCTGGGCCGCGTTGTCGCTCGGGAAGATGATCGCCTGCACCGAGCCCACCACCTCATCCCCGTCCCAGGCAACCTGCCACAGGGACAGGTCGTTGTCGGGGTCGCCGAGCGTTCGGCGGACGTCGGCTTCCGTCATCTCATGAGCGCCCCAGTGGTCCTGGAACGCCTCGGAATCGGCGGCCAGGACCTGCCGCGCGAGATCCTCCGTGACCGGCCGGAGCTCGAGACCGTCGGGCAGGGCCACCGTCGTCAGGTCGTCGAGATCCGGTCGGAGCATCTCGAAGAACCAGCGGACCGGTTCGTAGCCGTCATCGACCAGCAGGGCGACGGCCCCCACGGCGGTCTCCACGGTCCACGACCCCAGGGTCGCCGGCCGGTGGTCGCCGGCCTCGGTCTGCGCCGCGGCGCGACGTCGCTGGTGATCCTGGCCCCAGCGCAAGAGCGCCCGCCCGATGCCCCGCCGGCGCCAGTCCGGATGGACCCAGCCGTACGTGTCGAACATCCGGGTGCCGTCGCGGACCGAGAACAGGGCGTGGCTGGCCGCCACGATCCGACCATCCACCTCGGCCAGCAGCATGTCGCGGGCCGGCTCGAAGTCATTCAGGTTGGCCAGCCAGTTGCGAGCGGCCTCGAGACCGTAGATCTCGTAGGTCTCGTCGGCCACCTCGGCGGCATTCATCACGTCGATGAACCCCGGCAGGTCCGCCTCACCCAGGTACGGGCGGAAGCGCAACCCCGGGATCGGCGGCGGATCCGGGACCTCCACCGACATCTGCTCGTTCACGGTCACCGCTCGTCCCCGTATTTCATCTTCATGTGCCGGCTCACCGCCGTGTGCATCATCCGGTACTGGCGCCGGCGCTCGGCCCGCGCCCGGGGGTCGTGCTGGCCCTCGGTCCGCGCCACCTCGCGGTCGAGCTTCCTGCGGTTGGCCAGACGGGCCGGGTCGAGCGATCCGTCGGCGATGGCGCCGCGGACGGCGCAACCCGGCTCGCGGTCGTGCCGGCAGTCGTCGAAGCGGCAGGCGGTCGCGAGCTCGTCGATGTCCGCGAACGCGGCATCGATCCCGCCGTCGTCGTCGGCGAGGCTGAGCTCTCGCATCCCCGGGGTGTCGAGGATGAGCCCGCGACCGGGCACCCGCACGAGGTGCCGTCGCGTCGTCGTGTGGCGTCCCCGATCGTCGTCCTCGCGGACGGCGCCGGTGCCTTCGATCTCGGCCCCCGCGAGCGCATTGAGCAGGGTCGACTTGCCCACGCCGGAGGATCCGATGAGCGCGGCGGTCCGGCCGTCGGCGAAGCGGGCCGCCAGCTCGAGCAGGCCCGTCCCGGTCGTGGCGCTGACCGCGTGGACCGGAGCTCCCCCGGCGATCGGGCCGACGCCGGCGACCGCCGACTCGACGTCCGCGGCGAGGTCCGCCTTGTTCAGGACGACGACCGGCTGCGCGCCCGAGCTCCAGGCGAGGGCCAGGTAGCGCTCGAGCCGCCGGGGGTTCAGCTCGGCGTTCAACGACGTGACGATGAGCAGCAGGTCGACGTTCGCGGCGAGGACCTGCTCCGGTGAGCTCCGGTCGGCCGGCGCTCGACGGACGACGGCGGTGCGCCGCGGGACCAGGGCCTGGATCAGGCGATGGTCGGGATCGCCGGTCGACTGGAGGGCGACCCAGTCCCCGACCACCGGGAAACCGGGCTGGCCCTCCAGCTCGGCGTCGAACCGGAATCGGCCCGACACGGTCGCCCGGGCATCCCCGTCGGCGGTCGCGACGAGGTACGACCCGCGATCCTCGACCAGGACCCGGCCGGGTTCATGGCCGGTCATCGCCCGCGGGGCGAACTCGGTCGCGTGGGCGTCGTCCCAGCCCCAGTCGGTGAGCGTGGGTGCGGTGCTCATCGTTCCGCCTCGGCCGTCGCGGTCACGCCAGCGGCCCCGGATCCGGTGGTGACCGGGCGGTGGTACTCGAACGACTCGGAGACGATCCGGAACCCGAGGCTCTCGTACAGGTCGACTGCCCGTCGGACGTTGCCCGTGTCGACCCCGAGGGCCGCTCGCGTCGCACCGGCATCGCGGACCGTACGGAGGCTCTCCGCGAGCAGTGCCCGGGCGAGGCCTCGACGTCGGAACTGCGGCTGCACCGAGATCGACTCCGTCCAGCCGATCACCGTCCCGTCGTCGTGGGCCGGCTCGAGGAAGTTGAGGATCTGGCCGGCGACCTCGTCGCCGTGGAACGCGACGCGCCACAGGTCGGGTCGGAAGAGCGGATCGCCGACGAACGCCTCGAAGC
This sequence comes from uncultured Chloroflexia bacterium, assembly GCA_963749735.1. Lineage (GTDB taxonomy): Bacteria > Chloroflexota > Limnocylindria > Limnocylindrales > CSP1-4 > Chersky-267. The sequence goes on from CAVVNZ010000018.1 coordinate 170,670, forward strand.
TGCCCTCGGACCCGTCGCTCTCGCTGTCGCCCCAGTGATCGGCGAAGGCGACGATCGCCGCGTCGAACACGCGCCGGTGCATCGCGCGGTCGGTCGATCCGATCGGGCGGAGCTCGAAGCCGTCGGGCAGCGGCAGGTCCGGGATCCCCTCGAAGTCGGGCCGGACGAGCGTCGCGCTCCGCCGGACGTTGGCGAAGCCGGCGCTCTCCAACAGCCCGCGCGAGGTGTGGTCGCGACCGTGGGCGTACGCCACCAGGACCGACCGGGTGTCGCCGGGCGCGGTCGCATGGGCGGCAGCGAGCTGCTCGAGGTGCGCCAGCTGCCAGGCGAGCAGGGTCGCCTCGACCCCGCGGCCCGAGGCCGTCGGGTCGATGAAGATCAGTCCCTCGAACGAGCGCTCGCCCGAGTTCCTGTCCACCCAGTAGGTCCGACCGTAGGCGACCTCGCGCCCGCCGAGCTCGACCAGGGCACAGTCGTGCGGGAGGTCGCAGTTCTGGAGGTGCGCATAGTCGTTGTCGATCTGGGCGACGGTCACCCGCTCGGGGTTGCCGTTGGCCGCGCGTGCGGCACTTCCGATCCGGACCAGCGCCGGGTGATCCCCTGGACCGCGGTACGGCCGGAGGGCGGGGCGGTCCGCGCTGAAGCGGGCCGCTGCGGGCGCGCGCCCGAACGTCCGCGATCGATCGTCCATCGTGGTCATCGGATCAACCCACCCGCTTCAGCTTGCCGGTCCGCTTGGCGTAGCGCTCGGCCCGGCCGAACGCCCAGATCCCGAGCGGGATGAACGTGACTGCCATGATCAGGAGCGGCCAGATGTCGCCCCACAGGGCGGTCACCGGGGTGCCTTCGATCAGGCCCTGGCGGACGCCGTCCAGGACGTACGTCGCCGGCGACAGGTGGGACAGCGCCTGCATCCACGGCGGCAGGATGTCGACCGAGTAGTAGACACCGCTGACGAGCAGGAGGCACGACTGCAGGACGAAGCACATCTGCGCGCCGCGCTCGACGTACAGCAGCGGAAGGATCGCGGCCATCATCCCGATCCCGACGAAGCTGAAGGAACCGAGGGCCATGAACGTCACCGCCGTCGCCGGGTTGGCTTGCGACAGGTGGAGCTGGGGGAAGAACAGCACCAGGACGACGAGGATCGCCGCCGTGTGGATCAGCCCGTAGACGATGGCGTACGAGCACGACCCGAGCAGCTGCGTCCAGCGCCGGACGGGGGCCATGAAGGTGTATTCGAGCGTGCCTTCCCAGCGCTCGACGGCGATGGTCTCGGCGATCCAGCTGAAGACCACCGACAGGTAGTTCCAGAAGATCGCTCCGATCATCAGCGACAGGAGCAGCGTCGAGCTGCCCTGCTCGACGCCGATCAGCGAGATCGACAGCGCGCCGGCGACGGAGTACACGAGGAACGCCAGCTCCCAGCCCCAGTACCGGCGGGTCAGGAAGAAGTTCCGTTCGACGAAGGCGTAGCTCGCCTTCAGCTCGTGGGTCATGGTGGTCAACGGAGTGTCTCCAGGTGGCCTCGACGGGCCGGATCCTCACCGGGATCCGGCCACGTCGAGCGAACGATCGGCCGCGAGCCGAGCGCCGATGCGGATCATCGAGCGCCCGACCGCCTGCCGGATGGGGCGGCGCGGAGGCCGGTCGAGAAGCCGAGGGACCTCGGCTTCGGCCGCCCAGCGAGCCGCTCGCTCCGCGTGGATCACGCGGGCGAAGGTCGGATCGAGGACCATCTGATTCCTTCCATTCGAGATCGTCTGGGTTCGGTGGTGGTGGGGGAGGGGCCGCGAGGCCCCGCCGGTGCGTGCGCTAGGCGTCGTCATCGCTGTCCTCCTCTGCTTCGAGGTCGTCGTCGAGCGAGCGACCGGTCCAGGTCATGAAGGCCGCCTCGAGGGTGGCCGGTTGATCGTGTCGTTCGGCGACGAGCCGCTTGAGCCCGTCGGGTGTCGACGAGGCGACGACGCGCCCGTCGTTGAGGATCGAGATCCGATCGCACAGCCGCTCCGCCTCGGCCAGGTCGTGGGTCGTCAGCACGATCGTCGCGTCGTGGGTGGCCCGGAGGTCCTCGATGAACCCCTGGACCTCCAGCTTCGAGCGTGGGTCTAGCCCGGTCGTCGGCTCGTCGAGCAGGAGGAGCGACGGGGAGGTGAGCAGGGCTCGCGCGATCGCGACCTTCTGCTGCATCCCACGGCTCATCTGCTCGATCGGTCGCCCGACGCGCTTCTCGCCGATCCCCAGCCGAGCCAGGATCGCCATCGCGTCGCGCTTGCCCGTCCCGGCATCCAGGCCGTACAGGCGAGCGGCGAAGCTGAGGTTCTCCAGCGGGCTGAGCTTCTTGAAGAAGGCGGCGTCGACACTGACCCGATTGATCAGCCGCTTGACCGCCATCTCGTCGCGCTCCAGATCGAGACCGAAGATCTCGACCCGACCGGCGTCGAGGGTGAGCAACCCGCAGATCAACCTGATCAGGGTGGACTTGCCCGACCCGTTCGCGCCGAGGATCCCGTGGATCTCGCCGCGCTCGAGACGGAGCGACACGTCGTCGACCGCGCTGACGGGCGGGCGTCCACGGCCCAGGGTGAACCGCTTCGTGACGTGGTCCACGAGCAGGGCCGGCACGACCGTCGGGGCGTCGTCGGCGATCCGATCCACCATCGTGGTGGGTCGCGCGGACGACACGACGGCCGGTCGACGGGTATTCGGTTGTGGCGTCGTGGTGGTGGTCACGGTGGACTCCTGGACGGATCCCTGGATGGGTGGACGACCCTGGCTGGACGGGGGCCCGGAATCGGCAGAGCCGCGGGCCCGTTGCGACACCTTCGTCGCGGGTCCTCGCGGCTCTTCGGACACACCTTCGGTCAGGCATGAAAAAAGCCGTGGGGCCCGATCCGGCCCACGGCTCGTGGTTCTCGTCGATAGCGGCTCGGCCGCCTCAGGTCACCTCGAGATGGGCGCAGATCTCCCGCGAACGCCGGCCCCGGTGGGCGGCGTGGCGCGTCGGATGAAGAGGTCGTTCCACATGCTGGTCGACTCCTTCCCATCGGTCTGTGACGAGGCGCTCGGCGAGCGCGGGTCGGATGGTACGCCCGGACGTTTGCCGATGTCAACCCGTGATACTCCCGGACGGGTGGAAAGTCCTGGGCGTCACCCGCCGGTCAGTCGAGCTCCTTCCGCACGACGAGGCGGGGTCGCCCGCCGGTCCTCGACGTCGTCGGCGCGACGATCTCGAAACCGGCCGAAAGGAACGTCTGGAGGGTCCCGGTGTAGGCGTAGGCATCGGTCATCCGCACTTCGCCCGGATCGGCCGGGTAGGCCTCCACCGCCGGAGCCCCGCGACGTGCGGCGAACGAGACGGCACCCTCGAGGAGGCGCCCGGTCAGGCCGCGGCCGCGCTCCGACTTGGCGACGACGAAGCAGACGACCGACCAGACCGGCCGATCGTCGAGCCGAGGGATCGTCCGGGAATGCTCGAGCCGCTGGAAGTCGGTCCGCGGTCCGATCGAGCACCAGCCAACGACCCGGCCGTCGTCCCGGGCCACGACGCCAGGAGGAAGGTCGCCCGCCGCGAGCGCCTCGAGCTCCGAGCGCCGGACCGCCGTCGATTTCGTCGCTGACACGGTGCTCCGGTCACGCCAGTACATGCACCAGCACCAGCGCGGGTCCCCGCCCTCGCTGAACAGGGCGGCCAGCCCCGGCCAGTCGTCGTGGGTCAGCGGGACGACCGTGAGAGTCGGCGCTGTCGGGTCCGGGCTCACGCGGCCAGTATGGAGCTCACGACCTGCCAGGAGCCGTCATGAATGGGTCGAGGACCCCGATCACCGGCCGGTTCGCGGCCTCCACGGCGTCGCGGTTACGGCGTGGCGGTCGGATCGGGCGTCGGATCGGGCGTCGGGTCCGGTGTCGGATCGGGCGTCGGGTCCGGTGTCGGGTCTGGCGTGGGATCTGGCGTCACGGTCGGCGTGGGTGTGGAGGTCGGCGTCGGTGTGCCGACGGGCCCGCGGGTGGATGTCGGCGCCGGAGTGACGGCGGGGGTCGGGCCGCCACCACCGCCGCCTCCTGTCCCGGAACCGGTCGTCCCGCCGCCTGACCCGCCGGCCCCGCCGCCGGTCCCGCCGGCTCCCGCGCCGGCTCCGGCGCCCGCTCCGCCGGCCCCCGAGCCGGGGTGGCCCGTGCCGCCGGGACGGCCGGTGGATCCGCCGTCGGTCGACGTCGGCGCCGACGCGGTCGGATCGATGACGCCGGGTGCGGCCTGGGCCGGGAACTCCGGAGCGAACGTCTCGGGCGCGCCCGGGTCCTGGGCGGCGACGGTCCCGCCCGTCAGGGAGACCGCCCGGGCCCCGACGATGACGGCGACGACGACCGCGGCCACGAGTGCGATCCGCGCGACCCGCCCCATCGCGCGGCCCGGACCGGGCTCGGCCGGAACGGACGATGCGGCCGCGATCGTGGCGGCCAGGGTGGACTTGACCGGCGCGACGGGAGCGACCGGAGACGGCGTGGCGACCGGTCGGGCCCGGGATGGTCGCAACGCCCGCGAGCGGGATGGGGCGACCTCGGGGACGGCGGGCCGGGCGATGGCGGCCGGAGCCGCGGCCCCCTCGAGACGGAACGGGCTGCACGCCAGGCACCGCCCGGCGACCTGGTTCCAGCAGTTCGCGCAGGTCGTGCTCGAACAGTCCGGACAGACCCGGAAATCGCTGGCTCCGGCCGAGCCCAGGCGATCGCTGTCCAGCCCGCAGCGCTCGCAGAACGTGCTTCGGTAATCCACCCGCTTGGGGCCCTCGCCATGATCGGCGCGGGCACACCCCGCGTCGTGCTTCGACGATACGGGCGGGCACCTCGGGTGCGAACGCATCCGGTCGTACCGTCCCATCCCCTCGGACGTCCCGTTCGGTGCGCCGCGGCACCGGGCCGCTTCCGGCGCTCCGAGCCGCAGCCGTCTCCCGACGGTCGCCGCCATCGGTTTGACGCGTCGCCGGCGGCGACCCTAGGCTCGCGACGTGGATGACCGAACGGATCCGGGCGGGACCACCTTGCGGGCTGGCGGAGGGTCGTCGACGATCGTCGCCGCCATAGGGGACGGTCGACTCGATGCGGAGCTCGCGGGCCGGCTCTGGGTGCTCGTCGACGGGGGGGTGCCCGTCATCGTCTGCGGTCGGGCGGCGGCCGACACCGGGACGCAACGGACGATCCGTGCCGATCTCGCCGACGCGATCCTGGATCTCGTTCCGTCGACGCGGCGTCGGCTCGAGCTGGCCGGCGCGTCGGAGGACTTCCAGTGGCTGGCCGACGCCGAGCGTCTGGGCTGGGTACGGTCGAGCCCTCCGGATCCCGGGCCGGCCGATCCGCGGGCCACGACGCTCGTCGGCGGGGAGCTCGGCGCCGGTCCGCCGGCCGACCTGGCGGGCGACCGGGTGCGGCTCGCCGTGCGGGCGCTCGGACGGGGATTCGGGCTGGTCGCCACGATCGATGCGGCCGGGCTCGAGGAGGTCCTCGCGATGCTCCGGCGCCGGCCGATCTTCGTCACCGACGACGAGGCCTCGAACCTGGGGATCGTCCTGGTGGTCGGGACGGCGGCCGACGATGGGCCCGACGAAGGGGAGAGCGCGGCCGCCACACGGGTCACCGCCGCGCATTACGTCCGTCCTCTGGCGCGCGACGTGCACGGCCACACCCAGCGCCTGCCGCCGGCGGTCCTCGCCACCTGGGATGGGCGGATCGGCCGGTTCGAGCACTTCGCCTGGGGGATCGCGGGCGAGCTGGCCGAGCGGGTGGGGCGGCGGTCCGGCGACTTCGAGGCGGAGTGCGAACGGCGAGCCGCCGTTCTCGCCGCACTGGCAGCCGATGAGGCATCGATGGATCGGACGGACCTGCACGCTCGTCTCGACCATCACCGCGCGGTCGGGGCCGCCGGGAGCGGGACGCACCGACACTGACGAACGGGGTCTGCGGAAGCGTATCCTCTCAGCGCGGTCGGTCCCGTGACCCGTCCCTGAGCGACGGTCGGGCGGACCCGTCACCGAGGGACCCGATGGCCTGGCTCGTTCCGTGGCTGCTCTTCCTCCACATCCTGAGCGCGATCGTCGCGTTCGGGCCCACCTTCGCCTTCGCGATCTACGGGGCGCAGGCAGGCAAGGAGCCGCAACACGCCAACTTCATGGCCCGCGCCAACCACGTCGTCAGCGACCGGCTGGTCTTCCCGCTCGTCCTGTCGATGCCGGTCACCGGGATCCTGATCCTGATCACGTCCGGCCGCGACCTGACCAAGTCGGCCTGGCTGGCCGCCGCGATCGTCATCTACGTCTTCGCGGTCCTGTACTCGTACTTCGTCCAGCGACCGGCGACGCTCAGGCTGATCGACCTGACGTCGACCCCGCCGCCCGCCGGGTCCACGGGCGGTCCGCCGCCCGAGGTGCTCACGACGGTGGCCAAGATCCGGCGGGGCGGGATGATCATGGGCCTGTCGGTCATCGTCATCGTCTTCCTGATGGTGGTGAAGCCGGGGCAGTGACCCCGGCGGCGGCCCGCCGCGGTACCATCGGAAGGCATCCACAACCCCGACCCCGGAGCCTCCCATGTCGACCGTCGCCGCCTCCGTCGCCCAGCTGATCGACCTGCTCGCCGGCGCCGCGCACCTGGAGGGCGAGCGGCTGGTCGTCGACGACGAGGCCACGTTCCGCCAGGGGACCATCCGGGACCTGGCCTGGACCGCCGCGTTCTCGACGGACGAGCCGACCGTCGAGGCGGCGCGCTGGCTGATCTGGGAAGCCAGCCAGGAGCTGGGCGCCCGGTCGGCCAGCATCCAGGACCTCTACCTGGCGCGCGCCCGCGGTGAGGTCCACGGGTTCACCGTGCCGGCCATCAACCTCCGCGTCCAGACCTTCGACATGGCCCGGACTATCTACGAGACGGCGGCATCGGCCGACGTGGGAGCGGTGATCCTCGAGCTCGCCCGGAGCGAACAGACCTATACCTACCAGCGACCGGTCGACTACGTCGCCAGCGTGCTGGCCGGTGCGATCGCCGCCGGCTGGCAGGGGCCGGTCTTCATCCAGGGCGACCACTACCAGTTCAACGCCGGCAAGTACGCGGCCGACCCCGAGAAGATGACCGAGGAGATCCGCGGCGCGTGCCGCCAGGCGCTCGCGGTCGGCTACCGCAACATCGACATCGACAGCTCGACGCTCGTCGACCTGTCACAGCCTGACGTGGACCGCGAGCAGCACGAGAACTACGTCCGGGCGGCCGAGCTGACCGCGCTCATCCGCGAGCTCGAGCCGGAGGGTGTGACGGTCAGCGTCGGCGGCGAGATCGGTGAGGTCGGCAAGCAGAACTCGACCGAGGCCGAGCTGCGCGCCTACCTCGACGGCTACCGGCGGGAGCTCGATCGCCTGCACCCCGGCGCGACGGGGATCAGCAAGGTCAGCGTCCAGACCGGGACGAGCCACGGCGGCGTGCCGCTCCCCGATGGATCGATCGCCGAGGTCAAGCTCGATTTCGAGGTCATCCGCCGGCTCGGCGAGGTCGCCCGATCCTACGGTCTGGCCGGCTGCGTCCAGCACGGCGCGAGCACCCTGCCCGACGAGCTCTTCCACCGATTCCCGGCGGTCGAGGCCGCCGAGATCCACCTGGCCACGGGCTTCCAGAACCTCCTCTTCGAGCACCCGGCCTTCCCCGCCGAGCTCCACTCCGCGATCCACGACTGGTGCTTCTCGAATGCCCTCGACGAGCGCAAGAAGGACCAGACCGACGAGCAGTTCGTGTACTCGAGCCGGAAGAAGTCGATCGGTCCGTTCAAGCGCGAGCTGTGGGACCTGCCGACCCGCGACGAGATCCTGGCCTCGCAGCGACGGAAGATCGGCTTCCTGTTCGCGGAGCTCCAGGTCACCGGGACGCGGGACATGGTCGGGCGGTACGTCACCCCGGTCGAGTCACACCGGTCGTCGCCGGACGCCCTCCGGAGGGTCGCTGCGGGCTGAGCCCGCCGCCCGACCCCGGCTGCGCATCGCGGCCGCGCGACCACCGCGGCCCTTCGAAACCCGCCGGATCGGCGCGTCGCCCGGCACGAGATTCGCGATTGACGCCGCATATCACGGTGCTATCCTCCGGCGCAAGCTCGGGTCGGAAGAGGGAGTCGGCCCGGACGACCGCTGTGCCCTCGCGTCGTCTCGTCAGCGGTGAGTCTCGCCTGCGGCGTCCCCCATCCGCGGGCGATGGTCGAGGAGGATGCTCGTGGCCGGTCCTTCCAGTAGCAGCGACCAGGCGGCGCGCGACGATGCGCATCTGCAGGCGCTCGGCATCAAGCCGGAGCTGAGGCGGACCCTCGGCTTCCTGTCGAACTTCGCGATCGCCTTCGCCTTCATCAGCGTGTCGACGGGCTCATTCGGGAACTTCGGAGGCGGGATCGCCCTGGGCGGTCCGGCTATGTTCTGGACCTGGTTCGTCATCTGCGGCGGCCAGTTGCTCGTCGCCCTCGTCTTCGCCGAGCTGGCGAGCCATTACCCGGTCGCGGGATCGGTCTACCAATGGTCGAAGCGCTTGTCCAACCGAGGGCTCGGCTGGTTTACCGGCTGGTTCTACTTCTGGGCCCAGGTCGTGACCGTCAGCGCCGTCGCGGTCATCGTCTCGTTCGTGGTCAGCAGCCTCGCCGCGGCCGGGGGCGCGGCACCCGACGCGACCACGTTCCAGAACTCGCCGTCGCCGGGCGGCTTCACCTCGATGTTCATCTTCGTCGCCATCGGCACGCTGATCATCACGACGATCATCAACGCCTACGGCGTACGGCTGATGTCGATCCTCAACAACATCGGCGTGGCGACCGAGATCCTGGGCATGCTCGTGTTCGGCGTGGTCCTCCTGGTCTTCGCCCACATCCAGTCACCGTCGGTGCTGACCTCCTTCAACGGCGCCGAGGCCGCCCAGAACGGCAATATCCCGGCGACGTTCCTGCTGGGGATGTTCATGGCCGTGTTCATCGTCTACGGGTTCGACACGGCCGGGACCTACGGCGAAGAGACCCTCGACGCAGGTCGACAGGCCCCGCGCGGCGTGCTCGCGTCGCTCATCGTGTCGTTCCTGGTCGGCCTCGTCTTCATCCCGGCTGTCATCCTCGCCTCGCCGGACATCAGCGCCACGATGGCCGAGGGCGCGGCCGGCGGCTATCCGATCGGGACGATCATCACCGGGGCATTCACCCAGGAGATCGCCTTCGGCATCAGCTTCGGTGAGCTGTACCTGCTGGTCATCCTCGCCTCCGTGTTCGTCTGCACGATGGCGATCCAGGGGGCGGCGAGCCGGCTGATGTTCTCGATGGCCCGCGACCGCCACCTGCCCGCGGGCCAGTGGCTGGGCCACGTCAGCCGCTTCAAGACCCCGGCCAATGCCACCGTCACGGTCGGAGTCATCGCGGCGCTGCCGATCCTCGTCGTCGGACCGATCGCGGCGATCTACCTGTCGATCGCGGCTACCGGGCTCATCTACGTCAGCTACTTCCTGTGCAATGCCGGTGTCATGCGCGCACGCATGAACGGCTGGCCGCACACCCGGGCGTGGTTCGGACTCGGCCGGTGGGGCAAGATCATCAACGTCGTGGCCCTGATCTGGGGCGGATTGATGATCGTCAACATCGCCCTGTGGAACGACCCGGCCCTGTTCGGCGACTTCGGCTCGTCCGGGCGCGCATTCTGGAACCCGTTCATCAATACTTTCATCACGCCGTTCGGCCAGAAGGTCGACTGGATGCCGGCCTGGCCGCTGTTCGAGACACTGACGGGCGGGATCATCATCGTCGGCGCGATCTACTACCTCGCCGTCGTGAGGCGGCAGGCGGCAGATGTCGAGGGTACGGACACCGAACCGGACGCGGTGATCGGGTAAGCAGCCTCGTTCGCACGCAGGACGGCGCGGTGAGTGATCGCCGCGCCGTCGGCGCGTCCGGCGGCTGAGAGCAGGACGCGATGACGTCAGAACCGGCGCACCAGGGTCCGATCGTCGGCGGGGACCTCCACGCCGAGCTGGTCGCGGCGCTCGGACGCGTGTCCGAGCTGGCGGGCTTGCCACTTCGTCTGACCGCGCTGAGCGGCGGGATCACCAACCGGAACTTCCTCGTCGAGGCGGACGCGGCGCCGACGCGGTGGGTGGTCCGCCTGGCCGGCAACGACACGCACCTGCTCGGGATCAGCCGCGAGGTCGAGCTCGCCGCGACCGTCGCGGCCGCGGGTGTCGGCGTCGGTCCGGAGGTCACCGCCTTCATCCGGCCGGAGGGCTACCTCGTCACCCGCTTCATCGAGGGGATCGGCGTGTCCGACGAGGCGGTCCACCGGCCCGAGACGATCCGTCGGGTCGCGGACTCGATCCGTCGGGTCCACGACGGGGCAGCGATCCCCGGGCTGTTCATCCCGCTCCGGATCGTCGAGGCCTACCGAGCCCTGGCGGTGGCCCGGGGCGTCTCGATCCCGCTCGAGTACGAGCTCAGCCGGGCGATCGGTCGGCGGATCGAGCTGGCGCTCCTGTCGAACCCGCTCGAGCTGCGACCGTGCCACAACGACCTGCTCAACGCCAACTTCATCGACGACGGCACGCGGATCCGCATCGTCGACTGGGAATACGCCGGGATGGGCGATCCGTTCTTCGACCTGGGCAACTTCAGCATCAACCACGAGCTCGCCCCGGACGAGGACCGGGCGTTGCTCGAGGCCTACGACGGGGGCACGGTCCGGCCCGACCGACTGGCGCGGATCGTGCTGATGCGCGTCGTCTCGGACTTCCGCGAGGCGATGTGGGGCGTCCTCCAGCAGGGGATCAGCACGCTCGATGTCGACTTCGTAGCGTACGCCGGGGAGCACTTCGAGCGGCTCCTGTCGGGAGCGTCGACACCGGCCTTCGAGCGCGCCCTCCGCGAGGCGGCGGGCGAGTAGTACCGTTCTCCCGCGTTCCGGCGCCCAAGGAGGATCGGTGGACCAGGCTCGGGTGGTGGTGATCGGTGGCGGGATCACCGGCTGCAGCGTCGCCTATCACCTCGCCGAGGCGGGCTGGACGGACGTCCTCCTCGTCGAGAAGGCCCAGCTCACCGCGGGCTCGACCTGCCAGGCCGCCGGAGTCGTCACGGTGTTCAACCCTTCGGCCACGATGATGCGGTTCCGCAGCTACAGCGTCGAGCTCTACGAGCGGCTCGGTGTCTTCGAGCGGTCGGGCAGCCTCCGCCTCGCCTCGAGCCACGACCAGCTCCTCGAGCTGGAGCGAGCCGCCAGCCGCGCGCGGGGGATCGGACTGGACGCCGAGGTGGTCTCGGCCGACGAGGCGCGCCGCCGGATGCCTGCGCTCGGCCCGGCCGACCTGTTCGGCGCGGTCCACCTCGCCCAGGACGGCTACCTCGACCCGCACACCGCCACGCACGCCGTGGCCGACGCGGCGCGGAGCCTCGGGGTGCGGATCCGGACCGGCGTCCGGGTCACCGGCATCGAGCTGGACGCGCGGCGCGCCGTCACCGCGGTCCTGACCGATCGGGGACCGATCACGACCGAGCTCGTGGTCGATGCGGCCGGGATCTGGGCTCCGCAGGTCGCGGCGATGGCCGGGGCGTTCATCGCGTCGACGCCCGTCGACCACCAGCACATCGCCCTGCGGGCCGTACCCGGCTCGGAGCTGCCGCGGGACATGCCGTGCTTCCGCGACCCGGACAACCTGGTCTACGGCAAGAGCGAGCAGGGAGGGATGCTCTTCGGCGGCTACGAGGCGGAGCCCACCGCACGCTGGATCGACGGCGTCCCGTGGGATCATGCCGCCACGTCGCTCCCGCCGGACTACGAGCGGTTCGCCCCGCTGATGGCGGGAGCGATCCGGCGCTTCCCGTTCCTGGCCGACGCCGAGGTCATCCGGCTCGTCTGCCATCCCGATGCGATGACACCGGACGCGAACCCGTTGCTGGGTCCGCTGCCCGGGCTGCGCGGGTTCTGGGTCGCCGCCGGCCTGTCGCTCAACGGCTTCGGCGGCGGTGGAGGGATCGGTCGGGCCCTCGCCGGATGGATCACGACCGGCGACCCGGGGGTGGACATCGGGCCCTACCGCGCGTGGCGGTTCGGCGATGTCTATCGCGACCCGGCCTGGTCGGCGGCCCAGGCACGCGAGACCTACGCCGATTACTACCGGCTCCGCTACCCGTACGACGCGGACGAGGCCGGCCGGCCGCACCGGCTCTCGCCGGTCCACGGTCGCCTCCAGGACGCCGGTGCCGTGTTCGTCGCGAAGGCCGGCTGGGAGCGGGCCGATTTCCACCGACCCGGCGAGCCGTGGCGTCGTGCCGGGCGCGACCAGCGCGCCTACGGCTGGACGCGCCCGCCCTGGTTCGAGCGGGTGGCTGACGAGCATCGGGCGGTGCGCGAACGGGTCGGTCTGATCGACTTGAGCTCGTTCGGGAAGATCGCCGTGAGCGGCCCGGGCGCGCTCGGCCTGCTCCAACGGGTCTGCGCCAACGACGTCGATCGCCTCGTCGGCAGCCTCGTCTACGGTCAGTTCCTCGATCCGCGCGGGGGGATGTTGGCCGACGTCACGGTGACCCGGCTGGGGCCCGAGTCGTTCCGGGTCGTGACCGGTGCCGGTTCCGTCGCGGCCGACATGGGCTGGCTCGAGTCGAACCGTCAGGATGACGACCCGCCACTGATGATCGTCGACGACAGCGCGGCCTGGGCGTGCCTCGGGCTGTGGGGGCCCTCGGCTCGCGAGGTCCTCGGCCGGGTCGCCGACGGTCCGGTCGACGATGCGACCCTCCCGCTACGACGGGCGCGACCGATCAGGATCGGGCCTGCACCCGTCCTCGCCTCGCGGATCAGCTACGCCGGTGAGCTCGGCTGGGAGCTGTCGGTCGAACCGGTCTGGGCGGGTGCGGTCTGGGACGCCCTCGGGCTCGCCGGTCGCGACCTCGGGATCGAGCCGTTCGGCTACCGCGCGCTCGAGTCGCTCCGGCTCGAGAAGGGCTACCGCTACTTCGGGACGGACCTGACGATGCTCGACACCCCGGACGAGGCAGGACTCGGGTCGTTCGTGCGGCCGGGGAAGGGACCGTTCATCGGTCGGGACGCGATCACCGCCGCGCGCGAAGCCTCGCCAAAGGGCCCCGACCGCCGCCTCAGGACGATCCTCATCGGGGGGTCCGACTACCAGCCGGTGTTCGGTGGCGAGGCGGTCCGGCTCGACGGGGAGGTGCTCGGGCGGCTGCGCAGCGCGGCCTACGGGTACGGCGTCGCGCGTACGGTCGGGACCGTCTACCTGCCGTCGGTCATCGCCGAGGGCGCGGATCTCGAGGTGGACGTCTTCGATGCGCGGGTCCCGGCGGTCGTCGCCGCCGACGTCCTCCACGATCCGGACGGGACACGGATGCGCGGCTGACCGCCGATCGCCTGTCCGACCTAGCGCCCTGCGGCGTCCGTCAGCCAGCGCCCGAAGTCGGGTCCGTCGAGCGCCGTCGCCGCGCGCGCCCAGCGCTCCTCGGCCCAGCCGCTGAAGTCGTAGTCGATCGTCGAGACCCTGGCCTGGATGGCCGCCCAGAGCGTCCAACCCACGTCCGACATGATCATCTGGAGCCGCATCCGTGACAGGAGCCGGGGGTTCGCCTCGCCGAAGTAGGCCGCACACAGCTCCTCGATCCGCGCGCTGTCGAAGCCGAGCTCCTGGCAGGTGTTGCCGAGCTCGAAGGCCGGGTCGCCATTGCCGCTGTACTCGTAGTCCACGATCCACAACCGGGCGCCGTCGTCGAGATAGTTCTCGGCGAGCAGGTCGTTGTGGCAGGGCACGCTGGCCAGCGGCCGGACTGCGAGCGCCGCGGCGATGCGCGGGACGAGCCCCAGGCGGTCGCGGTACCCGGCCGGCACCGTCGCACCGACCCGCTCGGCCACGTCAAGGTACCGATGAGCCAGATCGACCATGTCGAAGTCGAGCGCGAAGCGGGGACCCGCATGAAGGCGGCGGAGCACCTCCGCGATGCGCGTCGGCATCCCGGGTGCCGCCAGGCTGGCGTTGGACATCGTCCTCGCCGGCAGCCACTCGAGGACGAGGACGTCCAGCTCCGGAAGGTGATGGACGACCCGCGGGCCGACGTCGGCTTCGGCTGCCGCGCGCGTGTTGTGCGCCTCGTTGGCGCGGTCCACGGCGAGCAGGTCGGTCGACGGTCCGGGGATCCTGACGAAGTACTGCGTGCCGTCGACGACGATCCGGACGTTGGGGTTGGTCAGGCCGCCCGGGATCCGCGTCGCCTCGACGGTGCGGCCGGCCCACTCGGGCACCCGGGCGACGATCTGGTCGATGGTCGGCTGCGTCGGACCCTTCATCTCGCGGAGGGTAGCGCAGCAGGGTGGCCGGACGGGGCCGGGGTACGATGACCGGGCCGGCGGACGAGGTCGGTCGGGACGACGAAGTCGAGGCCGCGATGACCGGACCGGAGACCGCCGCTCCTCGCCGGGGCCGGCTGCGCCGACTGCTCCGCGTCCTCGTGACGCTCGTGGTGGCGGCGGCCCTCGTCGGGCTCGGGGTCCTTGCCGGTGTGCGGTTCGCCGATCTCCGGTCGGCCGCGACGGCCGTCGGGCCGTCCACCGCTCCGGCTGCGACTCCGGTCGCATCGCCGTCGACCCCGGTCGGGCCGTCGCCGACGCCGGCCGGACCGACCGTCGTCCTCGTCGGCGCGGGCGACATCGCGGCATGCTCGTCGGTCAACGACGAAAAGACGGCCGCCCTGGTCGCCTCGATCCCCGGCTCGGTGTTCACCACCGGCGACAACGCCTACATGGCAGGCACCGCGGCCCAGTTCCAGAAGTGCTACGACCCGAGCTGGGGGCGGTTCCGTGATCGGACGCGTCCGGCGATCGGCAATCACGATGCGATCACCGCGAGTGGGACACCGTATTTCGCCTATTTCGGTGCGGCGGCCGGGTCGCCACCCGACGGCTGGTATTCCTACGAGGCCGGGACGTGGCATGTCATCGTCCTGAACTCGAACTGCAATTCGGTCGGTGGCTGTGGTGAGGGGTCCGCCCAGCTCGACTGGCTCAAGGCCGACCTCGCCGCCCATCCGGACCTGTGCACCCTGGCGATCTGGCACCATCCCCGCTTCTCGTCGGGGGAGCACGGCGACAACCTGGTCACCACCCCCTTCTGGCAGCTCCTGTACGCCGCTCATGCCGATCTCATCCTCAACGGTCACGACCACGACTACGAGCGCTTCGCGCCACAGGACCCGGATGGGCTGGCCGACCCGACCATGGGGATCCGCGAGATCGTCGTCGGAACGGGCGGCAAGTCGCTCCGGCTGTTCCACAACATCGTCCCGAACTCCGAGGTTCGCGACGCGTCCTCGTACGGGGTCCTGCGGCTCGATCTCGCTCCGGGCAGCTACGCCTGGCAGTTCATCAGCACGGCCGCCGGGGCATTCAGCGACAGCGGCACGACGGCCTGTCACTAGGTGCGACCAGCCCGCGTGGCCCGAGACCGAGCCGGTACATTACCGGCCTGGGTCTGACGCGGAGTGGCAGGGAGTGGACGGAGGATGGATCACGCCCGGGCGGTGGTCATCGGCGGCGGCGTCGGGGGAACGAGTGTCGCCTATCACCTGGCCGAGCGCGGCTGGACCGATGTCATCCTGGTCGATCGCGCGGAGCTGACCTCGGGCTCGACGTTCCATTCGGCCGGCCTCGTCGGGCAGCTCCGCTCGAGCGTGACCCTGACCCGGATGATGATGTACGGGGTCGAGCTGTACCGGCGTCTGGCCGCCGAGACGGGGATCGACCCGTCGTGGCACGAGGTCGGGTCGCTTCGCCTGGCGTCGACACCGGCACGCCTCGAGGAGCTGACCCGCCAGGCCGGCTGGGCGAAGACCTTCGGGCTCCCGCTCGAGTCGATCTCGCCGGCCGAGGCGCAGGCGCTGTTCCCCCTCATGTCGCTCGACGGCGTGCTCGGTGCGGTCCACCTGCCGACCGACGGCTGGCTCGATCCGTCCGGGCTGGCCCAGGCGATGGCGGCCGGCGCGCGGAAGCGCGGGGTCCGGATCGAGCCCCACACCCGGGTCGTCGGGATCGACGTGGATGCCGGCCGGGTCCACGGCGTCCGGGTCGTCCGGGACGGTGAGGAGCGGACGATCGCGGCGGAGGTGGTCGTCAATGCGGGCGGGATGTTCGCCCCGGAGATCGGGCGACTCGCGGGGGTCGACGTCCCGATCATCCCGATGGCCCACGAATACCTGTTCACCGAGCGCCTGGCTGGCGTGAGCCCCACCCTCCCGACGATGCGCGATCCGGACAACCTCGTCTACTTCCGCGAGGAGGTCGGTGGCCTGTGCATGGGCGGCTATGAGCGCCATCCGGCGCCGTGGTCGCTCGACGGCGTCCCGCCCGACTTCAACGGCAAGCTCCTCGCCCCGGACTGGCCCCGGTTCGCCGAGATCATGGATGGTGCGGTCCGTCGCGTCCCCTCGATCGGCGATGTCGGGATCAACCGCATGATCAACGGCCCGGAGGCGTTCACCCCCGACAACGAGTTCATCCTCGGCGAGAGCACGGTCCGGGGGTTCTTCGTGGCCGCGGGGTTCTGCGCCCACGGCATCGCCGGCGCCGGCGGGATCGGCCGGCAGGTCGCCAGCTGGATCGTCGACGGCGAACCGGAGCTCGACCTGTGGAAGATGGACATCCGTCGCTTCGGGGCGCAGTACCGCAGCCAGGCGTACACACTCGCCCGGACGGTCGAGGTCTACTCGACCTACTACGACATCCACTACCCGAACGAGGAACGGCAGGCGGGGCGCCCGCTGCGGCTCTCGCCGACCTACCCCCGGCTGGCCGAGCTGGACGCCGTCTTCGGCGAGAAGTCCGGCTGGGAGCGGCCCAACTGGTTCGAGTCGAACGCCGCCGCCGGCGACGAGGCCGTCCGGCCGCGCGGCTGGGCCGGTGAGCATTGGTCGCCGGCGATCGGAGCGGAGGCGCTCGCCACCCGGAACGCGGCCGGCCTGTTCGACGAGTCGAGCTTCAGCAAGATCGAGGTCGGCGGCCCCGGGGCCTGCGGCTTCCTCCAGGAGCTGTGTGCCAACGACATCGACCGCCCGGCGGGATCCATCGTGTACACCCAGATGCTCGACCGGCACGGTGGGATCGAGTGCGACTTCACGGTCACGCGGCTGGCCGAGGAGCGCTTCCTGATCGTGACCGGGACGGCCTTCGGGAACCACGACCTGGGCTGGATCCGCAGGCAGCTCGACGACCGCGCGCCGGCGGACGGTGAGGTCACGCTGGAGGACCGGACGAGCGCCCTGGCCTGTCTCGGCCTGTGGGGACCGGCGGCTCGGACCATCCTCGAGATCTGCACCCGCGACGACGTGTCCGACGCCGGGTTCCCGTACCTGACCGCGCGCCGGATCACCGTCGGCAACGTTCCCGTCCTGGCGCTCCGGGTGACCTACGTCGGCGAGCTCGGCTGGGAGCTCTATCCGCCGACCGAGTACGGCCTCGCCCTGTGGGATACGCTGTGGGCGGCCGGCCGCGGGCACGGCCTCGTCGCCGGTGGGTATCGGGCGATCGACGCCCTCCGGCTCGAGAAGGGCTACCGCGTCTGGTCGAGCGACATCACGCCCGACGAGAACCCGTTCGAGGCGGGTCTCGGGTTCGCGGTGCGCCTCGACAAGGGCGGGTTCATCGGCCGCGAGGCCCTCCTCGCCGCGAAGGCGGCGGGGCCGACCAAGCGGCTGCGCTGCCTGGTCCTGGACGACCCGCGCTCGATCGCCCTGGGCAACGAACCGGTCAGGGTCGACGGCGCGATCGTCGGGCGGGTCACCAGCGGGGGGTACGGCTTCGCCGTCGAGCGCTCGATCGCCTACGCCTACCTGCCACCGGAGCAGGCCGCGATCGGCACCCGCGGGGAGATCGAGGTGTTCGGCCGGTGGATCGGCTTCGAGGTCGCCGTCGAGCCGCTGTACGACCCAACCGGAGCGAGGATCCGATCGTGACGGACCACCAAGGACCCGCCGGCGACGGAGGAGCCGAGGCTGGGCCGCCGCCCTGGGAGCCCGGAGCCGAGCTCGAGGCGGCGTTCGGCCCGGCGTGGAGCGCCAGCTGGGCCCGGGCGTCGGCGGAGGAGCTGGACTACTGGCTGGCGTTCGCCCAGGCCGCCTGCGACGCGGCCGACGAGATCGCCCTGCGCCACTTCCGCCGCGATCTCGAGGTGATGACCAAGCCCGACCGATCGTACGTGACCGTCGCCGACCAGGCCATCGAGCGGCTCATCCGCGAGCGCGTCGCCGCCGCGTTCCCGGATCACGGGCTCGTCGGGGAGGAGTACGGCACCGAGGCGGGCGACGCGCGGATCCGCTGGTACATCGACCCGATCGATGGGACCCACAACTTCATCCGTGGCGTCCCGTTGTTCGGCACCCTGCTCGCGCTCGAGATCGAGGGCGAGATCCAGGTCGGCGTGGTCTCCGCGCCCGCGCTCCGCGAGCGCTGGTACGCCCGACGGGGCGGGGGAGCCTGGGCGGTCGGCGCCGCCGGGGCCGAAGGTCCGCGCTCGCTCCACGTCTCGCGCGTGGGCTCACTCCCGGACGCCCAGCTCCTGTACGGGTCCGGCCACGACATCGAGACCTCCGGTCGGGCACCCGGCTTCCGCGCCCTGTGCGGGGCGGTCTGGCGCGAACGGGGCTTCGGCGACTTCTGGGGCTACACCCTGCTGGCGGAGGGCGCCGCCGAGGGGATGGTCGAGGTCGACCTGTCGTCGTGGGATCTCGCCGCCCCGGTCATCGTCGTCGAGGAGGCGGGCGGCCGGATCACCGACTTCGAGGGCCGCCGCCGGATCGACTCCGGCAGCGCGGTCGCCTCGAACGGCCTGCTCCACGACGAGCTGCTGACCCGGCTGCGCGGCTGATCAGCCAGAGTCCCCGTCGCGGGCGTGTCGCACCGGTGGTCGGAGCTCGAGCATCCGGTCGAACGGCTCCATCAGCGCCCGACGGTCGAGATCCGGGATGAGCTCGTGGGCGACGGTCGCAACGACCGCGTCGTCGACCGTCCGGGCGATGGCGACCTGATCCTCGACCGACGACCCGACCCGGCCCCACATGGCGGTGGCGATCGGGGCATAGCCGCCCGTTCGCAGGACCCGCTCGGTCCAGGTCCGGAACCGGGACCGTGCCTGGTCGAGCAGATCCCCCAGCCCTGCCGACTCGACCGCGTCCTGGGCCGCGATGCGGAGGAGACCGCGCTCGGGGGTCCGCGGATCGGTCACGACCCGGCGGAGATCGCCGGCACCGACCCGCTCGAGCTGCCTCGACAGGATGTCGAGCCGGTGGATCGCCCGGTCGCGGACGCCGGGGGCGGTCATCGGTCGGCCAGATCGAGGCGCATCAGCCAGCGCGGGAGGCGTGCGCTGTGGGCATCCGTCTCGATCACCCGCCGGAAGCCGGCGGCCTCGAACGTGGAGGCGAACCCGACGAACCCGAACGCGGTCGAGACGCGCGTCCCGGCCGGATCGATCGGATAGCCCTCGATGCTGGTCGCGCCCATCAAGCGGGCGTACGCGACGGCTCCCTCGAGCAGGATCCGTGTCACCCCTTGCCTCCGATGACCCGGCCGGACGACGAAGCAGCCGATCGACCAGACCGGCGCGTCGTCGACCCGCGGGATCGTGCGCGAGTTCATGAGTCGCGGCATCGCCTCGCGGGGCCCGAGGCCGCACCAGCCGACCGGCTCGCCGTCGAGGTAGGCGATAACGCCCGGGGCGAAGGGTCCGCCGTCGACCTGGGACCGGAGGAGCCGGCGATTGCGGTCGGGGTCCCCACGCCCGATCGGCGACTCCGAGCCGCGCCAGGCTTGACACCAACAGCCGCGTTCGCCGCTCCCGCCGAGCAGGGTCACGACATCGCCCCAGCGCTCGGGCGTCGCCGGCAGGACGACGGTGCCCGCGCGCGTCGGCTCCGCCATCGGACGGTCCGGACCCGCCGCCGTCAGGCTCCCGCCGCGGTCAGGCTCTCGTCGAGCACCCTCAGCGCCAGGCCGACCTCGCCGGGGGTCGTGACGAGCGGCGGGATGATCCGCGCGACGTTGGCGTAGGTCCCGGCCGACAGGACGATGAGCTTCCGGTCGAGCGCCTCGGCGAGGACGCGTTTGGTCAGCTCCGGGTTCGGGACACGGCCGTCACCCTCGCCCGGCTTGATGAACTCGAGGGCGAGCATCAACCCCAGACCGCGCACGTCGCCGATCGCCCGATGACGCTCGCCGAGCTGGCGCAGGCCGGCCAGGAACTGGGTCCCGCGGGCGGCGGCGTTCGCCACCAGGTCCTCGTCCTGGATCACGTCGAGCGTCGCGTTCGCCGCCGCACAGCTGACCACGTTCCCGCCGTAGGTCCCGCCGTGGGTCCCCGGTGCCCATCGCTCGATGAGCTCCCGCCGGGCGATGATCCCCGACAGCGGCAGACCCGAGGCGATCCCCTTGGCCATCGTCAGGATGTCGGGTTCGACGCCCCAGTGCTCGACGGCGAACATCTTGCCCGTCCGTCCG
Organism: uncultured Chloroflexia bacterium; assembly: GCA_963749735.1. GTDB lineage: Bacteria > Chloroflexota > Limnocylindria > Limnocylindrales > CSP1-4 > Chersky-267. The sequence goes on from CAVVNZ010000018.1 coordinate 191,192, forward strand.
AAACCGGTCTGGACCTCGTCGGCGATGAGCAGGATCCCATGCCGGCGGGTGATCTCGCGCAGCCGCGGCAGGAAGCCCGGCGGCGGGACGACGTAGCCGCCCTCACCGAGGATCGGCTCGACGATGATCGCCGCGACCTTGTCCGGGTAGATGAACTGGTGGAAGGTCAGGTCGAGCTCGGACTCCCAGTCGCAGGTGCAGGCGTCGGGTGTGTGCCCGCCGCCCGAGGCTCGGTAGCAGTACGGGTAGGCGGTGTGGTAGACGGACCCCGGCAGCGGCTCGAACGCTGCCCGATAGACGTCCTTGGCCGTCGTCAGCGCCATCGTCTGGGCCGTCCGACCGTGGTAGCCACCGCGGAACGCGATGATCACCGGGCGCCCGGTGGCGACCCGCGCCAGCTTGACCGCGGCCTCGACGGCCTCGGCCCCGCTGTTCGACAGGAAGGCGCCCCAGCCGTCGCCCGGCAGGACGTGCCGGAGCCGTTCGTAGAGGCGGAGTCCGGGCTCGTGATAGACGATGTTCTGCTGGCCGTGGAGCAGCTTCACCGCCTGCGCCGCGACCGCGGCCGCCACCCGCGGGTGCGCGTGGCCCGTGTTGGTCACGCCGATCCCGGACGAGTAATCGAGGTAACGGTCGCCGTCGGTGGTGATCAGCCAGGATCCCTCGCCGCGCTCGACGGTGAGGTTGGTGATCCGGCTCCAGACCGCGGGCACGACGCTCCGGTCCGGTAGGGGAGGTCCCGACGTGATGGGCTTCGGGGCGGTATCGACCATGATCTGTTGCCTCCGTCCGACGCCCGCGGTCAGAGCGCCCCGGCCCGGTAGTCCCTGGCCGCGACGCGGCGCTGCCACAACGTGACCAGGACCACGAACGTCACCGCGATGACGAAGATCATCGTCCCGATGACATTGACCTGGACCGGGATGCCGCGCAACTGCGAACCATAGATGTACAGCGGGAAGGTCTGCGTCTGGCCGGCGGTGAAGCTGGTGATCACGTAGTCGTCGATCGACAGGCTGAAGGCCAGCAGCGCGGCCGCCGTGATGCCGGGCAGGATGAGCGGGAAGGTGACCTTCCAGAACGTCACCCACTCGTTCGCCCCGAGGTCCATCGCGGCCTCCTCGAGATGCCGCGGGAACCCGGACAGGCGCGCTTTCACGGTCACGACCACGAAGCTGATGTTGAACATGATGTGGGCGATGATGATCGTGACGATGCTCAGCGGGTAGACGATCCCGGAGGGCACGAACGGCAGCTTCACGGATGCGATGAACGTCGTCAGGAGCGATGCGCCGAGGACGATCTCCGGCGTCGACATCGGCAGGAAGATCAGCAGGTTGGTGCTGCCCCGGCCCCGGAAGTCGTAGCGCACGAGGGCCAGCCCGATGAGCGTCCCCAGCACGGTCGCGACGATCGTCGAGATGAACGCGACGATGAGGCTGTTGCGGACGGCCTCCGGGAGGCCCGGTCGACCGAGCGGGTTCATCCACGCGTCGAGCGAGAAGCCTCGCCACTGGAGGTTCGACCGTCCGGACGGGTCGTTGAAGCTGAAGATGATCATCACGACGACCGGCAGGATCAGGTAGAGCGTCACGAACACGACGTACAGCGGCAGGGCCCACCGGTCGACGGCCCGATGGAACCGCGCCCCGAACGAGAGATTCTGGGTCGACGTCACCGGGGCGCCGGGCGCCTCTGCCACGCTGGCCATCAGACGAGTTCCTCCGTGCCGAGCAGCCGGGTGTAGAGGAGCACGCCGACGAGGATGGCCGCCATGAGGATGAACGACAGCGCCGACGCGGTCGGATAGTCGGTCACCTTGAGGTAGCGGGCCTGGATCACGTTGCCGATCATCAGCGACTGCGGGTTCCCCAGCAGCTCGGCGTTGATGTAGTCACCCACGGCCGGGATGAAGACCAGCAGCGACCCGGCGAAGATCCCCGGCAGCGACAGCGGCAGGGTGACCCGGATGAACGCCTCGCTGATCATCCACGTCCCGACCACGATCCCGAGGAGCAGGCCCGGGATCCCGAGGATGAACGGTCCGTAGTCCATGACGATCCCGACGATCGCGCCGAGCGCGCCACCGAGGATCGCCCCGACGATCGTCCCGCGAGGGCGCCACGGACCGGCATACAGGTCCTCGGCGGCCTCGAGCAGACGCCGGTCGATCTTCTCGAGCGCAACGTACAGCGGCAGCGTCATGAACGGCAGGAAGTTGTAGGTGATCCCCGCGATCACGGCGGCCGGTGTGCCGAGCAGCTGGAAATCGGCGGGGATGATGCCGATCGTCTTGAGCGGTCCGAGGACCAGCCCGTCGTCCGACAGGATGATCTTCCACGAGATCGTCCGGAGGAGGAAGCTCGTGAAGAACGGGGCGATGACCATGAACAGCAGGATGTTCTTGTAGGCGCCGCCCCGGAAGGCGATGGCATAGGCCAGCGGGAAGCCGAGGGCGAAGGCCAGGATCGTGGCCAGCCCGCCGTAGATCAGCGAGCGCTGGAACCACGGCCAGTACTCGCTCAGCGCCTCCGGGTAGATGCTCCAGTTCCAGGTCTGGGTGAACCCTCCTGGAGGTTCCCGGTCCACAGCGAGACCAGGAACATCTGGATGGCCGGATAGACGAAGAAGACGCCCAGCCAGATGAGGCCCGGGCGCCAGGAGTGCGTACGGGGCGACCGACCGGAAGCTGATCGCGCGGCGCATGGCCGGCTAAAGGCCCATGACCTTGGTGTAGGCCTCGGCCCAGTTCACCTCTTCGTCCGCGGTCGTGGCCCGGAACTGGTGAAGGCGCGCGAACCAGTCCTCCGGCGGGAAGATCAGCGGGTTGTTGGCGAGGTCCGGGTCGATCGTCAGCATGACCTCGCGGGCGCCCTTGACCGGACAGACGTAGTTGACGTAGGCCTCGAGGACCGCCGCATTGGCCGGGTCGTAGTAGAAGTCGATCCATTGCTGGGCGAACCCGCGCCGCGGGGACCCCTTCGGGATCGCGGCGTTGTCGGTCCAGAGCATGCCGCCCTCGGTGGCCAGGACCCACTGGAAGTCCTGGCTCTTGGTCTGGTCCGGGACGAGCAGCGTCAGGACGTCACCGGACCAGGCGATCGCCATGACCGCGTCGCCCGACTGGAGCGTGTTGACGTACGAGTTCCCGGTGACCTGGCGGACCCAGCCCTGGTTGACCGCGTTCGCGACCAGCGCGAGCGACTGCTGGAACTGGTCCTCGGTGATCGTCTTCGGGTCGAAGCCCAGCTGGAGGGCGGCCAGGCCGACCGTGTCCCGCATCTCGTCGAGGTAGGTCATCCGGCCCTTGTACTTATCGCTGAACAGGACCTGAGCGAGGTCTGCGGTCCGGTCTTCTTCTGGTTGAAGCCGAGGCCCGTCATCCCCGACTGCCAGGGCGCGGCGAAGTGCGTGTCCGGGTCGAACGACCTGCCGAGGTAGATCGGCAGCAGGTTGGCCACGAAGTTGGGCATCGCCGCGCGGTCGAAGGCCTCGAGCCAGTTCAGGCGGACGAGCCGGGCGATCATCCAGTCGGTCATGACGACGATGTCCCAGGCGGTCGGCAGCCCGGCATCGAGCGGACCCTTGAGGTTGCTCGTGAAGAACTCCTCGTTGCCGTCGATGTCCTCGCGGTAGTTCACGACGATCCCGGTCTGCTTGGTGAACTTGTCGAGGGTCGGGTAGATCTTGCCGGTGTCGTCGACATCCATATAGCCGATCCAGCTGGCGACCTGGAGGGCGCCGCTCTCCGGCGGGAGCGATTCGACGGCCGCCTCGCTCGCGGGTGGGGTCGACGCGCCCGCCGAGGCCGGCGGGACGGACGGCTGCGGCGGGTTCGAGGCACCGGCCGCGGGGCTGCTCGACGCGGTCGGTCCGGTCCCCCCGCCCGAGGTGGCGGCAAGGAACCCGCCGATCCCGACCGCGGCGACCGCGAGCGCGCCGCCGACCAGGAAGCGACGCCGGGAGACGCCCGCCGGCGGGGGTCCACCGGCCGCCGCGGCCGCGACGAGCGGGGCCGCCGGGGACGTCGGTCGGCGGGTCGCCGCCCGCCTGGACCGCGAACGTGTGGTCCGGCGACCAGGTCATCCGGACCTCTTCGCCGGGGGTCCACAGCTCGGCGCGCGTGGCGCGCTCCACGTTCTGCTCGTAGACCGTGATCGTGGCGCCGCCGCGAGCCTCGACGATGTAGCTCGTCGAGACGCCCAGGTACGACGCGTCCCGGATCGTCCCGAGCATCTGGTTCAGCCCGGGCGGGACGTCATCCTTGAGCTCGGTCAGGCGGACCTTCTCGGGCCGGACGCCGATCTCGTAGGCGTCCAGCCCCTCGGTCAGGGCCAGCGGGACGCGGACCGCCGAGCCGTCGGCCAGCCGGCTGATCGCGTAGCCGCCCTCGCTGCTCTCGGGCTTGGTCGGAAGGAGGTTGCTCACCCCGAGGAAGCCGGCCACGAACCGGGTCTTCGGTCGCTCGTACAGGCTCGCCGGGTCGCCCAGCTGCTCGTACCGGCCGTGGTTCATCACCGCGATGCGATCGGACATCGTCATCGCTTCTTCCTGGTCGTGGGTCACGAAGATGAACGTGATCCCGACCTCCTGCTGGATCCGCTTGAGCTCGACCTGCATCTGCTTGCGCAGCTTCAGGTCGAGCGCGCCGAGCGGCTCATCGAGCAGCAGGACGGCCGGGCGGTTGATCAGCGCGCGGGCGAGCGCGACGCGCTGGGCCTGCCCGCCCGAGATCTGGGTCGGCTTGCGTCCCTCGTAGCCCGGCAGCTCGACGAGCTTGAGCATCTCGGTGACCCGGGTCTTGATCTCGGCGTCGCCGACCTTCGAGCGCCGCAACCCGAACGCGACGTTCTCGAAGACGGTGAGGTGGGGGAACAGGGCGTAGTTCTGGAAGACGGTGTTGACGTGGCGCTGATAGGGCGGCAGCCAGGTGACGTCCTGGCCCTTGAGCTCGATCAGCCCCGAGGTCGGGGCCTCGAAGCCGCCGATCATCCGCAGGGTGGTCGTCTTGCCGCAGCCGGAGGGGCCGAGGAGGGCGAAGAACTCGCCGGACTCGACCTCGAGGTTGATGTGGTCGACGGCGACGGCCTCGCCGAACTTCTTGACCACATCAACGAGCCTGACGTCGACGGTGGGCACGGTCCTTCGCACTCCCGGAATGGACAGGTCCGACCCCCGGGCGATCGGGGGATGGGCGGCGCCGCTCCCAGCGCGCCGGGGTTCGCGCCCCCCGTACGCGCCCGACCGGTGGCCGGATGGTAGGCCACGCCGGAAAGGGTGTCAACGCGCCAGTTTCCGTGCGGAATCGCCCATGAAGGGGCCTGGTTTCGCACGAATCTCGTGCCGAATTCCGCCACCATCCGCAAAGGCGCCGACAGGCGGCCACGAGCGGCGAGCGAGCAACGGGGCGGTCCCGACCGAGCGGCGGTAGGATATCGACGCGCCGCCCGCCAGAAATCGCCCATCGGCGGCGCCATGAAGGGATCGCCACCACCGATGACCGCCGCCCTGACCGAACGTGCCATCAACGAAGCCCTGAGCCACGTCCAGGAGCCCGAGCTGGGTCGCGACATCATCAGCCTGGGGATGGTCAAGGACCTGGTGATCGACGAGCGGGCCGTGTCCCTGACGATCGAGCTGACGACGCCCGCCTGCCCGCTCAAGGACGAGATCGAGACCAACGTCCGCGCGGCGCTGGTCGACCTCGGGACCGAGTCCATCGCGATCACCTGGGGGGCGATGGTCCGGCGCGCGAGCGCCGTCACGCCCGAAGCCCTCCTGCCGGGGGTCAAGAACGTGATCGCTGTCGTGTCGGGCAAGGGCGGCGTCGGCAAGACCACGGTCAGCGTCAACCTGGCCGTCGCCCTCGCCGAGGCGGGTGCCTCGGTCGGCCTGCTCGATGCCGACATCACCGGCCCGAACATCCCGCTGATGATGGGCCTCGAAGGTCAGCCGGTGGCCAGCGCGAGCAACAAGATCACCCCGCTCGAGCGGTACGGGGTCAAGACGATCTCCATCCAGTTCTTCGTCCCGGAGGGCCAGCCGATCGTCTGGCGCGGACCGCTCGTCGGCGGCGCCATCCAGCAGTTCCTCCGCGACGTCGAATGGGGCGAGCTCGACTACCTCGTGATCGACCTTCCGCCGGGGACGTCCGATGCCCAGCTGACGCTGGCCCAGGCCGTGCCGATCAGCGGCGCCGTCCTGGTCACGACGCCGCAGGAGGTCTCGCTCCTCGACGTCCAGAAGGCGCACGCGATGCTCAAGCGGATGAACGTGCCCGTGACGGGGATCGTCGAGAACATGGCCGGCTTCGTGTGCTCCCATTGCGGTGAGCTGACCGAGATCTTCGGCCGGGGCGGTGGCGAGCGGTACGCGCGCGAGCACGACATCGAATTCCTCGGCTCGATCCCGCTCGACGTGACCGTCCGCCAGGGCGCCGACGTCGGGATCCCCGTCGTAGCCCAGCGGGAACCGGGCCCGGCCGCGGTCGCCCTGACGACCCTGGCCCGGACCGTCGCCGCTCGGATGAGCGTCGCGGCCGTCCGCAACGAGGCCCCGGTCCTGTCGATCAGCTAGCGGGACGCGCCGTCCGGCGCGAAGTCATCGTGCGGCGCGGATGGACCCCCGGTCGGTCGATCGTCCGCCGCGTCCGGACGACCCGGCCGAGCCTCCGGCCGACCGTCGCGTCACCGTGACGGCCAGGTCCGGCCGAGCGAGCGTGGCCCACCCGTCGAGGGGCTCGATCTGGGCGGCCATCGCGTCGTGGCGGGCCGACGGATAGTGGGTGATCAGGAGTCGCTGGGCGTCGGCCGCCCGACCGTGTTCGAGGGTCTCGTCGAGGGTCAGGTGGCCGCGCGCGTCCTGGTCGTCCTCCGTCGCCGACGCGAGGGTCGCTTCGCAGACGAGCAGATCCGCCCCCCGGGCTGCCGCGATGAGCCCCGGGTTGGGGCCGGTGTCCCCGGCGTAGACGATCCGCGACCCGTCCGGCCCGGTCAGCGATGTGCCCCAGGCCGGGACGTAGTGCCGACCGGCGATGAAGGTCAGGTCGACCTCGCCGAACCGTTCCGGCGTCGTCGGGTCGTACTCGCGGACCTCGAAGGCGTCGTCGAAGAAGGTCGGTCGTTCGCTGACGACGCCGGCCAGCTCGGCGAACCGGGCGAGCCCGCCGGGCGGCAGCAGGAGCGGCACCCGCCGGGCCGATCGACCGGCCCAGGCGAAGCGGTAGCGGAGCGCGGAGACGTCGATGAAATGGTCGGCGTGCATGTGGCCGATCACGATCGCCGTCAGGGCCGCGGGTTCGATCCGGCCGGTCAGGCGACCGGCGACACCCTGCCCGCAGTCGAGCAGGATCGCCGTCTCCCCGGACTCGACGAGGAGCCCGGAGGCGGGGGTATCCGGCTGTGGCGAGGCGGGTCCGCAGCCGAGGACGGTCAGTCGCACGGCGATCGGACGGCAGGACACGATGCGGCCCGGGACAGGCAGGTCACCCGGCGAGTATCGGGGCTCGAGCATGCCCCCGGCAACCGCAGGACGACGTAGGAAGTGTCGGTCCGCCGACACCGCGTGCGCGTACCATCGCACGATGGATGGGGTGGGTCCGGCGATCGAGGCGCTCGAGCGAGTGCAGCTGTTCGCCGGCCTTGATCGAGCGACACTCGAGCGGCTGGCCACCGGGATGCGGACGCGCCGGTTCCGGCGCAACGAGGTCCTGTTCCACCAGGGCGACCCGGGCGACTCGCTGTTCATCGTCACGTCGGGGGCCGTCAAGATCATGCTCCCGTCCGAAGAGGGGGACGAGGCCATCCTGGCCACCGTCCGACCCGGCGCCTTCTTCGGCGAGCTGGCGCTCCTCGACGGAGCCCCGCGATCGGCCACGGCGGTCGCGCTCGAACCGACCGAGACGCTGATCCTTCCGCGCGAGCGCTTCCGCCTCCTCATCGACACCGAGCCGGCGACCCGCGACGCCCTGCTCGCGGCCCTGGCCGGCGAGCTGCGACGGCTGACCGACCACGTCGAGGAGCTCCATTTCCTCGACATGACCGGCCGGATGGCGGCACGGCTCCTGCGCCTCGCCCAGGGCTCCGGTGTCCCCGAGGACGACGGGACGATCAGGATCGTCGGGTCGTGGACGCAAGGGGACCTGGCGGCCATGATCGGGGCGACCCGCCAGAGCGTGAACAAGCTCCTGGGGCAGTTCGTCGACGACGGGCTCATCCGGCTCGAGCGCGACGCGATCATCGTCCTCGACCCGGCCGGGCTGGAGCGGACCGCCCGCCGCTGACCCCTCTAGGGCTCGGCGCGCAGGATCTCGAGCAGGAAGGCGGCCGCCATGAGGGCGGACCGGATCCGGCCCTGGTCGCCTCCGAGGAAGGCCATGCTCCGGCGGCGGACGACGCGACCGGGAGTCGCGACCGCCAGCGAGACCGCGGTGTCCGCGCCCCGCTGGCGGATCGCCACGGCCAGCCCGACGTCCGCCTCCGCCTCCGCCCGGACGCGCGCGGCCGAGCGGGCCAGCTCGGTCGGGCCGCCGGGTCGCGGAGCGGCCGCGACGACCTCGCCACGGACGAGCCAGTCGCGCGCCCCGAACAGCGCCACGAGCGACCCGCCGGTCGCGATCTCGCAGGTGGCGAGCGACCAGCCGCGAGCCCCGAGGACGGCGCCGACGGCGTCCGCCCAGGTGGTGCTGCCGCGGGCCCAGACGTACGTCCCGACGGCGTCCAGGACGACCGGCTCGACCTCGTCGAGGAGCTCGTCGGCGGACCGTGCCGGCGCGCCGTCCCGGGCCGGCCGGCCGACGGCGGAGAGCCGGACGTCGACCGCCTCGGCCCGGGCGTAGGTCGCCACGACGGGGTTCGTCGCCCGCAGGATCGATTCGCCAAGGCGTTCGGCGACCGCCAATTCGCCGATGCCGGCGAGACGCAGCGTCCGGACCGCCTGCGCCACGCCGAGGCCCCGATCCCGCAGCGACGGGAGTGCCTCGTCGCGCCACATCGGTCGCATCTCGCGCGGTGGGCCGGGCAGCAGGACCACCACCCGCCCGTCCGGACGGTCGACCCACCACCCGGGAGCGGTCCCGTTCGGGTTGGGCAGGGCGCGGGCAGACGGGATGAGCCAGGCCTGCTTCAGGTTGATCTCCGCGAAGGGCATCCCGCGACGCTCCCACAGGCCGCGGAGCCAGCGCTCGAGGGCGGGGTCGACCGCGGGGGTCTCGTGGCACACCACGGCGATCGACTCGCGGGTGAGGTCGTCCGGCGTCGGACCGAGGCCACCGGTCGAGACGACGAGATCGGATCGCTCGAGTCCCGCCCGGAAGGCACCCTCGACGTCGTCCCGCCGGTCGGGCAGCGCGGTCAGCCGGGCGACGCGCACACCGTTCTCGCTCAGTGACCTGGCCAGCTCGCCGGCGTTGGTGTCGGACGTCTCGCCGGTGGTCAGCTCGGACCCGATCGACAGCACCTCCGCGGTCAGGATCGGCCGCTGGGCTGGGGTGGGCTGGCGGTCCATCGGCTGGCAGCGTAGCACCGGGACCCGGTACCCTCGGGTGGTACTTGCGTGCAGGTGCGTCGCCCGGTCGAGGGCGGCAGGCTCCCCACACCGGCGGATCCGCCACCGCGTTCGCGGGCCCGCCGGACCATCCACAGCGCGGTGCAGGCGAGGATGGATCGCAGCGGCTTCTGGGAATTCGATCGGGTGCTCGAGCTCGTCAGGAGCACGCGCCTGGTGCTCGATGAGCTGCTCCAGGCCGGACGCCTGCCGGCCGGTGGGTCCGCCTACCTCGCGGACGCGACGCTGCCTCACGTCGAGGCGATCGAGGCCGGCGTCCGTGGCTGGCTGCGGTCGGACATGGCCGACCTCGCCGAGCTGCGCTACCTCGTCGGCCGGATCGCCGAAGGCCGGGTCGACCAGCCGGCCGACCTCGCCGAGGTCGAAGCGGCCCGGACCGAGGCGGAGCGAGAGCGACGCCGGGTGATGGAGCTCGGTCCGCGGGTGACCCCGGTCGACACGCGCTCGATGGCCGCCCTCGGCCACGCCCGGATCGTCTTCGCGTTCCTGCCGCGGGTCCCCGACAGCGAGGTGCGCTTCCCCGGTCGACGCCGGACCTATGCGGACATCCCGTCGCCGCGCGGTCCCGCCGAGCTGGTCGATCGGATCGAGGAGCTGGAACGAGCGCTGTGGCGGATCGCGACCGGCGTGCCGGTCCGACCCGTCGACCCGGCCGTGCGTCGGACGTACGCTTTCTTCGACGCCGCCGAGCGCCTCGACGAGCGGACCTTCCCTCCGGCGGCCTGAACCGCGCTGCTATCATCGGCTGGCCAGTCCGAAGCCCTGCCGCCGGAGCCAGTCCCCTGGACGACCAGCCCCCCGCCGCGAACGAGCCGCAGCCGACCCCGGCCGACATGGGCGGCGCCGGCGGTGACGAGCCGCCGCCCCAGCCCGCGGCCGGGACTCCGGGCGCCGGCGCCCCGGGCGGGCGCAAGCCACCTCGCGATCGAGGACCGAAGCGGGGGTTCCGGGAGCAATTGTGGGCGACGGTCGACGCCGCCCAGCGGCTGGTCGCGGCCCACATCGAGCTGGCGAGGGCCGAGCTCGAGGAGATCATGGCCGAGATCGGCCATGTGGCGGCCCTCGTCGGCGTCGCCGTCGCCATGGCGATCTTCGCGATCATCCTCGTCACGGTCGGGTCGAGCCTGTTCATCGGCGAATGGCTGTTCGGCTCGATGGGCTGGGGGATCCTTCTGTTCACCGAGCTCGCCGCGGCCATCGCCCTCGTCTGCGTCCTGATCGCGCTCGACATCCCGGCCGGGCATCTGAGCCGCGGTCTGCTGATCTCGACGGTCGTCGGCGTGATCGTCACCCTGCTGGCGGGGTTCTGGGTGTTCAACCGGCTTTGGGAGGCGATCGGGGTCGCGGTCGCCCCGGGCCTCGACCCGGCGACCCGGCCGCTCGTCGTCGGGACGGTCGTCGGGGCTGTCCTCGGCGCCGTGGTCGGGGTGCTGGGCGGGACCCAGACGGGCGGCGGCCGTTCCGCCGGTCAGGTCATCGGCAGCGCGATCACCTGCTTCATCTTGGGCGGCATCGCCGGCGCGGCGCTCGGCGCGTTCAGCGCGATCACGTTCGCCTGGAACGTCGCCGTCGCCCTCGGGATCGCGATCCTGCTCGGGACCTGGATCGCCCTGTGCGCGCTCGAACTGAAGCGCGCCGAGGTCGATCCGGAGCAGTGGGCCCGCAAGTTCTATCCGTCCAAGTCCATCGACAGCGCGAAGGAGACGATCGAGTGGGTGCGCGAACGAGCGCCGCTCAAGCGGAAGTCCTAGCGGCGCGCAACGCCCTTGCGCAGGAGACCGAGCGGATGGGCCCGGCCACCAGGGAGGCGGTCGACATCCCGGCCAAGATCCGGCGTGCGCCGGTCAAGTCCGCGGCCGTCGCCGGCACCGCCGCGTTCCTCGTGGTCGGCGGCCCGGGACGGATCCTCGGTCGCGCCCGCCGGGCCGTCTTCGGCAAGCCCGCGCCGCTCCCGGACTCGATGCTGCCGGACGAGATCGAGAAGGCCGTCCGGGCCCTCGGCCCCGACGGCGAAGCGGTCCGCGGCGCCATCGAGCGGTCGTTCGCCGACTACCTCGACCAGCGGGGCAGCTACGCCAAGCGCAACGTCTCGCGGGCGAGCTCCGAGGTCGTCGCGTCGACCATCCGGACGGCGGGCCGACTGGCGGCCGTCGAGCTCGTTCGCCGGATCGCGGCCGGCACGGCCGGCGACCTCAAGCGTCCCGGGCGCGGATCGGCGCCGCCCGATCCGGGGACCGACCCGAAGGCCTGAGTCCCCGCTCTCCGGAGAGACGGTCGGCGGGATCGCGGCGGGCTGGTCGCGCCCTGTACCCTGTCCCCGGGCGAGTGGCGGAATGGCAGACGCGCCGGCCTTAGGAGCCGGTGCCCCGTGAGGGGCGTGTCGGTTCGACCCCGACCTCGCCTACCACTCCGCCGGTCGCACCTATAATCTCCGGGCGATGATCGTCACCACCACGCCCGCCCCCCACTCATCCGTCCTGCTCGAGGTCGAGCTGCCGCCCGACCGTCTCGACCGGTCCATGGACGAGGCCGTCCGCCGCCTGGCCCGCAAGACCCGGGTCGCCGGCTTCCGACCCGGCAAGGCTCCGCGGTTCATGCTCGAGCGCGTCCTCGGGCCCAGCGCCGTCCTCGACGAGGCCGTCGACATCCTCCTCCAGGACGCCTACCGCGACGCGATCCGCGAGAAGGGCATCGTCCCGTTGGCCCAGGCCAGCGTCGACGTGGTCCAGGCCGAGGAGGGCAAGCCGTTCAAGTTCACGGCGACGGTCCAGATCCCGCCCGAGGTCGTCCTGGGGGATTACGCCGGGTTCAAGTTCGCGCCCGAGATCGAGGCGATCGACGACCTCAAGGTCGAGAAGGTCATCGACGAGCTGCGCGACCAGAACGCCTCGCTCCGTCCGGTCGAGGACCGGCCGGCCGAGACGGGCGACTACGCGGTGATCGGCTTCGTCGGGACGCGCGACGGAGTCCCGTTCGAGGGCGGCTCGTCCGAACGGATGCCGCTGATCCTCGGCGAGGAGCGGCTGATCCCGGGGTTCGAAACGCACGTCGCGGGCCTATCGGTCGGGGACTCGACCGAGTTCGACATCGAGTTCCCCGCGGACTACGGCGAGCCGACCCTGGCCGGCCAGACCGCCCACTTCGCGGTCGACCTCAAGGAGCTCCGCGAGAAGGTCCTGCCCGAGCTCGACGACGAGTTCGCCCGCTCGATGGGCGACTTCGCCGACCTGGCGACGCTCCAGGTCGAGGTCCGCCACCGCCTCGAGCGCAACGCGCTCGACAAGGCGCGCCACGGCTTCGCCGATCGGATCATCGAGTACGCCGTGGCGAACGCCACGGTCGAGCTGCCCGACATCCTGGTCGACCAGGAGGTCGAGGTGATGCACGACGAGTTCCGCTCGACCCTCGCCCGCCAGGGCATCGCCGAACCGGCCTATCTCAAGGCGATGAACCAGACGGAGGCGGATCTCCACACGGAGTTCCGGCCACGGTCGGAGACGCGCGTCAAGACCCTCCTGGTGCTATCGAAGATCGCCGAGGTCGAGGGCACGGATGTCACCGACGCCGATGTCGAGGGCGAGATCGCGACGGCCCGGATCAGGTACGCCGACGACGCCCGGACGATCGCCTACTTCGACTCGGAGCGCGGTCGCAATTTCATCCGGAGCACGCTCCGCCGGACACGGACGGTCGAGGGTCTGATCGACGGCTGGCTGGCCGACCACCCCGATCATCCGGCACTGCCCCACGCCGAGCAGGACGACGAGTCCGAGGCGGTCGATGCGACCGCCGCCGCCGCAGCCGCGATCGGCGCGACCGACCCGTCGATCGTCCTCGAGACGGGCCAGGACGAGGACGCCGGATGCCACGTCTACCGCCGTCGAACCCGAACCGATCAGCTCCAGCCCGGCCGCCGATCCGGCGTGACCGGGACCGTCCAGCCTTCCCGAGGGAGTCGCAGCATGCTCGTGCCGATGGTGATCGAGTCCTCCAGCCGGGGGGAACGCGCCTACGACATCTACTCGCGTCTCCTCCGGGAGCGGATCATCTTCCTCGGCGACGCGATCGAGGACCATATCGCCAACCTGGTCATCGCCCAGCTCCTGTTCCTCGAGTCGGAGGATCCGGAGCGGGACATCAGCCTGTACATCAACTCGCCCGGCGGTGTCGTGACTTCGGGACTCGCGATCTACGACACGATGCAGTACGTGCGCGCCCCGGTCAGCACGATCTGCATCGGCATGGCGGCCTCGATGTCGGCGGTCCTCCTGGCGGCCGGCGCACCCGGCAAACGCTATGCGCTGCCCAACAGCCGGATCATGATCCACCAGGGTTCCGGTGGCTTCCGGGGCAACCCCGCCGATGCCATCATCCAGATGAAGGAGTGGGAGCACCTCGTCGAGGTCAACCACCAGATCCTGTCCCGCCACACCGGGCAGCCGCTGGAAAAGGTGATCAAGGACACCGATCGGGACTATTTCATGAGTGGTGACCAAGCCAAGGACTATGGCATCATCGACGCGGTCTATTCGGCGACCGGCGATTCATTGATCGCCCAGGCCCGCGACCTCGGTCTCACCGGCGGCACGACGCCGGACGAGCCCAAGGCCGAGCCGCCTCCGTCGAAGAAGAGCAAGGACTAGGAAGGCACGGGCCGAGGGCGGATGTCGACCACCAGCAGCTCCAAGGGGCCCAAGGTCCCGTACCGCTGCAGCTTCTGTGGCAAGAGCCAGGAACAGGTCCGCAAGCTGATCGCGGGCCAGGGCGTCTACATCTGCGACGAGTGCATCAACCTGTGCCAGGAGATCATCGAGGAGGAGATGCTCGAGGCGCCCAAGTCGCGTCCTCAGAGTGCCAAGCTCCCGAACCCGCGGCAGATCAAGGCCGCGCTCGACCAGTACGTGATCAGCCAGGAGCGCGCCAAGAAGGTCCTGTCGGTCGCGGTCTACAACCATTACAAGCGGATCAACGCCGGCCACTCGGTCGACGAGGTCGAGCTCCAGAAATCGAACGTGCTCCTCGTCGGACCCACCGGGTCGGGCAAGACGCTGATGGCCCAGACCCTGGCCCGCGTCCTCGACGTCCCGTTCTGCATCGCCGACGCGACCAGCCTGACCGAGGCCGGCTACGTCGGCGAGGATGTCGAGAACATCCTGCTCCGGCTCATCCAGGCGGCGGACTTCGATGTCGCCCGGGCCCAGCGCGGGATCATCTACATCGATGAGATCGACAAGATCGCGCGCAAGGCGGACAACCCGTCGATCACCCGCGACGTCTCGGGCGAAGGCGTCCAGCAGGCGCTCCTGAAGATCCTCGAGGGGACGGTCGCCAACGTCCCGCCGCAGGGCGGCCGGAAGCATCCCCACCAGGACTTCATCCAGATCGACACGACCAACGTCCTGTTCATCTGCGGCGGCGCGTTCGACGGGCTCGAGAAGATCGTCGAGGAGCGGGTCGGCCGGAAGTCCATCGGCTTCGGCGCCGAGTCGCAGATGACCAAGCATGACCGCGGCCGGATCCTCGACCGGCTGATGCCCGAGGACCTCCTCAAGTTCGGGCTCATCCCCGAGTTCGTCGGGCGCTTGCCGGTGGTCGTCACCCTGTCGGCGTTGACCCAGGAGGACCTGGTCCGCGTCCTGACCGAGCCGAAGAACGCGGTGACCCGGCAGTTCCAGCGGTTCCTCAGCCTGGACAAGGTCGAGCTGGTGTTCACGCCCGGCGCGCTGGAGGCCGCCGCCGAGGTGGCTCTCGACCGGAAGACCGGCGCCCGCGCGCTGCGGTCGATCGTCGAGGAATCGCTCCTCGAGGTGATGTACGACATCCCGGAGCGGACCGATATCCGCAAGTGCATCATCACCGAGGAGACGATCCGCGAGGGCCGCACGCCGCTCCTGCTGACGAAGTCCGAGATCGACAGCGGCGTCGACGAGACGAACTATGCGGAGCTGCTCGCCGAGCGGGGCGAGACCGCCTGAGCCCGATCCCGGTGCCGGCCGCGGCGGTCCGCCGGCTCGCGCCGCTACGGCCACCCGTCGACGTCGCCCGGATCGGGCGTGCTACATTCTGTCCTCACGGCGGTGACCGAGAGGAGTAGCGACCCAGGGCCCGAAGCGAGCGCGGGATGGTGCGAGCCGCGCGGGTGACCGGGTCGTGAACGTCGCTCGCGAGTCGTGCGGATGGCGTCCGATAGCGCGCCGCGAGGAGACCGGGAGGTCGCCGTCGGGATGACCGTCGAGCGCCCGGGCTCGAACCAGCAGGTGGTACCACGAC
>CAVVNZ010000019.1:0-31520 GCA_963749735.1 uncultured Chloroflexia bacterium
GCAGGGTCACGCCTCCGTTTGCGTCGGCGCTCGCTCGAATGGCGTATGGGCGATCGCGGCAAAGACGCGCGGATCCAGCGCCTGACGCCCGACGAACAGGCCGTCGACGTCGGGTTGCTCGAGCAGCGCGGCGGCACTCGACGGGGCGACGCTTCCGCCGTAGATGATCGGCACCGTCCCACCGTCCGGGATCGATCCGGCGAGCATCGTGCGGATCGCGGCGTGCACCTGGCCGACCCAGGGAGCGGGCGCCGACTCGGCGCCGACGCCGATCGCCCAGGCGGGCTCGTAGGCGATCACGAGGCGGCCCGGGTCGGCCGTCGTGAGCCGTCGCAACTGCCCGGCGAGCGCCTCCGCGACCTGGTCGAGCGAGGTCCGCGCCACCTCGCCGACGCAGACGATCGAGGTCATCCCCCAGCGCTGCGTGGCCTCGACCTTGGCCGCGACCGACGCGTCCGTCTCGCCGTGATCCCGCCGGCGCTCGTGATGACCCACCTCGACGTAGGTGCAGCCGAGATCCGCCAGCATCGGCGCCGAGACGTCCCCGGTGTGGGCACCGGCGTCCGCCGCATGGACGTCCTGAGCTCCCCAGGCGATCCCGCTGCCGGTCAATCGGTCGCGGGCCACCCAGATCGACGTGAACGGGAGGAGGACGAACAGGCGGCGATCCCCGATGTCCCGGACCAGCGGGACGAGGGCGTCGAGGTAGCTCGCCGCCTCGGTCGAGGTCAGGTTCATCTTGGTGCTTGTGCCGATCAGCGTGCCCATCCCGGTCTTACCCGCCGCCGGAGGGTTCGCGGACATAGGCGTCGGCCAGCGCCCGCACGATGATCGCGAGCGAGGTCGCGCCGGCGTCCGGGTGACCCAGGCTCCGTTCCCCCAGCCGGCTGGCTCGCCCGACGCTGGCGACCATCTCCGCGGTCGAGGCTGCGCCGGCCTCGGCCGCCGCTGCCGCCGCCTCGATCGCGGTCGTGAGGTCGACGGCGCGGTCGTCCGCGTCGCGCAACGCGGCCACCAGCGGATGGAGGGCATCGATGACGGTCTTGTCGCCGGGGCGAGCGTGACCGAGCTCGACGACCGCCCGTTCGGCCTCTTCGGCGGCGTGCCGGAGGAGCGCCACGGGGCCCGCAGACGACCCGTCCGTCGCGTCGATCGCGGTCGCCACGGCACCCAGACCGGTCGAGTACAGCGGTCCGATCGCACCGCCGACATCGGCCATCGCCAGTGCCACCTGTCGCACGAGGTCCGCCGCGGAGGCCCCGTCGGGCATCGCCGGCAACCGCTTGCGGACGTTCCGGGCGCCGATGCTCATCGTCATCCCGTGATCGCCGTCCCCGGCGATGCCGTCGAGGCGACCGAGCTCCGGCCGCGCCTCGTCCACGGCGTCGGCAGCTGCCAGGACCGCCGTCCCGAGCCGCTCGGTCACCACCAGGCCCGGGCAGCCCGTGCGGGGTCGTCCATCAGGCTCCGCAGCTCCTCATCGAGTCGCATCAGGGTCACCGACGCACCGGCCATCTCCAGGGAGGTGATGTAGTCCCCGACCATGCTCCGGCTGACGATGTTGCCCGCCTGCTCCACGGCTCGTCGCGCGGCCCGGTAGAGGATGTACAGGTCGAGCTGCGCGGTGGCTCCGAGGCCGTTGACGAGCAGGGCGAGGTCAAGGCCGGATCGCTCGGGCAGGTCGGCCAGGATCGTCTCGACCAGGATCCCGGCGGTCTCGTCGGCGCTGAGCAGCGGGCCACGCTGCATGCCCGGTTCGCCATGGAGGCCGAGGCCGATCTCCATCTCGTCTTCGGCCAGCTCGAACGACAGCCGTCCCGATCCGGGGACCTCGCACGGGTAGAGCGCCACGCCCATGCTCCGCGTGGCCGCGTTGGCCGCCCGCGCCACGCGCTCCACGTCGTCGAGCGTGGCGCCGCGCTCGGCCATCGCGCCGGTGCACTTGAACACGACGATGTCGCCGGCGATCCCGCGTCGACGTCCGACCTGAGTCGGCGGTGCCGAAGCGACGTCGTCCGTGACGAGCACGGTCCGGACGTCGATGCCGTCGGCCGCGGCCCGCTCGGCCGCGATGCCGAAGTTCAGGATGTCGCCGGCGTAGTTCCCGTAGACGAGCAGGACGCCCATCCCGGTCGAGGCGGCGCGGATGGCGTCCAGACAGGTGTCGGGTGACGGGGCCGCGAAGATGTTCCCGACGGCTGCCGCGTCGGCCAGCCCCCGGCCGACGTACCCGAGGAACGCCGGCTCGTGGCCCGAACCGCCGCCGATGACCAGGCCCACCTTGGCGCCGTCCGCCGGGAGACGGGCGACGACCCGCTCACCGACGAGGCGGACCAGGCCGCCATGCGCCGCGACGAAGCCCTCCAGCATCTCGTCGACCACGTCGAATGGATCGTTGATGAGCTTCTTGCGCGCGCCGTACGAGGCGGCGCCAGCCGCGTTCATGGCCGCCCCAGCCGGCGCATACGGCCCATCCCCGCCGCCGACGCACCCGCCGTCGCGATGTCACGCCGACGGTCCGGCCCGCCGGGCACGCTCGTCGGCCGCCTTGATCTTGCCGACCTTGCGCGCCGAGTTCCCGCCGGCGAACTCGGCGTGGAGCCAGGTCCGGACGATCGACTTGGCCAACTCGGGTCCGATGACGCGCGCGCCGAGGGTCAGGATCTGCGCGTCGTTCGACATCCGGGCCCGCTCGGCCGAGTAGGGGTCGTGCGCCTGGGCGGCCCGCACGCCGGGGACCTTGTTCGCCGCGATGGCCATCCCGATCCCCGTCCCGCAGATGAGGATCCCCCGGTCGTGCTCGCCGCGGGCGACCGCTTCGGCGACCTCGAACGCGACGTCCGGGTAGTCGACGGGATCCTCGGAGTGGCAGCCGAAGTCGGTGACCTCGAGCCCCTCCTCCTCGAGCACCTCGATCACGAGACCCTTGAGACGGTAGCCCGCCTCGTCGCTCCCGATGGCCACCGGATGCTTCACGACCGTGTCACACCTCCCCGCCGCTGCGCCGTGCGCCTCGCGCGGTGTCGCGACCCGACGGTCCGCTCATGCTACGCCGCGTGTCCGCACGTGGCGGCGGCCACTCGGGCACAATCCGTGCTGGGGAGCGCGGGCTCGGATCACAGCGAGGAGACGACGATGGTTCAGCCGACGACACCGACGCGGATCTCGCAGGTGGCGATGGTCGTCCACGACCTCGACGCGACGATGAAGCACCTCCACGAGACGCTCGGCTGGGGGCCCTGGAATGTCTACGAGCACGTCCCGCCGAAGCTGCACCACACCCATCTGCGAGGCCAGGAGGTGGCCTTCTCGATGCTCGGTGCGGAGTGCGAGGTCCAGCCCGGCCTCGTCTTCGAGCTCGTCCAGCCGCTCGATGGCCCGAGCATCTACAAGGAGCACCTCGAGAAGTACGGCGAGGGCGTCCAGCACATCGCTTGCATGATGCACTCGCAAGGCGATTCGGACGAGTTCAAGGCTGCCTGGGTGGCCCGCGGAGCCAAGGTCCTGATGGGTGGACGGATCGGCGACACGATCGAGTTCTACTACCTCGACACGGAGCCGATGCTCAAGTTCGTCCTGGAGTCAGGCAGCGGCCACGCCATCGACCTGACGCCGAGTCGCGTCTACCCGCCGGCCTGATCGCCGGGCTCGGACCGCTCGGGCGGCTGCGATGACGACGCGGATCCTCGTGGTCGGCGACGCGTACTGCCCCTCATCGATCCTGCGAGAAGCGTTCGCCGGCCTCGCGGAGCGACACGAGGTGACGTTCGCCGACGTGGTCGACGAACCGGACTGGATCCCGGCCACGCCGTCCGAGCTCCGGATCCGCGAGTACATGGGCAGCCCGCGCCAGGTCATCGCGCTGCTCGATCGCCACGATGTCCTCGTGGTCCAGGGGGCGCCGGTGACGGAGGGCGTGCTCGCCGCCGGTCGGGACCTCCGCCTGGTGTGCTGCGCCCGTGGCGGGCCGGTCAACGTCGACGTCGCCGCCGCGACCGCCCGGGCCATCCCCGTGGCAACCACGCCGGGGAAGAACGCGGATGCCGTCGCCGAGCTCACGATCGCGTTCCTCATCATGCTCGCCCGCCGCCTGCCGGAGGTGCTGCGCCACGTCGAGGCCGGCGGGGAGTTCGGCCATGACAACTACGAAGGGGCCCGCTGGTTCGGCCACGATCTCGCGGGCAAGGTCCTGGGCCTCGTCGGGTACGGCCAGGTCGGTCGGCGGGTGGGGGTGCGAGCCAGGGCGTTCGGCCTGCGTGTCGTCGCGTTCGACCCGTACGTCGATCCGCGCGATGCTGGTCGCCGACGGCGTCGAGCCGGTCGACCTCGGATCGTTGCTGAGCATGGCCGATCTCGTCTCGCTCCACGCCCGGGCGACGGCCGCCAACGAGCACCTCATCGGACCGGACGAGGTCGCGCGGATGAAGGTCGGGGCGATCCTCGTCAATACGGCGCGCGAGTCGCTCGTCGACGAGACTGCGGTCCTCGGCGGGCTGCGGACCGGGCGCCTCGCCGGGCTCGCGGTGGACCTGGTGAGCCCGTCCCCCGCGGAGGGGCGCCACCCGCTCCTCGCCTTCCCGAACGTGATCATCACCACGCACATCGGCGGAGCGACCGACGAGACCCTTCGCCACGGCGGTGAGATGGCGGCCGCGGAGATCGAGCGGTTCATTCGGGGCGAGCCCCTGGTCAACGTCGCGGACCGCGCCGCGCTGGCGCCGCCTGGAAGCGCGGCCAGCCCCTCATGAGCCACACCCTCGCGATCGATCTCGGGACCGGGAGCTGCCGGGCGGTCATCTTCGACGGGGGGGGCCGGCAGGTCGCGATCGGCCAGCGCGAGTGGACCCACGCGGAGCTGCCCGGGGCCCCCGGATCGCAGGTCTTCGACACGGCGCGCAACTGGACGCTGATCTGCGACTGCATCCGCGAGGCGCTCGACCGTGGCGGGATCGCATCGCGCGACATCGCCGCCGTGAGCGGCACGAGCATGCGCGAGGGGATGGTCCTGTACGACGCCGACGGGCACGAGATCTGGGCCTGCCCGAACGTCGACTCACGGGCCGGGGCGGAGGCCGCCCGGCTGGTCGCGAACGGCGACGCGCGACGGCTCTTCGACCAGGGCGGCGACTGGGTGTCGATCACGTCGCCCGCCCGGTTCCTGTGGATCCGGGAACACGAGCCGTCGACGTTCGAGCGGATCGCCCACGTCGGGATGCTCAGCGACTGGGTCCTCTTCCGGCTGACCGGTCGGTTCGTCACGGACCCGTCGTCGGGTTCCAGCTCGAACCTGTTCGACCTCCGCGCCCGGACCTGGTCGAACGCGTCGCTCGAGCTGGTCGGCCTGTCGTCCGAGGTCGTGCCCGAGGTCCTCGAGCCGGGGACCGTCGTCGGGCCGTTGATCGCTCGAGCCGCCGAGGAGACCGGGCTGACCGTCGGGACGCCGGTCGTCGTCGGCGGTGCCGACACGCAGCTCGGGCTGGTCGGGATCGGGGTCATCGCGCCGAACCGGCTGACGCTCGTCGGCGGCAGCTTCTGGCAATTGACCGTCGTCACGGACCAGCCGCTGATCGACCCGCAGGCACGCCTCCGGACGCTCTGCCACTCCGTGCCCGGACTGTGGATGACCGAGGGGATCGGCTTCTACTGCGGGATCGCGATGCGCTGGTTCCGCGACGCGTTCTGCGAGCTCGAGACGGCCGAGGCCGCCCGGCGGGGTGTCGACGCCTACGTCGTGATGGAGGAGGCGGCCGCCCAGGTCCCACCGGGCTCGGACGGGATCACGGCGATCTTCTCGAACGTCATGGACGCCAAGCGCTGGGTCCAGGCGTCACCGTCGTTCCTCGGCTTCGACGTCGAGCGTCCCGCGGCGTCGAACCGCCGGGCCTGCATCCGCGCGCTCGAGGAGCAGGCCGCCTACACGGCGCGCGGGCACCTGGCCATCGTCTCCGAGCTGACCGGTGCGACCTACGACGAGCTCGTCTTCACCGGTGGCGCGGCGAAGGGCACCTTGTGGCCGCAGATCGTCGCCGACGTCGTCGGCCTGCCGGTCCACGTGCCGGCGGTCAAGGAGTCGACCGCCCTCGGAGCGGCCCTCTACGCCGGCGTCGGGGCCGGTCTCTACCGCGACCTCGCCGAGGCGACGGGATCGCTCGTCCGGACCGAGCGGACCTTCGAGCCCACGCCCGAGGCGCGTCGGACCTACGACGAGCGCTACGCCGCCTGGCGCGGGCTCTACCCGCGGATCCTGGACCTGTCCGAGTCGGGACTCCTCCCGCCGATGTGGTGGCCGGCCGGCGCCTGACGCTCGCGCGAAAGGAACCGCCCGATGCCCGAAGCACGATGGGACCGAGACCAAGGACTTCCACGAGGATGTCCCGCAATCGAATGCCGCGTTCTTCCTCAAGGGCGCCGGCGCTACGACTGGGGCATGCAGAACCGACTGGCTCGGATCTTCCGACCCGAGAGCGGACACACGGTGATGCTGGCCATCGATCACGGTTACTTCCAGGGACCGACGACGGGCCTGGAGCGTGTGGACATCGACATCGTGCCGCTCGTGCCCTACGCCGATGCCCTGATGCTGACCCGCGGCATGCTGCGAAGCGTCGTCCCCTCGACGATCGCAGCAGGGGCTCGTGATCCGGGCGAGTGGCGGTCCGAGCATCCTCAAGGAGCTCTCCAACGAGCAGCTCGCGATGGATGTCGATGACGCGGTTCGCCTGGGCGCATCGGCGATGGCGGTCCAGGTGTTCATCGGTGGCGAATTCGAGACGCAGACCGTCCACAACATGACCCGGTTGGTCGATGAGGGGTACCGCCGAGGCGTCCCGGTGCTGGGCGTGACGCGGTGGGGAAGGAGCTCGTCCGCGATGCCCGGTATCTTGGCCTCGCGACCCGGATCTGCGCTGAGCTGGGTGCGCAGGTCGTGAAGACGTACTACTGCGACGAGGGGTTCGAGAAGGTCACGGCCGGCTGCCCGGTGCCGATCGTCATGGCCGGCGGCAAGAAGCTCCCCGAGCTCGACGCTCTGACGATGGCCTGGCGGGCGATCGACGCCGGGCGCTGCCGGCGTCGACATGGGTCGCAACATCTTCCAGAGCGACGCACCGGTGGCCATGCTCGCAGGCCGTGCGGGACGTCGTGCACGACGGGCTCGAGTCCGGCCGACGCCTTCGAGGTCTACCGGTCGCGTAGGGCGGCTCCGTCGACGCCGGGCGTCGGCCTGACCGGTGGGCGGCCCCTCCGCGGTCGCTCACGAGACGCTCGATCGTCTGCCTGGCCGGAGGTCCACGCCTGAGCGTCGGCATGCTGACGGCCGATCTGCTCGCCCTGGGACAGGAGATGGGGACCCTGGCGGCCGCCGGAGTGGAGCTGGTCCACATCGACGTCATGGACGGCGTCTTCTGTCCGCCGATCACGGTCGGTCCACCCGTCGTGCGGGCGCTCCGGACGCCGCTGCTCAGGGACGTCCACCTGATGATCGACGATCCACTCCCCAAGGTCGAAGCGTTCGTTGACGCCGGCGCCGACATGATCACCTTCCACCTCGAAGGGGCCCGACAACCGCACCGGGTCCTCCAGGTCCTCGGGTCCGCCATCAACGCGAACGACCCCAGCCGGGGCCTGGTCCGCGGCGTCGGGATCAACCCGAGCACACCCGTCGACGCCGTCGAGCCGCTCCTCGACGAGCTGGACTACCTCCTCATCGTGGCCGTGAACCCAGGGTGGAGCGGTCAGGCCTTCATCGCATCGACCGAGCGGCGACTGGACCGCGCGCGTCGCCTCATCGAGTCGTCGGGCCGGGCGATCGCGCTGGGCGTCGATGGTGGCGTCACCCACGCGAACGTCGATCGAATCGCGACCATGGGCGCCGACATCATCGTCAGCGGCAGTGCGATCTTCGATGGCGGTGACGTGGCCGCCAACGCCACCACGTTGCTGGACGCCGTGGCGTCGGGGCGACCCGCCGGCGCTAGAAGATGGCGATCGGGTTCCAGGGCGAGCCGGTGCCGCCCGGCAGGCGCAACGGCAGGCCGACGACCATGAACTCGAAGCGGCCCTCCTCCTCGCACGCGCGGGCGAGGTCCTCGAACTGCAGGCTGTCGGCGGTGAGCATGCCCATCGCCACGATCTGCAGCGGGTGGATCGGGTAGGTGATCCCGTCCACGCAGCTGGGGATCGCCTCCCCGTCGCCGTCGGGCAGGAAGGCGGCGATGCCACGCTCGTGCATCCACGGGATCGGTGTCGACGTGGAGGCCGGCCTTGCCCTCGCCGTCGGGCCCGTTGTCCCACGGTCCGAGCTCGAGGCGACGGCGGTGGTGGCCGGTCCGGTAGACGAAGATGTCGCCCTCGCCGAGATGGACGCCCTCGGCGACCTCGCACGCCTCGAGCTCGGCGCGGGTGACGGCCTCGCCCGGTTCGAGCCACTTCACGCCGCGGAATCGCGGGATGTCCAGGAGCACGCCGCGACCGACGACCCCGCCGGTCCCGGCGATCGCGTCGATCCCGAGGGAGGTCCCGCCCTTCGATGTGAGGACCTCCGTGGCGGGCTTGCCGTTGTAGGTCGATCCCCGGTACGAGATGTGGTCAAGCGCGTCGACATGCGTGTGACAGTCGCCGTGGGCGGCCATCCCCAGGAAGTCGAGCCCGAACCGCAGCCCACCGGAGCCGATGTCGATGTCGTGGCCCTGGGTGACCATGTGGATCGCCTGGTTGGGGTTGTCCGGGCCGGCGACCGTGTTGATCGGGATCTCCATCGAGACGCGACGGCCCGAGGTGACGAGCGCGGCGGCAGCCCGGACCCGCTCCGGGGTGATGAGGTTCATCGTCCCGAGCTGGTCGTCCGGTCCCCAGCGACCCCAGTTCTTGACCGACTCGAAGATCCGTTCGAACTCCTCCAGGCTGACCTTCGGGCCGGGCCGGGTCGATGTCGCCATCAGCGTCGCTCCTCGTTTTGAACGTTGCGGGTCAGGGTGTGGCTGCGTCGTCGTCGGGCGCGGAGGACGTGTCGTCGCCGGGCTCGGACGGCGCACCGTCGCCGGGCCATCGATCGAGCGCCGCACCAAGCTCCGGATGCTGCGCTCCGGCATCGGCCAGCGGCCGGTCCTCGACGACCGCGTCGATCGCCTGGCGGAAGGCCCGCGCACCGGCGGCGGCCCCCATCGGGTGTCCGTGGACCGCACCACCCGCACCGATGGCGAAGTCGATCCCGAGGTCGCCGAAGAGGCGCCGCGTCATCCCCGGGTGGAGCCCGCCACCCGGGGTCGGCAGCGGTGGGCCGGATGTCGTGGAACGGATCGGTCATCGCCCGGGCGAGGCGGACCTGCTTGGAGCGGGTGAACTGGAGGGTGCCGTACGGACTCGGGTAGACGATGACGTCCGCGCCGGCCAATCGCGGCAGCTTGCCGAGGACCAGGTGGGAGCTGACGCCCGTCCGCGGGGCCGCGTAGAGCGCGCCCGAGAACGCAAGGTGGCCCATGATCGGGACCGCGATCGCCGGATCGTCGGCGAGCATCGACAGCGCCGAGATCCCGACCGTCAGGTAGTCGACCATCAGGGCGGACGCCCCGGCCTCGACCGCCCGGTGGGCGTTCTGGACGAGGCGATCCGGCCGGTCCGTGATGTTCACGAAGTACAGCGTCCGATGGCCGGTCTCCTCGAAGGCGACCTGCGCGGCGCGCTCGTGCTCCCGGATGCGGTCGAGGAAATGGCTCCACGGGTGCGAGACCAGGAGCTCGTCGTCCTTCACCCCGTCGGCCCCACCGAGCGCGACCTGGCGGAAGACCTCGGCGCTCTCGGTCGGCGTCAGCCCGATCGCCGGCTTCATCATCACGATGAGGAGCGGGCGATCCTCCGCGCCGACCAGTGTCCGGATCCGGTCGAGCCCGAACTTCGGTCCCTTGAAGGCGCTCGTGAAGGCCGCCGGCAGGTCGAGGTCGAGGAGCCGGATCTCACCGGCCGACGCGCACTCGCCGTAGACGGTCGCGAGGAGGAGCGGGATCTGCGCCCCGAGGTTGTGGAGCGGGAAGGCCAGCTGGACGACCCAGTCGCGATGGCCGGCGATCGGGTCGACGACCTCGTTGTCGGGCACCTCCCAGGTCGCGATGACGCGGGCGGCATGGCGCTCGCGGATGGCCGCGGTCTCGTGCTCCAGCGTCACCCAGGTCCCGGTCGACTGCATGTCCGCGAGCTCGCGTGCGGCGTCGTGGATCTCGACGCCGGGGGGTGTCCGGTAGGCGTAGGTGGCGATGACGAATTCGCCCCCATCGAGGCCCTCGGGCATGGCGAACCCGTCACGATCGCTCATCGCGGTTCGGTCAGCGCCCGGCTTCGAGCATCGCCAGCAGCCCGCCTGGGAGCGGGCCGCGAGGCATGATCGGCCAGATGTCCACCACGGTGCCGGCCTCGACGACGTGGTAGGCGTCGAAGTAGTTGACCGCGAAGGGCGTATAGCCGAGGTGGAAGTCGACGACGTCGCCGACCTTGAGCGAGCAGGTGTCGTCCGCGTCGTAGGTGGCGTGCTCCTCGTCGAAGCGGTACGGCGTGAGGTCCTCGTAGCCGAAGATCCGGGGGTAGGCGGGGATGCCCGCGACGTCCGCGGCCCCGAACGTCTTCTTGCCCAGGTTCAGGACGACCCGATCGCGTCCCCGGCTGATGACCGTCACGACCGCGGTGGTGGCCTTCTTGAATCTCGGCTCCATCAGGAAGTGGTAGTCGTCCATCGCCGCGTACGACCCGAGCTGGAGCTCCGTGATCCGCGGGTTCGCGCCGGTCCAGAACGCCGTCGCCGTCCCGGCGGCGGACAGGATCGGGCACGGGACGCCGTTCGCCTCGAGGAAGTCCGCGACGTCGACGAAGTAGCGCATCGCGACGACCTGCTTCTCGTGCCGCCGGTCGTGGTCCAGCTCCGTCGAGCAGTGGCCCTCGTAGCCGGACAGGCCGTCGAGCCGGAGTCCGGGCAGCTCCAGGATCCGCCGCGCGACAGTCAGCGCCTCCTCGGGCGTGTCGACGCCGGCGCGGTGCATCCCCGTGTCCACCTCGATGAGCACGCCGAGCGTGCTGCCGGCGTCGACCGCCGCGGCGGACAGGGCCTCGGCGTCGCCGACGTCATCGACGTTGACGATCAGGTTCGCCTCGCGCGCCAGGAGCGCAGCCGCGCGTCGCTTGTGCGGATCCACGAGCTCGTTGGCGACGAGGACGTCGTCGGCGCCGGCGCGGACCATGACGATCGCCTCCCAGATCGTCGCCGCGCAGATCCCGAACGCGCCGTGGTCGAGCTGCAGCCGGGCGACGTGCGGGCTCTTGTGGTTCTTGACGTGGCCGCGCAGGCGCGCGTGCAGGGACGGAAGCCGCGACTCCATGAAGGCCAGGTTCTCGAGCAGGATGTCCCGATCGATGACGAGGGCGGGCGTGACGACGTCGTACTTGCTCCGCCCGATCGCCGACCCGTACAGGTCGCGGACGCGGTCGTGGGCGTCGGTGATGATCGGTGCCGGGTCGCGCACGTCTACTCGCCTCGTTCCAGCATGTCCAGCAGCCAGCGCGACTCGGGGCCCCGGGGCATGACCGGCCAGATGTCCGTCACCCTGCCCTCCGCCATGACGTGATAGGCGTCGAAGTACCCGATCGCGAACGGCGTGTAGTTGCACAGGATCTCGACCTTGTCGCCGGTGGTGAGCGGACACGACGCATCGGCCAGGAAGATGGAGTGCTCCTCGTCGAAGCGGAACGGCTCCAGCTCCCAGTCCTTGAGCACGCCGTGCGATGCACCGACGGTCTTGCTCCCGGCGTCGAGGACGATCCGGTCCGAGCGCCGGCTGATGACCGTGGCAAGGACCGAGACCGCCCATCCGAAGCGTGGCTCCAGACCCCGATGGTGACCGTCCATCGTCGCGTACGAGCCGGGCTGGATCTCGGTGATCCCCGGGTACCGCGACGTGACCTCCCACGTTCCGGTGCCGGCGGCCGACACGATCCGGCTGTCCAGCCCGACGTCGGCCAGGTCGCCGGCGATGCCGGTCAGGAGGGCCATGGCGTCGCGCGCCATCGCGTGTCGCTTCGTCTCGTCGAACTCGAGCGAGCAATGGCCCTCGTATCCGGTCAGGCCCCAGAAGGCCAGGCCCGGTGCGTCGGCGATCCGTCGGGCGAGCGTCACGGCCTCCGCCGCCGAGGCGACGCCGCAGCGGTGCATGCCCTCGTCGACATCGATGAGGACGCCGATCGTGGTGCCGGCGGCCACCGCCGCGCTCGACAGCTCGGCGACCTGGACCGCATCGTCGACCGCGACCTTCAGGCTGGCCTCGCGAGCGAGGAGCGCGGCGGCTCGTGCCTTGTCGGCCCCGACCACCTCGTTGATCACGAAGACGTCGTCGATGCCGGCCCGGGCCATGACGATGGCTTCCCAGATCGTCGCACAGCCCACCCCGATCGCCCCGTGCTCGACCTCCATCCGGGCGATGTGCGGGCTCTTGTGCACCTTCACGTGCGCGCGCAGGGTCGTGGCCACCCCGCGCATCCCGGCCTCCATGACGTCGAGGTTCGCCCCGAGCTGGGCGACGTCGAGCAGCAGCGCCGGCGTGGACAGGTCGTCGCGCGATCTTCCGATCTCGGGTGCGTACCGATCGCGGACCCGATCGTGGGCCTCGGTGATGAGCGGCGCTGGCGTTCGCATGTCCGGGCCTCCTGGCCGTCTCGTGCCGGTCCGACCGGGCAGGTTACTGGGACGTGCCGCGGGCGATCGGCCAGCGGTCGATGAGCCGGCCGCCGCGGCTGACCCAGACGTGATCGTGAAGGTTGAACGTGGTCCGGATCTGGCCCGGCGCGAAGTCGAGCTCGCTGCCGAGCGGTGGCACCGGATCGTCCATCTCGATCGTGGCGTGCTCGTCGCTGATCCACAGGTCCTTCGCGACGAACCCGATCGGGACCGGCGGGCCATACTCGACGCCGACGACGCGCCGCCCGATGTCGACGACGACCCGCCCCGGGTGGCGGCTGATCACCGTGCCCCGGATCGCCACGGCGCAGCGGAAGGGCAGACCGGGCTCCAGCCGGGCGGGCTCCATCAATGCGTAGACACCTGCCTGGATCTCGGTGATGATCGGGTCGGCGAGCGCCTCGGCGAGGGTCGATGTCCCCGCGGCCGACACGACCTCGACCGGGAAGCCGGCGTCGACGATGGCCGATCTGGCCTCGGCCAGCGTGGCGTAGGCACTCGCGATCTTGCCGGTCCGACCCTCGTCGGCGCGGCGGATCCGGCCTTCGTAGCCCATGATCCCGCGGAGCCGGAGTCCCGGGGCCCGGTCGATGGCCTCGGCGAGCCTGACCGCATCCGCGGCGGAGTCGACCCCGCAGCGATGGAGCAGGATGTCGACGTCGATCAGCACGTCGATCGTCGAGCGGACGCGTGCGGCCTCGCGCGAGAGGGCGGCGACGGGTCCGGGATCGTCCGCCACCACGGCGACGCGGGCCCGATCCGCGAGGGCCACCAGCCGGGCGATCTTGCGTGGGTCGACGACCTCGTTGGCCACCAGGACGTCGTCCATCCCGGCCGCGACCATCGCTTCCGCCTCGCCGACGGTGGCGCACGTCAGGCCGAGCGCCGACCCGCCGAGCTGCCGCCTGGCCAGTTCCGGCGTGCGGTGCGTCTTGACGTGCGGCCGGAGCGTCTTGCCCGAGCCCTCGAAGAGGGACGCCATCGCCGCGAGGTTCGCCTCGAACACGTCCAGATCCACGACCAGTCCCGGCGTGGACAGAGCGATCGAAGGAGCCGGCTGGGGCGCGAGCGCGGTCGTCTTCATCGCGTCGGCCACCGTCACCCGGCGCTCGAGCGCGCCTGGATGCCCGCGTACAGGGCGCCGCGCGCGGCATCGGGTTCGAACCGCCGGCCGACCGTGACCAGCTGATCGACCGCCGCCGAGACCGATGGATAGACCCCGGCACCGACGCCGGCCAGGATCGCGGCGCCGAACGCACCCGGCTCGTCCTGGGCGACGACCTCGACCGGCACGCCGGTGAGATCCGCGATGAGCTGCATCCACCAGGCGTTCTTCGATCCGCCGCCCGTCGCCCGGATCAGGCGTGCGTCGATGCCCCGCCGACCGAGGAGCTCGAGGCTGAGCGAGAACGCGCGGGCGATGCCCTCGAGCAGCGCCCGAACGATATCCACGGCGGTCGCGGCGAGGGTGACCCCACGGAACGTCCCCCCGAAGCCCGCTGTCGCCGCGACGTGGGGGAGCGGGGTGAAGGCCGCATCGGCGAAGACGTGGCCGGGCCCCGGCCCGCCGGCGGCCAGACCCGCCTCCAAGTCCGGGATCGAAAGATGCAGCAGGGCTCGCGCCCAATCGACGACCCCCATCCCGTTCGGGTCCGTCACGAGGATCCCGAAACCGGTCGGTCCGGGATGCGGGTAGACGCCGATCCCGTCGTGGACCAGGTCGACCGGCCAGCCCGGCGTGACCGGCATGTTGAACGAGTTCCATGTCCCGCAGGCGAGCGACACGACGCCCGGGTCCACCGCGGCCGACCCCACGGCCGCGGCGTACGTGTCGAAGGCACCGGTCACGATCAGGGTGTCGGCGGGCAGGCCGAACTCCGCCGCGATCGCCGGGAGGATGCGGCCGATCGGCGAGCCGTTCGGCTGGATGTCGGGCAGCCAGGTCGGATCGATGCCCGTCTCCTGCACGCGCTCCGCCGACCACTCGCCCGTCGCCACGTCGTAGGTGGCCCAGGTCCCCGCGTCGCTCCAGTCGACCACGGGGCGCCCGCTCAGCAGCAGCGAGTAGAACTCGTGCCAGTTCATGAACCAGCGGGTCCGCGCCGCGGTCGCCGGGTCGGTCGCGCGCCACCACAGGGCGCGATTGACGGGATCCATCCGGCGCGGGACGTGCCCAGCCAGACGCTGCCACTCCTCCGGCGACCGTCGCGACGCCGTCACGGCGGCCACCTCGTCGCCGCGGGTGTCGGAGGTCATCAGGCACCGACCGAGGGGCGTGCCGTCCGGGGCGACCGGGAACACCTCTCGACCCGACGAGCTGAAGGAGATCGCCTTCGGCGGATCCGCCGTCACGCTCGGGTCCATCGAAACCTCGGCCAGCGCCGACCGGAACGCGGCGCGGGACTCCAGCACATCGACCTCGGAGTGGCCGGGTTCGGGACGGTACGTCGGGACCGCCCGATGGGCGCTCGCCAGCGAGGTCCCGTCGACGGCATACGCGCCGACCTTGATCGCGCTGCTGCCGAGATCGATCCCGATCAGGCTCATCGGCCGTGCTCCTTCGACGCCACGACGATCGACGCGGGGCCCCGTCCGCGTCGGTCAGCCGATCCCAGAGATGTCCTCCCCGGGTTCGCCGATGATCCCGATCGTCGAGAAGATCGCGGTCTCCGTGTCCTCCGGCACGACGATGCGGAGGAGGACCCCGCTCGCCGGAGCCTCGACATCGAGATTGACCTTCTCGGTCTCGATCTGGACGATCGGCTCGCCCTTGGCGACCGCGTCGCCCTCGGCCTTGTGCCACTGCCGGACGAACCCGGTCTCGAGGTCCTGTCCGGCCTGCGGCATGATGACTTTGACGGCCATGGCGTCGACTCCTCGTCCGCTCGGGATCTACAGCTCGGCGTTCACGATGAACCCGGCGTCCACCAGGAGGGTCGCCGACGTGACATAGCTCGCGTCGTCGGACAGCAGGTAGGCGATGGTCGCGGCCATCTCCTCGGGCTGGCCGGCGCGTCCCAGCGCGATCCGCTCCTCGTAGTACTTGACCGCGGCCGCGTCGTCGAACATGGGCATCGACATGTTGGTCACGATCCAGCCCGGCTCGACGGCGTTGACCCGGATGCCGTGCTTCCCGACGACCGCGCCGAAGGCCTTCGCCCACATCGAGATCCCACCCTTCGTCGCGCAATACGCCGACTGGAACGGCGAACCGACGTGGGCCGAGATCGAGCTGGTGCAGACGATGGCTCCCCCGTGGCCCTCCTTGATCATCTGCTTGGCACCCTCGGTGGTGACCACCCACGTTCCCCGCAGGTTCGTCTCGGACAGGTTGTCCCAGTCCTCGATCGTGGTCTTGTCCCATTCCATGAACGGGTTGATTCCCGCGTTCGAGACGACGTAATCGAGTCGCCCGCCGCGCCGCGCGACCTCCTGGACCATCTCGACGACCTGCCCCGGATCGCGCATGTCGGCGATGACGGGGAACCCTTCGCCGCCGGCCTCCTTGATCTTCTGGAGCGTGACGGAGGGATCGCCCGTCGGTCGCTGGTTCACCCCGACCAGGGCGCCCTCCGCGGCGAGGCGTACCGCCGTCGCCTGTCCGATCCCGTTCGTCGCGCCGGTGACCAGCGCGACCTTGCCGACGAACCGCTTCTCCACGATCTGGACTCCTTGGTCTCCTGGACGCGATGGCTGCCGGTCAAACGACCGCTTGGGGATCCAGCCGTTCCACACGGCCGCTGAAGGCGTCGATCTGGTCGGACCCGACGAGTCCGCCCATCTCGAGGTCGTAGACGCGTCGCTCGCCCGGAGCGAGCTCGATCAGCTCGCCACGGCTCCGGGCGTCCCACCGGCCGGCATCCCGATTCGTGCTCGCCTCGATGGCCACGACATAGAGGTCCTCGCCGGGCATCCGCCACGTCGTCTGGTGCGGGAGCTGGCGCTTGTTGAAGAGCTGGTAGACGCCGAGCGCGATCCGGCGGTTGACGATCGCGACCGGGACCGTCCCGTCGGGCTCGGTCACGACGTCGTGCTCGAAGCAGCGTTCGGTGTAGTCCCGGATGGGACCGTCGAGCCATCGGTAGTCCCCTGCCGGGGCCGGATCGGTGGCCACGCCGGGGCCCGGAACGAGCAGCTGCGCACCCTCATCCACGATCGGGAAGCCGACATTGCAGTGGTAGAGGAGCATGTGCGTCGTCCTGGTGTGCCCGGTGTTCTCGACCTCGTCGTGGATCCGGAACCAGGACTCCCCGACCTTCGCCTCGACGCGACGCCGGAGCGTCAGATTCTCGCCGAAGACCGCGGCCTGGTGGACCTCACCCTCGGCCCACAGGACGCAGTCGTCGCCGTCCCAGCGCTCGCCGTAGCCGGTCAGCCGGGCCGGCAGCGTCCAGACCCGGCCCATCATCCCGTAGGTCTCGGTCGGCTTCAGATGCGGCTGGTTGAACTGCTCGGCGGTGTCCTCGCCGCCGAGCAGGGTGTGATCGAGTCCGGCCGTCGAGACCAGGCCGCCCGGGAAGCTTCGGAACCAGCCCATCCCTTCGGGCTCGGCGTACCACGGCCCGACGAAGCCCGGTGGCGAGATCCACGCCAGCGGAGTCCCGTTGACGTCGCAGCGGCCGATGTCGAACGCGCGGTCGACCACGACATCGAAGGTGAACCCCGTGCCGGTCCTGAACTCGAGCAGTCGGACGCCACGCTCGATCCCGTCGCCGGCGGTCACCAGCCGGACGCCGGCGACCTGCTCCAGCTTGCCGACCCGGCGCATGAGCTCGTGCCGGTCATAGCGGGAGCCGAACAAGGCAGGCAAACCGAACCCCTTTCGACGGTCACCACGCGTCGCGGTGGACCGCCGTCTGCAATCAGCGGTGGCTGTCCCCGGTGGCCACGACCCGAGCCGTGGCCACCGGGAGATGTGTCAGCGGATAACGTCGCGCCGCTAGGCGCCGGCGTCCGGCAATGCGGCGGTGTCGAATGCCGGGACGGGCACGTCGTCGCCGAGCGCCTGGCCGGCTCTCATCATCCACTCCTCGTTGCCGCGAACGCGGAGGTAGAGGAGGAGGAGCACCCCGATCAGGAACCACCCGCCGACGATCAACGGTCCCAGGTTGTACGGGTCAGCCGGGAATGGGTCGAAGAACCCTCGGTAGCAGGCGTAGATCAGGATGACCGAGGAGACGAGCGGGAAGACGAAGTGGAGCAACCAGTTGAACTCGGCCGGCTTCTCGCGGCGATAGAAGCGGAAGACGGCCGCGTTCGCGAGGATGTAGACGACCGTCACGGCCAGCACGAGCACGATCCCGGTCGCGAAGAAGAACCCGACGTCCGAACCCCAGACCGCGCCCACGAACAGGCCGGAGACGATGTTCAGCGCCAGCTGGGCGAGGATCGCGTTGGTCGGGGTCTTGTGCTCCGGGTGGAGCTTGGCAAGGGCCTTGGGGAACGACCCGCTCCGGGCCATGCTGTACCACATGCGCGTCCCGACGTTGGCGCAGGCGACGGAGACGGCCGCCACGCTGTTCAGGAACGCCAGCATGACGATGAACCAGAGATCGCCCCAGACCCTGTGGGCCAGCGCCAGGGCCGGCAGGACGTCGGATTTGACGATCGCGTCGGCGTCGTTCCCGAAGCCGGTGATGACGCCCCAGAAGACGATGACCAGGAACGTCCCGATGATGACGATCGAGAGCATCACCGAGAGCGGGACGTTCCGCTTCGGATCCTTGGTCTCCTCCGCCAGTGGCGCCGAAGCCTCCCACCCCGTGAGGCCTTGGACGGTGAGGACGACCGCAAGCAGGAAGGGCCCAGCCGCCGGGATCGCCGACGGATTGAAGACGTCGAGCGAGATGCTGGTCCCGGCGGGTGGGTTGAGGAAGCCGAAGATCGCGAGGCCCAGGACAATGGCCATCTCGAGACCGCCGGTGACCACGACGAAGTTCGTCGAGATCTTGATGCCCTCCCATTGCAGGTAGGCGGTCAGGAGCGAGAAGACGAGGACGCTGACCCACCACAACCATGGCGCGTCGATGTTCCAGTTCGACTTCAGCTCGCCGGCCAGGATGAAGCCGAAGAAGCCCGCCAGCGGCCCCGCGACGAGCGGGGAGTACAGGATGTACATCCAGGACGTCAGGAATCCGGCGCGGGGATGGAGTCCGCGGCTGACGTACGTGTAGTACCCGCCGGCCGATGGCATGTGCCGAGCCAGCTGGGCGAGCGTGTTCCCGAGCATGAGGACGATCAGGAACCCGAAGAAGTACGCCAGCGGCGCCGTGATGCCCGCCATCGACACGATGAAGGCGGTGAAGAAGAACCCCGCGATGGCGGGCGCGATGTGCGTGATCGCCTGCATCGTCGCCCCGAGCAGCCCGATCGCATCGGTCTCGAGGTCGGTCGTGACCTTGGCACCAGCCCCGGTCGGCACCGCCGGTTCGTTGCTTACCATCTCCACTCCTTCGCCATGTCCACGTTCCCTCCTCGTTCCCCCGAGAACCGTGACCATCCGACGATCACGGTGCGGTATCGGGCGATGGCTGCGGTCGTCTCAGGGCTCCTCCTCCCGAGTGTGGTCAGCGCGAACCTCTTCCGTCGAACGTTTGCGAACAGCGAACAATCACGAACAAGACGGATGGTACGGGGTCGTGTCAATGACGAAGCGCACGGGATGTGGACGACGATCGGGTCGTTCATCGCGGGTCGGGCGACCCGCCCTCAGTACTCCGGAACGACCCGCCCCGCCATCACGTCGAGCTGGATCTGAGCGACGGCCGCGCTCTGGATCGGCGCGGTCACCGCGCGCATCACTGCGGCGTCGGCGGCCCGCCCGACGAGCACCGCCCGGGTCATCCGGTCGCCGATCCTGTCGCGCACGGCCGGCGACAACGGCCTGTCGAGGATCCCGGCCGGGCGGCCGACCTGCATCTCGTCGACAGTCCAGACGGCCGCATCGGCCTGGCCGTTGGCTAGCAACCGTGAGATCTGCGCCGGCATCGCCGGGATCAGCGTGACGTCGGCCCCATCGAACTCGAGCGCGGTCAGGAGCTGTTGGTCCGCAGAGTGCCGGTCGACGATGACCCGGACCGGGTGCGGGTCGGGTTAGCCGACGAGTAGAAGACCCGGTGGCCGGTGTTGTAGGAATCGATGCCGAGCTCCGAGACGATCGCGTCCTGGGGCCCGCACAGCTCGAGGCTGCGAAGCTGGACATGACCGTCAGGTGGCAGCGCCCGTCGCGCACGGCCTGCAGGCGCTGGCGCGAACCGCGGACGAAGATCAGGAACACTTCGAGACCGGCGTTGGTGAGGAGCTGCTTGATCGCCGTCGCCAGCGCCTCGTAGCGAGGCGACGAGGCGAGGGGCAGCCCGATCACGAGCGGACCGTTCTCCGCGGTGGCCCACAGCCGCCCGACGGACCGATCGACCATGAACGCCCCGAGCCGACCCCGGGTCTCGACGACGATCCCGCCCGCCTCCTCGAGCCGGCCCATCGCGACGTGGATCGATGCCAGGCTCGAGCGATGGTCGTGGGCCAGATCCCGCGTCGTCGGGAGCCGGGTGGGTGGCTCCGGTGTCGTCAGGAATTGACGGGCCAGCTCCGGCACGATGTCCGTGAGCGGACGGGCCTGTCCTCGAGCGCGGTTCGTGGCCACGGGCGCAGGATAGCCGCAATGGCGGGATCGCTGTCCCGCCATCGGGCCGAGGGCGCGGCTAGGTCTCCAGGCAGGCCTCGAGGTCCGCCAGGGTGACCTCATCGCCGGGGAGCGCCGGACTCCGGTTGGCGAGGACCTGTGTGCGCTCGCCTCCCTGATCACCGAGCGAGGTCACCACGAGGACCGCCTCGCTGGCGTCCTCGTCCAGGGTGTAGCCGTTGACCGTGACGACGCAGCGCAACCCGGCCCCGACGGCGGCGAGCAGGCCGTTCCGCGAGTCCTCGATCACGAGCGTGGACCCGGGCGGGACGCCCAGCCGGTCGAGGGCGAGCTGGTAGATGTCCGGCGCGGGCTTCTTATGGGCGACCACGTCGCCCGCCAGGACCAGGTCGAAGCGGGCCGCTCGTTCGGGACCGGCGACGTGCTCGAGGATCGCGCGGACCGATGCCTCGGCGGAGGTCGAACAGACCCCCAGCGTCCAGCCGGCCTCCTGCGCTTCGTCGATGATCCGGCGGATGCCCGGCCGCGCAGGCAGCCGGCCCTGGGTCACCATCTCCGTGTAGATGGCGGTCTTCCGGGCGTGCCACCGACCGACCTCGGCGGCCGCGCCTCGGGATCCTCGGGCAGGCCGGCGGCCGCGACGAAGGTGGGCGTCAGGAGCGTCGCCATGCGTTCCTTGCCGCCGCTGATCCGGAGCAGCTCGCCGTACTCCGCCTCCGACCACTGCACCGGCAACCCGAACTCACGGAAGGTCGCATTGAAGGCCGGCAGGTGACCGTAGCGCTCCGTGTCGGAGAGGACGCCGTCGCAGTCGAAGACCAGGGTCGTCACCAGGCCCTGCCCTCGCTGCCGAACAGCCGGATATGGTCCTTGGCCATCTCGATGACGGCTGCCCGCTGGGCCCGGAAGAGCGCCGGCGGGTCGTATTCGCCCGGATGCGCCGTCATGTGGTCATAGCCCGACTGCATGTACCGGATCTTGAGCGCCGTCGAGATGTTGACCTTGGCACAGCCCCGGGCGATGAGATCGCTGAACTGGGCGGGCGTCATGCCGGTGCCCCCGTGGAGGGCGATCGGGATCGGTTCGGCTGACACGATGTCGCTGACGCGCTGGGCGTCCAGGGTGGGTGTCGTCCGATAGGCGCCGTGCGCGTTGCCGATGGCCGGTGCGAAGCAGTCGATCCCGGTCGAGCGGATGAAGTCGAGCGCCACGTCCAGTGTCTGGACCGGACTTGCCGCGTTCGACCCGATGTCGTCCTCGACACCCTGGATCCCCTCGATCTCCCCCTCGACAGCGGCGCCGTAGCGCTTGGCCTCGGCCACCACTTCGATGCATTGCCGGCGGTTCTCGTCGACGCTCAGCTTCGACGCGTCGAACAGTACCGAGTTCCAGCCCTTCGCCAGGCAGGTCGAGATGACCTCGCGGTCCGGGCAGTGGTCCAGGTGGAGTGCGACGGGGACGGTGATGTGACGGGTCATCTCGACCCACATCGCGTAGAGGACGTCGGCGCCCTCCATCTTGACGGTCTTGACCGAGGTCTGGACGATCAGCGGCGCTCGCATCTCCTCGGCCGCGGCAAGCACCGCCTCCAGGCTGAGGTCGTTGACGATGTTGATCGCGGCGACCCCGTACCGCTCGCGGAACGCGTGCTGCAGGATGGCCTGGGTCGGAACGATCGGCACGGCGTGACCTCCTTCAGGGCTGTGGCCACCGGACAGCCGCTCGAGACCGGCGCTCGGCGAGCTCGGCGACGGCCTCGTCTCCGGCCATCCCGGCTGCCGGGTCCACGACGATCAGGTCGATCCCGAGATCGCGGATCGCCGCTGCCTCCCCCGGATCGATGCCGGGAGTCGTGACGATCCGATGGATCGCGGTCAGCGACGCCACCCGGACGAGGGCCCGGCGACCGAACTTCGAGTGATCCGCGAGCAGGATGACCTCGTCGGCCGCCTCGATCATCGCCCGTTTGGCATCGACCTCCTCGAGCAGCGGATAGGTCAGCCCGCCCTCGACCGAGACGCTGTGGATCGCCAGGAACGTCTGGTCGACATGCAGACCGCGGAGCGTCGCCGCGGCGAGCTGCCCGCTCGCCCCGAAGGTCGTCGGACGGATGACCCCACCGGTCATGATCACGGTGGTCCCCGGATCGCCGACGAGCTCGATGGCGTTGGTGACGGCGGTCGTCACGACCACCAGGTCTTGCTTGTGATGGAGGGCCCGGGCGAGGCACAGCGTCGTCGTCCCGGAGTCGAGGATGATCGAGCTGCCATCCACGACCAGCTCCGCCGCTCGCCGCCCGATGGCGACCTTCTCGTCGGCGTGCTCGCGCAAGCGGAATGCCGTATCGGTCTCGTCGCCGGGCCGGATGGCGACCGCGCCACCATGGGCGCGACGGACCAGGCCCAGCTCCGCGAGTCGGGTGAGATCCCGGCGGATGGTCTCGTCGGTCACCCCGAGGACCTCGACGAGGTCCCGCCCCCGGACGCTGCCGTGCTTCCGGACCAGGTCGGCGATGACCTGGCGGCGGTCCGCGGGAAGCATCTGCTCGTGCACGGCACCTCCCGATCGAACCCATTCGCCGACGCCGTCGCGCGAGCGGTCCCACCAGCTGCGATAACCCACACAATACCACACCGACCCTTGACACCTGCCGCTCTGAACCGTCATCCTCCTCGTGAACGTAACCTGATTACCACAGAAACCCTCGCCTTCGGACTCGACGTCACCGGGCGTGACACCCGACGTCCGGCGGTCCCGGACGCCACGGAGAACCCTCGACCATGAGCGAGATCGGGCCTCAGCTCCTCCAGGCGATGTACGAGACCGCGGCGACGATCCGCCTGTTCGAGCAGCGGGCCATCGAGCAGTACCGGCTCGGCAACATCCGCGGCTACCTCCACCCCTACCTGGGCCAGGAGGGGATCGCCGTCGGGTCCATCGCGGCCGTCGAGGCGGACGACTACATCGTCAGCACGCATCGCGGGCACGGCCACGCGATCGCGAAGGGCCACGACCCGAAGCGGATGATGGCCGAGCTGTTCGGCAAGGAGACCGGCTACTGCCGCGGGCGGGGCGGCTCGATGCATGTGGCCAGCCGGTCGGTCCGCAACCTCGGGGCCAACGGCGTCGTCGCCGGCGGCCTGGGTATCGCGACCGGCGCCGCGCTGGCGATCAAGCAGCGGGGCGGGTCGGAGATCATCGTCGCGTTCTGCAGCGACGGCGCCTCAGCCAACGGGATGTGGCACGAGTCGCTCAACCTGGCGGCCATCTGGGACCTGCCGGTGGTCTTCGTCCTCGAGAACAACCAGTACGCCGTCTCGACCCCGATCCGCGACAGCGCCCGGGTGGAGCACCTGTCGTCGCGCGCCGCGGGGTACGGCATCCCGGGGGTGACCGTCGACGGCAACGACGCGGCCATCGTCTACGGGGCGATGCAGGAACCGATCCGGCGAGCCCGGGCCGGCGAGGGACCGACGCTGGTCGAGTGCATGACCTTCCGCCACGGCGGGCACCACGTCAACGATCCGGGGCTGTACCTGCCGGCCGACGAGCTTGCTCGCTGGAAGGCACGCGATCCGCTCATCCTGCTGCGCGCTCGCCTCGGCCGGGCGGGGGTCGATGACGCCACGATCGCCGGGATCGACGAGCGGGTCGAGCGTCTGCTCGAGGAGGCCGTCGAGTACGCGACCGCCAGTCCGGACCCCTCGGTCGAGGCGTTCCTCGCCGAGATCTCGGGCGACCAGGACCTCGCCGGCCTGGCGGCCCGGGCGAGCTGAGCGACGACCATGGCCAAGATGAAGTACCGGGACGCGCTACGGTCGGCGATCGAGGAGGAGATGGAGCGCGACGAGTCCGTCTTCTGCGTCGGGGAAGGGATCGGCGAGCGGGGCGGCTCGTACAAGGTGACCGACGGCCTGCTCGCCCGGTTCGGTCGTGACCGGGTGATCGACACGCCCCTGAGCGAGGCCGGGTTCGTCGGCCTGGGCGTGGGTGCGGCGATCGCCGGTCAGCGCCCGGTCGTGGAGATGCTGTTCATCGACTTCCTGCTCCTGGCGATGGACCAGGTGGTCAACCAGGCCGCCAAGTACCGCTTCATGTCGGGTGGCGAGGGCCGGGTCCCGCTCGTGATCCGGACCCAGGGCGGAGCGGGGAACTCGCTCGCGGGCCAGCATTCCCAGAGCCTCGAGGCGCTCTACTACCACGTGCCCGGGCTGAAGGTGGTCATGCCGTCCACGCCGCACGATGCGAAGGGGCTACTGAAGTCCGCCATCCGGGACGACGACCCGGTCATCTTCATCGAGCACAAGCTCCTGTACCTGACCGAGGGCGAGGTGCCCGACGACCCGTACGTCATCCCGCTGGGCCAGGCCGAGATCAAGCGGGCCGGAACCGACGTGACGCTCGTCACCTGGTCGCACATGACCCTGAAGAGCCTCCAGGCGGCCGAGGAGCTGGCCTCGGAAGGGATCTCGACGGAGGTCATCGACCTCCGCTCGCTCGTCCCGATGGACATCGCCTGTGTGCTCGAGTCGGTCCGCCGGACCGGCCACCTGGTGATCGCCCAGGAGGCGATCAAGCGCGGCGGCGTGGGCAGCGATGTCGCGGCGATGGTCGCCGAGCAGGCCTTCGACAGTCTCCGTGCGCCGATCATCCGGGTCGCCGGGCTGAACACGGTCATCCCGTTCAACCTCGCCCTCGAGAAGTCGACCGTGCCCCAGGTCGCGGACATCGTGGCCGGCGTGCGAACCGTCCTGGGCGGGTCGGTCGGTGAGCGCGTCGAGAGGAAGCGTCCGCGGGGTAGGACCTTGGTCCGGGTTCGGGCTAGTGCATCCCACGCCCGCCGGCCACGATCAGCAGCTCGCCGGTGATGAACGACGCGTCCGCCGACGCAAGGAAGACGGCCGCCGCGGCGATATCGTCCGGGGTGCCCCAGCGCGCCAGCGACGTCTCATCGAGGATGCGCTGCTGGACCGCCGGATCGATCACCTCGACCATGTCGGTCCGGATCCAGCCGGGACAGATCGCGTTGACCGTGATGAACGGGCCGAGGGTCAGGGCCAGGGCCTTCGTCAACCCGTTCAGTCCCGCCTTCGAGACGACGTACTCGGTGTAGCGCATCGCCGACGGGTGGTACAGGCCGGAGTTCGACGACATGTTGATGATCGTCCCGCCCTGCTGCGCGACCATGACCGGTGCGACGGCCTTCGAGCACAGGTACGGGCCCTTGAGATTGATGTCGATCGTCCGGTCCCAGTCGTCCTCGGTCGTTTCGCGGACGTCCTTGGTGACCATGATCCCGGCGTTGTTGACCAGGATGTCGATCCGCCCGAAGCGGTCGATCGTGGCCGCGACGAGGTCGCGCACGTCGGCGCTGCGCGAGACGTCGGCCTGGACCGCGACCGCCTCGCCGCCGCGCTCGGTGATCGCCTCGACGACTGCCGTCGCGGCCGGCGATCCGCTGACCGAGTTGACGACCACCCGGGCGCCCTCGGCCGCGTAGCGTTCTGCGATCGCCCGCCCGATCCCGCGTGAGGCCCCGGTCACGATGGCGACCTTGCCGTCGAGGTGGTTGGCAGTCATCGGTCGGTTCCTCCCGGTGCCAGTTCGGGTTGACGCGCCAGCTGGCCGAATCCTACAATCCTTTTGTTCTGCGGTTGCGAACACAGACGCGCCGACGATCGTCCCGGCCGCCCGCCGGGGAGCCCCGCCCCTGGCGACCGGCCCTCGGCGATCACCGAACCACGGAGCGACGCCCATGCGCACCCCACGCGAGGTCTCCGAGTCCTACTGGGCCGCCGAGTGCCGTCGCGACATCGATGCGGTCATGACCCATTACCACCAGGACGCCACCTACCAGGATGCGGGCGGTCTCCTCCGCGGCCACGCCGAGATCCGCGGGTTCTACGAGGCGTCGGCTCACGACTACCCGGGACTCGAGGTGACCATCCTGCGAGAGTTCCCCGGGTCTCCGGATGCGTCCGCGCTCGAGGTCTACGCCGTGCTGATCGATCACGAGGGCCGGCGGTTCCGCATCCGCGGCCTCAACGTCATGACCGTTCGAGACGGCAAGTTCACGTCCGTCCGTTGCTACGAGGATCCGCCCTCACCCGAGCCGCCAGGAGGTCAG
Organism: uncultured Chloroflexia bacterium; assembly: GCA_963749735.1. Classification (GTDB taxonomy): domain Bacteria; phylum Chloroflexota; class Limnocylindria; order Limnocylindrales; family CSP1-4; genus Chersky-267. The sequence continues at coordinate 26,482 of CAVVNZ010000019.1, forward strand.
TCAGCCCCATGACGAACACGCGACCCATCGAGGGCAAGCTCGTCCGGTCGTATTCGACCCAATTCGAGCAGGACGAGGAGCCGATCTCCGAGGGCGGGCTGTGGCTCAACGGCCGTCGCGACGGGATCGACTGGTGTGACGTCCTGACGCGGGACGGCGTCGCCTACGGCGAGAAGAGCCGGATGAACTCAGCCGAGCGACGGGCCGAGCAAGCGTTCGGGGGAGCCGCCGCCGAGGCCGGCACGCAGGAAGGCGACTATGACGATCCGGCGGCGGTGCTCGCCGGGACGTGGGGGCGCAACCAGTCCGCGCGTGCGACGGTCTACAGCCGGAACCCGACCGACGACTACTTCCAGGAGGTCGAGATCAGGCTGCGCAGCTCGATCTCGGCCCACTACTGCGACGGGTACGAGGTCTTCTGGCGCTGCTCCAGCTCGGATGCGGCGTACGCCGAGATCGTCCGGTGGAACGGGAAGATCGCCGAGTTCACGTCGCTCGCGCGGCGGGTCGGGTCGGAGTTCGGCGTGAAGCACGGCGACATCGTCGAGGCGACGATCGTCGGCAACGTGATCCGGAGCTACATCAACGGCGTCGAGGTCCTGTCGGCCACCGACGATCGCTTCACCATCCGGCGGTCCCGGTGTCGGGTTCAACTTCTTCGTCGGGGACACCAACGTCGATCACGGGTTCTCGTCGTTCGAGGTCGACACGTACGACTGACCCGAGCTGTCGCCGGTCACGGAGAGCCGCAGGGCGCTACGGGGCCTCGGTCCCGCCGGGTGCCGCGTCCCGCGGCACTCGCCCCACCACCGGGTAGTTCGGGTCGTGGTAGCCGTAGGTCGAGGCGTAGCCGGGCGGGACCAGGCGGTCGACCAGCGCGACATCGTCGGCGTCGAGGTCGTGGTCCAGCGCGCCGAGGTACTCGGTCCACTGCTCGAACGTGCGCGGCCCGGCCAGGACGGCGGTGACGAGGGCGTTGCCGAGCAGCCAGTTCAAGGCGAACTGACCGGCCGTCATCCCCTTGCTCTCGGCGCGCTCGCGCAGCTCCTGCGCGATCTGCAACGACTCGTCGCGCCACTCCCGGCTCATCACGTCCGGGTCATTTCGACCGGCGCGAGAGTCCGGCGGGACCGCCTCGCCGGGCCGGTACTTCCCGGTCAGGATGCCGCGGGCGAGCGGGCTGTACGGGCACGACGCCCAGGCCGAAGTGCGCGGCCGCCGGGAGGAGCTCCACCTCGGGCTGTCGGTTCAGGGCGTGGTAGTAGGGCTGGAGCGCGATCGGCGTGGGGATGCCGAGCTCACGGCAGATCCCCACGGCCTCGGCGAGACGCCAGCCGCGGAAGTTCGACAGGCCCAGGTAGAGCACCTTGCCGGCGCGGATCAGCTCGCCGACCGTGAACAGCGACTCGTGGAGCGGCGTCGTCTCGTCGTCACGATGGAGGTAGTACAGGTCGACGCGGTCGGTCCGGAGACGGCGGAGACTCTGCTCGATCGACTGCCTGGATCTGCCGGCGATTCGTGCCGTCCTCGGTGGGACCGTCGCCCGTCCGTGACCCGACCTTGGTGGCGATCACCCACCAGTCCCGGTCCGCGGCCAGCAGGTCGCCGACGATCGTCTCGCTCCTGCCGCCGGCGTACGAGACCGCGGTGTCGATGAAGTTGATCCCGGCATCGCGCGCCGAGCCGCACGATGCGCGCGGCTTCCGCCTCATCCGTGCGCGACCCGAAGAGCAGGGTGCCGAGGCAGATCGGCGAGACCTTGAGCCCGCTGTCTCCGAGGGCGCGGTACTTCACGGCGGGCCTCCACCGAGGATGCCCAGCTCATCGAGGGATCCGAGCAGCTCCCTCGGGTCGCGATAGACCCGGAAGGCGCCGGCCTGGAGCAGCTCCTCGACGGCGTATCCGCCGCTGAGCAGCCCGACGCTGAGCATGCCGGCGCGACGCGCGGCGAGGAGGTCCCACACGGCGTCGCCGACGACGTAGACATCCTCCCGGCGGACGCCCATCCGCTCCTGGCAGGCGAGGAACAGGTCCGGCTCGGGTTTGGCGCGCATGACATCGGCGCGGCTGACGACGACGACGTATCGGGGGAAGGCCGAGGACGGAGAGCGACCGGTCGATATCCGGAGGCGGCCCGGACGTGGCGATCCCGAACGGGACACTTGTTCGTCGCGCAGCCAGGCGCAGCAGGTCCACGCTCCCGGAAGTGGCTGCCGCTCGGGAGGCAGTGCCTCATAGATCTCGCCGTGCCGGCGTTGGATCCGGGCCTGCTCGGCCGGCTCCAGCGATCCGTCCGATCTCTCGGGCCAGCGCCCTCGCCGACATGCCCGCCGCTCATGCCGATCCGGCGATGGACCAGCCAGGCGGGCACCTCGAGGTCGGCCTCCGCGAGCGCCTGCTGCAGCGCCAGCACGTGGGCGTACACAGTATCGACCAGGGTGCCGTCGAGGTCGAAGATGAGCGCGCGCATGACGACCTAGTCTGGCACGCCGCGTCGCGCCGACGCAGCCCTTCGGTCCTGGGCGCTCCCGGCCGGGCCGCCTCGGCTGTCAGTAGCCGATGAGCGACCTGAGCGGATCGAGAGCACGGTGCGCCCAGCCGGGGATCAGCCGCTCCCGCCGAGCCGATCGACGCACGCGCGCGCGCGCCGCCCGATGGGTCGACCATTCCAGGCGGTCGTCGAGCGGGGCAAGCCCGAACGGATGACCGGGCGAGCCGAGGGCTGACGCGATCAGGGCATCGGCGACGTGCGGATTCCGTGGCAGCAGGGGCCCATGCAGGTACGTCCCGATGCGCAGGCCGTCCAAACCGCCCTCGCCGGGGAGGAGCAGCACGCCCTCGGTCCCGTCTCGGCCGTTGTTGCCGTGTCCCACCTCGACCGTCGCGAACGCCCGCGCGCCGACCTCGAGCACCGTGCGACCGCCGTGGTTCTCGAACCCGACGACCGTTGCGTCCCGATCCGGGCCGACGCCTACGGCGAGGCGCTCGTCGATGGCGCCGAGGATCGGCCCGACGAGTCGACCAGGACTCGCGAATAAATCGGTCGCGACGGGGAGGAGCCCCGGACACGAGAGCTCCACGCCCGCCGCGGTCCGATAGCCCCTGCCGAGGTTCTGATATCCGCCGCACACCGCAAGGAGCGCGGTGCCCGCACCGACCAGCTCGATGAGCCGATCGCCCAACCGGTCGAGCTCGCGGGCGACGGTCGCCTGCTCGCGATCCTGCCCGCCCCCGATGAAGACCAGGTCGGCTGGCGGGATCGACCGGGCGCCGACGTGGATCTCCACGACGCTGGTCGCGATCGACCGCGCTTCGGCCCGTTTGGCCAGTGCCATGACGTTGCCGCCGTCGCCGTAGACCCGAAGGACATCGGGGAACAGGTGGACGATGCGCAGCCGGGATCCGGCCGTCACGAAGGGGTCGACAAGTGCTAGTGCGGCACGGCTGGAGCCAGGCCGCGTCGTTGGGCGACGGCCCTGAGGCCCATCATCGCGGTATACGAGGCAGCCACGATCACAATCCCACCGACGGGCGACCGAGCGACGGCCGTGTCGAGCGCCGTCGCGAGGGTATCCCGGCGCTCGATCGAGCGCGGCGGCGCGACGGCCGCGTCCAGGTCGTACCTCAGTCGCAGTTCGAGGTCCGCGGCCCTGGATCCGGTCACGACGATCGATCGGCCCGCGACAAGCTCCGCGAGCGGACCGTCCCAGATCCAGGACACGTCGCGACCGTCGGCCGGGGCATCGTTGAGGCCAAGGAGGACGACGTCGGCCCCCATGAGCGGGCCAAGCCGGACGGTCTCCGCGAGGCTGACGGTGTTCTTGATCAGCACGATCGCGACGCGGCGGCCGCGCATCTCGATCCATTCCATCCGCCCGAACGGTCCGGCGTAACCCTCGATCGAAGCAGCTGCTGCTTCGACATTCCGTCCGAGGACCATCCCGGCCGCCATCGCGGCGGCGACGTTGTACGCGTTGGCCAAACCGGCGAGCGCGGGTCGCGCGATGGCTCGTCCGTTGGGTCCGACGATCTCAAGGGCCATCGGCGAACCGGCGCTGGCCGGGAGCCCGGTCGTCAGATGCGCCCCCGCCTGCGCCGGTTCGATCGAGACATCCGGCGCCGAGCGGCGGATGTGGCCCTTTGGGCAGGCATACGCGCCGAGGTGGCCGACGCTCCGCCATGCGTATATCAGTTGCCGGCCGCAAGTCGGGCAGGCGATCGGATCGGCGGTCACGTCGGTCGAGCTCGGCCGCTGCTCCCGATCGGCGGGTCTCCCGGTGAGCCCGTACGATCGGGACGGCAAGGGCGCCGCTTCGGCGAGCATGGCGAGTCGAGGGTCATCGGCGCAGTACACCAGGACGCTGCCGTCGGCCGCGGTGGCCAATGCCGTGGTCCAGCGATCGATGATCGCATCGGCTTCCCCGTACCGATCCAGCTGGTCACGGAACAGGTTCGTGGCGACGATGATCGAGGGACCGAGGTTCGGAAGGACCTGACCGAGCGCGGCCTCATCGACCTCGAAGACCGCGTTCGGCCGGCCGTCCGAACCGTGGCGCAGCCGGCCGTGGAGATCCGACGCCCGGATGAGCGAGGAGATGATCCCCTGGCGCATGTTCGATCCCGAGCGGTTCGCGATCGGTGGAGGATCATCGCGACCGAGGACCTCGGCGATGAGACTGGCGGTCGTGGTCTTGCCGTTAGTGCCGATGACGACGACGACAGCGTTCAGTTGACCAGCCAGCGCCGCCAGCGCTCCCGGCCAGACTCGTTCTGCCGTCTTGCCCGGGAGGGCCGTCCCGCGGTGATTCGGGATCGCCGAGAGGCGTGAGGCAACCCTGGCGAGCGAGATGGCGATCGGAGCCTGGGTCCTCGCCCACCTCGGCGCGGGTGGTGGTCGACGCACGGGGCCGGCGATCGGTGCGGGCGCCGTAGTGGTGACCATTCGACGAGCGTGTCCGCGTCAGGTGAGAGCCAGATGAACGCTCGCAGCCGTCACGCGTCGACGCCTTGCGCGTCGCGCGGGTATACCCCTAGGCCAC
>CAVVNZ010000020.1:0-11302 GCA_963749735.1 uncultured Chloroflexia bacterium
ACCGCCGAGCGCCGGGACTGGTCGTATCGGCGTACCGGGCACTGACGACGTCTGTCGAACGCCGGCCTGTCCCGACTGCGTCATTCGGGAGCCGGTTCCGGAACTGGCTCCTGACCGCCGTCCTGATGTTTCCGACGGCGCTGTGGTACTTCGGGCTGCTCGTCGCCCCGCTCCGCAATCGTCGTCCCTGTTCAGCTTCGGCGAGCGAACTCGCGAATCGGCGGCTACGCCGGCGGCTTCACGTTCGACAACTTCGCCACCCCGCCCTGGACGAACTCCGTCGCCATCTACGACGAGCCTGTTCATGTCGATCGGCGGGACCGTCCTGTTGCCTGCTCGTCGGCCTTCCGCTTGCCTACTACATCGCGACCCGGGCCGGGCAACCGCAAGAGCCTGCTCGTGATCCTGCTGGTCATCCCGTTCTGGACGAGCTTCCTCATCCGGACCTACGCTCTGGCTGATGATCCTGGGGCCCGACTCGGGCTTCGCTGGGGGTTCATCGGCGATGCAGTCGGCGACTCGAGCTTCCGGATCCTCGGGACGCCGGTCGCGGTCATGCCTCGGCATCGTCTACGGCTACCTGCCGCTGATGGTGTTCCCGATCTACGTGACGCTCGAGCGCATGGACCGCTCGCTCGTTCGAGGCGTCGAAGGACCTCGGCGCCGGGGCGCTTCGCGACGTTCCGCCAGATCACGCTGCCGATCATCCTGCCGGGCCTGATCACCGGCAGCATCCTCGTCTTCATCCCGATGATGGGCGAGTACGTCATCCCCGACATCCTCGGCTACGGGCAGACGTACCTGATGGGCAGCGCCCTCGTGCACCGACTTCCTGGAGGCACGCAACTGGCCGGGCGGCGCGGCCCGGGCGGTCGGGCTCATCTTCGTCATGCTCGATCACGATCACGGCCTACCTGTGGTTCCTGAACCGCGGGCCGACAGACCCGTGAGGTCAGCGTCCTGTGAGCGCGCCGGCGATCACCGACGCCCGGTCGCCCGAGGCGGGACGCGCCGTCCGGCGGTCCGGACACGACCGCTGGGCCGCGCGCGACCGAGATCTGGCTGCGCGCCCACACGATCCTCGTCTACGCTGTTCCTGTACGTGCCGATCGTCGTCGTCGTCATGTTCGCCTTCAACGGCACCGACCGGCGATCACCGACTGGCAGGGGCTTCAGCACTGAAGCTGGTTCGGCATCGCCCTCGGCCGACGAGGTCGTGCGGAAGTCGCTCTGGTCAACAGCTTCCTGGTCGGCGATCCCGAACGCCATCCTCGCGACGACGTTCGGCACGATGGCTGCGCTCGGCCTGCAGCGGGCCCGCAAGCAGCGTCCGACTCATGTTCGACGCGCTGACCTACATCGAGCGTCATCGTGCCCGAGATCGTCATCGCCCTGTCGACGCTCGTCCTGTTCGCGACCGGGTTCGACGTCATCCGAGGACGCTCACCGGGCCGGAGCTGAACATCGGCCACCCGACGATCATCGCGGCCCACGTCCTGTTCAACACTCAGCCTCGTGCCTGCTCCTCGTCCGAGCTCGCCTGTCGGGCATAGATCGGACCCACGTCGAGGCGAGCGCCGACCTCCTACGCCACGCCCTGGCGGACGTTCCGTCAGATGACCTTCCCGCAGCCCCCGCTCGGCCAGATCGTCGCCGGGTTTCCTGCTGTCGTTCACCTTCAGCTTCGACGACTTCGTCATCACGTCGTTCGTGTCCGGCCTCGGATCGTCGACCCTGCCGCTGTTCGTCTTCGGCCAGGTGAAGAAGGGCGTCACGCCCGTGCTGTAACGATGCCGTCGCGACGATGATGCTGGCGCTGACGAACGGTATACTCTCCTCGTGGCCCAGCTCGTCCTGGCCCGGAGCGCCCGTCGGCGAGGGACCCAGGCGTCGATGGCGTCGATGCTCGCCGAGGAGCGCTAGGCCGCACTTCCCGAGGGACCGCCGGCGCCGATCGGCTCAGCTGCCCGGCGGCAGGAGCTCGGTCGTGACGAGCTGGTCGGCCGTGACAGGGTTGGGCACAAGGTCCCCTGGGAGCGACGACAGGGAGTCGATCGACGCAGTCCAGTCCGGCCGACGCATCGATACGAGTCCCTCGCTCCCGGTCGCGTCGGCGGACCACATGGCGGTCGTGGCGACCAGGACCGCCTTCTAGGGCGCTGTACCGGCGTCGTCGGGTCGGCGGCAAGCTCCGGGACTGCCGCGAAGGCGGCATCCCGGCCGAGCTCGGGGTCCACCTTGATTTCTCCATCGCCCCCAGCGTCACGGCCACGAACGCCGCCAGCGCCTCGTGCTTCGACGCGAGTGTCGACGTCCCGACCATCAGACCGGGGCCCGGGCAGGGGCACGATGTCGTCCACCCCGTCAGGATCGTTGACGGGGCGTGCCCTTCGACGGCGCAGCTGCACAGGTCGTTGTTCGCGAAGCCGGTGGCCGCATCGACCTGACCCTCGCGGCGGGCCCGACGGCCTGGCTGAAGTCGGGGTACAGCGTGATGGTCATGTCGTCCGGCGTGAGACCGGCGGACTGGAGCAGCGCCTGGAGCATGATCCAGCTGCGCCGTATCGACCGGGGGTGCCCGCGGCTTGCCCTCGAGGTCCGCGGCCGTCTTGATGCCGCTGGCGGCCGGGGCCATGACGACGTCGGGAAATGGGCATAGATGGTGGCCGCGTACTTGACCGGGATGCCCTGGCTGACCGCCGGGATGATGCTGGTGCCGTCACCCAGCCCGATGTCGACGGCCCCCTGTCCGAGGAGCGTGACAAGTCCGGGTCGATCTGGTTCAGCAGCGTCACGTCAGGCCCGCGTCGCGGTAGTAGCCCTGCTTCTTCGCCCGATAGAACTGCGCGAACTGGACGCTAGCGATGTAACCCAGACCGACGGTGAGCGGCGTGACGGTCGCCGGGCTCGGCGAGGCGGATGCGGCCCCGCTCGGGGACGCGGACGACCGGGCGACCGGGAGGCCCCGCAGATCCGGCCGCGAGGGGCTGGCGACGGCCGACGGCGCAGGCGTCGAACCGCTCGAGCAGGCGGCGAGTCGAGATGACGATCGCGGCGAGCGCGAGGGCCGCGAGCGAGCGAGCGGGACGGATCACGAGGGACCTCCGGTGCCTCAGCCGCGGTCGCCGACGAGCCAGCGCTCGGCAAGGACGGCGATGCCGTACAGGCCGACGCCGACCAGCGCGAGGGCATCAGCAGGCCGCGAACATCAGCGGGATGTCGAACAGGCTGCCGCGGGCCAGGTTGATCAGGACGCCGAGACCGGACTCCGGGCTGACCCATTCGGCGACGATCGCCCCGACGACGGCAAGGGTCACCCCGACCCGGATGCCGCCCATGATCGACGGCATCGCGGCCGGGACCTCGAGCGACAGGAGGCTGGCGGGGCGTGGCGCGGAGGCTGCGTCCCAGCTCGAGGAGCCTCGGGTCGACCGAGCGGAACCCGACGGCGGTCGACACGGCGACCGGGAAGAACACGATCAGCGAGCAGATGACGATCTTCTCAGCAGGCCGGGGCCGAACCACAGGATGAGCAGCGGTGCGAGGGCCAGGATCGGCGTCGACTGGGCGGCGACCAGGTACGGCGACAGGACGAGCCCGACGACCCGCGAGCGCGCCAGCGCGTACGCCGGCCGCGAGGCCGATCGCACCGAACACGAACCCGAGGAGGATCTCCTGGAGCGTCGCCGCGACTTCGGGCGGCCATGGTCCCCTCGGTCCAGGCGGTCGCGAACCGCCGGATGACGGTCCACGGGCCCGGGAGGATGTAGTCCGGATAGCGACCGAGGAACACGACCAGCTGCCACACGACGATGAACGCGACAAAGCCCAGGGCGACCGGAACGATGGCCAGGGCGTCCGGCCTCGGTCCGCGGCGTCTCGCCGGCCGACGGCGACCGACGCGAGCTCGGCCGGGTCGGGGTCGGCGCCCAGACTCCGGATGTCGCCGAGCGCGGCACGCACCTCGGCGGCGGCGGCGGCCGTGGCGGCGCTGCCGAGGTCCGCCAGCTGGCGAGGACGTCGAGCGGCGACGCGACCGTCGCGACGACGCGTCCAGGTTGCGGCGAGAGGACGATGGTCCGGTCGGCCAGGAAGACCGCCTCGATCATGTCGTGGGTGACCAGCACCACCGTCGTCGAGGTCTTCTGCCACAGGTCGAGCAGCTCGATGTCGAAGCGCTCGCGAGTCAGCTCGTCGAGCGCGCTGAACGGTTCGTCGAGGAGCAGGATCGACGGCCGCAGCGCCAGCGCCCGCGCGATCGCCACCCGCTGGCGCATGCCGCCCGACAGCCGCGCGGGACGCTCCGTCGCGAACCGGTCGAGTCCGACCAGGCGGAGCAGGTCGTGAGCGCGCGACTCGCGCTCGGCCGGCGGGACGCCGGCGAGCTCGAGCGGGAACGCGACGTTCGCCAGGACGTCACGCCAGGGCAGCAGCCGCGGCTCCTGGAAGACGAACCCGACCGCCGGGTCGGGGCCGGTCACCGCCCGTCCTTCGACCTCGACGCTCCCACCGTCCGCCGCCAGCAGCCCGCCGATGACCCGCAGGAGCGTGCTCTTGCCGCTGCCGTTGGGGCCGATGAGGGCGACCACCTCGTTCGGAGCCACCTCGAGGTCGATGCCGTCGAGGGCGATGAGGCTCGCGATGGGCGAGTCCGACCCCGCCCGGTGCCTCGAAGGTCCGCCGGACGCCGGCCAGGCGGATCGCCGGCGAGGTCACCCCCTGCCGAGCGGGCCCCGCGGAAGCGTGCTCAACTCGCGGCGGCGACCGGCTCCGGCTCGGGGAGCCCGGCTTCTGCCGCCAGCTCGGCGGCCTTCTCGGTCCGCTCCCACGGCAGGTCGAGGTCCGGCCGGCCGAAGTGGCCGTAGGCGGCGGTCTGGCGATAGATCGGCCGGCGCAGGTCGAGCGCGGCGATGATGCTGGCCGGCCGCAGGTCGAAGGTGCGCTCGACCATCTCGAGGATCCGGTCGTCCGAGACGCGACCCGTCCCGAACGAGTCGACGCTCAGGCTGATCGGCCGGGCGATCCCGATGCCGTACGCCACCTCGACCTCGAACCGGTCGGCCAGGCCCGCCGCGACGACGTTCTTCGCCACCCACCGCGCCGCGTACGCGGCCGACCGGTCGACCTTGGTCGGGTCCTTTCCGCTGAAGGCGCCGCCGCCGTGGCGGGCCATCCCGCCGTAGCTGTCCACGATGATCTTGCGCCCGGTGAGCCCGGCGTCACCCATCGGCCCGCCGGTCACGAACCGCCCGGTCGGGTTGACGTGCATGACCGGATCGTCGACGCGCAGGTCGCGCGGGATGACCGGCAGGATGACGGCCTCGGCGATGTCCGCACGCAGGCGCTCGGCGCGCACGTCGGGATCGTGCTGGGTGGAGACGACGACGGTCCGGACGCGCTTCGGGATGCCCCGCTCGTACTCGACCGTGACCTGGGTCTTGCCGTCCGGGCGCAGGCCGACCAGCTGGCCGCTCTTGCGGGCCTCAGCCAGGCGGCGAGCCATCCGGTGGGCGAGGGCGATCGGCAGCGGCATCAGCTCGGGCGTCTCGCGGCAGGCGAACCCGAACATCATCCCCTGGTCGCCGGCGCCGAGCTCGAACGGCGGGGCGGCGTCGTCGCGGACCTCGAGCGCCGAATCGACCCCCAGGGCGATGTCGGGCGATTGCTCCTTGACCGACACCAGGGTGCCGCAGGTCAGGTAGTCGAAGCCATAGTCGGCGCGGGTGTAGCCGATGTCCCGGACGGTGTCGCGGACGATCGCCTGGAAGTCGACGTAGGTCGTCGTGCTGATCTCGCCGAGGACCATCACCAGGCCGGTCGTGGTCGCCGTCTCGCAGGCGACCCGGGCGTCGGGATCCTCGCGGATGATCGCGTCGAGGATGGCGTCGGAGATCTGGTCGCACATCTTGTCCGGGTGGCCTTCGGTCACCGAATTCGGACGTGAACAGGTATTGGGCGGCGTCGACGATGCTCATCGCCGGGAAGCCTAGCACGACCCCTCGCAGGGCCCGGCGCCCAGGGCGGCCGCCGTGCCGGCAGGACGGCCGCGGCGTGCCGGCGTGGCCGGGTCAGGCGCCGGCGCGGACGGCCTCGAGGTCCAGCTCGCGCTCGACCGTGCGGAGCGCGTCGTCGCCGATCACGCCGTCGTCGCGCAGCCGGATGACCGCCTCGCGCTGGGCCGCGACGAGCGCCAGCCGGATCTCCTGGTGCTCGAGCCGCTCGCGCGCCTCGGCGTCGAGGTCGCCGTCGTCGTCCGAGCCGGCCACGTGGGCCGCCTCGTGTTCGAGCTCGGCGCGAAGGTTGTCGACGAGCTCGAGGTGATCCGGGTACTCGGCCGCCAGACCGTCGAGCCGTTCCCTGGCGGCGTCGGTCGCGGCCGTCCGCGCGATCCGCTCCTCGACCTCCCGGCTCGACCCGGCCACGACCCCGAGGCGGCGGACCACCCACGGCAGCGTCAATCCCTGGCCGACGAGGGTGGCCAGGATCACGCACAGGGTCAGGTAGATCAACAGCGAGCGATCCGGGACGTCGAGCGGCAGTGACAGCGCCGCGGCGAGCGAGACCACCCCGCGCATCCCGGCCCAGGAGATCACGAACACGGCACCGACCGGCGGCAGGGGGTCGCGCGCCCGGAGCTTGGCACTGACCCAGCGCGGGATGTAGGTGGCCGGGAAGACCCACGCGATCCGCGCGAGGATCACCGTCAGGCTGATCGCCACGCCGAGCCCGACGAGCTGCGAGGTCGGATAGGCGCTCAATGCATCGAGGATCGACGGGAGCGGACGCCGATCAGGAGGAAGGCGAAGCCGTTGATCATGAACAGGACGACGGACCAGACGCCGGCGCCCATCAGCCTGGCGTCCGGCGACAGGACCCGCGCCGCCGACGCCCGGCGACGATCCCCGCCGTGACGACGGCCAGGACGCCGCTGGCGTGGACCGCCTCGGCGGGCAGGTACGCGGCGAACGGGACGAGCAGGGAGATCACCAGCTCGAGGGTCGGGTCGGTCACCCGACGCCAGAGCCAGCTGAGCCCCAGCCCCACCACGGCGCCGATGGCGATCCCGGCGACCGCGACGTAGACGAACTCGGCTCCGGCCCCGACGATCGAGAACGTCCCGGCGATCGCGACGAGGGCGGCGCGGTACAGGATCAGGGCGGTCGCATCGTTGACCAGGCTCTCGCCCTCGAGGATCGTCACGATCCGTGGGGCGACGCCCAGCCGGCGGAAGATCGCCGTGGCGGCCACGGCGTCCGGCGGTGCGACGATCGCCCCCAGGGCGAATGCCGCCACCCCCAGCTCGGGCATCAGCAGCAGCGCCACGCCGCCGACGACGAGCGTGGAGAACAGGACGAGGCCGACCGCCAGGAGGCCGATCGGCCGGAGGTTCGCCTTGAAGTCGCGGATCGGCGTGAAATAGGCGGCGGCGAACAGGATCGGTGGCAGGAACAGGAGGAACACGAGGCTGGGCGGGAGCTCGACGGATGGCGGCTCGGGGAGCCTGGCGAGGATCAGCCCGAGGACGAGCCCGCCGAGGACGAGGACGATCGGGTACGCCACGCCGATCCGCCGCGCGACGAAGGCGAGCCCCGTCGCGATGGCGAGCAGCAGGAGGACCAGCTCGATGGCTGCCGTCGGGTCCATGGCGTCGCTCGTCAGTCGGCGGCCGGCGACCAGCCGAAGAACGTCCTGGGCGTCCCGACCCGGGGCCACAGGACGGTCACGACCAGGATGCCGCCCGCGAACGCCCCGACCAGCGACACGCCGAGGTCGCGCATCGTGTCGACGTAGCCGAGGCGGATCCCGGAGCCGCCGGTCCGCGCCAGCGTGAACTCACCGATCTCCCAGACGACATCGACGATCGCCCCGAAGCCGACCACGAGCCCGAACGCGACCCAGCGCCGGTCGACCATCGGCGCGATCGCGAGACCGACCGCGAGGGTCAGGCTGAGCCACCCGAGGAAGTGCGGCGCGAGCTCGAATGGTGTCGCGATGAACCAGCCGAAGCCGTTGCCGGCGGCGTCGAGGACGATCGGCATGACCAGCATGATGTCGGCCAGGTACGGGTAGGGCACGGGCCGCCGGCGAACGAGCCAGGCCGCGGGGATCGCCAGGACGAACAGCGGCGCCGCGATCGTCCGCAGCGCCAGCGCCTTGCCCATGAACTGCGAAGCGGCCGGGTCGAACAGCGGCACGACGACCATGACGATCGCGATGACCTTGACCGCGATGTCGAGGATCGCGGCTCCCGGGAGCACCACCGGCCCGGGTCAGGTCCCGTGCTGCCAGGACGCGACGTAGGCGGCCTGCTCGGCGGTCATCGGCTCGAGCTCGATGCCGAGCGCCGCCAGCTTGAGTCGCGCCACCTCGGCGTCGATCGCCTCGGGCACGACGTAGACCCGATCCTCGAGCTCCGCGTGATGGAGCGCGACGTACTCGGCCGACAGCGCCTGGTTGGCGAAGCTCATGTCCATCACCGCAGCCGGATGGCCTTCCGCCGCGCCGAGGTTGACCAGCCGCCCCTCGGCGATGAGGTTGAGCTTCTTCCCCCCGATGTCGAACTCCTGGACGTTGTCGCGGACCTCGCGGACGTGGCCCTCGGCCATCTCGCGGAGTGCGGTAAGGTCCAGCTCGGCGTCGAAGTGCCCGCTGTTGGCCATGATCGCCCCGTCCCGCATGGCGGCGAAATGCTCGCGTCGGAAGACGTTGAGATTGCCCGTCGCGGTGACGAAGAGCTGGCCCCAGGCCGCGGCCTCCGTGTGGGTCATCACCAGGTAGCCGTCCATCAGCGCCTCCAGGGCGCGGACCGGGTCGACCTCGACCACGGCAACGTGGGCGCCGTGCCCGTCCATCCGCGAGGCGATCCCCTTGCCCACCCAGCCGTAGCCCGCGACGACGACGTTCCGCCCGGCGATCAGGATGTTGGTCGCCCGGAGGATGCCGTCGATCGTCGACTGGCCGGTCCCGTAGCGGTTGTCGAAGAGATGCTTGGTCTGCGCCTCGTTGACCGCCACGACCGGGAAGCGGAGCGCGCCGTCGGCGGCCATCGCCTTGAGCCGGATCACGCCGGTGGTCGTCTCCTCGGTCCCGGCGAGGACCTCCGCGACCTGGTCCGGTCGCTCCGCGTGGAGGAGCGAGACGAGATCGCAGCCGTCGTCCATCGTCAGGCTCGGATGCGTGTCGGCGACCGCGTTGAGGTGCGCATAGTAGGTGTCGCGATCCTCGCCGCGTCGGGCGTAGCAAGCGATCCCATACGCCGACACGAGCGCCGCCGCGACGTCGTCCTTGGTCGACAGCGGGTTCGACGCCGCGATGACGACCTCCGCCCCGCCGGCCTTGAGCGTCCGCATCAGATTGGCCGTCTCGGTGGTGACGTGGAGGCACGCTCCGATCCGCAGCCCCTCGAGCGGGCGTTCGCGTTCGAAGCGCTCGCGGATCAGGCGCAGGACCGGCATCTCTCGTTCGGCCCACTCGATCCGGCGGACGCCCTCGTCGGCCAGGCCGAGATCGGTGACGTCGTGCGGCGGCAGGCTGGTGGTCGCGGTCATCGGGGCGGGTTCTCCTTGGCGGACGACAGGAACCGGCGAAGCGGACCCGGGATGCCGGGCCACGGCGAGCCGAGGCGATGGACGAGCCGCTCCTCGAAGCGGACATGCTCCTGGTAACCGAGCCGGCGGTACGCCTGCAGCGCCGGAGGGTTGTCGGATCGGACGTTGAGGACGACCTGGTCGCACGTCCGCAGCAGGTCGGCCGTGACCGCCCCGGTGGTCGCCGTGGCGAAGCCGCGCCCACGGTAGTCGGTGTGGGTCAGCACGTTGCCGACGACCGCCAGCCGGGCGTCCTGGCTGATGACGTGGGTCCCGGCGGCGGACACCAGCCGGCCGCCGACGCGCATCCCGTAATACACGCCCTCGGCGATCGTCGACGACGGCAGCCACGAGGCGAACCCGAGCTGGTACAGCCGGTTCAGGTCGCTGACCTCGACCGGCAACAGCCGGCGCACGTCCGCCGGGTACGGCCGGAAGGTGGATCGGTCCACCCACATCCGGACCATCTGCGGGCCCGGGTCGACGCGATACTGCGTCGCCACGGCGGGCAGGCCCGCCTGGAGCGTGGCGACGTAGGCGGCACGTGGCTTGATGACGTCGCGCAGGATCGTGGCGATCCCGTCGGTCCGGCCCATGACGAACAGCGGCTGCGGGGACAGACCGGCGTATTCGAGGGCGACGGCCACGAGGTCGTCCCCGTCGAACGCGCCGCCCCAGCGGGTCTTGCCGAACTCACGCTCGTCGAGGTCGCACATCGCGTACGCGGCGAACAGCCGATCCCGCTCGAGGAACCGCCGCAGGAGCGACCGATCGGTCGTCGTCCGGGCGACCGTCGCGTCGCGCTGGCCGCGGATGGCCACGGTGGCCATCAGCCGGCGACCGCGGCGGCGATCCGGGCGGGGTTCGGCGCGAGCGTCGGCGCGATGATCGGCGGTCGGGCGCGCCGGGCGGCGACCGCGTCCGCCAATGCCGGTCCGAACGGCGCGATGAGGACGCCCTCCTCGGTGACGATCGCCGAGATGAGGTCGGCCGGGGTCACGTCGAACGACGGGTTCCAGACCGTCGCCCCGGGCGGCGCGACGCGGACGCCGCCGAACTCGAGGACCTCGGCTGCGGAGCGCTCCTCGATCGGGATCGACGCGCCGTCGGGTGTCGCGAGATCGACCGAGCTGATCGGTGCGCAGACGAAGAACGGGACGCGGTGACGCGCGGCGAGCGCCGCCAGCGGATACGTGCCGACCTTGTTGGCGGTGTCGCCGTTGGCGGCGACCCGATCGGCACCGACGAGGATCGCGTCGATCGTCCCGGTCGCCAGGAGCGCGCCGGCGGCCGAATCGGCGATCAGCGTGTACGGGACCCCGGCCTGCTCGAGCTCCCAGGCGGTCAGCCGGGCGCCCTGGAGGTAGGGCCGCGTCTCATCGACGTGGACGTGGATCTCCCGCCCGGCGTGGACGGCGGCCTGGACCACGCCGAGCGCGGTCCCGAACTGGCCGCAGGCGAGCGGCCCGGTGTTGCAGTGCGTGAGCACCCGCAGCGGACGGTCGAGCGGGACGGGCAGGCTGGCCAGCCCATGCTCGGCGAGCAGCCCGTGGTCGCGGGTCGCCTCGGCGCAGATCGCGTTCGCCTCGGCCCACATCGCGTCGGCGATGGCGGCCCCGTCCTCGTCCTCGTCGCGCAGCCCGACCTCCTCCATCGCGGCCATCATCCGGTCCACCGCCCAGCCGAGGTTGACCGCGGTCGGCCGCGTCTGGCGG
>CAVVNZ010000021.1:0-89357 GCA_963749735.1 uncultured Chloroflexia bacterium
CGTGACGTGTAGGTGACGAGGGGCTCGGCTGAGTCCAAGTCGCTCCGCTGAGTCCAAGTATCCCACTCCGACTGAGGCCGCCATGTCGATGTCGGCTCGCCCCTCCCCTCTCGCTCGGGCAAGTCGGTGTGGTAGCGCGATCATCTCCCCCGCGCGTGCTCCAGGCGCCTCGGTCGGCGACTGGAGCTCGGGGGTCGCATCGTCCAGGGGGGGCCTGGACGAGTGGCGAGGCTGCGCGTTCGCGCCGTCGCGCTGGCGCTCACCCGGGCGAGCACTCCTCCAACCCAACCACCGGTGGCTCTTGCCGAGCGCGGCTTTGGCAAGAGACTTGACAAAGTCCGATGCTGCGCCAGCGCCATGGCTTTGTCAAGAAGGTGGACAAACAATCTCCCGGCCCGCTGCTGACGCTTCGGCGCTC
Source organism: uncultured Chloroflexia bacterium (assembly GCA_963749735.1). Taxonomy (GTDB): domain Bacteria; phylum Chloroflexota; class Limnocylindria; order Limnocylindrales; family CSP1-4; genus Chersky-267. Next base: position 419 of record CAVVNZ010000021.1, read on the forward strand.
CTCAGCGGCGCCACGTCGACGACCCTCGGACGGAACCCAGGGGTCCGGAGTCGGAACCTGGAGTCGGACCGGGACGTCGGACCGGACGCAGGACCAGCGAACGGCTCAGACGCGGCCCCGGACGGCCCACGCTCGAGCGGTGACCACGAACGGTGCCGCGTGGATCGTGGCTCGGCACCGTTCGCGCAGCTCGACCTGTCGATCGGCGCTGAGGCCGGCCAGGTAGGAGCCCGCGGGGCCGACACCCTTCGTGAACGGCTCCCACCAGGCGTCGAACGACGCGTGCTCGACGCTGGCCCAAACGACGGTCGCCTCGATCTCGTGCAGCCCGGCCGCCTCGAACAGTTCGGCCAGGTGGCCCTCACGGACACCGGGAAGCTGGGACTCGTCTTCGACCTCCGGATCGAGCGAGCGCGCTTCGCTCCAGAACAGGCTCAACGGGCCCTGATCGCCGGCGTGGTCCCACACGCAGGCCGCGACGACACCATCCCGCCGGCTGACACGCGCCATCTCCCGCAAGCCGGTGTTCGGATCCGGCATGAAATGCACGACGAGCTGCGCGACGGCCGCGTCGAACGTCAGGTCCGGGAATGGCAGTCCCTCTGCGGACGCCTGGCGAACATCGACGCCGGGATAGCGCTCCCGAACGGCGGCGACGAATGGCGCCGACGGGTCGACGGCAGCGACGGCAGACGGCCCAAGCCGCATGACCAGCTCCGCCGTGAGGGCGCCGGGACCGCAGCCGACGTCGAGCACGCGTTGACCGGATTCCACCCCGGCGAAGTCCGCCAGTTGCGGGGCAAGCTTGAGCGAGTACCTGCCCATGTAGCGGTCGTAGGCGTCCGCGGCCACGTCGAAGCTCACCCGGAGAATCTACCCGCTGTGCCGTGATCGAAACCCGACCTCGGGCAGGGATCGCCCGACTGCTCGCCGCGGGCCGCTGCGCCGCAGGCATCGAGTCCCCGGGGGGGTCCCACGGTCACCCGCTGCACACGCCCTACCGTCAGGAGATCGTGCGGAGGCTCGGCCAGATCGTCGTCCATGGCGCGCGGAGACCGGTGCACACCGAGATGGCCTTGCCCTGCTCGCCGTTCTCGATGCCGAATCCGTTGTCGATGATCGTGACGTCGTGGCAACCGACGAAGAACCGGCTCCAGTCCTCTGGTCGCCAGTCCCCCACGTGGACGACCACTGTGCGGTCGTCCGGCGGCGGCCCCCAGCCCCAGAACGCGTTGTGGCCCGAGTAGACCGGCGGGAGCCCGGTGCCGAGCAGCTTGAGCGGGCTCGCCTCGCTGTAGTCGTCGGCCAGGATCACCGCATGAGCGCGCTGGTCCGCCGGCAATCCGGCCACCACCCCCTCGACGGTCGCGACGAACTCCGGCCAGCCGATCTGCTCGCCGAGGATCGGATCCGCCGCCGGGAGCGAGCTCGCAGCGAACGCGGCGGGAGGCAGGACGGGAACCGTCAACAGCACGAGCAGGGCACCCGACAGCGCCGCCGCCGCGATGAAGGTCCCGACGCGCAGACGCCGGTGGCCGCGATCGAGCCAGCGGTCGATGAGCATCCCCCCGGCTGCCATGAACGGGGCCACGATGCCGATGCCGTAGTAGGCCTTGCCGCCGCTGGTCAGGACGAGGACGAGGATGACGCCCGCGGCGATCCCGATCGCCCGCCACGGTGCCGCCGCCTTCGCGACCAGGATCCACGCCCAGCCTGCGATGGTCACGACGAAGAGGAGCGGTCCGGTGAAGAGCCAGAGGAAGGGCACGACCTGGGCGCGGTTGTCCGCGGCGTAGCCGCCGATCTGCGAGGCCATGGTGACCTGGGGCCAGCCATTCGCCGCCTGCCAGGCGAGGTTCGGCACCCAGAGCACGACGGCGATCGCCACCGCCGCCCAGGCCCAGGGCGAGCGGATGACGTCCCAGCGTCGGGCGAGGAGCAGTCCCGCCGCGAGCCCCGCGCCGAGGAAGAGGATCGTGTCCTTGTTCTCGAGGCCGATCCCGGCGGCAACGCCGACCGCGAGCCAGAGGCGGCGGTCGCCTCCCGCGAGGAGCCTGACCATCAGCCACAGGATCACCGCCCAGACGAGCAGGTCGGGCTCGCTCGTCGTGTCGAGGTGACCAGCGGCGAGATAACCCGACAGTGCGGCCGTGATCGCCGCAAGGATCTGAGCTCGGCGAGATCCGCCCAGGTCGCGCGCCATGAGCGCGATGAGCACGACGACGAGCCCCATCTCGAGGGCGGGCAGCAGTCGCACGGCCGTCGGCGACACGCCCAGCAGAGCGACCGAGGCGGCGGACGAACAGCGGGGTCAGCGGCGGCTGGTCGACGTAGCCGAATGCCGGGTGCTGGCCCGAGACGACGTAGTACATCTCGTCGCCGTGGAAGCCGTAGGCACCCGACACGGCCAGCAACCCGCTGACCATCAGACCCGCGACCAGGAGCACGGGCCAGGGGACAGCGAGCGACGCGGGGCCGTGCACGGTCGGTTCGGATGGGTCGGTTGCCGGGATCGTCACGGCGTCTCCGTCGACGGCTGTCGAGGGGACGATACGCGCCAACGGCCGATGTCACCGCTGAGCGGCCCTGTGGGCGCGAGCGCGGGGGCGCGACGCCATCTTCGTACGTCCGACGATCGTTCGGGCAGGTGTAGCATCGGTCGATGGCTGCATATGTCGTGGTCGACGTCCACCGGACGGACCTCGAGCGGGCTGGCCGCTACAGCGAGCAGTCCGGGCCCAGCGTCGAGCGCCACGGCGGACGGTTCCTGGCCCGCGGCGGGAGGACCCTCACCCTGGAGGGAGGCTGGGACCCGGAGCGGCTCGTGGTGATCGAGTTCGAGTCCGTCGAGGCCGCGCAGGCGTGGTACGACTCCGTGGACTACGGCGACATCCGCGCCATCCGTGAAGGCGCGGGTGAATGGCGGATGGTCGTGATCGAGGGCATGCCCTAGGGCCGGTACTGGCCGCGCGTCCGCGAGGCGGGCCTACGTCCAGACGCTCTCGCCCAGCGGCTGGCCCAGATCCACGATCCGGCCGTCGATCGGCCCCGCCTCGGCGTAGTCCTCGTGGTGCGCGAGCCCGATCCCCGAGAGTCCGAGTGCATCGGCCGCCGGGTCGGTCAGGAAGAGGTACGGGCGCGAGCCGATCCGCGACCGGATCGTGTTCTTGAGCAGTCGGTGGGCGACCGTCACCGCCGGCCCGAGCAGGTCGCTGCCGGACCCGACCGACTGGCGCACCGAGTGTCCTCGATGGACGATGACCTTGAGGTCGAGGTGGGCGACGGCGGGGCAGGCCGTGCACACGTGGTCGTTGGAGGGGATGGCGCGCGTGCGACTCTCGACGAACGCCCGATACATCGCGCCGAGCTCCTCGAGGACCCGGTCGCCCTGCCCGTCGAGGCTCGCCGCCGCTGCGGCCGCGAACACGGCGTCGCCCTCGAGCTTGACGAGGCCGAAATCGGGCTCGACACCCTGGATGACCGTGTCCAGGAGGGCCCCGAGCACGCCGTACGCCGCCGGGATCCCCGCGCTGAAGTCGACGCCGTGCTCCTGTTCGACACCGGTCATGAAGCCCGTGTACCCGGTGATGTCGGCCAGCAGCAGATAGCGCTCACCCGCCGCTGGATCCTGTGTCGGCGACCCTGATCGCTCGGCTCCGTCCACCTGCTCCCCCTGGTCCGTCCTTGCCTTGGCGGCCGGACGCGGTCGAAGGCATGCTACCCCGACGGAGGGGGCCAGGGCCACGGCCCCGCCGGGAACGGCGACCGGATCGGGCCGCGGTCATCCGGGCGGTTCGGTGGCCTCGGTCCGCTTGCTGACCATCCGCCCGTCGAGGGCCGCGTAGTCCCACACCTCGATGGCCGGCGGCTCGACCCCGAGCATCGTCAGCGCCGTGCAGACCTGGCTGCGATGGTCGGCCCCGTGGTAGAGCGCCTGAGCGAGACGGATCCCCCGCGGCGCGTGCGTCTCGAAGCCGCCGTCCTCGTACTCGACGATGTCCACGGTCGGATCGGGATCGCCGGCCACCTGCTCCTGCCAGGCCGGACCGTGGGCCCCCATCACCGCTCGAAGCGTCGCGATGTCGCTCGCGGCCTTGTCGAACGGCTCGGGCTCGCCGCCTCGCAGGACGTCGAGGTAGAAGACGTCCCCGTCCACGAGATGCCGGAGCGTGTCGATGACCGAGCCGTACGTCCCGGGAACGCTCACGGCCAGCTGGCTGTCGTCGAGGGCGGCGCAGGCATCGAGCACGCGGATCGTGGCCCAGACGTGATGGGCGAACGCGTCGGCGAGGACGGGCTCAGGCACCGCCCGAGTCTACCCGAGCCCTGCCTCGAGGAGGGACCCGGAACACCTCGACAGCCAGGACCGCGGGGCTACCAGCCCTCAGGCACCGGGCCCTCGCGGAGGCCGAAGACGTTGCCGTCGGGATCCTTGAACCACGCACCGCGGGCCGGACCGATCTGGGCGATGAAGTCGACCGTCTTCGGCGTCTCGTACTCCTCGAACACGACGCCCCGGGACATCAGATCGCGCATGACGGCCTCGAGGTCATCGACCTCGAAATGTGCCACCGTTTGACCGACGTTCGGCTGCCCACGCCGGACCGTCAGGCGCGATCCTCGACCGGCACCGAATCGGCAGCTCGCGGGCGTCTCGTCGAACAGCTTCAGGCCGACCTGTTCCTGGAAGAACCGCCGGGATCGATCGACGTCCGTCACCGCCACGGTCGTCACGGCCAACGAGTCGGCTAGCATCGTCATCACCTCGATCGGGGACCTGGGACGAAGGAACACGCCACTATCGGGCACCGGAGGGCCGCGCGGACCGATTGCCGGGCCACGAGTATGCGCCGACCGACCGCCGAGGAGGACCGCTGACCGCCATGGATCGAGACGATCCCGCCTACCGAGGCCAGAGCGAGTACACGAGGCCGCTCCTCAGGGTGTACGACCCGATGGTCCTCGGCCTGGCCGCTCGGTTCGTCTGGCGCTGTCCGACGAGCCGCCTCGTCGAGGGCTACCGGCGCCACATCCGAGAGCCGCATCTCGATGTGGGACCGGGCACGGGGTACTTCCTCGAGCGGGCCGGGCTCCCGGACGGCAGCCCGGTGACCATCCTCGACCCCAACCCGAACGTCCTCGAGCACGCATCCCGACGCCTCAGCCGGCTGTCGATCACCCAGGTCGAGGCCGACGTGCTGAAGCCGCTCCCGGTCGACGGGCCGTTCGGATCGGCCGCCCTCCACCTGGTGATCCATTGCCTGCCCGGCCCCATGACGCGCAAGGCGAACGCGATCGCCGATGTCGCGAACGTCCTGGCACCGACGGGCGTGCTGTTCGGCGCCACGGTCCTCGGGTCGGCTGGGCCCCAGACCTGGCTGTCGCGTCGGGTGCTGGCGGCGTTCAATCGCCGCGGTGCCTTCGACAACCTGGCCGACACGGCGGATGGCCTTCGGGGGATCCTGGCGGCGTCGTTCGAGCGGGTCGAGGTGGAGGTCGTCGGTTCGATCGCGATCTTCGCGGCGACGGAGCCCCGTTCGGTCCCGGCCCGCTGACCGGTTCCGACGGGAGCCGACCCGGCGCCCGCACGAGCGTCGTGGCGCGCGGGGGCCTCAGCCGGCGTCGATGACGCAGAAGCGGTTGCCCTCCGGGTCCGCCAGGATCACGTAATCCGCGTCGGGCGGGCGCTTGTCCCAGTGGACCTCGGTCGCGCCGAGCGCGATGAGCCGTCGGACCTCCGCGGCCTGATCCTCCGCGTAGAGGTCGAGGTGGATCCGCGGCGGCACCTGGACGGTCGACCGGACGCGGTCGAGCGAGACGTTCGGCCCGCTGCCGTCCCTCGGGCGCAGCAGCGCGAAGTCGTCGCTGGTCTCCTCGCGCGGCAGGTAGTCGAGCGCCGCCATCCAGAACGCCCGCTGGCGCGCCAGGTCGTCCACCCGGATCACGATCGAACCGACGCGAAGCATGGCCCGATTTTACCGTCCCGCCCGGTCGCGAAATCCGCCGGCCGGATCCGTCCGTAGGAGCAGTCGCGAGTGCCGCCGATCGACGAGTGCGGCGCCCGAGCAAGGAGAACCACGGTGCCCACCTACATCGATATGCATGATCTGCCCGGGGTGAAGGCGAGCGACGTCGCCGGCGCCCACGAGGCCGACGTCACCATCCAGGACCAGTACGGGGTCGACTACCGGCACTACTGGGTCGACGAGGAGGCCGGCAAGGTCTTCTGCCTGGTCGATGCTCCCGACCGCGAGACCGCGGCCCGGGTCCACCGCGAGGCGCACGGCCTCGAGGCGCAGGCCCTGTACCAGGTCGAGCAGGGCGCCTGACGCCCTCCGGACGACGGGATCGGGCATCTGGTGCCCGATCCCGGGTCGGTCCATGGTCGGAGCAGACCCGGCGATGGTGCCCGGTGGACTGGACCGGGCGCGCGCGGGTTCGGTACCCTTGGGGAGTCATCATCCGGTCGGGGGAGGATCATCACCGTGCGTCATCTGCGATCCGCGCTCATCGGGCCGGGAGTGCTCATGCTTCTCGCGCTGACCGCCGGGACGGTCATGGGGGCGTCACCGGCGGCCATCTGGCACATGGACGAGACATCCGGGACGGTCATGCGTGACGGCTCGGGTCACGGTCATGACGGGACGCTCAAGAACATCAAGCTCGGGGTGCCCGGGGTCAGCGGCAAGGGCTACGGATTCAACGGCACGTCGTCGGTCATCGTCGTGCCCGACGCCCCGGGCCTCGATGCCGGGACCGCGGACATGGTCGTGACGGTCCACGTCGCCTTCAACGAGACGCCGGACGAGGATTACGACCTCATCCGGAAGGGCCTGACGTCAACCAGCGGTGGGGACTGGAAGATCGAGATCGTCAACGTCAACGGGAGATCGATCGCCCGATGCCACCTCAAGGGGTCGAGCGGATCCTGGCAGAAGACGACCGGCCCGGATCTCGCCGATGGCAGGTACCACACCATCACCTGCGAGAAGCACGCCACGACGGTCGCGATGTCGGTCGACGGGACCGTCTGGAAGAAGACGACCAAGATCGGGACGCTGGCCAACGCCGCACCGCTGTCGATCGGCGCCAAGGCCGAGGGCGGCGACTGGTTCGACGGCTCGATGGACGAGGTCAGCGTCGTCATCGGCTGACCGATCTCCGACGACGCGGCGGCCTCAGGTCATCGGCCAGTACTGCTCGGCGACGATCGCATCGGGAGCCAGGCCGCGCGCGACGAGGATCCGCTCGGCGGCGGCGATCATCTCCGGATTGCCGCACAGGTAGGCGACGCACGCCGCGGGGTCGAGCGCATGCGAGGCGCAGACCTCGTCCAGCTGCGCCACGACCCGACCGGTCCGGCCCAGCCAGCCCGCATTGGCCGGGTCCTCGGGCCGCGAGACGATCGGCTCGTAGCGAACGTCGTCCCGGCCGGCCGCCAGACCCTCGAGGCGATCGCGATAGGCCAGCTCGTCCTGGCGCGAGACGCCATGGACCACGATCGCCCGCACCGGGGGCGCCGGCACGGGCCGAGACGGCTCGGGCGGAGTCGGCGACCCGCCGGGTGCGGCCGGCCGGATGGGTCCGCGGCCGACGACGGCGCCGAGCATGGACACGAACGGAGCCAGACCCGTCCCGGTCGCGATGAACAGGTGCGTCCGCGGGTCGCCCGGCCGGAGCGTGAAGAGCCCCTTGGCGCGGCCGACGCGAAGGCGGTCGCCGGGTGCCAGCCGCCATAACCGCGGCGTGAAGGCGCCGTCACGAACGAGCCGGATCAGGAACTCGAGCTCGTCGCGGGCATCCGGCGCGGATGACGTCGAGTACGGGCGAAGGAGCGGTCGGCCATCGACCGACAGGCCGAGCGCGAAGTACTGGCCCGGCTTGAACGGACCCACACCGTCGTCGAGGTGGACCGCGAACCGGGCGACGGTCGGCGTCAGGTCGATCCGGGCAACGAGCGTGGCATTCGTTTCGAACGGGACCCGGGCGGTGGACCCGATCGGCGCGAGGGTGCGTTCGGCGGTCATGGCGGCCGCGTCAGGCCGCCGTGGCGGCCTCGTCGACGGCGTCGCGGGCCGCCTCCGGGTCGCGATACCACGCCGCGTCGATCCAGGCGAAGTCCACCCATCGAGGAGGAAGCTGGTCCGCGCGGAAGATCGCCTGGTTCGGACACGCGGTCTCACACGAGCCGCAGTCGATGCAGCCGTCGGGGTCGATGTAGAACTTGCGGTCGACCGAGAGGTCGGACGCGATGCAGTCGACCGGGCAGACGGCGACGCAGGACTGGTCGCTCCGGTCGATGCACGGTTCGGCGATGACGTAAGCCATGGTCGGGTCCTCGTGGTGGTGTGGCCGGCCGCGCGACTGGCGTCCTTCGCCATCACGCGGCCTGATACGACCGTGCGACCCGCCGATGTGACCGTCGTGTGGTTCGGATGTGCGTTTACCCATCCCGCCGGCGTCCGATGGCGACGTCGCTGTCGTCCGGTGAGCCGTACCGGTCAGGCGGGGCCGGAGCGCTCTGCCGACGCCGGCGCGCCGACCGCCGGGAGGGTCACGACGAAACGGGCTCCGCCGCCCGGCGCGTCGTCGACGCCGATGGTTCCCTCGTGGGCGGTCGCGATCCGCCGGGCGATCGCCAGCCCGAGCCCCGTGCCTCCGGCGCGATCCCGGGCGACGCCCGGAAGGCGGGAGAACGGTTCGAAGATCCGCTCACGGTCGTCGGTGGCGATGCCTGGACCTTCGTCTGCCACAGTCAGGACGACGCTCCGGCCGGACGATCGAACGTCGACCGTGACCGCCGCCCCGTGCGGCGAGTGGTCGAACGCGTTGTCCAGCAGGATGAGGAGGAGCTGGGTCAGGCGGTCGCGGTCACCCGAGACGAACGTCCCGCCGTCGGGCGTCGGGGCGACGGCTCGCAGACCGACCTCGCGCTCGGCCGCGAGCGCTTCCGCCTGCCGCACGGTGTCGCCCGCGACGACGGCGAGGTCGATCCGCTGGCGATCGAGGACGAGCCCGGTCGCGTCGGCCGAGGCGAGCTGGAGCAGGTCGGCGATCAGGTGCGACAGCCGATCCGTTTCGTCGACGATGTCGGTCACCAGGGGGCGACCGTCATCGCCGACCAGGCCCTCCCGCTCGAGGACCTCCGCGTTCGCCCGGATGAGCGCGGTCGGCGTGCGCAGCTCGTGCGAGGCGTCCGCCACGAACCGTCGCTGGGCATCGAACGACTGACGGATCGGGACCAGCGCGTCACCCGTGACCAGGAGGGTCACCACGGCCGCGCCGAGCAAGCCGATGACCGCGACCAGCGCGATCGCGGCCACGAGGCTGCGCGACTGGGCGTCGTGGAGGGTCAGCACGAACCCACCCTGGACGTAGCCGACCGGCGCGCCGCCGGCGGGTCCCCCGATGGGCACGGTCAGCAACCGAAGATCGATCCCCGCCGGATCGACGGTCCGCAGGTCGCGGCCGGAGCCGGATGCCGCCGCGACCGCCGCGGCGTCCGGAAGCCCGACCAGGGCCACATGGGACGGGTTCGCCAGCAGCTTCCCCTGCCCATCGAGATAGAGGATGAAGGTGTCGGCCGACGCCGGGGCGGTGTCGTCGGAATCGGATTCGTCCTGCGCCTGCGGAAGCTCGCCGTGCAGCGCCGCGACCGAACCGTCGACGCTCGCGGCGAGGGCCCGATCCACGTCCGCGTCAAGGGCGCGCAGGCCGACGAAGATCGTGGCCGCGCTGATCCCCACGACGAGCAGGGCGATGAGTGCGAGCGTCACCGCGATCAGCCGGCGACGCGTCGTCCGGAGCAGCCGGGTCGTCGGGTCGGTCATCCGGACCCGGTCACGCGTCCGCCCGGAGCATGTAGCCGACGCCGCGCACCGTCCGCAACCGGTCGGCGCGACCGAGCTCCCCGAGCTTGCGCCGGAGGTAGTGGATGTACAGGTCGACGACGTTCGAGTAGACGTCGGGCTCCGCTCCCCAGACCGCGTCGAGGATCTGCTGCCGCGTCAGCACCTGCCCGACGTGGCGGATGAGGTAGCCGAGCAGGGCGAACTCGCGGGCGGACAGGTCCACGGTGCGATCCCCGACCTGGGCGACGTGACGGAGCTCGTCGATCGACAGGTCGCCGGCCTGCAGGCGGCGCACCGGGGCGACGGCCGACCGCCGTCCGAGCGCCCGGATCCGCGCGATCAGCTCGGCGAAGGCGAACGGCTTCGGGAGGTAGTCGTCGGCCCCGGCATCCAGCCCGCCGACGCGGTCGTCGACCGCCCCGAGCGCGGTCAGCATCAGGACCGGCGTGACGAGGCCCTTGCCGCGGAGCAGCCGGAGCAGGGTCACGCCGTCGACGTCCGGGAGCATCCGGTCGAGGACGATGACGTCGTACGGCCCCCGCTGCGCGAGGGCGGCGCCGGTCAGCCCGTCGGGCGCGACATCGACGACGTGGCGCTCGGCCGTCAGGACGCGCTTGATCAGCGCGGCCATCTTCGCTTCGTCCTCGATCACCAGGATCTGCATCGCTCGGCATCCTATCGGCGGCGAGAGCCGCGCGTCGAGAGGCGGACGGCCTGTCTTTGAACCTTCTCATCGGGACCACACGGGCATCCCATCGGCCCCCGGCATGGTGGGTCCATCACCACCCCTCGATGAGGTCCATCGCCATGCTCCACAAGACCGCTTTGCTCATCGCCTCCCTCGCGGCCTCCCTGACCCTTGCGATCGCGCTCGCCGCGGCCGGCTTCGCGCCGGGTGCACCGACCGTACCGGGCGCCGCGACCGCACCGGCTTCGGCTGTGAGCGCCGACGCCGCCGAGGTCGCGGCGCCGCCACCCGTCCAGGTCGACAAGGTCTACGTCGCGGCGCCGAAGCCGCAGAAGACGATCACCGTCCATCGGGTCGTCAAGACCGCGGGCGGCGGCGAGTCCGATGGCGCGGAGGGCGGCGACTGATGGGCGACATCCGTGGCGGCCGCCCGCCCCGCGAGGCAGCATCGGCGGGTGCGGTGCCGGCGGCCGGACGCCCGCCTCCCGTGCCCAAGGCGCGACCCGACGCCCGCCCCCTGCGGATCGCGTTCGGGATGGGTGCGGTGGCGGCGGCCAGCGCCCTGGTCACCGCGCTCGCGTCGCCGCCCTGGACGAGCCCGGCGCCGGTCCAGGCCGAGACGACGATCACCCTGCCGGCCGAACCGCTCCCATCGGTCCGGCACGTCATCCAGTACGTCCATCTCAAGCCCGGCCAGACCGCCCCACCGAGGGCGATCGTCAAGCAGGCGCCGGCCCCGAAGCCCCGCGTCGTCATCGTCACGACCCGTCAGTCAGGAGCCAAGCCATGAGCATCGCGTTCGTCGTCACCGCCCCCGTGCCCGTTGCTCCCTTGTCGGCCGCGCGTCCAGGCGGGACGCGGTCGGTCGTCGTCGACGATCGGACCGACGCGGTCGAGCCGCCGCTCGTGTCGGCCGTGGGCGGGCTGATGGGCGGGACGGTCGGGGTCTACCTTCGGCCCGTCGACGGCGGGATGACCGCCGCGGCCCAGGCCGACCGGGCGGCCCGCTCGACCCTGCGACGACTGGGCGCCTGGGCCGATCGACTGACCCGGTTCACGACGACGTCGGACCTTGCCCGGCTGAACGCCACGTCGTCGTCGCGCGTTCGGGTCCGCCCGACGCTGGCGGCGGCGCTGGACTGGGCGCGGATCGCCGAGGGGTTGAGCGACGGGATCGTCGACGTGGCGATGCTCGATGCCCGGCTCGCGGCCGAAGGGGTCGAGGACGCGACGGCTGGCGACCGGCGGATCGATCGGACCTGGTCCATGGAGCGCGGCCGCCGCGAGACGCACGTCCGCCGGCCGACCGGGCTCAGGCTGGACCTGGACGGAGTGGCCAAGGGGTGGCTGGCAGATCGGGCGCTCGCCCGGCTCGATCCGTTTCCCGCTGCGGTGGTCGACGCGGACGGCGATGTCGCGATCCGGCTCGGGCGGGGTCAGCGCTGGCGGGTCGGCGTCGCCGACCCGCGTGGCAGCGGTGGCAACCTCCTCGAGCTGGACCTCGTCGGGTCGGACCGCCATGGAGGACGGCGGCTCGGCGTGGCGACCTCGGGCACGAGCGTCCACCGCTGGGTCCATGACGGCCGGGTCTCTCATCACCTGATCGATCCACGGACGGGGAGCCCGGCCCGAACGGACGTCGTGCAGGCCACGGTGCTGGCCCGGACGGCGCGCGAGGCCGAGACCCTGGCCAAGACCGCGGTCATCCTCGGTTCCGGTGCTGCACTGGAGATGCTGGGCCGGCCGGGTGTGGACGGAGCGATCCTCCTGACCGATGGCGGCGAGCTGCTCCTGACCCCGTCGACGATGCGGTTCCTGGCATGAGGTTCCAGGGCATGGATCCTCGGACCCGGTTCGTCCGCTGGGGTCTGTTCGCGGTCGCGGTCGGCATCGTCATGGGAGCAACCGCCCCGACCGCGGCGCATGCGCTGGCGACCGCCTGGGAGGCGAACCGAGCCAGTCTCCCGTGGCTGGTCGAGCGGCTCGCCGGCTTCCTGGCCTATTTCGCGGTCGCGGGCTCCGTGATCTATGGGCTCCTCCTGTCGACCAAGATCCTCGACGCGATCGCCCACCGACCCATCACCTTCAACCTCCACCAGGATCTCGCGTCGATCGGACTCGGGCTGGCCGGGGTCCACGGCGCCCTCCTCGCACTCGACCGGACGGTCCCGTTCAGCCTGCAGCAGATCGCCGTGCCGGGGCTCTCGCCGCACTCGCCGGTCGCCGTCGCTGCGGGTCAGCTGGCGTTCTACCTCATGGCCATCGTCATCGCGAGCTTCTACGTCCGGCGGAGGATCGGCCAGCGCGCCTGGCGGCTCCTCCACTACCTGACCTTCCTGGCCTTCGTCGGGGCGACGGCGCACGGACTCGGGGCCGGGACCGACAGCGGCAGCGCGTGGGCGTGGTGGATCTACGTCGGCGCCACGGTCGCCGTGGCCTTCCTGTTCAGCTATCGGATCGCGATGTCGGTCGGTTCGCGCCGCAGTCGCCAGGCCGAGGCCCCTTCCCGGCCGACCGCCGTTGCTCGGCCGACCGCCTCTGCTCGGCCGTCAGCCGTGACGCTTCCGCAGGTGGGCCTCGAATGAGTCCAGGACGACCTCCGCCTCGGCCTGGAGCGCAGCCTCGTAGGCGAGCAGGCCCGCGTCGGTCGGCGGCATCCCTGCGTCGGTCGGCGGCATCCCTGCGGCGATGAGGTGGCGCCGGGACCTGCTGGCTACGGCTTCCGCTCGAGGATCGGGCGGGCGATGTCCGGCTTGTCGACGACGAACGTGAACATCGCCCGGTCGCCCCAGCGTCCGAGGAACAGATGGCCCTGGATGTTGACGCCGGCATCGGCCAGCTCGCGCGCGACGGCGGCCATCCCGCCCGGGCGGTCGCCGACCTCGGCGAGGATCGCCTCGCCCTCGACGTAGGTGTAGCCGCCGTCGTCGAGGATCGACTTCGTGGTGTCGTCGTCCGCCGTCGTCATGATCACGTGCCCGGAGTCGCCTATGCTCCCCCCGCCGATCGCCCGCAGGTCCACGTCCCTTGCGGCGAGCGCCTCGGCGAGGACGGCCAGGGCTCCCGGCTGGTTCTTGAGCTGAACGACGAACTGCCTGGCCATCGGACCCTCCGGGCGTGCCGCGGGCTTCAGCGGCGATCGGGTCGATTCTAGCCGCGTGGGCGAGGGCGGTGGGTGTGGTACGTTCCCGGCGATGGCCGGAACGGCGTCCGGCTCGCCACCGGAGGACCCGTGACCTCGCCGACCGCCGCGCCCGCGCCCACCCCGCCCGGGTTCCCGGCACCGATCCGGGCCACCCTCGCCGACCTGCCTCCCGCCGTGGCCGAGGCCATCCGGACCGCCAAGGCGATCCCCGAGGATGGCGTGCGAACGACCGTCGAGACCGACCGCGTGCGCTTCTCGTCACTCGCCTGGGGTCCGCCGGACGCCCCTCCCCTCCTCCTCATCCACGGCGTCCTGGGCTCGGCGCGAGCGTACTGGCGGGTCGGACCGGCGCTCGCCGCGACCGGGCGCCGGGTCGTCGCGATCGACCTCCCGGGGCACGGACTGACGGGCGGCGGCGGAGACGGCACCGGGTTCGGCTTCGCGGAGACCGCGGCCGATGTCGCGGCCTTCGCTCGAGCCGTCCTGCCCGATGTCGACGGGCGGGCGTGGTCCGTGGTCGGCCACAGCTGGGGCGCGATGGTCGCGGCCCATCTCCCGGCAGCGGGCTTCCGCCCGGCGCGGACCGTCCTGCTCGACCCGCCGGTGATGGACCGTGTCATCCTCGAGGCGATGGTCAACGACCCCGGCGAGCGGCCGGACACCTCGCCGGGGAGCGCCCTCGCAACGGTCAAGCGCCAGAACCCGGACTGGATCGAAGGCGAGCAGATCGTCAAGGCCGAGTCGCTGACCCACGTCGTTCCCGCGGCGGCGATCTCCGTCCTCCTCGGGAACGGCGACTGGGACGCGGGGCTCGCCGCCCTGACCGACCCGACGGTCCCCGCCGTGCCGACCTGGATCGTCCGGGGCGAGGACGCCGCCGGCAGCCTGTGCCCGGCTGGCTGGCTGGCGGCCCTCGGCGCCGCCATCGGGGTTGACCACGTCCTGACCGTCGCTGGCGGACCGCACTCGCCGCAGCGGACCCACGTCGAAGCGACCACCCTGGCGCTCCTGCGCGCGCTGTCGGATCGCTGAGCCGCTGAGCGGGATCGCCCTACGAACGCTCCGCCGCCCGGCGCAGGTCGATCGCGTCGCGGTAGGCCGCGACATACCGTGGTGCCGAGCCGATCTCCCAGGCGTGGTCGAGCGCCATGCCGCGCTGGATGACCGCCGCCCAGCGAGCCGTCGAGCCGTCGCGACCCCGGACGGCGAACGCCCGCTCGCAGGCGGCCACGAGGTCGTCCGGTGCCGCGTCGTCGAAGACGAAGCCCGTGCCCCGTTCCGGCTCCCCGATCTCGTCGGTCACGGTGTCGCCGAGACCCCCGGTCCGGCGGACGATCGGGGGCGTCCCGTAGCGGAGCGCGATCATCTGCCCCTGGCCGCACGGCTCGAAGCGCGACGGCATCAGGAAGAGGTCCGACCCGGCGTAGATCCGCCGGGCGTTCGCGCGATCGAACCGCTCGACGAGTGCGATGGCGTCGGGCCGAGCCGCCGCCAGCGCGCGGAACGGGTCGGCCAGGCGCGCGTCGCCGCTCCCCTGGACGATGATCCGGGCGCCCAGACCGACCAGCCGCGGAGCGGCCGCCGCGAGCAGGTCGAAGCCCTTCTGCGGGTCGAGCCGGCCGATCATCCCCAGCACCGGTCCCGGATCGTCCGGGTCCATCCCGTGTCGGCGCAGCAGGTCGGCGCGGCAGACCGCCTTCCCGCGGAGGTCGGCCGCGTCATAGGGCGCGGCGAGGTCCGCGTCCGCCGACGGGTCCCACAGGGCGGTGTCGAGCCCGTTGAGGATCCCGAAGTAGCGCGGGCCGCCGGTCCGGGTGAGCTGGGTCGCCTTCACCGCGAGGGTCTGGTCCAGGCCCATCCCGTACTCCGGCGTGAGCGATTCGGCGGCGTAGCCGGGGCTCACCGTGTTGGCCAGCTCCGACCGATGGATGCCGGCCCACAGCAGGTCGATCCCCGCCGGGTCGGGACCGACCACCGCGTCGCCGGGAGCCAATCCGAGCTGGCCGATCCGGTCGCGCGGGACCCAGCCGTGGTAGGCCAGGTTGTGGATGGTCATGACGGCGGCGGCCCGTGCCGATGATCGGATCGTCGGCGTAGAACCGATCGCGCAGCAGGACGGCGGGCCCGGCGTGCCAGTCGTGCAGGTGGAGGACGTCGACGGGCCGGCCATCGGTGCGGAGCGTCTCGAGCGCGGCCCGGCAGAACAGTCCGAACCGCCAGGCGTTGTCCGGGAAGTCTTCGCCGCTCGGCTCGCCGTAGTACCCGGCCCGGTCGTAGGCGGGCGGATGGTCGATCAGCCGCAGGCGATATCCGTGGCTGACGATGTCGACGACCGTCACCTCCGTGCTCCCGATCGGGGACATCGGGTCGGGCACCCGGACGCGGTGTCGCGGGTGCTGGCCATCCGGCAGGGTCATCGCGCGGTAGCGCGGGAGGAACACGTCGACCGGCGCCTCGGGTCCGGCGGGGATCCGTCCGAGCGCGCGGGCGAGCGCATCGACGACGTCACCCAGACCGCCCGTCTTGGCCCACGGCTCACACTCGGCGGCGATGAAGGCGACACGCATCGCCAGCATGGTAGCGGGCGGTGACCGGCCCGACGACGTCCTCGGGCCCGCGGCCGGTATGATGCGGGCCGATGGAGTCGCAGATCGCCGTCCCGACCCTGCCCGGCGTCCCGTTCCGAGTCCCTCCCCAGCTCGAAGGCCTGCGTCGGCTCGCCTACAACCTGTGGTGGACGTGGCATCCGAGCACGCGAGCCCTGTTCAGTCGCCTCGACGGGGCTGCCTGGGCCCGCTACCGCAACCCGATCCCGCTCCTGGAGGGTCCCGTCCGCTGGGCGGAGGTCCTCGAGGATCCGGATCTTCTCGCGGAGTTCCAGGGGGTTCTCCGTCAGTTCGACTCCTACATGGCCAACGGCAGCGACCACTGGTTCCATCGGAAGTACGCCCACGCGCTCGACGGCCCGATCGCCTACTTCTGCGCGGAGTACGGCTTCCACGAATTGCTCGGCATCTACTCGGGCGGCCTGGGCGTCCTCGCCGGCGACCACATGAAGTCCGCCAGCGACATGGCGTTGCCCCTGGTCGGCGTGGGCCTCCTCTACCGGAAGGGCTACTTCCGCCAGACGATCGACGCCGATGGCCACCAGGAGCACGCCTACCCCGACTACGACCTCAATCGGCTGCCGCTGCTGCGGGCCGCCGACCCGAACGGCGACCACCTCCACGTCACCGTCCCGCTGCCCGGCCGGGACGTCCACGTCGCGGTGTGGGTCGCCCAGGTCGGTCGGGTGCCGGTCCTCCTGCTCGATACGGACGTCGCAGAGAACGAGGACGCCGATCGCCCGATCACGAACATCCTGTACGTCCGGGGCCGGGAGATGCGGCTCCACCAGGAGCTCATCCTGGGTGTGGGAGGCGTCCGCGCGATCCGGGCCCTGGGCCTCGCCCCGGCGGTCTGGCACCTCAACGAAGGTCACTCCGCGTTCCTGCTCGCCGAGCGCGCCCGCGAGATGGTCGCCGACGGAGCACCCCTCGACGACGCCCTGGCAAGCGTCAAGCGGACCAGCGTCTTCACGATCCATACGCCGGTCTCGGCCGGGAACGAGCGGTTCGACGCGAGCCTCGTGCGACGGATCGCCGGTCCGCTCCTCGAGGGCGACGCGCGGACCGACACGGGCGGCGTGCCGGTCGACCGGATCCTCGAGCTCGGGCGCACGGTCGACGGTGATGCCGGTGTGTTCGACATGACGGCCTTCTCGCTCCGCCAGGCGGCCGGTGCCAATGCCGTGAGCCAGCTCCATGCGGAGACCGCGAACGCCACCTGGGGTGGGGTCCTCGATCGGCCGATCCTGGGGATCACCAACGGGGTCCACGGTCCGACCTGGGTCGGGCGGGCCATGGCCGACCTCTACCGGCGCTACCTCGAGGCGGACCTCGAGGATCTCGACCCGCAGACGGAGCGTCGGCGGTTCTGGGAGCGCATGTCGCGAGTCCCCGATGGCGACCTGTGGCGAGCCCACCAGCGCCAGAAGCTGGAGCTGGCGATCTTCGCCCGCGGACGACTGCGCAATCAGTTCGCCCGCCACGGCGAGTCGCCGTCGGTCCTCGACGAGCTGCAGACAGCGCTCGACCCCGACATCCTGACGATCGGCTTCGCTCGCCGGTTCGCGACCTACAAGCGGGCCGCTCTGCTGTTCAGCGACATGGACCGCCTGTCGAAGCTGCTGTGGGACAAGGAGCGCCCGATCCAGGTCGTGTTCGCCGGCAAGGCCCACCCCGCGGACCGGCCCGGCCAGCGGGTCATCCAGGAGATCTTCACCCGCTCGCGCTCACCCGAGCTGCGCGGTCGGGTGTTCATCCTCGAGGACTACGACATGCGGATCGCCCGCTTCCTGGTCCACGGGGTCGACGTCTGGCTGAACAATCCACGCCGCCCGCTCGAGGCGAGCGGGACGTCCGGGATGAAGGCGGCCCAGAACGGCGTGGTCAACGCCTCGGTCCTGGACGGCTGGTGGGACGAGGGCTGGACCGGGGACAACGGCTGGGCCATCGGAGGGCGAGAACAGAACGTCGACGAGGGAGCCCAGGACTGGGCCGACGCGCAGGACCTCTACCGGATCGTCGAGGAGGAGATCCTGCCGCGCTACTACAAGCGCGACGGGAGCGGCGTCCCGCGCGGCTGGACCGAGCTCATGCGCAACGCGATCGCCAGCACGATCTGGCGGTTCTCGACCACCCGGATGCTCCACGAATACACCGAGCAGCTGTACCTCCCGGCAGCCGGCCTGTCGGTCGCGCCGGAGCGCGGACCGAAGGTCCGGGAGCCGATCGTCAACGAGGCGGGCTGAGCTCGATCAGTCGTCGACGAGGACGAGGCCACTCTGCGGCGGCAGGGCGATCGACCCGTCGGACCAGCTCCCGGTCGTCAGGCCCGGCAGATCGATCGGCCGGTAGGTCCGGTCGTCGACGCGCGGGACCGCGAGGTCCGTCGGCGTCGACCCGGCGTTGAGCGCCACGATCGCCCGGCGTCCCTCGGCATCGCACTGATAAGCGACGGCCTGCCCCGCGGCCGCCAGGATCGTCACCGAACCCCGCCGTAGCGCGACGTGGCGATGGCGCGCCGCGAAGGCGGCCTGGGCGAACGCGCGGACGCCGCGATCGCCGGCGGCCGGGTCGACCGGGAACGCCCGGCGGCAGTCCGGATCGTGGTCCCCCTCCATGGCGATCTCGTCGCCGTAGTAGGTGCACGGCGCGCCCGGCAGGGTCGCCTGGAGGAGCATCGCTAGCCGCAGCGACGCGCGGTCGCCTCCGAGCACGGTGACCGCTCTCGGGGAATCGTGACTGCCGATGAGGTTGAGCTGGGCCGCCACGACCGCCGGGTCGTAGTTGGTCAGGAGAGCCGCGAGCCGGCCCGCGAACGCGGGTCCATCGAGCCGGTGGATCATCCGCCGGTACGACTCGTGTCGCTGGATCACGTCGTGGTCGAGATGCTGGTCGCCGACGAAGCCGAGGATGGCCGTCCCGAGGGGATAGTTCATCAGCGCGTCGAACCGATCGCCCTCGAGCCAGGCCGGCGCTTCCTCCCAGATCTCTCCGACCAGGTAGGCCTCCGGGTTGATCGCCCGACAGCGTCGACGGAACTCCTGCCAGAACGCGCGGTCGTCGATCTCGTCGGGCACGTCGAGTCGCCAGCCGTCGATCCCGAATCGGAGCCAGTGCTCGCCGACCGACAGGAGGTATTCGCGCGCCGCGGGGTGATCGGTGTTGATCTTGGGCAGCGCCGGCAGCCCCCACCAGGCCCGGTAGCCGAGGGTGTGTTCCGTACCGGGGCCGCTGCCTTCCGGGTAGGCGTTGAGTCGCGCCCCGCCGCTGCGGACCGCCGGGTCGAGGTAGAACCAGTCGACGTAGGGTGACGCAGCCCCGTTCTCGAGGACGTGGTCGAACGCCCAGAACCCGCGACCGCAATGGTTGAACACCCCGTCGAGGACGAGCCGCATCCCGTTGGCGTGGGCGCGGTCGAGGAGCTCGCGCAGGGCCGCATCCCCGCCGAGGATCGGGTCGACGGTCAGGTAGTCGTAGGCGTGGTAGCGATGGTTCGCCGCCGAGGTGAAGATCGGGGTCAGGTACAGCGCGGTCACTCCGAGGTCGATCAGCTCCGGCAGGCGTTCGGCGATGCCGTACAGGTCGCCGCCCTTGAAGCCGTGGAACGTCGGCGGGGCGTCCCATGGCTCGTACGGTCCGGCCGGCTCGAGCCTGGCACTTCGCGCGAACCGGTCCGGGAAGATCTGGTAGAAGACGGCGTCGCGGACCCAGTCCGGGGTGTCGATCGGCATGAGGCTCCTGTCGGTGGTCGCTGGTCCGTTGGGACGATACCCGTTGGAGCCACGTCCCGGTGCCGCCGCACGTACTCTTGCCCGATGGCCCCGCCGTCCGCCAGCATCTCGCTCGCGCTCGTCCTCCACAATCACCAGCCGGTCGGCAACTTCGGATGGGTCATCGCTGAGTCGTACGACCGGGCGTATCTGCCGATGGTCGAGGCGCTCGAGCGACACCCGGCCATCCGGATCGGGTTGCACTACAGCGGGCCGCTGCTCGACTGGATCCGGGCCGAGCATCCCGAGTTCCTCGAGCGACTGCGGGCCCTGGTCGGCCGCGGCCAGGTCGAGCTCCTCGGCGGGGGCTACTACGAGCCGGTCCTGGCGTCACTCCCGGAGCGCGACCGGATCGGCCAGCTCGACCGGATGTCGATCGAGGTCGAGCGGATCGGCGGCACGCGGCCGGCCGGGGCGTGGCTGGCGGAGCGGGTCTGGGAACCCGACCTTCCGACCTCGATCGTCGACGCCGGCTACCGCTGGACCGTCCTCGACGATACGCACTTCCGGGCCGCCGGGCTCGACGACGGCGACCTGTGGGGGCCGTCGATCACCGAGGACCAGGGCCGGCTGCTGACCGTGTTCGGCTCCGACAAACGGCTCCGCTACGAGGTCCCGTTCGGGGACGTCGAGGCGACCGTCGGCTACCTCCTCGCGAACGCGACCGCGGCCGGCGACCGGCTCGGCTGTATGGGGGACGACGGCGAGAAGTTCGGGGCGTGGCCCGACACCTGGGAGCACTGCTGGGGCGCGAACGGCTGGGTCGACCGGTTCTTCGACGCCCTCGCGGCCGCCTCAGGGACCATCGCGACGATCACGCCGACCGACTGGCTCGACCGACACCCGCCGGTCGGCCGGATCTACCTGCCGACGTCGTCCTACTTCGAGATGGGCGGGTGGGCCCTCCCGGTCGACCAGGTCCTCGCCTTCGAGACGACGGCCAAGGCGGCCGAAGCGCACCGGGAGCCCTGGGCACGCTGGTTGCGCGGCGGCTTCTGGCGCAACTTCCAGGTCAAGTACCGGGAGATCAACGACCTCCACAAGCAGATGCTCCGGGTCTCGGGCAAGACCGACGCGATGGCCGACGGACCCGACCGAGCGCGCGCCCTCGACCACCTCTACCAGGGCCAGTCGAACGACTGCTACTGGCATGGGGTGTTCGGGGGGATCTACATCTCGCACATGCGTCTGGCGACCCATCAGCACCTGATCGCCGCGGAGGACCTGGCCGACTCGGCAGCCCGCGTGGCGGGTTCGCCGCCGGACGGCATCGCGCCCGCCGACACCGACCTCGACGGCGTCGACGAGGTGCTCGTCACGCTCCCGGGACAGGTCGCCGTGATCGATCCGGGGGAGGGCGGCGGCCTGGGCACGTGGGACATCCGGGAGGCGCGCCACGCGCTGACCGCGGTCATGCGCCGTCGACCGGAGGCGTACCACGCCCTCCTCGTCGCCGCCGACGCCGTCGGGGCGCCCGGGGCGGCGACCGACGGACCGGCTCCGGCGATCGCCACCATCCACGACATCGTCCGGAGCCGCGAGCCCGGCCTGGCCGCAAGGCTCGTCTACGACGCCTACGAGCGTCGCTCCGGGCTCGTCCACCTGCTGGCGCCGGACACGCACGCCGACGCCTTCACCGCCGGCCGGGCGGTGGAGCTCGGCGACGCGACCGACGGAGCCTACGACGTCATGTCGATCGATCCCGATTCGGTCGAGCTGGCCCGCGACGTGGTGGTCGGCGACGATGGGGCCGTGGTTCGGGTCGTCAAGAGGTTCCGCTTCGGCGCCGATCGGGCTCGACCGACGGTCGACCTGACCGTCACGGTGACCGATCGCTCGGACGGACCGGTGCGGTTCGACCTCGGCGTCGAATGGGCCCTGACGATGCTCGGCGGCGGGGGCAACCCTGCCGCGTACTACCGGATCGGGGACGAGGCGTTCACCCACGACTCGGCCGGGCAGCGCGATGAGGTCGAGACGGTCGTCAGCGGGAACACCTACGTCGGGATCGAGCTCGCCACCATGGCCGAACCCGTCGCCCGGGCCTGGTGGTCACCGATCGAGACGATCTCGAACTCGGAAGCGGGGTTCGAGCGGGTCTACCAGGGCAGCGCGCTCGTCTTGGTCTGGCCGGTGCAGCTCGCCCCCGGGGCAAGCCGGACGGTCGCCGTCCGGAACGTCGTCACGACCCGACCCGACGATCGGATCGGCGGCCTCGGCGACGCCTGACGCGGGGCCGTGCCCGGTGCCTGCGGTCATCAGGCTCGACGGCCCGCCCATGGAGAAGGGCAGAGATGCCGCCTGCGCGCGGCACGTCTGCCCTTGGAAGAGACCGGGTCGGACGCGGCGTCGGTCGCCGCCACTCCGGAGCTAGCGGGCCTCGATGCCCACCGGGTAGGAACGGTCGTCGCCGAAGTCATCGCGCGAGTCGACGCCGAGGCGGAGCGCGACGACGTCCAGAAGTGCGAGGATGACGATGGGGATGACGATGAACATGATCGCCATGACGGACTCCCGGCGGTTGCTATAGTTGACTAGGCCAAGATACTAGTTGGACTATCAGACTATGTCAAGTGATCAAGACGTCCTGGGTCAGGACCATCCGAGCCACACCTCGGGGACGCTGTCACGCACCGCCGACGACCTCGATGTCGAGCGCGATTCCGACGTCCCCATCTCGACCCAGATCTACTGGCAGATCGCGTACCAGATCGACTCCGGACGGCTCCTCGGCGGCGCGCGTCTCGCCCCGGTCCGCGAGCTCGGGGCCGCGCTCCGGGTCAACCCGAACACCATCCGGGCCGTGTATAAGCGATTGGCCGACGCCGGCTATGTGACCAGTCGCCACGGCGCCGGGACCCACGTGGCGGATCGCCCGCCCCAGCGGCGCGGGGCGGAGGCGCTGGCCGGGATCGTCGCCGAGATGCTCCGGCGCGGTGCTGTCGCGGGGTTCACGCCCGACGAGGTCGCGTCGGCGACGTTCGCGGCCGCGACCGAGCGCAAGCGACCAGGACCGCTCGTCCGTGTCCTGTTCGCCGAATGCACCAAGGCCGACGCGTGCTACGACGCGGACCGGATCGCCGAGGCGTTCCCCGGTGCGATCGAGGCCGAGGGCACGCTCCTCGAGGACATCTCGGACCGGCTCGAGCGGTTCCACTACGACCTGATCGCGACGACCACGTTCCACGCCGACGAGGCGCAGGCCTATGCCGCCGGCCGCGTCCCCGTCGTGGCGATGCTCGTCGGGCCCGGCTACATGGAGCTGGTCCACGAGATCGCGGAGCTGCCGTCCGGCGCGAAGGTCGGGCTGGTGTGCGCCTCATCGACGGGCACGCAGAACATCGCCGAGACGCTCCGCCTGTCGGGGACGAGCGGGGTCGCGATCGTGTCGGCGACCATCGACGATGCCGCGTCGATCAAGAAGGTCGACGCGGCGGCCGACCTGATCCTCCTGTCGCGCGAGGCCCTCGCACTCGGGCTCGCGGAGCGGTTCACCCACCCCGACCGGGTCCGCGAATGGTTGTACGAGTTCGACCCGTCAGGCGTCGAGCTCCTCCGCCGGGCGATCGAGCACGTCGTGGCGGATCGGACGCTCGCCGGCGCCGGATCCAGCGCCACGGGCTGAACGTGGCCGGTGGGCGGTCCACGGCTGAGGACTTCCGGCTCGCCCGGCTGGCCCGGACACGCTACCGGCTGGCCGACCTCACCCTCGCCGCCGATCTGGCGACGGCTCGGACGATCGCCGCCAGGGTCAACGAAGGGCGGGCGGCATCGGGCGCCGATCTCGCGACCGGGCCGGCCGCCGCCGACGTCCCGCTGACGGCCGGTCAGCTCCACGCGGCGGGCCTCCTCGTGGCGATCCTCGGCAGGCTCGTGGATCGCTACCGGGCGGAAGCGGATCCGACCGCGCTCGTCGCCGCCGACGCGTGGCTGCGCGAGCGGCTGGGCGACGCCCCGTTGACCTCGGCCGTCAGTGCCTTCAGCGTCGAGTTCCCGTCGCGATTGACCGTCCCCGAGATGCCCGACCCGCCGACCGCGGTCGCGCAGCTGCTGCTGCTGGCCACGCTCGACGAGAACGCGGCGGTGGACCCGTTCCGCGAGCTGGTCGACCTGCGAGCCGTCCGGGACGGCAAGGCGCTCGGGGTCGTCGCCGACGCCCTCGACAGCTTCTTCGGCGCTCGGCCCGGGTTCGGGCCGGAGGGTCGGTCCCTGGTCGAGCTCCTTCGTCAGCCGGCTGCGGCGGCCCCGGGCTCGCTCGCCGACCAGCTGCGCTGGATCCGGGCGAACTGGGCCGGCTTGTTCGACGGTGCGATCGACGACCTTCTCGACCGGCTGCTCGTCGCGCTCGACGTCCTGAGCGAGGAACGGCAGGCGGCCGACCGGTCGTGGTTCGCCGTCCACGATCCGGGCGCGGGCGGACCGTCCGAGGTCTACCACTACGAGCTCGGCGAGGAGGAGCGGTTCAGCGAGGACCGCGACTGGATGCCTCGCCTGGTGCTGATCGCCAAGAGCACCTACGTCTGGCTGGACCAGCTGTCCCGTCGCTACGGACGGGACATCCGGACGCTCGATGCGGTGCCGGACGCGGAGCTCGACACCCTGGCGATCCGGGGGATCACCGGCCTGTGGCTGATCGGCCTGTGGGAACGATCGACCGCCTCGGCGCGGATCAAGCGGATGCGCGGCGATCCGGAGGCGGTCGCCTCGGCCTACTCGCTGGACGACTACCGGATCGCCGCCGATCTCGGCGGGTCGGCCGCGCTCGCGGACCTGCGGACCCGCGCCGGAGCGCGCGGGATCCGGCTTGCGAGCGACATGGTCCCGAACCACATGGGGATCGACTCCCACTGGGTCATCGACCACCCCGACCGGTTCCTGTCCCTGCCCGACAGCCCGTTCCCGGCCTACTCGTTCAACGGGCCGGACCTGTCCGACGACGACCGCGTCGGGATCGTCCTCGAGGACCATTACTACGACTCGACCGACGCGGCCGTCGTGTTCAAGCGCTTCGACCGGCAGACCGGGGACGAGCGCTATGTCTACCACGGCAACGACGGCACGAGCTTCCCGTGGAACGACACGGCGCAGCTCGACTACTCGAAGGCCGCGGTCCGCGAGGCCGTCATCCGCACCATCCTCGAGGTCGCCCGGCAGTTCCCGGTGATCCGCTTCGATGCCGCGATGGTCCTGGCCCGGAAGCACGTCCAGCGGCTGTGGTTCCCGGAGCCCGGGCACGGCGGCGCGATCCCGAGCCGGGCCGGCCACGGGCTGACCCGGGCCCAGTTCGACCGCGCCATGCCGCGCGAGTTCTGGCGCGAGGTGGTCGATCGGGTCGCGGCCGAGGTGCCCGGGACGCTGCTGCTGGCCGAGGCGTTCTGGATGCTCGAGGGCTACTTCGTGCGGACGCTGGGGATGCACCGGGTCTACAACAGCGCCTTCATGAATATGCTCCGCGATGAGCTCAACGCCGAGTATCGCCAGGTCATCCGGAACACCCTCGAGTTCGACCCGGCCATCCTCGGCCGATTCGTCAACTTCATGAGCAACCCCGACGAGCGGACAGCCGTCGACCAGTTCGGCTCTGGCGACAAGTACTTCGGGGTCGCCGCGCTGATGGCGACCATGCCCGGGTTGCCGATGTTCGGGCATGGCCAGGTGGAGGGCTTCACCGAGAAGTACGGCATGGAGTACCGACGGGCCAAGCGCGTCGAGCCGGTCGACGATGGCCTGCTCGCCCACCACGGCCGGACGATCTTCCCGCTCCTCCACCGTCGGGCGGACTTCGCCGGTTCCGACGGCTTTCGCGCCTACGACCTGATCGCCGACGACGGGACGGTCAACGACAACGTGTTCGCCTACTCCAACATCGGTCCCGGTGGCAACCGATCCCTGGTCGTCTACCACAACGCCTATGCCGAGGCGCATGGCTGGATCCGCGAGTCGATGGCCTTCAACGCCCGGGAGGCAGACGGCGAGCGGCGGCTCCGCAGCGAGTCCCTCTTGAACGCCCTGGGGCTGAGCGGCGACGACGGTCGGTTCGTTCGCCTCCGTGACGCGATGTCGGGACGCGAAGGCCTCCGATCCTCGGGGCAGATCGCTCGAGACGGCTTGCGGATCGAGCTCGGGGCCTACGAGTGCCGGGTCTATGTCGATCTCGAGGAGCTGCCGGACGGGCCACGCCCGGTGCGCCGGCTGGCCGAGCGGCTCGGGGCCGGGACCGTCCCCTCGATCGACGAGGCGCTGCTCCTGCTGGAGCTCGAGCCCGAGCACGCGGCGATCCGCGAGCGTCTGGCGCAGGCCGTGGGCCGGCCGGTCGATCGCGACGGCGAGGCGACCGCCGCAGACCGGGTCGCCTCCGCGGTCGATATCGTCGCCGGTCTGGCCTTCGACGAGCTCCGGTTGTGGCCCGTCGTCCACGACGCGCTCTCGTCGGCCGAGCCCGTCCCCGATGACGTCGACCTCGCGACCGACGTGTGCCGCGGCCTGGCCCTGGCCGACCCGGCCGTTCGCCGGCTCGATCCCGTGGCCGTCGGCCGCTGGTTCGCCGAACCCGCGCTGCGGGATGCGCTCCGGGTCAACGTCGCCGAAGGGTCGACCTGGTTCGACAAGGCGGCCTTCACGGCGGTCGTTCGGACCGCCGCGGCGCTCGTCGGAGCGGAGGCTCCCGTCGCGGCCGGGACACCGATGGCCGGGGAGGCTCCCGTCGCGGCGGTGGCCCGGTCGCCGTCCGACCGACGGGCCCCTGCGAAGCCCGTCCGGGATCCGGCGGTCCCATCCGGGATCCCGGTCGGCCGGCTCCTGGACCTCGCCGAGCGCGCCGGCTACCGGGTCGACACCCTGCTCTCGAGTCTCGACGACGCCGCCGAAGGTGCGGACCCGAGATGACACGCCTGCGCTGGCTGACCATCGTGCTGCCGGTCGTGCTGGTCGGCGCGATCGAGCTGCTGAGCGATACCCTGCTCGACCCGTTCCTGCCGTTCCCCGCCGACACGCTCCTGGTGATGGTCGTGGTCGGGCTCACGGCCTGGGTGTTCTCGTCGGTGGCGTTCCGGCGGATCGACCAGCTCGGTCGCGACCTTCGCGTCCGGAACGCGGAGCTCGAATCCCGGGATGCGTCGTTGCGCGCCCTCCAGGACACGAGCGTCGCGATCTCGACGTTGACCGATCTCGGGCGGATCCTGCGGCTCGTCGTCGAGACGGCCCGGGAGCTGCTCCGGGCCGATCTTGCCTTCATCCTGACGATGGATCCCGACGGGGTCACCCGGCTGACCGCTCGGAGTGGGCCCGACGACCTGTACGCCACCGGGATCGACGACCGGACGGGCTCGATCGCACCGGGCTCGGGATCGCTCGGAGGGCCGGCGGACCCGGCGGCATTCGTCCGGCACGGCGCGGTCGGCGCGACCGTCGGCGTCCCGATCCGGCGGGCCAGCGGGACGATCGGGACGCTGGCGGTCGGCCGATCCGGCGAGCGTCACCTCGACGATGCCGATCTCGAGACGCTCCAGGCGCTGGCAGACCAGGCGGCCGTGGCCATCGAGAACGACAGGCTCCAGGGCGAGCTCCGAGCGCTCGCGGTCCGGGGCGAGCGCGAGCGGATCGCGCGGGAGCTGCACGATGGGCTCGCCCAGGTCCTCGGCTATGTGAACACGAAGTCCCAGGCAGCGACCGAGCTCCTGGATTCGGGCCGCGTCGCGGAGGCCCGCACCCAGATCGACGAGCTCGCGGTCGCGGCGCGGTCGATCTATGTCGATGTCCGCGAGGCGATCCTCGGGCTGAGCAGCCCGGTCGAGCCATCGGGCGGGCTCGTGGCGGCGATCCGCGACTATGCCGTCCGGTTCGCCGAGGCCTCCAAGCTCGCCGTCCGCGTCGAGGCCGACCCGTCGGCCGGGGCGATCCTCGAGCCGGAGGTGGAGGACGACCTCTTCCGCAGCGTGCGCGAGGCCCTGACCAACGTGCGCAAGCATGCCGACGCCCATCGTGTCAGCGTCCGGGTGTCGCGGACGGACGCCGAGGTCGACGTGGAGATCGAGGACGACGGCCGCGGGTTCGACCCGGGGATGGTGGTGGACGCCGAAAGCGACTGGCCGCACCTCGGGCTCGTCGGGATGCGCGAGCGAGCCGCGGCGGCGGGTGGCACCGTCGAATGGCGCCGGTCGGCCGACCACGGGACGCTCGTCCGCCTGACGGTCCCGGCGCGGAGGACGGCGACGCCGGGCGGCCCGTCACGATGAGGATCCTGCTCGCGGACGATCATGCGCTGTTCCGGGACGGCGTCGCCTCGCTTCTCGGGGCCTGGGGCCACGAGATCGTCGGTCTCGCCTCGAGTGGCCCGGACGCTGTCGACCAGGCGAAGCGCCTCCGACCCGATCTCGTCCTGATGGATGTCCGGATGCCCGGCGGTTCGGGGCTCGATGCCACGGCCCGCATCAAGGCGGATCGGCCGGAGACCGCGATCGTGATCCTGACCGTCAGCGAGGACGAGGACGACCTCTTCGCCGCGATCAAGGCGGGCGCGAACGGCTACCTGCTCAAGAACCTGGAAGGTGCCCAGTTCCGGACGATGATCGATGCGGTCGGTCGGGGCGAGGCCGCGATCTCGCCGGCGACCGCGGCCCGGATCATCGAGGAGTACCTCCGGCGGGACCGTCCGCCGGACAAGGCGGCGAGCGATCCCGACGCGCTGACCGATCGCGAGATCGAGGTGCTCCGTCTCGTGACCGCGGGCCTCCGCAACAAGGAGATCGCGACCGAGCTCGGGATCAGCGAGAACACCGCCAAGTACCACCTCCGGAACATCCTCGAGAAGCTCCACGCCGAAAGCCGGACGGAAGTCGCCGCGAAGGCCGTGCGTGAGGGTCTCGTCCCGCCCACGGAGACACGCGACTAGACCGCGGCCCATCCGGCACGGGCCAGATGGCCCCCGGCGCCTACCCGTTCGGATGCCGCCGGTCCCGCCCGCCTGCGTCTGGTGGGGCCGGCCGGATGGGCCGACCCTGTCGAGGACAACCCGCATCGGAGCCAGCCATGGGCTACCGCATCCAGGTCGACCTCGGCAATTGCATCAACTGCGGCGTGTGCATGGACGTCTGCCCGGTGGAGGCGCTCGACATGACGCGCCCGTTCCGACCCGGCGTCGAGGCCGGTCCGAAGGGGCGTCCGCTGCTGGGCATGATGGAGTACCCGATCCAGGTCGGCGAATGCATCGGCTGCTCGATCTGCATCCGCGAATGCCCGGTCGTGGTGATGACCCTCGAGGAGGTCGACGGCCCGACCCCGCTGGCGCCCCGCCAGGGTCGGATCGAACGTCCCGAACCGAGCCGCGGCTGGATCCCGCTGTCGGCCGTCACCCGCGAGGCGCTCAAGCCGAGGAAGGTCTCCCCGTTCGACGACTTCGGCACCTGGAAGACGCGGAGCCGGCCCGAGCCGTGGCAGGTCTGGACCTCGATGGTCGGGGCCGAGGTGCCGGCACCCGGCGCGCCCTGCCAGGCTGCCTGTCCCGCCGGCACCGACGCGGGCAGATACATCGGGCTCATCGGGGCGGGTCGCTACGACGACGCCTACGCGGTGGCCGCGGAGGTCAACCCGTTCCCGTCGGTCTGTGGCTGGATCTGCACGGCTCCGTGCGAGGCCGCCTGCCGTCGCGGAACCCTCGACGAGCCCATCGCGATCCGGACGCTCAAGCGGTTCGCCGCCGAGCAGGGCACCCTGCCCAAGATCGACCCACCGTCGGTCAAGCGGAGCGAGAGAGTCGCGATCGTCGGCGGCGGACCGGCCGGCATGTCGGCGGCGTACTACCTCGCCCGGCTCGGCTATGGCGTGACGGTCCTCGAGGCGATGCCCGTCCCCGGCGGCATGATGGCTATCGGGATCCCGGAGTACCGCCTGCCCCGCGAGGTCCTCCGCGAGGAGATCGACCGGATCGTCGGGCTGGGCGTGGAGCTTCGCCTCGACGCGGTGATGGGTCGCGACTTCACGCTCAACGAGCTCGAGAGCCAGGGCTTCCAGGCCGTCTTCCTGGCGACCGGCGCCCCCAAGAGCCGTCGCCTCGGCGTCCCCGGGGACGACCTTCGCGGGGTGATCCCCGGGACCGTCTTCCTCAAGCAGGTCAACCTCGGCGAGTCCCCCCGCCTCGTGGGCCGCGTCGTCGTCGTCGGTGGTGGGAGCACCGCCATGGATGCCGCGCGATCGGCCCTGCGCAGCGGCGCCGACTCCGTGACGATCCTCTACCGGCGCGGGTTCAAGGAGATGCCCGCCCAGGTCGAGGAGGTCGAAGCCGCCCGGCGCGAGGGCGTCGAGATCAGGATCGGCGTGGCCATCGGCGAGGTCGTCGGTGTGGACGGTCGGGTCAGCGGGCTGCGGGTGACCGAGCAGGCGCCGACGGGCGCCGTGGACGGCGGGCGAGCCGTCTGGGCCGCGGTCCCCGGTTCGGACGCGGTCGTGGCGGCCGACGTCATCCTGGTGGCCATCGGCGAGGAACCGGATCCGTCGATCCTGCCGGAAGGCGCGGGGATCGAGACCAGTGCCTGGGCCGGGATCGCCGCCGACCCACGGACCCTGGCCACCGGGCGCAAGGGCGTCTTCGCCGGTGGCGACGTCGTCACCGGACCCCGGACGATCATCGATGCCGTCGCCGCGGGGCGTCGCGCCGCCGGGGCGATCCACGAATACCTCGCCGGCGCCCGCGACGGCGAGGCCGACATCCTCGCCGCCGTTCGCTACCGCACCGCACCCGAGACGAAGCTCGAGCTCAGGCTCGAGCCGAGGGCTCGCGAGCGGGCCGCCCTGCCGATGCTCGATGTCGCCACGTTCCGGGCGACCCAACCCGGGTTCGGTGTCGATGCGGCCCGACGCGAAGCCGGCCGCTGTTTCCGCTGCGATGCGGTCTACAGCTGCCAGACGGTCGAGGTGATCGACGGTCGGGGACCCGGCGACGGGCCCGGCCGGGCCGCCCCTCCGCCGCCCACCCCCGTGTCACCGCCCCATGTCCATCTCGACACGACACCAGCAGCAGGAGGAGACCGATGACCCCCGACCAGGTAGGAGGCCTGTTCGACGCAGGCGAGAGCTTCATCGAAGGCACGATCGCGGCGGTCCTCGTCGTGCTCTGGGTCGTCGTCGTGTCGCTCTTCATCGCCCGCCCGTACATGGTCGCGAACCTCAACAAGTTCACCCTGCGGCTCGGCGCCGACCTGTGGTGGATCATCTACGTCGCGATCCGCGACCTGCTCCTGGTGAACCTCTTCCTGGGCAGCTTCATCTTCTTCTACCCCGACGTCGTCAGCGGCAAGGACCTGCCGATCACCGGCGGACTGGCCGCCGCGTGCGCCTTCGCCGTCATGCTGATCAAGCTGATCAAGGGTGACCACGAGGTGAACTGGTTCCGCGCCCAGGTCGTGCTGTTGGGCCTCGGCGCCGTGCTCTACATCTTCCCGTACCTGCTCGGCGTCCAGGTCACCCAGATCGGGACCGACCAGTCGAACCAGCTCGCTTCGGTCATGGTGTCCAGCCAGAACGTCGACGTCGCGCTCGCCCTGTGCTACCTGTCCGCGGTCCTGGTCGGGGTCATGGCCCTGATCGCCGTCGTCTACAACTTCATGCAGGCCAGCCGCGGCCCGAGCAAGGAGCAGACCCGATGAGTGCCGACGATCTCGCGACCGCGATCACCACGGGCGGTCAGGGCTGGCTCGTCCTGTCGGTCGCCGCCGTCCTGCCGATCCTGTGGTCGTTCGCCCTGATCCTCCACTTCGCCCGGCCGTACATCGTCCGGTTCCTCCAGTCGCTGACGCTCCGCTTCGGCGGCGACGTCTGGTGGCTGTCCTACGTGCTCTTCCGGGACGCGATGCTCGTGATCGTCCTGGGGCTGAGCCTCGTCTTCCTCATGCCGAACCTGTACATCGGACTCGGCCTGCCGCTGACCGCCCCTCTGGCGGTGGTGGTCCTCCTCTGGGCGATGTGCGTCAAGCTCCTGCGCGACGCCGACGACGATCCGGGCGCCTTCCGCCTGGTGAGCGGCCTGCTGGTCATCGCGTCGGCGCTGTACATCGTTCCCCAGATCTACGGCCTCGAGGCCGCCGACCAGGTCGACCGGCTGACGGTCTACGGCCTGGGCGGGCTTCCGGGTGCGCTGATCGCGGCCAACCCCGACGAGCAGACGGTCAACGTCCTGGCCTGGCCGATCCTCAACCTCAGTCTGCTCCTCGTGGCGATCACCGGTGGGGTGATGTTCCTTCGCTTCCTGATCCGTCTCGGGCGGCCGGGCGAGGCGGTGGAGCCGAGCCTCTGATCGATCCGCCCGTCCCTCGACCGTCGACCCCGCCCCGGACCCCCACCGGCGGCGGGGTCGGCGCGTCCGGTCCCGGACATCGACCGGGAGCGGCGAGCGTCAGGCCTCGTCGAGCACGAGCCGGCGGACCAGGGCCATCGGGAGCGCTCCGTGGCTGATGACGGTCTCGAGGTGCCGCCGATAGACGAACCCCGGGCTGTCACCGAGACCGCCCGGCAGGGTCCGTTCGACGACGGCCGCTGACGCTTCCCGGCCGGCGCTCGCCTCGGCCAGACGGCGCCGGGCGTCGAGCTCGAGCGTCCACATCGCCATCGAGCCGACGAAGTAGGTCGACAGCTGGGTCGATGACAACCTGGCCCGGTCGTACTTCGAGCGAGCCTCGGCCTCCTCCTGGAAGCCGCCCTCGACCATCAGACGGACGGCTTCGTCCTCGGTCATCGGTCCTCCGAAATCCTCGCCGGCGTGGATCCGCACATCGATGATCGCGTTGATCGCCGCGCGCAGGTAGAACTTCCAGTGGATCAGCATGAGCGCGGGATCGTCCGCTCCATAGCCGAGGTCCATCATCACCTGGGTCACGTAGACCGCCCAGCCCTCGGCGTACACCCCGCTCCAGAAGATCCCGCGGACCACCGACGGGTTCCGGTTGGCGTAGCTGCCCTGGAGGTAGTGGCCGGGCACCGCCTCGTGG
Source organism: uncultured Chloroflexia bacterium (assembly GCA_963749735.1). Taxonomy (GTDB): domain Bacteria; phylum Chloroflexota; class Limnocylindria; order Limnocylindrales; family CSP1-4; genus Chersky-267. The sequence goes on from CAVVNZ010000021.1 coordinate 33,456, forward strand.
ATGGTCAGGACGCGCAGCATCCGGTCGTTGTCCTCGCGGAGGTAGCTCTCGGCGCGCTCGGCGGTCCAGTCGTCGGGGATCGGAGTGATCGCGAAGAACGCCTTCTGGCCCTTGTCTAGCGGCCCCGGGGTGTCGAGCATCGCGCCGCCGAACGAGCGCAGGAAGACCGGCGTCCAGCGGATCTCTAGCGGATCCTCGGCCAGGCCGACCACGTCCCGCTCGCGGCAGAACGCTTCGATCCGGGCGAGCTCCTCGCGACACCACGTCAACAGCTCGGCCGCCGGCTGATGCTCGGTCGCGATGGCATCGCTCACCGCACGGACGATCGCGCCGTCGTCCTCCGGCAGGTCGCGGCCGGGGCACCAGGCCGGCCACAGCTCGCGGGCGAGCCGGACCATCTCGGCGCGCACCGCGACACTCTCACGTTCGGCTCGGGCGAGGATCGCGACCGGCGTGAGCTCGTCGTCCCGGAGCGTGTGGCGCATCTTGGCGCCGAACAGCGCCGCTCCGAGTCGCCCTTCCCCCTGGGCGGCGGGGATGACGACCTCCCGGAGGTGCGTCTCGAAGCCGTCCAGGGCGGACTTCGCCGACGTCGCGGCTGCACGGAGACGGGGCAGGATGGCCGCGACCTCGGGATCGTCGGGAGCGGCTCCCTCCGCCTCGGTGACGGCGTCGTCGGCGAGCTCGGCGACGCCCGCCAAATTCTTGAGGGCCGTCTCGGTGTGGAGCGCCGAGACGGGCCGCCCTGGCCGCCCGACGAGCTCGTGCCGGGCCGCCTCGACGACCGCCGCCATGCCATCGAGACGGGCGACGACGGAGCCGAGCCGGTCCGCCAGCGGCGCGTACTCTCGGGCGACGAGCGGGAAGATCCCACCCCCCAGGAGATAGACCCACTCGAGCGGATCCCAGGTCTCCTGGCGCAGCTCGGTCTCGCTGAAGCGGATCCCGTCGAGCTCGCCCAGCAGGAGGTCGCGATCGACCCGCTCGTCGCGGGTGAGGTCGGCGTCCGGGATGTCGTGCAGCTCGGACTCCCAGCGCTCGGCGAACGCCAGCCGCTCGAGGCGGCCCGCCTCGCTGAGGTCGGGCCAGCGCCCGTCATGGGCGTGCATCCCGGCTGCCGTGGCGTGGAGCGGATGGAGCCGGAAGAACTCGGCCAGGAACGCGTCGATACGGGTCGCGAAGTGCGAGGTCGGTTCGGTCATGCCAGCGACGAAGCCTCCGGATAGTCGTCGGTGAAGTCCCATGCGCGAAGCCGGCCGGGCGCGATCCGGAGCACGACACCGTCCTCCGAACCCTCGTCCCAGAACCGATCGACGACGTCGCCGATGTAGCGCCGGCCGATCCTGCGGATCACCGGGCCATACCCGACGTCGACGATCTCGGCGACCCCGCTGATCTCCAGCCCCCGGTAGGGCGGATCGTTCTCCGCCACGAGGATGGTCACCTGCGGATCGCGCTTGATCTGGGTGAGCTTGCCGTCCCCCGTCTCGACCGCCACGAGGAAGGCGCCGTCGCGCCACTCGTGCCAGACCGGGGACAGGAGGACGGTCCCGTCCGATCCGGCGGGTGGCCAGGATCGCCAGGAGCGGGCGATCCAGGAGGTCGTCGAGATCCGCCGGACCCAGGTCGTGTCGCACCGCCAGAGTCTAGACTCGCCGGGTGGATGACACGACCCGGCCCTGGTACGAACCGCCGACGCTCGTGGCCGAGTCCGTCCGACTGGAGCCGCTCCGCGCGGATCACCTCGCGGGGCTGACGACCGCCGGGCGGGATCCACGGATCTGGACCTGGATGCCAGCCGACGGATCGACCGACGACGGGATGCGATCGATCGTCGACGCCGCACTGGCGGCCCAGGCGAACCGGACGATGGCGACCCTGGTGACGGTCGAGTCCGCCGCCGGGCGGATCGTCGGCAGCTCCCGCTATCTCAACATCGCGCCAGCCGACCTTCGCCTCGAGATCGGCTGGACCTGGATCGATCCGGCGTTCCAGCGCTCGGCCGTCAACACTCAGGCGAAGATCGCGATGCTGGGACATGCGTTCGACACCCTCGGCTGCCGTCGGGTCGAGCTCAAGACCGATGCGCTGAACGTCCAGTCGAGGACGGCCATCCTGGGGATCGGGGCGACCTTCGAGGGGATCTTCCGGAAACACATGGTGATGGCCGGCGGCCGTGCCCGCGACAGCGCCTACTACAGCATCATCGACGACGAATGGCCGGCGGTCCGTGCAGGACTCCGCGAGCGGCTCGACCGTCATCGTCGCCGATGACCCCGACCGACAGCGCCGTCCCGATGAGGGTCACGACCACCGATTACCACACCGGGGGCGAGCCGTTCCGGATCGTGACCGGGGGCGTGGGGCCGCTCCACGGACGGACCGTGCTTGAACGCCGCGCGTTCGCCCGCGACCACCTCGACCGGATCCGGCACCTGCTCGTCGACGAGCCGCGCGGTCACGCCGACATGTACGGCTGCTTCGTCACGGACCCGGACGACGCCGGCGCCGACCTGGGCGTGGTGTTCTTCCACAACGAGGGCTACTCGACGGCGTGCGGGCACGGGACGATCGCACTGGTCACCTGGGCGATCGAGTCGGGGCGCCTGCCCCGGCCGCTCGACGATGGTCAGATCGGGGTGGACGTCCCATCCGGGCGCCTTCGCTGCGTCGCCCGGATGGACCCCGACGGGGTCGGCGTGGCCTCGGTCCGGTTCCGCAACGTCCCGGCGTTCGTCGTGGCGCGCGATGCCCCGATCGCGACGAGTCGCGGCGAGATCCTGTGCGACGTCAGCTACGGGGGTGCGTTCTATGCCTCGGTCGACGTTCGCGCGCTCGGCCTCGAGGTGTCGCCGGCGAGCCTGCCTGCGCTCATCGCCCTGCAGCGCGAGCTGCGCCCCGAGTTGGACCGGAAGCTCGACGTCGTCCATCCCGACGAACCCGAGCTGCACGGCATCTACGGCGTGATCTTCTGGCAGAACGAGGTCACGACCGACGAGGATCGCGCCGACGGGATCGCGCTCACCCAACGGAACGTGACGGTCTTCGCCGACGGCGAGGTGGACCGCTCGCCGTGCGGCAGCGGGACCTCGGCACGCCTCGCGCTCCTGGCGGCCGACGGACGCCTCGGGACGGACGGCCGGGATCCGCTCCGGCATCTGAGCATCGTCGATTCCGCGTTCCTCGGTCGCGTCGTGGAAGACGTCGAGGTCGGCCGCCGGCCGGCGGTGGTGACCGAGGTCGAGGGCTCCGCCTATCGCACCGGGGAGCACGTCTTCGAGCTCGACCCTCGCGATCCGCTGGGGACCGGCTTCCTCCTCCGATAGATCCGGTCTCGACGGGTCTGCCATCATCGTTCCCGACGCGGCCCGGCCGTCGTCACCCGCGACGCCAACGTTCCCCAGGGAGGTTCGCGATGACCGGCTTCATCCTCACCGTCATCGGGACGGGCATCGCCCTCTACGCGACCGCGCTCCTCTACAACGGGATCTCGTTCGGGCCGGACGTCAAGCCGCTGTCGATCCTGATCGTCGCCGCGATCTTCGGCGTCGCCAACACGGTGATCAAGCCCGCCCTCAAGATCCTGTCACTCCCGCTCACCCTGCTGACGTTCGGCCTGTTCGGCCTCCTGGTCAACGGCGTTCTCCTCCTCGCCCTTGCCTTCGTTTCGGACAAGCTCGGGCTCGACTTCACCGTCGGCGGCTTCCCGCCCAAGTTCGGGCTCGACGCGATCATCGCCGCGGTCGTCGGCGGCATCGTGCTGAGCCTCGTCTCGACGGCGATCGGGTTCCTGCCGTTCGTGAAGACGAGCCGCTGAGCCGTTCGGCGTCCGCCATCCGTCCGCCGAGCGGCCCGTGACGGAGCCGGATCGCCTGCCCCAGCTGGCCGACCCGCTCCGTACCGCTGCTCGGCGGTTCCGCTCGCCGGTCTACGTGACGGATGCGGTGGCACTCCGGCGCGCGGCGGACGAGCTCCGTGCCGCGTTCCCCGATCCGTGGATCCGCCAGTACTCGGTCAAGGCGAACGACGTGGCGGCCGTGGTCGGCCGGATCGGCGGCTTCGGGCTCGGGGCGAACGTCGTGTCGCGCGGCGAGTGGGCGATCGCCGCCCGCGCCGGGATCCCGAACGACCGGATCACGCTCGAAGGGATCGGCAAGACGGACGCCGACCTCCACGCCGCTGTGCGCGCGGCCGCGGAGGGCCGGCCGCTCCGCTGGGTGGCGATCGAGTCCGCCGACGAAGCCGCCGTCCTGGCGCGGCTCGCTCGGCGGGCGGGCGTCGCCCGGCTCGACGTCCTGCTCCGGTTCAATCCGGCGGTCGAGCCGGAGACGCTCCATGGCCTCGCGGTCGGCGCGGGCTCCAGCAAGTTCGGGTTGGCCGACGACGAGCTGGCGGACGCCATCGAGGCGGGGGGCGGCTCCGAGGGGCCGTTGGGCTGGCGCGGGATCCACCTCCACGTCGGGTCGCAGCTGGGGGCAGTGGACGCCTGGCGGGACGCCGTCCGCCGTGGGCTCGCGCTCGTCGCCCTCCTGCGCGGCGGCCTGCCGGGGTTCGACACGCTGGACCTGGGGGGCGGGTTCCCGGTGCCGCCCCTCGGCGACGTCGGTCCACGACCGGAGCGGTTCGCACGCGAGATCCCCGGCCTGCTCGACGCCGTCCCGCCCGACCGACGACCGTCGCGGCTGGCGGTCGAACCGGGCCGCTTCCTGGTCGCGCGGGCGGGCTGGCTGGTCGGATCGGTCCTGCATGTCCGCGAGCGAGGCGGACGGATGGTCGTCCTCGACACGGGGATGACCGAGCTGATCCGGCCCGCGCTCTACGACGGCCGCCATCCGATCGTCGCCCTGACCTCGCTGGGGCGTCCGATCGATCCCGTCGGCGGCGCCGCCTCGCCGGAACCGCTTGATCCCGAAGGCGGCCCGGTCCACGTCCACGGGCCGATCTGCGAGTCGACCGACGCCCTGGGCAGTCACGCCCTGCCGGCCCTCCGCCGCGGCGACATCGTGGCGATCCGCGACGCGGGGGCCTACGCCGCTTCGTTCTCGTCGACCTACAACGGCCGTCCCCGCCCGCCCCAGCTGATGCTTGAGGACGACGGGAGGCTGACCGTGGTCCGCCGGCGCGGTTCGGTCGCCGCGCTGGGGTAGGCCGCTCGGGAGGTCACCGGCGCGAGGCGTCGGCCTGCATCAGCACCAATACAATGGGACCGATGCCGATCCCCATGTCACGCCGACGTCGTTCGACCGTGGGTCGCAAGGTTGCCCGTAGGCGACCCTCGGACGCAGGGTCGGGGGGATGACTCGTACCCTTGCAACGTCGGTGCGGTCGCGCCGGCACCGCCGTCCATGGGCCATCGTGGCGTCGATCGCACTCAGCGTTCTTGCCGTCGCGAGCCAGGTGGCGGCTGCCGGCCCGCCCTACCCGACGCCGGTCGCCGGTCAGCACGTCTACGACACGGCTGGCGTCCTGACGGCGGCCGGGATCGCCGAAGCAGAGCGGATCGCCGGTCAGATCGAAGCCCGAACCGGCTCTCAGGTCGTCGTCTACACCCAGCTCAAACCCGAGAGCGATAGCCCGACGGCCGCCGAGGCCGACGCACGTGCCCTGATCGACGAGTGGAAGATCGGCCGCGGCGGACGTGACGATGGTCTCGTCATCCTCCTGGACCTCGACGAGACCCTGCGCCACGGGCAGGTCCAGCTCTACGCCGGTTCGGGATTCTCGGCGGCGTATCTTTCAGCGAGCCAGCGACAGACGATCTTTGAGGACGTCATGCTGCCGCTGTTGCGCAACGGCGACCTCGATGGCGCCGTCCTGGCCGCATTGCAGGAGATCGACAAGGCCGCGACCGTCGGTGACGCCCAAACCCTCGGGGGTTCGAACGCCGTGAGTGCGATCTTCGCGTTCCTCGTGTCGTTGATCCGGGCGATATTCGGATGACCGCCCGCGTGGGCCGACCGACCGGGGTACCGACCAGAGCCCGGCTGCGACGGATCGGGATCGCGTCGGCCGCGCTGGTCGCGATCGGGGTCTTGGCATTCGGGGGTTTCGCCGCGGCCGCCGGCCCGCCGTATCCCCAGCCGGTCACCGGTCAGCGTGTCTACGACACGGCCCAGGTCCTGTCGCCGGCGACGATCGCCGAGGTGCAGGGCATCGCCCAGGGGATCGAAGCCAGGACCGGCGCCCAGGTCGTCGTCTACACCCAGCTCAAACCCGAGAGCGACACGCCCGACCTTGCCGAACAGGACGCCATCGCGCTGATGGACCAGTGGGGCATCGGCCGGAAGGGGTTCGACGACGGGATGGTCATCCTGCTCGACCTCGACGGCAGCCTTCGTCACGGGCAGGTCCAGCTCTACGCCGGCCCGGGCTTCCGGGACACGTTCCTGTCCAACGAGGAACGCCAGGCGATCTTCGAGAACGACATGCTCCCGCTCCTGCGCGGCGGCGATCTGGACGGCGCCGTCCTCGCCGCGATGCACAAGGTCGACCAGGCCGCCACCGCCGACCACGCGCAGTCGCTGGAGCGCGGGCGGATCATCAACGCGATCGTCGGCCTGCTCGTCGGGCCGGGCCTGTTCTTCCTGCTCGTCGGATGGGTCGTCTTCCACTGGCTGCGCTACGGTCGCGATCCGGTCTACGTCGACGATCCGTCGGTGCTCATGCCAGCGCCGCCGGCCGACCTCACGGCGGCCAGCGGAGCACTCGTCTACGACGGGCAGAGCTCGCGACGGACCCTGACGACCGCCCTGCTGGACCTCGCCAGCCGCGGCGAGCTGGCCTTCGAACAGAAGGACGGGCTGCTGTCGCACAAGGTCGCGCTGTGGACGAAGGGGACCGATCCCATCACCGATCAGGAGGCCGCCCAGCGTCGGCTCAACACCCGGCGCCCGCTGAGCGACGCCGAGACGTATGCACTCGGCAAGCTCCGCGACCTCGCCCCGGGAGGCGACGTCCTCGAGGACGACGACCTGCTCAAGTTCGGATCGGATGTCGGCACGTTCGATTCGAAGCTCGAGTCCTATGCGGTCGAGCACGACTGGTTCCACGAAGCGCCGGGCAAGGTGACCACGCGATGGGCGGGGCTCGGCGTGGGCGAGCTCATCCTCGGCTCGATCGCCCTGTTCGTCGGGATCATGATCCCCTTCTCGGGGATGGTCGTCCTTGGCGGCGGCCTCCTGGCAGCCGGCATCGCGACCGTGATCCTGGCGCGGGCGATGCCCGCCCGGACGATGGCGGGGGCGACGATCCGGGCGATGCTCGCGGCCTATCGCCGGACCCTCGAGAAGACGATGGCGCAGGCACGCTCGATGACCCAGGTCGTCGACGAGGCAAAGCTCGCCTGGATCGAGACGCCGGACCAGGCGATGGTCTGGGCAGTCGCCCTCGGCCTGCAGAAGGACGCCGAGTCGGTCCTGGAGCGGAGCGCCGAGGACGCCAGGCGCGGGACCGGTTCGACGGTGCCGTGGTTCCCGGCGTGGTACGGCACGTCCCAGTCCTTCGCCGGCGGCGGCGGGCTCGGGGGCGGTGGGTCGGCCTTCTCGGCCTCGGCCATCCCCGACTTCGGCGGGATGTTCGGCGCGCTCGGCGCGGTCGGCAACTCGCCCTCGTCATCGGGCGGCGGGGGCGGTGGTGGGTTCGGCGGCGGTGGGTCCGGCGGCGGTGGCGGCGGCGCGGGCGGCGGCTTCTAAGCGGCTCGCGTACACTCCCGGCGATGGGTGCCGTTGACACGATGGACGAGTTCTTCGAGAAGCTCAACGCGGGCGACCGCGAGGGCGCCGTCGCGCTCATGGACGACGAAGACGGAGATGCGCGTCCACGTCGGCGACTCGGTCCAGACCCTTCGTGGCGTGGACCGCGTCGGTGGCTGGTTCCTGCGCAGCGACCGCGGCCTGAAGATGATCCCCGGCGATGCCCGCGACATGGGCAACACCTACGAGGCGGACATCCTCGTCGTCCGCCCGGGCGCTCCGTCGCAACACCTCGACGCCACGTTCCGGGTCGAGGCCGGCAAGATCACGTCGATCAACCTCGCGCCCAGGTAGGCGGCGCGGGGGGCGAGGTCGCCGCCCTCGGGCGAATCCCGGCGTCAGGGGACCGCGGACCCCGGGGCTCCGGAACCGGGAGCGGGCGACGCCCCTTCGATGACCCCGCTCGGGGCCGCCGTCGGGATCTTCAGTTCGGCACCCACGGTGATCTTGTTCGGGTTCTTGATCTGCTTGTTGGCGGCGATCAGCTGATCGACGGTCACCCCGAACTTCTTGGCGATCTTGAGCAGGGTATCGCCCGACTTCACGATGTAGGTCGTGACCGCCGCGGTCGGCGCGACCGACGGTGCGGTCGATCGACCGGCGCCCGATGCGGACGGTGACGGCGTCGCGAGCGTCCCGCTGCTGTCGCCGCCGCCGAGATGCAGGACGAACGGAGCGGCGAACAGAACGAGTGCCGCGACGAGCAGGGCGAGTGCCGCGACCGCCACTCGCGGGATCGACGGCAGACCCATCCGCGTCTTGAGCGTGGGATAGGCCTCCTGGCGACGAGGGCGCTCCCACGATGGACCCGTGACGTCGCGATCGACCGGCTTTCGGCGCGCCTGGGACACCTTCGGCGGCGGGGCGGCCGGGGCGGCCGCGCGGCGGGCGGCGCGGCTGCCCGATGCGGTCGCACCGACGGCCGCCGCCGTCCCGATCGCGGCGGCGCGTTCGCGATTCGCGCGGTCCTCGGCGAGCGATCGTTCCAGCTCATCGTCCGGATCCCGCGTTGCCGCCGCCCCCGGATCAGACGACCGCGGAGGCGGCACATCCTGCAGCCAGCGCGAGGCCGACAGTCCGGCGGCGCCGGCGGCGAGCTCCGGGTCCTGGCCCGGCGAACGGTCGGACAGGAACGCCGGGGCATCGGCGGGGTCGATCGGCGTCCGGGCCGGCTGGATCGACCCAGGGCGGCGGCGCAGCCCAGTCGCGGTGTGGATTGCGGGTGGCCCGATCGTCGAACGGATCCTCGTCGGGCGGCGATCCGTCGTCACGCTCCGGCGGCGGTGGTCCTTCGACCGGCTCGACGCGCTCGACGGGGTCCGAGGCGGGACCGCCCGCCGCCATCGCCTCCTCCGCCGCTCGGGGCGCCGAGGACGCCGCTCGAGCCCGAGCCGACTCGCGCTTCGCCCAGTCCTGGAACGTCGGACAGGCCGCGAATCCGGACGACAGACAGAACGCCTGCTGGTGGGCGATCGCCCGCGGGGCGGGGCGGATCTCGGCGTAGCAGCGGTGCCGATGATCGGGCACGTCGGCGCGTTCATCGCGATCGTCGACGAACGCGACGAACGGACAGGCGATCGCGCCGGCGTCGTGGGCGGTGCGCTCCGTCATCGCATCGATGATACCCGTCGAGGCGGCGATGAAGCTGACCCGTCCCTCGCGGACGACAGGCTGCTACAGTCCACCATATGGATGAGAACGAGACGGCCGCGGGGTCCGACGCAGCGGCCCCGGAAGCTAACCAGGCGAGCTCCGAGCCCGTCACCGACACAGAGCAGGCGGATCGCCGGCGTGCCAACCGACGGACGCCGCAGCGACCGGCCGAGGCCGACGCGGTCTGGACGTCGGACCGACCGAACCCCGAGCGGTACGTGCCGCGCCCGTGGGTCTCGAGCGAGGAGCGGGCCGCGATCGGCCGCGCGGGCCGCGAACGGGCCCCGCGGACGGGCGTCGGGGCCGCTCGACCTGGCCCCCGACCGCGATCCGATCGCCATCCTCACGGACCAGGAGCGCGACCGCCTCCAGGACCTCGTCCCGATCCGGCATGGGCGGATGGCTGCCTCCGCGTTCGCGTTCTATCGCGGTGCGCCGGCGGTCATGGCATGCGGACCTGTCCCGGACGCCGACGAGCGGCCTGATCGTCCAGGCCAGCGGCGACGCCCACATCTCGAACTTCGGGCTGTTCGCGTCGCCGGAGCGGTCGCTCGTCTTCGATGCGAACGACTTCGATGAGACGCTCCCCGCCCCGTGGGAGTGGGACGTCAAACGGCTGACCGCGAGCGTCGTGATCGCGGCCCGCGAGAATGGGTTCACGCCCGCCGAAGGACGGTCGTGCACGCTGGCCGCCGCCAAGGCGTACCGGGAGGGGATCGCCCGCCACGCCGGGATGCGGCTCCTGGACATCTGGTACGACAAGACCACGGCCGAGGACATCGAGGCGATGTTCGAGCAGGGCACCATCCAGGTGGGCAGCAAGGCGGACGCCCGCGCCCGGATCGACGCCATCTTCTCGAAGGCGCGCAAGAAGGATCGGCTCCGCGCGACCCAGGCGCTCACGACGGTCGAGGACGGCCAGTGGCGGATCATCGACGACCCTCCCGTCGTGACCCACCCGCCGCTCCCCGGCGGCCTCGAGATGCTCCGCGACGTCTTCAGCGGGTATCGCGACTCGCTCGCCCAGAACCGGCGGGAGCTGATCGAGCGGTTCCGCTTCGTCGACTACGCCCTGAAGGTCGTCGGGGTCGGCAGCGTCGGGACGCGCTGCTTCATCATCCTGCTCGAGGGACGAGACCAGGAGGACCCGATGATCCTCCAGGCCAAGGAGGCGACGGCGTCGGTCCTCGAGCCGTACACCAAGGCCAGCGAACACGAGAACCATGGGGAGCGCGTCGTCGTGGGGCAGCGCCTGATGCAGACGACGCCCGATATCTTCCTCGGCTGGACCCGGGGACCCGCCGGCCGCGACTTCTACTTCCGGCAGCTGTGGGACATGAAGGGGTCGATCGACATCTCGACCCTCCGGCCCCAGGGCCTCGGCTTCTACGCCGAGCTGTGCGCACGGTCCATCGCCAGGGCGCACGCCCGCAGCGGCGACGCCGTGGCGATCTCCGCCTACCTCGGCACGAGCGACAAGTTCGACGGCGCGGTCGCGGATTTCGCCGAGACATACGCCGACCAGAACGCCAAGGACCACGCCGAGTTCAAGGCCGCCATCGCCGACGGGCGGGTCTCGACCGCGCCGGGATGAGACCTGGGGCCGCCGCCTAGGCCGGTTCGACCGGATCGGCCAGGCTGGCCCGGAGCGCGCTGATCCGCGCCTCGAGGTCATCGAGGGCCGCCAGCACGTCGACCCGCTGCCCGGACCCGGCCGCCGTGGTCGTCGCGCCGTCGGCGCCCGGCGTCGTCTCCTGCGCGTCGTCGTCATCGGTCTTGGCCGGCGCCAGGAAGAAGTTCGCCAGGTACCCGGACAGGACGCCGAACAGGCCCACGCCCGCCGCCAGGACGAACACCGCCGCCGTCCGTCCCCCGGTGGTGATCGGGTACTTGTCGCCGTAGCCGACGGTCGTGATGCTGACGAAGGCCCACCACAGCGCGTCCCCGCCGGTGGTGATGTTCGCACCCGGGGCGTTCTCCTCGAAGCCCAGGACGATCATGCTGCCGAACTCGAGGACGACCAGGACGAGCAGCGCGACGACCAGCAGCGCGTTGTCGGCCCGGTGCTCGACGAACGACTTGAAGACGTTGCGCAGGCCGTACTCGCGGAGCAGCCGGAAGACGCGCGCGAGGCGGAACAGCCGGAGCAGCCGGAAGACCGACGGCAGGCTGCCCAGGAGGTCCAGCCAGCCGCGCTGGTCGATGAAGTAGGACGCGCCGCGGGTGCGAGCGCCGGAGACGCATCGTGAAGTCGGCCAGGAAGATGATGGTGATCGGGATGTCGACGATCACGGCGATCTGCTGGAACTCGGGCGGGACGATCCGCAGGATGGTCAGGGCCAGGTTGATCAGCGAGATGACCGCCAGCAGGCCGATGAAGATCTCGTAGCCCGGCGCCTGGAGCTCCTCCGGGCGGGGCGGCGCCGCGGACTCCGTGTCCTTCTTCGCCATCCGTCGCATACCTCGTGTGCGCAGGACGTCGGCCCCGAGCCGACCGGTGCGGAACGGGTGGAGGGTACCGCACCCGGTCTGTACACTTCCGGGCGAACCACCAACCAGGGAGTCGCCCGTGACGTTCGAAACCGCCGTGGAGTGGGTGATCCGCGCGATCGAGTTGGCCGGCGTCGCGGTCCTCGTCAGCGGCTGCCTGGTCGCGGCCGTCGCCTACGCCCGCGACCTCCAGCGGTCGGATCGCATCGTCGCCTACAAGAACCTCCGAGGGAACATCGGGCGGACCATCCTGCTGGGTCTCGAGATCCTCATCGTCGCCGACATCGTGCTCACGGTGGCCATCGACTCCACCCTGGAGAGCGCCCTCGCCCTCGGGCTCATCGTGCTCGTCCGGACGTTCCTCAGCTTCTCCCTGGAGATCGAGCTCGACGGCGTCGTCCCGTGGCGACGGCAGGCCGTCGAGCGTCAGATCGCCGCCGAGACCGCGGCCCGGGTCGCCGCTGAGGCCCAGGACCGGGACCGAGCCGGGTGACCGACCCAGCCGGGTGACCGACCGAGCCGGGTGACCGACCCAGCCGGGTGACCGACCGAGCGGAGCGCAACCGCCGGTGCTACCTTGCCAGTCCCGGTCCGACAGCGAGTGAGGGCGACACGATGACCAGCGGCTTCAAGGGCACCATCAACGTCGACATCCGGGACTCCGTGCCGGACTGGTCGCCGTTCGAACCGCCGAAGGCTCCGGACGGGGCGCCGAGCGTGGTCTACATCGTCCTCGACGATGTCGGCTTCAGCGCGATGAGCTGCTACGGCGGGCCCATCGACACGCCCAACATCGACAGGATCGCGGCGGATGGCATCCGCTACACCCAGTGGCACACGACGGCCCTCTGTTCGCCGACCCGGTCCTGCCTGCTCACAGGCCGCAACCACACCCGCAACAGCATGGCCTGCATCACCGAGGCCGCGATCGGGTTCCCCAACGCGAGCGGCACCATCCCTCCCGAGAACGGGATGCTTCCCGAGATCCTCGGTGAGCTCGGCTGGAACACCTACATGGTCGGCAAATGGCATCTCTGCCCGACCGTTGAGATGAACCTTGCCTCGACTCGCCGGAACTGGCCAAGCGGCCGAGGTTTTGAGCGTTGGTACGGCTTCCTCGGCGCTGAAACGAACCAGTGGTACCCCGACCTGGTCTACGACAATCACCTGGTCGATCCGCCGAAGACGCCCGAGGAGGGCTACCACCTGACCGAGGATCTGACCGACAAGGCGATCGAGTTCATCAAGGACGCGAAGGCCGTCGCCCCGGACAAGCCGTTCTTCCTCTACTACGCACCCGGCGCCGCGCACGCGCCGCACCATGTCGCGAAGGAGTGGGCGGACAAGTTCAAGGGCCGCTTCGACAAGGGATACGAGGCGATGCGCGAGCAGACGCTGGCGCGCCAGAAGTCGATGGGCCTCATCCCGTCCGACACCGAGCTGCCACCGCTCAACCCGCTCGGCACCCCTGAGACGCGCAAGGGCCCGCAGGGCCAGCCGTTCCCACCGCTCGATGTCACGAAGCCGTGGGCCTCGCTGACCGATGACGAACGACACCTCTTCTGCCGGATGGCCGAGGTCTATGCGGGTTTCCTCGCCCACGCCGACCACCAGATCGGACGGCTCCTGGACTTCCTCGAGGCGACCGGGCAGCGCGACAATACCCTCGTAATCCTCGTGTCGGACAACGGGGCATCAGGCGAGGGTGGTCCGAACGGCTCGGTCAACGAGAACAAGCTGTTCAACGGCATCCCGGACGACGTCCAGGCGGCCCTCGCGATGCTCGACCAGCTCGGCGGGCCGACGACGTACAACCACTACACAAATGGCTGGGCGATGGCGTTCAACACGCCGTTCAAGATGTGGAAGCGCTACGAGTTCAACGGAGGCACGGCCGATCCGTGCATCATCAGCTGGCCCGCGAACAAGGCGGCCGCCGGCCAGATCCGCGACCAGTACCACCATGCGATCGACCTCGTCCCGACGATCCTCGATCTGCTCGGGGTCGAGCCGCCGGCCCGGATCAAGGGCCACGTCCAGGTCCCGTTCGACGGCGTGAGCATGGCCTCGAGCCTTGCCGACGCATCCGCGCCTTCCACGCGGCAGACGCAGTTCTACTCCATGCTCGGATCGCGGGGGATCTGGCACGACGGCTGGAAAGCCGTGACGACCCACCCGACGATCAGCGGTTGGAGCCATTTCAACGACGACACCTGGGAGCTTTACCACACCGACGTCGACCGCTCCGAGCTCCACGATCTCGCGGCGGAGCAACCGGAGAGATTGCGCGAGCTCGTCAACCTCTGGTACGCCGAAGCGGGCGCGAACGGCGCCTTTCCGCTGGACGACCGCTCCCCTCTCGAGATCATCCTCACGCCGCGCCCACAGCTCGCGAGTCCGCGCCAGCGATACGTCTACTATCCGGGCACCGCGGAGGTCCCGGAGAGCCAGGCGGTGAACATCCGCAACCGCTCGTTCACCATCGGCGCGCTCGTTGATATCCCGGCGCCGGGTGCCCAGGGTGTCCTGTTCGCGCACGGAGCCCTCTTCGGAGGCCATGCCCTGTACGTCAAGGACGACCGGCTCCACTATGTCAACAACTTCGTCGGAGTCTTCGAGCAGAAGATCGTCGCGACGGAGGACATCCCGACGGGCGCGAACCTCATCCTTTCAGCGTCGTTCGAGAAGGATGGCGAGGACCCGCCCCACGTGGCCACCGGGATCTTGACCCTCTACCACGGGGATCGGAAGGTCGGCGAGGGCCGGATCAAGACCCAGCCAGGCATGTTCAGCCTCGCCGGTGAGGGCCTCTGCGTGGGGCGCGACAGTAGCGAGGCTGTCACCCGCGACTACCCGGGCGAAGCTCCCCACGCCTTCACCGGAGGCACGATCGATCGGGTCGCGGTCGATGTGAGCGGCGAGCCGTACGTCGACCTCGAGCGCGAAGCCGCCGCGATGCTCTCGCGGGAGTAAGGACCGTGGCCATCCTGTCGCCCGGCGTCGATCGACCCGTCAGTAGACGCACTGGTAGCAGACCTGCCCGCTGGTCAGGATCGCCGACTTCGACTCCCCGTATCGGTTCGACGCGCTGAGCAGGATCGCCCAGTACGGGTCGGGTCCCTCTTCGTCGTAGCGCGTCCAGGTGACGTTCATGGACCGCGCATCACCGGTGGCGGTCGCGAGGACCTCGAGCTTCGACGCCGGGATGTGCATGCCCTCCACGACGCACGGGGTGTCGTCGTTCTTCGCCGATTCGCGCAGGCACTCCGTCACGCCGTAGACCGTGAACTTCGTGGCGGTCCCGGCGGGCTCGTCCCAGGTGGCGCGGTACTGCTCGGTGATCTGCGTCTGGGCTGCGTTCTCCGTCTCCTTCACCAGGGTGTACGTCGTGTGCGCCGGCTTGGGAGGCGCGGCCTTGACGACCGCGACCGGCCCCGAGCTCGGCGGTCCTGACGCTTCGGCGGCGGGCGATGCCGCCGCCGGCTCGGCTGTCGCCGAGGGCGACGCGGTCGGCAGCGCCGTCGAGGCCGCCGGCGTCGAGCCGATCGGCGATGCGGCGGCCGACGGTGAGGTCGACGAGGCTCCGCCCGTGCACGAGACCAGAGCGAAGGTGCTGACGACGAGGATCAGTCGTCGTGGATCGATCGTCTTCATGGCATCCCCCTGTCGGCCCGACTGCCGTCCGGTGCCCGAGCACCGGATCGGCGGATGGGGCGGCGGCCTGGCCGCTCCGCCGCTTCTCCAGACGCCGTCGCCGCCGCCATTGGGGCGTCGGTCGGCAAGCTGTCGTGAAGATGACAGGGCTCGCCGTCCAGGGCCGTACCTCCCCCAATTCGCCGAGCCATGAGGGACCCGGCGGATGGCTCGCAGGGCCCTAGCTCGAGTCCGCCGACCTGACCTCGACCCGCCAGTGGCAGTCGCCTGGCATCTCGACATGGAGCGACCACAGGCCACCATCGACGCGCATGGTCGTCGTCCCGGCGACCGGCTGTCCTTTTCCGTACTCCTGACCGACGATCGTGCGGGGGACCAGCATGCGGGTCCGTCCGCCACCTCCGAGGAACCAGGGCAGGCCCGGATCGGGGGTGTGTTCCGCGTCGTACGTGCGGATCAGGTCGATCGCAAGGACGTCATGCGGGCCGACGTCGGCCCCGCAATCGCGGATGTCCCAAACGAACGCCGCATCGCCGCCGGGAAAGACGATCTGATGATGCTCCTCACCGCCGATCCCCTCGAACCGGGCGTCGACGGGCGGGGCGGCAGGGCCGGTCGTCGAGCCCACCACATAGACACCCAGCCCCGCCACGAGCAGTCCGATGACGACCGACCCGATGATCGCGACGACCCAGATCGGTCGCCCGCTCGTGCGATCGCTGGGCACGGTCGGCTGAGGTCGCCCCGCCAAGGCACGCCATCCGAGCCAGATCCACGAGGCGCCGAACGCCAGCTCGGTCAGCGCGAAGACCTTGCTCGTCGTGGAATACCCATCGAGGTTGAAGATGCCGACCGGGCCGCGCGAGGAGAGGAAAGCGAGTCCGATGAGAGCCACCGCGGTCGCCATCAAGACGATCCCCGTCGAACGCAGACCTCGGTCCCGCTCGACGCGCCCAAGCGTACGAAGCGTGGACCCGACCGCGACCGACCCACCGAGCACGAGCCACAGTCCGATCGCGAACGCCACCGCCTGGATGCCCGCGAACGAGCCCGCGAACGAGCCCGCGGCAAGCACCCCGCCGACCGCGACCGCCGCGAAACCGAGGCGGACAGCCGGGCCTCGACCCCAGGTCCCGGTCACTGCCAGACCCGCGGATCCCAGCCCCAGGCAAGCGAGTGACGCGGGGATCGCTGCGGTGGCGAAGGGGATCGGCCCGACCTGGAGGCCCGTCGCGAGCACGGAGCAGCACCAGGCCGCCCAGAGCGACCCGCCGAGCATCGTCGCGATCGCCGCGGCTAGCCTCAGTACTCCCCCTTCTCGCGATGGCGAACCGTCATGTCGCCGTGGTGGCTGCGACCCGGCGGCTCATCTCCGGGCGTGGCGGATCAGCCGGCCCCCTCCCGGGTCGGCTGGCCGGGCGCTCCGCGCCGGGAGACGCTAGAAGCGGCGGCGACCGGGGGTGACGGCCGCGCCGACGACGGCGGCTTTGGCGACCGGCGACGGGCCGGGTGAAACGGCCGCGCCGACGACGGCCGCCTTGGCGACCGGCGATGGGCCTGGACCCATGGCTGCACCGACGACGGCGACCTTGGCGACCGGCGCTCCGATGACCCCGACTCCTCTGCGACCTGGTCCGAGCGGCATGTCAGCCTCCTGCGGTGGCGAGCGCCTCGTCGGCCTGGTCGGCCTCGATGGCGGCGATGAGGGCCTGGACGGGGATGCGGCCGTTGGCGATGAGCTGGCCGCCGGCGTGGCGCATGGCGGAGGCGAACGGAGCGGCCCACAGGTTCTCGTAGACGAGGACGCCCGCGACGCTGCCGGGATCCATCGCCGCCGCGAGGTGGTCGACGTCGTCTTCGGCCAGTGTCTGGACGAGCTCCGTCTCGAGTCGGGCGAGCTCACCGAGCTCGTCGAGTTCGCCCAGCTCCTGGGCCATGACGGTCCCGTCGGCGCCCTTCTGGAGGATGAGGATGTCCATGATCCGGATGATCCCGGCGTCATGGAGCCGGAGCAGCTCGCTCGCGCCCTCCCCGGTGAAGTTCTGGTGCCCGGCCGGGAATTCGACGATCAGGTAATCGACGGGCCCCAGCTCGTCGAGCGATCGGTCAGTCATGGATCCTCCATCGTTGCTGGCTGGAGACGAGCCTGTCGAGCCGCTGTCTCTCGACAGGCCCCGCGGGAGGCGAATCCTACCCGACTCGGGATGCCAGCACCCACCGTGATCCTCGGGCCGGCCTATCGAGCTTGGGTCAGGGCGCCGGGTTGGCTGACGATCGGCATCGGCGTGTCCCACCGCCCGGTCCCGATCGATCCCGCGACGAGCGCCGCCGCCAACCGCCGGCGAATCTCGCTCGCGACGGCCGTTTGAGCGCCTGCCGGGACCCGCTGCTGCAGCCGGATCGTCGCCCCGTCCATGCCGAGCCCGGTGACCGAGACGTCGGTCGGTGTGTCGGCATCGATCCGATCCACCCAGCCGGGATCGACACGCATCTCATCCCCGACCCGGCCGGCCGTGGCCAGAGCTTCGTCGAGCTGGCCGGCGCGCAGGACGTGAAGGTCGACGACCGCGACCGAGAAGAGACGCGTGAGGTTGCATGGGAGTCGGATGAACCCGTTCGAAACGGCAGCGGACGCGCCTGACGCATCGCGCAAGAGGGTGCGGCGCAGACCGATCTCCTCGACGACCCCTTCGATCCCGGGATGTCCGTTCACGACGAGATAGTCGCCCTTGAAGTACGGACCCTCGACGAGGATCAGGAACCCCATGACGTAGTCCAGGACGACATCCCTCGTGGCGAACACGACAGCCACGATGAGAAGAGCGATGCCCGCGAGGACCGCCCACAACTCGAAGACGCCCAGCGCCAAGACGACGAGCCCGGCCAGCACGCCAACCCGCAGGAGCTTGCGGAGGAGATCCTCGATCGTGACGATCCGCTTGCTCACCTCCTCGGCTGAGCTTGACCCGGACGGGAGATGGGTGGCCTGCGCGTCGATGACGGCAGGCACGATCCGGTGGATCGCGCTGATCCCGACCCGGTAGATCACGAGCAGGATGGCGACCCCGATCAGGAGCACCGCTCCCCTGCCGATGAGCCAGCTGAGCGTCCCGTTGAGTTCCATCGAGGCTTCCTCACAGTCGTCGACCGGCGTTCCACGCCCCGGATGGGCCCGCCTGCCGGGGATCGACATCGCCGTCCGCAGGGCTGTCTGCATCGCGGTGCCAGGGGGTCGCCGTACGGTTCAGAGTCTAGGGTCGGACGGTCGGTCGTTGACTGGGCGGGCGACCGGCCCGTCGCGTTTGACGGGGCAAAGGGGAAGCGCCCTGGTTGACAGGTGCCCTGACTTCACCTGCACGCTTCACGTGAGGCCATCGAGGTCCGTCATCAGACGACGAGATCCCCGCGGCCCCAGAACATCGTCGGACGCGTCAGCCGCGTGAGTCGGCACAACACCACTCGCGGTGGCCTCCGGATCCTACGGATAGCGGACGCCCCGGAGGACGGCCGCTATCCGTATTCGTGGTTGCCGGCCGGAGGACGCCACTGGCGAGGCTCGTGAGCTGAGTGAGCGCGGGCCGGAGGCGTTCCCGGACTGAGCATGGGTCGAGTCGACGCTCCGTCAAGGGCTCGCGCTAGCGCCCGGTGAGCCGGACGGTGTGCTCGCCTGGAACTTGACCGTCGACAGGAATGCCCGGAGGAGCGGCTGGTCCCCGGTTCGCCAGATGATGAAGACGTACTCGCGCTGTCCGATTGGGACGAACACCTGTGCGTCATAGCACGTGTCGAGCCGGCCCGCGTGGCCGTCGACGGTCACCGGCAGGAACGTTGGAGACGTCGGGCAGAAGGCGGAGCCGGCGTAATAGGACGCGAGCCACGCTTCCTCGGACGTTCCGGCCGGAACGTCCACGGCGAAGGCCGTCACTGCAGTGTCGATCCCATTCGCGTTGCCTTCGAAGACGTCCGAGGCGCCTCCCGGCTGTGTGGGCGGCAGCCGATCTTTGGCGAATACCCAATCTCGCGAGGCCGGCGTTGCCGCCCACGTCGGCGGATGCGCGATCTGGTATCCGTAGCGGGTCGAGGAGAACGTGACCCAGCCAACCGTGCTGACGGGCGTCGCTGTGGGTGACGCTAACGGCGACGGCGACGGCGACGGCGACGGCGTTGCGGGTGGTCCGGCAGTCGACGGCGACGGCGCCGGGCCGCCCGCGGCCGGCGCCGAGGCAGGCGATCGGAGAAGGAAGGCGCCAGCCAGGACGACGACGACGATCGCCGCCGCCCCGATGGCGAGCTTGGGAAGAGTGGGCATGGTGAACCTCCACGGCAGGCGCGACGCGTGCCGCTGCTGGATCGATGGCAAGGCGGCCAGGACGATCTCGATCGCCTGGTCGGGTGCATTGTTCGGGTCCTCCTCGAGCCAGTCCGCGATGCGGGGGTCGAAGGTCGCCTCGTCCTGAGGGGTCATGCTGGGCGCTCCTGCGATGTGGCCACGGACGGAGCGTCCGTATCAAGCGCGACCCGCAGCTGACGGGTCGCGTAGTGGAGACGAGACCGCGCGGTCCCGACGGGGATATCCAGCGTTGCCGCGATCTCGGTTAGCGGATACCCAAGGTGGTGATGGAGCACGACGACCGCCCGCTGTTCCGGTGTCAGCAGACCGAAGGCATGCTCGAGCGCATCCCTGTTGACGACCGAGGTCGCTACGTCGGGGATGTCGCGAGGAATAGTCGAGAGGATCTGCACCCGGCTGACCCACCGTCGCTGCGTACGTGCTTCGACGTAGCAGGCATGGACCACGATCCGATACAGCCAGGCCTCGAAGCGATCGGGGTCGCGCAACGTGGGAAGGTCACGCCAGGCGCTCAGGAGCGCCTGTTGGGTCGCGTCTTCCGCGCGGTGCTGGTCGCGGACGATCCGGTACGCGAGGGCGTAGCACCGATCCACGTGATCGGTCGCCAGGGTGGCGAAGGCCTCCTGGTCCCCTTGTGCAGCACGCTCGATGAGCTCGCGTTGCACGTTACCGGTCACCTCGGCTCGCAACCCGTCTGGCCGCGTCACAGAGTATGGGACCGGCTCGCGGCAAAACGTTCAGGGCAAGTGCGGGTCAACCGCCCGGCAGGGACCTGGTCGCCGCCGCTCCTCGGCCCGGGCCGGCTTACACCGACAGCACCAGTTCCGACACATCTCCGATGCGGGGGTGGTGCGTTCAGACGCAATCGTTCAAGTGGGACGGGCCGACGCCGTTCTCGTTGGGTGGCCCGAGCCCATCGCCCACTTTCCAGACCGGTCGGCGATGCGACATTTGGTGGGGTCTTATCGACTATCCCCCGTCGCGTTTGACACTCCGGGCCGCGGCTCGGACACTTCGGGGACCGTTCGGAACCACCCATGCCCGAGGTGTCCCATGTCCCGTCTCACCGATTGGCTCGCGCCCAAGACCGTCGTCCACGCGCATTGCGACATCCCCTGCGGGATCTACGATCCGGCCGGCGCCCAGCAGGCGGCCCGGACGGTCGCGCGCATGGTCGAGCTGATCGGCCAGATCGACGCCGGTTCCACGGCCGTGGCGGACCGCAACAAGTTCGCCCGGTGCGTCCACGTCAAGGAGGAGCACGCCGAGATCGTCAAGCGCGAGGTCCAGGTCATCTGGTCCGACTACTTCAAGCCCGAGCACCTCGAGGCGAACCCGGATCTCCATACCAAGGTCTGGAACCTGCTCAAGCTGGCCGGCAAGAACAAGCAGAACGTCGACGCCGAGGCGGCGGCCCAGCTCGAGGCTGCGGTCAAGGAGTTCTCGGACATCTTCTGGTCGACCAAGAAGTAGCTCCGCCTCGGTGAGCGCCGTCGGCCGGGTCGCGGCGCTGATCCAGGCGGTCGCGCGGCGGGTGCCCGGCGTGGCCGCCCGGGTCCCCGATCTGGCATCCCGCGTGCCGGGGTCGAAGCCGGTCGCCGATCTCGTGGGCGGGGCGCGCGAGGGACCGTGGCGCGTCCTCGTCGTCGAGGGGTCGATGCGCCCGGCGCTCGAGGAGGGTGACTGGCTGCTGGTCGACCCGACCGTCCGCGACTGGCCAAGGCGGGGCTGCATCGTGGTCGTCCGCGAGCCCGGAACCGACCTCCTCGCGATCAAGCGCGTCGCGGCCGGTCCCGGGGACGTCGTCCGGATGAAGGACGGTCCGATCCGCCTGGACCCGACCCAGGCGTGGCTCCTGGGGGACGACCGGGCGATCTCGCGTGACTCCCGGGAGTACGGTCCGGTGGGGTTAGACCGGCTTCTCGCCCGCGCATGGTTCCGATATGGTCCGGCTGGCAGGACCGGTCGTTTGACGGAACACTGACCGATCATCCGACCGGCCGGCCCTGCCCGGGAGCGACATGAACCAGCGCTCGATCAGCGTCGGCCGTCCTCTGGCGGCGATCCTCGCCACGATGGTGGTCCTCGTGGGCTGCGCAGGCACCGCCGGTCCGGGTGTCGGCGCCTCGGCGGTCGACCTGACTGCGGTCTCGCCGACCGCGACGCCGACCATGCGCCCGACGAGCACGCCCAGGCCGACGCCGACGCCCACACCGCGTCCGACCCCGACCCCGACCCCCTCCCCGACGAAGGATCCGGCCGTCGGGCAGACCGGCCGGGTGATCGTCCCGGAGCAGAGCTTCGCGATGACGATGCCCAAGGGGTTCACGCGACTGACACTCGACGCGGCCGCCCTCGACCAGATGGCCGGCCTGTTCAAGACCGATTCGGACATGGGCAAGATCATGTCGGCGCAGATGACCCAGCTCCTGGCTGCCGGGGTCAAGCTGTGGGCGATCGACGCGACCCGAGCGGGCGGCCTGACCATGCCGGCGAGCCTCAATGTCATCGTCCAGCCGGCGAGATCGGTCGACCTGTCGAGGATCAAGGCGCTCGCCGTCGCCGAGCTCCAGGCGGTCGGCGGGATCTCCAAGGTCAAGGCCACCGACGTGAAGCTGCCGGCGGGACCGGCTATCCGCGTGTCCTACGAAGCGTCGATCGACACGACCGTCGGCGTCACGCTCCAGCTCCAGGGCATCCAGTACTACGTCGAGGGCGCTGGCAACGCCTACATCGTCACGTTCAGCTGCGCCAAGGCGGACTCGCTGTGCGGCGACCGGGCCGCCAAGTCGATGAAGTCGTTCGAGCTCCTGCCCTAGGCCAGAGCCGTCGTCGACTCGACCATCTCGACGCCCGCAGCGCGGCAATCCTCGGCGAAGCGAGCCTGCGTCTCGAGGTCCGTCGACCAGCGACCGGGGAAGCACACCGCCCGGCTCAGCCCGAGATCCTGGAGCGCGCCGAGGAAGTCCACCCGGACCTGGCCGGGCACACGGACGTCGAG
Source organism: uncultured Chloroflexia bacterium (assembly GCA_963749735.1). Classification (GTDB taxonomy): domain Bacteria; phylum Chloroflexota; class Limnocylindria; order Limnocylindrales; family CSP1-4; genus Chersky-267. Next base: position 56,356 of record CAVVNZ010000021.1, read on the forward strand.
GTCGCGGGTGTACATCGAGACCTTGAGCGTCGCCGGGTCCCGACCCGCCTCCTCGCAGCGGGCCCGGATGTTCGGCAGCGCCTCGGCAACCCCGTCCGGGGTCAGGAAGACCAGGTTGAGCTCGTCGGCGAAGGCCACCGCGATCCCGAGCGTCACGCGCTGGCCGTTCCCGCCGACGATGATCGGGATCCGCGGCGACTGGAGCCCCTTGGGCAGGTTGATCGCGCCGGCCACGCTGGCGTACTCGCCGCGGTACGTCGCCCGACCGGGGCCGAGCATCCGGGAGATGACCTCGAGGTGATCGCGTAAGGCGCCGAGCCGCTCACCGATCGTGGGGAAGCCGTAGCCGTAGGCGAGCCACTCCTCCTCCTTCCAGCCGGCGCCGATGCCCAGCTCGAAGCGGCCACCCGAGATGACGTCGATCGTCGATGACATCTTGGCCGTGAGCGCCGGGTTGCGGAACCCGGTGCACACGACCATGTGGCCGAGGCGGACGCGCTCGGTGACCATCGCCAGCCCCGTGAGGACGCTGAACAATTCGAAGGTCATCTCGTCGGTCGGGTCGGGGACGGTATGGAAGTGGTCGAATGCCCAGAGCGACTCGAACCCGAGCGCCTCGGCATCGACGGCGAGCTCGACCGTGCGGGCCCAGGCGGCCGCCGGGTCCCAGCCGTCGTACTCGCCCTTCCAGCCCTGCGGGCTCATCAGCCCGACCTTCATCGTGTCCTCCCGGAGTCGCTCATCCGTCGTTCGTGGAGCGTCCGGCCAGCCTATCATCGGCCGCATGTCCGAGCCCACCGACCCGCCCCCGTTCGATCCAGAGCGTCCGCTTCCCGGTCCCCCTGAACCGTGGCACTGGGCCGAACGGCCGATCGACCGGGGCGCTCCGCCCTGGTTCATGACCGAGATGATCGACGCCGAGCCGGCCTTCGCGGCGCGCCTGCTCGACCGCTGGACGACCCCGGGCGGGGGCGACGGGATCGCGCGTCTCGCGGTCGCGCTGCGTCAGACCGCCGAGGCCGGACTCCCGGTCACGGTCGTCGGGTGCGGGACCAGCGAGCACGGCGCGCTCGGATTCGCCGAGATCCTTCGCGATGCGTGGGGTCGGGCGGGTCTGCCGGGTCACGGTCCGGTGGCCGCCCAGGCGTTCGAGGCCTCGCTCGAGCCGAGGGCCGGGCTGTGCATCGGGATCAGCCACGACGGCGCCACCTGGGCGACGACCCGGGCGCTCGACGCGGCACGGACCGCCGGAGCCCGGACGGCCATCGTGACGGTCAGCGGACGCGCGCCGGGCGCGGACGGTGTCGACATCGTCGTCGAGACGGTCGAGCGAGACCAGAGCTACTGCCACACGATCGGCTACACGTCGCCGCTCATCGCCGGCGCGGCGGTCGCGGCCGCCCTGACCGGGGAGCCGCTGGACCCGACCGTCGTCCGGGCGCTGATGGCTGCCGGGCTGGGTCCGGTCGCGACCGCCGTCGCAGAGGCGATGGCGGCGAATCTCGCCGGATGCCGACCCATCCTCACCGTCGCGACGGGCGCTGATCGGACGGCCGCTCGCGAGCTCGTCCTCAAGCTCGAGGAGGGGACCTGGATCCCCGCCGCGTCACGCAACCTCGAGACGTTCCTCCACGGTCACCTGCCGTCGACCGATGGTGGTACGGGGCTCGTGCTGATCCTGACCGATCGACGCGCACGGGCCGAGCGGACCGCCCGGGCGCGCCAGGCGCTCGAGGCGGCTGCGGCGATCGGCCTCCGGGCCGGTGCCATCCTGTCGACCGGTATCGCGGCAGAGCTCGATACCTCGTTGACGCCGATCGGTCGGATCGTCGTCCCCGAGGCGCCGTCGCTGGGAGCCCCCGTGGCATCGCTCCTGAGCACCGCCACGCCGCTCCAGATCCTGGTCGAGCGAGTCGCCCGCGTCGTCGGGACGAACCCGGATCCGATCCGCCGGACCGACCCGGACTACGCCGAGGCCGCCGCCCGGGCCGAGAGCTGAGCGACGACCCCTAGGCCCGAACGAGCTCCTCGCCGAGCTGGTCGATCATGTCGAGATCGCGCGGCAGGAAGTCCTGGAGCATCAGCCGCTCGACGCCGGCCGCGGCGAACCGCGCGACCTTCGCGCGGGCCTGGTCCGGCGTCCCCAGGATCCAGCGTCGCTCTCGGGTCGCGAACCACTCCTCGCCCTGCTCGTCGGCCGTGACCTCGTTCAGGAGGGCGCGCTTCCGGGCGCTCAGCTCGATCTCGTCGCGACCGATCAAGGTGCCGACCATCGCGGACCGCCGCATCGTGGCCGGGTCGCGCCCGATCGCGCGACAGGCGTCGTCCAACCGCGCGTAGCGGTCGGCCACGCGCTCCGGATCCGAGGACGTCACGTTGAACTCGTCGGCGAACTTCGCCGCGATCCGAAGCGAGCGCGGCGAGCCTTCACCGCCGACGATGATCGGCGGGCGCGGTCGCTGGACCGGCTTCGGCTGGAAGATCGCATCCTCGACCCGGTAGTGGGCGCCTTCGAACGACCAGCCGTTGGGCTCCTCCCACAGGCCGTGGACGATCGCCAGCTGCTCCTCGAGCATGTCGGCGCGCTCGCCGATCGGCGGGAAGACGACGCCGTGGCGGCGGTGCTCGTCCTCGTTCCAGCCGGCACCGAGCCCGAGCTCGACCCGCCCGCCGCTCATCTGGTCGACGGTCGCGGCGATCTTGGCGATCGTGCCCGGGAGCCGGAACGTGACCGGCGAGACGAGGACGCCGAGGCGGAGCCGGGTCGTCTCGCGGGCGAGACCGGCGAGGACGGTCCAGGCATCCGTCGTCGGCCGACCGGCGGGACCGGGAAAGCTCTCGTAGTGGTCGGACCGGAAGAGGGCCTCGAATCCGGCCGCTTCGGCCCGCTGCGCGATCGCCAGCTGATCGTCGTAGGTCAACCCCTGCTGGGCCTCGATCATCAGGACGTAGCGCACGGTCCTCCACCCTCCTCGATCCGCGGCGGCCCACAGGTCCGCCATAGCGTCTTCATCATCCGTTCACAGCCGGGGCCGAACATCGACTGCGTCGGGCCCTCGGCGACCTGAATGGTCGCCCTTGACAGGATTATCGACATCCGTATGATAGTTCAGATGACACGTACCTCTTCACCGGAGTCGGCGACCCGTCGCGACGCCCTCATCGGCGTCAGCGACGAGCTGAACGGCGCCGTCCGGCTGCTCCGTTGCGCGGCGACCGGTCGGATGGTGAAGCAGGGTGTCAGCATGACGCATGTCCATGTGATGTGGCGCCTCGAAGAGTCGGGCGAGCTGTCGATGAGCCGCCTGGCGGACTTCCTCGATGTGTCACTGTCGAACGCCACCGGGCTGGTCGACCGCATGGAGGAACGGGGCCTCGTCGAACGGACCCGTGACACGGAGGACCGGCGCCTGGTGCTCGTGCGGCTGACGCCGGCCGGGACGGAGGTCCTCGACGAGATCCAGATCATGAAACGTGATCTGATGACCGCCGTCCTCGAACGGCTCGACGATCGCCAGCTTGACCGGCTGCATTCGGCCCTGATCGATTTCCGTGCCGCGGTCCGGGCGGAGGAGATCGCCAACCCGATCATGTTCGGGATCTACCACGAGCACCTGCGACACGAGGAGCCCGTCGGGGCGCCGGAAGGAAGGGAGACCACGGTTCGATGATGGAAGGCGGATTCACAGAGCGGGACTACGTCCCGACATTGGAGGAGGACCCGGCACTCGGGCTGTCCCATCGGGCGAAGATGGAGATCCTCTTCGCCGTCATGCTCGGGCTGTTCCTCGGCGCGCTCGACCAGACGATCGTGGGACCGGCGCTGCCGACCATCGTGACCCAGCTGTCGGGCAACGACTACTACGTCTGGGCGATCACGATCTACCTCCTGACCAGCACGATCAGCGTGCCGTTCTGGGGCAAGCTCTCGGACATCTACGGCCGCAAGCCGATCTTCATGATCGGGATCGTCATCTTCCTGTTCGGCTCGGCCCTCAGCGGTCTCAGCCAGAACATGGGGATGCTCATCCTGTTCCGAGGCATCCAGGGGATCGGCGCCGGCTCGTTGTTCCCGGTCGCGCTGGCGGTCATCGGTGACCTGTTCACCCCCCAGGAACGCGGCAAGTACCAGGGCCTGTTCGGTGCGGTCTTCGGGATCGCCTTCGTCGCCGGTCCGCTCATCGGCGGCTGGCTGACCGAGAACCTGAGCTGGCACGCGATCTTCTACGTCAACATCCCGATCGGGATCGTCGCGCTGATCGTCATCCAGCGGCTGCTGCCGACGGTCAAGACTCCCTCGGCGACCCGCAACTTCGACCTGCTCGGCGGTGCGATCTTCACCGTCGCGATGGTCTTCCTGCTGGTCGGCCTGACCAACAAACAGTTCGGCGAGTGGACCGAGCCGACCGTCGGCGGGTTCATCCTCGTCGGGATCATCGGGACGCTGCTGTTCATCCTGGCCGAGGCACGCGCCAAGGAGCCGATCATCCCGCTCCACCTGTGGACGGGGCGGACCTACTCGGCGACGATGGTCTCGGTCTTCTTCGCCGCGTTCGCGTTCTTCGGCGCGATCGTCTTCCTGCCGCGCTGGTTCCAGGTGGTCGAGGGCTTCTCGCCGACCAACTCCGGCCTCGCGGCCCTGCCGCTCATGGTCGGCCTGATCGCCAGCTCCATCGTGTCCGGCCTGATCGTCTCCCGGACCGGCCGGTACAAGTGGCTGATCGCCGGCTCGGTCGCCGTGATGGGCTTCGCCGTCCTGCTGATGACCCAGCTGACCCAGGACACCCCGGTGCCCGTGGTCTGGCTGTGGATGTTCATCGCCGGCCTCGGTGTCGGTCCGACGTTCTCCGTGCCCACGATCGTCATCCAGAACGCGGTGCCCTTCCGGGAGCTCGGCGTCGCGACATCCAACCTGACGTTCTTCCGCCAGATCGGCGGCACCATCTCGCTCGCGTTCGTCGGGACGATCTTCGGGACCGCGTTCGCGGACAACCTCGTGCCCCAGATGACGGCAGCCGGTGTCCCGGCTCCGTTGATCGACGGGTTCACGAAGGCGGGCGGGAACTTCGACCTGAGCCAGCTCACCGGGGTCGGGAACCTGCCGCAGGTCCTTGCGGGCGTCATCCCGGCCCAGTTCCAGTCAGCGATCCCGCTCATCATCGATGGCATCCACGGGGCCTTCAGCCTCGCCACAGCGCAGACGTTCTGGCTCGGCGTCTTCGGGGCCATCGTCTCGTTCGTCGCCGCTCTGGCCATCAAGGAGATCCCGCTCCGAGCCACGAACTCCGACCCGATCCCCGCCACGGCGGCCGTCGGGCCGAGCGGGCCCTCCGCGGTCCCCGAGTCGGTGGCGACCAGCCGAGCCATCGGCGACTGACCCCGGACCACCGGACCTCCTCCTCCAGGGATCGGCCCCGACGCGGACGACGCGGTCGGGGCCGATCCATGTCCGACGTCGTCGGCCGTCGGGTCGGGTAGGCTGACGGTCATGGACGATCGACCGGCGGTCCATCCTCCGCTGCTCCGCGCCCCGGGTTCGGCCGACGCCCCGTTCCATCGGCTGGCGCGTCTCGACGAGCTGCCCCCGGATCGCTCCGGCGGGCGAGCCATGGCGACCTCGACATCCTCATCGCGAGAACGCCCGCGGGGATCGTCGCGGTCGACGATCGCTGCCCGCACATGGCCGCGCCACTGTCGATCGGGGAGCTGGACGGCTGCGTCGTGGCCTGCCCGCTCCACAACGGCCGGTTCGACCTGTGCTCCGGCGACGTCGTCCAGATGCCCACGACCGGTGGCCTCGACCCGGACGGGCACTACCACCCCACGTGGTCGCCGGCCGGCAGCGCTCCGAAGGAGGACCCGCCGGGGAAGAAGGCCGAAGCGCGCCGTCTGACCCGGGTCCGGCGTCTCCGCTACTACCCGGTCCGCGTCGTCGCCGGCTGGGTCGAGGTCGGGATCCCGGACTGATCGAGGCCGGAAGCCGACGTCAGCCCGGGCTCGTCGGCGTCCCGATGTGATTGGCGCGGGCGAAGGCGCGGACGACCCGGCAGACCTCCTCGGGGTCGTCGGTCAGGGTCAGCAGGGCAAGGTCGGCCTCCGACACCGTCCCGTCGGCGATCAGCGTCTCGCGGGCCCAGTCGATGAGTCCGGCCCAGTACGCCGTACCCACGAGGACGACCGGGAAGTGGCGGATCTTGCCGGTCTGGATGAGGGTCAGAGCCTCGAACAGCTCATCGAGCGTGCCGAACCCGCCGGGCATGATCACGAACGCGTCGGCGTACTTCACGAACATCGTCTTGCGCGCGAAGAAGTAGCGGAACTCGACCGCCAGGTCCACGTACGGATTGACCGACTGCTCGTGGGGCAGCTCGATGTTGCAGCCGATCGACAGGCCGCCGGCCTCCTGGCAGCCGCGATTGGCCGCGGCCATCACCCCGGGTCCACCGCCGGTGATGACCGCCCACCCGTCCATCGCGAGCCGGCGCCCGATCTCACGGGCCTGCTCGTAGATCGGCGACCCCTCGGGGACGCGGGCGGAGCCGAACACGGTGACCGCGGGACCGACCTCAGCCAGGGCATCGAACCCGTCGACGAACTCGGACATGATCCGGAGCACCCGCCACGGGTCCTCGCCAAGGAAGGCAGGGCGGGTCGACCGGGCGAAGAGCTTCTCGTCCTCGGTGACGGCCGCGTCGGTCGATAGGTGCTCGGCCGCCTTGGGCTTGATCGTGACGCGGCCGCTGCGATGGCGGGTCGGGTCGCCCTGGAGCGGTCGGTCGGTCACTGCCGTAGGATGCCACCGTGGAGGTGTCGATGCATCGGATCAGGCTGGTCGTCGCCGGGATCCTCGCGCTCGTGGGCCTGGCCTGGATCGGCCAGGGGACGGGGTTCCTGCCGGGCAGCGCCATGAGCGGCGTCCAGTTCTGGGCGGTGGCCGGGCTCGTCCTCGTGGGTGTCGGCGCGTACCTCGCCTGGGACACGCTCCGCCGGAGCTGAGGCCGCCTCACGCGGTCGCCACCGCCGCCTCAGCCGGTCGCCGACGAGATCCACCGCTTCAGCCCGTCGCCGGCGCGATCCACCGCTTCCAGGTCGCCTCGGCTGGGCCGGCGCTGACCTCGTTGCCGCGACGGACCAGCGGCAGGAGCAGGAGTCGCTGGTCACGGAGCATCCGATCGGCCAGGTCCGCGTCGGTCATCGTGAGATAGCCGAGCCCGGCGTCGCGGTAGGCCCTGCCTTCCCGATCGACGACGTTCGCGGCGCCCAGTCGATCGACGAACCGGCGCAGCTCCCCCGCCGCCATCGGCTTGCGCCGCAGGTCGACGAAGTGGATCGCGAATCGTCGTTCCTTGAAGAACCGCTGCGCGGCGCGGGTCGCCCGGTCATCCGGCAGGCCGAAGATCTGGACGGTGGGCTGATCGGCGGGGGCAGGCATGGCCGATAGCGTACCGACGCGGGCCGGACGCCGCGGACCGGCTACCATCCGGGTCAGGAGGTGGATGGCGTGACGGTCTGGTTCACGGTCAGGCTCGAGGATCGGCCCGGCTCGCTCGCGCGGATGGCCGCCGCGCTCGGCGATCGCGGGGTGAACATCACCGGGATCGTCGGTGTCGCGGAGGATACCGACGGCGCCCTGATGCTCACGACCAGCGACCCGGGCGCCACCCGGGAGGCGTTCGCGTCGATCGGCCTCGATTGCGAGGAGCACGATCCGACGGCCGGCTTCTCGCCCGACCAGATGACGGTGGCCGACGTCGGCGGCTCGACGCCGCGCCCCGGCGCCTGAGTCCCGGCCGGACCCGACCTCGGACCCCGATCGAGGACCGCCGACATGCCCCGTCGCACCCCCGGCCCCCCGGCGACCGTCGCGATCCGGCTCAGCCTGGACGATGCCCCGACGGCGATCCCGGCGCTGGTCGGCCGGGTCGGTGAGGCCGGCGGCACGTTACGCAACCTCAGCACCGTTCGGCGCCTGCCGGCCTCCGACGGCGGTCCGGCCGGAGCGGAGATCGAGGTCGAGATCGAGGGTCTCGACGAAGCCGACCTCGTGACGGTCATCGACGGCCTGCCCGGCCTCCGCAGCCACGATCTGACACGGAGCCTCGAGCGTGTCTTCGGCAAGCGGGTGATCGTCGTCGGCGGCGGGGCCCAGGTCGCCCAGGTCGCCCTCGGCGCGGTGACCGAGGCGGATCGCCACAACCTCCGCGGCGAGCGGATCAGCGTGGACACGATCCCGCTCGTCGGCGAGGAGAACATCGCGGCAGCGGTGCGGGCCGTCGCCGACCTGCCCCGTGCCCGGCTGCTGGTCCTGGCCGGCTCGATCATGGGCGGCGACATCACCCGGGCCGCCAATGAGCTGCGGGCGCACGGCATCCCGATCATCGCCCTGAACATGGTCGGGTCGATCACCGGTGCGGTCGACCTGGTCGTGTCGGATCCGGTCCAGGCCGGGACGATGGCGGTGATGGCGATCGCCGACACCGCGACGTTCGATCTCGCCCGACAGCGCGGCCGGCGACTCTGAGCCGGACCGGGGACACGGACCGACCGATGCGCATCGCCACCTGGAACGTCAACTCGCTGAAGGCCCGCCAGGAGAAGGTCGAAGGCTGGCTCGAACGCGCGGCCCCCGACGTGCTGCTCATCCAGGAGACCAAGCTCGGCGACGACGACGCGCCGCTGATGGCGTTCGCGATGGCCGGCTACGACCTCGTCCATCACGGCGAAGGCCGCTGGAACGGCGTCGCGATCGCCCTCCGCGAAGGGCTCGGAGCCGCGGACGTCATCACGAACTTCGGGGACGGACCGGTCCGCGACAGCGGACCCGGGGCGCTGGTGGCCGAGGGCGAGGAGGATTTCGACCCGTTCGACGAGGCCAGGATGGTCGCGGCCGTCGTCGACCCGACCGGGGCGGCGGGCGGTCCGCTCCGGATCGTCAGTCTCTACGCACCGAACGGTCGCGTCGTCGACTCACCGTTCTTCGCGGGCAAGCTCGCCTGGTTCGCGCGGCTCGAGCGCTGGCTGCACGAGAACGCCGACCCGATGCAGCCGCTGGTCATCGGCGGCGATCTGAACATCGCTCCGACCGATGCCGACGTGTGGGACGCCGAGGCGGTCCACGGCGGCACCCATGTGTCGCCTCCCGAGCGGGCTGCCTTCCAGTCCCTGCTCGACTGGGGGCTGACCGACGCCTATCGCCGCCAGCGTCCCGAGCCGGGCCGCTACACGTGGTGGGACTACCGCGCCGGCAACTTCCACAAGAACCTGGGGATGCGGATCGACCACCTCCTGGTGACCCGGCCGGTCGCGGACCGGATCGTCTGGGCGGAGATCGATCGCGAGGCGCGCAAGGGACCGCCGATCCCGTCGGATCATGCCCCGCTGGTCGTCGACCTCGACGCGCCGGGCCGCCCGTTCGACGCGGACTGGGACGGCGCGCTGTCGCGGATCGCCGCGCGCAGCCGACCGCCGTCCGGGACGATTTCGCGCCGATAGGCTACGCTCCGCCATCGGCCGCGCCCACGGTCCCGCGGAGGAGCCGATGACCGCATGTCCCAGCCTGGCTGCGCGCCGGCGCGATGGCGTCCCCGGGCGAGTCGCGCTAGACGGGACATGTCCCGCGCGCCACGAGAAGCGTCCCGTAGGCTGCGACCGATGATGGCCCCCGAGGCAGTCCCCGAGATCCGTCTGTCCGGGATCTCGAAGCGGTTCGGCGATGTGCGCGCGGTGGATGACATCTCGCTCGAGATCCGGTCCGGCGAGTTCTTCTCGCTGCTCGGACCGTCCGGCTGCGGCAAGACGACGACCCTGCGGATGATCGGCGGGTTCGAGCTGCCGACGGCGGGGACGATCGAGCTGCGCGGCGTCGACGTCACGATGGCGTCGCCGGACAAGCGGCCGGTCAACATGGTCTTCCAGAACTACGCGCTGTTCCCCCACCTCAACGTCCACGACAACGTGGCGTTCGGGCTCCGCCGCCACAAGGTCAAGGAGGCCGAGGTCAAGACCAGGGTGGCCGAGGCGCTCGAGCTGATCCACCTCGAGGGATACGGACGGCGCAAGACCAACGAGCTGTCCGGTGGCCAGCAGCAGCGAGTCGCGCTCGCTCGGGCGCTCGTCAACCGGCCCCAGGTCCTGCTCCTCGACGAACCGCTCGGCGCCCTCGATCTGAAGCTCCGGAAGAGCCTCCAGCTCGAGCTCAAACGGGTCCAGGTCGAGGTCGGGATCACCTTCGTGTACGTCACCCACGACCAGGAAGAGGCGCTCACGATGAGCGACCGGATCGCCGTCATGCACCAGGGCAAGGTCGAGCAGCTCGGCCTCCCCGAGGAGCTGTACGACCACCCGAAGACCCGGTTCGTGGCTGACTTCATGGGCACGACCAACCTGCTCAGCGGGTCGGTCGAGTCGGTCGATGCCGGGATCCTGAAGGTCCGCCTCGCCGGCGGCGACGGCTGTCGCGCGGCCGCTTTCGATGGGGTCGGTTCCGGCGACACGATCGAGATCTCGATCCGGCCGGAGGCCGTCGCGATCGGGGCCCCCGGCGCAGGAGGCCCCACCTCGATCCAGGGGAGGGTCGAGCAGTCGGCGTTCCTCGGGGCTGGGGTCCAGTACCAGGTACGCAGCCAGGGCGGCTCGCTCGTGAGCGTGATCGCCTCCAAGTCCGGCCGACGGTTCGTCGCCGGTGACGATGTCGAGATCGACTGGGCACCGAGCGACGCGCTCGTCGTCGGCGCCCACCCTGCCACGGAGGAGAAGGCATGACCACCGAGCGCGACGGATCCACCGTCGATCTGGAGCGGGCCCTGGTCCGCTATCTGGCGGAGGAGCGGATGACCCGCCGCCAGCTGCTCCATCGGATCTCGGTCGTCGGCGCGACCGCCGCGCTCGCCCCGATCGTGGCGGCGTGCAGCACGGGTGGGGCCTCCGCGGCGCCGTCCGCGTCGTCCGCCGCGATCGCGTCGGTCCCACCGACCGTCGGCCCGAGCCTCACCGCCGCGCCGCCCACGACGACCCCGGAACCGACCCCCCAGCCGACGCCGGAGGGCGAGCTGCACATCTGGAACTACGCCGAGTACATGGGCGAGGACGTGATCCCGTCGTTCGAGAAGAAGTACGGGGTCAAGGTGAGCTCCGATTTCTTCGACACGTATGAAGGGATGTACGCGCGGGTCACCGCCGGTCAGACCGGCTTCGACATCACGTTCCCGGCCTCGACCGACATCCCGGGTCTCGTCGCCATCAACAAGATCCTGCCGCTCGACCTGTCGCTCATCCCGAACAAGGTCAACCTTGGTCCCGAGTGGACGAACCCGGGCTACGACCCGGGCAACGCCCACTCGATGCCGTACATGTGGTGGACGACGGGTGTCGCCTACGACACCGCCAAGATCAAGGAGACCCCGACCAGCTGGAAGGCGCTCTGGGACCCGCGTTGGTCCGGTCACATCGCGATGCTCGACGACCAGCGCGAAGCCTTCGCGGCCGCCCTGATCCAGCTCGGCTACAGCGCCAACACCGTCGACGACGGGCAGCTCGACGAGGCCCTGGCGCTCCTCAAGCAGCAGCACCCGCTCGTCCGCCTGTACAGCGTCGAGGACCAGCAGTACATGGCCTCGGGCGACATCTGGATCGGCCACGCCTGGGGCTCGGACATCTACACCGTCCAGCAGAAGAAGAAGTCGGTCGAGTTCTACATCCCCGAGGAGGGAAGCGTCCGCGGATCCGACGCCGCGGTCCTCCTCGACGGCGCCAAGAACCCGATCGCGGCCAACCTGTTCATCAACCACCTGCTCGACGCCAAGGTCAGCGCCGATAACTCGAACTACATCGGCTACATGGGGCCGAACGAGGCCGCCAAGCAGTACATCAGCAAGGACCTGCTGGACACGCCCTGGATCAACCCGAGCAAGGCGATCGTCGACAAGCTCCAGGAGCTGCTCGACCTTGGCCTGGACACCGACAAGTACGCGACGCGCTGGACCGAGCTGAAGGCCGGGATCTAGGTTGGGATCGGGCCGCTAGGTGCTGCGCCGTCGGCTCGGGATCGGACCACTGGTCCTGCCAGGCTCGGTCTGGCTGGTCGCCTTCTTCCTCGTTCCGCTCCTGTTCATCGCCGCGGTGAGCGTCGGGACGCATGACCGGTTCGGGCGGGTCCTGTTCGATGCGCTGACGCTCGACAACTACCGCAAGGCCTTCGCTCCGACCTTCATCCCGACGATCTCGCGATCCGTCTACTACGCCGGGATGACGACGATCCTGTCGATCGCCATCGGCTACCCGGTGGCGTACTGGATCAGCCGCTACGGCGGGCGGAACAAGGCGCTCCTGCTCATCCTGGTGATGCTCCCGTTCTGGACGAGCTACCTCATCCGGACCTACGCCTGGATGATCATCCTGCGCGACAACGGCGTCGTGAACTCGATCCTCCACGGGCTGGGCCTCACGACCGAGCCGATCATCCTTCTGAACACGGACCTCGCCGTGATCCTGGGGATGACCTACGGCTTCCTCCCGTTCGCGATCCTGCCGCTGTTCGTGTCCATCGATCGACTCGACGAGGCGCTCGTAGCGGCCGCCCGCGACCTCTACGCGAACGGGCGGAGCGCATTCATCCACGTGATCCTGCCGCTGACGATGCCCGGGATCATCGCCGCGGCCCTGCTCACGTTCATCCCGGCGATCGGCGACTACGTCACGCCGGACCTGCTCGGCGGGGCCCAGACGACGACCGTCGCCAAGGTCGTCCAGACGCTGTTCCTGTCGGGACGCGACTGGCCGCAGGGCTCGGCGCTCGGGTTCATCCTCATGGCGGTGACGATCATCGGCACGTTCATCGCCATCCGCAGCCTGCGGACCGAGGTCCTCAGCTGATGCTGGCCGGACGGAACCGCCTGCTGTCCGCGTTCACGGCCGTCGTCTACGTCTTCCTGTTCCTGCCGATCGTCATCCTGATCATCTTCAGCTTCAACGCCGACAAGCGGAACTTCAACTGGGCGGGGTTCACCCTCGACTGGTATCCGACCCTGTTCTCCAACCAGCTCATCCTGGGGGCCCTCGGGGTCACCCTCCAGGTGGCGTTCATCGCGGTGGTGGCCTCGGTCGCGCTCGGGACCCTGCTCGGGCTCGGCCTGGCGCGGATCAGCCGGCGCTGGCGGTCGCCGATGGAGGTGCTCCTCCTCCTGCCGATGGTCACTCCCGAGATCGTCATGGGGATCAGCCTGCTGCTCTTCTTCGCGACGCTGTTCGGCGGCCAGGGCTCGTTCACCCAGATCTCGCTCGCCCACATCACGTTCTGCGTGTCCTACGTGGCGATCATCGTCCGGGCACGGGCGATCGGCCTCGATCCCCACCTCGAGGAGGCCGGCCGCGATCTCGGAGCGTCCGCCTGGGGCACCTTCCGCCACGTGACGATGCCGCTGCTGGCCCCGGCGATCGCGGCCGGCGGGATGATCGCGTTCGCCCTGTCGTTCGACGACCTCGTCATCACGAGCTTCAACGCCGGTGTCGGCAGCAGCACGCTGCCGCTCTACATCTACTCGAAGATCCGCTTCGGCGTGACCCCCGAGATCAACGCGGTCTCGACCATCATCGTCGCGGTGACGGCGGTCGCGATCCTCATCGCCTGGCGGCTGGGGGCCTTCCGGGGCGGCGACGGACGTCGCGTCACCGACGAAGCCGAGACCGCCACGACCTGAGCGTCGCCCGCGCGCCCCGGCTCCGGTCAGGCCGGAGGACGGCCCGACCGCGCCGTCGCCGAGCTCAGCGGGCCGCCGCCTTCGATCGGGCCGAGATCCTGGCGGCGGACGACGACTCGGAGGCGTCGGCGTCCGGCGTCTCGCCCGCCGCGGGCTTCGGCGGCGGGACGTCGTAGCGTTCGCGGACGATCCGCTGCGACCAGCTGCTCGCGCCGGAATAGCGGTCGACGACCATCTGGTCGAAGGCGTGGACCGACGCCTCGGCGTCGGTGTAGCGTCCGGCGATCCATGAGCTCGACCGGGTCCCGCGCTGCTGGAGCTCGCAGACGTGCCAGTCCTGGCGGTTGGTGAGGTCCCAGAAGGCGACCGCATCCGACGGATCGAACCCCGCCGTCGCGATCATCTCCGCCTCGAACAGCCAGTCGCACACGATCAGCGTCCGATCGGGACCCTGCGGCACGAGGCGGTGGACGAGCAGGTAGTCGGGGTGGATCGACAGGAAGGTCGTCGGCCACAGGACGTAGTAGTAGATCCGGCGCTCGTCCAGCTCGGTGATCCCGGCCATCGACGGCCGTCCGGCCCTGGACCCGTGCCCGCCGTCGAGCGACATCGTCTCGGCCGCGTCGACGAGATCCATCCAGCCGCCCTGCCAGGCCCCGTGCGGGTCGAAATCGCCGCCGAGGTCGTACGGGGTCAGCTTGTTGAGCTGTGGGTGGACGCCCGGGCAGTGATAACACTCGCTGTAGTTCTCGGCCACGAACTTCCAGTTCGCCGCCACGTCGTACTCGACGCGCTTGGCCGAGCGGAGACTCCGGAAGTCGAACCGGCTCCAGTGATCGGCCAGGTCGCCCAGCTGATCCGCCAGGGGTGCCGCATCGCGGTCCAGGTTGACGAAGACGAAGCCCTGCCACGTCTCGAGCCGGACGCCGGCCAGGCCGAACCGGTCGAAGCTGAACTCCTCGAGATCCTCGGTGTGCTTGGCGCGGACGAGATGGCCCTCCAGGTCGTAGATCCAGGCGTGATACGGGCACTGGAACCGGACGACCTTGCCGCACGCCTCCTCGGTCACGGCCGTCCCGCGATGACGACAGACGTTGAAGAACGCGCGCAGCTCGCGGTCCCGGCCGCGGACGACGATGATGCTCTCGCCATCGAGCTCGACCAGCGTGTACGTCCCCGGATCGGGAGCGTCCTCCTCCCGTCCGACGAGGATCCAGTCCCTCCGGACGACCTGCTCCCGCTCCCAGTCGAAGATCGCCGGGTCGTGGTACGCCCGCTTGGGGAGCAACGACGCCGCGCGGTACTCGCGACGGACGGATGCGATCTCGGCCTCGGTGAGCGGCGACGGGAGCGCGATGCGAGCGGTCAAGGACGGGCCTCCGGTGCGGGCGTGGATGGAGTCTAGGGCCGAACGCCGTGCGGGGCCGGTGCGCCGACCCCGCGGCCGCGGGGTTCAGCCCAACGGCACGGTCTTCTTCGGATCGAGGAACGGGATCGACGCGGTGGCCGCCGGCCAGATCCCGCCGTCGGGGGCGACGATCTCGAGCGGCGTGCCGGCGCCGGCGAGCTCGATCGGGACCCAGACGTAGCCGATGTTCTTCTCGAGGCGCGGCGACCAGATGAGGTCGGTGACCGTGCCGACGGGCTGTCCCCGGTGCAGAGCGTCGCACTTGCGCGAGAGCTCGAACGGGAGCGCGTCACCGGCGACCTCGATCCCGACGAGCTTCCGGCTCACGCCGCGGGCGCGGATGTCCTCGAGCGCCGTCTTGCCGATGTAATCGGCCTCCTGGGGCTCGACGAGACGCTCCAGGCCCATCACCTCGAACGGGTTGTTGTCGATCGTCATGTCCGAGCCGTAGTTGAAGATCCCCGCCTCGATCCGGCGCGCCTCGCACGGGGCGATCGGCCGGATCTTGTGGGGCTTGCCCGCGTCCATCAACCGATCCCACAGGTCGCCGCCGCGCGACGGGTCCTGGAGGTAGATCTCGTAGCCGACCTCGCCGGTCCAGCCGGTCCGGCTGATGACGACGGGGATGCCGTCCAGCTCGGTGGTCAGCGTCCAGTAGTACTTGATGCCGAGGACGGCGTCCCCGAACAGGGCGACCAGCACGTCCTTCGACTTCGGTCCCTGGACCTGGACCGGGTAGATCTCCGGCTCGCGGACCTTGACGTCCATCCCCGCATGGGTCGCCACGCCACGCGCCCAGAGGCCGGCGTCGGAGTCCGCCAGCGCCAGCCACCAGCGGTCCTCCTCGACGCGGAGGAGGACCGGGTCGTTGACGATCCCGCCGTCCTCGGCGGTGATCAGGACGTACTTGCCCTGGCCGACCGCGCATTTGGTGAGGTCCCGGCAGGTCAGCAGGTTCGTGAAGGCAGAGGCGTCCGGCCCGCTGATCTCGACGATCCGTTCGACCGACACGTCCCACACGGTCACATCGTTGAGGAGCGCCCAGTACTCCTCGATCGGATCGGCGTAGTAGCCCGGCAGGTACATGTGGTTGTAGATGTCGTAGGCGCTGCAGCCGGCCGCGAGGGTCTTCTCGAAGAAGGGCGAGCGGCGATACCACGGCCCGAAGTAGAGGGTGCTCGAGGCGTCGGTCGCGGGGGCGGTCTGGCTGGTCATGACGCGGGTTCCTCCTGACTGGGCGGTGCCTGGCGTGCGGCTCGTCGTGGGTTGTGGCGGCGTCCGCCGGTCGGGTCGGCGAGGGGGACCGGCTCGCCGGCGACCGGCACCTCGGGGAGCTGCTCCTGGTCGCGCAAGCCCGTCCGGATGATCCGCCGCAGCTCGGCGTCGACGGCCGGATCGGTCGCCAGCGGCTGGTAGGCCGCCAGCCGCTTGTCGACCTCGTCGGCGGCTCGCTGGCCGGCGTCCCGTCCTCCCGCCTTGAGCCAGTTCTCCCGGTTGTCGCGATCGGTCACCGCGGACGGCAGGTACAGCTCGGTCGGCCAGTGGTCGAGCGTGTGCTGGGCCATGATCAGGTGCTGCTCGGACAGCACCTGCTGGACGAGGTCCATCGTCGGCAGGTCCCCGAGCGGGCGGACCTCGCGGACGAAGTGGAGGGCCTGCCCGCAGACCTCGTCGTCGAAGACGAGCTTGGCCAGGCTGAACACGAGGACGAAGTCGAGCATCCCGGGCCCGGAGACGGAGTTGACACCGGCCAGGGCTGCGAGCAGGGCACTGCCGAACGTCTCGGCGCCGGCCTGGGCATCGAGCACCTTCGCGTCGGACAGCGCCATGTAGGACTGGGTGGGCAGCCCGAGCCGCTTGCCGATGGCCACGTACGCGACGTCGAGGTGGAGGGCCTCGATCGCCGCCATCGGCGAGCTCGCGATCCGCATGTGGAACGTCGCCGGGGCGCCGCCGAACAGCACGGGAGCGCCCGGCCGGATGACCTGGGTCATGACGACCCCGGCCAGGACGTCGACGGTGTGGAAGACGGTCGCGCCGACGATCGTGACCGGGGCGATCAGGCCCATCAGCGTGACCGGCACGATCTCGACCGGGACGCCCGCCTCGACGCAGTCGATGAGGTTCTGGCAGGAGTCCTCGCTGTACCGGAAGTTGCCGGTCGCGGTGATCGTGAAGATCGACATCGGGCGGTCGATGAGGTCCGACCGGTCGCGCCGGAACAGCTCCATCATCTCGACCATCCGCGGCACGCCGTGCTCGGTGAACGCGCCCGACACGACCGGCTTCTTCGAGTTCGTGAGGCACAGGTAGAGCCGCCAGGCGTCGGACACCTGCGCCTCGATGTCGTTGTTGGTCGAGAACGCGGTCGCCAGGTACGGGATGTGCGGCAGCCCGTCGCCGACCCGGACGTACTCGACGAAGTCGGTCGAGTCGGCCAGCCGCGCCTCGCCGGTCCGGTGATCGAGCACCTTGAGCCCGCTCGAACCCGGGATGAAGTGGACCCGATCCCCGCCGATGTCGGCGCGCGGGTTCCCATCCCGATCGTGGAGGATGAACGATCCGGGCGCGGACGCGATCGCCCGCTCGACGACCTCGCCGCGGGAACAGGACGCGATCGCCCGACGGGCTGGTCGGCAGGCCGGCGTCGATCAGGCGCTGACGCATGATCGGGCCGCGGATCTCCATCCCGACCTTGGCCAGGATGTCCATCGCCTCGTCGACGATCCGCTCGATGAGCTCCTCACCGAGCACGTTCAGGGTCGGCCGCACCAACGCTCCTTCGGGCACCCACGATCTCGTCCGGTCGAGCCCGTCGCGGGATTCTCCGGCCCGGGGAATCTAATGCCTCCCGCGTCCCGCCTGATGGACCCCGCGCCACGGAGCGTGGTCGATGACGCGGAACCGCCCGGGAGCCCGAACCACCCGACCGGGCCGTGCGGGACCGCACCGGACCGTCCGCGATTCATCCAAAGCTCCCCGGTCCGCGCATCCCGCTCCAGATGCCCGGTGCGTCGCGACGCCGGCAGCGTCTGTTCCATCAGCCCAGCGACGTCACGGACGATGTCGCACGATCGGAAAGGATCACCTGCATGCGGAGAGCCGTCTCCATCCCCGCCCTCGGCGTGGCGATGGTGGTGCTCACGGTGGGGGCAGTGCCACTCTGGGCGTCTGCTGCCGACCACCTCGACGCACCGAACCTCGGGTCCATCCACGTGGACGCGAATGACAACCTGGCCGTGACCAAGACGAACGGTCCGCTCGACATCAACGACGTGTACGTGTTCAAGGGCGGCAAGGCCGGGCACACGGTCCTGGCGATGACCGTCAATCCCGCGGTCAACCTCGGGATCGGTCCGAGCACGTTCTCGGCCGGCGGCAAGTACACCTTCAACCTCGACACCAACGGCAACTCCCGCGCCGACCGTGACTACACGATCACCTTCGGCAAGGCGAATACGCACGGTGTCCAGAGCTACCGGGTCGTCTACGAGAAGGGTGACCGACACTGGACCGTCGCTCGTGGCTGGACGGGCAAGTCGAGCTGGAAGAACGGCGTCGGCTCGTTCGCCGGCGTTCGCTCCGATCCGTTCTTCTTCGACCTGCTCGGCTTCCTCGGCTCGGTCAAGGGCCAGGGCACTCGGCGCCTGGACGATGGCAAGCAGACCGACTTCTTCGTCGGCCTGAACACGCTGGCCATCGTCATCGAAGTCCCGAACGCGCAGGTCGGCGGCAGCGGCCGCAACATCGGCGTGTGGGGCACCACCCGCGACAGCAAGGGTCATCGGCTCGACCAGATGGGTCGACCGGCGATCAACACCGTGTTCAACCCGGCTGCCGACAAGATCGCGTTCAACAAGACCGCGCCGTACCAGCAGCCGACCGCCATGGGCGGCAAGTTCCACGCCAACGTCGTCAACACGCTCGAGGCATTCTCAGCGCTCGACAGTGAAGGCGCCTATGCCCCGGCTGACGCCGCGACGCTGGCGGGGATCCTCCTCCCCGATGAGCTCCGCTACACCGTCGGCTCCGCCGCGGCCGGACCGCTCAATGGTCGTGGACTCAGCGATGACGTCATCGACGTCGAGCTGAATATCACGACCGGCGGCTTTCCGTTCGCGGGCCGGAACGCCACCGGTGCGATCCCGACCGACATGATCGGGCCGCACGCCGACTACCTGGCCAGCTTCCCGTACCTCGGGATGCCGCACTAGGACCCGACTGCCAAGGGAGCGGCTGCGCGACGCCGCTCCCGAGGCCGATCCGACAGGAGACCTCATCGACATGGCAGCCTCGACCGGTCAGCCCGCCTCTCATCGGCACATCCGTCCGCTGTGGTTCCTTGCGGCGGCTCTCGTCATCGTCGTGGCCGGCGTCGGCATCGACCGGCTCGGCGTGATGCACCCCGCTGCCACCCGACCCGCCGCCGGTCTTCCAGCCGGGGTCGCCCCGCTCGGGGGCACGGTCACCGCTCCTGGGGCCGCCGCACCGGCGATCGTGCCGGTCGTCCCGGTCGTCCCGGTCGATGGGCCTGCCGTGGACCTTTCCGCTTCGACCGCGTCGCTCGACAAGGCGATCGGCGTCTGGACGGCGAACCTCCAACGCGACGCCGAGGACTTCGTGAGTGCCCAGAACCTCGCGCTCGACTACTACACGCGCGGTCGACTGACCGGCAGCATCGACGACTACAGCCGAGCCCAGGCCGCCGTCGAACAGGGGCTCCGAGCCTACCCGGCCGACACCGCCGGGCAGACGATGCGAGCCCTCCTCGCCTACACCCTCCACGACTTCCAAGGCGCGCTCGCCGAGGCGCAGGCGATCTACGGTGCTGACCACACCGTCCTCCAGGCGCTGGCCACGGTCGGCGACAGCCAGCTCGAGCTCGGCGATTACGGCGCCGCGGCGGCGACGTTCGAGGCCCTCGAGAAGGCCCAGCCCGGCGCGGCCGTCACCGCCCGCCTGGCTCATCTCGCGGCGCTCCAGGGCCGCGATGCCGAGGCGGCGACGCTTGCCGCTCGCGCGGGGACCGAGGCGCGAGCAGAAGGCACCGACGGCACCGCCCTTGCGTTCTATGACTACCTTCGCGGCTTCATCGCATTCCAGGCCGGCGACCTCGAGGCGGCGCGCGCGGGCTATCAGGCCGCGCTCGTGGACTGGCCCGGGTCGTATACCGCGCTCGAGGGCCTGGCGAAGGTCTCGGCCGCCCAGGGACGGACCGTTGAGGCGATCGCACTCTACCGGCAGGCCATCGCCATCGTGCCGCAACCCCAGTACCTCGCCGGCCTCGGCGACCTCTATCAGCTGACCGGCCAGAACGCGCTCGCCGATCAGCAGTACGCGACCGTCCGGGCGATCGCCCAGCTCCAGGCGACCCAGCCGACGGTCTACGATCGTCAGCTGGTCCTGTTCGATGCCAACCACGGCCAGGATCCGGCCGGCGCCGTCGCGCTGGCCGAGCGCGAGCTCGCCGTGCGAAAGGACGTGTACGGCTGGGACGCCTACGCCTGGGCGCTCCTCGGCGCCGGCCGGGCCACGGACGCCGACGCGGCGATGACCGATGCGCTCGGCCAGGGCACGCACGACGCACTGCTCTCGTACCACGCCGGGATGATCGCCCACGCGGTCGGAGACGACGTCCGGGCGCGGACGCAGCTGACGGCGGCGCTCGGGCTGAACCCCGGGTTCGATCCGCTCCAGGCCGCGCGTGCGCGGCAGGTCCTCGCCGGCCTTCCGTAGGTCAGCAGAGACGGCGGGTCGAGCCTCCACGGACCCGGTCCGCCGTCCTCGTCGCGACTACACTCCGTCGGTGAACCCCGATCCGCGATCGCCGATGATCCCCGAGCTCGGGTCACGGCTGCGCGGCGACGACTTCCTTCTGGGTACTTGGCTGACGATCCTCGACCCGGTCGTGCCGGAGCTCCTCGCCGGGTCCGGGTTCGACCTCCTCGTGGCCGATGGAGAGCACGGTCCGGTGGCGACATCCGACCTGGTCCGGATGCTCGTCGCGACACGTGCCGACGGGGTGCCGATCCTGTACCGGGTGGGGGCCAACGAGCCGGTCCGGATCATGCACGCGCTCGATGCCGGCGCGGCAGGCGTCGTGGTCCCCCAGGTCCGGACCGTCGCCGACGCCGAACGAGCGGTCGCCTGGTGCCGCTATCCGCCTCAGGGGCTCCGCGGCATCGCCCCGCGGCGCGCGTCCGAGTATGGGCGCCGGACCGCCGGCTACCTGGCCTCGGCCGACGATCGCGTCGTGTGCTGCATCCAGATCGAGACGCGGGAGGCGCTCGACGACCTCGACGCGGTCCTGTCGGTCCCCGGCGTCGACACGATCCTCATCGGACCGAACGACCTCGCCGCGGCCCTGGGCCATCTCGGGGACCTCGCTCACGCGGAGGTCGAGTCCGCCATCCAGCGGATCCTCGAGCGCTCGGTGGCGCACGGTATCCCTGCCGGGATCTGGACCTCGTCGACCGCCCAGGTCCGTGCCCGCCGGGACCAGGGCTTTCGGTGGGCGACGGTCGGCGCCGACTACGGCTTCCTGCTATCCGCCGCCGACGGTGCAGTCCGGGACGTCAGGGGTTCCTGAGCGCCGGCCGCAGGGGCGCTGGCCTAGCCCAGCTCGACGACCTCGTGCCAGGCCGGGATGTCCGCATCGAAGCCGAGCGCCCGGACCTTCGGCAGGAGGGCCTCCTGGGCGTCCGGGTCGCCGTGGACCAGAAAGACCTTGCGCGGGAAGCCGGACTGGCCGGGCTGCTTGCCGGCGGCGAAATGCCGCAGCCAGTCGAGCAGCTCGGACTCGTCGGCATGTGCCGAGAAGCCGCTGATCGAGCGCGTCTGGCAGCGCACCTGGCGGACCTGCCCGTCGATCTTGACCGTCGTGGCCCCGGCCTGGAGGTGGGCGCCGAGCGTGCCCTGACCCTGATAGCCGACGAACAGGATGACGGCGCTCGGGTCGTCGATGAGGTTGCGCAGGTGGCCGACCACGCGCCCGCCGGTCAGCATCCCGTTCGACGCGACGATCATGTACGGACGCTTGGCCCGGGCGATCGCCTGCGAATCCTTGACGTCGTTGGTGACGATCTGGTTCGGGTAGTCGAGCGGCGACTCCTGGCGGGCCAGCAGGTCGGTCGTCTCCTCGTCGTAGTAGTCGGGGTGGTTGCGGTAGATGGCCGAGGCCTTCGACGCCATCGGTGAGTCGAGGTAGAGCGGCAGCAGCGGGATCTTGCCGGCTGTGATGAGACGGTCGAGCTCCCAGACCACCTCCTGCGTCCGTCCGATCGCGAACGACGGGACGAGCAGCACGCCGTCGTGGTCGGCCACCAGGCGGACCGTCTCGGCCAGGATCCGGACGGACTCGTCGCCCGGCTCGTGCTCGCGGCCGCCGTAGGTCGACTCGACCAGCACGTAGTCCGCGTCGGTGACGACGGTCGGGTCGCGCAGGATCGGGGTATCGGTTCGGCCGAGGTCGCCCGAGAACACGATCCGGAGCTCGGGCCCACCCTCGCGATCGGACGCACGGAGCCGGATGATCGCCGAGCCGAGGATGTGTCCGGCGTCGACGAAGGTGGCGTGGACCCCGGGGGCCACCTCGATCTCGGCACCGTAGGCGACCCCGCGGAACCGCTCGAGCGAGGCGCGAGCGTCGGCCTCGTCGTAGAGCGGCTCATCGAGGTCGATGTCGAGGTTCGCGGGTTGCGCGACGAGCGCCGCCTCCGGGGTGGCCGCGATCGCGAAGTCCGGTCGATCGGGCTGCGTCCCGTCTTCGGCGGGGAGGGCGGCGAACGACGCGAACGTCGTCGGGGCCACCACCGGATCCTCGGCTCCCCCGCCCTCCTGCGGGACGATGAACGCGGCGTCGTAGCGACGCCGACCGAAGTGCTCGGGATCGCGACGCGGGCCCTGGGCGAGCCGCCGATCGGTGACGGGCGCGCCCGTCGCCGGCGATGTCGCGGCGGTCGGGGGCGCGGTCGTCGCAGCGGGGGCGGCGTCGGGCTCGATCGTCGTCGGGACGTGCTCGCTGTCCGCCTCGCCCTGCTCCGCCAGCTCGACGGCTGCCTCGTAGGCGGCGAGGTCGCGTCGATCCTCCTCGGCGGCCCGCGCCGGATCTCGTTTCTCCCAGCGCATCCCGCGCTTGGCGAACTCCTGTTGGAGCTTGCCCGAGTCAAGCAGCACCAGGCCCGCCAGCTCGATCGTGCCGTCGGTCGCCCAGATGGGTCCGCGGAACCCTTCCTTGACCACGTGGGGGATGAGCCCGCAGTGGTCGAGGTGGGCGTGGGTGAGCAGGATCGCGTCGAGCGTCGCGGGCTCGTAGGCCAGCGGGATCCTGTTGCGGATCGACTCGTTCGGGCTGCCCTGGAACATGCCGCAATCGATGAGGACGCGGGCCCGGTCCGTGGTCAGGAGGAACTGCGAGCCGGTCACGGTCGTGGCGGCCCCGAGGAATTGGAGGTGCATGGCCGGAGTGTGCCACCGCGACCGCCACAGCGTCGGCCGCAGGGGCTCGGCTACCATCCGCCGATGACCACGGTCGCGGACGTCGAGACCCGCTTCGCCGACGCCTGGGAGGCCCATGCCCGAGCGGAGGTCGTCGCGATCCGGGAAGCCGACGATCCGGCTGCCGTGACGGCTGCCCGGGTGCGACGGCGAACGGCCATCGACGTCGCGGTCGCCGGGCTGGCCACGCTCGAGACGGACGACCTGTCCGACGAGGACGTCCGAGCGGTCGCCTCGATGCGCGAGACCCTCGGGCTGCTCGACTCGGACGACCCGCTCCTGACCCTGGCGGTCGACCCCTCCGCCGACACGACCGACGAGCGATCAGCGGCCGAGGTCCTGGCGGACGACGGACTGCCCGCGCTCCTGCTCCGATCGGCGGCCGCCTACACCCGGGCCGCGGACGCGGTCGACCTTGACGGCACGACGGTCGACCGCTCGGAGATCCTGGAGCGACTCGCGACCGAGCCCGAGCCAGGCGCCAGGCGCCGGATGTTCGTCGCCCTGGAACCGGTCTGGCGCGCCGTCGACGGCGACGGTGGCCCGGGCAGTCCGTACCGGGTGGCGCTCAGGGCCAGCGCCGACGCGTGGCGACGCGACGGCTCGCCGGTCGACGCCAACGCCCGCTCGCTGGGGGTCGACCCCGCCGACGTCGAGCCGTGGCTGCGAGCGATCCTCGGGGCCTGGCGGGACGCGGCGGTCCGGGAGCGACACGAACCCTGGGACCAGCGCTACCGGACCGGCACCTTCGCCCGGGCGTTCGACGATGAGCTGTCCACGGTCGACGAGCTGCTCCGGATCGATCACGCCTACTACGCCGCGCTCGGGGCCGACCCCGACGCCCTCGGGATCCGCTACGACGTCGCTCCGCGGCCGGGTCGCGGTCCGCTCGCGGTGGCGTTCGCCCTCGACGTCCGCCTGCCGCGCCGAGCGGTCGACGGCTGGATCCCGGGCGAGCACTGGGTCCTGGCCAGCTACGGTCGCCCGAGGATCCCGGATCTCGCCGAGCTGCTTCACGAGACCGGTCATGCGATCCACGGTCGCGCGATCCGGACGCGGCCGGCATTCGCGGTCATGCTCGAGGAGCAGACGACGCTGATCGAGGCCCTCGGCGACATCGCCGCGTGGGACCTGTACGAGCCGGCCTGGCAGACCCGCTGGCTGGGCCGCTCCGTATCGATCGAGGCGGGACTGCGGGCGCGCTACGCCGACGTCGTCCGCGACGTGGCCTGGTCCCTGTTCGAGATCGTCCTCCACCGGGAACCCGAGCGGGCCCCGAACGACGTCTGGACGGAGATCACCTCGGAGTACCTCGGGGTCGTCCCGCATCCGGAGTGGTCCTGGTGGGCCATCCGCGGACAGCTCGTCCAATCGCCCGGCTACATGGTCAACTACGGCCTCGGCGCCATCGTGACGGCCGACATCCGGGCGCGTCTGCACGAGCTCCGCGGCGACTGGTCGGCCGGCGACCCGGGCTGGTACGCCGCGGTCAGCGAGGCGATCTACCGGTGGGGCGGCGAGCGTGACGCGGGCGACGTGCTCGAGGCGTTCCTCGGACGACCCCTGTCGCCGACGGCCATCCTGACCGACCTCGGGCGCCTGGGCCAGGGCCGGACGGGTTCCTGAGCGAGGGTCCGAACCGGTCCTGGCGGTGCCGGGGGCGGAGGCGGCTAGCCGACCGGGATGACCACGAGCGCATCGACCGCGACCGCCACGAACAGCAGGGTCAGGTACGTGATCGAGTACTTGTAGAGACGGATGGCACCCGCGGTCGAGCGCTCTTCGGAGTCACCCTCCCGCCACAGTCGATACGACTGCCAGATGAAGATCGCGCCCAGGACCAGCGCGGCGACCAGGTAGATCAGCCCCATCCGCGCCACGGCGAACAGGACGAGCGAGATCGCGACGAGGAGGATCGTGTACAGCGCGATCTGGCGGGTCGTCTCGGGGATCCCCCGGACGACCGGCAGCATCGGCACGTGGGCCGCCTCGTAGTCGCGCCGGATCCGCAGCGACAGCGCCCAGAAATGGGGCGGGGTCCAGTAGAAGACGATGGCGAACAGGATCACCGCCGGGAGCGCGACCGAGCCCGTGACGGCGGCCCAGCCGATGACCGGCGGGAGCGCGCCGGCCGCGCCGCCGATGACGATGTTCTGCGGCGTCGACCGCTTGAGCATGAGCGTGTAGACGACGACGTAGAAGGCGATCGCGAGGAGGGTCAGGAAGGCGGCGACGAGGTTGACGAACCAGGCCATCACGACCAGCGAGATCGCCCCGAGGACGATCCCGAAGACCACCGCCCGCTCCGGCTCGACCTGGTGCGCCGGCAGCGGCCGGCGGCGCGTCCGGACCATCAGCTCGTCGATGTCGCGGTCCAGGTAGCAGTTGATCGCGTTGGCGCTGCCCGCCGCCAGGGTCCCGCCGATCAGCGTCCAGACCACCAGCCAGGTCCACTCGCCGATATTCATCCCGGGCACCTGCCGGGAGGCGAGGACCATCGCCGGCACGGTCGTCACGAGGAGGAGCTCGATGATCCGGGGCTTGGTCAGGGCGACGTAAGCCAGGATCGTGTCGCGAGTCGTCGGTCCGGCCGCGGCGTTCGCGGTCGGGGCGATCGAGCCGTCCGCCGGGACGCTGCGCCCGCCGCCCGAGGCGAGGCCGGACCCGACGACGGGCGTGACGCGAGCCGTGTAGTAGGCGGTCACCGCGAGCGCGACCATCAGCGCCCAGACGGTCGCCCCGAGCGCGACGTGAAGCGTCTGGGTCCAGGCCGCCAGCTGGGTCAGGACCTGGATCCCCCCGATCAGCACCTGGACCAGGTAGACCGCCGCCGCCGCGACGGCCAGCCGGACGAGCATCGGGTGCTGCCGCTGCGACCGTACCGCGGCGAGTGCCACGACGACCACGATCAGGCCCACCACGGCGGCGACCCAGCGATGGAGGATCTCGGCCGAGGTCAACGCGGTGAACGCCGGGATGAGCGACCCGCCCATCAGCGGCCAGTCGGTGAAGACGAGCGTCCCGGTCGCGATGACGCGCGACGTCACCTGCGATCCGAACAGCAGGAGCGCGTAGATCGCCGCTGCCCCGAACGCGGCCAGGAGCGTGAATCGCTGGCTCGACCCGCGGCCGCCGATGCGGGCGGGGAAGAACGACCGGACGAGGATGTAGATGAGCAACCCGAGCAGCGCCTGGGAGGTGGCCAGATGGGCCGTGACCGAGGCACCGGAGTTCCCCTGGAGGACGGTCTGCTGGCCGAGATAGGCCTGGAACCCTACGAGGAAGACGGCGCCGACGGACGGCCACAGGATCGAGCGCCGATCGCGATGGTCGACGTAGGCGAGGATCGCCTGGGCCAGGATGAGGAGGCCGAGGATCGCCGCGATCCCGCGGTGGAGCCACTCGATCCAGGCCTTGCCGTCGTCCACCGCCGGCAGGATGCGGCCGTAGCAGAACGGCCAGTCCGGGCACCCGAGGCCCGAGTCCGTTGCGCGCACGATGACGCCCAGGGTCACCAGGATGAGGGTGCCGGCGACGGTCGTCGCCGCGAGCTTCTGGAAGCGGGTCACCGGCGCATTCTAGCCGTCAACGGCGCGGATGAGCGACCGCGGGTAGGATGCGGCCATGCATCCCCCGAACCGCGCGCGCTCGGTCGTCGCGCTCGCCCTCCTGGCCGTCGTCGTCGTCGCATGTGGCGGGGTCGGAAGCGGCTCCCCCGCAGGGGCGGGCGGGTCGTCGCCGGCTCCGTCGACCGTCGGCGCCAAGCTGCCGTTCGTGCCCCGGATCATCTCGTCGGAGTCGATCGTCGGGCCCAACCAATTCCTCTTCGGCATCCTCGACGAGTCGGCGACGAAGACGATCGGCGGCCCGGACCTCAAGGTCGGCGTGACGTTCTCGCCGCCCGCCGGCACGAGCGGCGCGCCCGGCGCGTCGGGCGCACCGACCGCGGCGCGGTTCATCTGGGCGATCCCGAACGAGCGCGGGGTCTACGCCGTCGACGTCGACTTCCCGACCGCCGGCGTCTGGAGCCTCGATGTCGACGCCAACGGCACCGCCATGGACGGCAGTCCCGTGGCCGGGACGGTGTCGATGTCGATGACGGTCACGCCGACCGGCTACGCGATCCCGCTCGGGGGCAAGGCGCCGTCGACGAAGTCCCCGACGCTCGCCGATGTCGGCGGCGACCCGAAGAAGCTATCGACCGACACGAACCCCGATCCGTCCTTCTACACGACCTCGGTCGACGAAGCGCTGGCCAAGCACGAGCCGTTCGTGCTCGTGTTCGCCACGCCGGGCTTCTGCCGGACGGCCCAGTGCGGCCCGACCCTGGACGGGGTCAAGGCGGTCGCCAAGGACGAGCCCGGGATGACCTTCATCAACGTCGAGCCCTACAAGCTCCAGTTCACCGATGGGCGCCTGCAGCCGATCCTCAGCGAGGACAACCAGCTCCAGGCGACCGACGTCACGAACGCCTGGGGGATCCTGTCCGAGCCGTGGGTCTTCGTGGTCGACGGCAACGGGATCGTCAAGGGCTCGTTCGAGGCGGTCGTCGGCGCCGACGAGCTCAAGGCCGCGATCGCGGCCGCGCGCTAGGCCCAGGCCCGATCGGCGGCGGCCTCGGGGTCGCGGAGGACGGCCGGGCGACCGGCCTAGGGGGCGTCCTCGATGCGGTAGACCACGAGCTTGCCGTCCTGGACCTTGAAGTAGACGAGGACCGGTGCCGCCGCGGCCAGGTGCTCGTTGAGGTGCCCGGGCGGGAACTCGTCGCCGTTCTCGAGCGTGCCGAGGACGAACGTCAGGTCCTGGCCGGCGACGGTCCGCAGGGTGAACCCATGGACCTCGGTGAGGCCGGTCGCGTCGATCGAGGTGAGGACCCCGGCGATCGGCGAGTCGGGCAGGTCGGAGGCCGTCGGCGCCCCCGCTTGGGTCGAGCTCGCCGGCGGGCGGGTGAAGGCCGCGACGGGCGGCGTCTCGGCCGCTCCCGAACACCCGGCCAGGACCGCCGCCGCGACGAGGACCGCCGCGACGAGGCGACCGCCGACGCGGATGCTCATGCGGCGCCCCCGGTGGCTCCGCTGCTCCCCGGGGCGTGGATCGGCATCCCTTGGGCGCACTGCGGGCAGGTCCCTGGGCCGGCCTCGAAGGTGGGCAGGTCCAGGACCCACAGCGCGCTGAGCGGGTAGACCTGACCGCTCGTCGGCGAGGTCAGCGTCGTCATCCCGCCGGAGCGATCGACCAGGACATGGCAGTCCACGATCCGGCCGCCGGCCGCTTCGACCGCCGGGATCATCGCCAGGAGCGAGCCGCCGGTCGTCAGGATGTCGTCGACCAGGACGACCCGCTCGCCGGGCTCGATGGTGAAGCCGCGGCGGAACTCGCGCCGGACGACGCCGTCGTCGGCCCGGACCTCCTCGGCGAAGATCGCCCGGATGCCGAGCTGGCGGCCGGTCTCGAAGGCCAGGATGACGCCCCCGGTCGTCGGGCCCGCGATCAGGCCGACCGACGGCGTCCCATCGTCGGCGCGATGCGCGGCGGCCCAGAAGCCGCACAGCTCGCTCGTCGCGGCCGTGTCCTGGAGGACCTGGAACTTCTCCAGGTACGCGCCCGAGTGGCGCCCGCTCTTGAGCTGGAAATGACCGTCGCGCAACGCGCCCGATCGACGGAACAGCTGCTCGGTGCGCTCGGCGATCGCGGCTCGCGCGGCAGCCTCGAGGGCGGGTCGGATGGTGGTCATCGCGGGACAGTCTAGCGGTCGGTCCGGGAACGAGCGGGCGGGTCGTTCGGCATCACGGCCGATACTCGACGCCCTTGGCGGACGATGCGCCCGGTTTCCTCGGCAGCGCGGTCCCGACGAGCGGCCGGAACGAGTCGTACCCGCGTCGCCGGCACTCCGCCTCGAGACCCTCGATGATCCGGATCGGCAGCGTCGGGTCGGCGAAGACGGCCGTCCCGACCTGGACCGCGCACGCCCCGACCGCGAGGTAGTCGAGGACGTCGGCGAGCTCGGAGACGCCGCCGATCGCGACGATCGGGATGTCGACGACCTGGGCGACCTCGTAGACGATGCGCAGGGCGACCGGCTTGATCGCCGGGCCCGACAGACCGCCGTAGATGTTGCCGAGGAGCGGACGGGATCGGTCGGGCCGGACCGCGATCCCGGACAGCGTGTTGATCGCCGTGATCGCGTCGGCGCCGGCCCGCTCGATGGCCTTGGCGATGGGCCGCACGTCGGCCACGTTCGGCGACAGCTTGACCAGGAGCGGCAGGTCGGTCGCCCGACGCACGGCGGCCGTGACCGCACCGGCCGCCTCGGCATCGATGGCGAACTGGAGACCGCCCTTGCCGACGTTGGGGCAGCTGATGTTCAGCTCGATCCCGGCGACGCCGGGCACCCCGTCGAGCCGGCGCGCGACCTCGACATAGTCCTCGACCGACTCCCCCGCCACGTTGACGATGACCGGCACCTGCCAGCCGACCCAGGTCGGGGCGTAGCGCTCGATGACCGCATCGACGCCCGGGTTCTGGAGGCCGATCGAATTGAGCATCCCGGCCGGCGTCTCGGTCACTCGCGGCGTGACGTTGCCGATGCGTGGTTTCAGCGTCGTTCCCTTGCAGCAGATCGCGCCGAGCCGCTGGACGTCGACGACATCGCCGTACTCGATCCCGTATCCGAAGGTCCCCGAGGCCACCAGGATCGGGTTGTCGAGACGAAGACCGGGCGCGAGCTCGACGGACAGGTCGATCCGGCCGCTCTCCTCGGACGGATGGTCGTCGACCGGATCGGACGCCGGGCCGGGCCGGGCGGCGTGACCCGGCCGATGACGCGTGGCGTGCGCCTTGCCGCTGCTCGCCGCCTTGCCGGACTTCACCAGCCTGCCTCCCAGTCGAGCTCGTCGGCCGCGAAGACCGGACCCTCGCGGCAGACGCGCTGCGGCTGCCCGGAGGTGCTCATCACGACGCAGCCGAGGCATGCCCCGACGGCGCAGCCCATGTTCTGTTCCATCGAGACCTGGAGGAACGACTTGCGGCGGGCCGCTGCCGAGCCCGGAGCGTCGGTCCGGCCCCCGCCCTTCCGGCCGAGCTTGGCGACTCCCAGCCGCTCACGCCGTCCGGTGGCGAGCCTGGCGAGCGCCGCCAGCATCGGAGCCGGCCCGCAGGCGAACGCCTGGTCGGCCCATCCCTCGTAGTCGGTGACCAGGTCCGTCACGTATCCGCGATGGCCCAGCGAGCCGTCGTCGGTCGCCACGATGTACTCGACCTCGTCGGGCAGCAGGTTCGACGGATAGACCTCGGCCGCGCTCGCGGCCCCGAACAGCAGGACGACCTGGCGACCGTCGCGGATCGCCTCGTCGGCGAGCATCCTGACGCCGGCGATCCCCAGCCCGCCGGCGATCAGCAGGAGGTGCCGGCTCCGCGGATCGACCTCGAACGGACGCCCGAGCGGCCCGAGCATGTCGACGCTGTCGCCAGCCCGGAGATGGGTGAACCAGTCGGTGCCGCGGCCGATCGTCCGGAAGTGGATCGTGACGACGCCCGTTGCCGGATCGATCGTGTTGAACGAGAACGGGCGGCGCAGGATCAGGCCTGAGAAGTCACCCGGCCGGACGTGGACGAACTGGCCGGCCCGGGAGCCGATCGCGAGCGACGGGGCGTGATACGACTGGAGCCACTGACGCGGAAGGATCTCCCGACTCTCGACGAGCTCCGCCGCGACGAGGCGCATGCTCACGGGAGCGGGAGATCGTCTCCCGCCGGGTGACCGCCGTCGGCCGCCGCGGACGGCTCGCCCTCGGGGCCAACCGCGTCGGCTCCGTCGTCGCCATCGGCATCGTCATCGCCCGAGGCCTCGGGCTTGTACTCGGGCGCGACCGATGGATAGGCCTCCGCGAGCGCGTCCGCGAGGTCTCCGAAGACATCCGTCGGGTCGTAGAACTCGACGATGTCCTCCGAGCCGACGAGGTTCCGCCACTCGCCGTCGCCGTCGTCCGGGACGACCTCCGCCCGGAAGCCCATCCCGGCCTTGAGCGTCAGCCGCTCGTCGTCGTCGTCGACCACCACGACATCGCCCAGCTTGGCGGTCAGGTTCGCGCTGACGTCCGCGAAGTCATCGAGCAGGCGCGCCTCGGACTGCTGGCTCCGCTCCTGGAAGGACAGCGCCAGGTCGTACAGCCGCTGGGCCGCGGTCTCGTCGTCCGCCGGCTCAGGCGCGATCTCCGCCCCGGCGGCCCACTGGTCGGCCGCAGCCGCGTAGGCCCCGTCGAGACCGACGAGGTCGCTGCTCGGCAGGTGAGCGACCTCCATCAGGTCCTCGGCGCCGGTCGGCTCGGGCGGGAGGCCGGCGGCCTCACGCGCCGCCTCGGCGAACGCGGCATAGACATCGGCCGGGTTGTACAGCTCGACCAGCTCGGCCGCGGTCTCGATGACCTCGGTCTCGCTGACCCACTGGCCGGTCGCGTCGTCGAGATAGCGACTGCGGCTCCGGAAGGTCAGGTCGGGAGAGACCGACAGGAAGTCGGGGTCGTCGTCGATCAGGGTCAGGCCGCCGGTCTCAGCGATCCGCTCGGCGTTGGCCTCGAGGAAGCGCTTGAGCTGGTCGGTCGCGCTGACGAGGAAGTCGCTCCGCTCGAGGGCGGCGTCGGAAGCGAGAGCTCCCAGGAGCTCGCTGCGGTCGTCCATCGATCGGCCTCCTATGGGTGGTATTCGAGGTCGGTGCCCATCCGCTCGCGGAGGAACATCGAGTGGTGGCGCTCGAAGATCCACTCACCGGCCCGATGCCCGAGGGCACGGGTGGCTTCGTCCTTCTCGAGCTTGTCGAGCGTTGCGTAGTCCGGCAGGTCAAGGAGGATCACGTTGTCGAAGTCCCAACCGTGGGCGACGTTGTACCAGCCGATGAATTTGATCCCGAACTTCTCCTCGTATTCCTTCACCTGCTTGGGGAAGATCGTCCGCATGAAGAACTTGAAGAACGGGTCGCGTCCGCGGCGCACCGAGAAGTAGGTCGCAAGCACGGGCACGGGCGACGGTCCTCCCTCGGTGGCGGCTGATCGGCCGCTATTGTCGCACGGGGCCCGCGCTCGGCGAACGCGGCTCGTCGGGCGGTGACGAGGCCGGATCGGCGGGTGCGTCATCGGTCCCGGCCGGTGGCTCGGGGTCGTCGGACGACCGCCCCTCGGCTTCCCGCACCGGGGCGGGGTCCCCGGTCGATCCGCTCGGGGCGTCCTCGATCTGGCCGACGGTCGGCGACCTCGGCGCGAGCGGCTGTCGGCGCCCGCGGCGGTCGGCCGCGACGAGGCGGAGGAGGAAGATGATCGTCTGGCCGCTGACGAGCAGGAGCGCGATCGTCACGAAGAGCAGTCCGGCGGTGACGATGTCCGGGACCCGGCCGACGCTCAACGGCGTCGCCA
>CAVVNZ010000022.1:0-145445 GCA_963749735.1 uncultured Chloroflexia bacterium
GGCTCATGAGTTGCGGCGAAGCTACCGGGGCGGACCAGCGGAGATCGGCGGATTCGCTGAAGACTATGCCTTTTACATCCAGGGATTGCTCGATCTGTATGAGGTCTCTTTCGATGTGAAATGGCTGCGCCTGGCCGAGCAATTGCAGGCCACGCCAGGACCGGCTTTTCTGGGACGACAAAAATGGCGGCTATTTCACCAGCGCCGGCGATGATCCGAGCATTTTGCTTCGGCTGAAAGAGGACAGCGACAACGCGGAGCCGGCCCCGAGCTCGATCGCGGCGCTGAATTTGCTTCGGCTGGGACAGATGCGCGATGCGAAGGAATTGCGCGGGCGCGCCGGGAAAACCATCGCCGCTTTTGCCGCGTCCTTGAATCATTACCCGAGCGCGCTGCCGCAGATGCTGGTCGCGCTTGATTTCAGCCTGACGAAACCGAAACAGGTCATCATCGCGGGAAAACCCGACGCGACGGATACCCGTGAACTGCTGCGGGAGACGCGCCGGCATTACCTACGAAGACACAGTCGTGCTCCTGGCAGATGGCGGCGAAGGCCAGAAATTTCTCGGCGGCAAGCTGGAGGAGATGAAGGAAATGAAGCCGGTCGATGGGAAAGCGGCGGCTTACGTTTGCGAAAGCTTCACCTGCAAAGCGCCGGTCACTTCGGCGGAGGATCTGCGCAAGCTGCTGACTCGTTAGGCGGAACGATTGTAGGGCGAGCACTCCGCCTGCCCAGACGGCGCGCCGGAGCAAACCCACATCGAGGTTCTATCAAAAGGGCAATGATTGTAGGGCGGGCGCTCCGGCCTGCCGAGGCTGTGGCAACTAAACAAAGCCCAGAACTTGGCAACCGGAGCGGTCGCCCTACAAAGTATTTCAGCCAAAATCCCCGCCATGCCCCTCGCCGTCGTAGCCGGCCGGCCGCATCGGCAGCGTCTTGCGCCGGCGCAAGCGCATCCAGTTGTTCCAGGTCTTACGCATGCTGTCCTTGGGCGTGATATACTCCTGGTTGAGCTCGTTGCTTTTCAAGATCTGGGCGAGAATCCCGCGGACCGAGAAATCTTCGGTGTTCAGAATGGTGTAGGCCGTCCCAATGGCCGCGTAATGGTGCGCGTCGCTCGCCGCCGTCATCGGCAGGCCGCGGATCTGCGCATACTTGAAGGCGTAGCGATTGTAGCGGCGCAAGGTGGTCGCGGCGTTGAAGACCTCGAGCGCGTCGATCGGCAATTTCTCGAGACCGGAGAAACGGATTCCGGCGCGAAACAAATCGTAGGGATGCGGCGGAATGGCGAGCCCGCCTTTTTCATGGATGAGATCGCACACTTCGAGCGCCGGACGCCCTTTCAGATAGGGCAGTGACGCGCCAATGCTGAGGAGGTGTCCTTCCGCCGTCGTCACTTCGATGCCGGGGACGATGAGGAAATCATCGACCGGCAATCCGTCTTCGCGCATCAGCCCTTTCTCCAGGAGGTAGGTCACCCCGTCGTTGGTGTTGTGATCGGTGAGGGCGAAACCGTGGAGGCCTTTCGCTTTGGCCGAGGCGATGTTCTCCTCGGGACTGGAGACGCCGTCGCCCGAAAAGAACGAATGCGTGTGCAGGTCGATCTTGAAGGGCATGCGCGGGAGCGTAGTTTGCGAGCCGCCAAATGCAAAGTATCGGTTTCAAGGAGTGGGCGCTCGTTTGCGCCGCGCTGGGCGAGGGGCGGCAGACGGTTATCATTCGCAAGGGCGGCCTTGCCGAGGGCCGTGACGGCTTCGCCTTTGGGCATCGGGAGTTTTTTCTTTTCCCGACTTTTTTCCACGAACAGGTGAAACGGGTCCGGACCTCCGAGGCGACGTTGCCCAAGCAGCTGCCTGACGAGATCGAGATCCGCTATTACGCGAAAGTGGAATCCGCGAGGGTCATGACCGATTGGGATGAGGTGCGGCGCTGGAGCCGCTCCATATTTTGGCGGAGAGCGTGGTGCGGGAACGTTTCGATTACGACGATGCGCCGGGAGTGCACATCGCTTTTGTCCGCATCTCCAGGTTGGACCCGGTCTGGCGCTTTCCGGATTCGAAGGCGTATGGCGGTTGCCGCAGCTGGGTCCAGCTGCCGGCGCCACGACCGGGGTTGCAACTAAAGCCTATCATTGCGGTGACGAGTCCAGCGCCATAGATGCGCCGTTGCACGGAGCCGGCGATCGGGTCCACAGACGGGATTTTGCGTTCAAGTCATCCCGCCCGTTGGGACCCTATCTGGGTGGTTTTACTGCCTGAATCTCCAAGATCGCGACCGACGGAACCGTGAGTATGGCGGCGGATAACCTTCCTTCCGGCATAAATGCGCTCGGCGATGTCCTCCAGCATTGCCGACGCGGCATTTATCCGCACAACTCTCTATGCGCCGCCGCCAGGCGAGGGGCGAGATTGATGAAGTCACTATTCGAAATAGCGGGACTCATAGCCCGGATCGTTCCGGGATGAAGGATCGAAGCGGTCAGGCTCCGAAGCCTGGTCGCTTTCTTCATTGTGTGTCAGTAGGTCTATCAAGCACAGGAATTAGACAGGATTAACGGGATTTTCAGGAATTCAATCCTGTTAATCCGGTCCTCTTTTTTTGCGAGTAGAGGATTTGTTGTGATTTCCCCGAACGTGGCTTGTGAGGTCCCTCTCCGTCCTTCGGCGGATCGGGATGACATGCTTCGGATCGCATCCCTGAGGTGTCTGGTAAGCACTTCTATTCCAATTCACGCTCGCCTTCGCGAACAGCAGCTGATCTTTTGATGAGATGAAGACACCAATCGAGGGCGGTTGTTTGTGCGGCGGAGTGCGCTATCGCCTGCGCGCCGAGCCAGTGCAGGTCAGCGATTGTCATTGCATCGATTGCCGGCGGGGCAGCGCGGCGCCGTTTGTCACCTGGGGCACAGAGCGGCGTAATGAAGTCGAGATTGCTCTCGGGAGAATTGCGCAAGGTGCGGCACGGCGGATCGATTACGATCGTTCGCCGCCTGTTGCGGGACACCGCTCTTCTTCCAGGATGACGAGGCAGTCGCCAATGGATCGATGTGACAATCGCCTCGCTCGATCATCCCGAACGATTTTCTCCGGTCGTTGCGATTTGGACGGAGGATCGCCTGCCCTGGGCGGTGCTGGATCCGGCGCGCCAGACCTATCGGCAAGGCAGAGGCTCTGGGGGTGGCTGACACGTGACGCGCGCTAGACCGTCGCACCGGCGAGCAATTCCACTTCCGCGCCGGGCTCTTCGGGATTGCGGTTGAATTGCAAATCGTAGAGGCGGCGATAGTAGCCGGAGTTCTTGAGCAATTCGGCGTGCGTGCCGACTTCTTTGATCCGCCCCTTCTCCATCACGACGATCTGGTCGGCCGACAAAATGGTGGAGAGTCGGTGCGCGATCGCAATCACGGTGCGGCCTTGCGCGAGCCGCTCGAGCGCAAGCTGAATTTGCTGCTCGGATTCGGAGTCGAGCGCGGAGGTGGCTTCGTCGAGGAGGAGAATGGGCGCGTTTTTGAGCAGGGCCCGGGCGATGGCAAGGCGTTGTTGTTGTCCGCCGGAAAGGAGACAGCCTTTATCGCCAACGAGGGTCTGGTCCCCCTTTGGTTGCGCCATGATGAAGTCGTGCGCATAAGCCAACTTCGCCGCGGCTTGGATTTCTTCCTCCGTTGCGTCGAGCCGGCCAAATTGGATGTTTTTCAGAATCGTGTCGTGAAAGAGAAAGGTGTCCTGCGAAACGAGCCCGATGTGTTTGCGGAGCGAGCGCTGTGTCAGGGACCGCAAATCGTGCCCATCGATTCGCACGACACCGTTCGTGGGATCGTAGAGACGCAGGATGAGGGAAAGAATCGTTGTCTTGCCCGCTCCGCTCGCGCCGACCAGAGCATAGCTTTTCCCCGGCTCGATCCGCAGGCTGAAATCCTTCACCGCGTCTTGCTTCCCGCCGCTGTAGCGGAAGGTCACGCGCTCGAAGTCGAGCTGGCCTCGGGAATTTTTCAAGGACAGCGCGTCGGGGGCATCGAGGACGGTCGATTCCGTATCCAGGACTTCGAAAATTCCAATCGTCGAAGCGATGGAACGTTGCATCGTGATGTGCATCCGGCTCAGGGTTTTGATTGGCTCGTCTGGAGGAAGATGCCGCCGAGGCAGAGCAATCAATTTCGCCGCCGGCAGGCTCTGGACTGAACGCGCAGAGGAGCCGGGGCGACACCCATGGCGGCGATAGTTTCGACCAATGGGCTGACCGCTTCCATCGAACGCAAAATGCGCATCGAGTTAGAGAACTGCGATTGATTGCTGCGGCGAAAATCCTTTTCCTGTTGCTCTTCGCGCGCGAAAGATTTGATGACGCGAATCCCGGCGAAGCTCTCCTGCATCGTCACGACCATCTCGGCCATGCCTTCTTGTTCGCTATTGACCGCCTTGCGCGCCCGCTTGCCATACATGCTGAGCGGTATCAGGCAGCTCGGGAAAAGCACCAGCGTGACAATGGTAAATTTCCAATCCATGTAGAGCAGAACGGCAATGCCGGAGATGATCGCAACCGGCTGCCTAAAGAGGTCGCTGCTGATGCTGGAGAGCGCGGTCTGCATCAGCCGGGTGTTATTGGTGATTTGCGACATGAGGAAGCCGGACTGCATCCTGTTTAAAGAAATCCATCGACTGGCGGATCATCTTACTGAAGAGCTGGGCCCGAATGTCGGTCAGCACCTTGTTGCTGACCCAATTCATGTAGTAGGCGTTGGCGTAGCCGCAGAGGCTGCGGACGGTCATCACGGCCGGGATCGCGAGACAAAGCAGGATCAAACCCTGGCCGATCTCGGGCCCGTGAGTGAAGAGCTCTGGATGCTGCACCATCTGCTGCGGTGGGACGGGTCCTTTACCTTGGAAGACCACGCCCGCGACCTTCGCCATGACCAACGGCATGAGGCCATTAATGAAGCCGTAGAGAAACCCGAAGCCCAGGCCGACGACAAAACGCCACTTATAGGGCAGGGCATAACTGTAGAGCCGCTTGTATGGACCCCATGCTTTGCGCATGGTCGTCCAAGACGGTTCCTTTACTTTGGCCACGGGCGGAATCTTGCTCATGTGACTGGCGCTGTCGGAGCCGACAGCAGGGTCTGCATAGCATCGATCACCTGTTCCGTCGAGATTTCCTTCATCGAATGGGGCGGCTGTTTCGGGACGAAATCGATCATTGGAGCGGAATTTCCCGCCTGCAAAATCGTACGGCCGAGTCGGTCTTGTTGACGTGCTGTCCGCCGGCGCCCTGGCTGCGATAGGTGTCGACCCGGATCTCGTCCCAGTCGAGCTCGATCTCGACGTCGTCCTCGGCCTCGGGCAGGACCTCGATCAGGGCGAAGGTCGTCTGGCGGCGCTTCTGGGCGTCGAACGGGCTGATCCGGACCAGTCGATGGACGCCGCGCTCGGCGCGCAGGAAGCCGTAGGCGTATCGCCCCTCGATCTCGACGGTCGCGCTCTTGATGCCGGCCTGCTCCCCCGCCTGGGTGTCGACGACCTCGGTCGCGAACCGGTGGCGCTCGGCCCAGCGGAGATACATCCGGAGGAGCATCTCCGCCCAGTCGGTCGCCTCGGTCCCGCCGGCGCCGGCGCTGATCGACAGGATCGCCGACCCGGCGTCATACGGCCCCGAGAACAGCAGCTGGGTCCGCGCGGTCAGGAAGTCCGCTTCCAGGCTCGCCGCGTCGCGCTCGAGCTCCGCGGCGAGCTCGGCGTCGCCCAATTCGTCGATCAGCTCGACTAGGGTGAGCAGCTCGTCGGCACGCTCGAGGAGGCCGCGCCACAGGCCGAGCTCCGTGCGCAGGCCATCGGCCTCACGGAGGACCTTCTGGGCGGTCGCCTGGTCGTCCCAGAACCCGGCTTCCTGGGTCAGTGCCTCGAGCTGCGCGACACGGGCGTCCTTGTCGTCGAGGTCAAAGATGCCCCGAGGTCGACCGGATCCGCTCGGACAGGTCGCGGACGGCTGAGGCGTCCACCTAGGACCGGCTCGCCTGTGCTTCCTGGAGCAGGATCGGACGGAGCTCGATGAGCCGCAGCGCGGTCTTGCTCCGGGCGACGACGGGGTTCACGCAGGGACAGTAGCCATTGTGGGGACACACGCCGCAGTTCCCATCGCAATCGAGCGCGGCGGCGTAGCTGCAACCTCGACAATCTCGCTCGCAGGCGATGAGATCGATGAAGGCTGCTTCCTCGGCCTGCTTCACAATTCCCTCTTCTAGTGGGCGGGGGAATTGGCGGGCGAGGTGCGCCCTCGAACGGAACAGGCCCCCTCCGAGCCAGTCCGGTCGAAACTTGGCCCAGTATACCGGGACAAGGCCGCCACGCCAAGAGGGAGAATGGTCCGGAACCGCACAATTCAGCGCGGTTCGGCGGGCTCCCCGGCGGGCGCCCCGCCGACCGTCAGGTAGACGGCGAGCGCCCCCAGCTCGTGGACGTACGCCGCCGCGAGGCGACTCGGATCCGAGGCGACCGGGCTGGTCGACGTAGGCGATCCCCAGGCCGTCAGCCCGAGGTCGTCGGCCATCCGCAGGACCCGCAGCATGTGGGTCGGATCGGACACGAACACCGCGTCACCGATCCGGTGGTCGCCCAGGATCCGGGCCACCGCGTCCATCGACCCGAGCGTGGTGCGGCCCTGATCCTCGACGAGGATCCGGTCGGCTGGGACGCCGCGTTCGATGGCGTAGGCGCGGGCGACGGCCGCTTCGGTGGTGCGGTCACCTTCCGCCTTGCCACCCGTGACGACGAGGTAACGATAGTCACCCGTGAGGAACTCGGCGACCGCGTGGTCGAGCCTGGCCGTGAAGACCGGGGAAGGTCGCCCGTCGTACTGCGCGGCCCCGAGGACGACCACGGCGCCAGCCGGGCGTCGCTCATCGATCCGGCCCTGGTCCCAGATCCGGAACGATCCGTAGCCGACCACCGCCAGGGCGACCGCCAATCCGGCGAGGAGGAGCCGGCCGAGATCC
Organism: uncultured Chloroflexia bacterium; assembly: GCA_963749735.1. Lineage (GTDB taxonomy): Bacteria > Chloroflexota > Limnocylindria > Limnocylindrales > CSP1-4 > Chersky-267. The sequence goes on from CAVVNZ010000022.1 coordinate 6,987, forward strand.
CGGATCACCGCGGCGGGTCGGTCGCCGGACGCAGCGTCAACGGCCGTGGCACTTCTTGTATTTCATCCCGGACCCGCAGAAGCACGGATCGTTGCGACCGATGCGCTGGCCGGCCGGGGTGTAGCCAGGACGCAGCGCCCCGGACGTCGCGCTCCCACCAACGACCTCGTCACCGAGCGACTCGCGGACGGCGCGTACGTTCGGGGCGCCGGGCAGGTTCCGGGCGATCGCCCCGACCGACCCCGCCGACCCCGCGGCGACGCCGGCGACCGGCGAGCCGAGCTGTCCGTCCCCGCCGTGGGAGCCTCCGTTCGTGGCGTCGCCGGCGGTCCCCTGCAGCGCCGCGAGCGTGGCGGCGTCCGGCAGGGCCATCGGCGTCGGCGCCTGCTCGCTCGGCTGGCGCGTGACGGTGACCCGGAAGATCGTGTTGGCGAGCTGGTGGCGGATCAGGTCGCGCAGCTCGGTGTACAGAGCGAACGCCTCGCGGCGGAACTCGTTGAGCGGGTCCTGCTGCGCATAGCCGCGCAGGCCGATCCCGCGGCGCATGTCGTCCAGCTCGGTCAGGTGCTCGACCCACAACGAGTCGATGGTCCGCAGGAGGACGAGCCGCTCGATCGTGGCCCAGTCGGTTTCCCCGACCTCCTGTTCCTTGGCGTCGAGCCGGGCGTCCGCGAGCTCGCCGAGATAGCTCCGCAGCTCGTCGCGACCGCCGATCTCCCAGAGGACGTCCTCGCTCGTCTCATCCCCTTCGAGACCCATCGCCCGGAGCGCGGCCGACAGGCCTTCGAGGTTCCACTCCTGCGGTTCCTCCTCGGCGCAGAACTGGGCGACGAGCGCGTCGAGCTCCTCGTCGATGAAGCCGACGATCGTCTCGCCGAGGTCCTCGTTGTTGAGGACCTTGTCTCGCTCGGCGTAGATCGTCTCGCGCTGCTTGTTGATGACATCGTCGAACTCGACGACGCGCTTGCGGATATCGAAGTTGAAGCCCTCGACCCGACTCTGGGCGCTTTCGATGGTCTTGCTGACGAGCCGGGACTCGATCGCCACGTCGTCGTCGAGACCCATCCGCTCCATCAGCCCGGCGACCCGCTCGGAGGCGAACCGCTTCATCAGGTCGTCGTCGAGCGACAGGTAGAACCGCGACGTCCCGGGGTCGCCCTGGCGACCGGCTCGACCGCGGAGCTGGTTGTCGATGCGCCGGCTCTCGTGTCGCTCGGTGCCGATGATGTGGAGACCGCCGGCGGCGACGACGCGCTCGTGGTCCTCGTCGCAGATGGCCTTGGCCTCGGCCAGCGCCGCCTCGTAGGTGGCCTTGTCGACTTCGGCCGGGTTGAGACCCCGCTTGTGGAGGATCTCGCTGGCCAGGCCGACCGGGTTCCCGCCGAGCTGGATGTCCGTGCCGCGGCCGGCCATGTTCGTGGCGATCGTGACCGCACCGGTCCGCCCCGCCTGGGCGACGATCGGCGCCTCCTTCTCGTGGAACTTGGCGTTGAGGACCTCGTGCTTGATCCCACGCCGCTTGAGCATCTCGCCGAGGACCTCGGACTTCTCGACCGAGACGGTGCCGACGAGGACCGGCCGGCCGGCCTCCTGCATGTCGCCGATCTCCTCGATGAGCGCCTCGAACTTGCCGTTCTCCGAGCGGTAGACGAGGTCGGCCTCGTCGTCGCGGATCATCGGGCGATGGGTCGGGACGGCCACGACCTCGAGCTTGTAGATCTTGTGGAACTCCTCGGCCTCGGTCATCGCCGTTCCGGTCATCCCGGCCAGCTTGTCGTAGAGCCGGAAGTAGTTCTGGAAGGTGATGGTCGCGAGGGTCACCGACTCCCGCTGGACCCGCAGTCCCTCCTTGGCCTCGACCGCCTGGTGGAGACCCTCCGACCAGCGCCGGCCGGGCATCTGGCGACCGGTGAACTCGTCGACGATGACGATCTCGCCGTCCTTGACGATGTAGTCGCGGTCCCGCTTGTACAAGGCGTGGGCGCGGAGGGCCTGCTCGAAGTGGCGGGCGAGGGTCGGGTCGGCGTCGTACAGGTGCGGGACGCCGAGCCACTTCTCCATCTTGTCGATCCCGGACTGGGTCGGGCTGACGGCCTTGTCCTTGAGGTCGATGAAGTAGTCGCCGCCCTCCTCGCCGCCCTCCTCGCCGCCCTCGGGTCGGGCGACGAGCCGCGGCACCAGACGGGCGAACGTGAAGTACTTGTCGGCCGACTCCTCGGCCTGGCCGCTGATGATCAGCGGCGTCCGCGCCTCGTCGATGAGGATGTTGTCGACCTCGTCGACGATCGCGTAGCTCTGGCCGCGCTGGACCCGCTGGTCGAGCTCGACGACCATGTTGTCGCGGAGGTAGTCGAAGCCGAACTCGTTGTTCGTCCCGTAGGTGACATCCGCCAGGTAGGCCTCCCGCCGCTCGACCGGGCGGAGGTTGACCAGCCGCTCGTCGCTGGTCGGGTAGCCGGGCTCGAAGACGTAGCTCGTGTCGTGGGTGATCATCCCCAGGCTGACCCCGAGGAAGTGGAAGACCGGTCCCATCCACTGCGGGTCGCGCCGTGCCAGGTAGTCGTTCACGGTCACGACGTGGACGCCGCGTCCGCTCAGCGAGTTGAGGATGGCGGCGAGCGGGGCGACCAGCGTCTTGCCCTCGCCGGTCTTCATCTCCGAGATCCGGCCCTCGTGGAGGACCGCCGCGCCGATCAGCTGGACGTCGAACGGTCGCATCCCGAGCGTCCGGCGCATCGCCTCACGGACCAGCGCGAAGACCTCGGGCATCGCCTCGTCGAGGGCGTCCTGGATCCGGTCCGACTCCTTCTTGCGACGAGCCTTGGCCGCCTCACGGCGACGCTCGGCCTCGGGATGGTGGAGCTCGTCCTCGGACGGTTCGTCCGGCTGCGCGATCTCCCGGATCTCGTCGCGGATCTCGTCGAACCGGGCGCGGATCTCGGCGTCGGACAGGGTCTCCAGCTCGGCCGCGAGGCCGTTCGCCTCGTCGACCACCGGCTGGATGCGTTTGATCTCGCGGTCGTTCGAGTCGACGAACCGGTTCAGGAAGCCAAGCATGGGCTGACAGTATAGGCGAGGAGTGTCGGCGACCCTCCCCGGCGGGCTCGGGTCGGGCTCAGCCCAGCTTCCAGAAGCCGGTCCCGTAGCCGGCGAGCAGAAGGACGAGGGTCAGCACGCCGAGGCCGATCCAGAACAGCACCGACATCGTCGACGAGGTCGGATTCATCTCCGGGTTGCTCAGCTTCGGGGCGCGCTTCGAGCGCAGACCCGACCCCCAGCGAGGCGACCGCAGGTCGTCGCGCCAGTCGCCGGATTCGGGCCGTTTCTCGAGGCCGCCCTTGCCGTCGGGCTTGTGCAGCTGGAGGCTCATCGGTCGCCCGGCTTGGTGGCCGCGAACCTGGCGGCCATCGGCGTCGCTCGCATGGGCAGGTCGGTCGCCGTGGCCTCGTGGACGTCCTCATCCCGAAGGTCGAGGGTGCGGGCGATCCCGTCCTCCCACATGAGCATCTGCTGCGTCAGCGCGACGTCGCTGCTGAACAGGGCGCCGACCGACTCCCCGCGGTGGATCCGCTTGATCGCTTCGCCGATGAGCGGTGCGATCGAGAACGTCTTGATCTTGCCGATCCGCTTGGACGGCGGGAGCGGGATCGAGTCGGTCAGGATGAGCTCGCGCAGGCTCGAGTCGCGGATGCGGTCGACCGCATCGGCGGACAGCACGCCGTGGGTGGCGCAGGCATAGATCTCGCTGACGCCCTCCCGCTCGAGGGCACGGACGATCTCGATCAGCGTCCCCGCCGTGTCGATCTCGTCGTCGACGATGATCGCGCGCTTGCCGCGCACCTCGCCGATGACGTTCATCAGCTCCGCCCGGTCGAGATTGCCGACCCGACGCTTCTCGATGATCGCCAGCGGGGCGTCGACCAGCTCGGCGAACGCCCGGGCCCGCTTGGCGAAGCCGAGGTCGGTGACCACGACCAGGTCGTCGAGGCGCTTCGTGCGGAAGTAGTTCGACAGGATGTGGACGGCCGTCAGCTCGTCGACCGGGATGTTGAAGAAGCCCTGGATCTGGCCCTGATGGAGGTCGAGGGTCAGGACCCGGTCGGCGCCGGCCACCGTGATCATGTCGGCGATGAGCCGGGCGGTGATCGGGACGCGGGGCTGGTCCTTCTTGTCCGACCGACCGTAGCTGTAGAACGGGATCACGGCGGTGATCCGCCCGGCGCTCGCCCGCTTGAACGCGTCGACCATGATCAGCAGTTCCATGATCGACTGGTTCACGGGGTGGCTCGTCGGCTGGACGATGAAGATGTCCTTCTCGCGGACGTTGTCCAGGATCTTGACGAAGATGTTCTCGTTGGCGAACTGGAAGACCTCGGCCTGGCCGAGGTCGACGCCGAGGTAGCGGCAGATCTTCCGGGCCAGGTCCGGGTTGGCGTTGCCGGTGTAGATATCGAAGCGGTCCGTGTACACGGGCGCTTCCTCTCCGCCGAACTGCGTCACCGGATCACCTCACGCGGTCGGGCCGTCGCCCGGGCCGTCATTGTCATCGATGGACCCCTGCTCCGCCAGTCCCGCTCGGAATGCGGCGATCGCCACGACACGGTCGCCCTCGGCCAGGCGCATGACGATCACCCCGCGGGCGCCGGAGCTGTAGCGGTTGATCGTGTTGGTCTCGGTCCGGATGACCTGGCCGCCGGAGCTGATGAGGAACAGCTCCTCGTCCTCCTCGGTGACCTGCTGGACCGCCGCCACGTCGCCGGTCTTGCGCCCCTCGAGGGCGATCAGCTGGACGCCCTGGCCGCCGCGATGCTTGACCCGGAACTCGGTCAGTGGGACGCGCTTGCCGTAGCCGGTCTCGGTCAGCACCAGCAGGTCGGCATCGGGCTGGACGACGCTCATCGAGATGACCGAGTCTCCCTTGCGGGCGAGCCGGATGCCGATCACCCCGCCGGCCGGCCGGCCCATCGGCCGGACCTCGGTCTCGTGGAACCGGGCGATCTTGCCGAGCGCGGTCGCGATGATGATGTCGTCGTTGCCGGTGGCCGTGTCGACCCAGGCGAGCTCGTCGTCCTCGTCGAGGGTGATCGCGATGATCCCGCTCGAGCGGACCTTCTCGAACGCCTCCAGCGGGGTCTTCTTGATGATCCCGTGACGGGTCGCCAGGACGAGGTACGTCCCGGCCTTGAAGTCGTGGAGCATGATCGTGGCCATCGGCACTTCGCCGGAGTCCACCTGGACGCCGGGCAGGTTGATGATCGGGATGCCCTTGGCCTGGCGGCTGGCGTCCGGGATCTGATGGACCTTCGACGAGAAGACCCGGCCGCGGTTCGTGAAGAACAGGGCCCAGTCGTGCGTGTTCGCCACGAGGAGGTGCTCGACGGCGTCCTCCTCGCGAGTCACGTGGCCGATGATCCCCTTACCGCCGCGGTGCTGGCGGCGGTACGTCGCGACCGGCTGGCGCTTGACGTACCCGCGGCCGCTGATCGTGACCACGACGTCCTCGTCGGCGATCAGGTCCTCGTCGGTCATCTCCCGGCTGGAGTCGTCCACGACGCGCGTCCGGCGCTCGCCGGCGTATTTCCGCTTCAGCTCGGCGAGCTCGTCCTTGATGATGCCGAGGACGCGGCCGGGGTTGGCCAGGATGTCCTCGAGCTCGGCGATGAGCTGGATGACCGCGAGGTACTCCTCCTCGATCTTCTTCCGCTCGAGGGCCGCCAGGCGGGCGAGCCGCATGTCGAGGATGGCCTGGGCCTGGAGCTCCGACAGCTTGAACCTCGACATGAGGTTGCCCTTGGCCGCCTCGACGTCGGCCGACTCGCGGATCGTCTTGATGACCGCGTCGAGGTTGTCGAGGGCGATCTTGAGACCCTCGAGGATGTGCGCCCGGGCGCGGGCCTTGCCGAGCTCGTACTCGGTCCGCCGCCGGACGATGTCGCGGCGGTGATCGACGTAGTGCTGGAGCACCGCCTTCAGCGAGAGCGTCTGGGGCTGGCCGTCGACGAGGGCGAGCATGTTGAGGTTGAACGCCGATGACATCGCCGTGTGCTTGAACAGGTTGTTCAGCACCTTGTGCGGGTTGACGTCCTTCTTGAGCTCGATGTAGATCCGCATCCCGTCGCGGTCGGATTCGTCGCGCAGGTCGGAGATGCCCTCGATCCGCTTGCCGTTGACCAGCTCGGCGATCTTCTCCATCAGGGCTGCCTTGTTCACCTGGTACGGCAGCTCGGTCACGATGATCGCGGTCTTGTTGCTGCGCGTCTCCTCGAAGGCCACCTGGGCCCGGACGACGACCCGGCCGCGGCCGTGGGCGTACATCTCGCGGATCGCGTCGACCGTCTCCTGCTCGCCGGTGAAGGCGTTCCGCCGGGTCTCGTAGCGGTACAGGCTGCCGCCGGTCGGGAAGTCCGGCCCGAGGACGTACGTGCACAGGTCGTCGGAGGTCAGTTCGGGCGCGTCGATCAGGGCGACGATGGCGTCGCAGATCTCGCCGAGGTGATGCGGCGGGATGTTGGTCGCCATCCCGACCGCGATCCCGGACGAGCCGTTGATCAGCAGGTTGGGCAGCTTGGCGGGCAGGACCGACGGCTCTTGCTGGGTCCCGTCGTAGTTCGGGATGAAGTCGACCGTCTCCTTGTCGATGTCGGCAAGGATCTCGGCCGAGATCGGCGTCAGACGCGCCTCGGTGTAGCGCATCGCGGCCGCGCCATCGCCGTCGACCGATCCGAAGTTCCCCTGGCCGTCGACGAGCGGATAGCGCATCGAGAAGTCCTGGGCCATCCGGACGAGCGCGTCGTACAGGGCGACGTCGCCGTGCGGGTGGTACTTGCCCATGACCTCGCCGACGATCGCGGCGCACTTTCGATAGGCGCTGGTCCCGGACAGACCCATCTCGCCCATCGCGTAGAGGATCCGGCGATGGACGGGCTTCAGGCCGTCGCGAACGTCGGGCAGGGCGCGCGCCACGATCACGCTCATCGCGTAGTCGAGGTAGCTCACCCGCATCTCGTCCTCGATGCGGATGTCCCGGATGTTGCCGATGTCGTCGGTCACGGTCTAGCGTCTCCTCCAGTGGCGACATCCGGGAAGCGTTCTCGATGGGCGGCCGGGCCCGGCAGACCCGCCTCACCCGCGAACCGGGCGACGGTGGCCGCGGCCCGCGACGTCGACCCATCGGTCGATCGGCGGCGGATGCCATCGAGCTCGAGGCGGATCCGCGCGGCGTCGTCGGATGGCAGCTTGGCCAGCGTGTCGCGGATGACCCAGGCGCGGTTGCCGTCGCGCGAGCTCGCCGCGAGGTCGGATTGTCGCGACACGAAGGCGATGACGGCCGCGCGGTCGACGACCACGAGCGACCGAAGCGCCCAGGCCAGCGCCTTCTGGACGTCCGGTTCGGCGTCGCCGATCAGCTCGTCGATCAGGTCGAGCCCGTGGCGGGCGATCTCCGGGGTCCGGCCACCACGTCGGTCGACATGGGGAAGCGTCGCGATCGTCGACCCGACGAGCCGGCGCTCCCAGCGCGAGGGCGAGAAGACGAGCCCGTCGAGCTCGGACCAGCGATAGGGCTCGAGGATGATCCCGCGCCCGACCGGATGCGCGAGCGAGTCGACGGTGATCCAGTCCCCGGCCTCACGCGCGGCGCGGCGCAGCAGCTGCCACGCGCGCTCGGCGTCGTCGGGCAGGATCCCGTCGAGGAGCCCGAATGCGAACCAGCGCGCTTCGAGGCGGGGTTCGGCGAAGAGGCGTGTGGCGACCTCGAGGAACCCGGAGGTGCCACCGCGCCGCGTCGCCTGGCGGAACCCTCGATCGACGGCCGCGGTCAGGGGCCAGCGCACGCCGTAGACCGGGCCGATCCCGGGGGCGATCCGTTGCGTGCCTTCGGCGTAGTCCGGGTCGGCCAGCGCGGCGAAACCTCTGTCCAACGCGTCCACGAAGCCATCCGGGTCGCCGACGAGGTCGGCCAGCCGTCGGCCGAGGCTCTCCGCCTCCGGCTTGTGGGCGGCGACGAACTCCACGGCCCGGGCGGTCGTTGCGGATGGCGGCCCCCCGCCGGTCCGAGTCAGGGTCGCCGTCGTCATCGGCCGTCCACCGGTTCGGGCGTGGCGATGCCCGCTCGGACCATCGTCCGGGGTCGGTATCCGTAGCGGGCCTGGAGCTCCTTCTTGCGCGCCTCGTCGGCCGCGAGGTAGACGGCCTGGGCTGCGGCGAGGACCTCCCCGTCGGCGTCGCGGATCTCGCCCGCGGTGTCGACCAGCCGGCGGCGCGCGCGGACGATCCAGCCTTCGGCCCGGACGATCGCCCCGACGTGGACCGGTCGGCGGAAGTCGATCGTCATCCGGGCCGTGACGCCCCAGCTCTCTTCGGCGACGAGCGACCAGGCCATGACCTCATCGAGGATCGTCGCGAGGATCCCGCCGTGGGCGATCCCGTGCCAACCCTCGAACCGCTCGGGGAGAGCCAGCTCGGTCCAGGCCCGGCGCTCGCCGAGGTGCAGCTCGAGGTGCATCCCGTGCTCGTTGAGGGACCCGCAGGCGAAGCAGTTGTGCGGCTCGAACTCGAACGGCGCCGTCGCGGCGTCCGCGATCGCGAGCGACCCGGGCAGCAGCGGCGCGGTCCTCGGCGGCTCCACGGTCGGCCCGACCGGCGCCTCGACGGCCACTGGATCAGACGTCAAGGTTCTGCACCTTGCGTGCCTCGGTCTTGATGAACTCCTTGCGCGGGGCGACCTTCTCGCCCATCAGCATCGTGAAGATCTCGTCCGCCACGGACGCGTTGTCGCTGTCCACCCGGAGGAGCGTTCGCGTCTCCGGGTTCATCGTCGTCTCCCAGAGCTGATCTGCGTTCATCTCGCCGAGGCCCTTGAACCGCTGGACCGAGACGCTCTTCACGTTCATCTGCTTGACGATCGAATCGCGCTCCTTCTCGGAGGACGCGTACTTGGTGACCTTGCCGGTGCTCACCCGGTAGAGCGGGGGCTGCGCGATGTACAGGTAGCCCTGCTCGATGACCTGGGGCATGTGGCGATAGAAGAACGTCAGGAGCAGGGTGCGGATGTGGGCGCCGTCGACATCCGCGTCGGTCATGATGATGACCCGGTGGTAGCGGAGCTTCGCGATGTCGAAGCTGTCGCCGATCCCCTCGATCCCGGCGCCGAGCGCGATGATCAGCGGCCGGACGTTGTCGCTGGCGACGATCTTGTCGAGACGTGCCTTCTCGACGTTGAGCACCTTGCCGCGCAACGGCAGGATGGCCTGGAAGCGCCGATCGCGGCCCTGCTTCGCCGAACCGCCGGCCGAGTCGCCCTCGACGATGAACAGCTCGCTCCGCTCCGGGTCGCGTTCCTGGCAGTCCGCGAGCTTCCCGGGAAGGCTGAGCCCGTCGAGCGCGCCCTTGCGGATGACGAGATCGCGGGCTTTCCGGGCCGCCTCGCGCGCACGGGACGCGGTCAGGCACTTCTCGATGATCCGGCGTCCGTCCCCGGGGTTCTCCTCGAGGTACTGGTTGAGCCCGTCCGACACGACGGTCTGGACCTGGCCCTTGACCTCGGCGTTGCCGAGCTTGGCCTTCGTCTGACCCTCGAACTGCGGCTCGACGAGCTTGACGCTGATGACCGCGGTCAGGCCTTCGCGGACATCGTCGCCGCTCAGGTTCGGGTCGTTGTCCTTGAGCACGCCCGCCTTGCGGGCCCAGTCGTTGAGCGAGCTCGTCAGCGCCGCACGGAACCCGGTGACGTGTGTCCCGCCGTCCGGGGTGTTGATGTTGTTGGCAAAGGCAAGGACGTTCTCGGTGTAGGTGTCGTTGTACTGGAGGGCGGCCTCGACCGAGGTATTGCCCTCCTTGCGCTCGACGTAGATCGGGCGCTGGGTAAGCGCCTCCTTGTTCCGGTTCATGTGGCGGACGAACGACATCAGCCCGCCTTCGAAGTAGAACGAGCGCTCACGATCGGCGCGCTCGTCGACGAATCGGATCCAGACGCCTTTGTTCAAATAGGCGGACTCACGGAGCCGCTGACTGATCGTCTCGAACTCGTAGTCGATGGTCTCGAACATCTCGGGGTCCGCCCGGAACTTCGTCGTCGTGCCGTGGCGGTCGCCCGCCGGCCCGACCTTCTTGACCGGCGTGGTCGGCTTGCCACGTGCGTATTCCTGGGCCCAGATGCTGCCGTCGCGTGCGCTCTCGACCCGGAGCCATTCCGACAACGCGTTGACCACGCTCACGCCGACGCCGTGGAGGCCGCCCGAGACCTTGTACCCGCCGCCGCCGAACTTGCCCCCGGCGTGAAGGACCGTGTGGACGACCTCCATCGCGTCCTTGCCGGTCGAGTGCTTGCCCACGGGCACGCCGCGCCCGTCGTCCTCGACCGTGACCATCCCGTCGGATGCGATGGTCACGCTGATCCGCGTCGCGAAGCCGGCCATGGCCTCGTCGATCGAGTTGTCGACGACCTCCCAGACGAGGTGATGGAGTCCGCGGCTGTCGGTCGATCCGATGTACATCCCGGGCCGGCGACGGACCGCCTCGAGTCCCTCGAGGACCTGGATGCTCTCGGCCGTATAGCCGGCCGACGCGGACTTGCGCGATGCTCGTTTGCGGGTGGCCTCCGGGGCGGTGCTCGGTGGGACCGCGGCCGGCGCAGCCGTGGCGGCCGCTGCCGCCTGGTTGGTGGGTCGCTCGGTCACGCGGGTCCTCCGGTCAGCCGCTCGTACAGGCGGCCGAGCTCCTCGTCGCTGTAGAACTCGATCACGATCCGTCCCCCTCGCCGCGTCCGGGCCAGCGAGACCTTGGTCCCGAGGGCGCGTCGCAGGTCCTCTTCCACTCGCTCGACATCCGGGTCGACCGTCGCCCGCGCCTCCGTAGCGCTCACCGCGGGTTCCCGAAGGCGCCGGGCGAGCTCCTCCACCTGTCGCACCGACAGGTCGCGTGCGACCGCGATCTCGAGCAGGGTGATCTGTTGTCCGGGTTCGAGGCCGACCAGCGCTCGCGCGTGACCCGCCGACAGCCGGCCGTCCGCGATCGCCGCCAGGACGACCGGATCGAGCTCGAGCAGGCGGATCATGTTGGCGATGGTCGACCGGGCTCGGCCGACCTTCCGCGCGACGTCCTCCTGGGAATAGCCGAAGTCCTCGATCAGCTGCCGGTAGCCGAGTGCCTCGTCGAGCGGGCTGAGGTCCGTCCGCTGGATATTCTCGACCAGCGCGAGCTCGAGCTGGTGCTGGTCCTCGAGCTGGCGGACGACCGCCGGGATCCGGCTCAGGCCGGCCATCCGCGAGGCGCGCACGCGCCGCTCGCCGGCGACGAGCTGGTACCCCTCGAGCGTCTCGGTCACGAGGATCGGCTGGAGGACCCCGTGCTCGGCGATGCTGGCCGCGAGGGCCTCGAGGCCAGCGCCGTCGATCGATCGACGGGGCTGGTAAGGGTTCACCACGATCCGGTCGAGCGCGATCTCGGTCGGAGCGTCGGGTCCCCCGACCCTCCCCGGGATCAGGGAGGCGAGTCCGCGCCCGAGCGCGGCCGGTCGCTCCCCTGGGCGCGCGGTCATCGATCCACCGCCTGCGCACCGACGACGACGGGGACCCACGGGGACCCCGAAGGCATCTGGAGCTTCGGGGCGTCGGTGTCCGACCCGGCGAGCGTTGCCGGCGATCGGTCGGCAGGGGACCCGGTCGCCGTCGTCGGCTGAACCGCTCCGGGGCGCTCTCCCATCTCGCGCCGATCCCTTCGCAGGAACTCGGCGGCGAGATCCCGATACGCGTCCGCCCCCTTGCTGTCGGGACGGTAAAGCGCGATGGGCAGTCCGTGGCTGGGGGCCTCCGACAGCCGGACGCTCCGCGGGATGACGGTCTTGTAGACGGTCGAGCCGAGATGGCGTCGAACCTCGGCGGCGACTTCCGTCGACAGGTTCGTACGAGCGTCGAACATCGTGAGAACGACCCCCTTGATCGCGAGTTCGGGGTTCAGATGGTCCCGGACGAGGTTGATCGTCGAGGTGAGCTGGCTCAGCCCCTCGAGCGCGTAGTACTCGCACTGGATCGGGATAAGCACGGAGGAGGCTGCCGTGAGGGCGTTGACGGTGAGCAGACCGAGCGACGGTGGGCAATCGAGGAACACGTAGTCGTAGGCGGCGACGATGCCTTCGAGTCCCGCCGCCACCCGCCGCTCACGCGCCAGGTATCCGGCGAGTTCGACCTCGGCGCCGGCGAGCGCCGTCGAGGACGGGATGAGGTCGAGTCCCACGACCTTGGTCCGAAGCGTCAGGTCGGTCATCGCCGCCGAGCCGATGACCGCGTCGTAGATCGAGGCGTCGACCGACCGTTTGTCGATCCCGAACCCGCTGGTGGCGTTCCCCTGTGGGTCAAGGTCGATCACGAGGACCCGTTCGCCGGAGAGTGCCAGATAGGTCGCCAGATTGACCACCGTGGTGGTCTTGCCAACACCACCCTTCTGGTTGGCACAGGCGATCGTCTGGCCCATCAGGCCCCCGTTCGAAGGGTGCTCACAAGCGTGAATTCTACCATCCGGAGCCCGTTCCCACTCTCGCCAGCGCGTACATCGACCCTCCTCCGATGGTGGCAGTGCCGCCTCTCCTGCGAATCACCACGGGTGAGCACTTGGCCGATGTTCCACGTGGAACTACAGACGCGGCGATCGCAGCCATCGCACGCACGAGCGCGCGCAGATACACCGTGCGCAGCCGCGTCCCTCGACCGCGCGGGGTCCCGTGCGAGCGCCGCGGGGTCCCGCGTGCGCACCGCTGGGTCTCGTGCGCCGCCGCGTCCCGTATGGCGCCGCCCTGCGCCGCCGCCCAGCGCCGCCGCCGCGTCCCGCACGCAAGCCCACTCGTCCGGTGGGGATGGCGTTCCACGTGAAACAGACGGACGCAGGCTGCCGTCCCATGGGCGACCTGGGCACGATTGCCGGTTCCGGAGGCCCCTCGGTATACTCGGGGCTGACGTAGCCGCAGCTCGGTCGTCGCGTTCGATCGCGCATCCGTCGAGCGGCCGGGCACCTGGCCGAGGTTCGACACACAACAGATGCGTCTGACACTCGCCGCCGTCGGCGCCGTGGTGGCGGCGCTCCTGCAGTCGACCATCGTGCCGTATCTGCAGATCGGCGACGCCACACCTGATCTTGTACTCGTATTCGCCGTCACGGCGACCATCGCCGGCACCGTCGAGGCCGGACTCCTCTCGGCATTCATCGGGGGCTTGATCATCGATCTACTGGCCCCGCGGCCACTCGGGATGACCGCCTTCATGCTGCTGCTGTCCGTCGGGCTCGCGGCCGTACTCGGTCGTACCCTCGACCGCGTCCGCTTCGTGGTCCCGGCGATCGCGGTGTTCCTCGGCAGCATCCTGAGCAGCGTCCTGTTCCTCGTCCTGTACGGAGCGCTTCGGGAGCGCATCCCCGTCGACGACCCGGTTCGAGCGATGCTGCCCGACGCGATCTACAGCACGATCGTCGCGGCGATCGTCGGTCCGATCGCGGTCGGCCTGCGGCGTCGTGCGGCCGAGCGGGAGCGCGTGGCGTGGTAGCCCCGAGCACGACGCTCGTCGACCAGCGACCCGGACGTGAGCGTCAGCTCGTTCGGTTCATCGTGTTCGGGCTCGTGGTGATCCTCGGGATCAGCGGGCTGACCGCTCGGATGATCTACCTCCAATTCGTGCGAGGGCAGGTCTACCAGGCGAAGGCCGAAGAGAACCGGACCGTGACGCAGGCGATCCCATCGACCCGCGGGCTCATCTACGACCGGAAGGGCCGACTGCTCGTCTCGAACGAGCCCGCGTACGCGATCAAGATCCGCCCCTCCGATCTGCCGTTCCCACAACGAGCCCAGGTCGTCGCCAGGTTGTCGGCCCTGCTCGGGATCGATCAGGCCGATATCAACGTCTCGATCGACTCCAATCCCGGGACCCGGTTCGATCTGGTCCGGATCGCCCAGGACGTCCCGAGGGCGACCGCCAACATCATCGCGGAGGAGCGATTGGCTCTCCCCGGCGTCGAGGTGGCGGTCGAATCGAAGCGCCACTACGTCGACGGCCCCCTGATGTCGCAGATCATCGGCTACACGGGAGCGATCGACGCCGCCACCTTGAAGGAGCTCAAGGACTCGGGCTACCTATCGGACGACCTCATCGGGCGTGCCGGCGTCGAGTCGACGTACGAGCAGACGCTTCGCGGGACGTACGGCCAGGAGACGGTCGAACGGGACGCCACCGGCCGCAAGCTGCGCGTCCTGACCACGGATCGAGCCGCCCAGGCCGGTGACTCGCTCAACCTCACGATCGACACCAAGGAGCAGAAGCTCGCCGAGAAGGCGGTCACCTGGGCGATGCGCCGCGCCGGCCTCAAGCGCGGCGTGATGATCGTGATGAACCCGCAGACGGGCGAGATCCTGGCGATGGTCAGCCTGCCCACGTACGACAACAACAAGTTCGCCGAAGGCATCAGCAACAAGGACTTCGCAAAGCTCCTCAAGAACCCCGAGAAGCCCCTGCTGAACCACGCGATCAACGAGCAGTTCCCACCTGGATCGACGTACAAGCTCGTGACCGGCCTCGGTGTCCTCCAGGACAAGAAGCTCGGCCCGACCGAGCTGGTCCAGACCAAGCCGTACATCCAGATCGGCCCGGATCGGTTCTGGGACTGGAACCACGCCGGGTTCGGCAGGATCGCCATCCGACGCGGGTTCGCCATGTCCAGCGACACGTTCTTCTACCAGATGGCCCAGCGGCTCGGGATCGATCGGCTCGCCTACTGGGCCCGCCAGCTCGGGTTCGGGGCCGTGACTGGTATCGACCTTCCGGGCGAGGCACCCGGCATCGTCCCCGACAACCAGTGGAAGCAAGACACGTTCGGGCAGTCGATCTTCCCGGGTGAGGTCCTCCAGGCGGGGATCGGACAGGGCTACGACACCTCCACTCCCCTCCAGATCCTCAATGCCTACGCGGCCGTGGCGAACGGCGGCAGGCTGCTCCAGCCGCAGGTCGTCCACGACATCGTCGACGCCGACGGGACGGTCGTCCGACCGTTCAAGCCGAAGCTCCTCCATCGGATCAAGGCGACCGCCGAGAATCTCAGGATCATGCGGATCGGGGCCCGCGAGGTCGTGACCAGCGGCCACACCTTCAACCTCCGGGACCTGCCGCTCGTCGTCGCCGGCAAGACCGGGACGGCCGAGTTCGGCGTCCGGGACTCGAAGGGCCGCCTGCCGTTCCATAACTGGTTCGTCGCGTTCGTGCCCAAGCATGGCAACGTCGCCCGGCCCGACTCGGAGCTGGCCGTGATCGGCTTCGCCTACGACTCGAACACGGTCGGGAACACGGCGACCGAGATGGTCAAGTACTACCTCCAGATGCACTACAACCTTCATGTCGACCTTCGCCGGACGGACCTCCTCCGCCGCGGCAACTTCTACGGCGGCAACTGATGGGCGTCCTGAAGGCCGAGCCGGCTCGAGCCCAGGACTGGGCGGCACGCTCGGTCGGGGCCGCGTGGCGGGCGTTCGACTGGCAGATGCTGATCTTCGCCGTGCTGCTCACCGGCATCGGGATGGCGATGGCCTACAGCAACACGATCGCCGCGGGCGACCACGTGTTCGATCCCGGGTCGACCTTCGGCCGGGGCCTCATCTGGTGTGCCTTCGCGACGATCGCCTTCGGCGTGGCCACGGTCTTCGACTACAAGTGGCTCCGGACGTTCGCATGGCCGCTCTACTTCGTGAACCTGGCGATCCTCGTCGTGACGCTCGGGATCGGTGACGGGGTCAGCGGTGCAGCGCGCTGGATCGCCCTTGGCCCGTTCCAGTTCCAGTTCAGCGAACTGGCCAAGATCCTGATGATCATCGTCCTGGCGAATTACCTGGCCAGCCGCCATGAGAAGCTCGGCTCGATCTGGACGATCCTCGGCGCCTGTCTGCTGACCCTGCCGGCCCTCGTCCTCGTCCTGCTCCAGCCGGACCTCGGGACCTCGCTCGTGCTCGGCGGGATCCTCGCCGGGATGCTCTTCATGTCGGGATCGAGCCTGCGCTGGCTGGCCGTCCTCGGCGGCTTCGTCATCGCGGCCGTGCCGTTCGCCTGGACGTACATCCTGCGCGACTACCAGAAGCAGCGGCTGCTGAGCTTCCTCGACCCGTCGGCGGATCCGCAGGGCTCGGGCTACCAGCTCCTCCAGAGCCAGATCGCGGTCGGCTCGGGCGGGCTGCTCGGCAAGGGATTGACGAACGGAACCCAGAACCAGCTCGACTTCCTG
This sequence comes from uncultured Chloroflexia bacterium, assembly GCA_963749735.1. Taxonomy (GTDB): domain Bacteria; phylum Chloroflexota; class Limnocylindria; order Limnocylindrales; family CSP1-4; genus Chersky-267. The sequence continues at coordinate 23,232 of CAVVNZ010000022.1, forward strand.
CCGGTCCAGACGACCGACTTCGTGTTCGCGCTGCTGGCCGAGGAGCTCGGCTTCGTCGGCGCCATCCTGGTCTTCGGTCTGTTCCTGGCCCTGGTCTGGCGGATCCTGCTCACGGCCTGGCGCTCGCAGGACCCCTTCGGGCTCGGTATCGCCTCGGGCGTCGCGTCGATGCTGCTGTTCCAGCTCGTCATCAACGTCGGGATGGTCATCGGGATCATGCCCATCACCGGGATCCCGTTGCCGTTCGTGACGCACGGCGGGGCGTCGCTGATCAGCATCGCGATCGGTCTCGGCGTGCTCCAGAGCGTCAACGTGCGCCAGACGCGCGCGGAGTGGTGACGTCGTTGCGGCGGAACCACGTCCGCTGACCGATACGCCCGACTGCGTGGCTCCCCCTCGAGGTTAACCCGGCACCGGCCCCAGTATCGGGACGCCTAGCGTCGGCGGAAGAGGCCTCGGCGTTCGTCGTCGACCTGCGCGCTGCGCCGACGACCGGCCTGACGGAGCAGCCCATCGAGCTCCTCGCGATACGTTCGACCGATGGCCATCCGATCGAGCCACTCGAGGTACTCGAGGTCGCGCCGGGCGACCTCGCCGAGCGACCAGCCCGAGTAGCGCCCGAACGTGAGCACCGTCCCCGACGGGTTGCCTGGCGGGGGACCGGCGGCGCCTTCGCCGTCGGCGGTCCGCATCCGGGTCGGGTCGTAGCCGCCGCCCTCCGTGGAACGGCCGCTCGTCCAGTCGCGCGAGACGGTCTGGGGCCGGAGCGGCTGTCCCGACGCGTCCGTCCGGGGCGAGGAGGCCGAGCCGGATGACGCCGACGTCGCGCCGCCCCGCGGGACTGTCGAACCGCCGCCGCCCGACGACCCTCCGCCACCCGTCGACCCTCCGGCGCCCGAGCCCGACGACCCTCCGCCGCCCGGCCCCGCCGATCGACCGGCCGCGCCGCCGGCGGGCCCGCCCACATCGGCCTCCAGCCGTTCCCGGAGCGCTCGCTCGCGATCGTAGGCCGCGCGTCGGAGCGGGTCGCCGAGCAGGTCCATCGCCGCGTTGATCTCGATCATCCGGGCGGCCGCCTCGGGACCCGGAGTGACGTCGGGGTGGTACTTGCGCGCGAGCCGCCGATAGACCACCTGGACGATCTCGTCGTCTGCTGCGGGGTCGATCTGGAGGATCTTGTACGGGTCCGCCGGATCCGACTCGCCGCTCATCGGACGGACTCCGCCCCGACCTCGGTCGCGAACCGGGCGCCGGCCGCCTCCATCGCCCCGATCTGGTCGTCGCTGGAGGACGATCGGATGTCCGTGCTCCCGCCGATCTCGCTCGCACGACGGAACACGTACTTGAATACGTCGCGGCAGCCGGCCGTGACCGGTAGTGCGAGGATCGCCCCGAGGAGCCCGAAGATCGCCCCGCCGATGACCAGGGCGGTGATGACCATGCTCGGGTGGAGGTCGATGGCGTCGCTCTGGATCTTGGGGACCAGGAAGTTGTTCTCCACGAGCTGGATCCCCAGGTAGAGCAGGAGGGCGGCGATCGCCGGCCAAGGTCCCGCGGTCAGCCCGAGGAGGACGGCCGGGACCGCCGAGATGATCGGTCCGATGATCGGGATCAGCTCGCCGAGTCCGGCGATGATGGCCAGCAGGACGGCGAACCGCCCGAAGATCGGGTCGACGGTGAAGCCCAGGATCGTCAGACCGATGAACGATCCGATCCCGACCACCCCGCCGAGGATGATCTGGCCGCGGATCCACTTGCCGAAGACCTCGTGGACGATGCCGACGATGGCCCACGTATCCATCCGCCAGGCCGGCGGGAGCGACGCGTCGAGGGCGATCTTCAGCTTGGGCCGATCCTTCAGGACGAAGAACAGCCAGGCGGGCAGGATGAGGTAGCCGAAGATCGAGGTCACGAACGACGCGGCACTGTCCACCAGCGGTTGGAGGAAGCTGATGTTGAGGTGATGGACCGCGTCCAGGGCGGCGGCGACCGCCGCGTCGGCCATCGTCCGCAGCTCGGTCGGGAGACCGAGCTGGTCGTACAGCTCGTTGAGGTGGTCGAGCTGATACTGGATCTGGCTGATGATGACCGGCAGCTCGTCGGCGAACGTGGCGATCTGTCGGACGAGCGGTGGGATCGCGATGGCGAGCGCGAGGGCGACCACGCCGACGACGAGCACGTACACGAGGAGTACGGCGAGCGCCCGCCGCATGCCAAGCCGGGCGAACCGCTCGACGAGGGGATCGAGGAGGTAGGCGAGGAGCAGGCCGACGACGAACGGCCGGACCGCCGATCCCGCCGCGAACAGGGCGATCCCGATCAGGATCGCTCCGCCGATGACCACGGCCACCCGGGGCGTCGGCGCCGTCAGGCGGACCATCCGGCCGGGGCCCTGCGCGACCGTCGCTGCCTGGTCGGAGCTCGGAGCAGCCGGGACCGCTCGAGCGTCGTCGTCCATCGTCGGTCAGACTATCAGACGTGATCGACCGCCCCGACGGGTCGCCTGACGAGCCCCGCCAGCGCTGGCGGATCGTCTTCGCACGCGACGCAGCCGTTCGGGACCCGTCAGCCGGGACCGCCGCCGCCTGGGAGGCCGCGCTCACCTCGGCCGGCCTGCCGATCGCCCGCAGTCTTGGCAAGTCCCCACGACCGAAGCTCACCATCGGTGCCCCGCTGCCGGTCGGGACTGCGGGTGAGGCGGAGCTCGCGGACCTCGTCCTGACCGAGCGGCTGCCCGTCGCCGACGTCCGAGCGAGGCTCAGTGGTCACCTGCCCGAGGGCCATCGGCTGGTCGATCTCTTCGACGTCTGGCTCGGTGCCCCGACGCTCAGCGCGCAGGTCGTCGCCGCGGACTACCGGATGACCGTGCGCGGCGCTTCGGGGGCGGAGCTCGGCGCTGCGTGCTCCGGGCTCGTGGCCGCCACCGGGATCGAGCGTACCCGGCAGAAGGGCGACGGCCGGGCGGTCACCTACGATCTCCGCCCGCTGATCCTGGCGCTGACGGTCGTTTCGGCCGTCCGCACGGACGACGACGGGGCCGCCGACGACGGGGCCGCCGCCGACGGGGCCGCCGACGACGGTGCCGCCGACGACGTGCGCGCCGCCACCGGGGACGTGGGCCGCGCCGCGACGCTTCGGATGCGGCTTCGACACGCCGGAGACGGCCCGTCCGGACGACCCGACGAGGTGATCCTGGCCCTCGGCGAGGCGCTCGGTCGACCGCTGGAGCCCACGGCGATCGTCCGCGAGCGACTCCTGACGGCCGATCTGCTCGAGCGGGATGCCACCCCGTCCGGTTGACGCTCAAGCGTGCTCGCCGTACCATCAGCGTTCGCGTCCGACACGGTCGGCGTGTCAGCCTGTCCCCCGAAACCCACGAGGATCCATGTACGCAGTCATCGAGACCGGCGGAAAGCAGTACCGCGTCGAGGTCGGCACCCAGCTCGAAGTCGAGCTGATCGATGCCAAGGCCGGTGACACGGTCACGATCGACCGCGTCCTACTCGTCGCCGACGGTGACGCCGCCACGATCGGTCATCCCGTCGTCACCGAGGCGAGCGTGAGTGCGGAGGTTCTCCGCCAGGAGCGCGGCGAAAAGGTCATCTCGTTCAAGTACCGCCCGAAGGCCCGTCGACGGGTGAAGAAGGGCCATCGCCAGGAGCTCCACGTCCTGCGCATCGCCGACATCGTCCTCAACGGGAAGAGCGCCGCCGAGTCGGTCAAGAAGGCCGAGTCGGAAGCGAAGACCGAGCGTCAGCGCCTGGAGGAGGCCGCTCGACGCCAGGCTGCCGAGGACGCCGCCCTCGCCGCCAAGCTCGCCGCGGCGAAGACCAAGGCCGAACCGAAGGCCGAGCCGAAGACGTCCAAGGCTGCGCCCGCAGCCAAGGCCGAACCGAAGACCGCCGCCAAGGCCGAACCGAAGACCGCCGCCAAGCCCGCGACCGCGAAGAAGCCGGCTGCTTCGAAGCCCGCGGCCGGCGCCGCCGCCAAGAAGCCGCGCGCCACCAAGAAGGACGAGTAGACCTCATGGCACACAAGAAGGCCGGTTCGAGCTCGAAGAACGGTCGCGACAGCGTCGGCCAGCGCCTCGGCGTGAAGGTCGGCGACGGCCAGCTCGTCCCGGCCGGCTCGATCATCGTCCGACAGCGGGGGATGACCTTCCTGTCCGGTGAGGGCACCGGCCTGGGCAGGGACTACACCGTCTTCGCGACCGTGACCGGCAAGGTCCGGTTCGAGCATCAGACCAAGACGAAGAAGCGCATCCGGGTCGAGGCGGTCTCGACCGTCGCCGCCGAGGCATAGCGCACACCAGCACGCAGCCGACGACCACCGGCGGGCAGACGACCCGTACGGACGGCGCCGGAGGAGAGAAACCGAACGTGAAGCCCGAGATCCATCCCAAGTACTACCAGGCGCAGGTCCATTGCGGATCGTGCGGCATCGAATTCACGCTCGGTTCCACCCGGCCGGAGCTGCGCGTCGACGTCTGCAGCAACTGCCACCCGTTCTTCACGGGCAAGCAGACGATCATCGACACCGCCGGCCAGGTCGAGCGCTTCCAGAAGCGGCTCGAGCGCTCTGCGCGGGCGTAGTCCCGCCTCAGCGCCACCGGCCGGCCGGCGCGCCGTGAGCCGGTAGACTTCCGGGATGGCGCGCTACACCTATGGCGGACAGGCGCTCATCGAGGGCGTCCTGATGCGCGGTCGCGATGCGATCGCGGTCGCGTTCCGCAGTCCCGAGGGCGGGATCGTCTGGCAGACCGAGCGGCTCGACGCCGGTTTCCACGGCAGCCGCTGGTCGCGACTCCCGTTCGTTCGCGGGCTCGTCGTCCTGTACGAGACCCTCGTCGTCGGGACCCGCTGGCTCGTCCGCTCCGCCTCCCTGGCGGCGTCCGAGGAGGGCGTCGAGCTCGGCCGGAGCGCCGTGGCGATCATGATCCTCATCACCCTTGCGGCCGGCATCGGGATCTTCTTCCTGTTCCCGTTGGTGATCGCCACGGTCACCACCAGCCAGATCGACAACGGCCTCGTCCAGCACCTCGTCGAGGGCCTGATCCGGGTCGTCATCTTCATCGGCTACCTCTTGCTCATCGCCCAGGCCAAGGACGTCAAGCGGGTGTTCCAGTACCACGGCGCCGAGCACATGACGATCCACGCCCTCGAGGCCGGTGACCCGCTGACCACGGCCGAGGTCCGCAAGTACCCGACGGCTCACCAGCGCTGCGGGACGGAGTTCCTGGTCGTCGTGATCGCGCTGTCGATCATCATGTTCAGCCTGGTCGGCCGGCAGACGCCGATCGTCATGGTCGTCAGCCGCATCGTGCTCATCCCGGTCATCGCGGCGGTCGGCTACGAGCTCCTCCGCTTCGGCGCGCGGCATCGGGCGAACCCGATCGTCCACGTGGTGATGATGCCGGGGATCTGGGTCCAGAAGATCACCACCCGCCAGCCCACCGACGACATGATCGAGGTCGCGATCGTGTCGATGGAGCAGGCCCTCGTGGCGGACGGGGAGACGGTCCCCGACGGCAGCGCCTCGTTCGAGCGCGAGCCGCTGGCCGACGTCGAGGCACGGATCAAGGCCCAGCTGGCCGCCGACCGCGCCGCCGAAGCGGCCGCCACGGCTGCCGCCGGCACGTCGTCGGGCGGGGCCGCGGTCCCGGCCGGGGCAGCGGCTGCCGATCCGACCCCTGAACCGGTCGCCGTCGAGCCCGATCGGCCCGTCTCCGGCGCATGATCGACCGCAGGCTCCGCGAAGTCGTCGCGCGGTACGAGGCGGTCCAGGCAGAACTCGCACTTCCAGAGACGTCAACCGACCCGGAGGCCATCCGGCGCCTGGGGCGTGAGCTATCGCGGCTCGAGCCGGTCGTCTCGGCGGTCCGCCGGCTTGAGGAGACGCGGACCGAGCTCGCCGGGGCGCGCGAGATGCGCGACGGCGAGTCCGACGAGGAGTTGCGGGCGATGGCCCGCGACGAGATCGTCCGGCTCGAGGCCGACGAGACCCGCCTGATCGAGGAGCTCAAGGTCCTGCTCCTGCCGCGCGATCCCGCCGACGACGGCGACGTGATCATGGAGATCCGGGCCGGCGCCGGGGGCGAGGAGGCGGCCCTGTTCGCGGCCGAGCTCCTGCGGATGTACCTCCGCTACGCCGAGCGCCACCGGTTCTCGGCCGAGGCGATCTCCACGAACGAGACGGGGATCGGCGGCCTGAAGGAGGCGATCGTCGAGATCAGCGGCGACGGCGCCTACTCCCGCCTCAAGTTCGAGGGCGGCGTGCACCGCGTCCAGCGGGTCCCGGCGACCGAGTCGAGCGGCCGGATCCACACCTCGACCGCGACCGTCGTCGTCCTGCCCGAGGTCGAGGAGAATGAGATCGTCATCGACGAGGAGAAGGACCTCCGGATCGAGGTCAAGCGCTCGTCCGGGCCCGGCGGCCAGTCCGTCAACACGACCGACTCCGCGGTCCGGATCACCCACTTCCCGTCCGGCCTCGTCGTCGAGATCCAGGATGAGAAGAGCCAGCACAAGAACAAGGCGAAGGCGCTGGCCGTCCTCCGGGCGCGACTGCAGGACCTCGAGCTCCAGAAGCAGCGGGCCGAGAACTCGGCCGCCCGCCGGTCGATGATCGGCGCCGGCGACCGGTCGGACAAGATCCGGACGTACAACTTCCCGCAGGACCGGGTCACCGACCATCGGATCGGGATGGACCTGTCGAACCTGCCGCGCGTGCTCGACGGGGAGCTCGACAAGCTCATCGACGCGCTGATCACGACGGATCAGGCCGAGCAGCTGTCGTCGCTCGGCGAGGACGACGAAGACGATCCGCCCGCGGTCGGCGCGGGCCGCCGACGGTAGCGCGATGCCCACCGTCGCCGAGCTGATCCGGACGGGCACCGATCGCCTCACCGCCTCCGGTTCCGAGAGCCCGCGCCTCGATGCGGAGCTCCTCCTGGCCCGGATCCTGCGGACCGACCGGACATCGTTCGCGGCCCATCCCGACACGGTCGTCGGCGATGCCGCGGCCGCCGCGTACGAGAGCGATCTCGCACGACGCGAGCTCGGTGAGCCGATCGCCTACATCCGGGGCTTCCGCGAGTTCCGCGGGCTCGCCTTCGCGACCGACCCCCGCGCGCTCATCCCGCGACCCGAGACCGAGCAGGTCGTCGACATCGTCGAATCCGAGGTCGTGAGCCGGCTGCTCGCCGGTCCACGCCCGCCGGGGACGCGGCCGATCCTGATCGCCGATGTCGGGACCGGCGGAGGGACCATCGCGGTCGCGTTGGCGGTCGCCCTGCGCAAGCGGCGGATGCTCGACGAGATCCGGATCCTCGCCACGGACATCGCGCCGGAGGCGATCCAGCTGGCGCGCGAGAACGCGGTCGGGCACGGTGTCGCCGACCGGATCGAGTTCGCGATCGCGGACCTGCTCCCGATCGATGGGCACCTGATCGACGTGGTCGCCGCCAACCTTCCGTACGTGGCGTCAGAGGCGATCGACGCCCTGTCGGCCGCGCTGTCGTTCGAGCCGCGCGGAGCGCTCGACGGCGGCCCCGACGGTCTCGACGTCGTCCGCACCCTGCTCGAACGGCTGCCGCGCGTGCTCCGGGCCGACGGCGTGGCGGTCCTGGAGATCGGCGCCGATCAGGGCGATCTGGTGCGCGGCGAGGTCGCGTCGGGGATGCCGGACTGGACCTGCGAGCTGCTGCCCGACCTGGCGGGCCTGACCCGGATCGCGCGGCTGGAGCGACGAGAGCGGCCGCGCACCGAGAACCCGGCCTGATCGTGGCGGCTCCGCGGTTCCCGATCCGGCTGCTCGCGCTCGACCTCGATGGGACGCTCGTCGAGCCGGACCTCGTCCTCCGCCCGAAGATCCGGGCGGCGATCCTCGATGCCGTCGCGCGCGGCGTCCGGGTCGTCATCGCGACCGGCCGGATGCCGACGAGCGCCCAGCCGTTCGCCCGCGCCCTCGGTCTGACCGATCCGATCATCGGCTACCAGGGCGCGCTGGTCCGGGCGATGCCCGGGGCCGGTGGCGGGATCGGCCGGATGCTCTACCACCGGCCACTCCCCGCGGCCGCGGCGCGCGAGGCCATCCGCTGGACGCGCGCGCAGGGGTTCGCCCCGCACATCAACCACCTCGAGCGGTTCGTGATGCCCGCCGGCGACCCGCGGACCGACGACTACTCGGCGTTCCTCGGTGCGCGCGCCGAGGTGGTCCCGGACCTCGAACGCTGGGTCCGCCATCCGGTCTCGAAGGTCCTCGCGGTCGGCGAGGACGGCCGTCCCCTGGAGGTGCTGGAGGCGGCCCGGGCGCACTTCGCCGGGATGGCCGAGGTCACGGTCAGCCATCCGCAGTTCCTCGAATTCCTCGCCCCCGGGGTGTCGAAGGGACGGGCCATGCGCAACCTGGCCAGACGGTTCGGGATCCCGCTCGAGCAGACGCTGGCGATGGGCGACCAGTTCAACGACTTCGAGATGATCGAGATGGCCGGCCACGGCGTCGCGATGCCGTCGGCACCGCCGGCGGTCCAGGCCGCTGCGCGGTACGTCGCGCCGCCGCTCGAGGACGAGGGCGCGGCCGATGTGATCCGGGCGCTCGTCCTGGGCGGTCGGGACTCGGCACGGAACGTCGGGTCGATCCGGCCCGGCGGCGCGGCGCTGCGCCCGTGAGCCCACTGCTGGTGCCAGACGACGGGGACGGCCGCGCGCTCGCGATCGAGGCACTCCGCCGCGGGGAGCTCGTCGCCCTGCCGACCGATACGGTCTACGGGATCGGCGTGGCGCTCTCGACGCCGGGCGGGATCGAGCGCCTCTTCGCCGCGAAGCGACGCCCGCCCGAGAAGGGCGTCGTGCTGCTCCTCGCGGACCACCATCAGGCCGCCGACATCGCCGAGCTGACCGCCCCGTTCCACGTCCTGGCGGCCGCCTTCTGGCCCGGCGCGCTCACGCTCGTCGCCCGCCAGCGAGACGACGTCCCGCTCCCCGCGGCGCTGACCGGCGGCGCCGCCACGATCGGGCTGCGATTGGCGGCCCACGACGCCCCCTGCGCCCTCGCCGCGGAGCTCGGCCCGTTGCCGGTGACCTCGGCCAACCGTTCGGGTGAACCCGATGCGATCGACGCGGCCGGCGTCCTGGCGATGCTCGGCGATGTCGCCGACCTGACGGTCGTCCTCGACGGGGGACCGGCCAAGGTCGGAGCGCCTTCCTCGGTGGTCGACTGCTCGGTGGACCCGCCGCGCCTGCTCCGCGCCGGTGCGTTGCCGGCCGACGTCCTGTCCGCGGTCCTCGAGGACGCCGGGTTGCCTACGCTCGCATCGTCGTAGTCGGCCGCTCCCGAACGGTCCGGTCGCAGGCCGCGGAACCGCCCAGCGTGCACGCCGAGACGCTCCGCTCGCGGGTCGCCGAAGCGCCTCGCTCGCCGGCCGCCGAACGGCGAGGTCGACCGTTGTGGGACCATGGCCCAGGTCGCCCGCGACCCGACGCCGGCACCACGACCCGGGCCGATCCGCGAACGCCGAAGATCGAGGGATCCGATGAGCACGACCGCCCCCACGGGACTCGCCTGGGCCCCGATCGCCGATGTCGATCCCGAGGTCTGGCAGGCGATGCTCGGCGAACGCCACCGCCAGCACGACAAGATCGAGCTCATCGCGAGCGAGAACTACGTCTACGGCGCGGTGCTCGAGGCCCAGGGCAGCTGGCTCACCAACAAGTACGCCGAGGGGCTGCCCGGCAAGCGCTACTACGGCGGCTGCGAGTTCATCGACGTCGTCGAGCGGCTCGCCCAGCAGCGTGCCCTTGAGCTGTTCCCCGGAGCCGAGCATGTCAACGTCCAGCCGCACTCCGGCGCCCAGGCGAACATGGCGGCCTACCTCAGCACCGTGAACCCGGGCGATCGGGTCATCGGGATGAAGCTCGACCAGGGCGGCCACCTGACCCACGGGATGGCGCTCAACTTCAGCGGCCGGTTCTTCGAGATCCACGGCTACGGCGTCCGGCGCGACGACGAGCGGATCGACTACGACGCGCTCGAGCTGCAGGCCGGCCAGGTCCGTCCCAAGGTCATCATCGCCGGCGCCAGCGCGTATCCGCGGATCATCGACTTCGAGCGGATGGCGGATATCGCCCACTCCGTCGGGTCGCTCCTGTGGGTCGACATGGCGCACATCGCGGGGCTCGTCGCGGCGGGCCTCCACCCCAGCCCGTTCCCGCACGCCGACCTCGTCACGACGACCACCCACAAGACGCTCCGCGGCGGCCGCGGCGGACTCATCTTCAGCCGCACCGAGCTCCCGCCGACGGCGGACCCGGCGGACTACCCGATGGTCAAGCCGAACCTGGCCGCGACGATCGACCGAAGCGTCTTCCCCGGCGTCCAGGGCGGGCCGCTCGAGCACGTCATCGCGGCCAAGGCGATCGGGTTCAAGCTGGCCCTGAGCGACGAGTTCCGCGAGTACCAGGTCCAGGTCCTGGCGAATGCCCGGACACTGGCCGAGACGCTGGCCGGCGAGGGCATGCGCCTCATCAGCGGCGGGACGGACAACCACCTCATCCTGGCCGACGTGACGCCGTTCGGGGTGACCGGCAAGGAAGCCGAGCACGTCCTCGACGAGATCGGCATCACGGTCAACAAGAACGGCATCCCGTTCGACACCAACCCGCCGAACATCTCGTCCGGCATCCGGATCGGGACCCCGGCCACCACCAGCCGTGGGTTCGCCGAGCCGGAGATGCGCGACATCGGCCGGATCATCGTCGAGGCCATCCGTCACCGAGCGGACGCCGCGGTCCAGGCCCGGCTCGCCGGTGAGGTCGCCGCGATCGTCGCCCGCTTCCCCGTCCCAGGTCTCACCGAGGTCTGATGCAGTTCATCCCGGGTGTCGGAGCGCTCGCGCCGACGCTCCTCGCCGCGTTCATCGCCGCCGCGCTGCTCGCCCTCGTCCTGACCCCGGGCGTTCGGCGGTTCGCCCAGGCGTTCGGGCTGGTCGATCAACCAGATCCGCGCCGGGTGAACACCAGCCCCGTCCCGCGCGCCGGCGGCCTGGCCGTCGTCGGTGCTTTCCTGCCGGTGGCGATCGTCGTCGTCATCCTGGTCGACCGCGGGGACGTGGCGGCGGTGGTCATGCCGAGCACCGTCCACCCCGGCGAGCTCGGCGCGCTGCTCATCGGCGGACTCATCGCAGCGGCGATCGGCTTCCTCGACGACGCCCTCCAGATCCGGGCGCGCTGGCAGCTCCTGGGCCAGGTCGCGATCGCGCTCGTGGCGGTGGGCCTCGGGGCCGAGATCGGCGCCGTCGCCAACCCGTTCGGACCCGGTCTCATCCTGCTCGGCGAGGGCTTCGCGATCATCTTCAGCGTGCTGTGGATCGTCGGGATGATCAACAGCATCAACTTCATCGACGGGCTCGACGGGCTGTCGTCGGGGATCGCGCTCATCGCCGCGGTGACCCTCGGCCTGATCAGCCTGACGACCGACCTCCGTCAGCCGTTCATCGCGATCCTGTGCTTCGCCCTGGCCGGGTCCCTGCTCGGGTTCCTGCGCTGGAACTTCCACCCGGCGTCGATCTTCGTCGGGACGAGCGGGGTCATGTTCATCGGCTACACGCTGGCCGTCCTGTCGATCCTCGGGACGGCCAAGGTCGCCGTGGCGCTGCTCGTCCTGGGCGTGCCGATCATCGACACGTTCTGGATCATCGTCCGGCGCCTCGCCAATCGCCGCTCACCGTTCACGCCCGATCGCGGTCACGTCCACCATCGGTTGCTGGACCTGGGCCTGAGCCACACCCAGACCGTCCTCCTCATCTACGCGATCACGGGCGCCCTCGCCGTCCTGTCGTTCGTGCTGTCCGGGGCGAGCCAGCTGTATGCGTTCCTCGGCGTCGTGGTGGCGTCGGGGCTCATCCTGTTCGTCCTGACCAGCCGCGAGGCGGTCCAGGAGGACCTCGAGGCCGAGACCTACGACACCCCCTCCGGCGTGCCCGGCCCCGGAGCGCCGGCGAGCCGCCCGCCAACCCCGGCGCCGAGCCCCGCGCCGAGCTCCGGATCGACCGCCGCAGGGCCGGCGACCCCCCCGTCCGACCCTCCCGCCTGACGCGTCGAGCCGGTCCGGCGGGGTCCGGGCCGGTCCGGGCCGGTCGTGGCCGGTGCGACCCTGCAACGGTGGTCCTACCCCACTAGTACCCCCTGCGACGATGCAGTGCTAGCATCGACGAGACCGTTCCGTGTGCCCCGGCGGCCCGGTCTGTGGGGACCCATGACCGATCAACTGATCCTTGCCGTCGTCGCCCTGTTCCTGCTTCTCGTCGTCCTCTTCGAGATCGTGGAGACGTGGCGCTGGCGCGGCTCGGAGAACCGTCCGCCATCCCGCTTCCGGATCGTCCGGCTGTTCCGCCGGGTCGTGGGCGGCGTGCTCGCGATCTTCACGCTCCGACGGTCGTCGGGCCGTCACACGTCGAAGTCCGATCCGGCCCCGATGGCGTCCGACGATGTCGCCCGACGTCTCGGCATGGCCGATGCCGCCGGTCCCGTCCACATCGCCCCCCAGCGGATCGTCGTGTCGGGTCCACGACGCGTCGAGGCCGGGCCGCCGCCCGTGCCGATGGGGGTCCCAGCACTCGCGGCCGAGCGGTCGTCACGCCTCCGGCTCCTCCGCGACACCGCGGGCGCGACGCTGGTGTTGGTCGGGTTCGTGGTCGTGGCGATCAACGTGGTGATCCCGCCGCAGTCGCAGCTCCCGCAGTCGGCGGCGTCCTCGGCGCCACAGGCGACCCCGCGTCCGACCGCGACCCCCGCGGCGACTCAGGCCCCAGCCGAGTCCGCGGTCGCGATCGCCTCGACCGTTCCGGAGCCTTCGCCGACGGAGACGATCCTCGTCTCGTCGACTCCGAGTCCCACACCGACACCGACTGATCGGCCAGCGAGGACTCGGGCTCCGCAGACCGCTGCCGCCTCCGCCTCCGCCTCCGCCTCCGCCGCCCCCGACGAAGCCCGACGCCAACACCTAAGCCGCCCATCGACGCCGAAGCCGACCTTGCCGGCCCTCTCGCTGACGAGCTTCTCCGCCAACGTCAGTTCAGCCGCGGTCGGCGACACGGTGACCTTCACGATCGTCGCTTCGCACGCGACGACCTACGAACGTCGACTTCGACGACTCGCAATCGGCGAACGGAAACATCACCGGGTCGACGACGACGGTCTCGCACGTGTACGACACGGCGTGCCCGGCCGCCGGTTGCAACGTCCTCCTCACCGTCCATGGAGCGGGTGGTCAGATCGCTACTGGCCGCGTGAATGTCAATGTTCAGTAGGGCCCGCTCGGGCCTCGTTGCCGCGATCTTCGTCGCGAGTCTCGCCGCTCCCGCTGCCGTGTCGGCATCGGACGGGTTCCCGCCAGACTGCAGCAACGACTCGATCACGGTTCTCGAGGACCACACCGCCACAGGCAACCTCGCCTGCACCTCCGACGACGTTTCGATCGACTACGCGCTGGATACCGACGGGACGGACGGCCATGCCACGGTGCAGTCCGATGGTTCATTCACGTTCAAGCCCATTGCCAACGCCAATGGCGACAATTCGTTCACCTTCACTGGGACTGACTCAGACGGACCGTCCACGCCGGCGACGATCACCGTGCACGTCACCCCGGTCAACGACGCCCCGAGCTTCACCAAGGGTCCCGACAAGACGGTCTCCGAGTCCTCCAGTGCGGCGAGCTTCCCGGGCTGGGCGACGGGCATCAGCAAGGGTCCGGCTGATGAATCCGGCGACGTGCTGAACTTCGTGATCGACAGCGTGTCAGTCGACCTGTTCAGCGTCGGCCCGGCGGTCAGCCCGAGCGGGACGCTGTCGTTCACCCCGACCCCCGGTGTGAGCGGCGACTCCCTGGTCACGCTTCATCTCCACGATGACGGCGGCATCGCCGGCGGTGGCGACGACACGAGCCCGACCCAGACGTTCACGATCAGCATCAGCTCGATCAACCACGTCCCGAGCTTCACCAAGGGGATCGATCAGACCGACCTCGAGGACGCGGGTCTCCAGTCGGTCACGAACTGGGCGACGGCGATCAGCCAGGGAGCCGGCGACACCGGCCAGACCCTCACCTTCGTGGTCGACTCGAACTCGAACTCGGGCCTGTTCAGCTCCCAGCCCGCGGTCAGCCCGAGCGGGACCCTGACCTACACCCCCAAGGCGAACGCGAACGGCAGCGCGTCGATCACCCTCCATCTCGAGGACGATGGCGGCACCCTCAACGGCGGCCACGACACCAGTGCGGGGCAGACCTTCACGATCAACGTCACCCCGGTCAACGACGCCCCGAGCTTCACCAAGGGTCCCGACAAGACGGTCTCCGAGTCCTCCAGTGCGGCGAGCTTCCCGGGCTGGGCGACGGGCATCAGCAAGGGTCCGGCTGATGAAATCCGGCGACGTGCTGAACTTCGTGATCGACAGCGTGTCAGTCGACCTGTTCAGCGTCGGCCCGGCGGTCAGCCCGAGCGGGACGCTGTCGTTCACCCCGACCCCCGGTGTGAGCGGCGACTCCCTGGTCACGCTTCATCTCCACGATGACGGCGGCATCGCCGGCGGTGGCGACGACACGAGCCCGACCCAGACGTTCACGATCAGCATCAGCTCGATCAACCACGTCCCGAGCTTCACCAAGGGGATCGATCAGACCGACCTCGAGGACGCGGGTCTCCAGTCGGTCACGAACTGGGCGACGGCGATCAGCCAGGGAGCCGGCGACACCGGCCAGACCCTCACCTTCGTGGTCGACTCGAACTCGAACTCGGGCCTGTTCAGCTCCCAGCCCGCGGTCAGCCCGAGCGGGACCCTGACCTACACCCCCAAGGCGAACGCGAACGGCAGCGCGTCGATCACCCTCCATCTCGAGGACGATGGCGGCACCCTCAACGGCGGCCACGACACCAGTGCGGGGCAGACCTTCACGATCAACGTCACCCCGGTCAACGACGCCCCGAGCTTCACCAAGGGTCCCGACAAGACGGTCTCCGAGTCCTCCAGTGCGGCGAGCTTCCCGGGCTGGGCGACGGGCATCAGCAAGGGTCCGGCTGATAAATCCGGCGACGTGCTGAACTTCGTGATCGACAGCGTGTCAGTCGACCTGTTCAGCGTCGGCCCGGCGGTCAGCCCGAGCGGGACGCTGTCGTTCACCCCGACCCCCGGTGTGAGCGGCGACTCCCTGGTCACGCTTCATCTCCACGATGACGGCGGCATCGCCGGCGGTGGCGACGACACGAGCCCGACCCAGACGTTCACGATCAGCATCAGCTCGATCAACCACGTCCCGAGCTTCACCAAGGGGATCGATCAGACCGACCTCGAGGACGCGGGTCTCCAGTCGGTCACGAACTGGGCGACGGCGATCAGCCAGGGAGCCGGCGACACCGGCCAGACCCTCACCTTCGTGGTCGACTCGAACTCGAACTCGGGCCTGTTCAGCTCCCAGCCCGCGGTCAGCCCGAGCGGGACCCTGACCTACACCCCCAAGGCGAACGCGAACGGCAGCGCGTCGATCACCCTCCATCTCGAGGACGATGGCGGCACCCTCAACGGCGGCCACGACACCAGTGCGGGGCAGACCTTCACGATCAACGTCACCCCGGTCAACGACGCCCCGAGCTTCACCAAGGGTGCGAATCAGACCGTGCCGGAAGACACGGGTTTGCACACTGTTGCGGGTTGGGCGGCAGCTCCGGTGGCCGGACCCCCCGACGAGATCAGCCAGGTGTTCGACTACGTCATTGACTCAGACTCGAATCCAGCCCTGTTTGCGATCGAGCCAGCCGTGTCTGCGTCTGGAGTTCTGACCTATACCCTTGCGCCGAACGCGAATGGCATCGCCAACATCGACCTCCACATCCACGACAGCGGCGGCGTCCTCAACGGCGGGATTGATGCGGGGCCGACGGTCACGCTCCGGATCACCGTGACGAACGTCAACGACCCACCGACGTGCGTCGGGTTCTCAGCATTCACCACGAAGGACACGGTACTCACCGCTTCGATCCCTTCTTGCGTGGACATCGACGGCGACACTCTTAGCTATGCGCTGGGAGCGGTGTCGACCTCGCACGGCACCGTGGTTGTTCACGCCAATGGGTCCTACACCTACACACCAGCCTCTGGGTACCTGGGTCCGGATCGTTCACATTCACTGCCAGCGATGCAAGCGGCCCGACTCCAGAGGCGACTGCGACCCTGAGGATCGAACCGGACCCGACGGCGCCACCGACCTTGCGACAGTTGTCCAGGGCAGCGGCCCGAACGGCGATCCCGGTCCTGGCGAACGACATCGACAAGCAGGGCGGCGCCACTCACGATCACCGTCGGTGACCCAGGGCGCGAAGGGCAAGGTCGCGATCACCGGCGGCGGGACCGGCCTGACATACGACCCGACCGGCGTTCGCGACCGGGACCGACTCGTTCCGGTACACGATCGGAATGACAACCAATCACCGGACGAACTCCGCGACGGTCTTCGATCGTGATCAGTCAAGGCCACACCCATCGCCGCCCGGCCGACGCTCTCGATCGTCGGCTCCGGGACGCTCGGTTCGACGAGTGGGAGCGTCCGGATCGGGTGGGGGACGACCGACCCAGGGACGGGGCTCAAGTCGTACCAGGTCCAGGAGAGCTACAACGGCGGCGCGTACAAGGCGATCAGCCTGATCCGGCCGACGGCCGGAAGCGCAGCGCGCCACCTTACATACGGCAAGCCCTACCGGTATCGGGTCAAGGTGACCGACACCGCCGGGAACATCAGCCCGTGGGCGATCAGCCAGACATTCATCGTGTCGCGCGTTCAGGACAGCACCGCCAGCATCGCCTATAGCGGCGCATGGGTCGCCGCGAGCTCGACGAAGTATTCGCTGGGCACAGCCAGGTACGCGACCGCAGCCAGCGCCAGCGCCACCTACAGCTTCACCGGCGAGGCGATCGCCTGGGTCAGCGCGAAGAGCCCAGCGCGTGGCAGCGCCCAGGTCTGGATCGACGGCGTCCTCGCGACGACCGTCAACCTATTCACTTCGACGTCGACCTACCAGCAGCTCGTCTTCAGCACCGCCTGGCCGACGTCCGGGCTCCACACCATCCGGATCGTGGTCTCGGGCACGGCGGGCCATCCACGCGTCGACCTCGACACGTTCGTCGTAGGGCGCTAGCGGTCTTTCCGGCGGCTCTCTGGACGCCGATCTCCCGCAACCAGTTCGCAACCCCGGGTTTGCTCGCGGTCCCGGGGGGCTGCTATCATCCGGGGGCTTTGTCGAGTCAGGCCGGAGCCTATTTCGCCCTGTTCTCGGAGATCGGGTTCCTGCTGCTGATCACCACGCTTGTGGGTGCTCTGGCAGGGAGATGGCTCGACGGGCAGATCGGGACCGCGCCCATCTTCGTGGTCGTCGGGTTCCTCGGCGGGGCCGCCATCGGCACCGTCGGGATCTATCGGCTGATCACGCGGTTCCTGGCGAAGTACGACTGACGGGCCCCAGGCCCGATCGAAAGCGGCGAGAGCGCGGCGGACGTGCCGCGCTCATGTGTGTGGAGCGAGCGTGTCGAGCGATCAGGTCGCGACCGGAGGGGTCGCCCAGACACCCGAGACGATGCCGGAGTCTGCCGAAGAGGCCGCGAGTGCGCGCCGTCGCAAGATCCGGACGCTGGGCATCCTGGCGGTCATCCTCCTCGTGGTGGACGGGCTGGCGCTGTTCTTCGTCCCGCCGTTCCCGCGTGGGGGCGCGCTCGGCGACGCGTGCACCTTCCCGGTCTGCTACATCAACGGCTCGATCGAGTTCCCGCCGCCGCATGTCGTCCTCGACCTCGACCCGGGGAACCCGATGGCGACCGGCTCGCTGGTCGTCGCGCTCCACCCGAGCATCACCTCGACGATCCTGACGATGTGGATCGTCATGACGGTCCTGATCATCGTGGCCTTCTTCGCGACGCGGAAGATGAACCGCATCCCGAGCGGGCTCCAGAACCTGGCCGAGTTCGGCTACGAGTCGCTCGAGAACTTCGGGACCGGGATCGGCGGTCCGGCCGTCAAGCCGTACCTCCCGATGTTCGCCGCGTTCTTCATCCTCATCCTGTTCTGCAACTGGATCGGGCTCGTCCCGCCGTTCGGCCGGGTGGACTTCCTCCGGGCGCCGACCTCGGACGTCAACATCACCATCGGCCTGGCCCTCGTCGCGTTCGTCTTCTTCGAGTACCAGGGATTCAAGCACCTCGGCCTGGGCTACCTGCGCAAGTTCTTCCCGTTCCACGAGTTCAAGCACGGCATCGGGGCCGGGATCATCGCGATGTTCGTCGGTCTCATCGAGCTGATGCTCGAGTTCGTCAAGCCGCTGACCCTGTCGATGCGGCTCTTCGGCAATATCTACGGCGGCGAGGTCGCGCTGGCCGCGATCACCGCGCTCACCCTGATCTTCCTGCCGGTCGCGCTGATCGGCCTCGAGGTCATCCTCAACTTCATCCAGGCGTTGATCTTCTCGGTCCTGTTCCTGATCTTCACGACCCTCGCCATCGAGCATCACGACGAGGAGGGTGAGATCGCCGAGGAGGGCGCCGTCGTCTTCGAAGAGGCGATCCACGATCAACCTGTCGCCGCCCCCGCACACTGACGCGGCCCCCGAGCGGGGTCGACCCATCGGTCCAGATCGACCCGACCCAACGGGTCGGGAGTAGGAGGAACCAGCGAATGGAGCACATCGGCGCCGGCCTTGCGGCCCTCGGGGTCTTCGGACCCGGCATCGGCATCGGCATCCTCGGCGGCCTGGCCGCGACGGCCATCGGCCGGAACCCGGATGCCGCCGGCCAGATCCGCGGTCTGGCGATCATCCTCGCGGCATTCGCCGAAGGACTCGGCGTCCTCGCCGTCGTCGTCGGCCTGCTGGCGATCTTCAGCTAGGACGGCGTCCGAGGGAGACGATCTGTGGACTTCCTGGCGATCGCGGGGCCCGCGACGCGTGAGGTCGTCCGGCTGACGGCCGCAGAGGCCGGCGGGCTGACGATCAACGTGTTCTGGATCATCATCGGCGCGGCGAACTTCATCCTGTTCTTCGCGCTGTTCAAGATGTTCTTCGCCACGCCGATCTCGGGGATGCTCGCCGATCGACGCGCGCGGATCGAGCAGGGCCTGTCCGACGCAGAGGCGGCGCGGGCCGAGCGGGAGTCGTCGGCCGCCGAGCGGACGGCGACGATCACCGAGGCCCGTCGAGAGGCCAAGGAGATCATCGACCGAGCCCAGAAGGTGGCCCAGGAGACCCGGGACGCCGACATCGCCGCGACGCGCGACGAGCTCGAGCGGATGCGGGTCCGGGCGGCGGCCGACATCCAGGCCGAGAAGGATCGGGCGCTGGCGGATCTCCGCTCGGAGGTGGCCGATCTCGCCCTCGCAGCGGCGGGTCGGGTCGTCGGCGAGACGATGAGCGACCAGCGACAGCGACGCCTGGTCGAGGAGTTCCTGCGTGCGCCCGACGGGCCGAAGGCTGCCGGCTGATGGCTCGACCGTCCACGGCCGCCCGGCGCTACGCGGAGGCCGCGTTCGAGATCGGCCGCCGCGACGGCACGGTCGAGACGTGGCGTCGTGAGCTCGACCTGGCGGCCGCGGTCCTGACCGACCCGGCGGTCGCGACCGGCCTGAACAACCCGGCCGTGCCGACCGAGCGACGCGCCAAGGCGCTGGCCGATGCCATCGGCGGCTCGATCAGCCGACCCGTCCTGAACCTCATCTCGATGATGCTCCGGCGCGGCCGGATCGAAGACCTCCCGCGCGTGGCGGCGGAGTTCCGGCGCCTCGACGATGCGAACAACGGCGTCACCGCCGCCCACGCCACGAGCGCCGCGCCGCTCGAGCCGTCCGAGGTCAGCGCCCTGACCGCGCGGCTGGAACAGATGACCGGTGGCCGAGTCGAGCTTGACGTGACGGTCGATCCGAGCCTGCTCGGTGGCCTCGTCGTCCGGGTCGGCGACCGCCTGATCGACGGCAGCGTCCGCGGCCGCCTCGAGCGACTCCGGAACCAGCTCGTCTCGGGCGCCCTCTAGGAGACCCAGCACATGGCCATTCGTTCCGACGAGATCATCAGCATCATCAAGTCGGCGATCGACTCGTTCGACCAGACCGCCGACACGCGAGGCGTGGGGACGGTCGTCGAGGTCGGCGACGGGATCGCCCAGATCTACGGCCTCGAGGGCGCGCTCGCGTCCGAGATGCTCGAGTTCCCCGGCGGGGTGATGGGCATGGCCCTCAACCTCGAGGAGGAGACGGTCGGCGCGGTCATCCTGGGGAACGCCACGGCGATCAAGGAAGGCGACACGGTCAAGACCACCGGTCGCGTGGTCGAGGTCCCGGTCGGGCCCGAGCTGCTGGGTCGGGTCGTCGATCCGCTCGGGCGGCCGCTCGACGACAAGGGTCCGATCAACGCCACGAAGACCCGTCCGGTCGAGCGGATCGCCCCCGGCGTCATCGTCCGGCAGTCGGTCGACACACCGGTCCAGACCGGGATCAAGGCGATCGACGCGCTCATCCCGATCGGTCGCGGTCAGCGCGAGCTGATCATCGGCGATCGCCAGACCGGCAAGACCGCCATCGCCCTCGACGCGATCATCAACCAGAAGGGCAAGAGCCTCGTCTGCATCTACGTGGCCATCGGCCAGAAGCTGTCGACCGTGGCCAACACGGTCGCGATCCTCGAGGCGCACGGCGCGATGGAGCACACGATCGTGGTCGTGGCCGGCGCCGAGGACCCCGCACCGCTCCAGTACCTGGCGCCCTATTCGGGCGTGGCGATGGGCGAGGAGATCATGGAGGTCGGGGTCGAGATCGCCGGCCAGGTGGTCAAGGACGCGCTGTGCGTCTACGACGACCTCAGCAAGCACGCCTGGGCGTACCGCGAGATGTCGCTCCTGCTCCGCCGCCCGCCGGGCCGCGAGGCGTATCCGGGTGACGTGTTCTACCTCCACAGCCGCCTGCTCGAGCGGGCCGCCCGGCTCAACGCCGACAACGGCGGCGGCTCATTGACCGCGCTGCCGATCATCGAGACGCAAGCCGGCGATGTGTCGGCGTACATCCCGACCAACGTCATCTCGATCACCGACGGCCAGATCTTCCTCGACACCGACCTGTTCAACTCGGGCCAGCGCCCGGCGCTGAACATCGGCATCTCCGTGTCGCGGGTCGGCTCAGCCGCCCAGACCAAGGCGATGAAGAAGGTGGCCGGTCCGCTCAAGCTCGACCTGGCCCAGTACCGCGCCCTGGCGGCCTTCGCCCAGTTCGCGTCGGACCTGGATAAGGCCACCCGCGACCAGCTGACCCGCGGCGAGAAGCTGTCCGAGGTCGTCAAGCAGCCGCAGTACCAGCCGCTCGGCGTCGAGAAGCAGGTCGCCATCCTGTACGCCGCGACGCGCGGGGCGCTCGACGAGATCCCGAACGGTCGCGTCCGCGAGTGGGAGTCGGGGTTCTACCGCTTCCTCGAGACCGAGCGTCCGGCCGTCCTCACCGAGCTCGCCGACAAGGGCGCCCTGAGCGACGAGCTCGCGGCCGCCTTCGACGAAGCGATCTCCGTCTACCAGCAATCCTTCCTTGCGTGATCGGCACATGGAACCGAGAATCCGCCGTTCCGGCGGTCCAGGGCGAGGCGGCCCCGAGCACGTGAGCGAGCGCACTCCAACGTGCGTGAGCGAGCGCGCGCAGGCGCCAACGACGATCCTGGACAGATCGGAACGGCGGCCGACGGTCGCGGTAGGCACCAGTGGCTAGTCAGCGCGACATCCGGCGGCGGATCGGCTCGGTGAAGAACATCAAGCAGATCACTCGGGCGATGCAGTTCGTCGCCGCGAGCAAGCTCCGCCGCGCCCAGGAGGCAACGCTGGCCGCGCGCCCATACAGCCAGAAGCTCGACGAGGTCCTGGCCGACCTCGCCACCGTCCTCGACGGGGACGACCATCCGCTGCTCGTTCGGCGGGAGAGCGGCAAGCGGTTGATGATCCTGATCACGACCGACCGACCGCTCGCCGGTCCGTTCACGTCGAACGCCGTCCGCTTCGCGGCCCGCGAGATCACCGAGTTCAGCGGCGACCTGGCCGTCGTGACGGTCGGACGCAAGGGCCGGGATGCGATGCGCCGGGCCCGGGTGCCGATCGAGGCCCACTTCGCCGGGTTCGGCGACCGACCATCGTTCGCCGACGTGCTGCCGTTGGCCCGCCTCGTGACCGACGACTACCTGTCCGGCGACTATGCCCGGATCGACGTGATCTACTCGCACTTCGTGTCGACCCTGGTCCAGCGGCCGACGATCGACACGCTCCTGCCGGTCCAGCCGTCGGAGGACACGGAGGGCATCCCCGGCAACCAGTTCATCTTCGAGCCGAGCGCCGGCGCGGTTCTCGAGCAGCTCCTTCCGCGCTACGTGGCGACCCGCCTCTACCAGGCGATCCTCGAGGCGAAGGCCAGCGAGGAATCGAGCCGGATGGTCGCGATGAAGAACGCGACCGAGAACGCCGAGGAGCTCATCGAGGACCTGACGCTCAGCTACAACAAGGTCCGTCAGGCCAACATCACCCGCGAGATGATCGAGATCGCTTCGGGCGCGCAGGCCCGCTGACCCGCCCATCCAGGAGGCAATGACACGCATGGCGACCGCCACCACCGCGACCGGCCGAGTCATCCAGATCACCGGCGCCGTCGTCGACATCGAGTTCCCGGCCGGCCAGCTCCCGGCGATCTACAACGCCGTCGAGATCCAGCGCGAGGGCCAGGTCCCGCTGACCGTCGAGGTCCAGCAGCACCTCGGCAACAACTGGGTCCGGACCGTGGCCATGACGACGACCGACGGTCTGGCCCGCGGCGTCGACGCGATCGACACCGGCGCGCCGATCACGGTGCCGGTCGGCGAGGTGACGCTGGGCCGCGTCTTCGACGTCCTCGGACTGCCGATCGACAACAAGGGCCCCGTCGAAGCCACCCACCACCTGCCGATCCACCGCGACCCGCCGCCGTTCGACCAGCAGACGACCGATGTCGAGGTGTTCGAGACCGGGATCAAGGTCATCGACCTGATCTGCCCGTTCAAGAAGGGCGGCAAGATCGGCATCTTCGGCGGCGCCGGTGTCGGCAAGACGGTCATCATCCAGGAGCTGATCCGGAACGTCGCCCAGGAGCACGCCGGGTTCTCGGTCTTCGCCGGGGTCGGCGAGCGCAGCCGCGAGGGCAACGACCTCATCGCCGAGATGACCGAGTCGGGCGTCATCGCCAAGACCGCCTTCGTGTTCGGCCAGATGAACGAGCCGCCCGGCGCCCGCCAGCGGGTCGGCCTGACCGCGCTGACCATGGCCGAGTACTTCCGCGACGAGGAGGGCAAGGACGTCCTCCTGTTCATCGACAACATCTTCCGCTTCACCCAGGCGGGCTCGGAAGTGTCGGCGCTGCTCGGTCGGATGCCGAGCGCGGTCGGCTACCAGCCGAACCTGGCGACCGAGATGGCCGCCCTCCAGGAGCGGATCACCTCCACCAAGGCCGGCTCGATCACCAGCCTCCAGGCCGTCTTCGTCCCCGCCGATGACTACACGGACCCGGCCCCGGCCACGACCTTCGGTCACCTCGACTCGACGATCCGCCTCGAGCGCTACATCACCGAGCTCGGGATCTACCCGGCGGTCGATCCGCTGACCTCGACCTCGCGCGTCCTCGACCCGCTGGTCGTGGGCCAGGAGCACTACGACGTCGCGCGCGAGACGCAGCGCGTGCTCCAGCGCTACCGCGACCTCCAGGACATCATCGCGATCCTCGGGATCGACGAGCTCTCCGAGGAGGACAAGGCCACGGTGTCGCGTGCGCGCCGCCTGCAGCGGTTCATGAGCCAGCCGTTCTTCGTCGGCGAGGTCTTCACCGGCCGGCCCGGCAAGTACGTCCCGATC
Organism: uncultured Chloroflexia bacterium; assembly: GCA_963749735.1. Classification (GTDB taxonomy): domain Bacteria; phylum Chloroflexota; class Limnocylindria; order Limnocylindrales; family CSP1-4; genus Chersky-267. The sequence goes on from CAVVNZ010000022.1 coordinate 47,159, forward strand.
AAGGACACGGTCGCCTCGTTCAAGGAGATCCTCGAGGGCAATGCCGACTCGCTGCCCGAGCAGGCGTTCTTCCTCGCCGGCACGATCGACGACGTCCGGGCCAACGCCGAGAAGCTGGCCGGCTAGGCATGACCATCCGGCTGGAGATCGTCACGCCCGAGCGGCTTGTCTACCAGGACGACGTCGACGCGGTCGCGGTCCCGGGGATCGAGGGTGAGCTGGGCGTCCTGCCCCACCACGCGCCGCTCGTGACGACGCTCGGCCTGGGCGAGCTCCGCATCCGGAAGTCCGGCGTCGAGGAGCATTTCGCGATCGTCGGAGGGTTCCTCCAGGTCCGGCCCGATCGGGTCGTGGTCATGGCCGAGACCGCCGACATGGCATCGGAGATCGATCTCGAGGCCGCGCAGGAGGCACGTCGCGACGCGGAACGCGCGCTCGAGGTCGGTGACCAGGAGGGCGCAGACCTGGCGGCCGCTCGCGTCGCTCTCCAGTCCGCGCTGCTGCGCATCCGCGTGGCCGAGCGCCGACATCGCGAGGGCCCGCGGCGCCGCGGGTAGGAGCCACCGTGGCCGACGCCCGCCCGTTCCACTGGGAGTTCCAGCCCGATCCGGTCGCCCCGGAGGCGTTCCGGATCGAGGGCGGCCGCGTGCTGGAGGGCACCGTCCGGGTCAGTGGCGCCAAGAACGCGGCGCTCAAGCTGCTTGCGGCCGCGACCCTGACCGGGGAGCGCTGCACGTTCACGAATGTGCCCGAGATCGAGGACGTCCGGGTCATGGCCGACACGCTGCGCGACCTCGGGGTCACGGTCGACCACCCGGCACCGAACACGTACGAGGTGGCGTCGGGCGACGTCGAATGGCTGTTCGTCCCGCTCGAGGCGGCCGCCAAGATGCGAGCCAGCTTCATCCTTCTCGGGCCGCTCCTGTCGCGCTTCGGCCGGGTGATCATCAGCAACCCGGGCGGTGACCGGATCGGACGGCGACCCGTCAATCTCCATGTCGACGCCATGCGTGCTCTCGGCGCCGAGATCGAGTACCGCAACGGCTACTACTTCGCCAAGGCGCCCGGACGGCTGCGCGGGACGACCGTGACCTTCCCGTTCGTCACCGTGATGGGCACCGAGAACGCCATCCTCGCCGCGGTCCTGGCCGACGGCCGAACGGTCATCCGGCCGGCGGCCCAGGAGCCCGAGGTCGACGACCTCATCACCTTCCTCCGCAAGATGGGCGCCGAGATCGAACGGACGGCACCCGACACGATCGAGATCGAGGGCCGCAAGCGGCTCCGCGGCGCCGACCACCGGGTCGTGCCGGACCGGATCGAGGCGGGCACGTTCGTCGTGGCCGCGGCGGTCACCGGTGGCCGGGTGACGCTCGAGGGAGCGCCGTGCGAGCACCTCGCCGCGTTCGTCGAGACGCTCGGCCGGGTCGGGGTGAGCGTGTCGTGCGGCGTCGACACGATCGAGGTCTCCGGCGCCGACCGGGACGCCTACCGGGCGGTCGACATCGAGACGGCAGCCTATCCGGGCCTCGCGACGGACCTCCAGTCGCCGACCTGCGTCCTGCTCACCCAGGCCCACGGCGCGAGCCGCGTCCACGAGGCGATCTTCGAGGATCGGCTCGAATTCCTGGGCGAGCTGCGCCGGATGGGGGCCCGGGTCGACATCGCGGACCCGCACCACGCCACCATCCACGGTCCGAGCCCGCTTCATGGGGCGGAGGTCGAGATCGGGGACCTGCGCGCGGGCGCATCGATGATCCTGGCCGCGCTCGCCGCGGAAGGGACATCCACCATCCACGGTGCGCATCATGTTCACCGGGGGTATGAGAACATCGCACGCAAGTTCCAGGAGCTCGGCGCACGGATCGAACGTGCCGCTGAGCCCGTCGCGCCCGCCGCGACCGCCTGACTCCGGGCATCGGCCCACCTCCTGAAGGGATCGCTCACGCCTCCATGAAGATCGGAATCGACCTCGGCACCGCCAACGTCCTGGTCTACGTCCAGGGCAAGGGGATCGTCATCCAGGAACCGTCGGTGGTCGCGGTCGACGACCAGAACCGGATCGTGGCGGTCGGCGAGGACGCCCGCGAGATGATCGGCCGGACTCCAGGCAACATCCAGGCGATCCGTCCGATGAAGGACGGCGTCATCGCCGACTACGTCATCACCGAGGCGATGCTCAGCCACTTCATCGGCAAGGTGAAGAAGGGCCGGGTCAACTTCACCAAGCCGGACGTCATGATCAGCGTCCCGGCCGGGGTGACCTCGGTCGAGAAGCGCGCCGTGCGGGATGCGGCCCTCAAGGCCGGCGCCGGCGAGGCGTACCTCATCGAGGAACCGCTGGCCGCCGCCATCGGCGCGAACGTCCCGATCAGCGGGCCGTCCGGGAACATGGTCATCGACATCGGCGGCGGGACCAGCGAGATCGCGGTCATCGCGCTCGGCGGGATCGTCGTCTCGACCAGCCTCCGGGTCGGCGGGAACAAGTTCGACGAGGCGATCGCGACGTACATCCGCAAGAAGTACAACCTGATGATCGGCGACCGGACGGCGGAGGAGGTCAAGATCGAGATCGGCACCGCCCTGCCGCTCGAGCGCGAGCTCCAGATGGAGGTCCGCGGCCGCGACCTGATCGCCGGCCTGCCGCGGACCATCCCGATCACCAGCTCCGAGGCGATGGAGGCGATCGAGGCCCCGCTCCAGCAGCTCGTGTCGGCGGTCCGGATGGTCCTCGAGCAGACCCCGCCCGAGCTGAGCTCGGACATCATCGACAAGGGCATGGTCATGTCCGGTGGCGGCTCGATGCTCCGGAACATCGACAAGCTGCTGACCCAGGTGACCGGCGTTCCCTGCCATGTCGCGGAGAACCCGCTCGACTGCGTCGCGCTGGGGACGGGGATCGCCCTCGAGCATTTCGACTTCTTCAAGAAGTCCCTCGTCCAGCAGGTCTGACGCGTGGGCCCGGACCCGATCGCGGGACGTGCCTTCGTCGACCTCCACTGCCATACCCGGGGAAGCTTCGACTCGCTGAGCGACCCGCAGGCCGTCATCCGCGCTGCGCAGAAGCGCGGGCTGACCCACCTGGCGATCACCGACCACGACCGGATCGACGAAGCGGTCCGCGCCCGGGAGAGCGCACCGGCCGACCTCACGATCATCGTCGGGTCCGAGGTCAAGACGCGCGACGGCGACCTGATCTGCCTGTTCCTCGAGCGCGCCATCCCACCGGGCCTGTCCGCGGTCGAGGCGATCGCCGCCGCCCGTGAGCAGGGCGGCCTCGTCGGGATCCCCCATCCGTTCGACCGCTTCCGCGGTTCGATGCTCAACGACCCGCGGCTGGAGGCGCTCGCCTCGCGCGTCGACTGGGTCGAGGGCTGGAACGCGCGGCTCGTCGGCGGCGGCAACCAGCGCGCGGCCGAGTTCGCCTACGAGCACGGCCTGCCCAGCGTGTCCGTATCCGACGCGCACTCGATCCTCGAGGTCGGGATCGCCTACACGGCGATGGACGGCGATCCGTCGACACCGGCCGGACTCCTCGCTGCGCTGCGGGCCGCCACGATCGTCCAGGGTCGGGCATCCTATATCGCACGGGTGATCACCCCGGTGGCCAAGCTCGTGCAACGTGCCCGAGGGAACGGCCGGGTGAAGCCCGATGCCGGCGATGTCGCAGGGAGCGGGACGGACCGATGACCGACGACCCGGGTACGCCTCCGGATCTGCCGCTCGAACCCACCCTGGACGACATGGGCGACTACGAGAAGATGGGCGAGCTCGAGCGCCTCGAAACGCTCGCCGATCAGACCGCCAGCGCCGACGCGGACAAGGCAGACCGGGACCAGGTCTCGATCGGGCGTCGTCTCCGTCAGCCGCGGACGATCGTCTCGATCGTCCTGCCACTCGTCCTGATGGTCCTCCTCTTCGCCGCGCTCCCGGGCTTCAAGCTCGACCAGCTGCCGGCCGACATCCAGCGAGCGAACAAGTTCCTGCTGCTCGCGGCGATGGCGGTCTTCTACCTCGGCTTCCCGCTCCGCGGGCTGCGCTGGGCGCTGCTCATCCGCGGGACCGGGTTCGGCCTGAAGGTCCGCGACTCGACCGAGATCATCTTCTCGTCGTGGCTGGTCAACTGCCTCGTCCCGGCCAAGCTCGGTGACGTATATCGGGCCTATCTCCTCAAGATCAACAGCCCGGTCTCGCTCAGCCGGACGTTCGGGACCGTCTTCATCGAACGGATCCTCGACCTCTTCGCGATCGTCGTGCTCGGGCTGGCGGCCGGGTTCATCAGCTTCCGCAAGGGCCTGCCTCCGCAGGTCCAGCTCGTCTTCGCGATCGGCGTCATCGTCGTCGTGGTGCTCGCGGTGGGCCTGCTCACGATGCGGAACTTCGGCCGCCGGATCATCGTCCGGCTGCCCCTGCCGCATTCGGTCGTCGAGTTCTACGACCGGTTCGAGGAAGGGGTCTTCTCGGCCGTCGGCCTCCGGGGTCTCCCGGTCCTGCTCGTCCTGACGGGGTTGATCTGGGTGACGGAGGGCCTGCGGCTGTACCTCGTGATCCAGGCCCTCGCGTTCCCCGGCGTCGAGATCGGCCCGAGCGGCGCGTTCTTCGTGGCGCTCACCGGGTCGCTGTTGACGGCGGTGCCGTTCACTCCGGCCGGGATCGGCGTGGTCGAGGCGGGCGTCATCGGGGTGCTGACGATCGTCTACAACGTGCCGCCGACCGAGGCCCTGGCGATCACCCTCGTCGATCGGGCGATCAGCGTCGTGTCGATCATCATCCTCGGCGGCCTCGTCTACCTGATCTCGCCACTGCGCAAGGGCCGGGGCCTGACCGAGATCCCGATGCCGGGGCCCGAACCGACCGTCTGAGCGCCTGATCGTGCGCGTCATCCGACGCACCGGGGGGGGTGCCCGCACGCACCATGGTGCCGCCGATCCATGCCTCGGCCGGCCCACCGGACCGGTACCGACCGCACCCTACCCGTCCCTGCCGCGCTCCGGTGGTCGCCGCCCGACCGGTACCAACGGGTGATGGGGAGGCACCACCCCTCGGCCGATAGTTGCGACGTGACCCCGGGGACGCCCCGGCCCTCGCCAACGGAGCAACCAAGCAGCCGATGACGACCCAGAACGGCCGAGCGTTCAACGAATGGCTTCGAGCCCAGCTCAAGGCCAAGAAGATGTCGCAGCGCCAACTCGCCCAGCAGTCAGGCGTCGATCACTCGACGATCTCGCGCCTGATCCGCGGCGATCGCATGCCTTCGCTCGGGACCGCGACCAAGCTCGCCCGGGGCCTCCGCGAGCTGCGCGACGACGCCGACACCCCCCAGTACCTGGGCCTCATGTCGTCCGGCTCGTCCAACCCCACGGCCCGCGTCGAGTACGCCCTCCGCTCGGACGACGTGCTCGGTGAGCCGCAGGTCCGCCAGATCATGGAGTACTACCTCGCGGTGCGGATGCGCCGCCTCGGTCGGACCTACGGGCCCGGCCCCGAGCCAGCCCGTCCGATGCCGTCCGCCTATCTTCGAGGCGGGGGGGCTGCACCGACCCCCGTCGGCGGCGGCACGGCGACCGCGACGACCACCGTCAACGGTCCGACCCGTCTCGGGACGGTCCGACCCGTGAACCGGCCTCCGTCGGGGCGCCCGACGAGCCGCTACTGACCACCGCCTCCATCGGCCCGGATCCCTCCCTCCACGTCCGGGTCTCGGGGATGCGAACGCCGGCCTCTGGGGGGCCGGCGTTCGCCTATGTCCGGGGCAGGTAGACCGACACCGTCCGGCCGGGCGCTGCCAGCCAGCGATCCACGAGCTGGAGCTTGACCGGCCATGTGCCGGGCGCGGCCACCGCGGCGTCCTCGGCCGCGCCGCCGCAGTCGACGACGAAGAGGCTGTCGCACACGACGACCACCGCGGCTGCCGGATCGGGTGCCGGCGGTGCCGGTTCGCCGGTGGTGGTCGGCGGGATGTCCTCGATGACGGTCGACCCGGCCCGATCGAGCGGGAACCCGACGGCCTCGGTCGACTTGAAGTCGGGCAGCCCGACCAGCTGGATCGGTCGGTCGCCGGTGACGGCCCGGATCCGTTCGCCGGTGGCCTGGGCGGCGGGCCAGCCGCCATCGACGGCGACCGTCGGCGGCCAGATGCTGACGTTCCAGGCGATGAGGATCCCGAGGGCGATGACGAGGACGATCCGCGGCGCCGCGGAGGCGACGGTCCTCGTCGTCGGCGCATCCGTGCCCTGGACAGCGGTTCCGGCGGTCTCCGTCGCGGACTCCCGTGGCTCGGGGTCCGTCCGCCGCGCCAGACGGCCGCCGCCCCCAGCCCGAGGGCGACGAACACGACCGGGTCGAGGAACGCGTGGTAATGGTCGACCGGAAGCGGGGTGACGCTCGATAGTCCGCTCGCGCCGAACGTCAGGACCACCCACCCGAACAGCAGGATCAAGGCGAACCATCGCGCGGCCCCACGTTCCTGCGCATCGGTCGCCCGCGTCCGCCAGGCGAGCCCGGACGCGACCGCGACACTCGCCACGACGCCGATCACCAGTCCGTTCACGAGCAACCCTGTCAGCGGCCAGGCGAGGATCCTCAACCCGACGAAGACGAGCCGGACCGGCAGCGAGATCGACACGCCGGTCCCGCCGGAGGCGATGAAGGCCAGCGCGGCGCGGCTCTCCGCGAAGTCGTGGCCGAGCTCGTGGACGAGCAGCGGGACGTAGCCGACGACGATGATCGCCAGGCCGCCCAGCGCGAACCGGTCGAAGCCGCGGCGCTCGGGTCCCGCCGGGGTCGCCCGTCGGGTGACGACCCACAGGTAGAGGACCGGCGGCAGCAGGGCGATCCCCAGGACGTGGCACTGCATCGTGACCAGGACGCCGAACGCCGCGAGCAGCCACCAACCCGGCCGCCCCGTCGTCCGGGCCCGCCACGCGGCGGCCAGGGCGACCGAGCTCGACAGGGCGATGAGGTTCGGGTTCCAGATGAACGTCGACTCGTCGATCGCGCTGGCGGACACGGCCATCACCAGGGCGGCGACCAGCCCCGCGACCGGACCGGCGACCGATCGAGCCAGGAACCAGGTGACCGCGACCGCGGCGACCCCGAGCAGGGCGATCTCGGCGACGACGATCGTCGGGTTCGCCCCCGACAGCCAGGCCGCCGGGGCGAGCAGGTAGTAGTAGAGCGCTCCGTGATGGAAGGCGCCGATGGAGGTCGGCGGGCCGAGGAGCGGCAGCGTGCCGTCGCGGACCAGGCGAAGCAGGACGAGCATGTCGTGGCCCTGATCGGCGTCCCACGTCCCGCGACCGGGCAGCGCCCAGAACCGGAGGACCGCCGCCAGGACCAGCACGGCTCCCAGGCGGATCAGCTCGGCGCGGTCGATCGGTGGCCGTAGCTGCGCATCCGCGGCGCTCGTCGGTGCCGACGGTCGGCTCATCGGATCATCGTGGCTTGCGCGGACGTCCGCGGGAGTCGGTCGCCGGCTCGTCCGTCGTCTCTGGATCTGGCGCTGGATGCGTCCGTGACCGGCTGCCCTTGACATCCATGGCCCCCGGCGGCAGATCGGCCAGCTGGCGTCCCGCCGCGAGGTCGTGCACGCGCGCGGCATTGATCGCGTCGTAGCCCTCATCCATGCCGGGCGTCTCGAGGTAGGAGGTCACCTGGGACAGCCTCGGATGCGTGAGCAGGGCACGCATCCCGGCGGCCCCGATCGACCCGGCGCCGACGTGCTCGTGGCGATCCGCGTTCGAGCCGAGCGCGGCCCGGGAGTCGTTGAGGTGGATCATCGCCAGTCGATCGAGGCCGATCAGCCGGTCGAACCGGACGACGACCTCGTCCACTCCCGCCGGGTCGGAGATGGCGTAGCCGGCCCCCCACAGGTGCGCCGTATCCAGGCAGATGCCGACCCGCGATGCCGGCACACCGCGTGCGGCGAGCGCGTCGACGATGGCGGCGATCTCCTCGAGCGTCGAGCCGAGGCCGTCGCCGCCGCCTGCGGAGTTCTCGAGGACGAGACGAGCGGCGTCCGGACCGTCGTCGACGTCCGCCAGCACACCGGCGACCCCGCCCGCGACGCGGTCGATGCCGGTCGCGGCATCTGTCCCCCGATGCGACCCGATGTGGACGTTGACGAAGCGCGCCCCGAACGCCGGAGCGACCCGCAGCTCCGTCGCGAGGACGGCGGCGGACCGCTCGACCAGGGTCGGGTCCGAGCCGGCGAGGTTGACCAGGTACGCGGCGTGGATCGCGATCGGGCCCATCCCGAGCTCGTCGAGCCGTGCACGGAACGCCGGCAGCTCCTTCGGCGGCTCGGCCCGACGACGCCAGGCCGTCGGGTTGTCGCTGAAGATCTGGAGCGTGTCGAGCCCGATCGCGTGGGCCCGCTCGACGGCGCGCACCATCCCCTGTCCCAGCGGCAGGTGGGCGCCGATGCGTCGGCCGTCGGGCAGCATCGCGTCATCGTACGGCCCGGGCGGTCGTGGTAGCGTCCCGGGATGGGGCGCTACTCCTTCGAGGAGCAGGTGATCTTCGCGTTCATCAAGGACGACCGGCTGGTGTCGATCCCGGCGCGGCACAAGAAACGCCTGGTCGTGCTCCGTTACCTCGTCGACCGGTGCTTCCCCGACGACCGGGACTACCCGGAGAAGGAAGTCAACCAGCGGCTCGCCCTGTTCCACCCGGACGTCGCCGCGCTCCGCCGCTCCATGGTCGACGACGGGCTGCTGACCCGAGTCGCGGGCGAGTACCGCCGGGTGGAGCGGCCGACCGACGAGGCCCGGTCGGCTGGCGAGTGAACGACGCGGTCAGCCGGCGCGGCTCGTGGGCGACGTCGTCGACCGCCTCGTCATCGCCCCAGGCCCGTAGCCGCCCGGGACCACCGGCTCGATAAGCCCGAAGTCCCCGTCGTCGCGGCGATAGAGGACCGCGATCTGCTCGTTCTCGGCGTTGACGAACACGAAGAAGTTGTGGCCGAGCTCTTCCATCTCGGCGATCGCGTCCTCTTCGAACATCGGCTCGATCCCGAACCGTTTCGTCTTGACGATCCGGCGGGGATGGCCGGGTTCGGCGGTGCCGTCGGCCAGCTTGCTGAGGAGCTGCTTCTCCTCGACCGGCCGCGACCGGACCCGTGGCTTCTCGCGGTGGTCGACGGCCTGCCGCTCGACCTTGTCGACGACGAGGTCGATGGCTGCCTCGTGGGTGCTGGCGGCGGCCCGGCTGCGCAGGGTCCGGCCGTCGAGGAGCAGGGTCACCTCGACGATCCGCGAGACGTCCTGCGAGCGATGCTGCTCGACCGACAGCTCGACCAGCGCGTCGCTCCGGTCGTCGAGGATCCGCTGGAGCCGGGCCAGCCTTCGCTCGGCGTAGCGCCGGACCGACTCGGGGACCTCGATGTTCTTGCCCTTGACGATCGTCCGCACGGAAGGCCTCCCCGAAGCGCCTGGCGCGCTGGCGTCGCCGTGATGGTGATGCCGAGGGCGCGCCCAGATGGGTGAGCTCGACGTCCTTCGAGTATAGGCCCGGAGGTCACGGATCTACCGCTCCCGGGCTACCGTCAGACCCGCCACGGCGAGCGCGCCGGCGTCCATCAGGACGGATGCGCAGGCGGCCAGCGTCGCCCCCGTGGTGGTCACGTCGTCCACGAGGATCACCCAGCGACCGTCGACCGGGCGCGGTTGCGAACGCGAACTCGGCCGTCGGGTGACGCCAGGGTCCACCCGCGGATCGAGGCGGAATGCGCCGGTCACGTTCGCGTCGCGGTCCGCCCGGTCGAGCTCGAACTGGGCGACGGTCCGCCGGTGCCGCTCGATCAGCCGCGCGACCGGCAGATCGAGCCGGCGTCCGATGACGTCGGCCAGGAGCGTCGCCTGGTCGTAGCCACGGAGGCGCGCCCGCTCCGCGTGGACGGGGACCGGCACGATCAGGTCGCCACCCGCGCCGGCGCGGCGCCATCGCTCGGCGGCAGCGAGCCCGAGGGGCTCGGCCATCCGTCGCTCGCCGGCGTATTTCAGGGCATGGAGCGCGGCTCGGACGGTCCCCGTGAACGGGGCAGCCCACTCGAGCTGGACCAACGGTGCCGGGAGCTCGACGGGCAGCCCGATCGGAGCTCCGGCAGGTCGATCCCAGCGGACCTCGAGGGCGCGATGGCAGCGCCCGCAGATCGGCGAGCCCTCACGTCCGCACCCCGCACAGCGCGGCGGCAACGCCAGGTCCAGGAGTCGTCCAGCGATCGCCCTCATCCGCGGATCGTCGCTCCGGGCTCTGCACCCACGGTCACCAGGCGACGATCACGCTCCGGTCAGGCGGGTCCGTTCGCCGCTTCGATCAGGATGCGGTCGCCGACGGCCGTGCCGGTCCGGTCGATCGTGCCGACGGGCAGCTCGAGCGTCCCATGGGCGCCGCGGACATACCAGACCACGCCGCGCCATGCCGGCACGGCGCGGTTGACCGACACCACGTCACGCGCACCGTCGTCCCCCGACGGGTTCCCGACGAACACGCAGTCGATGGCGAAGTTCATGAACATCATGTGGATGCCGTTGCTGCCCGGCAGCCACAGGCCGGCGTCCTCGGGGAGGGTCGCCCGGCCCATCAGGCCGCGGAACTTCGCCCACAGCGAATTGGCCGACTCGAGCGAGCCGGCCAGGACGCGTCCACGGGTGAGGTTGGTCGCCCGGAGCATGGCCATCGGACGCGGGGATCCAGGTGCCGCGGGACGGGACCCGCGGCGACCTAGGTCTTGAGGTTCTTGACGATCAGGATGATGGCCGGCCCGAGGATGACGATGAACAGCGACGGGAAGATGCAGCCGACGAGCGGGAACAGCATCTTGATCGGCGCCTTGGCGGCCATCTCCTCGGCGCGCTGCCGGCGTTCGATCCGGAGCTGCTCCGACTGGACCTGGAGGACCTTCGAGATCGACACACCGAGCTGCTCGGCCTGGATGATCGCTCCGATGAAGTTGGTCAGGGGAGCGACCTCGGTCCGGGGGATCATGTCGCGCAGCGCTTCGCGGCGCGACTTGCCCACGCGGACCTCGGCGAGCGCCCGACGGAACTCATCCGAGAGCGGCCCCTTGAGCTTCTCGACGACCTTGGCCAGGGCGGCATCGAAGCCTAGGCCGGCCCGGACGGAGATCGTCAGGAGGTCGAGGGTGTCCGGGATCATGATCAGGATCGCCTTCTGGCGAGCCTTGATCCGGCGTCCCAGCCAGAACTCGGGCGCGACGTACCCGATGAGGCCGCCGACGACCGCACCGATCACGGCGCCGATGAGGCCCATGTTCAAGATGGCGAGGAACAGGAGGAAGAACAGGATCGAGAAGATGATCGTGAAGATGCCCTTGATCCCGAGCCATTCGGTGACGCCGAGGTCACCGGGGTTGCCGGCCAGGGCCAGGCGCTTCTGGGTCCGGTCGCCGAACGACTGACTGGTCACCCGGCCGACCGTGCCCGACATCCGGGCGGCCAGCGGGCGCAGGGTCCGCTCGATGAACGGCTGCTGGAGCTCGAGCTCCTCGAGGTTCTTGGCCTGCATCGTCCCGAGCTGGGTCAGTCGGGCCTGGACGGGGTCGACCGAGCGACCTCCGACGAGCCCGAAGAAGATCAGCAGGATGGCGGCGGCCGCGATACCGGCGATCAGGATCGGCATGAGTTCCATATCAGACCTCGATGTCGACGATCTTGCGGATCGCCATGAAGCCGAGGAACATCATGAACCCGCCGAAGAACAGGATGATCACGCCGACGGGGATCCCGCCGACCGCCACATCCTTGTCGAACATCGGCTGCATGAAGCCCGGGGCCGCTACGAACAGGAACAGCGCCAGGCCGATCGGCAGGAAGCCGACCACGTAGCCCGACAGGCGCTGCTGGGCGGTCAGCGTCCGGATCTCGCCCTTGATCCGGACCCGCTCGCGGATGGTGTACGCGATCGAGTCGAGGATCTCGGCGAGGTTGCCGCCGACGGTGTGCTGGATGGAGATGGCTGTGGCCATCAGCTCGAGGTCGTCCGAGCGCACCCGGCGGACCATGTTCTCGAGCGCCTGGTCGAACGGGAGGCCGAGGTTGACCTCGCGGATGACCCGGCCGAACTCGGTCGACATCGGCGGCCGCGACTCGCGGACGACCATCTCGATCGCCTGGAGGAACGACGAACCGGCGCGCAGCGCGTTGGCGATCAGGGTGATCGTGTCCGGCAGCTGCTTGTTGAAGGCATTGAGCCGGCCGCCCTTCCGTCGCCCCAGCCAGAAGCGGGGGAGCCAGAAGCCGACCAGGCCGCCGATCAGCAGGAACAGCGGGTTGCCGAGGGCCGAGAACACGACCGACAGCACCAGCATGGCAAGCGGCACCCCGACGATCGAGGCTCCCCAGATGAGGAGGAACTCGCTCGGCTTGAGCTTGAGGTCGGCGCGGGCCAGATCACGCTGGAGGTTCGCTCCGAAGTCGCGCTGCTCGACGACCTTGTTGAGGTTGGCCAGCGCCTGGCTCGATGCGATCAGGTCCGAGATCGGGCCCTGTCCCGACGGCGCGGCCTTGGCCTTGTCAGGCTTACCGGAGGCATAGCGCTCGAGGCGCGCGCTCATCCCCGAGCTGCCGCCGGACGACGCCAGCCCGACCGCGATCAGGATGATCGCCAGGGCGGTGATGCCGGCTACGACGAGGGTCATCGACTCCACGGGGGTTGCCTCCTAGTTCCCGGCGTCAGTACGTGAAGCCGAACAGACCGGCGGGCAGATGGATGCCCTGGGTCTCGAACTTCTCGACGAACTTCGGCCGGATCCCGGTCGGCTTCAGCCGGCCCTGGATCTTGCCTTCGACGACGCCCGACTGTTCGAAGACGAAGACGTCCTGCATGACGATGACGTCGCCTTCCATGCCCTGGACTTCGGTGATGTTGACGATCTTACGTGTCCCGTCCTTGAGACGGCTCTGCTGGACGATCAGGTCGACCGCGGAGGCCACCTGCTCGCGGATGGCCCGAAGAGGCAGATCCACGCCGGCCATCAGGACCATCGTCTCGAGGCGGGAGAGCATGTCCCGCGGGGAGTTCGCGTGGCCCGTCGACATCGAGCCGTCGTGGCCGGTGTTCATGGCCTGGAGCATATCGAGCGCTTCGCCCGACCGGCACTCTCCGACGATGATCCGGTCTGGCCGCATCCGGAGCGAGTTCCGGACGAGCTCGCGGATCGGCACCGCACCCTTGCCCTCGATGTTCGGGGGCCGGGACTCGAGGGTGACCACGTGCTCCTGGCGAAGCTGGAGCTCGGCGGCATCCTCGATCGTGATGATCCGCTCGTCGTTCGGGATGAACGACGACAGGACGTTCAGAGTGGTCGTCTTGCCCGAACCGGTGCCGCCCGACACGAAGATGTTCAGGCGGGCTTCGACGCAGGCCTTGAGGAAGTCGAACATGTCGGCGGTCGCCGTCCCGAACCGGATGAGGTCGTCCACCGTGAAGGGGGAGGCGGAGAACTTCCGGATCGTGATGACCGGCCCGACCAGCGACAGCGGCGGGATGATCGCGTTGACGCGGGAACCGTCGGTCAGTCGAGCGTCGACCATCGGCGACGACTCGTCGACGCGTCGACCGATCGGGGCGATGATCCGATCGATGATGCGCATGACGTGGTCGTCGTTCTGGAACACGACGTTCGTGAGCTCGAGCTTGCCCGATCGCTCGATGTAGACCTGGCGCGGGCCGTTGACCATCACCTCGGTGATGCTCTCGTCACGCAGCAGCGGCTCGAGCGGACCGAGGCCGATGATCTCATCGGTGATCTGCTCCAGCATCCGCACGCGCTCAGCTCGGGTCAGGGCGAGGCCTTCCTCGTCGATGACCTTGCCGAAGATCTCCTCGATCTGGCGCCGGACCTCGACCTGGTTGGACAGGTCGAGCTTCGGGTCCAGGTCCTGGATGACCCGGCTCTGGATCCGGAACTTGACGTCCCGGAAGGACTCCCTGACGGGGCCCTGGGACATCAGCCGGGTGGACTGCACCGGCGGGGGCGTGCTGGCGGGAGCGCCGGGAGCGCCGCCGGTCGGTGCCGGCAGGTTCTCCGATGGCGTCCCGGGGGACGAACCAGGTCGAGCGCTCTCGATCCGCTTGAGGAGGGACATCGCCTTACACCCCTTCAGGCCCCGAGGGGCCGACTGCTACCGCCATGCGAACAGCTTTCGAGAGCCCTGCTTAGGATCCTCGGCCGTCGTCGCCTTGCGCTCGCCACCAGTGATGGCGGTCGCCAGACGGAGGACGTCCTGGGAGACCTGGGCCTCTCGGTTGGACAGGACGAACGGCACGCCGCGGTTCAGCGCGTAGACGACGCTACGCCCGTCGCTCACGATCGTGTGATCGACCTTGCGGCCGATCGAGTGCTCGACATCCGATACGCGGATGCCCAGCGTCGAGTCGGCGCGGTTGAGGATGAGCTTGATCTTCGAGCCCTCGTAGCCCAGCTGATCGGCGACCTCCAGAAAGAGTCGCATGTTCTTGATACTCGTGATCTCGAGGGTCAGCGCCGTCAGGATCACGTCTGCGGCATCGAGGATCGCCAGGGTGGTGTCGCTGAAGTTCGCGGTGCAGTCGACGACCACGAGATCGTTCGTGGCCCGCAGCACTTCGAGGATCTTGCGGACGCCCGCCGGCGTGATCATCTCGGCCATCTCGGGCGACGGCGGCGCAAGCAGCACGCGGACGCCCGACGAGTGGTTGATGACGAACGTGTCGATCGACTCGGGCTCGCCGCCCGCCTCCATCTCGGGGACGAGGTCCGCGATCGACTTGTTCTTCGGATTGAGGTTCAGCAGGACGCCGACGTCGCCGAACTGGAACGAACCGTCCACCAGGACGGTCTTCTGACCCAGGTCGGCCGCGGCGGACACCGCGAAGTTGACGGCGATCGTCGTCCGTCCCACCCCACCCTTGGGGCTGAACACGGCGACGACCTGGCCCGGCTCGCGGTCGCGGGTCGCGGCGGCGGTCGCGGCCGCGGCGGCGACGTTCGTGACGGTGATCCGGCCCTGCTTCTCACGCTCTCGCGTGTAGACCTGACGGATCGAGGCGGTCAGCTCGTCACTGCTGAACGGCTTGACCAGGAACTCGCGCGCCCCGGCGAGCATCGAACGTCGGAGGTAGTCCGCCTCGCCCTGGACCGACATCATGACGACCGAAGCCGTGGGGACCTCGGTGGCGAGCTGCTCGGTCGCGGCGATCCCGTCCATGTCGGGCATGTTGATGTCCATCAGGACGACGTCCGGCCGGAGACGCCCCGCCATCTCGAGCGCCTGGCGGCCGGAGTCGGCTGCCCCGACCACCTCGATGTCGCCCTCGAACCCGAGGAGCTTCGTCAGGTGGTCGCGCGTCTCGGCGATGTCGTCGACGATCAGGACCTTGATCATGTCTGCCATGTGGGGCGTTCAGCCTTCGGTGCTGGTCGGGTTGCGATGGTCGGGTCGGTCGGTCTGGAGTCGGTCGGTGGTCTGGTCCGGCTGGTCGGTGGAGCGGGCCGACAGGCGCGGGATCCGGGTGGATCTGGCGCGCCTGTCGTCCGGTCGACTCGGTTTCCGGATGGCGCTCGCGGAGAGTGGCCTTGGCGGGCGCCTCCGGTCGCGAGCTACTTCTTCGGGAGGATGGCCTCGACGATCTGCGGCGGGAGGACCCCGTACTCATCGACGAGGGTCTTCAGGATGATGCCGGTGGTCGGATCGAGCGCCGGCTCGGTGGCGTTGCCCGCATCGTCCACGTAGTCCTTCGGTGAGCGCAGGACGAGGCTGATACAACCTTCGACCTGGGCGTACTTGATGACTTCAGACTGCTGCGGGGTGACCGCCAGGATGACGATCTCCTTCTGACCGTTCAGGTTCGTCCCGGGGTTACCGGTGCCGGGCGAGGCCTGCGGATTGGTGGTCGTGTCGATCGGCGGCAGGAGGGTCGAGACGACCTGCATGTTCTGCAGGAGCATCTTCACCGACAGCGTGCTGCCGACATCCGGGATGTTGTTGACCGTGTCGGTCGCGCTGTCCACCGTCAGGAACGGGAACTTGCTACCGCACTGGGTCAGACCGCCGTCACCGAGCCCCTGGGCACCGATGCCGACGACCGCATCGACGCGATCACCGACGTTGATCAGGGTTCCCACACCGGAGACCTGGTCGACCTGGACCGACTGGGCGCGAAGCCCCTTCGGCAGGAGCGGGCCGGGCGCGGCGCCCGTGTTGTTGGTCGCGAACTGCGACTTGGTCAGCTGCGCCTGGGCCGTGATGTCCGACCGGGCGATCTGGCCGACGACCTGCGACGGGTCGCCGATAGCGTCCGCGGCGCGGTTCGCAGCCTCGACCTCCTGGGTCTTCAGCATGTCGCTGCGGACCTGCGTGCCGAGCGGGATATCGACGTTCGCGATCACCGTCGGGAGGGTCGTCTTGACCGTCTCCTGCTTGGTGCTCGGATTGCCGATAAGGAACACGATCGCGACGAATGCGACCGCTGCGAGGACGACCCCGACTAGCAGGATCAATCGGTTCGATCTACTCTTCAAAACCACTCTCCCCAGCCGTGTGACAGGTGGCACCACTGTAGCATCGGGAAAAGGGCTGGCGACTATACCAAAGGGCTAGGACCATTAGGAGGAAATAGCCAGAAAAGGGGCCCGATTCGTGCTCAGATCGGGTTTCGGGACCGGGGTCCGGAGGGCCGTCACCGACGACCGGTCCGAGGGGTTCCGGAGGGGTCCCGGGGACCGTCTGGGAGCCCCTTCCGGGGGCCTGGGACAGGGTCGTTCCGGGCCCCGTCAAAGGACCCCGATCCGGCCTCATCGCGCCCGTCGGAAGGCCGGCGGATGCCCCGGTCCGCGGGCCCCGCGGAAGCCCGCGTCGGGGGGCCGGCGGACGCCCGCGCCCGGGCCGGCAGAAGCCCGTCTCCGGGCCGGCCGAAGCCTGCGTCGGGGGGCCGGCGGAAGCCCGGTCCGGACCGACTCGGATATCCATGGCCGACCCGCCGGGAATTGACGAGCGGCCCTCCGATCGAAGGGCCGCTCGCCGCTGGATGCGCCTGCCGGGTCGGTGCCCGGCGATTCCGTTCCTAGACCGAGTTCCCGACCCGACTGAGGATCGAGCTGATCTGGCTGCCCAGGAAAAGCAGGGCAAGGATGGCGACGATGGCGATGAGGGCAAGGATCAGGGCGTACTCCGCCAGTCCCTGACCTTCATCGTCGAGACGGGCCGGGACGATCCACGCGCGGACAAGATCGAACACCGATATGTGGTCCTCCTTTCGCCGAGAGTCCCTCGCCTCAGCGGGGGCACCCGTGCCGCCTCCCTCAGGACCCTGCGATCGGACAGGTGCCGTGGAGTGGGGTGACGACGGGAGCGACACACTATGGGGTGGTTCGAAGGCCGTCAATACGGCGATAGCTGTATCGGGTCCCCGCGCGACCCGGCAGCTCATCCCCGTCGAGCTGCGAGACCTCCAGGAATTCGATCGACGCCGGACCCTCGAAGGGCCCGGCGTCGGGTCGTTACGTGTGAGCCGCGTCGGGGATCCGACGGGCTCCCGTGGGCGTCGGTGCTAGACCGAGTTGCCGACGGTGCTGAGGATCTTGCTGACCTGGCCGCCCAGGAACAGCAGGGCGATGATCGCGACGATCGCGATGAGGGCGAGGATCAGCGCGTACTCGGCGAGCCCCTGGCCCTCCTCGTCGCGGTTCATCCACGCGAGGAACGAATTGATGAGCGCCATAGCCGTTAGGCCTCCTGGATGAGTGCACACCCCCAGTCGAGGGCGTGCTGAATATAGGGTGGCTCCGGCTTCTGTGCTAATGGCCAGAAGGTACCGATGGAGAGTGGCTCTTTGGTCACTCACGGCAGCTGGTTCGTGAGCCACTGGAGGACCGCCGCAACCTGGTCGTCGAAGAAGATGAGCAGGATCGCCATCAGCAGGAGCGACAATCCGAGGATGATCCCGTACTCGACGAGGCCCTGACCTCCGTAGATGGGGCGGTGCGTACGGTCGACGGTGGGTTCCACGGATCGCGAAATGGATGGTCCGTCCGCCGGCCCGACAGGCACCATCGTGCCGATCTCAGTCGGCCGCCGGCAGATCCGCGGTCATCCGGACCTCCGAGCCGTCGCTCGACAATCCCGCCCGGGCACCGAGGCTGGCCGCGCGCGCCTGGACATCGCGCCAGGTCTTGGGCGGCAAGGCGACCGGGGCAGTGGTGGCAGCCACGGCGGCCGCATGCTCGTCGCGCCGGTCGGAGATCATCGCCGCGAGCGCGGCCGGGATCTCCGGCTCGGGACGGCTCTTGCCCTTGCCGCGGCTCTTGCCCTGGTCGGGCTCGGCCGACGGGCTCGCCCCCGGAGCCGGCACGGCGTCGGCCGCCGGCTCACGGACGGAGCGGACCACCGCCTCGAGCGTCGTCGTCGTCCAGTCGAGCCGGACGATGATCCGCTCCGGACGTCCCGCGAGATACGCGGCGAGCGATTCCTCGATCATCCGGAAGACGCCGGACTCGAGGTCCATCGGCAGACGGCGGTCGGGGCCCATCGAGTCGAAGTCCACCGGGATGTTCGCCCGACGGCCGCGATCCCGGGCCGACCGGCGGACCGTCGGCACCAGACCGAGATCGTCGAGGACCATCGGGCGGACGTCGAAGATGAACGACTTCGTGGCATCGAGCGTCGTCTGGACCATCGCGATGAGCTCGCGGATCTCCGGCTTGGCGGCCGTCGGGTCGGTCGTCATCAGGCGGTCGACGATCTGCGCCTGGAGCACGATGTTCGTCAGGCTCTGGGCCGGACCGTCGTGCATCGCCCGGGCGATGTCGCGTCGAAGGTCCTCCTGGGCGGCCAGGATCAGGCGGGAGACCGCCGGGGAGACGCGCAGGGTCGTGTCCGCGCCGCCTCCGGCTTGCTCGCCGCCCTCGATGGCGTCGCCGACGGACACGATGCCCGGCGGCAACGGGACGAGGCCGCCGTCTGGCAGCGAGCGGAGCTGTTCATCGAGGGACGCCAGCCCGTCGCGATACCGATGGAGGATCTTGACCTTGCCGTTGAGCACGTCGACCTGGGAGCTCATGACGATGGCTCGCCGGGTCAGGCCGACCAGCTGCGCGTTCTGCTCGGCGAGCTCGGTCGGGTCGATCCGGCCGGCCGCCTTGTCGGCATCGATCCGTGCGGCGAGCGCCGCCCGCTTGGCCTCGTGGCGTTCGCTCTCGGCGCCGGCCTGCTGGATGAGCATGTCGATCTCGGCGAGCTCGTTGTCCAGCGTCGCGATCTCCCGCTCGACGCGCACCACGAGACTCACCGGCTCCGGATCGCCGGTGGGCGACTCGTCGTGATCGCTGGCCAGCTGGCCCTCGGGGGTCGTCACGGTATCGACGATCAGTCCTCCGGCATCCGGATCCAACCCTGACGCATGGCGTACACCACGGCCTGGGTCCGGTCGTTGACCGACAGCTTGCGCAGGATCGAGCTCATGTGGTTCTTGACCGTCTGCTCGCTGATCGACAGCGCGTAGGCGACCTGCTTGTTGGTCATCCCCTGGGCGATGTTGTCGAGGATCTCGACCTCGCGCGGGGACAGCGGGGCGAAGATCGGCGCCGCGTCCTGCCCGTAGACGGCGAGCTCGCGGAACTCTTTGAGGACGCGCGAGGCGACGGCCGGCTTGGCGAAGACCTTGTCGTTGATGAGGTACTCGCCGTCGGACACGCGACGGATGATCGTGACCAGGTCGTCCGGGCCGACGTCCTTGAGGATGAACGCGGCGGCGCCGGCCTTGATCGCGTCGAACAGGGCGTCCTCTTCCTCATTCTGGGCAAGGACGATGATCCCGACCGACGGGAGCTCGCGCTTGATCCGCTGGGTCGTCTCGATCCCACCGGGGGCTGGCAGCGTCAGGTCCATGAGGATGATGTCGGGCGAGGTGTCGAGGGCGAGCTCGATGGCGCTGCGGCTGTCGTCGGCCTCGCCGACGATCACGAAGTCGGGTTCACGCTCGAGCAGGCCGCGCATGCCCATCCGGAACAATGCATGGTCGTCGACCAGCAGCAGCTTGGTCTGCTCGACGTTGCGCCGATCGGGACCGCCCCGACGGCGCTCCGGACCCGAATAATCCATCGCACTCATGAACTCTCCTTCTCGAGCGGGATCGCCAACCGAACGACCGTTCCGGCGTCCGGACGGGATGACACTTCCAGCGCGGCACCGATGAGTTCGGCGCGCTCACGCATGAATTGCAGTCCGAAGTTGCGGCGGCCGCGCGTGGCGACCGTTCCGACATCGAACCCGAGTCCGTCGTCCTGGACCTCGACGACCCAGCGGTCGTCGTCGAGCCGGGTCGCGATCGTGGTTCGCGTCGACTTGGCGTGCTTGCGCACATTCTGAAGGGCTTCCTGGACGACCCGCAGCACGACGGTCTGCTGAGCGTCCCCGAGGAGGTCGTCGGGCGCCCGAAGGTCCGTCTCGACGGTGCTCCCGGCGAGCGCCGCCATCGTCTCGGCGGCGTCCACGATCGAGCCGTCCAACCCGAGCTCGTCGAGGAGCGGCGGCCGGAGCTGGCTGATGAACGTCCGGATGTCGCCGAGCTCGCGGCGGAGCAGCTCGCGCATGAACCGGAGCTCGGTCCGCGCCATCCGCGGGTCGCCGTCCATCACCCGCTCGATGTACTCCACCTGGAAGATCGCGTTCGACAGGGCCTGGGCCGGTCCGTCGTGGATCTCCTGGGCCAGGCGGGCCCGCTCGGCCTCCTGCGCCTCGACGATCCGCATCTCGACGTCGTGCGGGCGGGCTGCCCCGTCTCCGTCCGGGACAAGGCTGGCATCGCCGCGCTCGAGGAAGAGCCATGTGCTCTCGAGGCTTCGATGGGCGAGCTCGAACCGGGCGAGCTCGGACTGGTGGGCGCCGACCTCCGCCTCGAGGCGCTCGACGTCCGAACGGAGCGCCCTCCCGCGGGCGTCGTCGGCACCTGCCTCGGCGGCCTCGACCGCGCTCGGTGGGCTGGGTGTCCCCGCGTCGGCGGCGGCCTTCCGCTCGCGTCGCGGGCGTCGCTCGAGCGCGTCGAGCTCGTCGCGCAACGCCTGGTACCGCCCGAGCTCGTCGAGGTACGCGGCCCGATAGCTCGCGGCGACGGCGTCGAGGCTGTTGGCCGAGTACGCCAACGCGGCTTTCGCCTCTGCGTGGAGTTCGTCGAAGCGGCCGTCCCGAGCCTCGCCCACCCGCGTACCGTCCATGTCGTCCGAGTATAGGGGTCCGGACATCACGGACAGCCGATCTCGAACACCCTCGTCCGGCCGAGGATGCGCGCGTCGTTCTGGTCGCTCGGCGGTGCGCCGAGGTCGAGCTCGTGGAAGCAGGCCGCGCCGGGCGCGTCGGTCGCGAGGACCGCCGGCCAGCCGCCGTGGTCGTCCTGATCGTCGATGACGAGGTAGCGAGTCCCGGGGAAGGCGTGGGCGAGATCGACGACGTCGGCCGGCGTCTCGGCCGGCAGGCCCAGGGTCGGGATCCGCCGCGCCTCGGCGAGCCAGATCGGGAAGTCGGTCACGACCGGGCCGGCCGTCGCGTCGAGCGGATGACCGATCGCCGCCATCCGCTCCCCGAGCAGCTCATAGCGGCGGGCCACATCGACCGATTGCGTGCCGTAGGCGGTGAGGATGAGACCGCTGAACAGGAGGGCGGAACCGATCGTCAGGACCGGACCCAGCCAGGCGACCGGGCGGGTCCAGCCACGCCGGATCCCGACCTGAGCGATCAGCGCGTCGAGCCCGACGAGGGCACTGATGACCAACAGGACCTGGATCGCCCCGGCGGCGTGGAGGAACGTCCCCCAGGTGGTCGACACCGGGAAGAAGAGCCCGGTCACCAGGAAGGTCACGACCGACACGATGACCAGTGGACGAAGGCTCCGGGCCCGACCGCTCCACGGCAGGGCGATGAGCCCGATGAGCGCGACCGGGAAGCCCGGGGCGACCAGGACGTTGGCGAGGTCGTGCCACAGGCCCTCGGCGCGGAGCTGGATCAGCCGGGCCGGACCGATCGCCAGGTAGCGCGACAGCGTCGGCGGGTCCTTCCAGGCGAAGATGTCGAAGCCCGTGACCGACAGCGCGTTGGCCAGCGCCTGGCCCGGCAGCGGATTGCCGAAGACCGCCCAGTCGCGGATGAGCCAGGGCACGAACAGGACCAGGGCGACCACGGCCGGGACGCCGATCATCGCCAGGCGCCGCCCGCGGGGGCCGCTCCACCAGGCGAGGCCGACCCACGTCAGCGCGAGCCAGACGACCTCGTTCCGGGTCAGCGCCGCCAGCCCGAGGACGACCCCGAGCCCGACCAACCGGCCGTCGCGGATCGCGCTGCCCTCCGGCGGATGGGCGAGGAGGCGGGTCATCAGGAGCGTCGCCGCGAGCGTCAGCAGCGCGAACGGCATCGTCGAGTCGGGCAGGGCGCCGAACAGGACGAGGGGCAGGTAGACGGCCGCCGTGAGGCCGGTCCCGAGCGCGAGGGTCCGCGCCCGACCGACCGGGAACGCGCGCTCGACCGCCACGTCGGCGGCCAGCCGCCAGGCCAGGACCGGGACGAGCGAGCCGATCAGCACCGCGGGGACCTTGGCCGCGTCGAAGGTCGCCCCCAGGACGGCCATCGCGGGCAGGGCGATCAGGCTCGGCAAGGGGAGCCATACCTCGAACGCGGGGCGCGGGAACTCGAGCGGCGGGGTCTGGAAGCTCCAGATGGCGTCGCTGACCAGGCCGCGACCCTCGAGCACGTTGCGAGCGACACCGACGTAGTAGGCGGTGTCCTCGGGAGTCGGGAAATGGAGGGTCGACGCGAACAGACTGCGCGCGACAAGCGCCACGAGGAAGACCAGCCCGGCGCTCAGCCACGCCTCGCGTCGCGTCATCGGACGCACCGCGGGTCGGTCGCGCTGAGGCAGATCGGGAAGACGGCGGCATCGAAGGCCGTCCGGCCCGCCGTCGCGTCGGTCGCCTCCGGGTCGTCGCCCGACGACTCCTCCCAGACGCTGGCTCCGATCCACGCCGGGCGCGGCCCATCGAGCAGGAGCGGCGCCAGGGCCGCGACCGTGTCCTTCTTCTCGACGAGCAGCCAGCGCGCGTCATACGCGCGAGCCACCGTCTCGATCGTGTCGATCGGATCAGCGGGTGCCACCACCCCCGGGTGCCCGGTCCAGTACTTCACCCCGCCGGTGTCCAGGCTCATGACCACGTCGTCGGCACCGGCCCCGGCCGCGGCGAGTGCGGCTCCGGCGGCGATCTTCAGGTCGCGCTCGGCGACCCAGGTCGCGCGCGTGCTGAAGGAGAAGGCGATCCCGACCAGGAGTGTCAGGACGACGGCCGCGCCCACGAAGATCCGGGTCGATCGTTCGACGTCCCAGCTGGCCCGACGTGCGGCGACCCAGACGACCACGGCGACGACGCCCTCGAGGGCGAGGATCGACGCCTGCGGTGCGAGGGCGACCGCGGAGTGGATGAACGTCCCGTTGGGGACATGGACGGCGGAGACGAGGGCCGAGAACGCGAACAGGACGACGGCATAGACGAAGAACGGGGCATAGTCCGGCGAGCGCCGGCGGAGCCATCCGCCGACGACCATCGTCGGAGCGAGCACGACGCCCGCGACGAGGACGACGAAGCTGACGACCGCCTGACCCAGGCCGATGATCCGGCTCGAGGCGAGCGACCCGACGCCCTGGTCGAGGAACGTCGACAGGGTCGGATGTCCGACGATCGAGTTCATCTCGGCGAGCGACCGGATCCACAGGATGCGACCCGATGCCGAGGACGGCGAGATCGAGCCGAAGACGGCGAGCTGGCGCGCCCACCACGGCGCCATCACCAGCAGGAACAGCCCGAGCGAGGCGAACGCGGACCACCACGGCAGGCCCGGCGGTCGATCCGCGCGCCATGACCGGAAGCGTCCCCACAGGAAGAGCAGGCCGAGGGCCACCCCCACCAGGATCCCATCGTTCCGGGCGAGCATCGCCAGGCCGACCAGGGCCCCGGCCACGACGAACGAGCGAGGGTCGCCCTTCAGCCCGCGCGCGCCGAGCCACAATGCCCCGAGGACGATCGGCTGGTACAGCGAGAAGTTGTCCGGCTGGGCCATGAACACCACGGCGGCCGGGACGGCGACCAGGATGCCGGCGCCGAGGCTGACGTCCGGACGAGCGCCCGCCTCGCGGGCGAAGGCCCAGGTCATCGGTGCGGCGAGCGAGCCGATCAGCGCGAACGGCAACGCGGAGGCCCAGGCCGTCGGGCCGAGGACCGCCAGGAAGGGGACCTGGACCAGCGAGGCCAGCGGCATCCAGTGCGCATTGCTGGGGATCGGCAGGCCCGGGTTGGCGGGGATCGAGCCGCCCAGATCGACGAAGGTCCAGACGAAGTCGATGTTAAATCCGCGACCCGCCTCGAGCGCCCGCGCGACGTTGACGTAGTAATAGGAATCGACGTAGGCGGGGTCCGGATACAGCGCGATCAGGACCAGCCGCACGAGCGCGGCGAACGTGAAAAGGGCTATGGCGGTGCGCATCGCCGGTGCAGCCTAGCACCGGGCACCCCGGACTCAGACCGGTACGAATCACCCATGACGACCGCCATCCGGGCTGGTACGGCGCCCCGATCCGAGGGGGTAGCATCTGGTCCGGATGACCGTCTCGACCGCCTCGCTCGCCTCGGTCCGACCGTCCCCCGTGGCTCGTCGGGCGCTTCGCGATGGGCTCGGCTTGGCCGGTCTCGCGTTCGCCGCCTACCTCTTCCTGGTCGTGGCCCCGAAGGCCGGGACCTTCGGCTTCGACGCCTTCGCGTACTGGGCTCTCGACCCAGCCGATCCGTACACGGTCCCGGCCGGGACGTTCGGGGCGTTCACCTATACGCCGGTCATCGCCATCCTGTTCGCCCCGTTCGGCCAGCTGCCGTGGACGACGTTCCTCTGGCTGTGGACCTCGGTCCTGGTGGCGACGATCATCTGGCTCGGCTGGCGCAGCGCGCTGTTCGTCCTGGCCTTCCCGCCGGTCGCCCTGGACCTCTACCACGGCAACATCCACCTGCTGATGGCCGCCGCGATCGCCCTCGGGTTCCGCTACCCGGCGGCCTGGTCGTTCCTCCTCCTGACCAAGGTGACGCCCGGGGTCGGCCTGGTCTGGTTCGCCGTCCGACGCGAGTGGCGACCGCTCGGGATCGCCCTGGCGGTCACGGCCGGGCTCGTCGCCGGGTCGCTGCTCATCGACCCGGGGCTGTGGTCGATGTGGCTCCAGGAGAGCATCCTCAAGACGGCGGGCGGGGCGCCCCTGGGCCAGTTCTCGATCGCCATCCCGCTCCTCCTCCGCCTGCCACTGGCCGTCGCGGTCATCGCCTGGGGCGCGCGCACGGATCGTCGCTGGACGGTCCCGGTCGGGGCCACCCTGGCCCTGCCCATCCTGTGGCCGAGCGGGTTCGCCGTCCTCGCCGCGCTGTGGCCGATCGCCCAGCGCCGCCCCGAGCTCGAGCCGCGTGCCCCGGCCGAGGTCACGCCGGCGTCGACGGTCGCCGCAGCACCGGAAGCCTGACCGCGCGGATCCCCTCGCCGAGCTGCCGCAGATCGGCGTACCCACCGTCGCGCCGGCCGAGCCAGGCGACCACCGGGATGAACAGCGGCGGCATGTCGTCGAGGCTGTAGTACCACTCGGCGTCCGAGTTGCGGATGGCGATCACGAAGTCCTGCCAAAGCTGGAGCATGGCGAGACTGAGCAGGGCGAGCAGCCCCGCGGCGATCCACCATGAGCGCCGGCGGATCCCGATCAGCGCGAACGGCAGGACCGACGGCTTGATCAGGACGAGGACCGCCGGCCAGGCGAGCAGGAGCCCGCCGCAGATGAACGTGGCGATCCACATGTCCGAGTTGCCGTAGATCAGGTTGCTCACGCCGCGCGGCCAGGCGAACAGGGCGGCCATGATCGGCCACGTCCACAGCGCCGGGCGGAGGCGCCACAGCGTCGCGCCGACGACGGCGCCGGGCACGATCCACCACAGCGGGTAGGGCATCCAGATGAGCGGCACGAACAGGATCAGGGCGATCGGCGGGTAGAGGACGTCCACGTCGGGCAGGACGACGTACGGGCCGGCCAGCTGGCGCGGCAGGTAGTAGACCCCCGTGTCGAGCCAGCGCTGGCCGACATCCCGGTAGAAGGTGTGGTCGGTCCCGACGGCGTCCTGCGCCGCGATGTAGGGGAACAGGTAGGCGAACTCCAGGACGAACACGACCAGGAACACGCCCGTCAAGGTGAGGGCGACGATCCGACCGGCATTGGGTGCCACGGCCGGACGATACATCGCCGGACTAGGGCCGGGCCGCGGCCGGAGGCTCGAGCCAGATCGGTCGCCGCAGCCCCTCGGCGAGAGCGAACCCGACCAGGACGACGCCGAGCCACAGGCCGGGCAGGGTATAGCTGGCGACGCACAGGGCCGCGAGCAGGGCGACCTCGCGACGGACCACGAGCATCCCCGGCAGCAGCGTCAACAGGCCGAACATCCGCAGGCTCGGGTTCCCGACGATCATCAGGATCCCGAGCCAAGCGGCGGCGAACCGGACCGGGAGGAAGTACGCGGCCACGGTCGTCGCGGCCGCGAGACCGAGGCCGACGATCGCCGGCAGGCCGTGGGCGAGCCCGGCCCCGCCATAGATCCAGTTCGGATCGGACGCCCGCCCGAGCTGGGCGATCCAGTCCGACCACGCCGCCAGGCCGGTCAGCGGGAGTGTCGCGAGGACGGCGACGCCGACGAGCAGCGCGCCGGTCAGGGCGGCCCTCGGTCGTCGGCGGAGCAGCAGGACCCATGGCTGGGCCTGCGACGGCTTGATCGCCGGGTTGGCGACCGCCAGCAGGCCGTCCAGCCAGGCGGGCCGTTCGTCCCCGTCGAGGCGCCGCTCGGTGGGGTGGAACGGGCCACCGGCGCCCGGGTCCGGACGGCCGAACAGGAGCGCGACGAACGCACCGAACAGGAGGATCTGGATGTTGCCTCCCAGCAGCGCCTCGAGGAACGGCGGCCAGAGGAGCACCGCCGGTACCCAAAGCCAGGGAACGGCCAGCCGCCGGCAGGTCCAGACCGCGGTCCCCAGCAGGAGGAGGAGCCAGGCCGCCACCACCGCGGTCTCGGGCAGGAACGTCATGACCGCGATCACGGGGAGGAGGAACGGCGGGTAGAGGAACGGCAGGTCCGGCCCGACGGGAGCCTCGAAGCTCGAGGCGAGGTAGGGCTGTCCGCCCGACAGCCAGCGATCGGCCGCGCGAAGGGGGATCTGGATGTCGACGGCGATCGGATACCCGGCCAGGAGATCGCGAACCGCCAGCACGACGACGATTCCCGTCAGGATCCAGAGCCCGGCGCGCAGGAGGCGATCCGGTCGGCTGCCAGGGGTCAGGGCATCCACGGATCCACCGGTGAGGCTGGCATCGCAGGGCACGATACACCGCGGCGCTTGTTAGCCTTCCGCCATGGACGCCCCGCCGGCGACGTCGACGACCCGCCCCGCGTCGGGGCTCGATCGGCGCGCGCTCGCGATCGGGGTCGGGGCGATCGTGCTGGCCTTCGGGATCTACGCCTGGTCGAGCTACAAGTTCGACGCGGGCCACCCCGACTTCTTCTACCTCGCCGACGCGTTCCTCCACGGCCGGACGTGGCTCGACCGCCCGTTCGGCCCGTTCGACGCGGTCATCGTCGGCGCGCGGGTCTACGTCCCGTTCGCTCCGTTCCCGGCGATCGCGGTCATGCCGCTCGTCGCTCTCGTCGGGCCCGTCACGGCCGATCGGTGGGAGCAGATCATCGGGTCGGCGATGGCGGCGGTCGACGTCGGCCTGTGTTGGTGGCTGGTCGGCCGGATCGGCGTCCGGTCGATCGTCGACCGCCTCTGGCTGGTGGCGCTGTTCGGATTCAGCACCGCCCTGTGGTGGGTGACGACCCGGGGCGGCGTGTGGCACACCGGCCACCAGGTCGCCCTGATGGTGACCCTCGCCGCGTTGATCGAGTCGTTCGGTCGGCGCCGGCCGCTGCTCCTCGGGCTCCTGCTCGGAGCGGCATTCCTCAGCCGGGCGCCGCTGGCCTTCGCCGCGCCGTTCTTCGCCTGGGTCGTCGTCGACTCGGAGGAGGGAGGTGGGTGGCGGTCGTGGCCCTGGACCGACCTGGTCGTCTATGCCGTCGGCGTCGCGCCGGCCGTTCTGTTCGCGCTGTGGTACAACGCGGTCCGGTTCGGCTCGCCGCTGGAATCCGGCTATGCCCTCGCGTCGCTGCCGGCGTTCCTCGAGGCGCAGCGGCAGATGGGCCTGTTCTCGACGGCGCACCTGGCGATGAACCTCGACCTGCTGTTCACCCATCTCCCGATGTTCTCGTCCACGCCGCCGTTCCTCAAGCCGGATGGCCTCGGGATGTCGATCTTCATCACCTCGCCGGGGCTGCTCCTCGCCCTCCGGGCGGACTGGCGCTCGCGGATGGCGGTCGCGCTGGGTCTGACCACGGTCGCGGTGATCGTGCCGAGCTTGCTCTACTACGGCGGCGGCTGGCTCCAGTACGGATATCGCTACGCGCTCGACTCCATCCCGTTCGTCATGGCCCTGGTGGGACTTGCGGTCGCTCGCGCAGGGCTGCCGCTGTGGGGCAAGGTGCTGATCGTGTTCGGCATCGGGGTGAACCTGCTCGGCGTCTACTGGGCCTACAACCTGTGACGGTCCCCGGCCGGCCGGCCATCGGGACGATCTACGGGTTGCGCCGGCTGTCCGAGCCCGGCTTCCAGGCGATCGTCCTGGTCGTGCTCGGCGTCGTGGTCCTGGCCTTCCGCGCGCTCCAGTTCGTGCTGTTCACGCGCCAGATCCAGTGGGGCTACGACTTCTCGGCCTACTGGACCGCGGCCGGCCATCTGCTCGACGGGCAGCCGATCTACCAGGCGCAGCAGCTGGCCGGGACCTACAGTCCGCAGCAGCAGTACCTCTATCTCTATCCGCCGTTCCTGGCCGTCCTGACGGCGCCGCTGGCGGCCGGCTTCCCGACCGACTATCGAGCCGCGATGTGGATCTGGGCCGCGATCGGGTTGGTGATCGTCGCGCTGGTCAGCCTGGGCATCGCCCGGCTCGAGCGGCTCCCCCCGGACGGCTACCGCCTGGCCTGGGTCGCGGCGGCGTTCGCCTTCCCGCCGGTCGTCGGAGAGCTGGTCATGGGCAACGTCCACATCCTGCTCCTCGGGCTGCTGGCGCTCGGCTGGTACGGGATCCGACTCGACGATCGCGGCGACCGACGCGGTCAGGTTCTCGCGGGCCTTGCCATCGGGACGGCGACCCTGATCAAGGTCTTCCCCGGGTTGATCGTGGTCTGGTTCGTCCTGACCGGTCGGACACGGGCCGCGATCTGGTCCGGGATCGGGTTCTGCGTCCTCGCCCTGCTGACGTTGCCGCTGACCGGGCTGCAGCCGTGGCTCGACTATCCGCGGGTCATCGCCAACCTCGGACCGCCGGTGGATCCGTACGACACGCTGGCGCCGGCGGTCTGGCTGGGCGGCTTCGTGGGCGTGACGGCCGGGCGCGTCGCGGTCACGGCCGTGATCGTCCTCGCGGTCGCCTGGGCCGCCCGGCGCCGTGACGACGGGGCCGGCTTCGCGCTGGCGGTCGTCGGATCGATCGCCATCGCACCCGCGCTGTATCACCACTACCTGGCGATCCTGGTCCTGCCGCTCCTGCTCGCCGTCGCTCACATCCGACGGCCGATCCTGCTCGTCGTCCCCTACCTGGCGATGTTCGCCGGTGACCAGCCGGGCCTCGGCGAGGCCGCCTGGATCGTCAACCGGGCGATCCCCTCGATCGGGCTGGTCGTCCTGCTCGTCGTCCTCATCGTCGACGGGCTCGAGCGGCAACGCGGTCCCGGCCAGGTCGGCCGGGCGGCGCTCGCCACGTGATGGGGGCGACGCGCGAGGCGTACGACGTTCCGCCGGGGACCAGCGCGCGAGCGTTCACGCTCGGATTGCTGGCGGTCGCCGGGTTCAACGCGGTCCTCGGGATCGGTGTCGCGCTGGCGATCGCACCGCACGCCTGGGCGATCGACGTCGAACGGAACCTGGCCGCGGCGGCCGACCTGGCCGCCGGCGCGTTCGGCCGCAACCGCGGGTATCTGTACAGCCCGCTGGCGGCCCTCGTGACGATCCCGGCGACGTGGCTGCCCGTCGGTCTCGCGGTCGGCGGCTGGCTGATCGTCCGCGTGGCGATCGTCGGCGAGGGGATCCGCCGCGAGACCCGTGGCTGGCGGCCCGTCGACCGGGTCACCGCCGCGGTCGCCACGATCATGTTCGTGCCGACCCTCTACGACCTGATGCTGGGGAACGTCACGATCGCTGCTCACCGCCGGGGTCGCGGTCGTGGCCTGGTCCAGGGATCGGTTCGCGGCCGGGATCGCGCTCGGTCTGCTCCTGGCCATGGTCCCCAAGCCGGCCATCGTGCCGATCCTCGTCTGGATGCTGGTCTACCGGCGCCGGGCGTTGATCGGCGCTGCGGCGACCGCCATCGCGGCGAGCGGCATCACCGCGCTGCTCCTCGGGTCGGGCCCCTATCTGGCCTATCTCGACATCCTCCGTCACCCCGAGTACCTCGACAGCCCCCAGTTCGGCAACCTTTCGCTGACCGCGCTGCCTCCGCTCGTGGCCGTCGTGCTCGGGCTCGGGGCGCTCGCAGGGACGCTGGCGGCGCTGCGCCAGGGCGAGACGCCAGGGTTCATCGCCACGCTGGCCGCCGGCCTCGTGCTGTCGCCCTACACCATGGCGTATGGTCCCGTCATGCTGTTGATCGCGTTCCGGCCACTCCTGTGGGTGGCGCCGGTACGCACGTTCCTCCTGGCCGTCTCCGGGTCGCTCCTGGTCATCGTGTTCCTGCCGGCCTGGGCGCTGGCGTGGATCGTGGCCGCGCTCAGCGTCCCGCGGTCGGTCTGGGCGGAACGGATGCCGACCGTGGCCAGATGAGTCGTCCGCTCTCCCACGGAGCGGCGCCTACCAAGAGGTACGCTCCGTGACCCAGGGTCCCGCCATCAGCCGCCGCGTCATCCTCGACATCTTCATCCTGTCGGGCGCGGCCGGGCTCATCTACGAGGTGGTCTGGGCTCGTCAGCTCGTCCTCGTCTTCGGCAACACCACCCAGGCCGTCTCAGCGATCCTGACCGGGTTCTTCGGCGGGATGGCGATCGGCAGCGCCGTCGGCGGTCGGTACGCCGACCGGGTCCGCCGGCCGGTCCGGATGTACGGGATCCTCGAGCTGGTGCTCGTGGTCGTGGTCATCCTGACGCCGATCACGTTCCGGCTGCTCCACGAGGTCTATCGCGGCGCGTTCAACTCGCTCGAGGCGAACCCCAGCGCGCTGGCCCTCGTCCGGTTCGCGCTCGCCCTCCTGGCGCTCGGTCCGGCGACCGTCCTGATGGGTGCGACCCTGCCGACCCTGACCCGCTACCTCAGCACCAACGCCGCGCATCTGTCCGAATCGTTCGGCCGGCTGTACGCGGCGAACACCATCGGCGCGATCGTCGGGACGATCATGGCCGGGTTCATCCTGATCGAGCTGCTCGGTCTGACCGGCACGCTGCTGGTCGGCGCCACCTGTTCGGCGCTCGCCGGGGTGATCGCGCTGGCCCTCGACCGGCGCGTCGCCCGAGCCGAGACAGCCGCAGACTGCCGCGACGGCGACCTCGGCCCCTCCACCGACGGCCGCCCCTCCGCCGCCGGTCGTGACCCCGGGCTCCGCGGGCGCGCCGACGGTCCGGCAGCCATCGGCGTCGGGGACACGGACCATCGCCCGGTCGACCCTCCGGCTCGGGCTGTTCGTGGCCCTGATCTCGGGCCTGACCTCGCTCGCCTACCAGACCCTGTGGACGCGCCTCCTGGCCTCCGGGACGGGCAACTCGACGTACGTGTTCACGCTGATCCTCGCCCTCTTCCTGACCGGCATCGCCCTCGGCGCGATCACGTTCAACGTCATCCGGCCGCGGATCCGGAACACGGTCAGCCTGCTCGCGGTCGCGCAGCTCGTGGTCGCCGTCCTCATCGTCATCGGCGGCGTCTGGATCCTGCCCGGCGCGTCGACGGGCGTGCTCGCGGTCAACGGCACGCCGGGGGTCCTGTTCGGGGCGTTCTTCCGGACGGCCGCGCTCGTCGTGCTCCCGGCGACGTTCGTGATGGGCCTGAGCTTCCCGGCCGCGTCCGCCCTCGTGGCCGGCGACGACGACGACGTCGGCGGCCGATCCGGCCTGCTCCTGGCCACGAACACGGTCGGGGCGATCATCGGCACGTTCATCGTCCCGTTCGTCGTGATCCCCCTTATCGGCTCGCCCTCGGCGCTGGCACTGATCGCGATCCTCAACGCCGGATTGGCCGTGATCCTGGCCGTGTGGGGCGGTCTCGGCGGGCGCGTCGTGCGGACGGCGGTCGCGGTCGGCGGTGCGGCGATGGTCGTCGTCCTCGTCGTGTCGGTCGCCGTCGGCGGCTACTTCGTCGACCCCTCGATGGCGCGGATCGAGCGTGAGGGCGGCACGATCGTGAAGTCGGCCGAGGACGAGATCGCATCGGTCCAGGCGGGGACGGACAAGTACGGCAACAAGCACCTGTGGGTCACCGGGACCGCGATGACGCTGCTCACGGTGGACGCGAAGCTGATGCCGATCCTGCCGCTGATCGCCCGCCCGGACGCCAAGGACATCGCGGTCGTGGCGTTCGGGATGGGCACCGCGTTCCGGGCCGCCGTCGGCGCGGGGCTGGACACCGACGTCGTCGAGCTCGTGCCGTCCGTCCCGAAGATGTTCGGGACCTACTACGACGACGCGGACAAGGTCCTCGCCGCGCCGAACGCGCGGGTTATCGTCGCGGACGGGCGCAACCACATCGAGCTGACGGACCGGACGTACGACATCATCGTCACCGACCCGCCGCCACCGATCGAGAGCGCGGGCGTCTCAGTCATCTCGTCGGCCGACTACTACCGGGCGGCGAAGGCCCGGCTCAACCCGGGCGGCGTGATGATGCAATGGCTGCCCTGGAGCAGCCAGACCATGGACGAGCTGCTGGCCCACATGCGGTCGTTCAAGTCGGTCTTCCCGGAGGTGACCATCGCCTTCGGTCCGGGTGGCTACGGGTTGTACATGCTCGGCTCCGACGAGCCGATCACGTTCGACCAGGCGAACCTCGAGGCCGTCCTATCTCGACCGGGAGTGACCGAAGACCTGTCATCCGCGTTCGATTCGCCGGAGCATGACGCGGCGGGCTGGGCGCGCAGGATCCCGTCGCTGGTCTGGATCTCCGGGGACGACGTCGGCCGGATCCTCGGAGACGGTCCGATCATCACCGACGACCACCCGCTCCCGGAGTACTTCCTCCTGCGCAACGCATTCGGCCGCTCGTCCCCGATCGCCTCCCCCGAGCGCCTTCGCGAGCTCTCGGCCAGACCGTAGACTGCGACCACCATGGCCGAGCGTCCCGCCGACCCGCCCCCGTTCGCGTCGTTGACCCTGGTCCTGCCCGCGTTCAACGAGGAAGCCCGACTCGGCCCGGCCCTGGACGAGCTCTTCGGCTACCTTCGGCGTCGCGGGGGGCCGCCCCGCGAGGGAGCGCCCGCCTCGGGCAACCTGCCCGACGCGATCCGGGTCCTCGTCGTGGACGATGGCAGCTCGGATGGGACGGCCGACCTCGTTCGCGCTCGTCCGGAGGCGGCGGCCGAGGTCCGCTCGGCCGGCACGACCGGCCCGTGGCGGGGCGCTTGGCTCGACCTGCTGACGGTCCCGCACGGCGGCAAGGGCGCCGCGGTCCGGGCGGGGATGCTCGCCGCGGACACCGAGGCGATCGTCTTCGCCGACGCCGACATGGCCACGCCGCCGGACCAGGTGCCAGGGCTGCTCGAGGCGCTCGGCCGGGCCGACGTCGCCCTGGGCAGCCGGATCCAGCCCGACGGCTCCGACATGCGCCGGACGCAACCCGGGTTCCGACGCCTGCTCGGCAAGGTCTTCCATGCGCTCGCCTCGATCTGGGTGACCGGACCGGTCCGTGATACCCAGTGCGGCTTCAAGGGCTTCCGGAGGGACGCAGCGCACGATCTGTTCGCCGAACAGCGGATCACCAGCATCGTTTTCGACGTCGAGGTCATCTACCTTGCCCGGCGGCGGGGTTATCGGCTGGCCATCGTGCCGATCCAGTGGTTCGACCGGCGCGGCTCGCGGATGCAGGCGAGTGCGGGTCTCGCCGGCCGCGTGGCCTGGGACCTGTTCCGGATCCCGCTGATCCACCGCGGGGTCCGTCGCCGGGCGTGACCGACCCGCCGGCGTCCGGGTCGGGGTCCGGCCTGCCACCGAGTCTGGCGCGGGTCCTGCCGGCGCTGGCCATCGCCGTCGCCGTCGTCGTCGTCGGGGCGATCCTCGTAAGCGCCGGTGCGACGCTCGGGTTCGACGCCCATGCCTATCTCGATGCCGGCCGGCGGCTGGTCGCGGGCGCGGTCGTGTATGACCCCTCGATCGAGCAGGCGGGCGCGGCCGGGCTGTACTACTACTCGCCGCCGTTCACGCTGCTGGCGGTGCCGTTCGGACTGCTGCCGGGACCGTTCGACGTGCTCGGCTGGATCGGCGCGATCCTGGTCGCGTTCGGGCTCGGCGTCGCGCTCCTGCCGGTCTCGCGCGACGTGCGCTGGCTGGTCGTGTTGCTCGCCGGTCTGTCCTGGCCGTTCGCCTACGCGGTCAAGCTCGGCCAGGTCGGTCCGATCCTGTTCCTCTGCTTCGCGGTCGGCTGGCGCTGGATGGATCGTCCGGCCCGGCTTGGGCTCGCGATGGCGGTCGGGACCGTGGTCAAGCTGCAGCCCGGGATCCTGTTCGTGTGGGCGGCCCTGACCGGGCGCTGGCGGGCCATCGGCGTCGGACTCGTCGCCCTGGTCGTGGCGGCCGCCGCCGCCACGGCGATCGGCGGGTTCGACGCGTGGAGCGCCTGGCTGACGATCCTCCGGTCGATCAGCGCCCCGATCGTGACCCCGCACAACTTCACGCCCGGCGCGATCGCCTACCAGCTCGGCCTGGACGAGAGCAATGCCACGCTCGTCCAGGGCCTCAACACGATCCTCGTCGTCGGGCTCCTGGTCTGGGCGAGTCTCCGGACGAGCCCGGCCGTCGGCTATCTCACGGCGGTGACGGCGAGCCAGCTGCTCTCCCCGGTCCTGTGGGATCACTACGCGCTGCTGCTGCTCCTGCCGACCGCCTGGCTGCTCGATCGCCGCCGGTGGTGGGCGCTGGCGATCCCGCTCGCCACGGCGATCTTCGCGGTGGGTCTGCCCCCGATCGTCTACCCGGTCGCGTTCTGGGTGGCGCTCCTCGCACCGATCGCGGTCGAGCTGCGAACGACCGACCGCTTGCGTGCGCAACGACCTCGGCCCGACCCGGTGATATCCTCCGACGCGTGACCACCGCCACCGCCACGGAGCCTGCCTGTCCGGGGTCCGTCGGTTCGCCCCAGCCGGATGCTCCCGTGATGGCCGCGGAGGTGGCCGTCGCTCGTCGCCGGCCGTTCGGCACGATCGCCCCCGCGACGTGGGACCGGCTCGCCGGTCGGAATCCGTGGGCCACGCCGTTCTCGAGCTGGGCCTTCCACCGTGCCTGGTGGGACGCGTACGGATCGAGCGCGCACGATCAGACGATGGTCGTGGTCGATCCGACCGCGGGGCCGGATGCCGATCCGATCGGGATCGTGCCGTTGATGCACCGGCACGAGGTCGAGCCGTCGGATGCGGCCGTCCACACGACCCTGCGCCACGGCTCGGGGATCGAGCTGACCCCGGTCCTGGCGACCGCCAAAGCCGTCTTCTTCGGCGCTTCCTACCACGCCGACTACGCCACGATCCTGGCCGCCCCCGGGGACCTCGATCGCGTGGCGGCGGCGGTCGCCGGCGAGCTCGCCGCGCCGTCGACGGTCGACGATGAGCATCCCGCGCCGTGGGACGTCGTCGATCTCCGTCGCCTGAAGTGTGGCGACCCGAGTGCCGAAGCGCTGGCGACCGCGTTCAGGCGAGTCACCGCCGCGGACCGCTGGGCCGTGACCCTCGAGCGCGAGGACGTCTGCCCGGTGGCGACGATCCCGGACGAGGTCACCGATCTCGACGGATTCCTGGCTCACCTCGGCAAGAAGGAGCGGCATGAGATCCGACGCAAGGTCCGCCGTGCCGAGGCGGCCGGTGCCGTCGAGCTGACGCCTTCGACCGAGCCGCTGGCCGACCTGGACGCCTTCATCGACCTGCATCAGCGTCGCTGGGGCGACGCCGGCTTGTTCCCGCCGACCGAGGGTGGCGATGCCAGCCGGCGGTTCATCCGACGTTTGTTCGAAGGCTTCGGTCCGGACGGACCGGTGTGTCTGTGCTTCCTCACGGTCGGCGGCCGGCGGATCGCGGCGGGGATCACCTTCGAGCACGGGGAGACCGTCGGCTACTACAACGCCGGCGTCGATCCCGATGCGCGTGACCTGTCACCGGGTGTCGTGATGGTCGCCAAGTACGTCGAACGGGCGATCCGGACAGGGCGCCGCCGGCTCGACTTCCTGCGGGGCGACGAGCCGTACAAGTACGAGTGGGGCGCCGTCGACGAGCCGATCCAGCGCCTGCTCGTCCGGCGACGGGTCGATCGATGAGCGCACCGGCCCTCGGCGATCCGTGCCTCGAGCCGTCGACGCGTCCGGTCGTCCCGGGAGGTCGGATCCGTGTCGTCGAGATCCTCGCCACGGGGACGAACGGCGGCGCGCAAGAGCACGTCTTCGGCCTGCTGACCCGGATCGATCCCAGCCGCTACGACGTCCACGTGATCTCGCTGTCATCCGGGAGCGCTGTTCGCAAGCTCGAGCGCCACGGGATCCCCGTCACGGTCATCGACGAGCCCGACGACGCGATCGCGACCGGCGCGGTGGCCGCACTGCTGACCGACCTGCGACCCGAGGTCGTCCACAACCACATGTACCGGGCCGAGCTCGTCGGGACCCGCGCGGCGATCGCCCTCGGCGAGATCGGGCGACCGCGGCCGTACGTCGTGTCGACCGTCCACTCTAGCCGGGTCCGATCCGAGGAGGACCGGACGCAGCTGCGCCTGCTCACCCGGCGGATGGATCGGCTGATCGCCGTCTCCCGGTCGATCGTCGAGAAGCTCGAGCACGAGGGCCGCGACGCGGCGCCGATCTCGCTCATCCACAACGGCGTCGACCTGGAGCGTTACGACCACCAGGGACCGTGCTGCACCTTGCGCGAGGAGTACGGCCTCCCTCCGGCGGGGCCGATCGTCGGCGTCGTCGCCCGGCTCGAACCGGAGAAGGGTCACCCGACGCTTCTCGAGGCATGGACCCAGGTCGCCGCCGCGGTTCCCGACGCGACGCTCCTCGTGGTCGGCGAAGGCAGCCGTCGTGAGACGCTCGAGGCCATGGCCGCCGAACTGGGCGTCGCCGACCGGGTGGTCTTCACGGGTCGCCGCGACGACGTACCGGCGGTGACCGCCGCGCTCGACATCGCGGTCCTGCCCTCGTATCGCGAGGCCCTCGGCCTGACGATCCTCGAGGCGATGGCCCTGTCCCGGCCGGTCGTCGCCTCGAACGTGGGCGGGATCCCGGAGATGGTCGAGGATGGGATCACTGGGCTCCTCGTGCCGCCACACGACGCCGAGGCGCTCGCGGCCGCGATCATCCGGCTGCTGCGCGACCATCCACTCGCCGACACGCTCGGCCGAGCCGGCCACGATCTCGTCCACCAGCGGTTCTGCATCGAGCTGATGGTCGCCGCGGTCGAGCAGATCTACGACGACGGCGCGCGTGCGCTGCGACCCAGCGAGGTGGCCGCCGGGTAGGACGTTCGGGTGGTCCCGCGCGACGTCGCGCTGGGTAGCATCGCTAGGTGATGCCAGAACGCACCACCCCGAGCACGCGGGGCCGGTCCTTGCCCCGTCTGTCGATGCCCGAGCTGTGGGCCTGCCTGGCGGTGCTCCTGCCCGTCCTCGGATCGCTGCTCGCCACGATCTCGACGGTCGACCTCGCCTACCACCTGCGGGCGGGCGCGATCCTGCTCGATCGCCGTGCCCTCCCGTCGCCCGACTCGTTCACGTTCACCGCGGCCGGGCTGGCCTGGCTGGACCAGCAGTGGGGGGCGCAGGCGGCCTTCGCGGCGATCTACCGCGCGGGCGGCTGGGCCCTCCTCGCCGTCGTTCGGGCCGGCCTCGTCGGGCTGGTCGCCTGGCTCGTCTACCGCGGCTGTCGATCCGCCGGAGCCGGCATCCGCGTTGCCGCGTGGCTGACCCTTGCCGGGTTCGGAGTCGGACTGGTCGCCCTCGGGATGCGACCGCAGCTGCTCGGGATGGTCCTGTTCGCGGCGACGCTCGCGATCCTGGCCGGACGCCGGGAACACCCGGGGCTCATCTGGGCGATCCCCGTTCTCGTCCTGGTCTGGACGAACGTCCATGGCTCGTTCTTCCTCGGCCCGACGGCCGTGGCGATCGCCTGGCTCGAGGACCTCGTCGACCGCCGGCCGGGCGCGCGCCGCACCCTCCTGGTCGCGCTGGTCAGCCTCGTCGCGACGCTCGTCGGTCCGTACGGGATCGGGGTCTGGACGTATGCCGTCGGGATCGCCGGCGACCCGACGATCCGTCGCCTCATCACCGAATGGCAGCCGACGTCGCCGCTGTCGTTCGCGGGGGCGATGTTCTACGGCTCGATCGTCGGGGTCGTCATCCTGATCGTCGTCGCGCTGCGACGGGGTCCCGGGGATCCCGGTAGCGGCGCCCGGTTCGTGCGGCTGGCCTGGCCGACCATCGTCTGGCTCGTCGTGCTCGGGGGCATCGGGGCGTTCGCCGAACGCGGCGTCGCGTGGTGGTCGATCGGTGCCCCGATCGCCGTCGCGGGTCTGCTCGTCCTGGTGGTGACCGATCGTCGAGAGGATGCGGCGTCGACGGAGCCGCGCCCCGAACCCCGGCCTGAACCGCGGCGGAGCCTGGTCCCGACGGTCATCGTCGGTGCGATGGTCCTCGGCGTCATCCTGCTGCTGCCGACCTGGCGCGGCGGCGACCCGCTCTACGGTCCTGCCGGCCTGCTGACCGACGCCCCGCCGGGGATCACCGCGGCCGTCGAAACCGTCGCCCGACCGACCGACCGGATCTGGAATGCCCAGCGCTGGGGATCCTGGCTCGAGTTCGCGGTCCCGTCCGCGCCGGTCGCCGTGGATTCGCGGATCGAGCTCATCCCGGCCGACGCCTGGACCGATCACCTCGCCCTCTCGAGCGGCGCGACCGACTGGGCGAGGATCCTGGACCGGCGGGGCGTGACGATGGTGGTCGCTTCGACGAGCGAGCAGCACGCGCTGATCGAGCTCATGCGAGCGTCGCCCGGCTGGCGCGTCGCGGTCGAGGACGCGGACGGGACGGTCTTCGTCCGGGCGGACCGACCGTGACCACGCATCTTGACCGGGTCCGTCTCGGCTGGATCGCCGCCGCCGTGGTCGCCGGGCTCGTGGCCGCGCCGGCGCTGCTCGCCCCGCTGTCCGGGACCACGCTGTACGACGGCGGGATCACGGCCTCTGCGGGGACGTTCATCCTCCACGGTCGGGTCCCATACCGCGACTTCTGGCTCCTCTACGGGCCGCTCAGCGGCTACGTGGCGGCGGCCGCGACGGCCATCTTCGGCGTGGACATCCGGGTGCTGAGACTGGTCGGACTGCTCATCGTCATGGCGACCTCGGTCGTCGGATACGGGCTCGTGGGGGACCGGGTGCCGGTCGTCCCGCGCGTTGCGCTGGCGAGCATCGCGGCCCTGCTGCCGGTGCCGTACGTCGGGCTCGACCTGGCCCCGTGGTGCCTCGCCATGGTGCTGGCCCTCTCGGCGATCCTCGCGATCCGCCGCGGCGGCGACCGTGCGCTGGTCGTGGCGGGTGTCCTGATCGGTCTGGCCGCGCTGGCCAGGCTCGATCTGGGTGCGTACTGCCTGATCGCGGTCGTCGTCGCCACCCGAAGCCTTCGACCCGTCCTTGGCGCCGCGATCGTCGTTGCGCCCGTCGCCCTCGTCCTCGTGCTCGCGGTCCCGATCGCCTCGCTCGTCGAGCAGCTGATCTGGTACCCGATCGTCGGCCCGCGCGCCTACCGCGGGATGCCCGCTCCGGGACTCACTGCGATCTTCGACTCGGGCAACGTGGTCGAGTGGCTGCTCTACTGGTCGCCGATCGCGCTCATCCTGCTGGCCATCGCCCGGCGGCTGCGGACCGGTTCGATCCCGCCGACCGACCTGGCGCTGCTCGTCCTGGCCATCCTGTGCCGGTTCCAGACCCTGGGTCGAGCGGACACCGTCCATACCAGCGAAGCCGCGGTCCCGGCGATCCTGCTCGCGGCGTACGTCTTCTCCGGGGTCCGATCGCGCGTGGGCCGGATGGCGATCGCCATGGCGGCCGCCGTGTTCATCGCGCTCGCTGCGGTCCCGCTGTTCTGGCTCGCCCAGCCGGCGGACCCGTACGACACGGCGCTGACGGCAGCCGTCGACTACGTCCGGTCGAACACCGCGCCCGACGAGCCGGTGTTCGCGGGGGAGATCAGGAACCGTCACGCGATGCTGAATCCGCTCATCGCGTACTACCTGGCCGACCGGCCGCCGGGCGTCCACGACACCATGTACAACCCCGGGGTGACCACCACCGAGGCGACCCAGCGGCGGATGGTGGACGATCTCGAGTCGAACGGCGTGCGCCTGCTCATCCTCGACGTCCGCTCGGCCGATTGCTACGAGACGTCGAACCTGAGTCGCGACCCCGGAGCGACCGTCCTCGACGACGCCCTGGGTCAGGACTACCGGGTGGTGGCCGACTTCGGTGCCGTCGTCATCATGGGCCCGCGCGATGAGCGCTTTGCTAAGGTTCCGGGCAAGGTCTGGGCGGATCCGAGTCCACCTCCGGATCGCGACTACTTCACCTGCAAGAGGAGTGCTGGGCAGCCTTGAGCGATCTCGATGTCGTCGTGTTGGGCGGGGGCGGGCACGTGGGCCTGCCGCTCAGCTTGGTCCTCGCCAAGGCCGGCCTGCGGGTCGGCATCTTCGACACGAACGCGGGGACCGTCGCCGCCATCCGCGCCGGCCGGATGCCGTTCATGGAGACCGGGGCCGATGCGCTCCTGGCCGAGCTGCTTCCGACCGGCCGGCTCGAGCTGTCGGACGACCCGGCGATCCTCGGTCGATCGGACGCCGTGATCGTCGTCATCGGGACCCCGGTCGACGAGTTCCTCGGGCCGTCGATGACGGTCTTCGAGCGGGCCGTCGACCAGATCTCGCCGCACCTCCGCGACGGGGCGCTGGTCATCCTCCGGAGCACCGTCTACCCGGGCACGACCGAATACGTCACGCAGCACCTGGCCGAACGCGGCAACCGCGTCGATGTCGTCTTCTGCCCGGAGCGGATCGCGGAGGGGCATGCGCTCGAAGAGCTGGGCAGTCTGCCCCAGATCATCGGGGCGGACACCGACCAGGCCGCCGACCGAGCCTCCGAGCTGTTCGGCCGGATCGTCGAGAAACGGGTCCGGACCACGACCAAGGAAGCCGAGCTGGCCAAGCTGCTCACGAACACGTGGCGCTACATGAAGTTCGCCGTGGCCAACCAGTTCTTCATGATCAGCCACCAGGCCGGGGTGGACTACACGAACGTGCTTCGGGCGATCCGCGAGGACTACCCGCGAGCCCAGGACCTGCCCGGACCGGGCTTCGCCGCCGGACCGTGCCTGTTCAAGGACACGATGCAGCTGGCGGCATTCACGTCGGACCACTTCCCGCTCGGCCAGGCCGCGATGCAGGTCAACGAAGGCCTGCCGGCCTACATCGTGTCGGCGCTCGAACGCCGTTACGGCTCGCTCAACGGCCGGACGGTCGGCATCCTCGGGATGGCGTTCAAGGCCGAGTCCGACGACACCCGCGCCTCGCTCAGCTTCAAGCTGCGCAAGCTGCTCGCCTGGGCCGGTGCCCGCGTCCTGTGCACCGACCCCTTCGTCGTCGACGATCGGCTGGTCCCGGTGGATGAGGTCGTCGCCGACAGCGAGGTGATCGTGCTCGGCGTGCCGCACAAGGCCTACCGCGGTCTGTCGTTCGGGGTCGAACGCGACGTGATCGACATCTGGGGTGCCCTCGGCGAGGGGATCCGATTGTGAGAGTGCTCATCACCGGAGCCGCCGGGTTCATCTGCGGCTATCTGGTGCCCGATCTGCTGGACCACGGTCATCACGTCGTCGGCGTCGACGAC
Source organism: uncultured Chloroflexia bacterium (assembly GCA_963749735.1). Lineage (GTDB taxonomy): Bacteria > Chloroflexota > Limnocylindria > Limnocylindrales > CSP1-4 > Chersky-267. Next base: position 89,390 of record CAVVNZ010000022.1, read on the forward strand.
TTCAGCAAGTACGGGCCGCTGACCAAGTCCTACGACGGTCATCCGAACTACCGGTTCGTGCAGGGGGACGCGAAGGATGTCGCCCTGCTGACCGAGCTCGCCGCGGACTGCGACCAGGTGGTCGCCGCGGCCGCGATGATCGGCGGGATCAGCTACTTCCACGAGTTCGCCTACGACCTCATCGCCGAGAATGAGCGGATCCTCGCCGCGACGTTCGACGCGGCGATCGCCGCCCATCGGGCCGGCCGGCTCGAGCGGATCGTCGTCCTCAGCTCCTCGATGGTCTACGAGTCGGCGACGGTCTTCCCCACGCCGGAGGGCGCCCAGCTCAGCAGCCCGCCGCCGATCTCCACGTACGGCTTCCAGAAGCTTGCCAGCGAGTACTTCGCCCGAGGCGCCCACGAGCAGTACGCGCTGCCGTACACGATCCTCCGGCCGTTCAACTGCGTCGGGATCGGCGAGCGGCGAGCGGTCCGCGACACGGATGTCATGAGCGGCAACGTCAAGCTCGCGCTGAGTCACGTGGTCCCGGACCTCGTCCTCAAGGTGCTCAAGGGCCAGGACCCGCTCCACATCCTCGGGGCGGGCGACCAGGTCCGCCACTACACCTATGGTGGCGATCTCGCCAGGGGCATCCGGTTGGCCATGGAGTCGCCGGCGGCGATCGACCAGGACTTCAACCTCTCGACGGCGGCGAGTACGACCGTCCTCGAGCTCGCCACGACGATCTGGCACAAGGTCAACGGGCCCGATCGACCGTTCCGGCACGTGTCCGACCCGCCGTTCGAGCACGACGTCCAGCTCCGCGTGCCCGACGTGCGGAAGGCTCGCGACGTCCTCGGCTTCGAGGCGACCACGTCGCTCGACGAGATGCTCGACGAGGTCATCCCGTGGATCGCCGCCGAGGCGGAGGCCGGGCGGATCTGATGGGCGCGCTCGACGAGGTGTATCGCCGGAGGTTCCCGGAGGTCTCCCGCCGTCAGAAGGACCTCATCTGGCCCGAGATCACCCGCTACCTGCAGCGCTGGGTGGACCCAGCCGCGCCGGTCCTCGACATCGCCTGCGACTCGGGCTACTTCATCCGGAACGTGGATGCCAAGGAACGCTGGGCTGTCGACCTGCGGGACGTCCGCTCGGACCTGCCGGCCGACATCAGGTTCGTCCAGGCCAACGGGCTCGACCTCGATGCCTGCCTGCCGGCCGGGACCTTCGGCACGATCTTCATGAGCAACTACCTCGAGCACCTCCACGGCCCCGACGCGGTCATCGAGCAGCTCGCGGTCGCCCGCCGGCTGCTTCGTCCCGGCGGCCGGGTGATCGTGCTCCAGCCGAACGTCCGGCTCGTGGGTGGCAGCTATTGGGACTTCATCGACCACCGCGTGGCCCTGACCGAACGGAGCCTGGCCGAGGCCGGCGGCCTGGCCGGTCTGCGCACGGTGGAGCTCATCACCCGGTTCCTGCCGTACTCGACCAAGAGTCGACTGCCGAGCCATCCGCTCCTCGTCCGGGCCTATCTGCGCTGCCCGCCGATGTGGCGGCTCATCGGCCGCCAGACGCTGTACGTCGCGGAGGCCGCCCGGTGACCGCCGCCGTCACGAACGGCCCACGCCACCTCGTTCGGCGCCTGGCCATCCCGATCCTGGGCCTCGCGATCAGCGTCGTCGCGATCTGGATGGCCCTGCGCGGGATCGACCTCGCCCGGACCGCGGCATTGATCGGCGGCGTCCGACCGGGTCCGCTGATCCTCGTCGGCATCGTCCTGTTCCTCCAGCTGTGCGTACGCGCGCTGCGCTGGTCGCTGCTCCTGCCGGATGGCCCCGACGGCCGGGTCCGACCACGCCGGCTCGTGCCGGTGGTGCTCGTCGGCTACCTCGGGAACGCCGTCCTCCCCGCCCGGTTGGGCGACCCCATCCGGGCGGTGCTGGTCGGTCAGCGCGAGGGGATCCCGATCTCGGCGGCGTTCGGCTCGGTCGTCCTGGAACGTGCCGTGGACACGCTGACGCTCGCCCTGGTGGCCGCGCCGGCCGCGGCGATCGCCGGTGCCCCGGACTGGTTCGTCCGGGCCGCACTGCTCATCGCGATCGCCTCCGGTGCGGTGGTCGTCGCGACGCAGACGCCCTGGCCGACGCGTGCCGTCGGTTGGCTGGCCTCGCGGATCGGCGTCCGCTGGTCGCCATGGGTCCGCCGGGCCGACCGGTTCGTCCAGGCGATGGACCGCCGTGGGCACGGTCGCGCTCTTGCCGCGGCCGGCGGACTGAGCGTCGTGACGTGGATCCTCGACGGGACGATGTACTGGGCCTCCGCCCGGGCACTGGGGATCGACCTGTCGCCGGTCGGTGGGATGTTCATCTCCGGGATCACGGTCCTCGGGACGGCGATCCCGTCGGCACCGGGCTACGTCGGGACGTTCGAGCTGGCCGCCTCGACGGCCGCCCAGGCGATGGGCGTCTCGCCCGAGGCGGCCCTCGGGCTGGCGATCCTCGTCCACGCGGTCACAGTGGTGCCGCTGGCCCTCGGCGGCGCGGCTTCACTCGTGTGGATCGGCAGTGGGTTCCGGTCGCTGACGGAGGCGGCCCGGGCGGGCGCCGATCCGACCGCCGCGTCGGCCGCGGCCGCGCGATCCGTGCCGGCCGAGGTGGGCCCTCGATGACCGCCACGAGCCGGCCCGGTGACGCGTCCGCGCCCGCAGCGGTCGGCGCCGCCACGGTCGGCCCCGCCGCGCCTGAGCTCGCCATCGTCCTGCCCGTCTACAACGAGGGCGAAGCCGTGGAGCCCGTCCTGCGGGCGCTGTCGGCGGGCGTGCGGACCTCGCATGAGCTGGTCGTGGTGTACGACTTCGACGGGGACACGACCGTCCCGGTCGTCGCTCGGCTGGCGGCCGAGATCCCCGGCCTGCGGGGCCTCCGCAACGACCTCGGCCGGGGCGTGCTCAACGCGATGAAGGCGGGGATCGCGGGCACGACCGCGCCGTACGTCCTGATCTCCATGGCGGACGGCTCCGACGAGCCGCAGATCGTGGACTCGATGGTGGATCTTGCCCGGGGCGGCGCCGACGTCGTGGCCGCCAGCCGGTACATGCGCGGCGGACGGCAGATCGGGGGGCCGCCGCTCAAGCGGCTGATGAGCCGGACCGCCGGGTTGTCGCTCCACTGGCTCGCCGGCGTCCCGACCCACGATCCGACCAACAACTTCAAGCTCTATCGACGAAGGTTCCTCGAGGCGACCCCCATCGAGAGCACCGCCGGCTTCGAGCTGGCGCTCGAGCTGACCGTCAAGGCCACGCTGGCCGGACGGCGCGTCGCCGAGGTGCCGACGACCTGGCGGGACCGGACCGCCGGTCAGAGCAACTTCAAGCTCCGGAAGTGGCTCCCGCACTACCTGCACTGGTATCGGGTCGGCCTCGTCGGCCGGTTCCGTCGGGGCGCCCCCGCCTGAAGGCGTGCACCGTCCGCCTCGCAAGCGCGTCGCCGCCGGTCGACCTTATTGGGGCAGGAGCCCGATCGGTCCCTTCCGCTCCTCGACGCGTCGCAGCGCATCGGCCATGGCGGCGTCCGAGATGGGCGGCAGGCCACCCACCACCAGCGGATCCCGGAGCGGTGAGCCGTGCTCGGCGACGAGCCGATCGAGCGACGCCGGGGACGGCACGAGGATGAGCGTCCGGTCTCGTTCGATCGCCGGGGGCAGCGCGGACAACCCGACCGTCACGAGCGCCCGTGTCCGCTCGGCACGCTCGAGGAACAGGGCTCGCCCCTCGATCAGCAGGCGCACGTTCCAGACCAGCGCCAGGGCGAGGACGGTGCCGCCGACCGCCACGAGGAGGGTCCGCAGACGAGGGGTCAGCGGACGCCCGAGCAGGTCCGGTCCGACGAGGGCCCCGAGCGCCACGAGCAGGAGCGGGCCGGCGAAGTAGGTGTACCGGGTGTACAGCGCGGCGTCGGCCACGAGCTGGGCCCGGACCAAGCCGGTCAGGACGTACAGGACGAGGATCCCTCCGAGGCAGCCGACCGTGCGAGCCGGCAGCCCGCGGCCGGTCGCCAGCCGGCCGATCGTAACCACCGCGACGAGGACCGGGACGACCAGGCCGATGACCGGGCCGACCCCGGTGATCGCCCCGCCGGCGGCACCGAGGCCCTGGAGGACGAATGCCGGAACCTGCCCGAGGGCTTCGAGCGTGAACGGATCCCGCGCCGTCGCGACGCCGGTCCGGCCGAGCGCGACATACCAGGCCAGGTAGATGATCGCGGGCACGGCGGCAACGTAGATCCATCGTCTGCGCGACCGGTCGGCGAGGAGCTCCAGCCCGACCGCCGCGACGAACACCAGCCCCATCCCCGAGGTCGCGACCGCGACCGCGAGGAGGCCGGTCGCGGTGATCGCGCGTGCCCGGTCCGGCGTCCCGTCGAGCAGGAGCATCGCGCCGAAGCCCAGCGCGGCCGCCCCGATGAACCCGATCTGCATCGCCCAGAACAGGTTCTCGAACCCGCTCCCGAAGAAGAGGATGAGGATCCCGGCGGCGAGACCGGCGACCGGGCCGGCGGACCGACGGACCAGGACGTACACCTCGCTCGCGACCACGAGGTGGAGCGCCACGAGCACGACCAGGTACGGGACGTACGAGCCGAGGCCGAAGGCCGAGAGCATCAACCGGTAGACGAAGATCGTGGCGCCCAGCCAGTGCTCGTTGAACGGGCGCAGGAAGCCGTCGAGGTCGAGGGAGCGACCCTCGATCACCGCCCACTCATCGGCGAAGAACGTCAGGCCCTGGCCCAGCGCGAGCAGGACCACGCCGGCGAGCGCAGCCGCGATCGCGAAGATCCACGTCTCGCCGGCGACGCCGCCGGTGGTTCTGGTGCGTTCGATGTCGAGAGGCCTCCCGGGACGGTCGCAGGCTCACGACCCGGGCGAGGATGCCTCCCGTCAGGCCGGCGCCGCCATCGGTCGGACGTACTGCCCGCCGTCGCCGTCCGGGTCGGTTCCTGCCCTCACGAGCAGCCCGAGGACGATGGCCGTGAGCCCGGTCATCGCCGCCGACCCCAGCAGCCCGAACGCGCCACCGATCGGGATCGCCGCGCCGATCTCCGGGCTCGGTGGGACCGCGGCGAGCAGGTTCAGGGTCATCACGGCGGTCAATGCGAGCCACGTCGCCAGGACGCGACGGTCGGGGAGCAGCGGGGCCAGGAAGACCAGGGCCGCCTCGGCATACCGTTCGTGGACCGACGTCAGGCAGCAGAACAGGACGAGGACGGACGCGCTCAGGCCCAGGAGCAGGCCGCGCCGCGAGGGTGCCCGATGGACCGCGGCCATGATGAACAGCTCGAGGACCACCGCCACCAGGTAGCCGAACAGGCGTGGCGAGAACGGACCGAGGAGTGCACCCCCGTCCGACAGGAAGCTGTCCCCGGCGATCGCGGTCTGGAGGGCCCACCACGGGTTCCAGGCGCGCAGGGACAGGATCGCGAAGATCTCCGTCTGGTGCCGGGTCAGCGTCCTCAGATACGCCGCCGGACCGCCATCGGCGACGAACGGCAGCCAGAGCACGACGACGGAGCCGCCGAAGATCGCCCCGGCCGTCACGGCCCGCCGCCAGCCGAGCCGGGCGACGGCCCACGCCGCGAACGGCGGGATGAACGCGATCGCCTGCGGCTTGGCCATCAACGCGATCGCGAGCACGACCGCGCCGAGGTAAGGGCGCCCGCCCAGGGCGAGGATCGTCGCGATGAGCCCGGCGAGGATGTAGATCGACTCGAACTGTCCCCACCACGCGCCGGTATAGACGAAGACCGGCGAGAGCAGGATCCCCAGGGCAGCGGCGATCGCCCAGCGCGGACGGTCGCGCAGCAGGAAGGCGACACCGAGCGCCAGGCCGGCGTCGGCGAGCAGGGCCGGCACCTTGAGCGCGATCCGGACGGTGACGTCCGTGGCGTCGGTCGCCGTCCGGAATGCCGGCTCGACGACCCCCAGCAGCCAGAAGACGTAGACCATCACGGGGGGAAACGCGAGGTCGACCCGATACGCCTGGCCGAACGGATTCGTGGCGATCCAGTGGACCCAGGTCGCGAAGATGTCGAGGTCCGACGCGAGGCCGGTCGCCGGCAGGAGGATCAGCCGGACGAGGATCGCCGCGATGACGCCCGCGGCGAGGACGACGAGGTCGAGTGGTCGAACGGCACCGCTGCGGGCGCCGGCCGGAGCGGTCGTCGGGTCGGCTGTCGCCGTGTGACCGCCCTCTACAAGCGGATGGAGGCCCAGTAGCGCTCGGCGTAGCCGGGCAGCCCACCGAGGCCCGCGACCGCTCGGCCGTAGGAGCGGACGGTGTCCGCCATCGGCTTCCGTCCGCCGAACAGCCGGTCGAGCTGGCTGGCGTAGAGCGTGATCCCGCTGATCTTCCACTCCACCTGGTCGGTCACGTCGGCGAACTCCGGCGCGATCGAGACATCGGCGGGCAGCGGACCGAGGGCATCCTCACCGAGGTCGGCCAATCGACGGAACGACTCCCACCACGCGTACGGAAAGTCCTCGTAGAAGGTCACGATCCCGGCCCAGTCCGGCCCGGGCATCACCCAGGCCCGTGGCTCGCGGAGCATCTCGAGACCGACGTTGCGGGCCAGCTGGTGATCGACGTGCCCGCCCACGCCCAGGGGGAAGTAGATCTTCTGCGGCTCGAGCCGGGCGATCTCCTGGCGCAGGATCTCGACCGGGGCTCGATCGTCGGCTCGTGGCGTGCCGAGGAGTTGGGCGTCGCCCTCATAGCCTCGGAACACCGCGTCGGGCAGATCGAGGAAGACCACCGAAGACTCGGCGAAGTACGCGAAGCGCTCATCCTCGAGACGGCGGATGGCCATCGCGTCGCGGGCCAGCTCGGCCTCGGTCAGCTCGGTCGTCAGCACTGCGCCCTGGGTCGGCGTGTCGTCGGCCAGGACCTGGCCGGCCAGCGGTTCGTTGTGGATGGAGGCGCGCCGATACCAGCTGGAACGCTGCCAGAAGCGCTTGGCAGCGGCGTCGGCGTCGGCCTGCGTCGCATCGAGCCTGTCCGAGGTCGCCGCCCACGGCGGCGCGTGCTCGCCACCCTCGTCGATCGGGTAGTCGGCGCTCAGGTTGGCGCGATTGAAGGCCTGGGTATCCGGCCACAGGGCCTTGGAGCCGAATCCGAGCGCTTCGCGCTGGTAGGAGGTCAGGTCCGCCGCGCCACCAGCGCCCGAGAACACGGACACGACCGCGACGTTCTGACCAAGCTCCCGGAGGCTGCCGATGAGGCCGCCGCAGGAGAGTGCGACGTCGTCCGGATGGGGCGCGACGAAGACGTGAGTCATGGCCGGGCGAGTATAGCCGGGCGCCCTGGCCGGTCGCCCGCCTCTCGGTCAGTGCGGCCAGCCGGCTGCCCCGACCAGCGGAACGAACACGCACTCGTCGGTGACGAGTTCGTGCCAGGTGTCGCCGTGGCGCGTCACCACGACCAATCGCTGGATGTCGCGCGGCCCCACGGGTACGACCAGGCGTCCCTCGTCGCGCAGCTGGTCGGGCAGGGAGCGCGGCGTTTCGGGTGCTCCCGCCGTGACCAGGATCCCGTCGAACCGACTGCCCGGGACCCCGAGGCTGCCGTCGCCGACCCTCACGTCGACCGCGTCCCCGAACCCGAGCGCCTCGAGCCTGGCGCGAGCGGCGATGGCCAGGTCGGCGTGCCGCTCGATCGTGATCACCTGGGCCTCGAGCGTGGCCAGGATCGCTGCCTGGTATCCCGATCCGGTGCCGATCTCGAGGATGCGATCGCCGGGGCGGACGGCCAGGAGCTCGGTCATCCGGGCGACCATGTACGGCTGGCTGATAGATTGCCCTTCGGCGATCGGCAGCGCCACGTCCTCGTAGGCGCGCTTGCGGACCTGATCGCTCACGAATCGCTCGCGAGGGACGGACCCCATGGCGGCGAGGACGCGCTCGTCGTGGATCCCGCGCCGACGGAGCTGTTGTTCGACCATCAGCGCGCGCTCGCGCTCCATCCCGCCGTCGGTCCGATCGGGCATCGGCCCCGCGCCCATGGCCCGAGGATACGCTTCGTCGCTCGCTTGATCTCAGCTCGACGGAGAGGGCGCCGCCGATGGGACGATCGACGGGGCCACCGAAGCTGGCGCGGAGGGCGCCGTCGACGGGACCACGGAGGGCGCGGTCGATGGACCGACCGACGGCGAGGTCGACGGTGCGGCCGAGGGCGAGCTCGAGGGCACGGCGCTCCCGCTAGCCGCCGGCGACTCCGAGGCGGAGACGCTCGGGGCGGCGGACTCTGACGGCACCGGGGCCGGCGACGGCAGGGGCGTCAGGATGCCCCCCTTCCCGAGGATCAGCCCGTTGAGCAGGATCACCGCGAACACGACCGCGACGACGACGACGAACACCGCCGACGGGCGGTCCTGGATCCGGGTCGCGATCTCGGACACCGTCGGGGCCGCTCCGGTCCGTGTTCGTTGCCCGGCCTTGGCCGCGCCGGCAGGCTCGGACCACGTCGGCGCCGTGGCCACGGTGGCCCCGGCAGCCACGGCAGCCGCACCGCCGGCCCGGGGCTCGTCCTCGTCGGCCTCGTCCTCGTCGGCCTCGTCGGCCTCGTCCTCGTCGCCGGCGTCGGTCGTGTCGGTCTCGTCGCTCGCGTCGGGCTCGCCGATGGCATCGGATCCGGATGCTGCCGCGACCTGCGTCGCCGAAGCGTTCTCGTTGGCGACCGGCTCGTCTGCCACGGGGGCTACCACCGCCTCCGGTTCGTGGACCGGCCCGGCTTCGGGCTCCGGCTCAGGAGTGGCATCAGGCTGGGGTTCGGCCTCGGACGTCGGTTCCGCCCCGATCGCATCGCCTTCGAGCTCCGGCTCGGCAGCGTTCGGACCGGCCTCGCCTTCGTCGCGCGGGCTGGTCGGCAGCTGGCTGTTCGGGCTCGGTCATCCGCTCGTTCACTCCTCGGGGACGTGGCCGAGCCCATCGGGTCGGCCGAGGCGGAGTGTACCGAAGCGCACCGTCAGGCGTCGCGCAGGGCCGGGACCAGCAGGCCGGCGAGACCGGCCGCACAGGTCGTCGCGCCGAACGTGATGAGGACCGTCGACACACCGATCGCCGTCACCAGGAAGCCACTCAGGCCCATCGCGATCGAGAGCGAGGCGAACACGAGGGAGAAGCGCAGCCCGACGACCCGCCCGATCATGTCCCCGGGAGTCCGCTGCTGGAAGAGCGTCTGGCTCGGGATGACGAAGACCATGTTCGAGACCCCGACCCCGATCGCGAGTCCGAGCGCCGCGGCGACGTTGCCGGTCAGCCCGAGCCCGACGATGCACAGCCCGTAGGCGACGTAACCGGCGATCACCAATCGGCCCTTCCCGAGCCGTGGCCCGACCAGCCCGATCAGCAGGCCGCCCACCAGGTTGCCGAGACCGAGGCCCGCCTCCATCAACGCGTAGACCGTCGGGCTGGCGAGCGTCCCGAGCACGAGAGCCTCCTGGACGTAGATCAGCGTCACGGAGATCAGGATCCCTGCGCCGAACTGGGCGACGACCGCCTGGGCGGTGTTGGTCAGCAGCACCCGTTCCGTGCGCAGGAAGCGCGCTCCGGCGCGGAGCTCGGCCAGGACGCCTTCACCGGCCTCGGACAACGTGCGGACGACCGGCGGCACCGTGATCGTGAGGATCAGCAGCGCGGAGATCACGTACGTCGCCGCGTCGAGCCAGAACGCGAGCGGGATCCACACGCCGAGGAATGCGACGAACAGACCCGCCAGCGAATACCCGACGATGTCGGCGAAGGTCTCCGCCAGCCAGTTCGCCGAGTTCGCCGTGAGCAGGTCGCTCGGCGAGACGATCCGGGGCATGACGGCCTCGCGCGCCGGGCGGAAGAAGATCGAGGTCGCCGTCACGAGGAAGATCAGTGGGAAGACGAGGACGACGTTCGTCACGATCGCGACCGGGATCAGCAGCACGATCGCCGCCCGGATCAGGTCGCTGACGACCATCACCTGCTTCTGGTCCCAGCGATCGACGAGCGTCCCGCTGATCGGTCCCAGGAGGAGGTTCGGGAGGGCGGCCGCCAGGAAGACGAAGCCGACCGCGATCGGCGAGCCGGTGACGCTGAAGACGATGACCGCGAGCGCGATCTGGTTGACTCGGTCGCCGAACAGGCTGACGACCCCGGCCGTCCAGAGGGCCGAGAACGAGGGATCGAGTGCGAGGCGGACGTAGGGATGCCGCCGCACGCGATGTGCGAGCCCCGGCCGGCGTCGGGCGACGGCGGCGGTCTCGTCCCCGGCGGTACCGAGCCCCGTCTCGGCGAGGCCGGGTGACGACCCTCCGAGGATGATCGGCCGCTCGAGCAACGAGGCTTCCGATAAGCCGGCGAGCAGCCCGGTCTCTGGCCGGATGCCTCCCGCCGCACCGACCCCCGCCGGCGAGACCCCATGCAATCGCGCCGTACTGACGAGGCCCGGCAGCGGCTCGGCGACCGGAGCAGGACGCTCGACCTCCTCGAGCTTGGCCTCGGCCGGTGTTCGCAGCACCGTCGAGAAGAGGAAGAACCCGAGGCCCAGCGAGATCACGACGTCGCCCAGCGACGCGACGTTGCGGATCACGGGGACCGGGATCGGGATCACATCGGCGATCGGCCCCAGGTGGGCCAGGAACGAGGCGTCGATCGGGGGTGGGAGGAGCACGTGGAGCGGGCTCGTCACGTCCGACGGGGTCAAACCCGCGGCGAGCAGGCTCGGGAGCCAGACCGGCATGTGGCCGCCGTTGATCGCGATGACCACGGCGTTCGACAGGGTCCCGACGAAGGCGATGGCGAGACCCGGCTCCCGCCGATTGACCCACAGGCCCAGGAGCAGGATCGCGTATGCGGCGGCGAGGAGCGGGACCCGCAGGGTCTCCGCGATCGGGAGATCCCGGGACAGGGCGGCTTCGGTCCCGTAGCGCACGAAGACCGCCAGGAAGATCGCCGGCATCCAGCGAAGCCGGACCTGGGTGAGGTTGGTGAGCCGGCCTCCGGCGACGAGGCCGGCGATCAGGCCGAGGACGATGCCGCCGAGCAGCACCCGTTAGCGCGAGTCGGAGGCGCGTGTCCCCGGCGCCGAGGAAGCCGCCCCGTGTTCACCGATGAGCGGTGGCAGCGGGCGAAGCCGGATCGGGCCCACGTCCGACTCGCTGCCGCGACCCGGGTCGCGGATCCCCTCGACCCACTTCGTGCGCACGAACGCATCGACCACCTCGGGGTCGAACTGGATCCCGGCGAACTTGCGCAGCTCGGCGAGGGCCTGCTCGTCCGTCAGCGGCGTCATCCGATAAGGACGCTTGGCCGTCATCGCCTCGAACGCGTCGGCGACGTGAAGGACCCGGGCGAGCTTCGGGATCTCTTCCCCGATGAGACGATCCGGGTATCCGGAGCCGTTGTACCACTCGTGATGGTGGCGGATGATCGGGAGCTCCGGGGCGAGCTTCGTCACCTGCGCGATGATCTCGGCCCCGAGGACCGGGTGGCTGTTCATCAACGTGCGCTCGTCCTTGGTCAGGCGGTCGGGCTTGAGCAGGACGTGGTCCGGCACGCCGATCTTGCCGACGTCGTGAAGGAGGCCGCCCCATTCCAGGGCCTCCATCTCCGCATCGTTGCAGTGCATCACCTGCCCGATGTCGCTCGCGATCTCCATGACCCGCCGACTGTGCTTGCTGGTGAAGGGATCGCGCTTGTCCACCGCCTCGGCGAGCGCCCCGATCGTCTGGGTGAACATGTCGCGCATCTCGACATAGCGACGCTGGGCGTCTCGCGTTGAATACAGCGGGAGCGCAAAGAGGAGCGTCGCCCACACTCGCGTTCCGCCCGGCAGCAGCTGGTAGACCTGCGCCATTAACCATGCCAGCGGCGCCAAGGCGAACAGGCTCAGGGTGTATCCCCTGGCATCGCCAACGAGGACAAGCCTGAAGTCTTCGCCATCCCTTAGCGTGACGCCGATGGCCGTTATGACGACATTCAAGGATATGCACAGGAACGCGCCCGCCATAGTCGCCATGAAGGCGACCGATGGATCCGGTGACACATCGCGCAATGCGTTGAGCAGGAGTCCCCCAAGGACGACCGGAAGGACGATTCCGGCGTGGTTGAACAACGAGCCGTACCAAGGGACTCGCCCGCGCAGCTCACGGAGCTCGGTGGTCCCCAAGAGGGCCACCCACCCCGCGGCCGCTGGTCCACCCAAGACGGCCGCTGCGACGATCGGTGCCATCGAAACAGACACGACCGTGCCGCGTGGCATCCGCACGGGGAAAGCCGACGCCAACACCGTCAGGCCAATCCAGAAACACAACCCCGCAAAGGTGGAGGTTGGCGTCGCAGGAGTGGCCACTGAGATTTCCGGTCGCATCCCGAGGATGTACCCGGGCGTCTGAACAGAAATTAGGCTCGCACCGATAAGCGCAACAGCGCTCAACGTTACGAGCCCAGCGATATAGAGCTTAAGTGCCTTCGGCATCATTAGTCCCTGCGAGGCCCTCTCGTTGGGGAACTCTAATCCCTTCTGATAGGGCTAGGTACGGGACTATGGTCCTAGAAGCCTCTCAAGGACGCACCGCCCGCCAGCGCGGCAGCAAGCACCGCGCCGACGGCGATTACAAGGCGAAGGAGTTGATCCTTCATTGGTTGATCCCCAATCCTGGCGTTGTTACCAGGTCTTGGTGAAGCTGTCGGTAGCCACGCTCGTACCTCCTCGCGGTTTCGCGCCCGAAGACACGAAAACCGACCTGACTTAAGTCGGTCGGTTGCACTAATCGCTCCGCCCCACCCCAAGTGCCCATTTCAGGTGGTGCTTCTGCGCGCCCGAGCGTCTTGACATTGCTTCCTAGCACCTAAGTACCAGGTAGTGGGCGGACTATAGGAAGGCCCGACTCACCCGGTCAATACGGCACCTTACCTATCCTCACAACGAATTCGAGGGGCGGTGGCTCGATTCCGAGGTCATTCCTTAGGACTGCGGCGTAGTGCGCGTACTGCTCCGCGGCTGCCGCGTGGGCACCGGTCCGGCGGTAGAGTCTCAGAAGCGAGAGCTCGACCTGTTCGGCATCGGGGTCGGCCTCCAGCGCGCGGCGTGCCAGGACGATTGCCCGGTCGAACTCGCCACCATTCGTATCCGATGAGACCGCACGCTCCATGATTTCGAGGTAGGCGGCGTGCATCGTGTCTCGATATGGGGCCGACCACTCTTCATACGCGAAGTCGAGGGCGAACCTCCCTTGGTAGGTTCGACTGAGTAGGTCGACATTGTCCGGAGACGGATCGCGACTCGCGACACGAACGGCGTTCTCCGGAGCGAATGGACCGGCTGTCGACCAGCTCGGGATCGAGCCATATGACGTCGGAATCGTGGTGGATGTAACCAGGCGAAACGTCCTCGGAGAATGCTGGTTCGAACACACGGCGCAGGAAGTAGACGGTTTGGTTGAGCGAATTCGCTGCCACATCGGGTTCCAGGTCGGGCCACAGCCCGTCGAGTACTTGGTCCCGTGTAGCGGACATCCGCGGACGTGACAGCAGGAAGCAAAGCAGAGCCATGACCTTCCGTCGAACCGCCGATCCGGGGATCAGCTCTCCCCCTATGTCGATCTGTACACGGCCCTGATCTTCCACGAAGACGCGCGCCGCCAACCTGCGGGCCAAGCCCCGTCCCAAGGACACCGCACCCGGCATCAGGCGTAGCGACTTCGCGACTCGACGCAGACTGCACCACGTCCTGGGGTTGCCCGACACGATCGAGAATCTTGGCGGCAGGAATGACGTTGCGCGCATCGTCGCCACCGAGGGCGCGCCGAAGTGGCTCTCGCCATCTTTCGGGCAGTCGTGACGCTTCGGCAACAACGGAATCGAAGACCGCCGAGTCCAATTCGCCAAGGCGGCAAGCCATCTCCTCGGCGATCAAGGTTAGGGAGGCGGGGTGCTCGGCCGCGACCTCGCCGACGGTCAGGCTGAAGTCGGGTGTTCCAGAGACTACGGCTTGAAGCACGCGAGCGCCCCCTGCGTAGGTTTGGGCTCCCTGGAGGCCCGCTTGGTGCCTCGCACGGGCGATGGCGCGCTCCGCCGAAAGAAGTTCGCTCGCAGTCTCGACTCGGGCTTGCAGAAAGCGCAGACGAGTAAGGAAGGCCGCGATGCCGTGGGGTCTATCGGCAGAGATCTTGGCCAAGTGCGCTGAGGCCGTCGCCAAGTCGCCGTTTCGAAACGCGAGGATTGCTGCGACCACGGACTGTCGATCCATGGTCGAACTCGACACGAATGGTGCCTGCCGTGCCCTGGCGAGCATGGCTTCACCCTCGCCTCGATCCCCGAGATCTGCGTAGACCTCTGAAATCTCTGTCAGAGTCTCGCCCCGCACAGCATCGAATCGGTCTGATTCCGCCAAACGAAATTCCGCTTCCGCCTCGTGCCACTGTCCGAGCTGTGCCAGCGACCACCCCCTCAGAACTCTGGCGCCTTCTACCTCAAGGCCGGCTGACGAGGACGCCAACTCTTGGATTGCCCGGCTCGAGGCGGAGAGGGCCGAAGCAGGATCTCCTCGGGCGATGTCGATATCGGCCAAGTTCAGCCAAGTAACCCCGAGGTAGTGGCGGTGGCCTCCCCTTTCTTGTTCGACCGCCATTTGGTGGAGCATGGCTCTGACTTCTTCAAGGCTTCCTTGCTCTGACGCGTCAAGCACCGCAACGGTCGCTTCTGCGATGGACTTGAGTGTGGCCGAGGAAGTGCGCTCGGCTAGGAGTCCAGCGACGTCGCGCACCGTCTCGAACTGCGCGGTGACATGGAGGACCGCTATGAGGTTGAGGAGGGCGTGATCTACTAACAGTTCGTCGTCAGCACGCATCGCCGTCTCGACGGCGCGTTCGGCGTGAGTAAGGGCGCTATCGGTGCGGCCCCGGTGGAGGTCCATCCGCGAGACCAGGAGGTCGAACGCCGCGGTCTCGGTGCCTGCGCGATGGACGTAGGACTCGGCGAGGGCGAAGTCCCCGCTGCCCATGATCGTCGGGACGGCTACCTGCACGGCGATGCCGAGATCGACGAGGTCCTCGGCGGCCGCGAAGTGGTAGGCGGCCAGCCGCCAGTCGGCATCGCCTGCATGGCGAGCGACGGCCCGGTGCAGGTCGCGGGCGACGTCGTCGCCGAACGTCCTTCGGAGTCGAGCCTCGAGGAACTCGCGCACGAGCGGGTGATAGCGTCGAGCGCCGCGTCGTGCGGTCCCGCGGGTCGACAGGAGGCCGAGTCGCTCGGTCCGCGCGATCAGGTCGCGTGCCTGCTGGGCTGAGAACCCACCGACCACCTCCACAAGCGTCGGCTCGACGGCCTGCAGCAGCGAGGTCGTCATCAGGAAGCGCTGCGTCTCGTCGTCGAGGTCGCCGACGACCTCCTCGGCCAGGTAGTCGTAGAGCTCACCGTGCGCCCCGGTCATCCCTCGCACGAACGCTCGGATCTCGCCAGGCGATCGGTCGCGGAGGGCGGCATTCACCATCTCGAGCGACGCCGCCCAACCTTCGGTCCGATCGGCGAGGTCGGCGAGAACATCGGGCTCGAGCGGACGCTTGTACGTGTCGCGGAACAACCGCTCGGTCTCGTCGACATCGAACCGGAGGTCAGCAGCGGTCAGTTCGGCCACCTCGCCGAGCGTTCGCAGTCGCGCCAACGGGACGCTCGGCTGCTGGCGACTCACGAACACGAGCGTCAGGCGCTCGGGCGCTCGATTCACGAGCTCGCGGACGACGACCCGGACATCCGGGACATCGTCGACCAGGTGGTAGTCGTCGATGATCAACGTCGCCGCGCGCGAACCGAGCGACTGCAGATCCCGGATGAAGGTGGCGACGATCGTGTCTCGTGACGGGCCGGTCGTCACTCCGAGCTCCGCGAGCAGACCTTTCGTGGCGACCCCGAAGTCGGGCTCGATCTCTCGGCCCGCCGCCACCAGGTAGTGGATGAAGCTGACCCAGTTCCGGTCTTCGTCGTCGAGGCGATACCACATCGTCGGACGACGATGGTGGCGGGCGAAGTCCGCCAGGAGGGTCGTCTTGCCGTAACCGGCCTCGGCCGTGACGAGCACGACCCGATGGTGGATCTTGACCTTCAGCCAGTCGAGGAGGCGCTCGCGGCGCAGCGTCTCGCGCCGAAGCGGTGGCCGCTGGACCTTCGTCGGCTGGAGGGGGAACTCGTGCACGACATCGCCGCCGATCGGGAACGACAGGCCGGGGCTCGATGTCGGTCGCCCTGGTCCGACCGGCACCGGTTCCCGCGCCCCGAGCCTGTTGCGGGTCCCCGTGGACGGTCCGAACGATACGGAGCGGTTCTCCGGAGTGTCAACGGGGCGGTCGAGGACGCGAGGCTGGTCGGGCGTGGCCATGGCGAGCATCGTGCCCGCCGACGCTCACCTGTCGGTTAGCTGCGAGGGAACGTCAGTCGGACCGAAGACCGCGCTCAGCCTTCGTATTCGAAGCCGATCTTGAGCTCGACCCGGTACTCGACGATCTCGCCGTCCTCGACGATCGCGCTCGACTTGACGACCTCGACGGTCCGGATATTCCGAACGGTCTTCGAAGCGGTCGCCACCGCGACCCGAGCGGCATCGGACCACGAGTTCGGGCTCGTCCCGACCATCTCACGGATGATGATCACGCCCATCCGACCCTCACTCGCCGCGGCCGCCCGGTCCGCCGACGGCTGCCGGCGGAGGCGGACCCTCAGTCTAGCGGCGGTCGGGATCGAGAGGCCGGTCTCGTCCCGGGACGGGCGGCTCGCGCACTGTCCCGCGATCGCCACCCGGCGACAAGAGGACCCCCTATGGGGCCCCGGCGGCGGACGCCGCTCGCACCTTGTCGAAGCAGGAGCTGCAATAGACGGGCCGATCGTTCCGCGGCGCGAACGGCACGATGGCCTGGCCACCGCAGTCACCGCAGACCGCCGCATGGAATTCACGCGGGCCGTCGACCGAGCGAGCTCGCTTGGCCGCGGCTCGGCAGGTGGGACACCGCTGGGGGTCGTTGGTGAGGCCCTTGCTGGCGAAGAAGGTCTGCTCGCCCGACGAGAAGAGGAACTCCTCGGAGCAGTCACGGCACGAGAGCGTTCGATCCTGATACACCCTGTCCCTCTCCTCGACTCGGCGTCAGCGGTCCTCGCGGCCGACGGAGACGGACTCGGGCGCAGCGTTGGGCATCATGTTCGCGCGCTCGGCTCCGACCGTGCTCGACCGGTCGCAACTCTGACCGGGAGGATACGCGCCGAGTCAAGCACGGGGAACCCGCTGATTCCCGGTTGCGAGCGGCTCCGGTGCGTCGACGCACCGGGCCGTCGGTCGTTCGGCGGGAAACGTGCGGGAACCGATCGGCCCGCGGTACCGTCCGTAGCGGCATGTTGACCGCACGACTCATTCCGCTCGCCCTCTCGACCGTGTCGATCCTGGCTGCCTGCACGAGCGCGGGCGGACCGCCGCCGACCGCCAGCCCGACACCGACCGTCGCCCCGAGTCTCGGGATCGACCACCCCACGGGCGCCACCCAGATCGTGCTGCGGATGTCCACCGGCGGAGGCTTCGTGGCGCCGGGCGTCCTCGCCACCGAGGTCCCGGAGTTCAGCCTCTACGGCGACGGGACGGTGGTGTTCCGAGACCCGACCGCGGCGCCGCCCGCTCCCGTTCCCGATGACGGCATCTACCGCGGGGCGCCGTTCAAGACCGCTCGCCTGAGGGAGGGTCAGATGCAGGACCTGCTGGCGTTCGCGATCGGGCCGGGCGGGCTGGGAATGGCCCGCGACGAGTACGCCCCCGGCGGCATCGCCGATGCTCCCTCGACCACGTTCACCCTCCAGGCGGATGGGCGCCAGAAGACGGTCACGGTCGGCGCGCTCGATTTCGACCAGCCGCAACCCGGGCCCGACACCACCGCACGGGCTGCCTTCCGGCAGCTGGCGGCTCATCTCCGGCAACTCGACGAGAACGGCATCGAGGCCGGTCCGTACGCACCGTCGGCCTACCGCGGGATCCTCGCGGACGGTGCCGCAGGCGTCGGCGGGGCTCCGGCCCACGATTGGCCGTGGACCTTCGGGCCGGATACGTTCACGGCCCCGGCCGACCCTAGCGCGTTCGCGACCCCGACCCGGACCCTGACCGCGGACGATGTCGCCGCACTGAAGGTCTCCGGGACCTCGGGCGGAGCGCAGTCGATCGCCCTGCGAACCGACGACGGCAAGGTCTACCTGCTGTCGCTGCGACCCCTTCTTCCGGACGAGAAGTCCTGACCCTCGCCGATCCCAGGCTCAGCCGGCGACGTCCGCGTACCGCTCCCCGGCGTAGGAGACGAACCGGGTCTGGCGCTTCTTGAACCAGAGTTGGATCTCCCCGGTCGGACCGTTGCGGTGCTTGGCGAGCTTGAGATTGATCACCTCGCCCTCCTGGTCCTGGTCGTCGGTGCCGCGCTCCTTGTCCCGCCACAGGAACATCACCAGGTCCGCGTCCTGCTCGATGGCTCCCGACTCCCGTAGGTCCGAGAGGCGCGGCTCCTTGCTCTCGCGCATCTCCGGCTGCCGCGACAGTCTGCGACAGGGCGATGACCGGGACGGACAGCTCGCGGGCGAGGGCCTTGAGCCCGCGCGAGATCTCCGAGACCTCCTGGACGCGGTTGGCATCCCGGTTGGTCGTCGTGGCCTGCATGAGCTGGAGGTAGTCGACGACGATCAGGTCCAGCCCGGCCTCGGCCTGGAGGCGGCGGGCCTTCGTCCGGAGCTCCATCGCGCTGATGTTCGGGGTGTCGTCGATGTAGACAGGGGCTTCTGACAGGGCATTCATCGCCGGGGCGAGCCGGGCGAAGTCCATCTCCTCGAGGAAGCCGGTGCGCAGCCGTTGCGAGTCGATGTTGGCCACGCTCGACAGGAGACGGAGGACGAGCTGCTCCTTGCTCATCTCGAGGCTGAACACACCCACGCTCTTGCCCTCGTTCACCGCCGCGTGCTCGGCGATGTTGAGCGCGAAGCTCGTCTTGCCGACGCTGGGTCGGGCGGCCAGGACGATCAGGTCGCTCTTCTGGAGGCCGGTGGTCAGGGCGTCCAGGTCCGCGAACCCGGTCCGCACGCCGCTGATCTCACCGCGATGCGCGTGGAGGTAGTCGAGCCGGTCGTAGGCGTCGTGCAGGAGCGTCTTGAGCGGGCTGAAGCCGGTCGCCACCCGTCGCTGGCTGACGCTGAACAGCTCGCTCTCTGCTCGGTCGATCGCCTCCTGGATCTCGGCCGGGTCCTCGTAGCCGATCCCGGCGATCTTGCCGGCTGCCGAGATCAGATTCCGGAGGACCGCCTTGCGCTCGACGATCCGGGCGTATTGCACGGCGTGGACGGCGGTCGGTGTCTGGTTGGACAGGCTCGACAGGTACGACCGCCCGCCGATCGCATCGAGCTGGTCGGTCCGTTCCAGCGCCTCGGCGACGGTGACGATGTCGACAGGCTCGCGCTTGTCGAACAGCTCGAGCATCGCCGCGTACACGGACCCGTTGGCCGGCCGGTAGAAGTCCTCCGGCTGGAGGAACTCGGCGATCTCCACGATCGCATCGCGATCGATCAGGATCGAACCGAGGACCGATTGCTCAGCCTCGGTGCTCTGGGGCGGGAGTCGGTCGATCAAGGCACACCGAAACTGGCAGGGATGCGTGACAGGTCGAGTGTCACCGAACGGGCGAGCCCGTCCTCAACGAATGCCGGCTGCGCCATCGGATCCGTCCACCAAACCCGACCCGCTGTTGGCCGGATGTGGACGACCGTTGTGGACAGGCGTCAGTCCAGGCGGCGGATGACCCCGATCAGCTTGCCCTGGATCCGGACGTCGTCGTAGTACATCGGCTGGTACTCGGCATTCGCGGGCTGCAGTCGGATCCGACCCTGCTCCTTGTAGAACTTCTTCAGGGTCACGCCGTTCTCCTCGACCTGGGCGACGACGATGTCTCCGTTGCGAGCCGTCGTCTGCGGTCGGATGACGACGAAGTCCCCGTCCGCGATATGCGCCTCGATCATCGAGTCCCCGCGGACCCGAAGCACGTAGGCGTCCCCGCTCGGGGCGAACACGTCCGGGACCGCCAGGGTCTCGTCGGCACGCTGATACGCCTCGATCGGTCCACCGGCGGCGATCTCGCCGATGATCGGCAGGAGATGCGCCTCGGACGCCGCGGACTGGGGCGTCAGCTCGCTCGACAGGCCGAGCTCGAGGGCCGCCTTGGGGGTGAGCCGGATGGCGCGAGCCTCGGACTCCCGGCGGTCGAGATACCCCTCACGCTCGAGGATCTGGAGGTGGTGATGCACGGCCGAGGTCGAAGCCAGCCCGACCGCTCGCGCGATCTCGCGCACGGACGGGGGGACGCCCCGGGTCCGCAGCGTCGCCGCGATGAAGTCGAGGATCTTGACCTTGCGGTCCGCATCGTGCTTGGTCATGAGACCTCCGTTCGGAGTCCCACCGTACCGAACGTCCGTTCGATTGTCAAGCGCCGAGCCGTCGCGGGACTGGCGCTCCCGTGCTCGGCTGGTAGACTGCGCTGTCCCGACCGAGCGAGCCCAGATCGCGCGTGCGGTGGTCACTCCCCAGGAGGAACGCGGGTCGACATGACGGTGCGACGAAGACGGCGACGGCTGCCGGGCGCCGGCCTCAACCGGATGCTGGCGATGGCGGCGTTCCTGCCGACCGCCAGCCGGTCGGTGGTCTACGCGCGGCTGATCTGGTCGTTGATCGGCGACGACCGCGTCCCGACGACCCGCAAGGCGCTCCTCGCTGGGGCGATGGTCTACTTCGCGCTGCCGTTCGACGTCGTGCCGGACGACGTGCCCATCCTCGGGATGCTCGACGACCTCGTCGTGGTGGTCCTCGGGGTGGACCTGTTCTTCGATGGGATCCCGGAGGGGATCCTCGATGAGAAGCTGGCCGATCTCGGGGTCGACCGGGCCGCGTTCGACCGCGACCTCGGCCAGATCCGGCGGCTCACGCCGCGCCCGGTCCGGCGACTCGTCCGCCGGATCCCACCGGCGATCGACGTCGTCGCCGACGCCGCCCGGGCATCGCGCATCGGGCCGCGGGTCCGATCCTGGATCGACAAGGAGGGTTCGTTCGCGTGAAGGTCATCCTGACCTCAGATGTCCCCACGCTCGGGAAGAGCGGGGAGATGAAGGTCGTTGCCGAGGGCTATGCCCGCAATTTCCTGATCCCGCAGAAGCTGGCCGTGCCGGCCGCCGGTGGCGCCTACCGCGCCTGGCAGCACGACATCGCCAGCCGCGAGGACAAGCGCCGCCGCGAGCGCGAAGAAGCCGAGATCTACGCGACCCGGATCGCCTCGACGACCCTGACCATGGGCGTCAAGGTCGGGGACGGCGGCAAGCTCTACGGCTCGATCACGTCCAAGGACATCGCCGACGCGCTCGGCCGTCGCGGGATCACCATCGACCGGCACAAGGTCGACCTCGAGGAGCCGCTCAAGAGCCTCGGCACGTACAAGGTCGCGGTCAAGGTCTTCAGCGGCATGGCGCCCGAGGTCACGATCATCGTCGAGCCCAAAGGCTAGAAGTCGACGAAGCCGATCCCGATCGCCCACAGGCCGTAGGCGCAGACGACGACCGACACGATCGACGCCGCCCACGCCCAGCGTGACATCCCGCGCTCGAAGACCGTGGCGAGGATGACGAACAGCAGCGGCTGGACGTCGAGGATGAAGCGGTATCCGAACTGGGTCAGCCCGACGTTGCCGTGGGTCACGATCGGGATCAGCGCGAGCCCCGTGCCGATGGCGGCCCAGGCGACCCGGGGATCGCGGAACCGCGCTCGGAACAGCCACAGCAGCAGCGGCGTGGTGAGGAACGGCGACAGTCCGTACCACGAGGGCTGGAAGAACGGTGGATCGTCCACGTAGTTGAAGCTGCGCAGGAAGATCGCGTAGAGATGGCGCGGGATGTAGTCGATGCTGAGGATCCCGTGCTTGGCGTAGATCGGGTCGTTGAGGACCCCCGGGATGAGGACGTAGCTCTGGTCGAGGATCGTCCCCCAGCGGGCCTCGTTGTAGAGGAGGTAGCCCGCGGTCGGGATCCCGATCCCGATGAGGAACGCCAGGCCGTCGCGGAACGCCTTGGTCCGCCGGCCGCGCGCCGGGAGCCGCGGCGGCCAGCCGAGCCCGACGATGATCGCGAAGAAGAAGGGAGCGGTCAGGCCGACCGGGAGTCGTGAGATCGCGGCGAGACCGAGCAGGAGCCCGACCAGGAACGGCCACCGGCGCTCGAGCAGGACGAGGATCGCGGCCATGCTGAACAGGACCGCGACGACGTGGCTGATGTACCAGACGGAGCCGACCTCGGCCACGTACCACAGGACGGTGCCGAAGCCGAACACGATGGTCAGGCACAACCGGACTCGCCCGCTCAGAGCGAACCGACCGAAGACGAGCCAGGCGAGCCCGACCGCCAACCCGCCGAAGAGGCAGCTGGCGATGTGCTGGTCGAAGCCGACCCCGAAGACCGCCACGAACGGGATGAGCAGGATCGCCGGCCACGGCGGATAGGCGACGTACCAGACGCCGTTCTTCGGGATCAGCTCGTTCAGCCAACTCGGCGCCTCGGTGAGGTAGATCCGGCCATGGAGCATGGCGTCCGCGAGTCGGACGAAGTAGTCGAGCTCCTGGCGATCGCGCGACGAGGTGAAGAGGTAGAGCGCGGTCGTGACCGCGACGACGATGAGCGTGCCGAGCGTGTCGGGTCGATCGCGGACGTAGTCGATGAGCTCGGCAAGCCGTGTCTCCGCGAACCAGGCGGAGGCGCGGGCGGATCCCGAGGCCGGTGGGGCCGGGGGCGCCGGTCGTTCCTCGGGGTGGGCCATCGGGCCGACGATACACTCTCGAGCCATGGACGAGGACGGCTCGGACGGCCTGCGCGACGCGTTCCGTGACGCGATCGGCCTGTTCGTCTCGCTGCGGGTCGTCTTCGCGCTCTTCGCCCTCTACCTGTGGTTCAGCAACACGCTGCCCGCGCCGTGCCATTTCGAGGTCGCGCGGGACGGCTGGTCGACGATCCCACCACTGGCGGACCACGGCGCTGCGTTCCCGCTCGTCGGCGTGTGGCAGCGCTGGGACGCCTGCTGGTATACGAAGATCGCGACCTACGGCTACGAGGCCAACGAGAACAGCGTCAACTTCTGGCCGCTGTTCCCGCTCCTGACCGGTCTCGTCGGGCGCCTTCTCCTCGGAGCGATGGCGCTGGGCGGGCTCGTCGTGGCGAGCATCGCCTACGTCGTCGCGATGACCGGACTCCGACGCCTGGTCGCGTTCGATTTCGACGATCGGACCGCGCTCCGAGCGATCATCGCGATCTCGATCTTCCCGACCGCGTTCTTCTTCTTCGCCCCGTTCACCGAATCGCTGTTCCTGGCCACGGCCGTCTGGGCGATCCTCGGAGCACGTCGACGGTGGTGGGTGGTCGCGGCGATCGCCGGCCTCCTCGCCGGGCTGACCCGGATCCAGGGGGTCTTCCTCGTGCTGCCGCTCGGCTGGGAGGCGCTCATGGCGTGGCGCGAGGCGGGTTGGCGGTTCCGTGACCGCCCGATCCCGCCGGCCGGGTCGATCGTCGGTCCGGTGGCCGCGACCCTGGCACCGGGCCTGGGATTCCTGGCATTCCTCGTCTTCTCGTCGATCGTGGCGGGCAAGACGCCGCTCGACACCCAGGAGGCCTGGGGCGGGACGAACTTCCACCCGCCCTGGGATGTGGTCGAGGCGTCCTGGAACTGGGCGGTGAGTCACCACGACGCGCTCCAGGCCCTCAACCTGATCACCCTGATCCTGTTCGCCGTGGTGACGCTCGTCGGGATCCGCCGCGTCCCGGTGGCCTACACCCTGTACGCGATCCCACAGATCGTCCTGGTCGGGACGAGGATCCAGCCGACGCCGCTGACGTCCACCGCGCGCTATCTCCTGGTGGTCTTCCCGGTGTTCGTCATCCTCGCTCTCGTCCCGGGACGCTGGCCACGCTTCGCCTGGGGCCTCGCCTCGGCGATGCTGCTGGCCGTCCTCCTGTCGATGTTCCTGCACGGTGACTACGTCGCATGAGCGCGACCGCGCCCGACCGGGGACCGACCCACCGGGGACCGACCATCCTCCACGTCGACCTCGACGCCTTCTTCGCCGCGGTCGAGCAGCGCGACCGACCCGAGCTCCGCGGGAAGCCGGTCATCGTCGGAGGAGGCGACCCGACGGCACGGGGCGTGGTCAGCGCCGCGTCCTATGAGGCGCGCCGGTACGGGGTCCACTCGGCGATGCCCCTGCGGACCGCGTTCGCCCTCTGTCCGAAGGGGGTCTTCCTGCCGGTCGACGGGCGCAAGTATCAGGCGGTGAGCCGCGATGTCATGACCATCCTTCGGTCGTTCACTCCGCTCGTCGAACCGGTCTCGATCGACGAGGCCTTCCTGGATGTCGCCGGGTCATACGCGCTGTTCGGCGACGGCCCGGCGATCGCCGCGGCGATCAAGTCCAAGATCCGTGGTGAGGTCGGGCTGACGGCATCGGTCGGGGTCGCCACGACCAAGCTCGTCGCGAAGATCGGCTCGGATCTCGAGAAGCCGGACGGCCTGGTCGTCGTGAAGCCCGGCGACGAAGCGGCGTTCCTGGATCCGTTGTCGATCTCCCGGTTGTGGGGCGTCGGCGACAAGACGGCGACCGCGCTCGCCGAGTACGGCGTCCGGACGATCGGGGATCTGGCCAGGCTCCCCGACGATCTGCTGATCAGGCGCTTCGGCAAGCAGGGGGCGTCGCTCGGGGCGCGGGCCCGCGGCGTCGACCCGGACCCGGTCGGCGCGGCGGACCCGGCGAAGTCGATCGGGCACGAGCACACGTTCGATGTGGACACCTCGGATGCGGAGGTCATCGATCGGACGCTCCTGGCGATGGCGGACGGCGTCTCCTCGAGATTGCGATCGGCCGGGCTCAAGGCAGGGACCGTCCAGGTCAAGATCCGCGACACGACCTTCCGCACCATCACCCGTCAGCGCACCCTCGCCGAACCGACGGACCTGACCGAGCCGATCTGGCATGTCGCGCGAGACCTCGCCCGGCCCGAGTTGCGCGGGCTTCGGGTGCGCCTGCTCGGCGTCACGGCGACCCATCTCGGCGAGCGACTCCAGCTTGGGATGTTCGAGGACGCCCCCGAGCTGGACGCCGTCCCGACCGATCGGCGCCGACGCGCGACGCAGGCCGCCGACGCGGTGCGGCGTCGCTTCGGAGATCGAGCCATGACCCGGGCCAGGCTGCTCGGGTCCGATCTCCCCGCCCCGTTCGAGCGGGACCCGATGAAGCCACTCGAGCGGCGGACCGGGATGCGTGACCCCGACGCGGAGTCACCGGGTGATGACGCGCCGCCTCGCGGGAAGGGCCCCCGCACGTGATGCGACTCGGCGCATCGTCGGTCGAACGTGCCGCCGGAGGGTCAGGCTTCGCCGGTGATGCGACTCGGCGCATCACCGATCGTCGAAGCCCTCGATCGTCACCCGACCGACGATCGCGACGAGCTTGGCGAGGTGGGCGACGCGGATGCTCGGGCGGCTCCCGGTCTCGAGCCGCGAGATCGTCGACTGCGGGACCCCGCTCATGGCCGCCAGGGAGTGCTGCGACAGGCCGTGTCGGGCTCTCGCCCGGCGGAACGCTCGACCGATCGCCCTGACCGCCATCTCGTCTCGCGCGTCTCTCAGGTGCGGGGTGACCATGGCGCGGATCTCACCACGACCGTCTTCACGCGCGATCACCCGGCGATCCCAGCAGGCGTCGCATCGCCGACCCAGGTCGCGCCCGACCGATGCGGCGGTTGGCATCGCGATGCGCTCGGGATGGCGTTCGAGAGCGATGCGCCGAGCTGCATCACCGGTGGCGGAGGGTCCCAGCCCGACGCGATGCGGCGAGTCGATCACCCGTGGCGGAGTCGCCCAGGGAGGGCGATGACTCGTGACAACCGAGGTGTCACAACGTCCGTGGACCATCCGCCCAGGGTCTTGACATCGAACATGTGTTCGGTCTACTGTTCGACGCAGAAGTGAACAGACGTTCTGTCGCCGACGTGCCCCGGCCGACGACATGGTCGCTGCCGAAGAAGGAGTCGACGAGATGGCGATGATCCGAATGGAACCCACCGACGTGCGCGTCCGGACCGATTGGTTCGACGGCCGGCCGCGAGAGATCACCTGGGGCCAGGAACGCCTGGCGGTCACGTCGTTGGCGGCGGTCCGCCACGAGGACTCGGCCTATCCGATCGCGGTCGGGCCCCGCACGGTGTTCGAGGTGGTGACGCCCCGGGCGCGGGTCGCCCTGAGCTACCAGCATCGATCGCGACGCTGGACGATCGAAGGCCTCGACGAGGACCGACCAGCGGCCTGATGCCTCCACCGGTCGCGGCGGGTCGCCTCCTCCCGAGCTCCCGCTCGCGAAGGGACCCTCGCCGGACGAGTGCGCCGGTACCGCATTCGTCCGGCGGGAGCGTCCCGACGTCTACAATCGCCGTGTGGAGACCGGCTCGCAACGATTCCGCGACCTCACCCTCGGCGACTTCGTCGAGGAGCTCGCGTCGGCCGCACCGGTGCCCGGCGGCGGGAGTGCGTCCGCGGTCACGGCGTCGCTCGGAGCGGGACTCGTGGCGATGGTCGCGGCGCTGTCGGCCGACCGGCCGCGATATGCGGCGCATGCCGCTACCCACGCGATGGCCGGCGCTCGCGGGCGCGAGCTGGTCGATCGCTTCCTGACGCTGGCGGACCGTGACTCGGACGCCTACGCCGGGTTCGCCGCGGCGCTCAAGCTGCCCAAGGACACCGACGACGAGCGCCTGGCTCGGTCGGCCGCGCTGGCCAACGCCGCCCGCGTCGCCTCCGAGGTCCCGATGGCCTGCGTCGAGGCGTGCCTCGAGCTGGTGCAGGCCGCCGACATGCTCGCCGGCCGGAGCAACGT
The DNA here is from genome assembly GCA_963749735.1 of uncultured Chloroflexia bacterium. GTDB lineage: Bacteria > Chloroflexota > Limnocylindria > Limnocylindrales > CSP1-4 > Chersky-267. The sequence goes on from CAVVNZ010000022.1 coordinate 116,344, forward strand.
CAACGCGGCGAGCGACCTCGGCGTCGCCAGCCTGCTCGCGGACGCCGCCGCCCATGGCGCGGCCGCCAACGTCCTGGTCAACCTGCCCTCGGTCGGCGACGACGCGTTCGCCGCCGAGATGTCCGCCCGGGTGGAGCGCCTGCTTGCCGACGTCGGCTCGACCGCGCGGCGGGTCCGTGAGGTCGTCGCATCCGGCGAGGCTCGGGCCTCGCTGCCGACGTCGAACCCCTGACGGCGGTGACCGACGCCCAGGCGCGACTCCTTCTCGGCGCACCCGTGGCGGCCGAGATCCGGGCTTCGGTCCGTGACGACATCGCCGCATTCGTGGCGCGGCGTGGCTACGCCCCGACCCTCGCGATCGTGCTCGTCGGTCGGGACGCTCCTTCGGCGGTCTACCTTCGCCAGATCCTCAAGGCCTGCGAGATGGCCGGGATCGGTGGGCGCCTCGTCGAGATCGAGAGCGACGGCACCGACGTCGCGGATGCCGACCTCGAGGCGCGGGTCACGGCGGCGATCCAGGCCCTCAACCGCGACCCGCTCGTTGCCGGGATCATCGTCCAGATGCCGCTCCCACCGAGCGTCCGGTTGCGGACGATCATCGACACGATCGACCCGGCGAAGGACATCGACGGGATCCATCCGCTCAACGCGGGGCTCCTGCGCCTCGGCTACGAGGGCTTCCTGCCGGCGACGGCCCATGCCGCGATCGAGATGCTCCACCGGTACGACATCCCGATCGAGGGCCGCGAAGCTGTCGTCGTGGGTCGGTCGAACGTCGTCGGGATGCCGGCGGCGTTCATGCTCGTCCGCGAACACGCGACCGTGACAGTCTGCCACTCGAAGACGGTCGACCTCGCCAGCCACGTGCGGCGGGCCGAGATCCTGGTCGTCGCCGCGGGGCGCCCCGGCCTGATCACGGGGTCGATGCTGCGTCCGGGCGTCGTCGTCGTCGATGTCGGGATCAACGTCGTCGGCGACGCGATCGTCGGCGATGTGGACATGGACAGCGCCCGGACCGTGGCCGGCGCGATCACCCCTGTCCCCGGCGGGGTCGGCCCGGTCACCAACGCGATCCTCCTGACCCATCTCGTCCGAGCCGCCGTCGCCCAGGCGGACGGCGCGCCAGCCTAGGAGACCCTCACGATGACCTTCCCGTCCGACCTCGAGATCGCCCGGTCCGTCCAGCCTCGCCGGATCTCCGCCGTGGCCGCCGAACTCGGACTGACCGACGACGAGATCGAGCTGTACGGGCCGTCCAAGGCGAAGGTCAGTCTCAAGGCGATCGAACGACTCGAGGCCGCCAACCCACGCGGGAAGTACATCCTGGTCACGGCGATCACGCCGACGCCTCTCGGCGAAGGGAAGTCGACCACGACGGTCGGCCTGGCCCAGGGGCTCAATCGGATCGGGAAGCGGGCGGCGGTCGCGATCCGCCAGCCCTCGCTCGGGCCGGTCTTCGGCATCAAAGGCGGTGCGGCCGGCGGGGGACACAGCCAGGTCATCCCGATGGAGGACTTCAATCTCCATCTGACCGGCGACGTCCACGCGATCGGAGCGGCCCACAACCTGGCCGCGGCCTTCATCGACAACAGCCTTCACCACAAGAACCCGCTCGGGATCGACCCGTTCACGATCACCTGGCCGCGAGTCGTCGACATCAGCGACCGCGCGCTGCGGAAGATGGTCATCGGCCTGGGCGGCCGCGAGAACGGCGTGCCGCGCGAGACCGAGACGGTGATCACCGTCGCCAGCGAGGTGATGGCGGTCCTCGCCCTGGCCCGCGATCTGGCCGATCTCCGATCTCGTCTCGGGCGGATCGTCCTCGCGCAGCGGACGGATGGGACGCCGGTCACCGCCGAGGACCTCAAGGTCGCCGGGGCGATGACGGTCCTCCTGGTCGACGCGATCAAGCCGAACCTGCTCCAGACCCTCGAAGGTGGACCGGCGTTCGTCCACTGCGGGCCGTTCGCCAACATCGCCCACGGCAACAACTCGATCCTGGCCGATCGGCTCGCGCTGGCCACGAACGACGCGGTCTGCACCGAGGCCGGCTTCGGGGCGGACATGGGAGCCGAGAAGTTCTTCGACATCAAGTGCCGCGCCTCGGGACTCCGCCCGGATGCGGCCGTCGTCGTCGCCACGATCCGCGCGCTGAAGATGCACGGTGGGGTCGGCAAGATCGTCGCCGGCAAGCCGCTCGATCCGCTGCTGGCGGTCGAGAACGTCGAGGCGGTCCGGCACGGGGCGCAGAACCTGGCCAAGCAGATCGAGAACGTCAGCGAATACAACGTTCCGGTCGTCGTCGCGATCAACGCGTTCCCGACCGACACGCCGGCCGAGGTCGCGGCGATCCAGGAGGTGTCGCTGGCGGCCGGCGCCCGCGATGCGGTCGTGACCACGCACTGGGCCGAAGGCGGTCGCGGTGCCGAGGCGCTGGCCCGAGCGGTCTGGTCGGCGGCCGAGGAAGGGGCCCCCGAGTTCCGCTTCCTGTACCCCGATGACGCCCCGCTCCGGGACAAGATCGAGGCGATCGCCACCCGGATCTACGGAGCGGCCGGCGTGGAGTATCAGCCGGCCGCCGCCAAGGCCCTCAAGCAGTACGAGGATCTGGGCTTCGGCCACCTGCCGATCTGCATGGCCAAGACCCAGTACTCGCTCAGCCACGACGCCAACCTCAAGGGTCGGCCGACCGGGTTCACGCTGCCGATCCGCGAGGTCCGCCTGTCCGCCGGTGCCGGATTCATCACGCCGCTGTGCGGCGAGATGCGGACGATGCCGGGGCTGCCGTCGCGACCGGGTGGGGAGAACATCGACATCGACGCCGACGGCAACATCGTCGGCCTGTTCTAGGTCGAGGCGACGACCTTCGACAGGACGAACGCCCAGGTGATGATCAGGCCGATGACGACCCCGAGCAGCCCGGCGCGGTAGGCCGGCCAATCGATCGGGCCGAGCGCCTCGTCGGCGTGTGCGTGGTCATCGTGGCCGTGATCCTCGCCGTGATCGTCGAGGCCGTGCGGTGTGCCGGCCGTCGGCGGATCGCTGGCATGCGCGTCGGTCATCGTCCGATGCTACCTCCACGGCCATTCTGGCAGATAGACTCGGCACGATGCTCACCCTGGTCCTGACCCGTCACGGCCTGACCGAGCGGTCGCTGCCCGAGCAGCACCTCGGCCAGCGGATCGACATCGGCTTGTCCGACGAGGGCCGCCTTCAGGCCGAGGCGCTCGGGCGGCGCCTCGCCGGTGTCGCCATCGAGCGCCTGGTCGTCAGCCCACTGCTCCGGGCCCAGGAGACCGCCGCCATCGTCGGGGCGTCGCTGCCGGACCATCCGTCCGCGGAGATCGACCGACGCCTGGCCGAGATGGACTACGGCGCATGGGAGGGCCTGACCTACGAGCAGATCGACCAGGTCGACGAAGTAGCCAGGGCGGCCTGGGAGGTCGATCCGGCCACGATCGCCTGCCCAGGCGGTGAGTCGGGCGACGATGTCGCCATCCGGGCCCAGGCGTTCCTGGTCGATCTGATCGACTGGCACGACCGGCGGACGGGCACGCCCCACGAGCGGCCGGTCCTCGCGGTGGCCCACAGCTCGTTCAACCGCGTCCTCGTCTGCGTGGCGACGGGCATCCCGGTCCGGGAATACCGGCGACGATTCAGCCAGGACCAGGCGAACCTGACCGTCCTCCGGTTCGAGCACGGCGTCGGGCCGGCCGACGCCCGGATCCTCCTCCTCAACGACACCGCCCATCTGCGGGCCCCCGGAACGACCCCCTGGGGATGACCGAGCCCGTCGATGCCGGCCTGATCGCCAGCCTGCGCGGCCTCGACCGCGACGGGCGCCTTCTGTTCGCGACGCGGGTCATGCGGATGTTCGGGTACGGCTTCCTGGCCGTCGTCCTCGTCCTGTACCTGGCGGCGATCGGGCTCGATCCGATCACCATCGGGATCGTCCTGACGCTCACCCTGGTCGGCGACACGGTCATCTCGCTCTGGCTGACCACGAACGCTGATCGCCTCGGCCGTCGGAAGGTGCTGGTGGCCGGCTCCATCCTGATGGTCGTCGCGGGCGTGGTCTTCGCGCTCACCAGCTGGGTGCCGCTGCTCATCCTTGCCGGGACGATCGGCGTGCTCAGCCCGACGGGCAACGAGGTCGGGCCGTTCCTCGCCGTCGAACAGTCCGCGCTGAGCCAGGCGGTCGGCGACGCGCGCCGGACGGCGACCTTCGCCTGGTACAACGTCGCGGGCTATGTCGCGACCGCCAGCGGGGCCCTCGGGGCAGGCCTGGTGAGCGGCTCGCTGATCCGGTCGGGGATGTCACCGCCGGACGCCTATCGCGTCATCGTCGTCGGGTACGCCCTGGTCGGGCTCGCGATGGCCCTCGTGTTCGCCCGGCTTGGTCCGCGGATCGAGGCGCCCCCGCGCGAATGGCGCCCGGGCGAGATCCGGCGTCGGCTCGGGCTCGGCCGGTCCAAGGGCGTCGTCCTCCGCCTGTCCGCGCTCTTCTCGATCGATGCGTTCGCCGGTGGATTCGTCCCGCAGAGCCTGATGGCCTACTGGTTCAACCTCCAGTACGGGGTCGAGCCTGGGCTGCTGGGGCTGATCTTCTTCGGGGCCAACCTGCTGGCCGCGGTGTCCAGCCTGTCGGCGGCCCGCATCGCGCGCCGGATCGGCCTCATCAACACGATGGTGTTCACCCACCTGCCGTCCAACGTCCTGCTGATCCTCGTCCCGATCATGCCGAACCTGCCGCTGGCGATCCTCGTCCTGCTCCTCCGCTACAGCCTGAGCCAGATGGACGTCCCGACGCGTCAGTCGTACGTCATGGCGGTGGTCGACCCGGACGAGCGTTCGGCGGCCGCAGGCGTGACCGGGATCGCCCGGACGACCGGGGCCGCCCTGTCCCCGGCGCTCTCCGCGCCGCTCGTCGCCAGCGCGTACTACGCGGCCGTCCCGTTCTACATCGCGGGCGGCCTGAAGATCGTCTACGACCTGCTGGTCTGGCGGTCGTTCCGCGCGGTCAAGCCTCCCGAGGAGCGCGGCCGGTAGGGCGCCGTGGCCGCGAAGCGTTCCGGCGCCGCGATGCGCTCCGGGGCCGCGAAGCGCTCCGGGGCCGCGAGGCGTTCCGGCGCCTCCCCAACCTCAGTCGGCGGCCGGCGGGTCCGTGTCGCGGCGCAGTCCCGGTCGGCCGAGGTGGACCCACAGGAACAGCAGGATCCCGCCTCCGATCACGGCCGCGATCAGCAGGTCGAACGGCTGGAGGGCGTGGCGGATCTGGGTCCAGTTCGCGCCGAGGACCGTGCCCGCGTAGACCAGCACCATCGACCAGACGAACGCGCCGGCCGTCGAGTAGACGATGAACTTCGGCAGGTTCATCCGGGCCACCCCGGCCGGGAAGCTGATGAACGTCCGCACGATCGGCAGGAGCCGGCTGAAGAACGCGGTCTGGGCGCCCCACCGGGCGAAGAACCGCTCCGCCAGCTCGATATCGTGCGGCCGGATCAGGATGTACTTGCCGTACCGCTCGAGGAACGGTCGACCGCCCCAGGCGCCGATGGCGTAGGCGATGAGCGAGCCGCAGGTGTTCCCGAGCGTGGCCACGACCACGACGATCCAGTAGTTCCAATGCCCGCCGCTGATCGGCTCGGTCTTCGCCAGGTCCGACACGAGGAATCCGGCGAACGGCAGGATCAGCTCGGAGGGGAGCGGGATCATCGCCGACTCGATCGTCATGGCGATGAACACGCCGAGGTAACCGACCGCGCCGTACAGCTGGTCGAGGAACGGGATGACGATCTTGTCGATGAATTCGAGCACGTTCCGCTCCGGCGTGGACGGGGGACGGCGGGCAGCATAGCCGACTATCCTCGACGTCGTGACCGGTACCGTGGTCCTGACCGGAGCCGCCCTGACGATCGACGATATCGAGGCGGTCGCCCGGCACGGCGCCCGCGCCGAGCTCGACGATGCGGCTCGCGTCCGGATCCAGGAGGCTCGCGACGTCGTCGACCGGCTGGTCGCCGACGGCGCGGTGGCCTACGGCGTGACAACCGGGTTCGGCGACCTGGCGAGCGTGACGATCCGCCCCGAGGACACCGGGCGACTCCAGGAGAATCTCCTGATGAGCCACGCCGCCGGGGTCGGGCCGGCGTTCCCCGAGGAGGTCGTCCGGGCGATGCTCCTGCTTCGGGCGAACACCCTTGCGCTCGGTCACAGCGGCTGCCGGCCGGTGGTCGTGGACCGGCTCCTCGCGTTCCTGGCCGCCGGCATCCACCCGGTCGTGCCCGAACAGGGCTCACTCGGTGCGTCGGGTGACCTGGCCCCGCTGGCGCACCTCGCATTGCCGCTGATCGGCCGTGGACAGGTCGACCTCGGCGGTCGGCGGATGTCCGGGGCGGAGGCCCTCCGGGAGACCGGTCTCGAGCCGCTCCGACTGGAGGCGAAGGAGGGCCTCGCGCTCCTCAACGGGACCCAGATGATGGGGGCGCTCGGTGCACTGGCCCTGGCCGACGCGGATCGGCTGACCCGGACGGCGAGCGTCGCCGCCGCGATGAGCGTCGAGGCGCTGCTTGGGACGGAGGTCGCGTTCTCCGCCGCGTACCAGCTCGCCCGTCCCCACCCCGGCCAGATCGAGGTCGCCGCCGAGCTGCGCCACCTGCTGCGCGGATCGACCCTCCAGCTCAGCCATCACGGCCACGCCCACAAGGTCCAGGATCCGTACTCGCTGCGTTGCGTCCCGCAGGTCCACGGCGCGATCCGGGATGCGCTCGACCACCTGCGCCGGGTCCTCGATATCGAGCTGAACAGCGCGACCGACAACCCGCTGATCTTCCCCGGCGGCGGTGTGGCGCCGGAGGATGCGATCGCCACTGGAGGCGGGCTGGTCATCAGCGGTGGCAACTTCCACGGCGAACCGATCGCGCTGGCGCTCGACTTCGCGAAGATCGCCGTGGCCGAGCTCGGCTCCATCTCGGAGCGACGGACGGCGCTGCTGGTCGATGCCCGGCTCAACGGTGGGTTGCCGGCCTTCCTCGCGGCCTCATCCGGCGTCGACTCCGGGATGATGATCTACCAGTACACCGCCGCGGCCCTGGTGTCAGAAGACAAGGTCCTGGCGCATCCGGCGTCGGTCGATTCGATCCCGACGAGCGCCAACCAGGAGGATCACGTCTCGATGGGCTCGATCTCGGCCCGCCATACGCGCGCCGTGGTGGCCAACGTCGAACGCATCCTTGCCATCGAACTGGTCGTCGCGGCCCAGGCCCTCGATGCCCGGGCGGCACTGTTGCCGGGAACGGCGCCCGGGATCGGCGTGGCGGAGGCGCAGCGCCGGGTCCGGGCGGTCGTCCCCCATCTCGACGGGGACCGCGAGCCCGGTCCGGATCTCGCGGCGGCCCTCGAGCTGGTCCGGTCCGGCGAGCTGGCCGGGCTCGTCGACGAAGGCCGGTCGTAGACTCCGGGTCGTGACCGAACTCCGCATCATCGACGTCCTCGACGCGACCGGGTTCCAACGGATCCCGCCGTGCGCCGACCCCGGCTTCGACCATCGCTCGTGCGACTACTGGGAGGACGCCGCCCGCGGCTCGAAGGCGGCTCGTCTCAGCTGGCTCGAGCCCGGCGCCGCCTCGGCGAACCCCGGTCCGTCTCGCCGGACGAACCCGTTCGGCGACCCGGACGACGATGCACCGTCGGCGAACCCGTTCGCGCCGGCGCGGACCGCTCCTTCGGCGCCGAACCCCTTCCTTCTGGGCGAAGACGACCCGCTCGCAGACAACCCGTTCGCTCCGGTCCGCCCGAAGCGGCCGACGGTCGGGAGCGATGCCCCGCGCAAGCTCGGGCTGCTGGGTCGCGGGCTCGGCGTCTTCGGGAGCTACGCCAAGGTGCTGCTGGTGGACGACGTCGCGACGGCTTACGCCCAGTTCGGGCCGTTATCCGCCTACCCCCGCGCGCTCAGCCTGCGCGACCTGTATCCGACGCTGCCGGCTGCCCCGCTCCCGGCGGTCATCACCTGTATCGCGACCACCCCGGAAGCGCGCCACGCCGGACACGCACGGCAGCTCGTCGAAGCCGTCTGTGACGACCTCGCGGCCCGCGGGTTCGCGGCGGTCGAGGCCTACCCCGAGATCGGGGCCCGGCCCGACGCCACGAGCGGTGCGACGACGGCGTTCTGGCAGACGGTCGGGTTCGGCCTCGCGATCGACGACGAGCGCTTCCCTGTGGTCCGGCGTGAACTTGCGTAGGAACCTGCGCGGCGGCCGGCCGGCGCGGTCGGTCGCCCTGGTCGGTCTGGTCCTCGCATCGAGCGCCTGTGGCGGAGCGACGGCTCCATCGGTCGCCCCGGCCGCCTCCGTGTCCGAGGCTTCGTCGCCTCCGGTCGTCGTGCCGGCGACCCCGGCGGTCTCGGCCGGCCAGCCGGTCGGGGTTTCGAACAGCGCGTCGCCATCCGCCGCCGCGTCGCCCTCCGCGGCCGCGGCGTCGGGATCGGCAGGGGGGTCGGTGACGGTCGACCAGACGCTCCTCGAGGTGCTCCCGACGACGATCTCCGGGTTGCCGGTCGCGGCCATCGCCAAGCCCGCGGGGACCGACGACCCACTCCTGGCGGAGTCCGTCGACCGCATGGCCCAGGCTTTCGTCATCGATCCGGCGACGAACGACTTCGCCTACACCTCGGTCATGGCCCTCCGGCCCGGAGTGTTCGACGCGTCGTACTTCCGGTCGTGGCGCGACAGCTTCGACGAGGGCGCCTGCTCGCAGTCGGGCGGGGTGACCGGCCACGCCGAGACGACCATCGCCGGACGGACCGTCTACATCGGGACCTGTGACGGTGGCGTCAGCACCTATCACGTCCGCCTCGACCCGGCGAACGAGATCGTGTCGATCTCGGCGTTCGGCGAGCAGCGCCTCGGCGAGCAGCTGCTGGCCGCGCTCCGTCCCTAGGCCTCGGGCCGCTCCGAGCCGAGACCGCGCAGGCGGAACGCGTTGGCATGCGCCGGGAAGCCCTCGTGGTCGGCCAGGGCGAGCGTCGGCTCCGCCAGACCGGCCAACGCTTCTGGTGACAGGCGTGCCGTGGACGTCGCGGTCAGGAACGTCCGGGCCGTCACGCCGCCGTTGAGCCGGGCGTAGCCGCCGGTCGGCAGGGTCGCCGGGATCCCGATCGAGTAGCTCGACGCTCCGATCGGCGTGTCCTGGCCGAGGAGCGCCTCACCGGCGTAGTGGAGGCGGGCGAGGGTCGCCTCGGGGTCCCGGGTCGCGATCTGGACGTGCTCCGCGGCATAGCCGTCGGCGAAGGCGACCGCCGCGTCCATCGAGTCCACGAGCACGACGCCCCCCAGGTCGGACAGGACTGACCGCGCGGCCGCAGCGCGCACTTCGGGCAGCCGTCCGATCTGCTCGGCGACCGCAGCCTCGACGGCCGCCGCGAGCTCGACCGAGTCCGTCACGAGCGTCGCCGCCGAGTCGACGCCGTGCTCGGCCTCGTTGAGGAGGTCGATCGCGAGGCGCCACGGATCGGCCGAGTCGTCCGCGATCAGGAGGCTCTCGGACGGGCCGCACAGCATCTGCGTCGCCGCCCCGAACCGCTGGGCGAGGACCTGGGCCGCGGTGACGGCGGGCGAGCCGGGACCGACGATCTTGAGCACGCGCGGGATGGTCTCGGTCCCGAACGTCAGCGCGGCGATCGCCGCCGGTCCGTTGGCGCGGAAGACCCGCTCGAGCCCGAGCTCGCGTGCGACGGCGAGCGTCGCCGGGTCGACCGCGCCGTTCGGTGAGCCGGGGATCGGCGGCACGACGATGGCGATCTCGGGAACGCCGGCGACGACCGCCGGGGTGCCGATCTGGCAGAGCACGGACGGGTAGGACGCCTTGCCGGTCGGGACGAACAGCCCGACGCTGGGGATCGGCGCGAACCGCTCGCCGAGGAGGAACCCGGGGCGGACCTCGCGCTGCCAAGCCCCGGCGGTCGCGGCGAGCTGCGCCTCGTTGAACAGGCGGCTGTTGGCGATCGCCTCGCGGATCCCGCCAAGGAGCGGAGCCGGGGTGGCGGCGTGCGCGGCGTCGATCTCGGCCTCCGATACGGCGAGCCGACCAGGAGCGACACGAACGCCGTCGAACCGCGCGGTGGCGTCGAGGACGGCCCGGTCGCCGCGCTCGCGCACATCGACGAAGATCGCCTCGATCGAGGCCATCAGGCTCGGCTCGAAGATCGCCGCGGTCGACCGGGCGAGCAGCCGCGCACGCTCGGCGTCGGGGAGGTCCGCCCAGCGGCGGACGGCGAGGATCGGCATCGTCCGCCGAGCGTACCCGAGACCGGTCGGCGGCGGCGTAGACTCGGGCGCATGACGACCTCAGTCGGGGAAGCCCTGCCGGGCGCTCGGCCTGTGCGAGCGCCGCGCGGGGCGGAGATCTCCTGCCGCGGCTGGCAGCAGGAGGCGGTCCTCCGGATGCTGATGAACAACCTGGATCCGGAGGTCGCCGAGAACCCCGACGCGCTGGTCGTCTACGGCGGGACCGGACGAGCGGCCCGGTCCTGGTCGGCATTCGACGCGATCGTCCGCGAGCTGCGTGCCCTGGCCGATGACGAGACGCTGCTCGTTCAGAGCGGCAAGCCCGTCGGCGTCTTCCGGACCCATCCGTGGGCGCCGCGGGTCCTCATCGCCAACTCCAACCTTGTCGGGCGCTGGGCGAACTGGGAGACGTTCCGCGAGCTCGAGGCGGCCGGCCTGACCATGTACGGGCAGATGACCGCCGGATCGTGGATCTACATCGGGACCCAGGGGATCCTCCAGGGCACCTATGAGACGTTCGCCGAGCTCGCTCGCCAGCACTTCGGCGGCTCGCTCCGCGGGACGGTGACCCTGACCGCCGGCCTCGGCGGGATGGGCGGCGCGCAACCGCTGGCGGTGACGATGAACGACGGCGTCGCCATCTGCATCGAGGTCGACGAGACCCGGGCACGCCGCCGTCTCGATATCGGCTACGTCGACCGGCTGACCGCCGTGCCGGACGAGGCGCTGACGTGGGCCCGGACGGCGGCAGCCGACGGGCTTCCCCTGTCGATCGCCCTGGTCGGGAACGCCGCCGAGATCGAACCGGACTGGGCTCGGGCGGGCGAACGGTTCGACGTCGTGACCGACCAGACGAGCGCGCATGACGCCCTTGGCGGGTACGTCCCCATGGAGATCGACCTGGCCGACGCCCTCACGCTGCGGGCCACCCAACCTGACCTGTACATCAAGCGGGCGATGGCGTCGATGGCCGCCCACGTGCGGGCGATGATCGCCTTCCAGGCTGCCGGCGCGGTCGTGTTCGACTACGGCAACAACCTCCGGGCGATGGCCCGGGAGGCGGGCGTCCTGGACGCGTTCTCGTACCCGGGCTTCGTCCCGGCGTTCATCCGGCCGCTGTTCTGCGAGGGCAACGGACCCTTCCGGTGGGTCGCCCTGAGCGGCGACCCCGAAGACATCTACCGGACCGATCGAGCGCTCCTCGAGCTGTTCCCCGAGAAGGTCGGGCTGCATCGCTGGCTGGCGCTGGCGCGTGACAAGGTCCCGTTCCAGGGCCTGCCCGCCCGCATCTGCTGGCTCGGCTACGGGGAACGAGCGAAAGCCGGGCTCGAGTTCAACCGGCTCGTGGCGGAGGGCGAGGTCAGCGCCCCGATCGTCATCGGTCGCGACCACCTCGACAGCGGCTCGGTCGCCTCGCCGAACCGCGAGACCGAGGCGATGCTCGACGGCAGCGATGCGATCGCCGACTGGCCGATCCTCAACGCGCTCGTCAACACCGCCGCCGGTGCCTCGTGGGTCAGCGTCCATCACGGTGGCGGCACCGGGATCGGCTACAGCCAGCACGCCGGGATGGTCGTCGTCGCCGACGGGACGGCGCTCGCGGCCGAGAAGCTGCAGCGCGTCCTGACCTCGGATCCGGGGATGGGCGTCATCCGCCACGTCGACGCCGGCTACGAACGGGCGATCGAGGTCGCGCGGGAGCGCGGGGTCCACGTCCCGATGCTCGACGAGGGCTGATCCGCCGGTCCGGCCATGCGCCATGCGGTCTCGCCCCGCCGGCCGACTCAGTCGAGCGAGGAGCCTGGGCTGGCCATCTGGGCGTCGGCGTCGAGCGGGCCCTCGGTCGACGGCTCCTTGGTCGGGGTCGGGATCTTCTGGAGCGCCGGCACCGTGGAGATCAGGATCGGCACGAAGGCGAAGCAGCCGAGCACGCCGCCGACGACCAGCGCCCCCCGGGCACCGAGCGCCGTCGAGGCGAGGATCCCGCCGATGATCTGGCCGATCGGGATCGTCCCCCAGACCAGGAACCGCATCGTCGCGTTCATCCGGCCCTGGATCCGCTCCGGCGTGATGGCCTGGCGCAAGCTGACCTGGTTGATGTTGTAGACCACGCCCGTGAAGCTGGCCAGGAACCCCGAGACGATGAGGATCACGATCGCGTTGCCCGGTTCGGCGAACGCCGACAGGAGGGTCGCCGGGCCCGACAGGGCGATCGACCAGAGGATGGTCTTGCCGACCCCGATCCGGGCGGCGATGCGGCCGGCGACCAGCGCCCCGACGAGGATGCCGATGCTGCCGACGCCGCCGATGAGCCCGACCGTGAACGCGGTGAGACCCAGGACCCGATAGGTGAAGATCGCGAACGTGGCGAAGGCGATGTTCGTGAACAGGTTCGACAGCCCGGTGCTGGCGGCGATGTAGCGCAGGTACCGGTGGCCAAGGACGTAGCGGAGGCCTTCGGCGACCTCGCCCCGGATCCCGGGCCGCGGTCCGGAATCCGTCGCCGCGGCGGGTGCCCGCTTCGGCTCGCGCTTGCGGATCCAGAAGATGAGCCCGCCCGAGGCCACGAAGCTGATCGCGTCGAGCAGGACCGCGACCGGCGCCGACAGCAGCCCGATCATCGCGCCACCGAGCGGTTGGCCGACGATCTGCGCAGCGGACCCGCTGACCTGGAGCTTGGAGTTGCCTTCGACCAGGTCGTCCGGCTCGAGGATCGCCGGCAGGAACGACTGATCGGCGACGTCGAAGAAGACCGTCAGCGTCCCGTTGATGAACCCGACCAGGTAGAGCTGCCAGATCGTCAGGACGCCCATCTGATACGCGATCGGGATCGAGACCAGGGTGATCGCCCGCCCGAAGTCGCCGGTCACGAGGATCAGCCGGCGCGGCAGTCGATCGACCCAGGCTCCGGCCGGCAGCGTGAACAGGAGGAACGGCAGGAACTCGACCGTGCCGAGGAGCGCGACCTGATAGGCCGGGACGTCCATCAGCAGGACCGCGATGAACGGGATCGCGACCAGGCTGATCTGCGTCCCGAACAGCGAGATCGTCGCCGCCGTCCAGAGCTTCAGGTAGTCGGAGGAGCGGGCCAGCAGGTTCCGTCGGGAGGCGGTCAAGCGGGTCTCCAGGGCGAGTGGCCCGTTAGTCTATCGTCTAACACCGGTTAGTCAAGGCGACACCGAGGGGCGACCAGCTGCGCACGTGGCCACGCGTCGCCGTGCGCGGGCGCCACACGCCGGGCCGTCTCGTTCCGGCCCGTTCGACCTGTCACGATACCGTCGTGGACCGGCTCGTCGAATCCGTCCCGAACTTCAGCGAGGGCCGTCGCCCGGAGGTCGTCGACCGGCTGGCGGCCGCGGTCTCCGGGACACCGGGCGTCCATCTCCTCGACCGGACCAGCGACGCCAGCCACAACCGCACCGTGCTGACGTTGGCCGGCGACGCCGACGCCGTCCTGGCCGCGCTCGAGGCGACGGTCGCCGTGGCGGTCGACGCGATCGACATGGAGCAGCAGAGCGGGGAACATCCCCGGATCGGGGCGGTCGACGTCGTCCCGTTCGTTCCGCTCGGCGACACGACGATGGACGATTGCGTCGCGCTCGCGCGGACGTTCGGCGCGCGCGTCGCCGAGCGGTTCGCGATCCCGGTCTACCTCTACGCTCGCGCCGCGACCCGTCCCGACCGGGAGAAGCTCGCCGATGTCCGGCGCGGTCAGTACGAGGGGCTGAAGGCCGCGATCGGCGTGGATCCCGATCGGCGCCCGGACTTCGGACCGACCCACACCCACGAGCGCGCCGGCGCGGTGGCCGTCGGGGCGCGTCCATTCCTGATCGCCTACAACATCAACCTGGCGTCGACCGACCTCGAGCTGGCCAAGCGGATCGCCCGGACGGTCCGTGAGTCCGGCGGCGGTCTGCCGCGGGTCCAGGCGAACGGGTTCCGGCTCGACGACCCCGACTGCGCCCAGGTCTCGATGAACCTGCTCGACTTCTCGGTCACGCCGATCTGGCGGGTCTGGGAGGCCGTCGAGGCTGAGGCCCGGCTGGCCGGCGTCGAGCTCGCCGAATCGGAGCTGATCGGTCTCGCACCCACCGCGGCCTTCCTCGACGTCGCCGATCACGCCGGTGCGTCGCCCGATGCCTCGACCGAGGATCGCCTCGCCGCCGCGGCGACGTTCCTCAGGCTCCGGGACTTCTCGCCGATGCAGGCGCTCGAGCTCCGGCTCGCGGCGGCTCAGGCGCGGGCCGCCGGGCCGTGAGCCTGCGCCTGATCGAGGGCGGTCTGACCGAGGGCTCGTCCACGGGACTGCTCATCGTCGGCGCGAGTGCCATCGTGACGATGGCGGGCGGCCTCCGCCGGGGCGAGACCCAGGCCCAGACCGCGACGCTGGTCGGTCCACCCGACGGCGGTCCCGATTCGCCGGATGGCCCGGTCGTCGCGACCTGGGGAGACCGGATCGTCGCGACCGGTCCCCGGGCGGAGGTCGAAGCGGGTCTCGAGGCGGCCGGCCTGCCGCTGTCGCGGTTCAGCCACGTCGATGCCGCCGGCGGTGTTGTCACCCCCGGTCTCGTCGACCCACATACCCACCTGCTGTTCGCGGGGACGCGCGAGGGTGAGCTCCAGCTCCGCCAGCGCGGCGCCGGCTATCTCGAGATCCTGGCGGCCGGCGGCGGGATCCTGTCGACTGTCGCGGCGACCCGGGAGGCCTCGGCCGACGACCTGCTCGCCCACGGGCGTCGCTGGCTGGACGAGATGCTCTCGCACGGGGTCACCACGGTCGAGGCGAAGTCCGGTTACGGCCTGGACCTCCGGACCGAGCTGCGGTTGCTCGAGGTGGCCCATCGTCTGGGGCAGGAGGGCCCGGTGGACGTCCTGCCGACCTGGCTGGGTGCGCATGCCGTCCCGGCGGAGTTCAGGGACCGCCATGAGCCGACCGAGTCGTACGTCCGGCACCTCATCGACGAGCAGCTCCCCGGCGTCGCCGCCCAGGGGCGGGCACGCTTCGCCGACGTGTTCTGCGAGCGTGGCGTGTTCACCGCCGAGCAGAGCCGTCGCGTCCTCGAAGCTGCGGCGGCCTTCGGCATGCAGGTCCGACTCCACGCGGACGAGCTGGCACCGTCGGGCGGGGCCGAGCTCGCCGCCGAGCTGGGCGCCCTGTCGGCGGATCACCTCGCCGCCCCGTCGGCCGCCGGGATCGACGCGCTGGCCGAGGCCGCCGAGACGGGACGGCCGGTCGTGGCCGTCGTCCTCCCGGCGACGACGTGGTTCCTGATGAAGCCCGCCGGTGCCCCAGCACGGACGTTCATCGAGCGCGGCATCCCCGTGGCGGTCGGGACGGACTTCAACCCCGGCACGTCGCCGACCGCCAGTCTCCCGCTGGCGATGACGGTCGCCTGCCTGTCGCTCAGGATGAGTCCCGCCGAGGCGCTGACCGCGACGACGATCAATGCCGCGCACGCGCTCGGGATCGGCGACGTCGTCGGCTCGATCGAGCCGGACAAGCAGGCGGACCTGGTGATCTGGCGGGTGACCGACGCCGATCAGATCCCGTACTGGCCGGCGGCCGACCTGGTCCGGGTGGTGATCAAGCGCGGCCGGCCGCTGCTGTTGCGCGACTGACCCTGTCCCACGACTGACCTCCGGGTCAGACCTTGCCGCGGGCCTCGAGCAGGATCGTGGTCGTGTCTGCCGGGAGCTGCGACATCGAGATGCTCAGGCGGGCCTGGGGAGCCGGCGGTGTGGTGCCCATCTCGTGCAGGAAGCGGGCCAGCGCGTCGGAACAGTCGGCCTCGTCCTCGCACACCGGCATCGGGACGACGATCCGTGGGTCGAGCTGGGCGATGAGCTCGGCCGCCTTGGTCGCGGACAGCCCACCGCCGATCGGGACGCAGGCGATGTCGACCGGACCGATGTCGCCGAGCTTCTCCTCGGTCAGCAGGTGTCCGATGTCGCCGAGATGGATCGTGTGCATCTGGTCCAGCTCGACGACGAACGCGGTCTGGCGCCCGCGGCTCGATCCCCGCTCGTCGTCGCGATAGGTTCGCACCCCAGTGAGCAGGACGTGACGGACCTCGTACTCGCCGGGACCGTCGAGGACGAACGCCTCTTCGAGGCTGGACGGGACGACGCTCCCACCGTCGCGCGACCGCCGTCCCTTGGCCTTCGGCAACGGAGTGTCGTCGGGATGGCTGTAGGTGACGATCTCACCGCTGATCCCGCGACCGGTCGGTCCGACGATCGACTGGTACGGATCCGCGACGACGACCGCATCCCTGCCCTTGAGGCGGATGCAGGTCCGCCCGTACCAGCTCAGTTCCATGTCGGCCGATTCTGACACAGCCGACTCACCATCGCGTCCCCCGGAAACGGGAAGACCGGAGGCGCCTGCCCAATCGGCGCCTCCGGTCGGAGGGAGGGAGTGGAACCAACCTTCGTCGGCTCCAAGGAAGACACTACGCGGACCGTGATTCAGGAGCGAGAGGGCAGAGGGTTAAGAAAGGAACATCCGCTCGGGAGGGACCTTCGGGCGCACTCGCCGGACCTTCTGGCCGACCGACGGTTCCGGGCGGGCGTGGGAGAATCCGCCGATGGAACACCCCCGCGCCCGCGTCCCGCGCCTCCTCGCGGTGACGGCCGCGATCATCCTCGTCGCCGCGTGCGGCTCCTCGACGAGCAGCGGCACCCCGCCAGCGACCGGCGGTCCCAGCGCGCCGTCGCCGACCACGGCCGCCTCGGTCTCGCCGACGACCGCCGTCGCGTCGCCGAGCGCCGATCCGGCGACCGTCTATGCGGAGATCGAATCCCAGGTCCAGGCCATCCGCGGGCTGACCGCGACGAAGCCGGTCGACCCCAAGCTCCTCGACGAGGCGCAGCTCAAGGCGAACATCACGGCCAGCTTCGAGAAGGACAACCCCCCGGACGTGATCGCGGCCAATGAGCGCCTGTATCGGCTGCTCGGGCTCATCCCGGCCGGGACCTCGCTCAAGGATCTCTACCTGAAGCTGCTCAGCAGCCAGGTCGCCGGCTACTACGACTCGGACACCAAGGAGCTGTACGTCGTCTCGAAGTCCGGCGGGCTCGGGCCGACCGAGAAGATCACCTTCGCCCACGAGTTCGACCACGCGCTGCAGGACCAGAACTTCGGCCTGTCCAAGCTCCAGCTCGACTCGATCGGCGAGGGCGACCGGAGCCTCGCCCGGCTGTCGATCCCCGAGGGCGATTCGACCGAGCTGATGACCGAATGGGCATCCGCCCACCTGACCCCCGCCGAGCTGGTGCAGATGATCGGAGAGTCGACGGATCCGGAGCAGGCCAAGATCCTGGCCGAGATGCCCGACATCCTGAAGGACAGCCTGCTGTTTCCCTATACCAGCGGGCTCGACCTCGTCCGGTCGATCCGGACCGCCGGTGGCTGGCCGGCCGTGGCCTCGCTGTACGCCGACCCGCCGGCCTCGACCGAGCAGGTCCTCCACCCCGAGAAGTACGCGTCGCACGAGGCGCCGATCGCGGTCACCTTCCCGAAGGATCTGGCCAAGCGACTCGGGACCGGCTGGAAGGTCGACTACCAGGACACGCTCGGTGAGTTCCAGATCGCCGAGTGGCTCCGCTCGGCCGGCAAGGTCCCAGCCGCGACGGCGTCGGCCGCGGCCGCCGGCTGGGGCGGCGATCGGGTCGCCCTCGTCGGCAACGGCGACCGAAGCGGCGTCGTCATCGACACCCGCTGGGACAGCCCCGCGGAGGCGTCGGAGTTCGCGGCGGCGGCCCAGACCGCGCTCGACAGCCTCGGCGGGTCGCACGCGATGATCGCCGTCGACGGGACGGATCGGGTGACATTGTTCGTCGCGACCGACGACGCGACGATCACCGCCCTCGGGAGCGCCCTCGGCCTGGCCGGCTGATCCGGCCGGCGCTACATCTGTTCCGGGGCGGAGATCCCGAGCAGACCGAGCGCGTTGGCCAGGGTCGTCTTCGTCGCCGCCACCAGGGCGAGCCGAGCGGTCGAGCGTGCCGGGTCGGCCGGGTCGACGACCTTGGCGTCGCGATAGAACGCATGGAACGTCGACGCGAGCTCGGTCGCATAGGCGGTCACGCCCTGGGCCTCCTCAGCCGCCGCGGCATCCTCGACCACCTCCGGCAGTCGGACGATCTCGCGGACGAGCGCGGCCTCCGGCCCGCCCTCGAGGTCGGCCGGATCGAGCGCGCCGACCGGCACGAGCCCGACGTCCGCGGCCCGGCGCAGGATCGAGGCGATCCGGGCATGGGCGTATTGGACGTAGTAGACCGGGTTCTCGTTCGACTGCTTCTTGGCCAGCTCGATGTCGAAGTCGATCGCCGAGCTCGGGCCCCGTGACGCGAAGAACCAGCGCGCCGCGTCGACGCCGATCTCGGCGAGGAGCTCGTCGAGGGTGATGAACGTGCCCGCCCGCTTGCTCATCGCGACCTCCTGGCCGTCGCGGACGAAGCGGACCCAGGCCACGAGGAGCATCCGGACGGCGGCCTTGTCGTAGCCCATCGCCTCTGCCGCGTTGCGGACCCGGGCGACCGTCCCGTGGTGATCCTGGCCCCAGATGTAGATGAGCTCGTCGAAGCCGCGGCTGAACTTCTCGGTGACGTAGCCGATGTCCGACGCGAAGTAGGTCGGCTCGCCGTTCGACCGGATGATGACCCGATCCTTGTCGTCGCCGAACGACGTGGACCGGAACCACGTCGCGCCCTCGGCCTCGTAGACCTGGCCGGCCGCGCGGAGGCGCTCGACCGCCCGCTCGACCCAGCCCTCGTCGTGGAGTGAGCGCTCGGTCGTCCACCGATCGAAGCGGACCCCGAGATGCTCCAGCGACGCCTCGATGCCGGCCCGGACACGCTCGGAGGCCCAGCGACCGACGATCCCGCTGGCGTCCGCGTCCGGAGCCTCCGCCTCGGCCCAGACATCTGCCGGCATGGCGTCGGCGAGCTCGGCCACGTAGTCGCCGTGGTAGCCGTCGTCCGGGATCGGCTCGCCGCGCCGTGTCGCGATGACCGAGGCGCCGAGCTTCCAGACCTGCGTCCCCGAGTCGTTGAAGTAGTACTCGCGAACGACCTGTTGGCCGCCGGCCTCGAGGACGCGGCAGAGCAGGTCGCCGACGAACGCCCCGCGGGCGTTGCCGAGGGTCAGCGGGCCGGTCGGGTTGGCCGACACGAACTCGACGTTGACGCGGCGCGGCGAGGCCGCCGGGACCCGTCCCCACTCGGCCGGGTCGTCGAGGATCCAGCCGACCGCATCGGCCAGGGCCCGATCCGCGTAACGCACGTTGATGAACCCGGGCGGCGCGACATCGACCGACCCGACGGGGGTCGTGCCCGGGCTCGTGGCCGCCTCGGCCGCAAGACCGTCGGCGATGGTCCGGGCGATCTCCAGTGGAGGCCGGCGGTACGGCTTCGCCAGGCGCATCGCGAGGTTCGTCGCGGCGTCGCCGTGCTCCGGGTTGGCCGGTCGCTCGACCCGGACGTCGGGCGCGTCGGCCGGGTCGACGGCGGGCAGCGCTCCAGAGGCGATCGCGGCCGCCCACGCGCGCGCCACGGCAAGGCGAAGGTGGCCGCGCAGCGTCGGGTCGGGGGTCGGTGCGGGGGTCGGTGACACGCCGCCAATCGTAGCGGTCGGCGATCGTAGCCGGTCGGCGACTCAGATCGAGAACCGGTCTCCCGGATCGACGACGTCGACCTCGACGCCCGCCAGCTCGCGGGCCGCGTTCGCGGTCGCCTCCCGATCGTGGCCCATCAGGAGGTGCGTGAGCAGCACCCGCCCGGCCCCGGTCGTGGCCGCCAGCCGCCCGACGTCGTAGGCGTTGAGGTGCTCGGAACCGGGTGCGACGTGATCGATCCCGAACGAGGCCTCGCTGAGCAGCGTGTCACCCGGATGGATCAGCGGCCGGAGCGTGTCGGCGTCGCCGCAGTCGCCCGAGTAGACCAGCCCGGGCCCATCGCCGGCGGTCACGCGGAAGCCGTAGCTCTCATCGGTGTGGCGGACGAGTCGCGCCTCCAGGTCGAACGCGCCCATCCGGACGTGGCGTCCATCGGCCAGACCCTCGATATCGAGCGACGCCGCGGTGAACCCGGGCTGGGCGTGGAGGGCGTCCAGCCGCGTCTCGAGCCCGCTCGGCCCGACGACCCGCACCCGCCGCGCCGGTTCGAAGTCCCAGCGCAGGTAGTGCCGGAGCGAGACGAGGTCGATGAAGTGGTCCGGGTGGAGATGGCTGATGGCGATGCCTCGGAGGAGGCTCGGCTCGATGGTCCCGGCGAGGTTGGTGAAGGCGCCCTGTCCGAGGTCCAGAACGATCGCATCGGACTCGTGCTGGAGCAGATACGCGGCCCCGACCGCGCCGGGCCGGGCCGTGTACGCCGGGCCCGCACCGAGCACGGTGAGCTCGATCATCCGTCGACGACACGGCGCATGCCGCCAGCCTACGCGAGCGCGAACCGCTCCGGCAACGCGATCGCGACGGGCGTGCCACCGCGGCGGAAGGTCAGCTCGGCGAACTCGGCGCGGGCCAGGATGCGGTAGCCCTCGTCGAGCCCCCACGCCAGCCATTCGGACCGATGGGCATCCGAGCCGGCCGTCACCCCGATGCCGCCGAGCTCACGGAACCGCTCGACGACCGCGGCCGGCGGGTAGGTCTCGCCGACCGAGTGGCGCAGGCCGCTGGTGTTGATCTCGAGCGCCGTCCCGCTGTCGACGATCGCCCGGAGGGCGGCCTCGTAGATCTCGGGCTGGGCCGCCAGCTGGGCGGGCATGACGTACGGCTGGAGGTAGCGCTTGACCACGTCGAAGTGTCCGATCGTGTCGAACAATCCGGTCCGGGCCGCGGCCGCGACCTGCTCGAAGTACGGTCCGACGATCTCGTCGAGCCCGCGTCCCTCGACCCAGCGCGGGATCCGGCTGCGGACGTACGGGGAACCCGGCCAATCGTGGACCGAGCCGATGGTGAAGTCGTAGCGATGCCGGGCGAGATGGTCCCGCAGGTCGGCGTCCCAGGAGGTGTTGTAGGTGAGCTCGGCCCCGAACCGGATCGACAGGCCGCGATCCGCCCATCGCTCGGCCGCCTGGCGGACCGAGCGTTCCCTGTCCTCGAACGTGGTGTACTCGAAGGCCGGGTCGCGTGGGTCGAAATCGACGTGGTCGGTGATGGCCAGCTCGGCGATCCCGAGCTCGACCGCGAGCGCCGCATAGACGTCGATCGGGACCAGGCTGTCGGGCGACAGGTCGGTGTGGACGTGGGCGTCGAGAGGGAGATCCCGAGCCTGGTCGACGGTCGCGGTCACCCGGCGAGCAGGCCCAGCTCGTGTCCCACCCGATCGAAGGCGCCGAGGGCCCGATCGAGCTGCCGGTCCGTGTGGGCCGCGGTCACGATCGTGCGGATCCTCGCCTTGTCGAGGGCGACCGTCGGGTAGACGATCGGCTGGGCGAACACCCCCTGGACGAACAGGCGGTCGCTGAAGGCCGCCGCCGTCGCGGAGTCGCCCATCATCACCGGCGTGATCGGCGTCTCCGAGGCGCCGGTGTCGAACCCCAGCCGGTTGAGCTCAGACTTGAACCGGCGCGTGTTCCGCCACAGTCGCTCGATCAGGTGCGGCTCGTCATCGAGCACGTGGATCGCCTCGAGACAGGCAGCCACGACCGCCGGCGGATGCGACGTCGAGAACAGGAACGGCCGCGCGCGCTGCGTCAACAGGTCGTGCAGGTCATGCGACCCGGCCACATAACCGCCGAGCACGCCGACGGCCTTGCTGAGCGTGCCGACCTGGATCGCGACCCGTCCATGCAATCCGAAGTGGTCGACGGTCCCGCGGCCGTTCCGCCCGAGCACGCCGGACGCGTGCGCGTCGTCGACCATGACGGCGGCGCCGTGGGCTTCGGCCGCCTCGACGATCCCGGGCAGCGGCGCGATGTCACCGTCCATCGAGAACACGCCGTCGGTGACCACGAGGATCAGCCGGTACGGCTCGCCGCTCTCGGGTCGCCCGCGCTCGACGGCCTCCGCCAGGATCTCGCGCAGGGCGGCGACGTCGGCGTGGGGGTAGATCTTCCGCGGCGCCTTCGACAGCCGCATGCCGTCGATGATCGAGGCGTGGTTGAGCGCGTCGGACACGATCAGGTCCAGCTCGCCGGTGACGGCGGCCAGGACCCCGGTGTTCGCTGCGAAGCCCGACTGGAACGTGAGCGTCGCCTCGACCCCCTTGAAGCGGGCCAGCTCCGCCTCGAGCTCCTCGTGGAGGGTCATCGTCCCGGCGATCGTCCGGACCGCGCCCGAACCGGCCCCGTAGCGTTCGACGGCGTCGAGGGCGGCCCGCCGCAGGCGCGGGTGGTGGCTGAGCCCCAGGTAATCGTTCGACGAGAGACTGATGACCCGCTGCTCGTCGACCGAGACGATCGGGCCCTGGGCCGAGCTCATGACCCGAAGCGGCCGGTAGAGGTGCCGCGCCCGGAGGTCGGCGAGCTCGTCGGCCAGGAAGGCGAAGGGATCCCGTGATGCTGGCTGTGTCATCGGAGTCGGCAACCTCCGCGGTGTCTCGTCGCGCGCTCTCCGAGGACCGAGGCGACGCTCCTGCTAGCCATCGGTCCGAGGATTCCACTCCATGATGACCTTGCCCGCGTCGCCCGACCGGGCAGCGGCGAACGCCGCCTCGTGGTCGCGGAAGCCGAACCGGTGGGTGATCGCCGGACGGATGTCCAGGCCCGACTGGAGCATGACCGTCATCTGGTACCAGGTCTCGTACATCTCCCGACCGTAGATCCCGCGCAGGGTCAGCATCTTGAACACGATCTCGTTGACGTCGATCGAGATCTCGCCGGTCGGGATCCCGAGGATCGCCACGCCGCCGCCGTGCGCCATCGCGGCGATCGCCGCGCGGAGGGCGGTGGCGTTGCCAGACATCTCGAGCGCGACGTCGAAGCCTTCGACCATGCCGAGCTCCGTCGCGACGTCGGCCAGCTGGCGTTCGCGGGGGTCGATCGCCACCGTCGCCCCCATCTTCATCGCCAGGTCCCGGCGGTAGGCGTTCGGCTCGGACACGACGACCAGCCGGGCGCCCGCATGGCGGACGATCGCGGTCGCCATCAGGCCGATGGGGCCGGCCCCGCTCACCAGGACGTCCTCCCCGAGGATCGGGAAGGCGAGCGCGGTGTGCACCGCGTTGCCGAACGGATCGAAGATCGCCGCGATCTCCGGATCGACCCCCGGCCAGTGGTGCCAGATGTTCGTCATCGGCAGGGCGACATACTCGGCGAATGCCCCGTCTCGACCCACGCCCAGGCCGATCGCCTTGGCGCACAGCTCGCGCCGGCCGGCGAGGCAATGGCGGCAGCGGCCGCAGACCACATGGCCCTCACCGCTGACCAGGTCGCCCGGGCCGAAGTCGTTGACGTTCGAGCCGACCTCGACGATCTCGCCGACGAACTCGTGCCCCACGATGAGCGGCGGGACGATCGTCCGTTCCGCCCACGGATCCCACGACTCGATGTGGAGATCGGTCCCGCAGATCCCCGTCCGCTGGACACGGATCAGGACGTCGTTGATGCCGATCGTCGGCCGGGGAACCTCGCGCAGCTCGAGGCCCGGACCCCGCACGGTCTTGACCAGGGCGAGCATCGCCGCCTCCGTCAATCGATCTCCGAGGCATCGACGATCGGGTTCTCCACGGAGCCGATCCCGTCGATCTCGACACGCATCCGGTCGCCCGGCTCGAGGAAGACCGGCGGTTCCCGGAAGACGCCGACGCCCGACGGCGTGCCCGTCGTGATGATGTCGCCCGGCTCGAGGGTGATCGACCGGGTGATGAACTCGATCAGCGTGGGGATGTCGAACACCAGGTCGTCGGTGTTGGCGTTCTGCCACGGGACCGGGGTCCCGGCGTCGTCGCCCGCCGCCGGGATCCACCAGGAGCGGACCTGGACGGACGGCGGGGCGGGCAGCTCGTCGGCGGTCACGAACGTGGGACCGAGCGGGTAGAACGTATCCGAGCCCTTCGCCCGGAGCCACTGGCCGTCACCGTGCTCACCCTCGCGGAGGGCCTGCCGGGTGCCCTGCCAGTCCCGGGCGGACACGTCGTTCCCCACGACATAGCCCGCGACGACCGACGCGGCATCAGCCGCGGCGACGCGTCTCGCGGTGGCTCCGATGACGACGCCCAGCTCCGCCTCGAAATCGAGAGCGTGGCAGCCCGGCGGTCGGATGACGGGCTCCCCGTCGGCGACGACGGCGTTGCTGAACTTCGAGAACAGCAGGGGCCGATCCGGCGGCTCGATCCCCTGTTCGGCGGCGTGCTCGCGGTAGTTCAGCCCGATGCACACGATCTTGCCGGGGTACGGCAGGGCCGGCGCCGGGCGACGCCTGTCGAGCCGGCGCGGTTTCACGCCACGGGCGAGGCAGCGCTCTGCCGCCCGGGACAGACGTCGCCACCAGCGTGGATCGGCGAAGCCGAGGACGACGCCGAGATCGAGGTTCGTCCAGACCCAGGCCCCGACGAGGCCGCCTTCACGTTCGAGCTGGCCGCCTGTCAACAGCCCGGCGTCGACCACGACACCCCAGCGGTCGAGTCCCGCTCGGGTCCGGTAGGCGTACAGGCGCATCGGGGATCCTCAGGACGGGCCGGGCGACGCCGGGCTCTCGGACGGGGCCGTGCTCTCGGACGGCGCGGTGCCGTCCGACGGAGCCGGCCCGGCCGACGTCGCGGGCGTGCTCGGATTCGCGCTCGTCGCGGGGGTGCTCGGATTGGCGCTGGTGGCCGGCACGGCGGGCGTGGCCGTCGGCCGGGCGCACTGCGGCTCGGGGTTGTGGAGCTCGCCCTGCGTCGCGAAGAAGTCGAGGATCTGAGCCGGATCGAGCTTGTCCTGGAACAGCACCCGGCCCCACAGCAGGGCAGCGATCGGCGCCTTCATGTCGTCGAACCGGGCGATGACGGGTCCGATCGTCCCCTTGGGGATGCCGCAGATCGGACTGTTCGGGAACGTCTGGTACAGGCTCTGCAACGCCTTCTGCGTGGCGTCGTCACAGGCGCCCATGTTGCAGTTGTAGAGGATGACCAGGCCGCCATGCTCCATGTTGTGGATCCAGCCCTGGGGCAGCGTGGCGTCGTCCGGGCCGTAGTAGCGGGCGATGATCGGGCCGTCGAGGCCGGCGTAGTGATTGCCCGACGCCGGCGGGCACGCGACGTAGCGCTGGGCCTCGGGCGCGAGGATGTGGTTCCGACCCATGTCGGTCTGGACCTGGCCCAGCGGGGCCGGCGAGCCGTTGGCGAGGGGAGTGCCCGCCGGGGCGGGGATCGTCTCGGACGAGCAGGCATAGGCCTTGCTGTTGGCCTGGACGTAGACGAACCCTCCGACGAGGACGACCGCCGCGACGGCAGCCAGCCCGAGGAGGGTCCCACGGTATCGCTCGATGAACGGCTTTCGTCGTGCCGTGACGGTCCGGGTCCGGGCCCGCGCCCGTTCACGTTCGCGTCGCCCGCGCCGGGTCTCGCCCGACGGGCCGTGCGACGGGGTGCCGGGTTCGCTGGTCGCCCGGCTCGATTCGTTGCTCACTGATCGCCTCGGTGGGAGGCGTCCGATCGGTCGATCGGACGCGGATGGTGGTCCGAAGAGGGCGGGCCAGGCCCGCCACCGGCAGAGGGTACCCTTCCCGGCCGTTCCGTGCGGGCGCATGGCAGAATCGACCCCCGATGACCGACCCGTCGACGCCCGAGCCGAAACCGCGGATGCCCAGCGGCGTCCGGATCTTCCTCGTCTACGCCGGCGGCATCCTGGCGGTGATCGGGCTGTCCCTCCGGTTCGTGATCGACATGGCGATCTCGGCCCCGGTCAGCCTCGTCGGCGTCGTGGTGATGGTCCTGCTCGCCTATACGATCTTCACCATCACCGTGGTCCTGCAACGCAAGACGGTCGCCCGCGGCCTGGCGCTCGGGCTCGCGAGCCTGACCATCCCGGCCATTCCGCTCGGGTTCTTCAGCTTCACGGTCGCGAGCACCGGGCTTGCCGTCGCGGTGTTCGCGGGCGCGCTGGCGATCCTCTTGTTCCGAGGACTCCTTCGACCCGAGGTCCGGACCTACTTCGACCAGCCATGAGCCTCGCGGTCGGGACCCGACGGCCCGGTGCTATCCTCCCCCTCTTCATGTCCGACCTCCCCTTCGCTCCCGCCGACCCGGGCCTCAGCGAACGCCTGGCCGCCTGTCTCGACGTCGAAGGCAAGATCCCGCGTGCGCTCGACGCACTGGGTCCCGCCGCCAGGCGAGACGTCGTCCTCGTCGACGACTCGGGCGGTCGGCTGGCATCCCGGTTCGCCGCCCTCGGCGCCCGTGTTCGGTCGGTGCCTCGTCCGGCGGCCGACGGCGCGATCGAGGCCGCCGACAGCTCGGCCGACGTGGTCGTCGGCTGCTGGTCGGTCTTCCGCGCGCCGAGCCCCGACGAGGTCGCCGAGGCGGACCGCGTGCTGCGTCCGGACGGGCGCCTCCTCGTGGTCCACGATTACGGTCGCGACGACGTGTCCCGGCTCCGTGGGGACCTGCCCGAATACGGCTCATGGAGCCGCCGCGACGGGTGGTACCTGACCAATGGGTTCCGGGTCCGGGTCGTCCATTGCTTCTGGACGTTCGACTCGGTCGACGAGGCGACCGTCTTCCTGGCCGATGCGTTCGGGGACACGGGCCGCGAAGTCGCGTCGACCCTCAAGCGCCCACGCCTCAGCTACAACGTCGCGGTCTACCACCGGACCCGCAGCGGCGTGAAGGCGCCGGCCTGACGGCGACCGAGACAGGCCCGCGATGATCACCCCGCCCGTCCCACCACCCGACCTCCCGCCGGAGCCCGAGGAGCCTGCTGTCCGCCGGAGACGCGGGCGTCTGCTCACCCCCGTCCGGGTGACCCTCGCGATCGCGCTCGCCGTGTCGGCCGCGGTGGTCGGATACGGGCTCCTCGTGCGTGACGCCACACAGATGCCGGTCCTGACGGCCGGGACGTTCATCATCGGGATCGTCTTCTCGCTGCTCGCGCTGGCCGGCGCCTGGGCCGCATACCGCCGCGCTCAGGAAGGCTCGGGCGGCCGCGCGCTGGTCTACGCGGTCCTCGGCGGAGTGGCGGCCTTGCTGGCCGCCGGGTCGTTCGCGGGCGCGATCATCCTGACGCTCACCCTCGACAGCTGAGGGCCGGCCCGACCGGACCCTCTGCTAGACTCGGCGGCGCTCGCCCCCATCGTCTAGAGGCCTAGGACGCCACCCTTTCAAGGTGGAGATCAGGGGTTCGAATCCCCTTGGGGGCACCACGCCGCAATGGAGCGGCGAAAGGGCTGGGTCCATTGCCGAACCTGCGTTCGATCGGACGTGGTGGTCTCCTGATCGGCCTCCTGGCGCTGCTCGCCGGCGTCGCCCTCATCGGTGCGTCGGCGCTCGCTGCGGGTGACTGGTGGCTCGCTCGGGAACCGTGGATCGGCATGGGGTTGTCGTCCCTGGTCGTTGGGCTCGCCCTGACCGCCGCCTTCGCGCTGTTGCTCGATGCCATCGAGCCGATCGGACGACTCCGCCTGCTCGCGATCCCGCCCACGATCGTCGCGGGCCTGTTCTGGGCGTTCTGGCTCGTGGTCGGTGCGCCGACGACCGGCCCTGGTGGTCCGGAGCGCGACATCGGCACGATCCTCTACTCCTCGCCCGAGATGCTTCTCATGGTGCTTGTCGCGACGCTACTCATCGTGCTGCCGCTCGCCTTGGCCCGGTTCGTCCATCGTGGGGTGGCAACCGCCGGCTAGGGTCGTCGGCCGGGCTAGCCGCTCGACGACGGCACGTCCAACCAGCCCTCGCGCACAGCTCGGGTCGCGAGCTCGGTGCGTGAGCCGACTCCCGTCCGCTCGAACAGCCTGGCGAGATGCGTCTCGACGGTCTTGGTCCCGATGCCGAGCTCCGCACCGATCTCGTCGTTGCTCCGGCCGTCGGCGACCAACCGCACGACCTCGAGCTCGCGGGAGGTAAGTCGCACGGTCGCCGCCCCCGGGCGGACCGAGAAGGCCAGGCCACCGGCGGCGACCCGCCGGATCGCTTCGAGCAGCTCGGCCAACGGCGCCGTCTTCAGGACGAATCCGGCAGCGCCGAGCTGCAGCGAGGTGTCGACGTACTGCGGGTAGTCGTAGGCGGTCAGGACGATGACCGCCGGGAGGTCGGCTCGACCCGCTGGCTCCGCGAGCAGGCGCAGGCCGCTGTCGGCCCCGAGCCGGAGATCGAGCAGGACGACATCCACCCCTGCGCGGTCGAGCAGGCCGGCAGACTTAGCGGTATCGAGCGAGGTCGCGACGCCGACGACCTCGAGGTCAGACTCGGCTCGCAGGACCGCTGCGGTGCCCTCGCCGACGACGGGGTGATCGTCGACGATGGCGACCCGGATCAGCGGGCTCGCCAATCGAGGGCGACATGCGTGCCGCCACTCGGCCAGCGCCGGACGTCGAGGATCGCGTCGATCGCCTCGGCCCGCTGCTGCATGTTGAGCAGGCCGAAGTGTCCCGATCGCTCGATCCCGTCGCTCGCCGCGGGCTCGATGCCGGGACCGGAGTCATCGATCGACAGCGACGCGCCATCGGCCGTCGTCGCATAGCGGACGACGATCGGCGGGCGGCCATGCTTGACCGCGTTCGACAGGGCCTCCTGGGCGACCCGGAAGAACGCTAGCTCGACATCGGCCGGCGGCCGCGTCCCATCCGATCGCTCCAGTCGGACTTCGCCTCCGGCGAGTCGCTCGATCCGCAGGACCAGCCAGTCGAGCGCTGGGCCCACCCCGAGGTCGTCGAGGATCGGCAGGCGCAGGTCCCCGCA